>NZ_JAMYJR010000027.1 GCF_024137025.1 Paractinoplanes aksuensis
TCGGCCACCCGGGCGGGGGGGGGGTGGGGGGGGGCCCCCCCCCCCCCCGCCGCCGCCCACACCCCGACGAGCGCGCAACGGTGCACGCCCGTCAAGCCCACCGCGGACTTCTACGCCGCCGGGCGCATCGCCTCGACCCCGATCGGCGCCCGGTGCACCACGATCTCGGTCTCGGGCATCCGCGACGCCGCCCGGCCGTCGGACCGGTGTCAGACGTTCCTGGTCGCCCTGCTCTCGGCCGACGGGCGCGATCCCACGTACACCGAGCCGGTGCGGGCCTGCTCGCCGACCGAGCACCGGCGTACGGTTCTCGCGACCGGGGTACCGAGTGGGACCCAGTTCCGTGTGCTCTACGAGGTCGACTACATCGATCCGGCGCCGCAGCACGTCCGCTACACGGTCTGGCGCTGATGGCCACCCGATCCCTTCCTCTGTTGCTGGTCGCCCTGACCGTCGTCGCCGGATGCAGCACGTCCGGTGACGACGGCGGGGCGAACCCGGTGCCGAGCGGCGTCTCCGGGGCCGGGGACTCGCCGGCGCCGCCGGGCCCCGCGCGGACGATCCCGGCGTCGGCGTTCCTGAAGATGCCCGACACCATGCAGCGCGAGCGCCAGAAGGCCGACGGCGCCACGGCCGTGCCCCAGCTGTGCGACCGCGAACTGGCTCCCGGCGACGGGGTCCTGGCCAGCGCGGCCATGATGAGCCACTACCAGGCTCCGGACGCCCCGGAGGGCTCGGTGCCGAACGGGGTGCTGTATTTAGCTCGACCTGCCGGGTGACCCGACCGGCGGCGAGCAGACCAACCGGGTCGTGGTGCTGCGGTTCGGCTCGATCGTGACGGTGCTCCACGACAGCGAGTACGAACGCAGCAGCAGCGACCCCGAGCTGGTCAGCACGTTCGTCGACGAGGCCGGTAAGGCCATCACGGCTTGGCGCTGACCGGGCAGGCCGGGGCCACGAAGTTGCGGTGGGTGCCGCGCGTCCAGCGGCACCCGAAGGCCGGGTCGGCCACGGCCCGGCGGTTGAGCACGGCGTCGCCGGCGGCGCGATGGCCCGTACGCACCCAGGTCGTCAGGTCGTCGAAGCCCTGCGCCAGTTCCTGGCCGGTGAAGTCGCAATGGCCGACGCCGCGGATGGCGCGCGACACGAACAGGTTGGACCGGCCGTTGCGGGCGGCGCGGGCCGCGTACTCCTGTTCCATCGAGAACGGCACGAACAGGTCACCGATCGTGTGCAGGGACAGGACGGGCACGCGCGGCTTGCCGTCGACGCGGGGTACCCCGGACAGGCCGGGGTCGGCCGGGACGTCGCGCTTGACCCGCAGCACGTCGCGGTTGAGCCGCCACTCGGCGGCGGTCGGCCACAGCCGGTCGGTGCTGCGGTAGACCGTGTGCCGGTTGCCGGCGATGTTGCCGGGCGCGATGCCCGCGGTGCCGCCCTGCAGGCCGGGATAGAGGCCGAACAGGAACGGCAGGTCGGCCAGCGGCGGCAGCGAGGGCGCGGAGTTCCAGTACGCGAAAGCGCTGTCGAAGCCGGGCCGGTCACCCCCGCTGCGTCGTTCCACCACGGCCGACCACGTACGCCCGGCCGGGGTGGACCCGGTGGGCAGGCCGAGCGCCGGCGCGATGCGATTGACCTGGGCCCGCCACCGCTCCTGGTAGTCGGCGGGCGGGCGCCGCAGGAACTCGATCGGCACGCCGGTCAGCGCGGCCGCCGTCACGTTGGCGTCGAGGAAGTAGTCGTAGAGGGCGGTGTCGCCCAGCACCCCGCAGTAGGGCATGGCCCCGGCGAACATCCGCGGGCGCTCCTCGATCGCCACCGCGGTGACGTGCCCGCCCATCGACGCCCCGGACATGATCACCGACTTCGGGCGTACGCCGGTGACCCGGCGGAACACCTCGGGCAGGGCCACCGAGTCGCGGACCCCCTGGCCCACGTCGTAGCCGTTGGTGGCATAGCTGGAGGCGGCCCAGGCATAGCCGCGGGCGATGTAGTGCGACCGCAGCGCGGGGTCGTCGACGTACACGGTCGTGCCGGTGCCGCGGTACCCGTGGGCGTAGACGACGAGCCCGCCGTTCCACGCGCCGGGCACCTCGATCCGGTAGGCCGCGCCGGCCACGATGCCGGTGTGCACCCGCGCGCCGGGCAGCGCCGTGAACGGCGTGCCGTCGAGCCCGCACGCGGGGTCGGCGACCAGATAGCCGGGCTGGGTGGCGCTGGGCGCGGGCGCGGCACAGGCGGGCGCGGCGGCCAGCGCGGGCGCGGGCGCGACGGCCAGCGCGATCAGCAGGCCGAGGCCGGCGGCGGCACGACTCCAGATCATGGCGTTACCTCCGGGTAACATTCCATGCCTGACATCGACTGCCGTCAAGACCTGGCGCCGAGCTCCGCCACGATCCGGCTCAGGATGAATCGCTGACCGGTCCGGCTGGGGTGGACACCGTCCGGTTCGAGCAGGTGGTCCGGTCGCTGATCGGCGGTGGCCGTGTGCAGGTCGACGGCGTCCGGGGCGACCTTGCGGACGACCTCGGCCACCTCGGCCACCTCGTCCGCCCGCCAGCGCACCGGGCCGTCCCGGAAGAACTCGTCGATGCGGCGCTGATCGACGGCCGGGGGCGTGATGACGGTGACGGTCGCGCCCAGATCACGGGTGACGAGGTCGACCAGCGCCCGCAGGTTGCGTTCCGTCTCGGGCGCCGTGGTCATCCGGTGACCGCCGGTCCGGCCGTGCACCCGGACGTCGTTCGTGCCCAGCATCAGCAGCACGCGGGTGGGCCGGGCCGCTTCCACGACGTCGAACCGTTCCAGCACGTCCGCGGTGGTGTTCCCGCTGACACCCAGATTGACCAGGACGGGTCCGGACCCGACGGAGTGGGCGAGCAGGTCGAACCAGCCGAGGCGGTCGGCGGTGATCGAGTCGCCGACCGCGACGATCCGGTCGTCCGGCCGGAACGGCAGGCGCGCGACGGCCGCCCGGTGCTCCGGATCGGTCAGCAGCCGGGCCGCGACGGCGCCGGCCTCCTCGGCCAGCGAGCTCTCCAGGGCCCGGATCGTCTCGGCCGAGCTGGCCAGCATCTGCGCGAGCAACTCCGTGTGCAGCTCGTCGCCGACCGGGAAGCGTTGCAGCATCGGCCACGACCGGGTGCGCGTGTACCGCAGGAAGTGTCGTCGTTCCGCGTCGGTGTAGGCGGAAGTGAGTGGAGCGTCCATCATCAGCCCTTGATCGAGCCCTGCAGGAGCGCGGCCACGAAGCGACGCTGGAAGACGAGGAAGACCGCGAGCGTGGGCACCAGGATCAGCAACGCCCCGGCGCACAGCAGCGGGATGTCGGTGCCCCACTGTCCCTGGAAGGCGCCCAGAGCCCCGGCCATCGTTCGTTTCGCGGGGTCGTCGACCAGCACGATGGCCAGCAGGAACTGGTTCCAGGTCCAGAGGAAGAGCAGGATGGCCAGCGAGGAGAGCGCGGGCATGGCCAGCGGCACGTGCACCCGCCAGAACAGCTGCCAGGTGCCGGCGCCGTCGATCCGGGCCGCCTCGGACAGGTCCTCGGGCATGGTGACGAAGTGGGCGCGCATCCAGACCACCGAGAACGGCATGAACAAGCCGATCAGCGGCAGGATGATCGCCCAGCGGGTGTTGAGCAGACCCATGTCGCGGATCTGGTAGTACAGCGGCGTGATGATGCCCTCGAACGGCAGCGTGAGGCCCAGCAGGAAGACGACGAAGCCGATCCGGTGACCCGGCACCTTGAGGTGGCCGAACGCGAAGCCGGCCATCGTGCCCAGCAACAACGAGACCGGCACCACCCCGAGCACGATCAGGGTGCTGGACCACAGCAGCCGGCCCATGTTCGCGGCGCGGAACGCGTCGACGAAGTTGCCCCACTGCGGGCTGTCCGGCCAGGACAGCCCGGACGGGTACGTGCCGGCCGGGTGCAGGGCGGTGACGAACAGGCTGAGGAAGGGCACGACGGTGACCACCATCAGCAGGACGAGCAGGATCCGCCCGATCCACGTCTCGCGGCGGTTGACGATCATCGAGAGCCGTCCCTGGTGAGTCGCTGCAACGGAAGGACGACCAGCAGCACGAGGACCACCAGGGCCACGGCCAGGGCCGAGGCCATGCCGACCTCCCGCTCGGAGAACGCGAGGTAGTAGATCTCCAGACCGGGCACCATGGTGCTGTTGCCGGGCCCGCCCTGAGTGGCGATGTAGACGATGTCGAAGCTGGCCAGCGCGGCGATCACGGTCACCGTGACGCACACGCCGATCTCCTGGCGCAGGCTGGGCAGCGTGATCGAGAAGAACTCGCGGACCGGGCCGGCGCCGTCGAGCCGGGCCGCCTCGTACAGGGCCGGGTCGATCTTGCTCATCCCGGCCAGCAGCAACAGGGTGCACAGGCCGACGAGGACCCAGGCGCCGATGATGCCGACCGCGGGCAGGGCCGTGTCGAAGTCGCCGAGCCAGGCCCGGGTGACGCTGTCCAGCCCGACGGCCGACAGCAACTCGTTGGCCAGCCCGGTCGTGGACAGCAGCCAGCTCCACATGATGCCCGCGGCCACCAGCGGGATGACCTGGGGCAGGAACAGCACGGTGCGGGCGACCGTGGCCAGCCGGCTCTGCGCGATGCCCCGGATCGTGGCCGCCACGAACAGGCCCAGCAGCACCGGGACGAGGCTGAAGAACAGGATCAGCTCGAACGCGTGCAGGATCGAGGCGAACAGTTCGGAGTCGGTGAACAGGCGGCCGTAGTTGTCCAGCCCGACCCACGTCGACGCCCCGATGCCGTTCCACTCGTAGAACGAGTACTGCACGGTCAGCAGCAGGGGGCGCAGCACGAAGGTGGCGTACATGACGACGGCCGGGAGGGCGAACAGCCAGCCGAGCCAGGCGCGCCGGGGGCGGCGCGCGCGTGGCCCGCGCCGCCCCGTAGCGGGAACCGACATTACTTCTTGACCTGGCTCTCGTAGTCCTTCTGGACCGCCTTCAGCAGCCCGTCCGGGGTCTGCTGACCGGCCACCATCTTCTGCAGGTTCGGCGTCCAGCCCTTGGCGTAGATGGCGCCGGTCGCGTTGGCGATGAAGTCCATGGCGCCGTTGTCCTCACCGATGGTCGCGCCCGCGGCCAGGGTGCTCGCCGTGACCGTGCCCTCTTGAACCGGCGGCATGTAGGCGTCGGCCGGGCCCATCGGGTGCGAGCCGCCGACCTTGACCGCGATGTCGCGGGCCTGCTGGTTGGTGGCCACCCAGTTCAGGAAGAAGGCGGCGCAGTCGGCGTTCTTGGCCTTGCTGCCGATCCCGAAGGTCAGCGGGGCCGACATGGCCGCCTGCTTGCCGCCGGCCTGGGCCGACGGCATCAGGAAGAAGCCCGCGTTGCCGGCCATCTGCTTGTCGAGGTTGCCCGACTCCCAGTCGCCGTCGAAGATGAACAGGTTCTTGCCGCCGATGAAGCGGCTCATCATCGCCGCGTAGTCCTGCGAGTTGATGTCCGGGGCGAAGTAGCCTGCCTTGATCCACTTCGCCAGGTGCTCGGCCGCCTGCAGGTTGGCCGGCGTGTCGATGGTCGCGCCGGACTTCTGGAAGATCCAGTCGTTGATCGCGCCCGGTTCGCCGTACGCCGCCATCAGGTTCTGCAGCGGGAAGGCCAGGCCGCCGGTGGCGCCGCCGTTGAACTGGTTGATCGGGGTCAGCCCGGCGTCCTTGGCCTTCTGCAGCACGGAGTCGAACTCGGCCAGCGTCTCCGGCGGCTTGGTCATGCCGACCTGCGCGGCCAGCTTCTTGTTGTAGAAGACGCCGGTCATGCTGAAGTTGAGGCCCATGGCGTACAGCGGGCCGTCGCCCCGCTCGCCGGTCGGGCCGACCCGCATCTGCTGCAGCTGCGAGGCCGGCCACTTGTCCCAGCCGAACGCCGTGGCGTAGCCGTCCAGATTCTTCAACAGGTCGTCCTTGACCAGCTCGGAGACCTGCGGCAGGCGCATCAGGTCCGGCGGGTCGTCGGCCAGCACCCGGGGCGCGTTCTGGGTGATGACCGCGAACTGGTCCTCGCGGATGTCCCACTTGACGTTCGGGAACTGCTTCGAGAACTCGGTCGAGAGGTCCTTCGGCAGCGGGAAGCCGGTCTCGAAATAGCCCTTGAGGGTGATCGGATCGGTGCCGCAGGTGGCGTTGGCGACCGGGGCGGCGCTGGCCCCGGCCCCGGTGGTCTCCGAGTTGCTGCCGGGCGCGCTGCAGGCCGCGGCGGCGAGGACCGCGGAGACGGCCAAGGCGGTGCGAAGTGGTCGGCGAACGAGTCTATGAGCCATGACAGGCCTCCAGGATCGGGAGGGAAGGAATTTCAGAGGTGGGCCGCACGCAGGCTGCGCAGGAGGTCGTCCTGCCAGGTCTGCGCGCCGGGCCAGGTGCCGGTGAGGGCCAGTGAGCCGTGTACGGCACCGGGGTAGCAGTCGTGCGAGACGGCGACCCCGGCCGAGCGCAGCCGGCGGGCGTACTGCTCGCCGTCGCGTCGCAGGGGGTCGAACTGGGCGGTCATGATGCGCGCGGCCGGCAACCCGGCGAGATCGGGCGCCAGCAGCGGTGAGGCGAGCGGATCCCGGGCGTCGCCCGGCTCGGCCAGGTAGAGGTCGCGGCAGAGCGCCATCTCGTCGAGCGTGATGCCGAAACCGTCGCCGACGCCGGACGCCCGCATGCTGTCGAGGGTCAGGTCGAGCGGCGGCACCTCGAGCAGTTGCAGGCGCAGCGCGGGGCCCTGCCGGTCCCGGGCCATCAGGGCCACGGCCGCGGCCAGGGTGGCCCCGGCCGACACTCCCCCGATCGACACGTTGGCCGCGTCGCCCCCGATCTCGGCGGCGTGCTCGACTGCCCAGCACAGGCCCGCGTAACAGTCCTCGACCGGGGCCGGGAACGGGTGCTCCGGGGCCAGCCGGTATTCCACGGCGACGACGACGCAGCCGGCCCCCGCGCACCGGGTGCGGCAGGTCGCGTCGTTGACCCGCTCGTCGATGGAGCCCAGCCAGAAACCGCCGCCGTGCAGGAAGACGTGGATCGGCCGGCCACTCGCGGCGCTCGGACGGTAGACGCGGACGCGGATCCGGCCCGGACCGGCCGCTATCTCGACGTCGTGCTCGCTGTGGACCGGGGCCACCGGGGCGCCGAACAGGGTGAACAGCGAGTCGGTGCCGGCGTGGATGGCGACCCGGCGATCGGCGATCGGGGCATCCGGGTCCCCGGAATCCGGTTTAGTGGACAAAAAGGTTCGTACCGCCTCGTCCAGTTGCATCGCTCGCCTCCCGCACCCGTGTTACGAGCACGAAACATCACGGCCGACCAGCGTGTCAAGCGTTTCCATAAAAGCACTTTTATTTGCCGCCGCGGTGAGTCCGCAGCAACCCCCGGGTAAGGACTTCTCAGGTGGTCGAGCGTTGGACCAGACGCACGTCGAGCAGGGTCGTGGACCGCAGATCAGAGCCTTCGATGTGGCCCAGCAACACGTTCAGCGCGGTGCGGCCCGACTCCTCGAACGGCTGGCGGACGGTCGTCAGATCGGCCGCGACCGCCGACTCGCCGTCGTCGAAGCCCATGACGGCGAGGTCCTCGGGCACGCGCAGCCCCCGGTCGCGCGCGGCCAGCAGGACGCCGATGGCGAGCGCGTCGTGATGGGCCATCACGGCGCCGGGCCGGTCGGGCCGGTCGAGCAGCGCCGCCGCCGCCTGTCGGGCCGCGCCGACGGAGTTGTCGCTGGTCGCCACGACCACCTCGCCCCCGGCCGCCTCGATGACCTGCTGGAAGCCGGACAACCGGCGGATCGCCTGGGACTCGTAGTCGGAGACCTGCCGTTCGAGCAGATAGCCGACATGGCGGTGGCCGCGGTCGCGCAGATGAGCGGCGGCCAGACGGCCGCCGTCGCTGTCATCGATCACGACCCGGCTGAACAGCAGACTGTCCGCGTCGACGGCCACGGTCGGCAGATTGCGCTCCCGCAGCCGTTCCGCGATCGCGTCCTCGATCGGCAGCCCCATCACGATCAACCCGTCCAGCCGGCCGTGGATGGGCATGCTGGCCAGCACCGGCGACGAGGCCAGGGCGGCCGACTCGTGATCGAAGACCACGACGTCGATCTCCATCTGGGCCGCGCCGGCCAGCACACCGGACAACCGGCGCAGATACGAGCCGTACGCGGTGAACGGGGCCATCACCCCGATCCGCCCGGCCGCCCGGCGGGCGAAGGACACCGCCTGCATCTTGGGCACGAATCCGAGCTCGTCGGCCGCCGCGAGCACCCGGGCCCGGGTCGCGGGGCTCACCCGGTCCGGCTTGTTGAGCACGTTGGACACCGTCGAGATGCTGACCCGGGCCCGCTCGGCGACCTCGTAGATGGTGACCCGATCATTCGCCGCCAACGCCCGTCCCGCCCCGATCCCCGTTTGTGAAGTGTTTTGTTCGAAGCACTCTACGCCGTACGGGTGGGTCGGCTGTGCGGTTCGGCCCCCAGCCTCGGCCGGGAGGTCTGGCCCGCCTCAATGGCATCGAATACGGTGAATCACCGACGGGAAGATCCGGCCCTCGGCGGAAGTGGCATCCATGCGCTCGATCCTGGCAGTAGCCCTGGCCCTGGGACTGACCGGCGGGAGCCTCGCCGCGGCGGGGCCGGCCGCCGCCGCTCCTTCCGCGACGACGGCGGCGGTGGGCTGGCGGACCGATGGGAACACGGTGATCTGGCGGTCGCCGGACGCCGTCCCCGTCGGGGACGCGGCGATCGAGTTCTGGGCCGGCGACCGGCGCCTGGGAGCGGCCCGGCGGCTCGACTCGCACACCTTCGCGCTGCCCTGGCCCGGCCCGGTCACCGGACTGTCGGCCCGGGCCGGTGGCCGCCGGCTGGACCAGGCGCCCGTACCGAACCGGTCCGCCGCACCCCGGCCGGTCGCACCGGGCCCGCAGCACCCGGCGAATCCGGTCGACCCCGGACGGCCCGGCCCGTACGGCACCCGGACCGGTGAGTACTCGCTGCCCGCGCTGCCGTTGCCCGGCTATCCGGCCCCGGTCGAGATGCGGGCGCTGGTGACCGCGCCCCGCGGCGCCGCCGGTCCGCGCCCGCTGGTGGTGTTCCTGCACGGCCGGCACGCCAGTTGCTACGGCGAGGCGGACAGCGCCCCGTACGTCTGGCCCTGCCCGGCCGGCAGCCGGCCCGTGCCCAGCTATCGCGGCTACCAGCAGGCGCAGCAGCTGCTGGCGTCCCAGGGCTACGTCACGGTCTCGATCTCGGCCAACGGCATCAACGGGCAGGACGAGTCGGACAGCGACGGCGGCGCCCAGGAAAGGTCCTCGCTGGTCCGGGCCCACCTGGCGCGATGGGCGGACTGGGCCGGCCGCGACCGCGCGAGCGCCCCGGCCGCCGTGCGGGCCGCCCCGCCCGCCGAGCTGCAAAGGGTGCTGCTGGTCGGGCACTCCCGCGGCGGCGAGGGAGTCAACCGGGCCGCCGTCGACAGCCTCGCCCCGCCACCGCGCGGCCAGGACGGCGCACCCGGCCCGACCCGATGGACAGTGCGCGGCCTGATGCTGATCGGCCCGACGACGTTCGGGCAGAATCCGGCGCCGGACGTGCCGGCCGCGGTGTTGCTGCCCGGCTGCGACAACGACGTCGCCGACCTGTCGGGGCAGATGTACGTCGACGCGACACGTGGGGTCAGCAGCGGGCGGGCGCTGCACAGCGCGCTGCTCATGGTCGGCGCCAACCACAACTTCTTCAACACCGAGTGGACCCCGGGCCAGGCCGCCGCCCCGGCCGGCGACGACTTCCCGCCGGACGGGGACGACCCGGTCTGCAGCCCGGGCACGGCGACCCGGCTGACCGCGGCCCAGCAACAGCGGGCCGGCGCCACCTATGTCGCGACGGCGGCGCGGGTGTTCGTGGCCGGCGACGACCGGGCCCGGCCCCTGCTCGACGGCACCGGTGTCCGGGCCCCCTCGGCCGATCCGGCCCGGGTGCTGAGCCACGCCGTGGGCGCCGGCCGGTCGCCCGTGGTGCTGCCGGACGAGCCGCTGACCGTCACCGGTTCGGGCCGGCTGTGCGACCAGGTCGACCCGGATCCGGAACACGCCTGCCTGCCGCCCGCCGACGACTCGTTCTGGGGCCTGTCGCCCCACTTCATCGGTCTCGACCTGACCGCCGACGAGCCGGGCCGGCGGGCGGTGGCGATGAGCTGGTCGCGGCCGGGCGCGGCGACCACCCTGCGGCCCGCCCGGTCCCGGCCGGTCGGCGGCGGCGGCGAGCTGGCCCTGCGGCTCATCGTGCCGCCGGGCAGCACGGGCACCCGGGTCGGCGTCGTCGCCACCGACACCCGGGGCTGCGCCGTCGACCTGGGCACCGTGGCCCTGGACGGCCTGCCCCTGTCCCCTACCCTGCGGCGGTACTGGGCGCAAGAGGTGAGGTTGCCGCTGCGCGGCCTGACGTCGATCGCCGAACTGCGGCTCGTGCCGCGCAGCGACAGCGGATCGGCCTGGCTGATCGACGCCTGGGACTGGCGGCCGGGCCTGCCCGCGCCCCGGCCGGTGGCACTGCCCCGCGTCGACGCCGGTGACCTCACGATCTCCGAGGGCGACGACGGCGAGCGCACGGCTCAGATCCCGGTCCGGGTCTCCGGGCGTGGCGACGGTCAGGTGCGGTTGTTCCTCGAGGACTGGTCGACCGGGCTCACGCGCACCTGGCCGGCCACCGTCCGGCCCGGCCAGGTGCGCATCCCGGCGCCGTTCCCGGTGACCGGCGACCGGCTCTACGGCTCGGACGAGATGCTGCGGCTCAGGGTCAAGGCGGTGCGCGGCGTCCAGGTCGGCGGCTGGATCAGCCGGGTCGAGGTGCGCGACGACGACCCCGCGCCCGAGGTCACCGTCGACCCGGTGGCGGGCTCGGTGGTGGAGGGCGGCACGCTGCGGTGGCGGGTCACCTTCTCGGCCGGCATCGAGGGTCCGGTCTTCGTGAGCGGCGCCGTCCGGCCGCCGGGCGCCGATCCCGAGCTGTCCACCACCGACGTCGACCCGGCCTGGCTGATGGACACCGGCGGGTACGAGGCGGAACCGAGCCGCCCGCTGTCGGAGCTGGACTTCCTCAGCCTCTTCGCGGTGATCACGCCGGACCGGCTGAGCACCGAAATGTCCGTGCCGACCATCGCCGACCAGGCGCCCGAGCCGGTGGAGCGGATCCGGCTCGCGCTGTCCGGATCGGGGCGCGCACTGGAGGACATGGGCTCGGTGACCGGGAGCGTGACGGACGCCGCGTCGCGTTAGTCATATTACGTATGACCTTATGTGCGGTAGGGTCTCGTTTCGTGACGGCATCGGCGAACGGCTTGCCCACGCCGGCCCGGGCCCGGCGCCCGGCCACCCTGGCGCGGGCCATCACGGCGGAGCTCGTGGAACGCATCGTGCTCGGCGTGCACCCGCCGGGCACGCCGCTGCCGCCGGAACCGGCGCTGGGCGAGGCCTTCGGCGTGAGCCGGACCGTGATCCGCGAGGCGGTGAAGATCCTGCAGGAGAAGGGCCTGGTCCAGGTCCGGCAGGGGGCCGGCACCATCGTCACCGCGCCGGTCATGTGGGACATGCTGGACGAGGTGGTGCTGCGGGCCACCATCGCCACCGACGAGAGCCTGGCCATCCTCGACGATCTGGTCGCCACGCGCCGGGTGCTGGAGTCGGACATGGCGCACGTCGCGGCCCGGGTCGCGGGCGACGAGGCCCTGGCGACGCTGCGCGAACTGGTGGAGCGCATGGACGAACTCGTGGACGACCCGCTGGCGTACGCCGAGGTCGACCACGCCTTCCACGACACGATCATGCGGACCGGCGGCAACCGCCTGGCCCGCGGGGTCGTTCGGGCCCTGGAGAGCCAGGTCGTCAACACCGCGCGCTACCTGGGCCGGGCCGACCGGGCGTTGTGCGTGGCGTCCAACCAGGGCCACCGGCGGATCCACGAGCGCATCGCGGCCCACGACCCCGAGGGCGCCGGCGTCGCGATGTTCGACCACATCACCGAGGCGTGGCTGGTCCGCCGAGGTGGGCCGGACGCGCCCGTACGCCTCCAGCGCTGACCGTCCGGACCGGTAGGGTGCAATCATGACGGCCCCACCCGACGCGTTCGCCACCCCGCTGCGCCGGCGGGCCGACCGGTTGAGCGTGGCCGTGGTGCTCGAGCTGGTCGAGCTCATCGTCACCGGCCAGATCCCCGAGGGCGACCTGCTGCCGCCCGAGGGACCGCTGAGCGAGCACTTCGGCGTCAGCCGCACCGTCATCCGCGAGTCGGTCAAGCGGCTCGAGGAGAAGGGCCTGCTGATCGTCACCCAGGGCCGCGGCACCCAGGTCGCCCGGTCCGGCTCGTGGAACATGCTCGATCCGGTCGTGCTCTCCACGCTGATCGACAACGACGAGTCCCTGGGCGTCCTCGACGAGCTGACCGTCGTGCGGGCCAACCTCGAGTCGGCCATGGCCGGCGCGGTGGCCGCGGAGCACACCGACGAGGGCCTGACCCGCATCGCGCACGCGCTCGAGGTCATGCGCGAGCACCGGCAGGAGAGCGACGCCTCGCGGCAGGCCGACGTCGTCTTCCACCTCACGATCATGGAGTTGTCGGGGAACCGTCTGGCCGAGAACATCGCCAAGCGCCTCTATCTGCGGGCGCTCGAGAGCAACCGGTTCCACGGCATGGGCTACGAGAACGCGTTCGAGTCCACTCTCGACGACCACGAGCGGGTCCTCGACGCGATGACCCGCGGCGACGTCGTCACGGCCGAGAACGCGATGCGGGAACACATTCTCGGTTCCTGGCAACGCCGCCGGTTGGGGTCGCCGCCGCCTAAGGCGTGACGGCGGCGGCGGGGATGAGCCCGGCCGCCACCAGATCCGGCCACAGTCCGGCCGGAAGGTCCGCGGCGAACTGCCGCAGGTCCTCGTCGACCTCTTGTTCCGAGCGCATCCCGACCGCCACCGCGGCCACCGCGGGATGCAGCAGCGGGAAGGCCAAGGCGGCGGCGGGCAGCGCGACGCCGTGGTCGGCGCAGATCGCCGCGATCCGCCGGGCCCGGCCCACCACGGCGGCGCCGGCCGGGCGGTACTCGTAGGTGGCGCGGGGATCAGGCTGGGCCGTCGACAGCAGACCGGTGGCGAAGACACCGGCGGCGACGACCGCGACACCGTGCTCGGCGGCCGGGGTGAGAACGGATTCGAGCGCGTCCTGGTCGAGCAGCGAGTACCGGTTGGCCAGCATGATCACGTCGACCACGCCCGCACGGATCAGGCCGGCCAGGCCGGCCGTCGCATTGGTGCCGATGCCGACGGCGGCGACCAGGCCGGCCGCCTTGAGCCGGGCCAGCGCGGCCAGCGCCTCCCGGGCCGCGCCGGGCCAGGCCTGATCCGGGTCGTGGGCGAACAGGATGTCGACCAAGTCGAGTCCCAGCCGGTCCAGGCTCTGCTCCAGCGAGCGCTCGACCCCGGCCGCCGTGAAGTCCCAGCGCCGGCCCAGGTCTCCGGGCACCAGGAAACCGTCGTCGTCACGGTCGAGTGGGGGCCTTCGGGGCACTATCAGCCGGCCGACCTTGGTCGATACCACGAAGTCGGCCCGCGGCCGGCGGCGCAGTTCGGCCCCGATCCGGCGCTCGGAGAGCCCCAGCCCGTAGTGCGGCGCCGTGTCGAAGTACCGGACTCCGCCGTCCCAGGCGCGGCGCAGGGTCCGGCCGGCCTGCTCGTCGTCCATCGCGACGCCGAAGTTGCCGAACGGGGCGCCGCCCAGGCCGAGGACGCCGTGCGGCGACCGGGCCCGGTCGAACAGCTTCGCCACGACCGGGTTCATGAACTGAGCCGGTAGCAGGTCCGGGCGGTGCGCGAGGTGATCGCGTGCCGCTCCCCCGCGCTGAGGCCGGCGATCATCTCGTCCACGGCCTCCCTCCAGGGGACCGGCCCGGCACCGAGCCGGGCCATCGGCCAGTCCGAGCCGTACATGAGCCGGTCCGGGCCGAACGCTTCGACGGCGACACCGATGATCCGGCGCAACCGCTCCGGGTCGTTCACGAGACCGGCCAGACCCGAGACCTTGGCGTAGACGTGCGGATGCGCCGCGAGGACCCGCAGACCGGTCGCCCAGGCGTCGTCGTCGGTGGTCTCGGCGATGCCACCGAGGTGGTCGAGGACAAACCGCGTGCCGGGGCGGGCCTCGGCCACCTTCGCCGCCAGCGGCAACTGCCAGGAGCGCAGGACCAGGTCGAAGCAGAGGCCGCGACGCCCCAGTTCGTCGAGGGCGGCCCCGACGTCGGGCCGGGCCAGCCAATCCGGATCGGGGTCGACGTGTACCAGGTGCCGGAGGCCGACCAGCGACTGGCGGGCGCCGGCGGCCAGCATCCCGAGCTGGGCGTCGACGTCGGCGGTGAGATCGATCCAGCCCACCACACCGGCTATGCGACGACCGGGGTCGTCCAGCAGCCGTACGGTCTCGGCCATCCGGTTACCGGCCTGGACGACCACGGCCGAGGAGGTTCCGGTCTCGTCGAGCATGCGCACCAGGTCGGCGTAGCTGAAGTCACGGTCGATGGCCGCCATCGTCCGGGGGTCGATCCACGGCTGAGGGTCGGTGGCCCGGTTCCACAGGTGGACGTGCGCGTCGACGGTCATGACGGCGAGCCCGGCCGGTCGGGCACGAGGCGCAGTCCGGCCCGGCGGGGACGGACGTGCGGCCCGGACGCGCCGGCCACCGGGTTCGCTGCCCGTACGGCGTTGATGTGCTCCTCGTCGACCCGGATCCCCAGGCCCGGCTCGTCGCCGAGCACGATGCCGCCGTCCATGATCTGCTGGTCGATCTCGAGACCGACGGGCGCCGTGAGGTGCTGGACCTCGAAGGCCAGATGGTTGGGCACAGCCGCCGCCGCGTGGGCCAGCGGGTTGGCGTGATAGGTCACCGCGCTCACCGGAAGATCATGGCAGTGCGCGACGGCCGCGACCCGCAGGAAGTGGGTGATGCCCCAGACGTTGCCGACCTGGACGATGTCGACGGCGTCGGCGTCGAGCAGCGGCCGGTACTGCTCCAGACCGGTCAGGTTCTCCCCGGTCGCGACGGCGGTGCGCAAGTGCTGGCGGACCGAGGCGAGGCCGGCCGCGTCCCACCGGCGCACCGGTTCCTCGATCCAGGCCAGGTCGACGTGGCGCTCGAGCTCGGTGACGAACCGGACCGCCTGCGTACGGTTCCACGACTCGTTGGCGTCGAGCATGAGCGCCGGGTCGGCCGAGTTGCGGCCGAGCACGTCGCGGACCGCGAGCAGCCGGCGCCGGTCGTGCCGGACGTCGTGCCCGCCCTTGAGCTTGGCCGAGGTGAACCCCCGGTCGGCGTAGTCCTCGTAGACGCGGACGAGCGCGTCGTCGTCGAGGGCGATGTCGAGACCCGAGCCGTAGCCCGCCACGAACCGGTCCCGGGCGCCCAGGGCGCGCCAGAGCGGTTCGCCGGCCATCTTGGCCTTGAGGTCCCACAGGGCCATGTCGATCGCGCCGATCGCGCCGAACGCCGCTCCCGCGTGACCGGTCTTGAACACCCAGCTCAGCATCCGGTCGTACAGGGCGGTGACCGCGCGCGGGTCCTCGCCCTCGACGGCGCCGAAGACCCGGTCGATGTCGCCGTGGGCGCCGACCCCGACGCCTTCCAGCCCCTCGTCCGTCTCGAGGATCAGCACGTGCACATCCGTGCTCGGCCCGGGCATCACCCCGTTGGCGTCGCCGGTCAGCCGGCCCCAGTCGTGCCGGGTCTGCAGGCTGCGGTAGCCGGTTACTTTCATGGTTACTCCTTGGTCCCGCCGGCCGTCATGCCGGCGACCAGGAAACGCTGGGACACGAGAAAGACGATCAGCACCGGCAGCACCGAGACCACGGTGGCCAGGGCCAGCGTGGGCAGCTGGACCGACTGGGCGCCGGCCGAGCTGGGATTGAAGGCCGGGGTCGAGGCGAGCAGCGAGGTCAGTCCGACCTGGACCGGATAACCGTCGCTGGAGGGCAGCATCACGAACGGCAGGAAGAAGTTGTTCCAGTTCTGCACGAAGCTGAAGAACGCCACCAGCGCCACGATGGGCGCGGCCAGCGGCAGGGCGATCTTCGTGAACACCTCGAACTCGCGGCAGCCGTCGATCCGGGCCGCGGCCAGCAGGTCGCGCGGGATGCTGGTGGAGAAGTAGATGTAGGTCAGGTAGACCCCGAACGGGAAGAACGACATCGGCAGGATCACCGACAGCGGGCTGCCGATCAGGCCCACGGCGTTGAGCTCGAGGAAGATCGGCAGCACCAGCGCGGTGTTCGGGATCAGCATGACGACCAGGGTCAGCACCAGCAGCAGCCGCCGGAACCGGAACTCGGTCAGGGCCAGCGCGTAGCCGGCCGGGATGCCGGCGACCAGGGTGATGATCAGCGCGCCCAGGGCGTAGAGGGCCGAGTTGCCCATCCACGTGGTGACCGCGCCGTCCTGGAACGCGAACAGCTGACTCCAGTTGGTGCTCAGCCCGTCCAGGCTCCCCGGCGCGAACGGGTTGCCGACGATCAGGCCGCGCGCGGATTTCGTGGTGGCCAGCAGCAACCAGACGAGAGGGATGGCGAAGAACAGGACGAATACGGCCACCATCACGGTGACGATGGTGCGACCGCTCCAGCCTCGGAGCCCGGCAGAAGTCATGGCTTAATCCCGCTCGAACAGGCCGCCGCGCGTCACGAAGACGGCCGACAGCGCGAGGGCGATGACGAGAAGCAGCAACGAGATCGCGGCGGCGCCGTTGAAGTCGTTCTGCTGGAACGCGTACTGGTAGGCGAGCTGGTTGAGCGAATAGTCGTTGGGCACGATCGCGTTGCTGGCCTGGGAGAGCAGCTGCGGCTCGACGAAGAGCTGGGTGCCCGCGGCGAGCGACATGATGCCCATGTACGCGATCCACTTGCGCAGCATCGGGATCTGGATGCGCCAGGCGATCTGCACGGCACCGGCCCCGTCGACCCGGGCCGCCTCGATCACCTCGGCGCTGATGTTGTTGAGAGCGCCGTACATGATCACGATCCACCCGCCGGCGCCGGTCCAGAACGCGATGATGGCGAAGATGACCGGCAGGTTCCCGGGCACGATGACCTGGACGAAGCTCTCGAAGCCGAACAGCCCCAGCAGGCCCGAGACCGGGCTGGCCGTCGGGTCGAGCACGAACAGCCACAGCATGACGCTGGACGCGCCGGCCAGCGCGCCGGGCAGATAGAAGACGAACCGCAGCGTCCGGCTGAGCCACCGGACCCGGATCGCGTGCACGATCACGGCCAGCACGGTCACCAGGACGACCAGAGCGCCCAGCCAGATCAGCAGATACAGCGCGACGTGGGTGACCGCCGGCCAGAACCGGAAGTCGCCGACCACTTTGCTGAAGTTGGCCAGCCCGGCGAACCCGCCCTCGGCGTCGGTGAACGCGAGGTACAGAGCGTAGAGGGCGGGCAGAATCCCGAAGGCCAGCGTCAGCACGGCGTAGAGCGAGACGAAGCCGTAGCTCATCGCGCCGCGTTGGCGGGCAGTCCGGTCGACCATGGTCATTTAACGGTGTATCCGTCCACCTGGGCTTGGTTCTTGATGGCGGTCTGCCACTCCGGCAGCAGCGAGACCAAGCTCTTGCCGCTCGCGATCCCCGGCGTCATCGTCTTGGCCCAGATGGCCTCCTGGCTGAAGATGCCCGAGCCCCAGCCGCTCCAGATCGCCGTGCCCGCCTCGACCACGGCCTGCAGGTCGGTGGCGTAGTACTTGCTCTCCTCCTGCTTCTTGACCCACTTCGCGCCGGCCGGCGCGTAGGCCGGGTAGCCGGGCGCGACCTCCACCTGGTACTCGTCCGCCGTGGTGGCGAAGCGGACGAAGGACTCGGCCGCCTTGAGGTTCTTCGAGTGGCTGCTGACGAACCAGGTGCCGCCGCCGACGTTGCCGGTCACGGCCTCCTCACCCGCCCAGGCCAACGGCGCAGCCACCCCGAGTTGGCCCGCCGGAACCTTGAGCGACTCCGGGTTGTTGAAGATGGCGCCCGAGTACCAGGCCGGACCGGGCGCCATCAGCACCATGCCCGAGTACTTCTTCACGAACTCCGGGGTGAAGACGCTGATGTTCGGCGTGGTGCCGTTCTTGACGAGCACGTCGAGCATGCTCGCGACGCGCTGGCACTCCGGGCTGCCGGTGTTGACCGTGACCGCCTTGGGGCCGGTGACGTCGTTGGCCTGGCACTTGCTGCTCCAGAAGTAGATCTCCGGGGCGAAGGCGTCGCCGACCGTGCCGATGATGTAGCCGGGGTGCTCCTGCGCGACCTTCTCGCCGAGCGCCTGGTACTCCTGCCACGTCTTCGGCACCTGGTAGCCGAACTTGTCGAGCAAAGCCTTGTTGTAGAAGAGCACCACCTGGGCCAGGTCGTTGCGCAGGCAGTAGACCTTGCCCTCGACGGTGCACGGGTTGAGCGCGCCCTTGGTGAACTGGTCGAGAGTGTCCTGGGCGACCAGTCCGTCACTGAGCACGGCGGCGAACGCCTGCTTGCCGTTGCTCTTCTGGCTGGCCCAGGCCGCGTCGTTGTTCTGCGACGAGAACACGACGTCCGGCCAGCCGCTGCCGGCCCGGTCGAACAGCTGCATCTTGGTGCGGAACGAGTTGGAACCGTTGGCCGACCCGTCGTAGGTCACGACCTCGATCGGCACGTCGGGGTTGGCCTTCTTGAAGGCATCGGCGGCCTTGGTGCGGTCGGCGTCCACCCACACCGTGATCGTGGCCTTGTCGTCCTGAGTGGCCTGAGGGAATCCGTACGAGCCCGTGGTGGCGCTGTCGTCGCTGCCACCCCCGCAGCCCGCCAGCGCGAGGGCGAGGACCCCCACGCTGCCGGTGATGGTCAGTAGGGAACGGACGTATGAAGCACGCCTGAAACGGGCCATGTCGGTGTCCTTTTTTTGATCTTCCTTATTGACGCCTCGTTCATCGACCCGAAATATAAGAGCATACGTATGATGTTTGCAAGGGGTATGACGTGAAGCGATGGCGTACGAGGGCAGCGGCGGGCTGCGGACGCTGACGGTGGACGCGGTTCGCTGGGCGCGGTGCCGGGCTGGCCCGGGGCCGAGGACTGCCCGCCGCAGCCGATGATCGGCCAGACCCGCGCGGTGTTCGAGCGGTACGCGGCCGCCGGCGGCAGCTTTCGCGAGGTCGTCTACGCCGACTGCGGCCACTCGCCGCACATCGAACGCCCGGCCGAGGTGACGGCGGAGCTGCTCAGGTTGTTTACAGATTGATGTAAATAAATGCATTGGGCTCTCCCCCGAGTGCCCCGCGGCGATGCACAATCCCCGGCATGTCGGTATTCAGGGGCAGGATCCTGGCGGCCGGAACGGTGGTGGCCGTCGCGGCCGGGGTGCTGGTGGCTCCGAGCCCGGCCGCCGCGGCCACTGTCTGCAACCGCTTCTGCGACGGGCGCGACGCCGCCCAGGCCGGTGGCGACCGCACGCCGGTGCGCAGCACGCTGTACGGCCGGACCTTCACGCTGCACGTCGACGACGCCAACTCGATGGGCTGGGCCACGATCGAGGGCGGGAAGGCGGGCGACGAGACCTGGCTCGACCGCTCGTTCGACGGCGGCCGCACCTGGGCCGGCAACAGCCGCCTGGGCAACACTGTCGTGCCGGCCGGGGCGACCAGTGGCCGCAGCCCGATGTACAACGTCGACGACTGGGCGAACCGGGGCGTGGGCGCGCTGCGGGCGTGCGGCAAGGCCGGTGACCGGCCCGAGGTCGCCTGCACGGCGTGGGCCCGCAGCACGTGGAACGCGGCCGGTCGCAGCCGGGCCGCCGCCACCGCGATGATGATGCGCTACGACCAGAACACCGGCCTGTTCGACGGCAACGCCTGGTGGACCAGCGCCAACGCGATGAGCGCGCTGATCGAGAACATCCGGGTGTCCGGGATGGACAGCTACCGGTACGCGATCGCCACCACGTACGACAAGCAGGTGAACAGCCGCCAGGGGCAGTTCCGCAACGAGTACATCGACGACACGGGCTGGTGGGGCCTGGCCTGGATCGCCGCCTACGACCTGACCGGCGACAGCCGCTACCTCGACACAGCGCGGGCCGACGCCGATCACATGCACGCGTACTGGGACGGCACGTGCGGCGGCGGCGTCTGGTGGAAGACCGACCGCAGCTCCAAGGTGGCCATCGCCAACAGCCTCTACATCCAGCTCAACGCCGAACTGGCCCAGCGCTTGACCGGTACGACGGTCTATCGCGACCGGGCGCGGGCCGGCTGGTCCTGGTTCGCGGGCACGGGCATGCTCACCTCGGCCAATATCGTGATCGACCGGATCAGCCCGGACACGTGCCGCGCCACCAGCGGCCCGCTCACCTACAACTCCGGGGTCCTGATGAACGCCCTGGTGCAGCTGAACCGGGCCACCGGCGACGCCGGCGCGCTGACCGTGGCCCGGCGCGTCGGCGACGCGTCGACCACGCACTCCGCCCTGAACTCGGGTGGCATCCTGCGTGAGCCGGGCGAGGGCGACAGCTGCCAGGGCGACCAGCCGTCCTGGAAGGGCGCGTACGCACGCGGCCTCGGCGTGCTCAACCGGGCCACCGGCGGCGCCTACAACGCCTACCTGCAACGCCAGGCCACCAGTGCCTACACGACCAACCGCAACGCCCTCGACGAGTACGGCATCCACTGGGCCGGCCCGTTCGTGCCGAGCGCCCACGCCTGCCAGCACGCCGCCCTCGACCTGCTCAACGCCGCCTCCTGAGCCGTCAGGCGGCGGGAGCCGGTGTGGCCCGCGGGGCGGCCTCGGCCCCTTTCCTTGACGGTCGCAGCGGGCGCGGGTCGGGCCAGGTCGCGCAGGCTGCGCCCGGTCCGGTCACGCAGCTGCCGCAGCCGTCCGGCCAGGTCGTCGCGCATCAGAGGCGCTCCCGCAGGCGTGCGGCGAGGGCCGGTTCCATCCGGTCGACGAGCTGTGCGGCCCGGGTCCGGGTGGCGTCGGCGGCCGCCTCGTCGCCACTGGTCCGCTGGGCCTCGGCCAGTGCGACCAGCGCCTGGGCCTCGTACACCAGACTGCCGACGGACCGGAAGCGGTCGGCGGCCTGCCGCAGCGAGTCGGCGGCCCGCGTCCGGTCGAGTTCGGCCACGGCCGTCAGCACCTGGCCCTCGGCGAGCCGGTCGTGGGCGCCCGCGGCCCGTTCCCGCGCCGCCTCGAGCAGGGCGTGCGCGGCCTCCGGGTTTCCCCGCCGCAGCTCGACCCGGGCCTGTTCGACCAGTACGTGGGCCTCGCCCGAGGTGTCGCCGATCTGGCCGGCGACGGCGAGGGCGTCCCGCAGCGGGCCGGCCGCCGATTCGTGGTCGCCGGCGGCCAGGTGGGCCTGACCGGTCCGGTACAGCACCTGGGCCAGCACCCGGGGCTTCTGGCTGGTCCGCGCGATGTCGAGGGCCTCGGCCAACGAGGTCAGGGCGGCGGCGGGCTCGCCGTGCAGCAGGTGGATCGCGGCCTCTATCTGCAGGATGTACGCCACCTCGGCGTCCCGGCCCTCGGGCCGGGCCGACGTGAACAGCTGGAGGGCGGTGGTGGTCCGGCCGTACCGGTACGCGACGAAGGCTTGGGCCCGCATCGACAATGACGTCCCGTGGCGGTCGCCGAGCTGCCGGAAGAGGGCCTCGGTGCGGGCCAGGTCGCGCAGCGCGCCCTCCTGGTCGTGCACGTCGGGCACATCCATCCGCAGGGTGAACAGCATGACGGCCTCGCCGCGCCGGTCACCGACGCGCCGGGCAGCGTCGAGGGCGGCGGTCAGCACGGCCTGGGCGTCGTCCCGATAGGCGCGCAGGCTCAGGAACGGGTGGACGGCCTCGGCCAGGGCGTGGCCCACCTCGGACAGGTCGGCCCGCGACGCCTGGTGCACCGCGGCGACGATGCTCGGCCGCTCCTGCTCCAGCCAGGCCGGCGGGTCCTCGGTCACCGCGTCCACCAGCATCGGCGGTGGCGACCAGGCCGGCGTACGGCTGTGGTCGGACAACACCTCGGCCGCCATCTGCGGTCCGGTCGCGGCCCGGGTCAGCGCCAGCACGGCGTCGAGCATGCGCCCGAGCGCGGTCGCGGCCTCGACCGGTGGCTCGTCGGCGGCCAGCCGCTGCCGGGCGAACCCGCGCACCAGGTCGTGGAAGCGGTACTGGGTGAGCAGGCCGTGCCCGGGCAGGATCGGCTGCACGAGCTGCGCGTCGACCAGCTCGTCGAGCGCCTCCTGAGCCGTGTCGACCGGGGCGCCGGCCAGCGCCGCCGCGGTCCAGCCCGAGAAGACGTGCGCGTCAGGGATGGCCAGCAGCCGGAACAGGCGGCGGGCGGGGTCGCTGAGCGCGTCGTGGTTGAGGCTGAGGCTGGCCCGGATCGCCATGCCGCCGTGCACGAGCTCGTCCAGCCGGCGTTCCTCGTCGACCAGGCGAACGGCCATCTGCCGTACGGTCCAGTGCGGACGCAGGGCCAGCCGGGCCCCCGCGATGCGCAGGGCCAGGGGCAGGTAGCCGCACTGTTCGGCCAGCGTGCGGGCGAACGTGGCCTCCTGGCCGACCCGGTCGCCGCCGACCACCCGGCCCAGCAGCTCGAGCGAGTGCTCGGGCGAGAACTGTCCCAGCTCCACCACGGTGGCCGCGGCCAGCCCGGCCAGCCGCCGCCGGCTGGTGACCAGCACCGCGCACGACGTGCTGCCCGGCAGCAGCGGCAGAACGTCCTGCTCGTCGCCCACGTCGTCCAGCACGATCAGCACCCGCCGGTCGGCCAGCAGGCTGCGGAACAGCCCGGCCCGCTCGTCGACCCCGGCCGGGATGTCGCCGCCGTGCACCCCGAGCATCCGCAGGAACCGTTCCAGGATCGCCGCCGCGTCGACCGGATGCGGGCCACCGGCGTGCAGACCGGCGAAGAGCTGACCGTCGGGGAACCGGTCGGCCAGCCCGTGCGCGGCGTGCACGGCCAGGGTGGTCTTGCCCATCCCGGCCCGCCCGGCGATGGCCACGATGGGCACGGCCAGCCGCCCGCCGCCGGCCGCCGCGCCCAGCGCCTGCCGGATCGCGGTCAGGTCGGCGCCGCGGCCGGTGAAGTCGGCGACCGTGGCGGGCAGGGTGCGCGGGACGCCGCTCGCCTTCTCCGCGGGCTGGACGCCGCTCGGCTTATCCCCGGGCTGTCCCCGCAGGACGTCCAGATAGACAGCGGTCAGGGCGGGGGACGGGTCGGCGCCGAGCTCGTCGGCCAGCACCCGGCGGGCGTCGGCGTAGGCGGCCAGCGCCTCGGCCGGTCGCCCGGCCGCCGCCAGCGCGCTCACGAGCTGGGCCCGCAGCCTTTCCCGGAGAGGGTGGGCGGCCACCAGTTCGCGCAGCTCGGGCACCAGATCGGCGACCGCGCCGCGCTGCCGATCGGCCTCGATGCGGTCCTCGAGCGCGGTGACCCGCAACTCCTCGAGGCGGACGGTGAGTGACCCGGCGAACGGCGCCGCCCGCACGTCGGCCAGCGCGGGACCGCGCCACAGGCTCAGGGCTTCGCGCAGCACGGCCGCGGCCCGGGCCCCGTCGCCGTGGCCCAGGGCGGTGCGGCCGGCCCGGGCCAGCCGCTCGAACCTGTGCACGTCGACCTCGTCGGGGTCGCCGCCGAAGCGGTAGCCGACCGGGTCGGACGACACGGCGTCGCCGAGGACCGCGCGGAGGCGGGCGATCTGCGAGCGCAGCGCGTTGACGGCCCCCTCGGGCGGCTGGTCGCCGTACACGCCGTCGATCAGCCGCTCCACGGTGACGGCCTGGCCGGCGTGGGCCAGCAGCAGGGCGAACAGCGCGCGCAGGCGCGGGCCCCCGATCGGCAGCGCGGAGCCGTCGGCCGCCCGCGCCAGAGCCGGGCCCAGGATGCCGAACCGCACCGGCGCACTGTCTGTCACGGATGCATTGTCCCGGCCGCCCCCGGGCCGTGCCCACCCCGTGCCCGGTCGGTGCCCGGCCGGTGCTCAGCCGGTGCCGGGCCGGCCGCACGGTGAGGTCCTTCGAACCAGCAGGGAGGCTCGCATGCGGCGTTCGATCCGGCAGTTCGCCGCGCTCGGCCTGGCCGCGGCCGTCGGCGTCCTGTTCTACCTGCTCGTACCCCTTTTCGTGGCCACCGGCAGGCCGGTCTCGCCGCTCGTCTGGCTCGGCCTGCAGCTGCTCGGCGCGGCTGCGGTCGCCGCCGTCCTGCTCGGGCGGCAGCACTGCCCGAACGACCAGATCCGCCTGCGCGGGCAGATCGAGCAGCTCCATCAGGCCGCCCGGGCGGCCGGGCGGGATCCGGCTTTCACCGGCGCGGTGCGGCCCACGGCGGTCGGGCGTCTCGACGACGACCAGGTCGGCGCGATCGTCGACCGGATCGACCACTTGTTGCTCGCCCTGCACCCTCGCTCGTCAACCGGTCGGAGCCTCCACCCGGTCCCGGGCGAACCGCGTGCCCAGGACGGCCGCGGTGCCGAGCAGGCCGCTCAGCCCGACCACCGTGGACGGGGACAGGCCGGCCTGCACCGCGGCGCCCGCGGCCAGGAAACCGAGCCCCTGGACGACCAGCAGGCCCGAGGCGGCCACGCCCATCGCCCGGCCGCGGAACTCGGGGGCCACCCGGCGTACGAAAACGGCGTTGAGCGGCACCAGGAACGAGGCCCCCGCGCCGGCCAGCACGAGCAGGACCAGCAGCACGGTCAGCCCGGGACCGGCGAGGGCGGGCACCAGGGCCAGCGTGGAGAGCACGGCCGCCGGGCGCAGCAGCCGGTCACGGCGCTCGGGGGTGACCACGCGGGTCAGCAGGATCGCGCCCACCATGAACCCGGCCGAGGGCGCGGCCAGCAGCAGACCGGCCTGGGCCGGGCCACCGCCGAGGGACGCCGCATAGGGGTAGGCGATCGCCTCCGGCGCGAACGAGAAGCCGCTGGCCACCCAGACCAGGGCCAGACACGTACGCAACCAGGGGTCGGCCACGATGTAGCGGATGCCCTCGCGGGACTGGGCCAGCAAACCCTGCGGCCCGTCGCCGGTCAGCGCGGCCGGGCGGCGCACGACCCCGATCGTGATCAGGGCCGCCGACAGCGCGAACGTCGCCGCGTTGCCGAGCAGCGACCACACCGGCCCGATCACGGCCACCACGACGCCGCCGGCCACGAAGCCGAGCAGCTGGCTGAGCTGGTGGGTGATGTTGCTGAGCCCGTTGCCGGTGATGTAAGCCTCGCCGGGTAGCACCTCGGGCATGATCGCGGCGCGGGCGGCCACGAACGGCGGCGAGAACAGGTGGGCCAGGTAGAGCAGCGCGATCGCCGCCCACAGCGGCAGGCCGGGCACGGCGACCAGGGCGATGAGCAACGCGCGGGCGACATCGCACCCGATCAGCACGGCGCGTCGGGGCAGCCGGTCGGCGTACGTGGAAAGGATCGGACCGCCGAGGACCCCGGGCAGCCAGGCGCTGGCGTAGGCCACCGCGGACAACAGGGCCGATTGCGTACGGTCGTAGACGAGCACGGCCACGGCCACCGCGGCCACCTGATCGCCCAGGTAGGACAGCACCTGACCGGCGTACAGAAAACGGAACTCGCGGTGGGTGAAGAGCTCACGATAGGTCGGCATCACACCTCCGGCCAGGGGCGGCGCCGCCCGGACGTCCCCGGGCGGCGCCTCGGTCCTAACCCCAGGTCGCACCCTTGCGCTTCATGACGGCCTCCCTCCACTGACGTCGGGTCGGGATCGACGATCGTCCACCGCCCCTGTGGAAATCCTGCGGACGACGTCGGCCGCGTTCGAGTGGCCCAGCTCCTCGTAGAGGCCGAGCGCCTCACGCCAGGCGGCGACCGCTCGCGCGCCGCGCCCGCAGTCGCGGTGGAGGTCGCCCAGGTGGACCAGCGTGTAGGCCACCCAATAGAGGTCGCCGACCTGCCGGTACAGGCGCAGCGCGGTCTCGTAGCACTCGATCGCCGCGTCGAACTCGCCCAGCCCGTGCCGGATGAAGCCGAGGCTGTCCCAGACGGCGGCCCGGGAGTCGTCGTCCCCCTCGTGCTCGAACAGCGCCAGCGCGCGCTCGCAGGCTTCCAGGGCGCCGGCGAAGTCGCCGAGCTGGGCGCGGTAGAAGCCGATCGTGTTGAGCGTGTTGGCGGTGGCGTGGCCGGAGATCTCCAGCGCCCGTTCGGCGTGGGCCAGCGCGTCCGGGAGCCGGCCCTGACGTTCACGCAGGATCGCCAGCTCATGGTGGGTGCTGGACTGACCGGCGATGTCATCGGCCTGCTCGTAGTGGTCGAGCGCGAGCTGGTAGTCGCGATCGGCCTCGTCCGGGCGGTCGAGCAGGGTCCAGGCCCGGGCCAGACGGGCGTACGCGTAGGCCCGCGCCCGGTCGTGGCCGACTGTGGCCAGCGCCGCCTCCCACACGGTGACCAGGTCGTGCCAGGGACCTTGGCGGTACAGGAACGTGTCGAGCGTCCAGGCCAGCTGCCACGGACGGTCCCCGCCGGTGCGGGCGGCCCAGGCCAGCAGCACGGACTTCTCGGCCGAGAACCAGCGCATCGGGTCGTCCGGTTCCGGAGCCGCGGCGATGGGCAGGACCGGTTCGGGGCGGGCCGGGGCGAGCAGCTTGGCGGCGGCGTAGGCGGTGCCGAGGTAGTGGGCCAGCAGGTGGTCGCGGGCGGCCGGGTCGGTGCCCAGACCTTCGGCGTACGCCCGCATGAGGTCGTGCATCGAGTAGCGGCCGGGGATGTGCTCGGTGACCAGGCTCGAGCGGACCAGTTCGGGCAGGTGCGGGGCGTTGTTCAGGGCGGCGGCGGTGAAATCGGGGCCGGGGTGGGCGCCGAGCAGGCGGAACAGGTCGGCCGCGGCCGGGGTCAGCGCGGCGTAGGACCAGGAGAAGACGGCTCGTACGTCGGTGTCCGGGGTGTCACCGGCCAGGGTGGACCAGCGGCCACGCGAGTCGAGCAGGCCTTGGGCCAGCGCGGACAGGCCGGTCCCGGGCTGCATCACGGCATGGGCGGCGGCCAGGGTGAGGGCCAGCGGAAGCCGGGCGCACAAGTCGATGATGGCCTGACCGGCCGCGGGCTCGGCGGCGGTGCGCTCCCGGCCCAGGCGGCGGTCGAGCAGTTCCTGGGCCTCGCCGGGGCTGAGCACATCCAGCTGCAGTGGCCTGGCCCCGTCGGCGGCGACCAGACCGGTGAGCTGGTTACGGCTGGTCACCACCGTCACGCAGGAGCCGGCGCCGGGCAGCAGGGGGCGGACCTGGTCGCTGTCGCGGGCGTTGTCGAGCACCAGGAGGACGCGCTTACCCGCCAGCCGACTACGCAACAACGCCGACTGCGCATCCAGCTCGGCCGGGATGCGCGGCGCCGGAACCCCGAGCGCCCCCAGGAAACCGCGAACGGCCTCCCCCGGGTCAATGCCCGCACCATTTCCCTCCTGCTCCGCGCCCTGGCTGCCGTCCGCCGCGACGCCACTCCCCTCCGCCGCGCGGCCGCTGCTCCTCGCCGCGCTGCCGCTTTTCCTTGCGGCGCTCGCGGGGCCGAAGCCGCGCAGGTTGACGTAGAGCTGACCGTCCGGGAAGCGAGCCGATGCTCGGTGCGCCCAGTGGATGGCGAGGGCGGTCTTGCCCACACCGGCCGAGCCACCGATCACCGCGAGCGACGGAACTTTGTCGAGGAAGGCGAGCGCGTCGGCCCGGCCCGCGAAGTAGGCCACGTCGGCCGGCAGTTGGGCCGGCGCCGGCTCGATCGAGACCGTGGCACTGCTGGTCAGAATGGCGGCGTGCGCGGCCCGGGTCGCCGGGGCGGGGTCGGCGCCCAGTTCCTCGGCGAGCCGCCGGCGCAGCGCGTCGTACTGGCCGAGCGCGTCGGCGGTACGGCCGATCGCGTGCAGCGCCCGCATCAGCGCGACGGCGACCGGCTCGACCAGCGGCTGCTCCAGCACGACAGCGCCGAGCGGCCCGATCACGGCGGCCGGGTCGCCCGTCGCCAGCTCGGCCTCGGCCCACTCCACGACGGCCAGGAGGCGTTCGCGGTCCCAGGCGACGCGCATCGCGGAGGCCCAGTCGCCGGCCAGTCCGGCCAGCGGCTCGCCGCGCCACAAACGGACGGCCTCCCGCAGCAGCCCGACATCGCCGTGGGCCCGGGCGGCCAGAGCCCGGAACCGGAGCAGGTCGACCTGATCCGCGGGCAGGTCGAGCAGGTAGCCACCGGACCGGCGGATCAACGGATCGCCGCCGCCGTTGCGCAGAGCACCGCGCACCCGGGTCAGGTGGGACTGCAGCGTGTGCCGGGCCCGGGCCGGCGCGGCCTCGCCCCAGACTCGGTCGATCAGCGCCTCAGCGGTGACCACCCGGCCTGCCTCACAGGCGAGCGCGGCCAGCACCGCGCGCTGACGCGGTTCCCCGACCGGCAGCTGTCGTGGGCCGGCCCAGAGTTCGACCGGTCCCAGCAGACGCACCTCGAGCACAGCTCTCCCGGCGGCGAGAAAAGACATCCATCCCCAACGATGTCACACGCCCGCACCGGACTCTGCCCCGAGCCGGCTCGGCTCGGATCGGCCTCAACCCGGACCGGCCTCAACCCGGACCGAGCTCAGCCCGCGGCTCTGCGGGAACTGACGAATGCGGCCGACCGGATCGTCGCCGCTCTCAGCGCTTCCGACCTCCCGCTCGCTCCGACGATCCGGCGGGCCCTGCCTCCGCCGGAATAGCCGGGAGCGCTCCCAAGATTTCCTTAAGCATTGATGAACGCCAATTGCCGAAACCGTTTTCGGTGATTAGCGTGACCGCCATGAGCGCATCCCTCCGCAGGCCGCGCGCGCTGGTGATCACGCTGGTCGTGCTCGCCGCCACGCTGTTCGCCCTGCCGATCCGACCGGCCGCGGCGGCGGTCAAGACCGTCTACATTCCCGCCCGGTGGACGCAGACCGGCGAGGTGCCGTGGGCGGGCAACCGCACCCGCGAGTCGAACAACTTCATTCTGCTGTGGGGCGAGAAGTCCGGCACGGACCCGGTCGCGGCGCCCTCACCGTACAAATTCGATCCGGCCGACATCCTGGGCCAGCTGGAGAATTTGTACTCGTTCTACATCAACACCATGCAGTTCACGCCCGAGCAGGGACTGCTGGCCCAGCACAAGATCATTGTGATCGTCACCAACACCTGGAACCGCACCGAGCTCAACGCCTGGGCCACCGGCGGCTCGGTCGACGGCCGGGTCGGCGTCATCAACATCGATCCCCGGGCCGCCCTGCCCGGATCGTGGGGGCTCGCCCACGAGCTCGGGCACGTCTTCCAGAACTACACGTTCCTCGGCCGCTCCGGATACGGCTTCACCGACGCCAGCGCCGGCACGTTCTGGGAGACGACCGCCGAATTCATGGCCATGCAGGCGCTGCCCACGACGGCCGCCGGTGACCTGAGCCGGTGGCTGCGCTCCGAGAACCTGTACTACAGCTCGAGCCGCCACCACTACGGCAACTGGATGCTGCTGCAGTACATCAAGGACCGCGACGGCCTGGCCATGGTCAACCGCATCTGGAACGAGGCCCGCAACACCGAGCACCCGCTCGAGACGTACCGCCGCATCACCGGCATCACCCAGGCCGAACTCAACCGCCGCGTCGGCGAATACGCGACCCGCACCACCACGTACGACTTCGGCAACCGCTCGACGCTGATGCCGTTCATCAACAACGTGTACGGCGCCGGCTTCCTCAACAACGCCTACAACGGCGGCAACGTCGAAGCGGTGGCCCAGTCCCTCGGCCACTACCGGATCAACCCCCGGGTCGCCCCGTCCGACTACGGCTTCAACAAGATCAAGCTGGTCCCAGCGACCGACGGCGGCCTGGTCAAGATCCGTCTGAAGGGCCACGCCGAGACCGGTGCCACCGGCTGGACGTACGGCCTGGTCGCCGTCCGCAACGGCACACCCCGCTACTCCCCGCTGTCGACGGGCACCGACAGCCAGATCTCGTTCCAGCTGCAGTCCGGCGAGCGCGACGTCTGGCTGGTCGTCACGGCCACTCCCACGGCCGTCCCCCACTACGCCTTCCTCGACGGATACAACAAGGCAAGGCGTTTCCCGTACGAGTTCCGGCTGTCCGGCGCCACCCCGTCCGGCTTCGAGCCCGGGTACGTCAAACCGTCCCCCACCAACGGAGGCCGCTGGCACCCCAACGGCGGCGGCTGGGTGGCCGCCAACGCGTCCGTCGCTTCCACCGCCTACGTAGGCCCGAAAGCCGCCGTCATGTCCGGCACAGTAACCGGCAACGCCCGCATCGAGGGCCTGGGCTGGGTGAACGGCGGCACAGTAGGCGGCAACGCGATCGTCAAGGACAACGCCCTGATCCAGTCCGGCGCCAACCTCTCCGGCACCGTGGTCGTAGGCGGCGACGCCGAATTCGCCACCGCCTGCAGCTCCGGCACCTACCTGGCCTTCAATCCCAACCGCCGCTGCGACGGCGCCGCCGGCGAAACCGACATCAACCCGTCCTTCACGAACTTCCCCAGCACCGACCTGGCCCTCAGCTGATCCCACCCACCGATCGAGGTCAGCGCCGCTCTTTCCTCTGGTCAAAGACCGGCGCTGACCTGACCACCAAGCGCGAGCCGCGGCTGGCGACTTGCCGTCAGCTGAGGTCAGCGCCGGCGGGTTGCGGTGCCGACTATTGACCGGGCGGCACCGCGACTTCCGGCGGGAGCTGTAGACCAAAGATGGTGATGTGAGGCCGGGCGGCGCTGGTCTGCTGGAGCCATGAAACTCCCGGACGCCGGCGGCCGGATCCTGCGCAGTCCCGCCTTGGCCGTTCTGCTCGTCGCCCCCTTCTTCGGGGAGACACTGTCGACCGCGACCCCGCCGCTCGACCTGATCCTGCCGTGGCGCCTACCGCTGATGGTGGCGCTCTACGGCTGCGGCGCCCTCCTCTGTCGCGAGATCACCCAGCGCTTCGGCCTCGGCCTGCCCGGCCTGTGCCTGCTGGGCGCCGCCTACGCCGTCTACGAGGAGGCACTGGTCGACCGCTTCTGGTTCGACCCGCGCTACTGGGACGACGTAGGGATCGGCGCCTACAGCGAGGTCTGGGACACGAACCTGCTGATCGCGACCCACCTGACCGCCTTCCACACCGCAGTCAGCATCTGCGCGTCGGTCCTGATCGTCGAGCGCCTGTTCCCGGCCTCCCGCCACCGACCGTGGGTGACCCGCCGCGGCCTGATCATCGCCGGATGCGCCCTGTTCGCCGCGCTCCCCTTGACCTACGCCGATTTCATCCGCGTCCCGGCCGCCCAACTGCTCGCCGCGACCGCCCTGTGCGCCCTGCTCATCGGGTGCGCTTTCGTACGCGCCCGCCCCCACCACCGAGCCGACACTGAGACTCCCCCGCGCACGCACACCGCCGACCGTCCGGCACCGCACGCCGCCACAACCGATCCACCCGAATGGAAGCTCGACGCGGGCCTGTCCGAACAGCCGGAACCGTCCGCGGGCAGAACTCGCCTGCGCCGACCGGACCGGCCGCGATTGCTGGGCTTCATCGCGTTTGCCGGCACGGCGGTCCACTTCGTGCTCGTCTACACCGTCGCCACGACCGGGCTCGCCTGGCCGCTCGGCACGGCTGCCGCGCTGGCGCCGGTCGCGGTGGCCGCGCTTCTGATCCGCCGACTGGCGACGGGCACGGAAGGGCTGTGGATCGTCACCGGCGTCCTCGCCTTCTTCCTCGTCCTCGATATCGCGGTCGGGCTGGGTGGTCGCTACGACCTCAGCCTCGGCGCTTTGGCCGTGGCGTTCGGCCTATGGAAACTGCACAAGAAGGGCCTCACCCCCGATCGCGGGTGACGTCGATGTCGCCGGCGAAGAAGCCGGTCGGATCTACCCCGTGGCGGACCCGCTCGACCGGAAGCGGGTGTCGTCGCCGAGCGTCCGTCGCAGCCCCTCGTAATGCTGACGAAGACGGGCGCGGTGAACCCGGTGCGGGCCAGGGCCGCCAGGCCGGTCACCACCCGATGCATGGGCACCAGGCCGATCTGCGCCTCGACAACAACGCCGAAGCCTCCGCCGCCCGCCCGGAACAGGTCGGGCCGGTCGCCCACGCTCGCCTCGACGACCTCACCGTCAGCCAGGACGACGGTCAGCGACCACACAGAGTTGGCAGCCAGACCGTAGCGGCGCCCATGGAAGCTGACACCGCCGCTCGACAGATAGCCGATCACCCCGACGTCCGACGACGACCCGTGCCGGGCGGTCAGGCCGTGCGGCGTCACCAAGGGCAGAACGTCGCCCCACGTCTTGCCGGCCGGCACTCGGGCCGTGCGGGCGGCAGGACCGAAACGCACGGGCAAGTCGATCACCGGACGCAGCAACAGCGACCCGGTCAAAGCAACAGTGCGGCCAGTGGTGGTCACTCGCAGCGGCAGACCCGCCCGGCGCGCCGGCCACAGCCAGCACGACCTCGTCGACCGAGCGCGCGGTGACCGCCCCGACCGGGTCGACCTTGGCCGCCAGTTGGAAAGACGCGACCGCGTCGGCCTACCCGGCCGTCCCGGGCGGGCTGAACGGGGCGTTCATGACGCGAGGGCCGGGCAGTCGGTGCACCCGAGGTGGTCGCAGCCGCAGATGGTGGCCGGGTCGACGGTGGCCGCCAGCTGGAAGGACGTGGTCGCCTCGACATACTCGGGGGTCCCGGGCCGACTGAAGGGAGCGATCATGGCGCGAGGGCCGGGTTGCCACAGAGGGTGGCTGGTTCGGCCTCGTTGAGGCGCGCCCGGGCCGCCAAGTAAGGGCTGGCCCGGTTGACGATCAGCGCCGTCGGCCGCGGCTGCGCGGACGCGGGCCGGTGCGGTCGGCGCCGATCTCGGCGACCACGGCCGCCTTGGCCCGGAAGCGGATCCGATGGCCGATCGAGCCGCCGCATCGGTCGGTGCGCTCGTCGGCTTTGCTCGACCGGCGCTCGTGGACGGGACAGCCGCCCGCGTCGTGGATCTCGACCCCGTCGGAGCCGGCCGCGAGGGTCGCCGCGGCCGGCTGGGTCCGGAGGTCATGCGACGATGACGACCTTGCCGGGCAGGGTGCCCGCGGCGGCCTCGGTGTGGACGGTGGCCAGGTCGGCCAGGGGCACCCGGCGGGCCACGTCGATGCGCAGCTCGCCCGCGTCGATCAGTTCGCCCAGCTGCGTCAGCTGGGCCGCGTCGGGGTGGACGAAGAGGTTGATGCCGCGTACGCCACGCTGCTCGTCGCTCGGGGCGGGCATCCACACCGTGGTGTTGACCAGCACGCCGCCGTCGCGGAGCAGGGTGACCAGGGCGGCCAGCTGGGCCGGCTCGACGGGGGCCAGGTTGAGCGCCACGTCGACCGCGGTCACGGCCGTCGTCACGTCGGTGGTGGTGTGGTCGATGATCTCGTCGGCGCCGAGGGTCTTGAGCCGGTCGGCGTGGGACGGGCCGGCGACGGCGATGACGTGGGCGCCGGCCCGCTTGGCCAGCTGCACGGCGTACCCGCCGACGGCGCCACCGGCCCCGTTGACCAGCACCCGCCGGCCGGCGGTGACCTGGGCGTGCTCGAACAGGGCCTGCCAAGCGGTGAGGCCGACGGTGGGCAGGGAGGCCGCGTCGGCCAGATCGATGCTCCGGGGCGCCGCGGCCAGGAACTCGGCCGGGACCACCACGTATTCGGCGGACGCGCCCACGGCCGCCAAAGTGAGGAACGCGGTCACCCGGTCGCCGGCCTCGAAGCCGGTCACGCCCTCGCCCAGCGCGGCGACCGTGCCCGCGACGTCGACGCCGGGGGTGTGTGGCAGGGCGATCGGGATGGGGCCCTGCATGTAGCCGGCCCGGATGTTGCCGTCGATCCCGTTGAACGACGTCCCCGCGACCCGCACCAGCACCTGACCGGCCCCGGCCACGGGCTGCTCGACGTCCTCGAACCGCAGGACAGCCGGGTCGCCGTACTCGTGGAAACGCACTGCCTTCATGGCGAACCTTCAATTCTTCCGAACCTGTTTGCTTCGTTTTCGAAGCACTTCCGAACCGTAACATGCTTCGGATTCGAAGCAATGCCTTCGACGTGTGAGGTCGATCATGGCGGGCTCAGGAACGCGGAAAAAGGGGTGAACTTATCCAGGGACAAGCCGGCCCTGGCTGATCGGCACGGCCCGGTCCGTCAGGCGTTCCGGGCGCGCCCGGCGCGCGGCTTGGCCGACCGCGGCGGGTTGGCCCGCATGTGCTCGCGGACCCGGCCCAGCACCGCCCCCAGCGTCGCCAGGTCGCGGCCGGCCATCGGCTCGAACAGCAACCGCCGTACGCTCTCGACGTGCCCGGGCATGACCTGGGCGACCAGGTCCCGGCCGGCGTCGGTGACCGTCACGAGGACGCTGCGCTCGTCGTCCGGCGAGGGTGACCGCGTGATCAGCCCGCGCTTGTCCAGCAGCCCGGCCTGGTACGTGAGCCCGCTGCGGCTGTAGACGACCCCGTCGGCCAGGTCGGTCATCCGCAGCTTGCCGCCGGGCGCGTCGGTCAGCCGGGCCAGGATCTGGAACTGCACCCAGCTCAGGTCGCCGTCGGCCCGCAGGTGCTCGTCGACCGCGTACTGCAGCAGGCTGCTGACCTCCATGAGGGCGAAATACGCGCCGAGTTGCTCCGGGGTCAGGCCGGGCGTCGGATCACTCACCCCGGCGATACTACGGGCCGGTTAGGCAGGTCTTGCCGACGCGAACCGGTGGGTGCGCCGCGCACCGTGATGCGGTGTACGGAATCCTCATCCTCCTCGATCTCACGCTGGCCGTCCTGACGCTGATCGCCGCGCCCGTCGCCGGCGTCAAAGCGTCCCGCCGCTGGCTCATCGTTCTCGCCGCCCTGGCCGCGGGACGCCTCGTCCTAGCGCTGCTTCTGCTGACCGGCGGGCTGTTGCTGGCCGACTCCCGGCTCAGTGTGCAGGTGCCGCTGGCGTTGCTGCCCGCAGCCTGGGCTGCGTGGCGGCCGGGCCGGACGACCGCTCACCTCAGCGCGGCCGGGGCGGTGCTGTCGGTCTGGTGGCTGCTTGCGCCGTTCGCCCCGCAGGACACGGTGCTCGTGCTGGCCGGGTCGGCCGCCGCGCTGGGACTCGTCTTCTGGCTCTCGACGGCTACCGGACGGCGGCGGGAGTCGTCGCGCCTGGCCCGCCTGCCCTGGACGGCCGCCGCGCTGTTGCTCGTCCCGGCGACCACGCTGGTGCTGGCCGGCCAGGCCGACGCGTCGGCCGACGGGCATCAGCACGGCGGTTCGGCCGCGCTCTCGGTCGAGCAGCTCACCGGCCCGAAAGACCAGACTCCCGCCGTACGCAAAACGCTTGTGGCCGCCCGGACCGAGGTGCGGCTGACGTCCGGGGCCACGGTGGACGCCCTGACCTTCAACGGTTCCGCGCCGGGGCCCGAGATCCGGGTCGAGCGCGGCCGGCTGCTCGAGGTGACGCTGGTCAACCAGAACGTCGAGGAGGGCGTCACCGTGCACTGGCACGGCGTCGACGTGCCCAACGCGGAGGACGGCGTGCCCGGCGTGACCCAGGACGCCGTCATGCCGGGCGGCCGGCACGTCTACCGGTTCACCCCCGACCGGGCGGGCACGTTCTGGTACCACACCCACCGCGACGGCCTGCTCAACGTCAAGCGGGGCCTGTTCGGCGCGCTGATCGTCGAGGAGCCGGTCGCGTTCGACGGCCTCGACCGCACGGTCTTCACCCACGCCTGGCCCGGATCAGGCCGAGATGTGACCGCCCTCGACCGCGCCGACCAGCCCGCCGGTCAGGACGCCCCGGCCGGGCGGAAAGTACTGCTGCGTACGGTCAACAGCTCCGAGGAGCCGCAGACCGTACGGCTGGCCGGCGCCCCCTTCCAGGTCGCGGCGATCGACGGCAACGCCGTGCCGGGGGCCACCGCGCTCGAACCGGGCACCGAGCTGCAGCTCGCCGCGGGCGGACGCTACGACCTCGCCTTCACGATGCCGGCGGGCGCGGTCACCCTGTCGCTCGGCGCGAACCCGGACGCGGCCCTCACGTTCAGCCCCGGTGGCGCCGCCGGCCGGGTGTCCGCGACCGGCGGCGGGCAGTTCGACCCCTTGGCGTACGGCTCGGGCTCGGAACCCGGCCTGGGCGGCCACGACCGTACGTTCGACCTGCGCCTGGACGACGGTTTCGGCTTCAGCCAGGGTCGATTGTCGTACGTGAGCAGCCTGATCAACGGCCGCCTGTATCCCGCGGTGCCCGCCCTCGAGGTGGAGCGCGGCGACCGGGTGCGGATGCGGATCGCCAGCCGCAGCACCGTCAACCACCCGTTCCACCTGCACGGCCACCGCGTACGCGTGCTGGCCCGCAACGGCGACCCGGTGTCGGGCAGCCCGTGGTGGACCGACACCCTCAACATCGGCCGCGGCGAGGTCTACGAGATCGAGTTCCGGGCCGACAACCCGGGCATCTGGATGGACCACTGCCACAACTTCCAGCACGGCGCCAACGGCATGATCATGCACCTCGCGTACACAGGAGTCAGCACTGCGTATTCATCGGAGCACGCACCCGAGTAGCCGAGCTGTCACCGAGCGGCGATTAGGCAACTCTCGCCGACGCCGCGGGCATCGGCCGCCGAACAGACTCGGCGCGTGACTGTTACCGCCACCGAAATCGTCCTGCCCGGCGTCGTCGAGCCGAGCGGCCTGCAAGTACGCACCCGTGAGCTGCCGGCGCCGGGGCCGGGCCAGGTCGTGCTGCGCGTCGAGGCCACCGGTGTCTCGTTCGCCGAGCAGCAGATGCGCCTGGGCCGCTATTACAACCAACCGCCGTTCCCGTTCGTGCCCGGCTACGACGCGGTCGGCACGGTGACCGCCACCGGGCCGGGTGTCGAGGCCGGGCTCGCCGGGCGGCGGTTCGCGGTGGTGACCAAGGTCGGCGCCTGGGCCAGCCACCTGGTCGCCGACGCGGCGGCGCTGGTCGCGGTGCCGGACGGCCTCGACCCGGCCGACGCCGAGACGGTGGTGGTCAACGGGGTCACCGCGTACCAGATGTTGTTCCGGGTGGCCAAGGTGCGGGCCGGGCAGACGATCGTGGTGCTGGGCGCCAACGGGGGTGTGGGGTCGACGCTCGTGCAGCTGGCCCGGCACGCCGGCATCACGGTCGTCGGCACGGCCTCGGCCCGGCACCACGCGCTGGTCGAGCGGCTCGGGGCGACCCCGGTCGACTACCGCGACCCCGACCTGTACGTGCGGATCCTCGGCCTGGCCCCGGGCGGCGTGGACGCGGTGTTCGACCACGTCGGCGGGGACGGGCTCAAGCAGTCGTGGCACCTCGTGCGCAAGGGCGGGACGCTGGTCTCGTACGGGACGGCGGCCGACAAGGACAGCCCGGGCTCACCCCAGATGACCTTCCTGAACCTGTTCTCGCAGCTGTGGATGTGGCACCTGTCGCCCAACAACCGCAGCGCCCGCTTCTACAACTTCTGGGCCGCCGCTTTCAAGAAGCGGCACAACGAGGACCTGGCAGCGGTGTTCAAGCTGCTGACCGAGGGCGTGCTCACCCCGCAGGTCGCGGCCCGGTTCCCGCTGAGCCAGGCGGCCGAGGCGCTCGCCCTGGCCGAGTCGCGCACGGTGGCGGGCAAGGTGATCCTGACCGGGGAACCGACCTAGGCTTGTCACCATGACTTCGCCGCTGATCGGCCGGCACGACGAGAAGCGCCGCATCGAGGCGCTGACCGCCGCGGCCGCCGACGGCCGGGGCGGGGCGCTGGTGCTGCGGGGCGAGGCCGGCATCGGCAAGAGCGCGCTGCTCGACCACGCCGTCCACGGGGCGCCGTCGTTCCGGGTGGTCGAGGCGTCCGGGTCGGAGTTCGAGCAGGAGCTGCCGTACTCCGGCCTGCACCAGCTCTGCCTGCCGATGCTCGGGCACCTGGACGACCTGCCGGCCCACCAGCGCGACGCCTTGCGGGTGGCTTTCGGCCTGGCCGAGGGCGCGCCGGGTGAACTCCGGATCGGCCTGTCCGCGCTCGGGCTGATGTCGGCCGCGGCCCGCGAGCGCCCGCTGCTGTGCCGGATCGACGACGCGCAGTGGCTGGACGACGCCTCGGCCCGGGTGCTGCGGTTCCTGGCCCGCCGGGTGGCGACCGACCCGATCGCCCTGTTCTTCGCCGTCCGGTACGCCGAGCAGGCCGACGAGTTCGCCGAGCTGCCCGACGTGCACGTCGGCGGTCTGGCCGACGACCAGGCCCGGGCCCTGCTGGCCGAGCGCAGCCCGTTCCCGCTGGACGACCAGGTACGCGACCGGCTGGTGGCCGAGGCCCGGGGCAGCCCGCTGGCCCTGCTCGAACTGCCCCGGGCCGGCGGGTTCGCGCCACCCGACGGGGTGCCGACCGGGATCGAGCACGTCTACCGGGAGCGACTGACCGGCCTGTCCGACGAGGCCCGGCTGCTGCTGATCGTGGCCGCCGCCGACCCGACCGGCGATCCCGGCCTGCTCTGGAGCGCCGCCCACCACCTCGATCTCGACCTGAGCCGGACCAGCGCCGAGGCGGCCGGCACCGGGCTGGCCGCGTTCGGCCCGCGTGTCGGCTTCTGCCACCCGCTGGCCCGGTCCGCGGTCTACCGGGCCGCCACCGACGGCGAGCGCCGCACCGCCCACCGCGCGCTGGCCGCGGCCACCGACCCGGACACCGCGCCCGACCGGCGGGCCTGGCACCGGGCCCAGGCCGGCGCCGGCCCCGACGACCAGGTCGCCGACGAGCTCGACCGGTGCGCGGCCCGCGCCCAGGCCCGTGGTGGCGTGGCCGCGGCGGCCGCGTTCCTCGAACGCTCGGTGGCGCTCTCGCTCGACCCGGAGCGCCGGATCACCCGGACCCTGGCCGCCGCGCAGGCCGCCTTCGACGCGGGCGCCAGCGACAACACGGTCACGTTGCTCAACACGCTCGACGAGGCCACGCTAGGCCCGCCGCAGCTCGCGCAGTCCGACCTGTTGCGGGGACGGGCCGCGTTCGCCCGGCACCACGACGGCACCGGCCCACGGCTGATGGTGCGAGCGGCCGAGCGACTGTCCGGCGTGGACCCCGAGCAGTCCCGGCACAGCTTCCTGGACGCCCTCGAGATGAGCCTGGTCGTCGGCCGGGCCGGCGGTGTGATCGGCCCGGTGGTCGCCGCGGCCCGGACCTCGGCCCCCGCCTCGACCGCCCCCGACCTGCTGGACGCGCTGGTCGTGCTGGAGACGCACGGCTACCCGGCCGCGGCGCCGTTGCTGCGCCGGGCCGTCGACGACGAGGCCGAGTGGGCGCGGCGGCCCGCGCTGGCCACGATGGTCGCCGTCGAGTTGTTCGACCCGGATCTGCACACCGTCATCTCCGACTGGCTGGTGAAGACGGGCCGGGCGACCGGCTCGCCGCTGCGGCTGCGGCTCGGCCTGGCCCAGAAGGCCGTCGAGGCGATCGTGCTGACCGGTGACCCGGCCCAGGCCCTCGCGGCCACGGCCGAGGAGGCCGCCATCGCCGACGCCACCGACGCCGCCCCGCTGCTCTACCACCGGCTGCACCTGGCCGCCCAGCGGGGCCGGCGCGACGAGTTCCTCGAGTTGGCCGCGGCCGTCGCGGCCGAACCGGACCAGGCCGGGTGGGTCACCAACCGGCACGCGACGGCGGCCACCCTGCACAACGGGCTGGCCGACTACCCGGCGGCGCTGGCCGCGGCGCGGCGGGCCACCGAGCACGACGACATCTTCCTCACCGGGCCGGCGCTGCCCGAGCTGATCGAGGCGGCCGTCCGCTGCGACGAATCGGCGGTGGCCACGGCCGCGCTGGTGACGCTGACCGAGCGTACGCAAGCAAGTGGAACCACCACCGGGCTGGGCGTGGCCGCCTATGCGCGCGGGCTCGTGACCGGGGCCGAGGAACACTACCTGCAGGCGGTCGAGCTGCTCGCCGAGAGCCGCCTGACGCCCTATCTGGGTCGCGCCCATCTGCTGTACGGCGAATGGCTGCGCCGCCAGGGCCGGCGTCGCGACTGCCGGCAGCATCTGCGCACCGCCCACGACCTGCTCGCCCGGGCCGGCCAGGACGGCTTCGCCCGGCGGGCCGCCGACGAGCTGCGGGCCACCGGCGAACGGGTGCGGTCGCGCTCCGAGCACCCGTACGAGAAGCTGACCATGCAGGAGGTGGCCGTGGCCCGCCTGGTCGGCGCGGGCGCCACCTCGAACGAGGTCGCCGGTCAGCTCTACGTCAGTAAACGCACGGTCGACGCCCACCTGCGCAGCATCTTCCGCAAGCTCGGCCTCACGTCGCGTCGGCAGTTGCGGGACCACCCCGACCTGGCCGTTTGACCAGCACCGCGGCCCGGGTAGGGGTACGGGATGGTCAATGACGCTGTGTACCCGGTCGAGCCCTGGCAGGTGCGGGAGCCCGCCCTCGAGATGGACCGGCTGGGGCAGTCCGAGTCGGTGCTCGCGCTCGGCAACGGGCACATCGGGCTGCGGGCCAACCTCGACGAGGGCGAGCCGCACGTCATCGCCGGCACCTATCTCAACGGGTTCTACGAACAGCGCCCGCTGCCCTACCCGGAGGGCGGCTACGGCTACCCGGAGCAGGGTCAGACCGTCGTCAACGTCACCGACGGCAAGCTCATCCGGCTCATGGTCGACGACGAGCCGTTCCACGTGGCCCACGGCCGGCTCCACGCCCACGACCGCGTCCTCGACCTGCGTGACGGCGTGCTGCGCCGCTCGGTCGACTGGGAGTCGCCGGCCGGGCGGCGGGTCCGCATCCGCAGTACGCGGCTGGTGTCGTTCACCCAGCGGGCCGTGGCCGCGATCGACTACGAGGTCGAGGCGCTCGACCACGAGGTCCGGATCACGGTGCAGTCCAGCCTGGTGGCCAACGAGAAACAGCCGCAGCCGTCGTCCGACCCCCGGGTCGCCGCCGCCCTGGACCGCCCCCTCGCGGCCGTCGGTCAGGACACCGAGCAGCACGGCGCAGTGCTGCTGCACCGCACCCGGGCCAGCAAGCTGCTGATGGGCGCGGGCATGGACCACGTCGTCGACGCGCCCGGCGACTACGACGAGGAGACCGACGTCCGCGAGGACTGGGCCCGCACCACCTTCGTCACCGTGCTGCAGCCCGGCCAGCGGCTGCGGATCACCAAGTTCCTGGGGTACGCGTGGAGTTCGTCGCGCTCCCCCGAGGCCGTGCGCGACCAGGTGGCGGGCGCGTTGACCGGCGCGGGCTACGCCGGCTGGGACGGCCTGGCCGCCGAGCAGCGGGCCTACCTCGACGAGTTCTGGGACTCGGCCGACGTCGAGATCGACGGTGACCCGGTGCTGCAGCAGGCGGTCCGGTTCAGCCTGTTCCACGTGCTGCAGGCCGGGGCCCGGGCCGAGCGCCGGGCCATCGGGGCCAAGGGGCTCACCGGCCCCGGCTACGACGGGCACGCCTTCTGGGACACCGAGGGTTTCGTGCTGCCGCTGCTGACCTACATCGCCCCGCACGCCGCGGCCGACGCGCTGCGCTGGCGGCACAGCATCCTCGAGCAGGCCCGGCACCGCGCCCGCACGCTCGGCCTGGCCGGCGCGGCCTTCCCGTGGCGCACGATCCGGGGCGAGGAGTGCTCGGCCTACTGGCCCGCGGGCACGGCTGCCCTGCACCTGAACGCCGTGATCGCCCGGGCCGTCGACCGCTACCGCGAGGTCACCGGCGACGAGTCGCTGGAGCAGGACTGCGGCCTGGACATGCTGGTCGAGACGGCCCGCCTGTGGGTGTCGCACGGTCACCACGACGCCGACGGGGTGTGGCACGTCGACGGGGTCACCGGCCCCGACGAGTACAGCGCGGTCGCCGACGACAACCTGTTCACCAATCTGATGGCGGCCCGGAACCTGCGCGCGGCCGTGGCTGCCTGCGCCCGCCGGCCCGAGGCGGCCGACCGGCTCGGGGTCGGGCCGGACGAGACCGACGCCTGGCTGGCCGCGGCCGAGGCGGTGCACGTGCCGGTCAACGAGCGGCTCGGCGTGCACGAGCAGTCGGCCGGCTTCACCCGGTACGCCCCGTGGGACTTCGCGGCCGAGCACCCGGGCGAGCCGTTGATGCTGCACGCGCCGTACTTCCAGCTCTACCGCCGCCAGGTGATCAAGCAAGCCGACGTGGTGCTGGCGATGCACTGGTGCTCCGACGAGTTCACGGCCGAGCAGAAGGCCCGCAACGTCGACTACTACGAGCGGATCACCGTCCGGGACTCGTCGTTGTCGGCCTGCACCCAGTCCGTGCTGTGCGCCGAGGTCGGCCACCTCGAACTGGCCCACGACTACGCCTCCGAGGCGGCCCTGGTCGACCTGCGCGACCTGCACGACAACGCCCAGCACGGCCTGCACCTGGCCTCGCTGGCCGGCGCCTGGTCGTCGATCGTCGAAGGTTTCGGCGGCCTGCGGGAGCGGGGCGCGGTGCTCACGCTGGCCCCGCGCCTGCCCGAGGGCATCACCGGATTGCGCTTCCGCCTGCGCCACAGCGGCCGGCGCCTGCTCGTCGAGGCCGACCACGACACCGTACGGGTCACCCTGCGCGACGACTCCGGCGGTCGTTTCCCGTTCCGCCTGTACGACGAACCGGTCGAGGCCGCGGCCGGCGAACCCGTGCAACGCCCCGTCGTGGCGTTCAAGCCGTTGCTTCCCCAGCCACAGCAGCCGCCCGGTTACGCCCCCGAGCGCGCCTAGACCCTCAAGTAGGCAAGGACGGCCCGGACGCGGCGGTGGGTGTCCTCGGCCGGGGGCAGCCCGAGCTTGCTGAAGATGCTGCGGATGTGCTTGGCCACCGAGGCTTCGGTGACGGTCAGCCCGGCGGCGATGGCCAGGTTCGACCGTCCCTCGGCGACGAGTGCCAGCACCTCCCGTTCGCGGGCGGTCAGCGCGTCGAGCGGGTCCGGGCGCCGCCGCAGCATCTGCCGGACGACCTCGGGGTCGACGACGGTGCCCCCGTCCACCACCCGGTGCACGGCGTCGACGAATTCGCCGACGTGGCCGATCCTGTCCTTGAGCAGATAGCCGAGGTGGGTGCCGTCGCCGGCGTTCAGCAACTCGGTCGCGTACCGGGTCTCGACGTACTGGCTCAGCACGACGACCGGCCGGCGCGGACGCGTCCGGCGCAGCTCCAGCGCCGCCCGCAGACCCTCGTCCTGGAAGTCCGGCGGCATCCGCACATCGGTCACCACCACGTCCGGCTCGTGGTCGGCGACCGCCGTGCGCAGGCCGGCGCCGTCGCCGGACACCTCGACGCTCAGCGCGCCGCCGGCCGGTCGGTCGAGGTCTGGCTCGGCGACGGGACCCGGCGCTCCCTGCGGGTGGTCGCGGTGCTGGCCACCGGCACCGGCAGCAACGGCGTCCATGTGACCGGGCGCAACGCCGGCGGGGCCCCGACCGACCACCTGGAACTGTCGTGGCGGCCCGGCACGGACACCGCTGCCGCCGAGGCGGCCGTGCGGGCGGCCCTGGCTCCGTCCGGCGCCCGGGTGCGGACGGGCGACGACTGGATCGCCGATCAACGGCCCACCGGCAGCCGCCAGACCCTGGCCGGCTACCTGGTGGTGCTGGGCATCGCCCTGATCTACACCGGCATCGCCGTCGCCACCACGATGGTGATGGCGACCTCGGACCGCGTCGGCGAGACGGCCGTGCTCCGGCTGGTCGGTGCCACGCGACGGCAGGTGGTGCTGTTCGTGGTGGCCGAGACGCTGGCCGTCGTGGCCGCCGGCGCGATCCTCGGGTTGCTGGTGACCCTGCTGAACCTGCTCGGTCTCTGGGCCGCCCTGGCCGCCCTGTCGGCGCCGGCCGTCGTCGTCGTGCCGTGGCCGGTCCTCGCCGGCACCTCCCTGGCCTGCGCCGTGATCGCCGCCCTGACGGCCGGGGCGACGACGGTCAGCGCGCTGAGAAGGCGTCCGAGGACAGGGCGGCGGCCAGCTTGCGGCGGGACGTGATGCCCAGCTTCCGGAAGACCCTCGTCAGGTGGTACTCCACGGTGGAGGTGCTGAGGAACAGGCGGGCGGCGATCTCGCTGTTGGTCGCGCCGCCCGCGGCGAGCCCGGCCACCTGCCGTTCCTGCGGGGTCAGGTCGCGGTCGGCGCGGTCGTCCCGGGCCCGGGGCCGCTCGCCGGTGGCCAGCAGTTCGACTCGGGCGCGGTCGGCGAAGGCGGCCGCGCCCATGCGGGTGAACATGTCGTGGGCGGTGCGCAGTTCGGCCCGGGCGTCGGCCCGGCGGCGGCGCCGACGCAGCCACTCGCCGTACAAAAGGTGGCTGCGGGCCAGTTCGGTGCGGATCCGGGTCCGGTCGAGCAGCTCGATCGACTCGCGGTAGAGCGGCTCGGCCTGGTCGTCGTCGGCCATCAGGGCGCGGCACCGGGCCAGCAGGCCCAGCCCCCACGGGGTGCCGCTGACCGGGGCCCGCTCCTCCAGCCGGACCAGGGCCGCCTTGGCCGCCTGGTGGTCACCGCCGCGCAGGCCGGCCTCGACGATCTCGTGCAGCGAGCGGGTGGCCGCGCCCGGCTTGTCATGCTCCAGCGAGGGCCGCAGGACGGCCAGCGCCTCCGGGTAGCGGCCCAGGCTGATCTCGAGGACGGCCACCGAGTTGCGGACCAGGCCGTCGAGTGCGGTGGCCCCGGCGGCCAGGGCCCGCACCTCGTCCGCCCGGCCGCGCCAGGCCAGCAACTCGATCCGCTCGACGCCGCCGAGCACCGGCGGCCCGACCACCCGCGACAGGTCGGCCGACTCGTCCTGCAGCGCCTCGGCCGCGTCGAACCGGCCCGCGCGCAGCTCCCAGGCGACCCCGACGGCCAGCGTGGTCCGCAGGGTGCCCAGGGCGCCGCTGCGGCGGTCGTACTCCTCGAGCCGCCGCCACACCCGCCGACCGGCCTGTTCGTCCCACAGGTCGTCGGCCGCGAGCACACTGATGACCGCGAGCGGCGGGCCGTCCTCGGCCAAGTCGTCATCGCCGGCCAGAGCGTCCAGCGCGGCCCGCAGCAGCGGCACCGCGCCCGTGTAGTCGCCGGTCATGCGGGTGGCACAGCCGGTCAGGAACAGGTCCGCGTACGTGGCCCGGCCCGGCGCCGCGCCCCGTGCGGAGCGGGCCAGCGCGAGCATGGTCGCGTGATCGTCGGTGATCAGGACGGCCTGCATCGCCTCGAACATCATCCGCCGGGCCAGCTCGGGCTCCTCGCCGGCGATCGACGCGGCCGCCTCCGACAGGATCGCGGGCGCGGCGGCGTAGCGGCCCGCGTACGTCTCGGCCGTCGCCCGGGCCCGCCGGGCCAGCGCCCGCGGCACGGGCCGGTCGAGGCCGGGCTCGGCCCGGTCGAGCATCCGGCCCGCGGCGTCCGGGTCGCCCAGCACGAGATGGGCCCGGGCCGCCGCGACCAGGCGGGCAGCCTGCGCGCGGGGATCGGGTGAGAGCTCGGCCGCCCGGGACAGGAACGCGGCCTGCTCGGCGTGACCGCCGCGGGCCCGGGCCCGTTCGGACGCCTGCTCCAGCTGCGCGGCGACCTGTTCGTCGAGCCCGATCGTGGCCTGCGCACGGTGCCAGGCATGCCGGTCGGGGTCGAGCACCGGGTCGTACGCGGCGGCCAGCGCGGCGTGGGCGGCCCGCCGGCCGGCCGCGTCGGCGCCGCGATAGACGGCCGACCGGATCAGCGGGTGCCGGAAGTCGAGCGCCGGGGTCAGCAGCCCCTCGGCCAGCGCCCGGTCGGCGTGGTCGGGCGCGATGCCGAGATGCCCGGCGGCCCGCCACAGCAGCGACGGATTCCCCGGGGGCGCGGCCGCGACGAGCAGCAGCAGCGACCGGGTTTCCGCCGGGAGCGGCCGGATCCGCTGCCGGAAGTGCGTTTCCAGCCGTACGCCCACCGGCAGCGGCGTGGGCAGCGGCACCATGCCGGCGAGCTGGCCGGGGGTGAGCGTGCGGGCGAGCTCGGTCAGGGCCAGCGGGTTGCCGCCGGTGCCGGCCACGATGGTCGCGGCCACCGCGCCGTCGAGGCGGCCGGTCACGGTGGCCGCCAGCAGGTGCCGGGCGTCGTCGTCGGGCAGTCCGGGCAGGGCCAGCGTGGGCAGCCCGCCGACCAGGGCCGGGCCGTCGTGGCGGGTGGCGAACAGCAGCCCGATGGGCTCGGCGTGCAGCCGGCGGGCGACGAAGGCCAGGGCGTCGGCCGACTCCCGGTCCAGCCATTGCGCGTCGTCGATCACGCACAGCAGCGGTTCGAGGGTGGACGCCCCGGCCAGCAGGGTGAGCGTGGCCATGCCGACCAGGTAGCGGTCGGCTCCGCCGCCGGCAGTGTGGCCGAACGCCGTACGCAATGCCTCGCGCTGTGGACCGGGAAGCCCGTCGACGCCGGGCAGCCAGGGCCGCAGCAGCCGGTGCAGGGCCGCGTACCCGAGGCACATCTCCGGCTCGACCCCGGCCACCGGGACGACCCGCACGTCCGGGCAGCTCGCGGCCACCCGGTCGAGCAGGCTGGTCTTGCCGGTGCCGGGCTCGCCCACGACGACCACGGTGCCGCTGCGCCCGTCCCGGACTCCGGCCAGAAGTTCCGCCAATACCTGCTGTTCCTGGTGACGGCCGACAAACCCCATCGCGGCACCACCCCCGGCCTCCAGGGGACCACCCGGCACCACCCGGGCACGCCAGGGAACGACCCTAAGCCGGGGTCCTAGGGTTGCCCGCGCAGGGCGTCGGCGAGCAGCCGGCGCGAGGAGATGCCGAGCTTGGCGTAGATGCGCGACAGGTGGTATTCCACGGTCTTCTGGCTGACGTAGAGCTCGGCCGCGGCCTCCTGGTTGGTGCGCCCGTTGGCGATGACGTGGGCCACCGACAGTTCACGCTCGGTCAGCGTCAGGGGCCGGCCGGGCTCGCTCTCGGCCGCGGTCAGCCCGGCGGTGGCCAGGTCTTGCTCGCAGCGCTGCTGAAACGGGACGGCCCGCAGCGGGCTGAAGCGGCGGTGGGCCCGGGTGAGCCAGGTCGCGGCGTCGCGGCGGGAGGCCGACCCGGTGGCCAGCAGCAGTTTCCCGTGCGCGTGCTCGAGCATGGCCCGGTAGAGGGGCGCGGTGTCGGCGTCGACCTCGACGGTCAGGGCCTGCCGGTAGACCTCCACCGCGTCGAGGGGGCGGTGGCGCGCCTCGGCCAGCTGGCCGGTGAGCCGGGCGACGACGTCGCGCAGGTAACCGCCGGGGTCGTGCTCGGCCCGCAGGTCGGTCAGCACGACCTCGGCGTCGTCGAGCCGCCCCTGACCGGTCAGCGCCTCGACCAGCAACGACTGCTGCCACAGCCGGAACGGCTTGAACCGCAGGGTGGTCCCGTCGAGCAGCGGCTGCAGCGAGCGGTGCAGGCCGGCGAAGTCGGCCCGGGCCTGGGCCACCGTGGCCGCGGCCAGCGACGAATAGACGATGTCGGGCGGGGACCCGAAGGTCTGCACGATGTCCGACAGCTCGTCGAGGCGGCCCTCGGCCCGCTGCCACTCGCCCCGGCCGGCGTCGACGCAGACCGCGGCGAACCGGCCCGCCGCGTCGAAGGCCAGCTGGTCCTGGGAAGCGGCGACGGCCCGGGCCCGGTCGGCCGCGGACTCGCTCTCGTCCCACTCGCCGGCCAGGTAGTGCACGACCGATTGCAGGGCCAGCGTGGCCGGGCCGAGCCGGGAGCTCGCGCCCTGCTGGTCGCGCACGGCAACGGTCCGCAGGTCGGCCCGGGCCTCGGGCAGCCGGCCCAGGAACAGCCGCATCACCCCGCGGGTGGCCAGCGTGTCGAGGCTGTCGTCACGGACGTCGACGCCGGCCACGGGCAGGTGGGCCAGATCGGCCAGCGCCGCGCGCGGACCCTGGTCCCACATCCGCCCGGTGGCGACCAGGGCCCGGGCCAGGTCGGTGGTGGCCGGGTCGAGGTCGCCGAGGGCCAGGGTCCGGCCGGCGATCTCGACCGTGTCGGCGCCCCGGCCGCTCGCGATGGTGATCTGGGCCAGGAACAGGCCGGCCAGGGCGGCGACCCAGCCCGCGCCGGCCTCGCGCCAGGCCTCGTTCAGGTGCTCCTCGGCGGTGGGGATCCGGCCCGTCATCATGTCCATGATCCCCAGGACACAGCTGCGCAACGGCCCCGGCGCGCAGTCCTCGACCTGTGGCCGCAGCGGCAGCGTGCGGTCGGCCCGCAAGGTCAGCAACGACTGCGCGCACGAGGTGAGCAGCCGCCGTTCCCGGTCGTCGCGGCCGGGCGACAGGGCCGAGGCCCAGCCCAGCCGGGTGGCGGCGATGGCGTTGCGCCCGGCCGCGGCCTCCTGCAGGCCGGACTGCTCGAGTTCGGCCGCCAGGGTCTCGTCGGTGGTGGTCGCGGCCGCGACCCGGTGGCTCCAGCTCACGGCCGTGCCGACCAGGTCGGCCGCGCCGGCGTGCAGGGCGCGCCGCCGCTCCGGGCTGAGCGCGTCGTAGATGGCATCCCGTTGCAGGGCGTGGACCAGGGCGACCGGGCTCTGCGGCTCGTTCGGCCACCACACGGCGAGACCACCGCTCAGCGCCGGCCCGAGCGCGTGGGCCGGGTCGGGCACCCCGGCCAGGCGACCGGCCGTGACCAGCGGTGTGCGGGCGTCCAGCACGGCCAGCGCGTCGAGCAGTTCGCGGGACTCGGCCGGCAGCCGGTCGAGCTGGGCGTTGATGGCCACCAGCAGCGAGCGCGGCACCGGCCAGCGCCGCAGGCCGTCGTCGCGCAGCATCTCGGCCGGCACTTCGGTCAGCACCGTGCGCAGGTGCAGCGGGTGGCCGCCGGTGTAGTCGTGCAGCCGGTCGCTCAGCCCCGGGGTCAGCGGCCCCTCGATCATGGCCCGGGTCAACCGGGCCACCTCGTCGCCGGCCAGTCCGTTCAGGTCGATGCGGGTCGTGCGGTCCGAGGAGCGCAGCAGCCGGTCCAGCGACTCGTCGGCCGATCCGCCGGCGGGGCGGGTGGCCAGGACGGTCAGGACGTGGTCGGACCACAGGCGGCGCAGGACGAAGCTCAGCGCCTGCGTCGACTGCCGGTCGGCCCACTGCAGATCGTCCACGACCACGGCCACCGGGCGCCCGGCCGGTTGCAGCTCGCCCAGCAGGAGCAGCAGCTGGCCGCCGATGACGTGCGGGGTCGAGGCGGCCGCGGGTTCGGCCAGCAGCGGGAAGCGGGCCAGTACGGACGGGTCGGCCCGCCGGGTCAGTTGGCCGATCACGCCGTACGGGAAATCGGTCTCGGACGCGTCGGCCGTCGCCCACAGGATGGTGAAATCGTCGAGCGACGCCGAAAAATGGCGTAACAGGGCGCTCTTGCCGATGCCGGCCTCACCCTCGACGACAGCCAACCGGGAGCCGCCGGCCCGCACCTCGTCGGCGCAGGCCCGCAGGCGCTCCGCCTCGCCCGCGCGGCCGACGAACAGCGGCGTGGCCTCCCCGCTGGTCACCGGTCGACCTTAGGAACCCCCGGTTCACCGGCGCAAGGAGCGCTCCCAGACTGTGGTCTTTCCCTGATGCGATCTGCCCGTACGGCTGGTGTTCTGCCCCCATGACTACACCGGTTGTCTTCATCCACGGTCTGTGGCTGCACGCCACCTCCTGGGAACCCTGGATCGAGTTGTTCCGGGCCGAGGGGTACGCACCGATCGCCCCCGGCTGGCCCGGCGACCCCGACACGGTGGCCGAGGCCCGCGAGACCCCCGAGAGCATCGCCGACCACGGCATCGACGACGTGGTCGAGCACTTCGCGAAGATCATCCGCACCCTGGACGAGGCCCCGATCCTCATCGGCCACTCGTTCGGCGGCATGATCGCCCAGAAGCTGCTCGGGCAGGACCTGGCCCGGGCCGCCGTCGCCATCGACGCCGCCCAGATCAAGGGCGTGCTGCCGCTGCCGCTGTCCGCGCTGCGGGCCACCCTGCCGGTGTTCAAGAACCCGGCCAACAAGCACCGCGCGGTGTCGCTGACCGCCGAGCAGTTCCGGTTCGCGTTCGGCAACGCGATCCCCCAGGCCGAGTCGGACGCGCTGTTCGAGCAGTGGACGATCCCGGCCCCCGGCAAGCCGCTGTTCGAGGCGGCCGCGGCCAACTTCGACCCGCACTCCCCGGCCAAGGTCGACACGGCCAACCAGTCCCGCGGCCCGCTGCTGCTGATGACCGGGGGCAAGGACCACACGGTGCCGGAGTCGGTCACCCGGGCCACGCTCAAGCAGTACCGGCACTCCGAGGCCGTCACCGACATCACCGAGTTCCCCGACCGCGGCCACTCGCTGACCATCGACAGCGGCTGGCGCGAGGTCGCCGGCACCGCGCTGACCTGGCTGCGGCAGCAGGGCCTCTGATGGCGTCCCGCACGGCGATCGTCACAGGCGCCAGCCGCGGTATCGGGCTCGCTGTCACGGCTGCCCTGGCCGCCGACGGTTTCACGGTGACGGCGGTGTCGAAGGGCGGATCACCCGAGCTGAAGGCCCTCGAGGACACCGGCCGGGTGCTCCCGGTGCTGGCCGACCTCACCGATCCGCAGGCCCCCGACGAGATCCTCGCCGCCCTGGACCAGGTGGACGTGCTGGTCAACAACGTCGGCGCGGTGCGGCCGCGCACCGGCGGGTTCCTGTCGGTGACCGACGCCGACTGGGCGGCGACACTCGACATCAACCTGCTGACCACCGTCCGCATGACCCGGGCCGTGCTGCCCCGGATGGTCGAGCGCGGCGCGGGCAGCATCGTCACCGTCGGCTCGGTCAACGCCGTCCTGCCGGACCCGCTGGTGATCGACTACAGCGCGGCCAAGGCGGCGCTGGCCAGCCTGTGCAAGTCACTGTCCAAGGAGTACGGGCCGTCGGGCATCCGGGTCAACACGGTCAGCCCGGGCCCGGTCGCCACGGCGTTGTGGCTGGGCGGGGGCGGGGTCGCCGACTCGGTCGCGAAGGCCACGGGCGCCGACCCGAAGGCTGTCGCCGCCCAAGCCGCGAGCCAGTCGGTGACCGGCCGCTTCACCCGCCCCGAGGAGGTCGCCGACCTCGTCGTCTACCTGGCCGGCGACAAGGCCGCGAACATCACCGGCTCGAACTTCGCCATCGACGGCGGCCTCGTCAGCACCATCTAGGGGGTTCTCTCGTGTCAGATCTGCCTTCCTGGTTCCTGGGCGGCCAGGTCAAAGTCCTCGTGCCCGGCCAGGCCGCCCACGGACCCCGCGGCGTGGCCCACAGCTATCTGGTACGAACGGCCCCAGGGCCGGCCGCTGCGGCTCGGGCACGCCTGGTCGGCCGCCGGCCCGCACACGGCGGCCATCCTGCGCGCCTGCTCGCGCACCGTGGCCACCGGGTCAGCGGTCACCGACACCGTGTTGTGCCACTCCCCCGGCGCGCCCGACCGCGAGACCAGAATCTTCTCGATCTCGTACATGCGGTTGTTGTAGGCGTCCTCGGACGGCTCGTTCCAGAACGGCGCGAACCCGTCGTAGGTCGCGCGCCCCTGCAGCAGCAGGTCACTGCCGGCGAGCAACGCGGTCCGGTATTTCGCGGCCGCATCGTCGAAGTACGGCAGCGACCATTTCTCCGGGTTCTCCTGAACTCCGTCTAGCGACACGTACATGGTGGCGATGACCTTGCGCATGGGATGGCTTCCTTCCGTTTCGCGTCGGCCCTCACTCTGCCCGGATCGCCGCCGCCATGGAACGTACTGCCTGGTCATGCCCCCTATGCCCGCTCGGCACAGGGGGCAGGATCAGCGGGAGACCATGCCCATCGAGCTCGCCACATCGTTCGGCAGCGCGGTGTGGATGTTGAAGTCCACGATCTGCCCAGCATTGATCTTCATCAGCTTCCGCCCCGTGCTGAAGCCCCCGTCCTCGTACACATAAACCGGGTACGGAGCCCGGTTGTAGATCGACGACACCGAGTCGTTGAGGTTGGCGCCGTTGGTGTACGTGTAGAACCGGAAGTCGGCGATCCCGTTGCCCGGCGCCAGATCCCGGAACACCCTGGTCGAGCCCTTCAGCCCCCAGTCCTGGTAGAGGCACACCTCCGACGCCCGGCAGGCGTACGCGGCCTGCGCCGCCGACGGCAGAACCGCCATCGAGGTGCCAACCGTCAGTGCCGTCACCACGGCACCCGTGATCGCAGTGCGCTTCTTCACTCGAGTTCTCCCTGCAAGTAGGTTCGCCACCGACGCTAATGACCACCTGTGGAAGAACTCTTGACCGCGCTTTCACACAGGTTCAGGGCCGGGCGGGTCGCGGATCAGGCGAGTCGCCTCGGCCCGGTCGGCTGCGCCGACCTTGGTGATGATGCCGGAGACGTAGTTGGCGACGGTTTTCGCCGACAGTCCCAGCCGCTCCGCGATCACCGGGTTGGCCAGCCCCTTGGCGAGCAGCCGGGCGATCGCGTCCTCACGGGGTGTGAACCGCCAGGGCCCGCCGCCGAGGGCTCGGACGGCTTCCGACGCCGGGGCGAACCCGGGGCGGGGAACGCCGGCGCCCAGCCACAGGGCGCCGGACAACGTCGCCCGGATGGCCGCGACGATCTGGTCCGGCTCGGAGTCCTTGACCACGTATCCGGAGGCGCCGGCCGCCAGCGCGGCCGCCACCGACTGCTCGTCGTCGTACATGGTGATGGCGACGACGGAAATCGGGCCGTACGCCGCGACGATGTGCTCGGTGGCCGCCACCCCGCCCAGCTCCGGCAGGCCCAGATCCATGAGCACCACATCCGGGCGCTCGCGGCCGACCACCTCGATCGCCTCCCGGCCGGAGGCCGCCTCGGCCACCACCTCGATCTCACTGGCCCGCAACAGGGCGACCAGGCCCTTGCGGAACACGGGATGGTCGTCGACCACCACCACGCGGATCATGCGGGCGCCCCCGGCGGCAACGGGAGCCGGACGGCGACCTCGCCCCCGCCCTGCGGCGCCCGGCCGAACCGGACCGTGCCGCCGAGCTCGGCCGCTCGTTCCCGGATCGAGGCCAGGCCCAGGCCCGGTGCGAGTCGCTCCGGAAAGCCCTGTCCGTCGTCACCCACGATGACCTCCAGATGGTCGGCCGCCAGGGCCAGGCTGATCACGCAGGCCCGGGCCCCGGCGTGACGGCGAACGTTGGTGACCGCCTCCTGCACGATCCGCAGCGCGGCCAGGTCGACTGCGGCCGGCAGGACGAGCCGGTGCTCCGGTGCCCGGACGGACACCTCCAGCCGGTCGGCCTGGACGCCGGCCGTGCGATGCCGGATCGCCGCCACCAACCCTCGGTCGTCAAGGATCGGCGGCCGCAGGCCGTACGCGATCTCGCGGGTCTGCGACACCGCGGCCTTGATGTCGCGGTACAGGTCATCGGCCAGCCTGACCAGGCCCTCGTCCACACCGGCAGCTCGCCGGGCCACCGCCGCTGCCGACAGGGCCAGCCCGGCCAGGCTGGGCGAGAGGTCGTCGTGCAGGTCCCGGCGCAGGCGGCGACGTTCCTCCTCCCGGGAATGGACGAGCCGGGCGTGCGCCTCGGTGAGGTCGGCCCGGGCGCGAGCGCCGTGCAGCGCGGGCGCGGCGTGCACGGCCAGCTGGGTGATAACCGTGCGGTCGCGGGCGGTCAGATCGGATTCACCGCGGCGCGGAGCAACGCTCAGGGTGGCCAGCTCCTCGCCCTGATAGACGACCGGGAAGACGACAGCGTCCGGGCCGGGCCGGCCGACCACGGCGGACAGGTGCGCCCCGCCGCGCAGTTCCGCCGAATCGAGATAGGTGGCGTCCACGATCACCTGGAGCACGGTGGCCGGCACCGCCGCGGCGTCCGGTTGCGCGTCGAGAGCCGCGCCGAGCCGGACGACAGCGAGCGCCGGATCGGCGCGGCCGCGATAGACGACCCAGTCGGCCAGCGAACCGGACAGCCGCACCGCCGGGACGGTGATCGCGCCGAGCCCCGCGGCTCCCCACCAGGCCGCGCCCGGGCCCGCGCCGGCCCGGGCGGCGAGCCCGGTGACCACACCGAACACGGGCGCGAGAACCAGCACCGCGAACGTGACCCGCAGAACCGCCCGCAACATCACGTCCACCGCCGCCAGCCCCGGCCGGAGCAGACCGATCGCGAACCCGGCCGCCGCGGGCAGGCCGGCCAGGTTCGCGGCGGCGACCGACCACGGGCCGTCCGACCCGATCGTGCCGCCCCTCGGCGACGAACAGCACCGCGAACAGTTCCACGCACACCAGCGAGCCGAGCAGGGCCCAGCGCACCCGTTCCCGCTCCGCGGTGGTCGCCCGGCGACGATAGCGATACACCTGGGCGCCGAGCAGCGCGAGCTGGGCGGCCGGCACGACCAGCCACCACGCGCCGGCGGAGAGCGACCCGCCCAGGATCGGGTCGGCGACCGAGACGGCGATCAGCAGCAGCACCGGCCCGAGCAACCAGGGTGGGGTGAACCGGCCGTCCGGGTACGTGGCGCAGAGCAGTGGGAACGTCACGAACCAGGCGGTGTCCGGAATCGCCGAGTCCGGCCACAGCGCGCTCGCCGCGAGGCCCGCGGTGAGCAGCGCGACGGCCAGCGCCGGCACCGGCGGCACCCGGCGGCGCACCGCCGACCCGATCAGCAGCACGATGACCGGCCATGCCGCGACCTGCCATGCGACCTGGCTGCCGGTGACGAGCGCTCCTCCGGTCATGACCACCGGATCATCGCACCTCGACCGGCCGCCGCGCCCGACGCAGGCAGACCACGCCGAGAACCAGCAGGTACGGGATCATCACCAGGACACCCCAGGGCTGCGACCAGACCAGGATCGGCACGACCACGACGAGCGCGGCCACCACCCCCACCCGGCTCAGCACTTTCCCGGCCCCCAGCAGAGCCACCCACCCGGCGAAACCGATCGCGGCCACCGCGATGAAGCCGGTGTTCACCACATCGACGGTGTGCGCGACCACCCGCTGCAGAGTCGGATCAGTGGTCAGCTCGTCGATACCGACACCGACCGAGCTGTACGGGGCGAGGGAGAGCCCGCCGACCGCCACCCACGCGCCGGCCGAGAGCCGGCCCAGCCAGGAGCCGATGCCGTCGTACCCGGTGGCCGCCGCGACCGCGCGGACCGTGACGGCCAGGGCGATGCCCACCGCGGCGAAGACGACCCCGCCCAGTGCGCCCTGCCAGGTCCGCTCGGCCAGATAGGCGGCGGTGCCCATCCGGGACTCCTCGCCGGCCCCCAGCGCCACCAGCACCGGCTGAACAAGATAGGCCGCCGCGGCGACCAGTGCGGCCACCCCGGCCGTCCGATAAGGGGAGATGGACATCGCGCGACCTCCGGCGCTCAAGGAATCGAGGGCCTCAACCTGTCGCACCGGATTCCCGGGACGTCAGGGAAGACCCTTCCCGAGCTCCAGCAGGGTGCGGGGACCCTCGAAGGCCCCCGCACCCTGTCGTACGCGGTCTGTCCGATCAGCTGTAGACCTCGAACTCGAACAGTGAGTAGCCCCAGGCGGTGGCCCGGGCCGTGCCGTTGATCCGCACGTACCGGCCGGTGGCGGCCAGCGCGGTGTGATCGTCGATCCCACCGTCGGCGCCGGCGATCGTCCGTACCGTGGTCCAGGTCGTCCCGTTGGCCGACGTCTGGATCTGGTAACCGGACCCGTACGCCCCCTCCCAGGTCAACTTGACCCGGTTGACGGGGTAGGACTGGCCGAGGTCGACCTGGATCCACTGCGGGTCGGCGAAGGCGCTCGCCCACCGGCTGGTCGGTGAACCGTCCACCGCCGCGGAGGCCGGGTAGGCGGCCGCCTCGGTGCTGGACGCCGTCGCCGGCTTGTTCAAGGCCAGGTTGCCCGCGGGCGGCACGACAGCGCCGCCGTACACCTCGAACTCGAACAGCGAGTAGCCCCAGGCGGTGCCGCGGGCCGTGCCGTTGATCCGCACGTAGCGACCCGTGGCGCCCAGCGCCGTGTTGTCGTCCACCCCACCGTCGCCGCCGGTGATCGTCCGGGCTGTGGTCCAGGTCGTCCCGTCGGCCGACGTCTGGATCTGGTAGCCGGAGCCGTAGGCCGATTCCCAGGTCAGTTTGACCCGGTCGATGGCGGTCGACTGGCCGAGGTCGACCTGGATCCACTGCGGATCGCTGAACGTGCTCGCCCATCGGGTGGTCAGCGAACCGTCCACCGCGGCCGACGCCGGGTAGGCGACGGACTCCGTGCTCGACGCCGTCACCGGCTTGTTCAACGCCAGGTTGCCCGACTGCGGCGGGGTGGGGCCGCCGGAGGTGAACGTGAAGTCGTCGATGTCGAACAGCGATCCCGCGCCGCCGGTGAACACCAGGTACAACTGCTGCGTGCCGGTCGGTGGGCTGATCGTCCCGGTGACGTCGGCCCACGTCTCCCAGCCCCCGGTCGGGGCGACCGGCACCGTGCCGGCCACCGGTCCGGTCGGCGAACCGGTGCGTACGGTCAGCGTGCCACCGACGCCGGCCGAGGCGACCCGCGCCTTGATGCCGGTGACGCCGGCCAGGTTGTACCGGGGGAACGAGATCCAGTCGCCGTTCTCGATGTACCCGACGGCGTTGCCGCCGTGCGCGTTGGCCTTGGCCGCGACCTGGACACCGTTCATGGTGCCGAAGTGCTCGGCCTGCCGGGTTCGCGGTTGCAGCAGGTGCTGAGCCTGGACGGCGACCCCGGTGACGGGGGTGTACTCCGCGGCGAGCACCCCGAAGATGTTCGCGCTCGCGTCGTGCTCACCGTCCACGGTGGTCTGGATCGAGCCGCTGCACCCGTTCTTGCTGGTGATCGGGTGACCGTGGCTGTCGTGGCCGAGCACGTAGTTGAGCACGACCCGGTTGCAGTCGATGGTGCTCGCGTTCGGGTCGGTGACTCTGATCTCGTACGGCACCAGGTCGCCGAACTGGAACACCGATCCGTCGGGCGGTGCGATCAGCTGGATGGAGGGCCGCCCGACTCCGACGACCGTGCTGGCCGTCGAGGTCTTGCCGCCGGAATCCCGGACGGTCAGCGTCGCGGTGTATTCGCCGTTCGCCGGGTAGGTGAACGTCGGGTTGGCCGCCGTCGAGTCGGTGCTGCCGTTGCTGGTGAAGTCCCAGGCGTACGTGATCGGGTCGCCGTCCGGGTCGTTGCTGCCGGCCGAGCTGAACTGCACGGTCAGCGGCGCCGCGCCCGAGGACGGGGTCGCACTGGCCTGGGCGATCGGGGCCCGGTTGCCGCCACTGTTGTACTCGATCCGATAGAGCGCCGAGTTCTCGTCCCCGCCGAACCAGGTCGTGCCGTAGTCGAGCACGTACAGGGCACCGTCCGGCCCGAACTCCATGTCCATGATCGCCGTCCCGGTCCACGGGATCGGCTCGATCGCGCCGGCCGTGCCGTCGCCGTTCAGGGTGACCGCCTTGATCCAGCGACTCGTGAATTCCCCGAGCAAGACCTTTTTGTCGTACGACGCCGGGAACTTCACATCGGAGGCCAGCGACGGGTTGAAGTTGTAGACCGGGCCGCCCATGGGCCCGCCCCCGCCCAGTTCGGGCCGCCAGGGACCCTGCCCGCCGTAGGGCAGCCACGCCGCCTGCGACGCCGGCAGCGCCGTGACACCGGTGTTGTTGCGCGAGTTGTTCGTCGGCCCACCGGCACAGTTGTAAGCACCGGACGACGGCCCGGTCGGGAACGCGTACTCCTGGTAGGGGGTGTTGTAGTTCGAGCAGTACGGCCAGCCGAAGAAGCCCGGACGGGTGATCCGCTCGAACGAGACGGTGCCCGCGGGTCCGCGCTGCGGGTCGGCCGAGCCGGCGTCGGGGCCGTAGTCACCGAGGTAGACGACACCGGTGGCCTTGTCGACGCTCATCTTGAACGGGTTGCGGAAGCCCATGGCGTACACCTCGGGCCTGGTGTTCGGCGTTCCCGGGGCGAACATGTTGCCGCCCGGGATGGTGTAGCCACCGGTCGCGCCCGGCTTGATCCGCAGCACCTTGCCGCGCAGGTCGTTGCTGTTGGCCGAGGTGCGCTGCGCGTCGTAGGCGGGGTTGCGGTCGGCCCGCTCGTCGAGCGGCGCGAACCCGGCCGACTCGAACGGGTTGGTGTCGTCACCGGTGGACAGATACAGGTTGCCGGCGGCGTCGAAGTCGATGTCACCGCCGACGTGGCAGCACAGCCCCCGGCTGGTCGGCACGTCGAGGATCGTCACCAGCGAGGCCGGGTCGATCGTGTTGTCGTCCCGCACGGTGAACCGGCCCAGCTTGTTGGAACCGTTGAACGGGGCGAACTGCGCTGCCGTACCGGTGGACGGAGCGTCGCCACCGGGCGTGCTCAGCGGGGGCGCGTAATAGACGTACACCCAGCGGTTGGTGGCGAAGTTGGGGTCGGCCTTGATGCTCTGCAGACCCTCCTCGTCGTGGCTGTAGACCGGCAGCGTCAGCGCGACCTTGGTGTTGCCGTTGACGTCGGTGTACCGGATGACGCCGTTGCGCGAGGTGTGCAGCACCCCCCGGTTGGGCAGCACGGTGAGGCCCATCGGCTCCCCGGTCTCGGCCACGCCCTTGGCCAGGTTGACCTGGCTGAACGTGCCGGCGGGGGCTTGCACCGAACAGTTGCCGACGTTCTGCGCGGCATACCTGATGCCACCGAGCAGATGCGTACGGAAGTGGGTCTCGGTGTAGCTCTCCTGGGTGTGGCCGAGGCCGGTGTACCAGGAGCGGCCGCCGTCGTAGGGCCGGCACCACGAGATCGGGTGGTCGCCGTTCATGCTGCCGCCGGTGTACGTGGCCTCGTTGAGATTCGCGAGGACGTGCACCTGCGAGCGGGGGTTGGTGCGGTAGTTGTACAGCTCGTCGGTGCGGTTCCAGTTCACCGGGATGCCCGCGTTGGACGGGTGGGCGGAGTCCTCGATGCGAACGGTGACCGGCTGGATCGCGGGGTGACTGGCGAAGTAGGCGCCGACGAGGTTGCCGTACCAGGGCCAGTCGTACTCGGTGTCGGAAGCGGCGTGCACGCCGACGTAGCCGCCACCCGCGCGGACGTAGCGCTCGTACGCGGCCTGCTGGGTCGCGTCGAGCACGTCGCCGGTCGTGGACAGCCAGATGACCGCCTTGAACCGGGCCAGGTTGGCGTCGGTGAACTGGCCGGCGTCCTCAGTGGCCTCGACCGTGAAGTTGTTCTGCGCGCCCAGTTGCTGGATCGCGGCGATCCCGGCGGGGATGGCGTCGTGCCGGAACCCCGCGGTCTTGCTGAAGATCAGCACCGAGAAGTCGGCGGCGAAGGCCGGGGCGGCGTTGACGCCCGTCCCGGCCAGGACAAGGGCGACGATCAGTAACACTCTGCGAATCATGATCGGTGGGGTCCCTCTCGTGAGGAAGGAGCCGCGGCAGATGCCCCCGCGATGGGTCTCGAAGCGCGCATGGCGGTGCCGCGTCTGTCCCAGCGATGGGGGATCGGCACGTCGCGCATGGGGAGTCGCGCGGCGCCGCGATGGGGATGGGGTGGTCGGGGGCGGCGGCCGACGGCGCCTGATCGGGGGTGTAGCGCCGTCGGATCTCAAACTCTCGGAGAGCGCTTTCTCGTGGGGTGTTGAGAAGTTAACAGATTCGTCACCGCCCAACAATGCCTTCATCGACCGCCTGGGTGGAGAGCGCTTCCCGGGCTCACCGCAGCTGCAGCTGGATAGGGCCCAATTTCTCCACGCTGTCCACATCAGGGTCGGCTCGCAGCGAGACGATCTGCTCCTCGGTGAGGACGGCCAGGAAGGTGCCCCCCATCGTGACGTAGGTGGGCTGGATCCCGTGCCGGGCGGCCAGAACGCGGGGCGGGCAGACCGTGCGCCTGCCTGGCGGTTGCGTCACATTCAGCCCGCACGGAGTGGTCAGGGTCGATGAAAGAGCCGCGGCGCATCCACAATGGGCGGCGCACGATCAAGATCGTGTGTCCCCAGAGAAGGGTAACAACGCACCATGTCGTCACGCTCGTCGCGGCGGCGCCGGCTGTCGGTGACCTCGACAGTCGCAGCGCTGCTCACCGTCGGCGCGATGGGGGTGCCCGGGACCGCCCAGGCGCAAACCCCCGCAGCCCCCGCAGCACCCAACCCCTCCCCCGCCACCGCCGACGATGCCGACCCGGTGGCCGCCGCCGTCGCGCAGGCCCGCCGAACGGGGGAATCCGTCCCCGTCCCCTCGTTGACCAGCGAGTCGTCGACGACGTCGGCCGCGCCCGACGGCAAGCTCACCACCACCTACTCGTCGAGCCCGGAACGCATCCGGCGCGACGGCGAGTGGGTGCCCATCGACACGACGTTGGTGAAGCAGCCCGACGGCAGTTACGCGCCGAAGGCGGCGACCACCGACGTGTCCATCGGCGCCGGGGGCAGCACCGCCCTCGTCGCGCTCAAGGACGGCCGCACGTCGCTGCGCTTCACCTGGCCGGGCAAACTGCCCGTCCCGAGCGTCTCGGCCGACACGGCGACCTACGCGAACGTCCTGCCCGACGTGGATCTGCAGGTCACGGCGGACGCGAGCGGCTACTCGTCGATGCTCGTGGTGAAGAACGCCCGAGCCGCGGCCGATCCGGCCCTCCAGAAGATCGACTTCGGGCTCTCCGGCACCGGCGTCAAGATCTCCGGTACGCGCGACGGCGGCGCGGAGGCCGCCGACACGCGCACCGGCGAGACCGTCTTCCACACGAACACCGCCCTGATGTGGGACAGCAGCCCGGCCGAGGACGCGGCGGCCACGACCAAGAAGGAGACCGGGCGCTCCGGCCTCCTCCGGGACGAGCGACCCGGCCCCGGGAAGCTCGGAGGACGCCGCGCCCAGGTGAAGCTCACCATCGGCGGCGGTAAGCAGACGCTGACCCCCGACCGGGCCCTGCTGACCGCGAGGACGACGAAGTTCCCGGTCTTCATCGATCCCGCCTGGACCGGCAAGAAGAGCCAGCAGAACTGGGCTCGCATCTCGAGCAACGGATGGAACGTCTACAACTCCACCGCGAAGACCGGCGCCGTCAGCGCGCGCATCGGCCTCGACGACTGGGACGGCGGCGCCGGTGAGCGCGCCCGGACGTACTACCAGATGGACACGTCCGGGGTCGCCGGGGCCGAGGTGTCGAAGGCGACGCTGTACGTCGTGCAGCGCTGGGCCGCGTCCTGCTACAACACGGCTGCGGTGGTGTACGGGACGGCCGCGCCGAGCTCGTGGAACGCGGCCGGGCTGTCCTGGGGGCACGAGCCCAGGAAGAAGACCGGGATCCTCTCGACGCTCAACGGCCGCGAGACCGACTGCGGCACCAAGGACGTCCGGGTCACGCCGGCCTCGTTCGAGTTCAACGTGCTCAGCTACATCAAACCGAATGCCCTGAGCGGGGCGACCCGGGCGACCTTCCTGGTCGAAGCGGCGAACATGAACGACAAGTACCACTGGAAGCAGCTCGGCTACGGCGGTGGCGCCCGGCTGTCGGTCGAGTACAGCTACCGCCCGTACCTGTACAAGAACACAGGCCTGCCGACGGCCAGTCCCTCGATCTACGACATGGGCCGCTACCTCACCACGACGAGCACGCCGACGCTGACCGCGAAGGGCACCAACGGGGTGCACAACGGCAGCCAGGAGAACGTCCTGATGCGGTACGAGTTCTACCGCGGGAGCCAGTTGATCGTCAGCAAGAACACCGGCTACAGCCAGTACGGCCAGTCCTGGACGATTCCCCGGTTGCAGGACGGCGACTACCGGTGGCGGGCCATGCCGCAGAACCAGTCCAAGCTGTGGGGCAAGAAGTGGACCGCCTGGCAGAACCTGACCATCGACACGGTCGCGCCGTGGGCGCCCAAGGTGAAGTCCACGCAGTTCCCGTCCAAGCAACTGGGCGGCGCGTTCTCCGACAAGGGCACCTTCCAGATCACTCCCGACAAGACGGGCGGTCACAAGGACAACATTACCGGCTACCTGTTCTCGCTCGACGGTGACCTGACCAACGTCACCTACAAGGCGCTACCGGCCAACCAGCGGATCACCTGGTCGACCGGCATCACCACGCCGGTCCCGGGCAAGATCTACTACGCGAGCGCGGACAACGCGGCCGGCACCGGCGCCGCCGTCCTGAACGGCGCCGCCGGCCCGCAGTTCACGCCCGGCACCTCGGGCGCCCACAAACTGACCGTCAAGGCGGTCGACCAGGCCGGCTCGACGTCGCCGCAGACCGCGTACGTCTTCTATGCCGGCCGCAGCACGCCGACCTTCGCCACCGCGACCAAGCTGGTCAACGGCGGCCCGGCGACCAACACCGACGGCACGACCACGACGGTCCCGCCGGCCACGGCCACCACCACGGGCCGGGTCATCACCCAGGCCGCGCCGGCCGGCGCGTACTTCGCTGACGGCTTCCAGGCCGTGTTGTCCAACAACGGAACGGCCAAGGTGGCAAAGAACGACACTGTGACGTACTCGTTCAACGTGCCTGCGACCGGCCTCTGGGAGGTCGGCGTCCACCTGACGACCGGCACCGCCAACGGCGTCTACGACCTCGTCCTCGACAAGGGCAAAGCGACCGCCAAGACCCTGCTGACCGGTTATGACACCTACGCCACCACGGGCGAGACCCGGTTCGTCAACTTCGGGGTCCTGAAGGACAGCTCGGGCAAGGCGATGCCGCTGAGCCAGGGCGTGCACACCGTCACGTTCACCATGACCGGCAAGCACGCGGACTCGGCGGGCTATCAGTCGGGCATCGACCTGGTGCGGCTGGCGCCGACACTGACCTGTCCCATCAACAACACGACGGCCTGCCTCAACAACACCGCGGTCAGCACCCTCACGGCCGGAACCAAACCGGTCGTCACGGCCGCCGACGCCGATGGCGCAGGGGCCAGCTTCGAGGCCGCCGACCTCAAGGCGGCCGGGTGGAACCCGGGCAGCACGGTCACCGTCAACGGAGCCGCCGTCAAACTCCCGGCCGCGTACGGCGCCGGGGCGAACGACAATATGCTCGCTTCCGGTCAGATCGTCACCGTGCCGTCCAGCGGCGTCGTCAACCAGGGCAACGCGGTGGTCTTCGCCGGCTTCGCGACCCACGGGCCCGTGCTCGGGGCGACCGGCACCATCACGTACGCGCAGGAAAGTTGTGGCATCAAGAGCCAGGCCTACACCCTGGACTCGAGCGCCGACTGGACGAAGATCCCGGCCGGCGACGCCGCGCTCGGGTTCCCCCGCTACAACAAGAGCAACGCCACGCAGGTGACCGCGCCGGTCGGCGTCTTCGCCGTGAGCGTTCCGCTGCAGTGCCCCGGCGCCGTCGTGGAGAGCATCACGTTGCCGGTGGTGTCGACCGTGGCCCAGGCCGGAGCGGCCACGCTGCACTTCTTCGGTCTGGGGATCCGTCCGACCTCCATCACTGATTCGGCGCACTGGGTCGGCAGCTGGTCGACCGCCCCCGACACCGCGGCCGTGCTCACCACCGCGGGTGCGGCGGCCGGTCTTAACGGGCAGACCGTCCGCATCCCGGTCCGGCTCAGCCTGGCCACCGGCGGTGACGCCCACAAGGTGCGGGTGCACTTGTCCAACAGCACCGGCAAGACCCCGGTCACGTTCGGGGCGGCCTCTTTCGCGATCCAGGACAGCGCGGGCGGTGCGGCCGCGGCGGCCACCCCGGTGGCGCTGACCTTCGGCGGCGCGGCGAGCGTCACCGTGCCGGCCGGGACCGACGTCGTCAGCGATCCGGTCGCGCTGACCGTGCCGGAACTGACCACGGTCCTGGTCAGCCTCAAGGTGCAGGGGACGCTGACGGCCCTGGCCGGGCACCGTGACGGCCGTACGCCGATCTACACGAGCGCCCCGGACAGCGCCGACCACACCAGGGAACGGGCCGCGACGGGCTTCACCAGATCCACCATCGTGGGCCTGCCGTTCGTCTCCGGCGTCGATGTCACCACGTCGGCCACGAAACCGGCGGGCGCGCTGGTGCTGTTCGGCGACCAGACGGTCAACGCGGACACCGCCACCGCGGACGGGGTCAGCCAGCTCGACAGCCGCCTGGCGACGGCGCTGGCCGCGGCGCCCGACGGCGACCGGGTGGTGCCGTTCGGCGTACTCAATCAGGGAACCGGACGGGCTCTGCTGCCGGCCGCGGCCGAACGCATCGCCGGGAACGCGGGCGGGCAGGTGGACCGGCAGATTCTGAGCCAGACCGGCCTGCGTACGGTGTTGATCTCCGCCGGGACGAGCGACCTGCTCGCCTGCACCGGCACTGCCGACGCCTGTGCCACCCAGGTCCAGGACAAGCTGGTCGCCCTGGCCACTCAGGTGCAGGAGTACCGCTCCGACGACACTGTGGTGCTGCCGGCCAAGGTGGGCGCTCCGAAGGTGTACGTGGCGACGCTGCCACCGTTCACGGCCAGCCGCACCGCCGCCCAGGAAACCGCGCGGGACCTCGTCAACGCCTTCATCCTGGGCACCGACGACAGCACGGTCCTCGGCGGCTACGCGGACGAGGCGATCGACTTCGCGTCCGCGGTGTCCACCGAAAGCTCCCCGACCTCGGACACCGTGCTGGCCGACTATCTGACCAACTCGGCGCCCAACGACCTGTACTACCAGGCCCTGGCCCAGCAGTACCTGGACGACTCGCCGTTCGGCGACCGGGCCGACGACTCGCAGACCGGGGGCACCGACCCGACCGCGGCCGCGATCGGGGCCTGGCGGCTCGACGACGGGACCGGCGACAACGCCAAGGACGTCGGTCACGGCACCGGGCCCGACCGGGAGACCCACGACGCCTGGCTGAACCAGGTCGGCTGGGGATCCGGCCGCCTGGTCGGTCAGGTCGCGGGCACGTTCAACGGCACCAGCAGCTACGGCCAGACCGACCTGAAACCGAACGTCACGAAGAGCTTCTCGGTCTCGGCCTGGGTGCGGCTCACCGACAAGTCGGCCGACCGCGCGGTGTTCACCCGCAACGCGGCCGGCTACGCGCCGCTCGTGCTGTTCTATCAGAAGTCGACCGACCGCTGGCTGGCCCAGATCCCGTCCGCCCCCGCGGGTGACACGGTTGTCTGGAACGACGCGCTGTCGGTCGAACCGGCCCAGGAGGACGTCTGGACCCACCTGGCCGCCGTGTACGACTCGGAGCTGAACTCGCTGACGCTGTACGTGAACGGGGTCGCCGAGACGTCCGTCGAGGAGGTCGAGCCGTTCAACGACGCGGACGGGGCGACCTGGATCGGCCGCAGCGGCAGCACGTTCTTCCAGGGCGACATCGCCGACCTCAAGGTATGGGCCCGCCCGGTCAACCCCGACGAGATCGACGAGGCGGCCGACGCGGTCCCGCTGGTCGACTGGGAATTCGAGGACGAGTCCACCCCCGGGGTGGCCGTGGACAGCACCGGCCTGGGCCACAACGGCACCATGTCGGCCGGAGTCACCTCGGCCCCCGGCCGCAGCGACTGGAACATGGTGAGCGCCAACCTGAACGGCACGAGCGGGGAGGTCACGTCCCCGGCGCTGCTGCGGACCGACCAGTCCTTCTCCGTGGCGGCGTGGGCCCGGCTCACGCAGGCGGGCGGCGACTACACGGTCATCGGCCAGGACGGCACGCAGGCGGGCCGGTTCAAGCTGCAGTACGCCCAATCCTGCACCTGCTGGAGCTTCGCCACCAACGACACCGACACGGCAACCCCGGCGGCCACGAGGGCCAACGGCCCGGCCGGGGCCGAGGTCGGCGTCTGGACCCACCTGGCCGGCGTGTACGACGCCGGAGCAGGCGTGCTGAAGCTCTACATCAACGGCACCGAGGCGGCCACGACACCGCTCACGGCCACCCCGTGGAACGCGACCGGCGCCTTCGTGGCCGGCCGCACCCGCTCCGCGGGCCAACCTTCCGGCTGGTTCCCCGGTGATGTCGACAGCGTCCGCGCCTACCAGGGCGTGGTTGCACCCGAACTGATCACCGAACTGAGCCAGGAACCGTAACGAGAACGGGTGGTGGCCGGCTCTCCGGCCACCACCCGTTCGTACCCGAGCGCGACGACCATCGGGTCCGGGGAACCGTCCAGGTACTCGATGCTCAACGATCAGTTCGACAGTCGGTTCGCCTGTTCCTTCAATCGCTCCGCATGCTCGTCCCAGTCCGGGCCGAACGAGAGAAGATCCGCGGCCGCTTCCCTCAACAGTCCCGCATCATCGGGGCGCTGGAGGCAGGCCAGGCGATAGGCAAGGTTACGAGCCCAGGGCGGCAACGCCGACCAGTCCCGGCCCAGGCTCTCTCGCAACATCGCGACGATGTCGTCCGCCGTCGCGAACGTCACTTGCTCGATGTACTCGCGCGTCGCTTCGGAGGCCCGTCGGCTATCAGCATCGCTGACAGCCTGAACGAGCCGTTGAGCCGTGTTGCTGAGATTCGACACAGGTCTCCTTCACGCCGTCTTTCGGGCCGACATCTGCACCTCACCCTCATAAGACCAGACGACCAGAGTCCGCTCACCCAAGGCGATATCCACCCCGACGAGCTCATCGACCTCGTTCGTATGATGACGAACTTCGACGACCTCAGCCCCACTCTCCAATATTATTCTTTGTCGTACCAGCCGTTCTGGGCCGGGAACAAGGTACCGAAGGCTTCGTCACCCCTAGTATTCAGCAGGTCGTCGCCGCTACAGCAGAACCAGTGGTCAGTGCCACCGCCAGTGTCCGGGCCACAGGCAGACCTCGGGCGTTCGAGACCCGACGGGCCCTGTTCCACCCCTCGGTCGTGAGGTCTGGGGACACGCGATCCAGCAAAGCGGACACACCCTCGGAGTCGTTGAGGTCCTGAATCATCACGAGGGGGTCTTCGTGGCCGTGGACGAATGCAGTGATCACTTCACTCTCGCCCGAATCCCACACGGTTGCGGCCACGAGGCAGTCGGGCGACGTGAATTCGACCGAAGCCGAGTCCTTACTTCCTCCGGTCGTCGGGCCGACGAGCCTGGTCTCCACACCTCGCGATGCCATCCTGGCGCCATTCTGTTCCAGCCAAGAAACAACTGCGGCCAAACCTATTCGTCGCACGTCGGACAAAACATAACCTCGGGTCCGAAAGGTTACGGATTTCTTCCAGATAGGCAGCGCACCCTCGGTCCCGAACCTGCCTAACCGAGCGCGACAACCAGCGGGTCTGCGGACTCGTCAAGGTAGTCATGGCCGGCGAAATACTCGATGTGCAAGTGGCTCGTGACGTCGCCGGCCACCGCGACGTCCCGAAGGATCTCAGCCAGCAGCCCGCGTTGAGCGCGGCCGCCTTCGATCCGCAAGACATACGATTCGGGAAGACACCGCACGACGATCGGGCCGGACCCGGCGGCGATATCGATCCGAGACAGGGCCCGGTCATACGGCGAGGGGTCCGCCGATCTTCCAGCGACCCTGGTCCTGATCGACGAAGTCCTCAGCCAGATCGCTGTCGAACGGCCCTGGTCCCCACGTACCCATCTTGCTTCTCCGTTCAGAAGTAACCGCCGAAAGGCACTTTAATCTCTGGATCGCGCCGGTTGACGAGTCGCACTCCCTTTTCCTTCCAGCCCTCCATGACTGTCTGCTCGATCCGCCGCGCCGCCTTAGTTAGGGTCCATCCCAGTGGAAGATCGATCCAGAGATCCGAGCACGTGCACTCGAAGGTCACCATCGCTAGGCGCACCGGGGGCAGCGGAGAGCGGGGTAGAAGGGGTTGCCGATCCTCAACCTCGAGGCTGGTCCGGAAATCGTGCAAATCCCGTTCGTCTTGTTGCCTACCCGCGGCGGCAACACCGACCGCGCTCAGGCGCCGTCTCGGTGAAAACGGCGCCGGTAAGCAACCTCGGACGTCTCGAGATACGCAAGCCATCTTCCGAACAAGGCATCGACGCCCATCCGTGCACCATCGGCCACCGGGAGAAAGCGAACGAATCCTTCCACTTCTTCGGGATAGTCGAAGTCCGCATACAACTGCTCGACCGTCCCCAGCGGATCTGAAAAATCAGTTCGATGGTCATATACCCATCTCAAGGCCAAAAAGAGCCAGAACCTCGTGCTGCTCGTGTCCCGGCCCGTTGATCGCTCGATATCGTCGATCAAGGCTGGAAGCTCGTAGAGGCGGTCCGACAAAAGCAACGCGAGTTCCTCGTACGCCGCCGTGGCATCCGGTACGACGCCCAAGCCGGCCAGGGCGAGCTCCACCGTCGTCTGCGGCGTCAGCCACCCAAGACGATACCCGGCCACTAATTCGCCGGCCGTCGGGACGGCGTAACGCAATATGAAATCAGTCGGCAAGGACAGCTCTAACGAAGAATTGGTCATGGCTTGATCGGTACTCCGTTGATCGTTCCGTTCTTGACGAACATGGAATGTGTCAGATTACTACCGTCGAGAATCCATTCGAAGCGCCCGGGGATGTCATTGACCTCGCCTGGCATCTGGACCAGCGTCCGCTCAACGCCGTCCCCGCCGGTGATGCGGAAGACAGTTCCGTTCTCTGCGATGTCGTCGACCACGAACGCCGCCGAGCGATGCCAACGGTCTTCCTTGAGCGCGGATCCTACCGGCTCGGCCGCCTTCACCATGTCTTGGGCTTCTCCGGCTGTTGGGAGACAGTCCGTATTGTGAACCAGAACAGGCGTTCCGCCGGCCAGCACGTAGTAGGTATGGACCTTCTCGACAGTCAAGTCGAACATAACCTGCCGACCGGCAAAGACGCGTACGTCGTCCACTTCCGGCCGGGTCAGAGGAGAAGTTGTCGTGAGGTCCTCACCAGGATCCAACAACCCGGCGCCGGTCCACTGGTTGCGCTGAGGAGTCCAGAACGGGTGATCCCGGGTGGTGTGGACGGTCGCACTCCGGCCGTCGGCGAGTTCAACGGTCAGGTCGGCCAGGGCGGTGTCGATGTTGACGTGAAGGGCTGTCACCTGTTGGGCGGTAGTTTCGCCGGTCCCCGGATCGGTGGCCAGGACTTCGTCGCCCTCACGGACCTCGGAGATCGGCTTGGTCGAGCCATCTGCCATCAGAACTTCGGTATCGGGACTGAAGCTGTTGCCGCGGACGCAGGCCTTACCCACTCCCTTAGCCATCGCTGCGAGATCTTCATATGCGTCGGAGGCGCTGACCTTGGTCGCGGCCTTGATGACCTTGCCCTCGGAGATCAGGGCCGAGGCCGGAGCGCCCCCTTCGCTGTTCAGGATGGCTTCGCCGAGGTCCTTCGAGTTCAGACCGGGAATGAGGTTGCCGACGGTGCGAACGTTGAGGGCGTTCTTGACGTCGTTGGCGTAGATGTTCGAGCACGCTGAGCCGTAGCCTGCCGAGCCTTGGCAGGCGCCGTTCATCATGTACAGCATCTTCTTGTCGTCGTCCATGTTGTCCCAGCTGCTGCCCCAGGCCCGCTGGTACTGGTCGTACGCGTAGTCGAGCTCTTTCTCGAAGTGGTAGACGTTGCCCTTGACCTGGGCGTTGGTCACCCGGACGCCGCCGACCGTGCCGCCGCCGTTGCCGTCCTCGACCACGTCGATTCGCCTGGGTGACTCCTTGCCGCCGCAGGCGCCGCCGTTGCCCTCCTCGCAGCCGGGTCGGGTCGGGTCGATGCGCAGGCCGGACGGGTCGGAGTGGGTGATCGGGTTGTCGCCGGCGTAGGTGTAGCCGCCGAGCTGGCTCGGGTCGGTGAGCTCCAGGATCGGGTCGGGGCTGATGAAGCGACCCAGCACCGGGTCGTACTTGCGGGCCCCGACGTCGGTGTAGCCGGTGTCGATGTTCCTCGGGGCGCCCAGGTAGCCGCGAGTCATGTCGGGCCATGCCGTCGGGTTGGCGTTGGCCCTGTCCTCGCCGTACGGCTTGAACTGCTGACGGGCCACGGCCTGGGTGCTCGTGTCCATGGTCAGCGTGGCGTTGTTGTGCGAGTCGCTGATCAGATAATGCGCGCCGCCGCCGGGCAGAGTGGAACGGATCGCCACCGGACCTGCGCCGCCGTGACTGTACGTGCGGACAGCGCCGAGCGACACCGGCTTGGCCGGCGCCGTGGTGTCAATGACGACCTCGGTGTCACCGGCGAACAGGCTGGTGCGCTTCGGGTCGCGCCGGATCAGCTGGTTGCCGTCCGCGTCGTACACGAACTTGGTGGTGCCGTTGCTCGTAGCCACCTCGGCCAGGCGGCCCTCGTCGTCCCACTTCAGCGTCTGGTTCTTGCCGCTGGTGGCGGTGCGGGTCAGCAGGTTGCCGCCGACGTCGTAGACGAACTTCGTCGGGTCCGCGTTGCCCTTGGTCTCGGTGAGCGTGTGCGGCTGGGCCCCGGTGCCGTTGCAGCCCGTGGAACAGCCGAGCGTGTACGCCGTGGTGACGTCCGCGCCGCCGGTGGTGGAGTGGTCGACCAGCTGCCTGCGGCTGCCGATCGCGTCGTACGTGAACGACTGCCAGTACGAGCCGGTGCCGCTCGCCACTCCACCGGCCGCCGGCTTCAGGACGTTCGCGGCCGGGCAGGCTCCCGAAGCCGTCCACGCGTCGGCCAGCCGGGCCAGCGAGTCGTAGCGGTAGCACTGCGTGTCGGTGACCGGGTTGCCGTTCTCGGTCTGCTTGTTGGTCACCGACAGCGGGTTGCCGGCGTCGTCGTACGTGTAGTTCGTCTGGTCGACGACCGGGCCGATGCCCTCGGCCCGCGAGACCGTGCGGCCGCTTCGCCGCAACGTGTACGGGTCGTACTCGTACATGACCTCGGCCTGCTTGGTCGACGGCCCGAGGGTCACCTTGCTCGGCTGGCCGAACTCGGTGTAGATCGTGCCTGAGATGTAGGCCTCGATGCCCTTGGTGCTGGTCGGCGTGCCGAGCGGCCCGCGACCGTAGGTGATCGTCTCCTCGGGCAGGCCGGCCACGGCCGGGTCGGTCTGCCGGGCCAGCAGCTCGTTGTTCGGGGTGTAGGCGAACGACGTCTCGTACGAGACCGGCAGCGGTGCCTCGGCCGACGGCAGCGAGATCTTCTGACCCATCGACCGGCCCAGCTTGGAGTAGCCGGCGACCTCGACGGTGTAGCCGCCCTCGACGCCGGAGACCTTGCGGGTCGAGGAGGTCGGCGAGCCGATGCGCAGCGTGTCGTACGTCCACGAGGCGAACTGGAACTTGGTGCTGACCTTGGTGCCGGTGAGCTGGCGGCCGAGCAGGTCGAACGTGTAGCTCAGCTGAACGCCGCGGCCGTCCTTGCTGAGGGTCGGGTTGCCGGCGTCGTCGTACTGGGTGAGGCTGGTGCCGGTGTCCGGGTCGACGTGCTTGGTCTTGCGGCCGAGCAGGTCGTACGTGTCGACCCAGGTCGACTGGTCAGGTCCGGTGGTCTTGCTCGGCATCCCGGCGTCGGTGTACTCGTACTTGATGCTGTTCGAAACGCCCCCGGAGGCGGTGAACCCGGCGGTGACACTGCCCGACAGCGTGGGCACGGTGGTGTACTGCTGCAGCTCGGTGAGCTTGCCCCGGGCGTTGGTGATGCGGGTCGTGGCGATCCCGCCGGTGGGCGGGACCGTGGTGACCTTGTCGCCGGTGTGGGCGGTGCGCGTACGGAAGGTCTCGACGCCGTTGTGCTCGGCCGTGGTCTGGGTGACCCGGCCCATCGCGTCGTGGTCGATGACGGTGGTCGACGGGACCGACACCTGGGAGAGGTGGTCGGAGATGAGGCTGTCGCCGGGGCTGCCGTCGACGGCGTACGCGTCGTTGGTCAGCACGGTCCAGCCGTGCGAGTCGTACTGGACGTCGGAGACGATGGTGGCGCCGTTCTCACCGGTGCTCTGTGTCTCCAGCGGGCGCAGCATCGCGTCGTGCAGCACCTTGCTCGCGATGTAGGTGATCGGCGCGTCGGTCTTGTCGTTGTCGGCGAGCGTCTGGGTGGTGACCACGCTCGGCGCCGTGGACCGCAGCAGATACTCGTACTTCATGTTGGCCGGCGCCTTGGCTTCCCGACTCTTGTTGGGTAGCCATGCGCTGGTCAGCCGGCCCAGTCCGTCGTACTCGGCCGAGCTCAGGCCGCCGGCGATGTCGGTCTCGGCGATCGGCAGTTGCCGGGCCGGGGCCAGGGTCATCGTGGCGACCTGGCAGTCCTTGCTCGACACCGTGGCCGCGGAGCAGTCAGTGCCGGAGGTCACCTGAGTCACGGTGGTGAGCGTCTTGGGCAGCTCGCCCGTGCTCGGTGAGTACCGGGTGTGGACCGCTTGAGCCAGCCCGGTCGAGTTCGGCGTGCGGGTCACCGTCTTGGCCCGGCCGTACATGTCGTAGGCGGTCGAGCTGGTGTCCAGCCACTTGCTCACCGTGGTGCCGCTCGCCGTGGCGGCCGCTTTGACCAGCGTGGGGTTTCCGGCCGCGTCGTACAAGGTGCGGGCGTCCGAGATCAGCGTGCCCGACGGGGTCGCGCCGGCCGCCGCGCAGTCCTGATTCGTCTTGATCAGCTCGGACGGCAGCACGATTCCCGCCGTGCCACCGCCGATGATCGGGACGGTCAGGTCGACGTACTTGTTGAAGGTGCAGAGGGGGACGTTGCCGGTCGCACCGGTCTCACCCCGGTCGACCTGCTGGACCGCCATGCCGGTGGTGCTCTGGCCCAGCGTCGTGTTGTAGAAGGTGGCAACCTCGGTCCTGCGCCAGCCGTACGAGGCCTTCTGCCGGGTGAGAGTGCGCGACGGGACCACCATGTTGGCCTCGAGCGTGGGCAGCCCGGTGCGGGCCCGCGACGCGGTCGGGCCGATGATCTTCGGGACGCTGACCGTGGCCGACTCGGGTGTGCCGCCGACGCCGGTGTAGGTGACGGTCTCGAAGACCTGACCGGCCAGCTCGGGCGAGTCGGTGACCGACACCGTGCCGTCGGTGCTGCTCAGGGCGGGCACGCTGCGGGTCTTGCCGCCGGGCAGGACGTCGCCGTTCATGCCGAGGAAGTAGTACGTCTTGGTGAGGGTCTTCCGGTCGTACACCTCGGTCTTGTTGTTCTTGTGGAAGACCGACGTGTCGCCGGTGGTCACGTGCACCTCGGGGTAGCCCCGGAACTGGCCCCAGGTGCGGTTCTTCTTCTCGACCACCTCGTTGTCGTCGTAGTGCCAGCCCGGGTCACCCTCGTACGCGTACTCGGTGACCAGCTTGGGCTGGGTTCCGTCCTGGTACTTGTTCCAGTTGTCGAGGGTGACGACCGACTTGACCGGGTGGGTGTAGAACCAGTCGATCAGCGGGCGAGGCTGCGCCTGCGGGGTCCAGTAGACGGGGAAGCAGCCGGTCTTGTTGGTCGACGCGAACGCCTGTGCCTTGGTGTCGTTCTCGTCGGCGAGGTCGCTGGCCGGCAGCCCGGAGCAGGTGGGCGTGTCGTACGTGACGACCGTTTCGGCGCCGGTCGCCGAGGTCACGTTGCCGATGCGGTTGTACCACATCTTCGGCAGGCCGGGCAGCGTGCCGACGCGGTTGAAGAGCTGCGCCGGGTTGAAGCTGACCGTTCCGCCGTCGGCGGTCGCGGTCGCCCCGCCCGACTTGTCGAGGCCGGTGTGCTTGATCGACTGCAGCCAGAGGGTCGGGGCGTGGTCGCCGCCGTCGGGCAGGGTCTGCGTCAGGTCGTACCGGTCGACCGGCGTCATCTCCCCGTCGACCAGCACCTCGGTGACGATCGAGGCGAGGCGCCGGCGGGACCAGAAGCTCGGCGCGTGGTTGATGCAGTCCTTGCCGCTGGTGCAGTTCAGGTCGACCGGCACGTCGGGCCAGTACTCGGCGTGCTCGACGCCGAACTGGTCGCTCGCGCACGTGTTGCCGGCCGGCTCACCAGGGAAACAACGCTCAGTGGTGTTGAAGGTGATCTTGCCGGAGGGCGGGGCCGAGTAGACCGAGCCGGCGCGCAGGCCGTACTCGATCCGCTTCAGCGTTCCACCGCGCACGTACTCGACGGCGGTGTCCTTCATGTTCGCGCCGTAGAAGTTGGTTTCCTGGCCGTAGTAGTAGGCCATCGCGTTGCTGTTGCGGTCGACGACCAGGTCGAGCCCGAACCGGTAGCCGAGCTTGCACGAGGTGGCGGCGAACGAGCCGTCCGGGCAGGCCGCCACGCCGCCGTGCGCCTTGTACACCGGAACCGTACGGACGGACTTGGTCTCGTCCTTGCCCGAGGTCCAGCCGGGCAAGCGGTTGAGCCCGAAGTAGTACTGGACGCCGTTCTCGATGACCCGGAAGTACTCACCGTTCTTGGTCTCGTTGGTGGCGCCGGTCAAGCTTTCGATCTTTGTGGTGGCGCTGTCGTTCGCCGAGCGGAAGGTCTTCGTCTTGTCGTCGTAGACGATCTCGGTCGACGACCCGTTGAGCGAGAGGGTGAGGATCTGCCCGGCCCAGCACAGGTCGCCCGAGTGCTCCGGCGCGCCCGAGCCCTCGACGTCCTCACAGCTGCGGTAGGTGCGTTCGATGAAGTTGTCCGGCGTGTTCCAGCCGTCGCCCACCCACGAGGATTGGTTGTTCGTGCCCAGCGTGCGGGCGTCCTGGGAGCTCGAGCTGTACGACAGGCTCAGCGCCGGGCTGCCACCGCCGACCGCCGACGGCACCGAGATCGGGTAGTTGTAGGTGAACGCGCCGGTGTTACCGCTGGTCGACCACGACCCGCCGGCCGAGAGGTCGGTGGCCTTGAAGTCGCCACTGCGGCCCGAGGCGTCCGGTTCGGCGGCGAGCACCGTGACCCCGGACGAGACCGAGGCCGAGGCCGCGAGCGGCGTGCCGGTCAGTGCGGGCAGCGGCGTCCGTACGCGGCACTGCTCGAGTTCGGGGGTGGTCAGCGCGCACGCGGGCAGCTGGACCAGGCGCAGCCGCGACTCGTAGCCGCCGCCGTAGGCGTTGCGGAACGTCGACGGGTCGACCTCGACGTCGACCTGGCCGGCGGCGCCCGTGCCGCGCAGCGCGAACATCACGCCGCGGACCCCGGCGGCCTGGGCCGTCTTCTGGTCGACGGTCGTCACCCGTACCTGCTCGGGCGCGGAACCCTGGGCGCCACGCGCGACCGACACCGGCGACGAGCCGGCCCGGACCTTCGTCCGGCCGGTGAGCCGGACGGTGCTGTCCTGCGCGGCCGGCAGCGACGCGTTCGTGCCGACGGCGAACTTGGCGTACGTCTTCGCCGGGACCTTGGGCGCGGCGGCCTTCTTGCTGCGGTCGAGCTGGACGCGTTCGAGCGGCTTGGGCTCGGGCCAGTCCACACCCTTCGGGTCGGCAACCGCCGCCACCGGCGTCAAACCGATCAACGCGGGCCCGGCCGCGACCACGAGACCGAGCACAGCGAACCGGCGCCGGCGCGCCACCAATCGTGCGCCCCAGCGTTTTTTGGACAGCATGCAGCAACTCCCCGTGACCGATCCGCGCCGGTCGATGTTCCGACCGGCGCGGACAGCGTACGAGGAGGCCTCTCGAGGGTCCTACGTGGATGATCTATTTCACAACAACGGCAAACTCGCGCCGGGCGCTCTCCGGGAATCTCAGGTGCGCTTGCGCCGCCACGTCCAGAACACGTAGACGGCGCAGAGGATCAGCATGAGGACGGCGATGGCGGCCCAGGCCCCACGGGCGAAGGACTCGTCGGCCAGGAACGCACGGATTCCGGCGAAGACCGCGAGCGCCAGCGGACCCAGGCCGAACCACTCGGAATGGTCGGAGAAGGTGAGGTCTTTCAGCTCCTGCCGCATGCGGCCAGTCTAGAAGAGCGTGTTCTGGACACGATCGACCGGAACCAGGGCCGTCAGCGTGACGCGGAGGCCGGCCAGCGGGGACGGATCGGCCCGGGCCAGCAGGGACCGGACGACCGCGGACCAGACCTGCGGGCTCGCGGTCGGGACCGGCTGCTTCCCCTTGAGGACCCGGGCCGGACCCTCGTCGTCCGGGCGCGTCGTGAGGGTCAGGCCGGACGCGAGGAGCCCGGCCCGCTCGGCGCGACGGCAGACCCGTTCGACGCACATCGCCGCCAGCTCGGCCGGGGTCCAGTCCGGCCGCTCGTAGCCTTTGGTCGACCCCTCCGACGAGAGAGTCGAACGATGCTCGACCGGGCGCACGACGGCGTCGTCGGATCCCTCGCGGATCGCCCGGAGCCGACGGGCCATCGCGGTGCCGCACAAACGCCGCAATGTGTCGTACGGAATATCGTCGAGCCCGCTCAGACCGGTGATGCCCAGCGATTCGAGACGCTCGACCGTACGGGCGCCGACGCCCCAGACGTCGCGCAACGGCAGCCCGGCCCGCAACTCGGCCTCCCGGCCGGGCCCGATGACGTGCAGCCCGTCGGGCTTCGCGGCCCGGGAGGCCAGCTTGGCCATGAGCTTGGTGCGCCCGACCCCGACGCTGACCGGGATCCGGAGCTCGGCCGCGGCGCGCCGCCGCACCTCACGACCGGCCGCGACCGCCTCCTCGGTGCTGCGCGCGCCGACGTCGAGGAAAGCCTCCTCCATCGAGCCGGGTTCGACCGCCCGGGCGCAGTCGCGGAAGAGGTCGAGCAGGGCGTCCCCGGCCTCCTCGACCTCACCCCGCGGCACATCGACGAGGATCAGCTCGGGACACTGCAGCAGCGCCTCTTGCGTGAGCACGCCGGACCGGACGCCACGGGCCCGAGCCGGATAGTTCGCGCTCGCAATGATCACATGAGCGACGACGGCGACCGGAAGCGCGGCCAGCTGCGGCCGGCTCCGCAACACCACTGAGGCGAAGAAGGCATCAGCGTCGGCGTGCAGCAGCGGACCTCGATTCACCCTGCGATCGTACACATGTTCGAAATGCCCCGGCCACCGACTACCGCAATTCGCGCCTGGTCGGTGGGGCCGGCGGGACTCAAATCCGTGACGCCGTGTACGCCATGAAATGCAGCGGGCCGACCAAATCAATTGCCGACGCGGACCCGTCCGTGGCATGGGTGGCGGAGCGGACGGCCGGAGGCCGCAAGTCCGACCGGCGTGCCGTCGGCTGGTGGTCGACCGACCTCGTGCTGCTGTTCGCCGGGCCGGTCGTGGTGCTGCTCGTCCTCGGGCTGCTGATCCGGCCCGCCCGGTTCTGGCTGGTCGCACCGGCCGTCGTCATCGCGGTGATCGGCCTGGGCGCCGTGCTGGCCCTGCCGCGCTGGTGGTTCCGGGTGCACCGGTGGGAGGTCACCGACACCGCCGTCTACACGCGCACCGGCTGGTTCTGGCAGGAATGGCGGGTGGCGCCGCTGTCGCGCATCCAGACCGTGGACACCCGGCGCGGCCCGGTCGAGCAGCGCTTCGGTCTGGCCACAGTGGTCGTGACGACGGCGTCGGCCAGGGGGGCGGTGACCATGCCCGGTCTCGACCACGTCCACGCCGAGCAGGTCGCCGAGCAGCTCACCGAGGCCACTCAGGCCATTCCCGGGGACGCCACGTGAGCTCCGAGTGGCAGCGGCTCGACCCGCGGGCCGTACCGGTGTCGGTGATCCTCATGCTCGGTGTCGCAGTGGCGGCCGGGGTGCCGTCGGCGATCGGCCTGTCCGACATCTCCGTCGCCGTCGCCCTGGGCTGGGTGCTGCCCGGCGCGGTGGTCGTCGTCGTGATCGGCACGGTCGCGGAGTGGCTGCGTCTGCGGTTCAGCCGCTACCGGGTCGGCCCCGATCGCGTCGAACTGCACACCGGCATGTTCATCAAGAACCGGCGCTCGTTGCAGCGCAGCCGGATCCGCACGGTCGACGTCACCGCCAACCCCCTGCTGCGCATCTTCGGCCTCGTCTCGGTGCGCATCGGCACCGGCGAACATGCCGACAAGGGCACCGTACGCCTGAGCCCGGTCAGCCGGGCCACGGGCGATCAATTACGGCGTACGCTGCTCGACCGCCCCGCCGCAGCCGCCACCGCCGAGGGCACCCTGGCCGTGCTCGACCGGGGCTGGATCCGGTACGCGCCGCTGTCGTTCGTCGCCCCGCTGCTCGGCTTCTCCGCGGTCGGCGGGGCGCTGCAGGTGGCCGACTGGTTCGGCCTCTCCGGCAACCTCGTCGAGTGGACGATCGACCGGCTCAGCGGGCTCGGCCTGATCGGGGGCCTGGCCGTGCTGGTCGCGGCGGCACTGGTGCTCGGGGCCGTGGGCGCGCTCGGCCTGTGGGTCGAGATGTGGTGGAACTACAGGCTCGACCGCGAGGCCGGCGGCACGCTACGGGTGCGACGCGGGCTGCTGACCACCCGCTCGATCTCCGTCGAGGAGGACAAGGCCCAGCACAGCACCCTGCTGCCACCGGCCCCCGGGCCGCTGGCCCACCAGGTCGCGGCCGATGTCGTACGGGAACCGGTCTCCCCCACCGAGGCCGTGCACCTTTCCCCGCACCCGGTCGCGGCCCGCGGGCGCCGCCTGCGCTGGGCCCTGGGCGGGGTGCTGCTGGCCGAACTGCCGTTGCTCCTGCTCGGCCTGCTGCTCACCGACGTGCTGCTGCACCTGGCCTGGATCACCGCCCTGATCGCCGTGCCGGTGGCCGCGGCGCTGGCCGTGGACGCCTACCGCAGCCTGGGCCACGGCCTGCACGGCGACTACCTGGTGGCCCGCAGCGGCTCGGTGCGCCGCAGCACGGTCGCCCTGCAACGCCGCGGCATCATCGGCTGGACCGTACGCCAGTCCCTCTTCCAGCGCCGGGCCGACCTGGCCACCATCCGCGCCACCACCGCAGCCGGCTCAGGCGCCTACGCCATCCGCGACGTGGCCACCGGCACCGGCCTCGACGCGGCCGACGCCGCCACGCCCGGCCTGCTGACCCCGTTCCTGGATTTCGACGAATCGCGCTAGCAACCGCCTCGCGGGCGCGGGACCGCGGCAAGAGTGCCGGCGGCGACGATGCTGATCACCGCCGCCACGAGAAACACCGGCCCGTAGCCGCCGGTCGTGCTGTGCAGGGCCGCGGCGGCCAACGGAGACGCCGCCTTGGCGATCGTCGTCGGGACCACGAGGACGCCGGCGATGGTGGCATAGCGGCGGGTGTCGTAGCGCTCGGCCAGCAGGAGTGGTTTGGCGATGCTGCCGACGCCGAACCCGAGCCCGAACCCGATGACGGCGATCACGGCGGCGGTCGCGTCCCGGCCGAACCAGGCGAGGCCCACCGCGGCGATGCCCTGCAGCAGGAAGATGGCCGCGACCACACTGGTGGTGCGGAAGCGGCGTTGCAGACCGGTGGCGACCAGGCGGCCGGTGACCGACAGAACGCCGAACAGCCCGGCGACGGTGGCGGCGAAGGCAGCGGAGTGACCCCAGTTGATCAGCGCCGCGACGAGCAGGACGCCGACCGCGGCGATGACGGCGGTGTGGGCGGTGAAGCTGACCGCCAGGAGCCAGAAGCCGCGGTCGGTCAGGACGGCTTCGAGGCGTCCGGGCGGCTCTTGAACTCGGGTTTCCGCCGCGGGGATCGGCGCCGCGCGAACGACGACGACGTGCAGCGGGACTGTCAGCACGGCGTTGACGGCCGCGAGGATCAGCAAGGCTGTGCGCCAGTCGTACTGCTCGACGAGCCAGCCGGTCAGCGGCAGGAAGATGGTGCTGGCGAATCCGGCGACGACGGTCAGGGTGAGCAGCGCGGTGGAGCGTCGGTGCGGGCTGTGCCAGGCGATGATGACGGCGAATGCGGCCTCGTAGAGGCAGGTCGCCGAGGCGAGTCCTATGCCGATCTGCACGGCGTAGAGCTGCCACACACTGCCGACCTGTGACCAGGCGACCAGTAGCACGGCGCCGCCGATCGAGCCGAGAGTCATCAGGGCGCGGCCGCCGTGCCGGTCGAGCCACCGGCCGACGGGGATGGCCAGGGCGGCGGAGGCGAGCACGTTGGCGGTGAAGCTGCCGGTGATCGCGATGGTGGAGGCGCCCAGGTCGGTGGCGAGGGGGACGAGGAAGACGGCGAAGGCGTAGTAGAGGGTGCCGTAGCCGACGGTCTGGGTGACCGCGAGCGCGGCGACGATCGCGGTGGCGCGGCGGGAGTCGAGCCGGTGGCTGCCGCCGGTCCGGTCGGCAGCCACCGTGCGGAAAGAGGCCACGGGTCAGCTGCAGCAGCCGCCGATCTGCTGATCGGTCGATGCCGGCGCGCTGATCACGGTGAGCGAGGTGCGCAGCAGGCCGCCCTCGATACCGGTGGCCAGGCCCTGGTCGGCGGGTGCACCACAGCAGCCACCCTGTTCGGCGGTGATGCTGTCGGCGTCCAGGGGCACGTTGCTGGAGCAGACCCCGGTTTCGGGCAGGTCGAGTCGCACGTCGCGGGCGGCTTCCCAGTCCCCGGCCAGGGCGGCGGCCACAGAGCGGGCCTGCTCGTAGCCGGTGGCCATCAGGAACGTCGGGGCGCGGCCGTATGACTTGGCGCCGATCGCGTAGTAGCCCGGTTCAGGATGGGTGAGCTGGTCGACCCCGTGCGGCGGAACGGTGCCGCAGGAGTGCTCGTTGGGGTCGATCAGCGGGGCGAGAGCGCGGGTGGAACCGAGGATCGGGTCGAGGTCCAGGCGTAGCTCGGCCGCGACGCTGTGGTCGGGCCGGAACCCGGTGGCCGCCACGATCCGGTCGACCGTCACCGTCCGGGCGCCGTCGGACACCTCGACGCCGTCGGCGCCGGTCGCGACCGACTGGACGCCGAACCCGGTGAGCAGGCTGATCACGCCGGACTCGACGAGTTCGCGCAGCCGGGTGCCCAGCCGGCCGCGGGCGGGCAGCGCGTCGGCGCTCTCCCCGCCATAGGTGCGGGCCGGCGACGCCGAACGGATGGCCCACGTGACGGTCGTCCCCGGCAGCTCGGCCAGCAGCAACAGGGTGTTGGCCGCGGAGTGCCCGGCCCCGGCCACCAGGATCCGGCGGCCGGCGAACCGGTCCCGGTCGCGGCCGAGCACGTCGGGAAGAGCGGTTTCCCGGTACGCCGCCGCCTCGCTCTCGCCGTGGGCGGGGATCCCGGAGGCGCCGAGCACGTTGGGGGTGTGCCAGGTGCCGGAGGCGTCGACGACCGCGCCGGCCAGCACGTCCTCGCCGTGGGCCAACCGGATCAGGAACGGGGTGCAGGCGCGGCCGGCGCTGCGCAGCCGGTCCAGGCCGAGCCGGGTGATCGCGGTGACCCGGGCGCCGTACCGCACGTGCGGTTTGACCGCGGGTAGATCGGCCAAGGGCTGCAGGTAGTCGGCGGCGAGCTGGGCGCCGGTGGGCAGCTTGTCGTCGGTGGGACGCACCCAACCGGCCTCGCCGAGCAGCCGGGCCGCGGCGGCGTCGATGTTGTAGCGCCACGGCGAGAACAGGCGGATGTGGCCCCAGGAGCGCACGGCCGCAGCCGGCTGGTTGCCGGATTCCAGGACGACGAAGGGCAGGCCGCGCTCGGCGAGGTGGGCGGCGGCGGCCAGGCCGACGGGTCCGGCGCCGATCACCGCGATGGGCAGCTGGGTGCTCATGAGCTCCTCCAGGCGAAGCCGAAACGGATTCGACATCTGTCGAACTTGACGTTTGTCGAAACCGACAGTTGCATGCGGTTTCGACATCTGTCAACCTCGACGCATGTCGAAACCAGGTCAGTCGGTCGCCGTCGCCGGCGGCTGCTGCGCACCGATGGCGCAGAGCCGCATCCCGTCCGAGGCGGCGGGGTCGCTGGCGAACGCGTTCAAGGCGCTCGGTGACCCGATCCGCCTGCAGCTCATGTCGATGATCGCGTCCGCGCCCGGCGGCGAGATCTGCGTCTGCGACCTGACGCCGGCGTTCGCGATCTCCGGCTCGACCATCTCGCACCACCTCAAGGTGCTCAAGGAGTCCGGCCTGGTCACCGCCGAACGCCGGGCCAGCTGGGTCTACTACCGCCCTCAGGCGGCCCTCATGCGCCGACTGTCGGCGCTGCTCGACATGCCCGAACCGGACTGAGCGTCCGGTCGCACACCATGAACCCCATCGCTGTCCGGCGGCGCCTGCTGGCCGAATTCACTGGTACCGCGTTGCTGGTCACGGCCGTCGTCGGCTCCGGCATCATGGCCACCACGCTGTCGCCCGACGACGTCGGCCTGCAACTGCTGCAGAACTCGATCGCCACGGCGTTCGCGCTCGGCACCCTGATCCTGACGTTCGGGCCGGTCTCCGGCGCGCACTTCAACCCGGTTGTGTCCGCGGCCGACTGGTTCCTGGGCCGGCGCACCGGGAGCGGGCTGTCCGGCACCGACCTCGCGGCCTACACGCTGGCGCAGACCCTCGGGGCGATCGCCGGTTCGGTACTGGCCAACCTCATGTTCGACCTGGCCCCGGTCACCTTCTCCGACCGCGACCGGTCGGCCGGGCACCTGTGGCTCGGCGAGGTCGTGGCCACCGCCGGCCTGGTCCTGCTGATCTTCGCGCTCGCCCGGTCCGGCCGGGCCGCCGTGGCTCCGGCCGCGGTCGGGGCCTACATCGGCGCCGCCTACTGGTTCACCAGCAGCACCAGTTTCGCCAACCCGGCCGTCACCGTCGGCCGGGCCTTCACCGACACCTTCGCCGGCATCGCCCCCGCTTCGGTGCCCGGCTTCGTCATCGCCCAGTTCGCCGGCCTGCTGATCGGAGCCGGCCTGCTGCTCGCCCTTTATCCCGGCGCGGGACGGTCCGCCGACCATGTCGTCGTCGAGGCCCGTACCCGCCCTTCGAGCGAAGGATCGACACCGTGAGTCACAAACCCAGCGTCCTTTTCGTCTGCGTCCACAACGCGGGCCGCTCCCAGATGGCCGCCGGCTGGCTCCGGCACCTCGCCGGGGACGCCGTCGAGGTTCGCTCCGCCGGCTCCGAACCCGCCGACCGGATCAACCCCGCCGCCGTCGAGGCCATGCGCGAGGCCGGCATCGACATCACCGGCCAGCAGCCGAAGATCCTCGAGTACGACACCGTTCAGGATTCCGACGTCATCGTGACCATGGGGTGCGGCGACGCCTGCCCGTACTTCCCCGGCAAACGCTACGAGGACTGGAAGCTGGACGATCCGGCCGGCCAGGGCGTCGACGCCGTCCGCCCCATCCGCGACGAGATCAGAGCGCGGATCGAGGCGCTGCTGGCCGAACTGCTCCCGGCCCGCCAGCAGTAGACCCACGAATACAACCAGGAGTCCTCGTTCGACGCCCTCGCGGGTCGCTCGTCGGCCGAGCTGTGGGCGGTCGGCGACGGCGGGTTGGCTGTGCGTGGTGGTGGCGGATCGTTCGAGGTGCTCCCGGACGCTCCGACGGGTGCGCTGCCCGACGTGACGACGGACCCGGCCGGACTGCCCTGGCTGATCGAGAACTCCCAGACCCCGAGCGCGAAATTCGCCTCGTACAGCACCGGCGCGTGGACCGGCGTGCCCGCACCACAGCCGCCGGACGCGGTCGGCCTGAGCCTGCACGGCATCGCCGGAACCCCGGGCCGCCCGCTGATGCTCGCGGTGGGCGGGGCCGACCTCCCCACCACTCCGCGCTACGTGAAGGGCGTCGTGCTCGAGTACGGGCCGGGGCCGTCGGGCGAATCGAGCTCGAACCCCCCTGATGCGACAGTTCTGGCCGGTTCGTGACCGACCTGGCGGCGGGCCAGCAGGCGGGCCGCCGCGATTGTCAGCGCCAATGGCAGCCGCCCACAACGCTCGGCCATCTCGTCCAGCACGGCCGGGTCGTGCTCCCTGCCGAGGTGAGCGGTCAGCAGTTCCCGGGCCTCCATCCGGTCCGGCCGGTCCAGCTCCACCAGGCACGCCCCGCCCGAGGCGGCCAGCCCGGTCAGCGGGCGCCGGCTCGTGACCAGCACGAGGCTGTCCGGCGAGTCCGGCAGCAGCGGGCGGACCTGCGACGGGTCCCGGACGTCGTCGAGCACCACGAGCAGGCGCGCCCCCGCGGTCCCGGACCGGTACGCGCCGACCAGCCCGTCGAACGTGTCCGGGACCTCCGCGGCGGCGGCGCCGAGGCCGATCAGCAGGGCCCGCAGCGCCTCGCGGCCGTCCTCGCCCCGCCGCCCGCGCAGGTCGAGGTAGAGCCGGCCGTCCGGGAACTCCGGGGCGACCGTGTGGGCGAACCGGGTGACCAGGGCCGACTTGCCCACGCCGCTGACCCCGTCGACCGCGATCACCATCGGTCCGGGGTGACCGCCGCCTCGCAGGCCGGCGTACAGGTCGTGCAGAAGGCCGAGCTCGATGCGGCGCCCGGCGAACCACGGCGGGTCGGCCGGCAATAGAACCGGCGAGCGAGTCATCCCCGGAGTCAGCCAGACCCCTGTGGAGGACCAGTGAACAACCTCTGGATCGACCCTCAGGTCAGCTTGTCGGCCAGGTGTTCCAGGGCGGCCCGCATGTGGCGCGGCCCGCCGCCCTGGAAGCGTTCCAGCACCGCGCGGGCCTGCTCGTACGCGTCGCGGGCGCCGGCCCGGTCACCCCGGGCGAGACGCAGCTCGGCCAGGCTGCGGAACGCCTCGAAGTGGTACGGCCCCTGCCCCACCGAGCGGGCCGCCTCGACCGCCCGGATCAGCTCGTCCCCGGCCTCGCCGGTCCGGCCCAGCTTGTCGAGGTTGTCGGCGATCGCCACCCGGATCATGGCCTCGACGTGCCGGCGCCCGCCGTGCGAGTTGATCTCCAACGCCTCCCGCAGCACGGGGGCGGCCTCGTCGTACCGGCCCAGCCGGGTCAGCGCCTTGCCCATGTAGCCCAGGCTCAGCGCCTCGGAGTTCTCGTTCCCGGCCGCACGGCACAGCTTCACGGCCGTCTCGGCGCACTCCAGGGCGCGCTGCTGGTCGCCCAGCGCCGCGTGCACCGAATAGAAGTTGATGTACGTCAGCGCCTGCTCCAGCAGCATCCCGTGGTCCACATAGACCTCGAGCGCGGCCGACAGCAACGTGAGCGCCTCCTCGTTCGCGTCGAAGAACCAGCGCGCGCCGGCCAGGCTGCGCAGCACGTGCGCCTCCCCGATCACGTCACCCTGGTCGCGGGCCGCGCGCAGGGCGAACCGCATGACGTCCTCCCAGTCCTGGAAGTAGCCGAACCACTCGAAGTACTGCTGCATGGTGAGGGCCAGCTGCCACGGGACCGGGCCGAGACCGAGGTCGGCCGCGACCCGCACCGCCTCCCTCAGGACCGTGCGGTGCCGGGCGAACCAGGCGATGGCTTCGTCGTACGAACCGGGTCGCTCCGGCCGCACCCCGGGCTCGGCCGGCGCGGGCGGGATCGGCGGGCGGGTCGGCTCGAGCACGACCTGGGCGTTGAAGCTGCTGTGCAGGTAGTACTGCAGCAACCGGCCCCTCGCGGCCCGCTGCTCGACGTCGGGGTCGGCCGCCTGGAGCAGCTCCTCGGCGTACGCCCGCACCAGCACGTGCGACGTGAAGCAGCCGTCCTCGCTCTCGGCCACCAGGGCGGCCTCGGCCAGCTCGGCCAGCTCGGCCCGGGTCCGCGCCGGCTCCCGCCCCGACAGGCTGACGGCGGCCTCCAGGGTGATCCCCGGAGTGAGCGCCATCGAGAGCAGCCGGAACAGCCGGGCCGCACCCGGGCTCAGCTGGCGGTACGACCACGAGAAGGCGGTCCGCGGATCGGTCACCCCGCGTCCCTCGGGAAAGGCCTCGAGCCGCCGTACGCCGTCGCGCAGCTCGGCCGCGACCGCCGACAGCGACAACGCGGGCCGCACGCACAGCCGCGCGGCCAGGATGGCCAGGGCCAGCGGCAACCGGCCGCACAGTTCGACGATCTCGTCGAGGGAGGCGTCGTCGGGTTTCGGGCCGGGCCGCGCGGCGAGCCGGGCGGCCAGGATCTCGCGGGCGTCGGCCGGATCGGGCAGCCCGGCCCGGTACAGGCGGGCGCCGTCGGAGGCGGCCAGACCGACCAGCGGGCCCCGACTGGTGATCAGCACCAGGCTGTCGACGGAGTTGGGCAGCAGCGGGCGCACCTGGGCCGCGTCGCGCACGTCGTCCAGCAGCACCAGGACCCGCTTCCCGGCGGTCAGGCTGCGGTACGCGCCGACCAGCGCGTCGAACGTGTCCGGGGTGTCGGCCGCGCGCAGACCCAACGCGTACAGCAGGGACCGCAAGGCATCCGCGGCCGGGACGCCGCCGCCCTCCCCCTCGTGGCCGCGCAGATCCAGATAGAGCTGCCCGTCGGTGAAGTTCCCGGCGATCTGGTGGGCGAAGTGCGTGACGATGGTCGACTTGCCGACGCCACCCATGCCGTCCACGGCGACGACCATCGGGCTCGTCCGCCGGCTGTCGCGCATCTCGCCGACGAGACCGTGCAGGATCGCGAGCTCGTGCGTCCGGCCCACGAACATCGGTTGATCCGGTGGCAGCTGAGCCGGCCACATGTGGTGCCCAACGGGCGAGGCCGGGGCCACCGACTGGGTCAGCACCCGCTGCTGGGCCTCCTGCAGCTCGCGCCCGGGGTCGATGCCCAGCTCGTCGGCCAGCCGCGCGCGGATGCTCCGGTACGCCTCCAGCGCCTCGGCCTGGTGACCGGCCGCGGCCAGGGTTGTCACCAGGGCCGCGTGCACCGGTTCGTGCATCCGCCCCATCCGCGCCGCCAGCCGCAGCGCGGGCAGCACCGGCAACGGCCGCCCAGCCTCGACGGCGATCGCGGCCGCGGCCACCGTCGCGTCGAAGAACTCGCCGTCGATGCCGGCGAAGGTGGCCGTGGCGGCGGCGCTGTCGGCCAATGTGTCCCCGGCCGGCCCGCGGCCGTGGCCGAGCGCGTCGAGGTAGAGGGCGAGCGCCGCGTCCGGCTGGTCCCGGCCCGCCTCCTGCCGCGCCCGGGCCACCGACCGGCGGAACGCGACCAGGTCGAGCGTCTCCGGACCGGCCGTGAACCGGTAGCCGGTGTCGTGCCGGGCCAGGTACGACCCGGGCGCGCGCAGCGTCAGCTCCGGCTCCATCAGCCGGCGCAGCACCCCGACGTACTTGTGGATGACGTTGATCGCGCTCGCCGGCGGCGCCGGTCCCCACATCAGGTCGATCAGGTCGGACATGCTGACCGGGCGGCCCTCGTGCGCGAGCAGCAGCGCCAGCAGGCACCGCTGCTGGCGAGGCCCGGCGTCCAGTTCGGTCGCGCCCCGCCAGATCCGCAGTGGACCCATGATCTGCAGGCGCAATCCGTGAGATTCGGACAGGATTCTCCCCATTCCGGCCAGTATTCGGGCGGTCAGTTCACGATCAGTGAACAGAAACTGGATCGGGCCCTAAGAGCCCAGCGCGGCCGGCAGGTGGTGGCGGCCGCTGATCCCGAGCTTGGGATAGACGCTGCGCAGGTGGGCGCCGACGGTCCGGACCGAGATGAACAGCAGCTCGGCGATCTCCCGGTTGCGCAACCCGCGCGCCGCCAGCTCGGCCACCTGCTGTTCCTGCGGGGTGAGCAGCCCCGACCGGGCCGTCGAGCCGCTGGCCTGCAGTTCGCGCTGCGCGTACTCGGCCGGCCGGGTCGCGCCCAGCTCGGCGAAGGTCGTGGCCGCGGCCGAAAGCCGGGCCCGGGCGTCGCGCGGCCGGCGGGCCCGGCGCAGCCACTCGCCGTGGTGCAGCCGGGCCTGGGCCAGCTCGAACGGCCATTCCGCCGCGGCCTCGCAGCCGGTGACCAGCTCGAACCGGTGGTCGGCCTCGGGCCCGTCGGTCAGCAGCGCCTCGGCGTGGTGCAGGAGCATTTGCAGCCGTACGGTCGGATCGGCCCCGGCCTCGGCCCGCACCGCGGCCAGGATCGGCCGGGCCTCGTCGGCGTGCCCGCTGCGTACCGCCGCGGACACCAGGTCGGCGATCCCCCGCCCGGCCAGGAACGGTTCGAGCGGCCGCCCCTCCCGATCGAACATCGACCGCAGATACCGGTACGCGTCGTCGTGGTCGCCCGCGACCATGGCCGCGAGCCCGGCCGCCCGCAGCAGCCGGATGTGGACCGACCGATGCTGCTCGACGTCGATCCGGGCCCAGGCGCAGCGGACCAGCCGCATCGCCCCGGCGCTGTCACCACGCAGCGCCTGCAGATGGGCTCGCAGCGCCTCCAGGGCGGCCCGCAGCACCGGCAGCCCCGAGGCGTCGATCGAGTCCGCGACCCGGTCCGCGAGCGGCCACCGCCCGGTGTCGATCAGGGCGGCGACCAGGGCCGGGTTGGTGTCCCCGACCGCGCCCAGGGCGGTGTCGGTCTCGCCCCGCGCGACCAGGGCCGGCCCGGCGCCCGGCTCGTCGTCCCGGACCGCCCGCAGCAGGGCGACGGCGAGGTCCGAGCGGTCCGCGAAGGCGGCGATCGTTCCCCGGACGGCCAGCGTGCGCCGGTCGTCGCCGGGCCGGGGCGGCTCGATGAGCGCGGCGAAGGCCCGCCCGGCGGGGTCGGCGGGGTCGCTGATCAGCCGCATGAGGACCAGGTCGGCCGGGTCGAGCTGCGGCGCGACCTCGGCCAGCAGGCCGGCCAGCCCCCGCCGGTGGCCGGCCTGCCCGGAGATGGCCGCGACGGAGGCGACCAGCCTGGTCATGGCCACCGTGGCGCTCCGGCCGGATCGGCGGGCGGCGGTGATCACGCCGTACGCGTCGTGCTGGCGCCCGGACCGGGACAGGGCCAGCGCCGCGGTGAACTCGGCGGACGCGGTGGACTCCGGATCGGTGCCGAGCCGGCGCATCGCCGCGGTCAGGTCCGCGGTCCAGCCGGCCGCGCCGAGGCGGTGCGTGTCGGCGACCGCCCGGGCCAGGCGCCGGGCGGCCGCCTCGGGGCCGGGCGATCGGGCGGCGGCCCGCTCCATCGCGAGGGCCGCCGGCATCAACTCGCCGCGGGACCGCAGCCCGGCCCCGGCCGCCTCCCACCCGGCCGCGACCGTCTCGTCCGGACCGGAGGTGACCGCGGCGAGGTGCAGTCCCCACTGCTCCGGCCGGTGCCGGGCCAGCCCGCGATGCGCCTGGGCCCGTTGGTGGGCGGTGGCGGCGTGATAGACGACGTCCGCCGCCACCGGATGGACGAAGGCCACGGCGCTCCCACCGGCCACGATCAGACCGGCCCGCTCGGCCGCCGGCCAGGCCGTCCCGGCCACGCCCGCGGCCGCGGCGACCAGCCGTGGGTCGACCGGCCCGGCCGGGCTCGGCCCGGCCGAGCCCGGCGCGGTGACGGCGGCCAGATGAAGCAGCAGGCGGCCGGTGGGGTCGGGCAGGGCGGCGACCCGCCGGGCGAACTCGGACCGGAGCGGGCCGTCGCCCCCGCCGAGTTCGAGCAGCGCGGCCGGGTTGCCCGCGGCGTGGTGCAGCACCTCGGCCCGCGCCCGCCCGGTCGGCGGATGCGGCCGGGTCTCCAGCAGCTGGATCGAGTCCCGCGGACCGAGCGGGGGCAGGGTGAGCCGGGGCAACCGCGTCAGCGGGGCCGGGATCCGGTCGGCCCGGCCGGCCAGCAGCACCGCACCGGCCACCCCGGTCACCGTGCTCACCAGGGCGGCCGTCGCCGCCGGGAGCAGATCGACGTCGTCGACGGTGAGGAACAGCGGACGGCGCTGGTCCAATTCGGCCAGCACGGCCCGGGCGGCCCGGGCCGGATCGGCCGGGGGCGGCCCGGGGGCGAGCTCGAGGAAGGCGAGTGCGGCCCGCGCGTCCGCGGACGCCAGCGCGGGCAGGTCGCGCCGCACCGCCAGCAGCAGGCGCCGGACCACGGTCAGCGGCTCGGCCGGGGCGGGCAGGGCGACGACCCGATGCCCACGGTCGTGGGCGCGCTCGGCGGCCACCGTCAGCAGCCGCGACCGGCCGCTGCCGCGGCCACCGGTGACGACCAGCGCCCCGCGACGGCCCAGGAGACCGGTGACCCGGTCCAGCTCCGCCTCGCGTCCGATCAGTGTCGGCACGGCCCTCACCCGGCCCGGTTCGCGGTCAGCAGTTCGCGCAGCTGGTGGCGGCTGTCCACGCCGAGCCGCGGGAAGATGTCGTGCAGATAGGACGAGACCGTGCGCGGCGAGACGTTGAGCGCCCGGGCGATCTCGATGTTCTTCAGCCCGTCGGCGGCCAGCCGGGCGATCCGCTGTTTCTGGGCCGGCAGGGCGGCCAGCGCCGCGCCCGGCTCCGATCCGTCCGCGCCGGCGCCCGGAAGGTAGCGGCGGGTGTGCTCGGCGTGGGCGTGGGCGCCGAGCCGCTGGAAGGTGTCGAGGGCGGCCTGGAAGCGGGGCCTGGAGTCCCGCAGCCGGCGTTGCCGCCGCAACCAGGTCGCGAAGCTGAACTGCGCCTCGGCGTGCTCCAGCGGCCAGCGGCGCGCGACGTCACGGTGGCCGACAGCGCGGCGGAACGACTCCTCGGCGCCGTCGAGCACCCCGGCCGCGTGGTCGCGCAGCATGGCCGCCCGGCGGGTGGCGGGACGTCCCGCGGCCACGATCGCCCGCGCCTCGTCGGCCCGGCCGGCCCCGACCGCGGCCTGGGCCAGCTGGGGCAGGCCGTGCGGGCCGAGCACCGGGTGCACCGGCCGCCCGGAGGTGTCGTACAACTTCCGGAAGCTTCCGTACGCGTCCGCGTGCTCCCCGGCCGCCAGCGCCGCCAGCCCGGCCCCGCGGTGATGCAGGTACGCCACGAACGTGCTGCTCGCCGCCACCGCGGGCAGCGGGCCGGGCTCCGCCTCCTCGCCCCGCCACACGGTCAGCGTGCCGCGCAGGGCCGGAAGGACGGCGTCGAGCAGCACAGCGCCGCTCACTGCGGCCAAGTGTTCCGCCTCCTCGACCAGGGCGGCGGCCTCGGACCAGCGTCCACTGTCCATCAGCGCGGGGATGAGCAGCGGCAACGCGGTGATCACCGGTCCCGGCCGACCGGCCTGGCGGACCGTGCTCAGATCGGCTGCGGCCCGGTCCGAGTCGTCCCATCGCCAGGCCAGCGTGCCGGTGAGCAACGCCCGCGTGGTCCCGGCGGCCGGGCCTGCCTCCGACGCGTCCCGGTCCAGCTCGTCGAGAAGGCCGGGCAGCTGCCGGAAATGGTCGGCCCGGCCCGAGACCATGACGGCCGTGGCGGCCACCGCGGCCAGGCTCATCGGTCCCCCGTGCCGGCCGGCGGTCGCCGTCCGGACCAGCTCCAGGGCCTCGGCCGGCCGGGCCAACTGGATCAGGGCGTGACCGACGCCGGCGAGCTCGGGACCCGCTCGACCGGCCCCGCGGTGCTGCTCGACCGCCCAGCCGGGCTCGCCGGCCTGGTACGCGTCGTCGTCACCGGGCCGCGCGGTCAGGCCTTCGCGGTACATCGGGTGGGTGAAGCGCACCCGCCCGCCGGCGATCTCGATCACCCCGGCCCGCTCGGCCGGTTCCCAGTCCCGCAGGCCGGCCCCGCCGGCGGCCCGGGTCAGCGCGTCGACCGGCTCGGCCGACCGGGCCGCGTGGGTCAGCAGCTCGCGGGTCAGCGGCGGTAGATCCGCGAGCACCTGCGCGTACTCCTCAGCGGGGTTGCTGAGCAGGACCGCCGGGTTGCCGGCGGCCCGCCGCAGGGCGTCCCGCCGCGATCCGGTGACGGCCGGGCCGAGCAGTCGTGCCGCCGACGTCTCGTCCAGCGGCGCCACGACGTGCCGGTCGATCTCCGAGCCGATGCCGGGGGGCGGTTCAGTTCCGCGGGCGGCCAGCACCACCGCCACCGGGACGTCGGTCACGTCACGCATCAGCATCGTCAGCAGCCGCCGGGACTCGGCGTCGAGGGCGTCGGCCCGATCGAGCAGGATCAGCCGCGGCGCGGTCGCGGTCAGGTCGTCCAGGGCCAGCACCATGCCGGTGATCAGCGCCGGCTCGTCCGCCGGGGACACCGGCCGGTCCGAGTGCAGCCAGTCGGCCAGGGCCCGGTGCGGGCGGGCAAGGGCGGCCGGCGGCGCCCAGTCGCGGAACAGCGCCCGCAGTCCGTCCTCGGCGACGACCCGGAAGCCGCGCTCTGTCGCCCGTTCGCCGAGCGTGCGCAGCAGGGCCGACTTGCCGATGCCGGCCGCGCCGAGCAGGGCCAGGAACATCGGGCGGTGGGCAGCGGCGTCGAGGAAAGTCTCGAGGACGGCCAGGTCCGGTCCTCGGCCGATCAACCGTTCGCGCATGCCGCTGCCCCCTTCTCCCCCGTTGACCGGGTCAGTCGACCATTGCTGGGAGCGTTTCCACCACGAAGTGAGGACGCAGAATCGGTGATCGGGTACAACAGAGTCCGCGACGAGGGGGATCGGGGTGGACGGCGATGGCCGAGTTCGGTGCGCTTCTGCGCCATATGCGGAACGCGGCCGACCTGACCATCGAGCAGCTGGCCGAGGTGTCCGGGGTCAGCGACCGGTCGATCAGCGACATGGAACGCGGGGTCAGCCGGCGCCCCCGTCCGCGCACTGTGGAGGCCCTGGCCGACGGTCTGCGCCTCAGCGACGCCGACCGCTCGGCCCTGCTGACGGCGGCCCGCGAGGGGCGCAACGAGCAGGCGCCCGGCCCGGCCAACCGCAGTCCCCTGCCGCGCCAGGTGGCCGACTTCACCGGCCGCGCGGACGAGCTGGCGACGGTCGCGAACTGGGCCGAGGGCGCGACCGACCAGGGTCCGGCGCCGGTGATCGCCATCAGCGGCTCGGCCGGGGTCGGCAAGACCACGTTCGCCGTCCGGGCGGCCCGGGCCTGGCCGGTCGAGCAGCAGCTCTTCGTCGACCTGCGCGGGCTCGACGCCAAGCCGCTGACCCCGCTGACCGTGCTCAGCCGGCTTATCCGGGCGGTCAGCCCCGACGTCCGAGCCGTGCCCCGCGACGTCGACGAGTCCTCGGCCCTGTGGCACAGCCTGGTCCGGGGCCGGCGGGTGGTCGTCGTGCTCGACAACGCGGTCAACGAGGGCCAGGTGCGCCCGGCCCTGCCGCCGCACGGCCCGGCCGTGGTGCTGGTGACCAGCCGGCGCTCGCTGAGCGGCCTCGAGGACGTGCACCGGCTGCGGCTCGAACCGCTGCCCGAGGGAGACTCCACGGCACTGCTGGCCACGATGCTGCCGCACTCCGGCGCGACGCCCGAGCAGCTGCGCCGCATCGCCGACCTGTGCGTCCACGTCCCACTCGCCCTCAGGATCGCGGGCAACCGCCTGGCCAGCCGGCCCGGGTGGACGGCCGACGACCTGATCACCCGGCTCGCCGCCCAGGAGCGCCGCCTGGACGCCCTGTCGGCGGGTGACCTGCAGGTCAAGGCGGCCTTCGACCTGTCGTACCAGCAGTTGTCGGGGGTGACCCGGCGCCTGTTCCGGCGGCTCGCCCTGGTGCCGGGCTCGTCGACCGGCCCCGAGCTGGCGGCCGTGCTGGTGCAGGAGCCGCTGCCGGTCACCGAGGACGCGCTCGACGACCTGATCGACCTCAGCCTGCTGCAGCAGCGCCCGGACGGCCGGTTCGAGTTCCACGACCTGCTGCGGCTGTACGCGGCAGGCGCGCTCGACCGGGAAGAGAGTGCCGCCGACCGGGCCGCCGCCGGCCGCCGGCGCGAGGAGTGGTTGCTGGGCACCGTGATCGTGGCCGGGCGGCACTTCGAACCGGGCTACGGCCCCGGCCGGGCGGGCGCCACCGAGGTGCTCGACCTGACCTCCTCGGCCGAGGCCGCCGACTGGTTGCGGGCCGAGGCCGAGAACTGGCTGCCGGCGTTGCAGGCCGTGGCCGCCGACGGCCAGGATCAGCGGGTCGTCGATGTGGCCGAGGCCCTGCACTGGTTCAGCGACAGCTGGTTCCTCTGGCCGGGCTGGGAGGACGTCTACACGCTCTCGGTCCGGGCCACCGAACGGCTGGGCGACGACCGGCTCCGCGCCGTCCACGAGGGATATCTGGCCTGGGTCTACATCGCCACCTCGCAGCAGAATCACGAGGCCGGCCTGGCGCACGCCCGCATCGCGCTGGACCATGCCGTGCGCTCCGGTGACCGCCGGCAGATCGGCTGGGCCAACTACTACGTGAGCTGGGCGCTGATGAGCCAGGAGCGTTACGCCGACATGGTCGGCTACTCGCGGGCCGCGGTGGCCGAACTACGGGCGGTGGGCGACCTCGAGGGCGTGCCGAACGCGCTGCTACAGCTGGGCATCGCCCAGATGCACCGCGACGCCGGAGCCGCGATCCAGATCTTCGAAGAGGTCAGCGCAGTGGTGCGGGACCCGGCCACGGCGCCGCCGGCCCACATCGCCGACCTGGCCGACCAGGTGGCGCGGTCATACCTGACCGAGATCGAGATGACGGCCGGCCGCTGGCCGGCGGCGCTGGTCCGGATCAACGAGTCGATCGCCGCCACGACGATCCTGCCCGATCCGCGGGCCTTGATGCTCAAGGCCCTGACCCGGCGGGCCCAGATCAACATCGAGCTCGGCGACTTCGACGCGGTGCGGGCCGATCTGACCGAGGTGCGCTCACTGCGGGAGGTGACGGGCAATCTGGCCACCCGGGCCGGCGATCTGCGCGACCGTATCGAACGGGTGGAACAGGCCTTGGCCGCTCACGACGCGACCCAGTCCAGCAGGTAACGGTTCACCGCTTCGGGCCGGGTCCGGCCCAGGTCGTGCGGCCCGTCCGGGACGACCTCGTAGCGCAGGTCCGGGATCAGGCCGGGCAGCCGGTGGGCGGTGGCGTCGATCGGCAGCACGAGGTCGGCGTCGCCGTGCAGCAGCAGCACCGGCACGTCGATGCGGGCCAGATCGGCCCGGTAGTCGGCGTGCAGCACCGCCTCGACCACCTCGGGGCGGCCGGCCAGCCGGGCCCGGGTGTACGCCAGGGCATCGTCGTCCAGGCCGTCCGGGTTGTCGGCGGACCGTCGCAGGCAGGGCGGGACGGCACCGATCAGCACGGCCTTGCGGACCCCGCCAGACCCGTACGTACTGAGACAGCGCACCACCGTGCCGGTGCCCGCCGCCGCCCCGACCAGCACGCACCCGTCCAGATCGGGTCGGCGCAGAAAGCCGGCGAGTTCGCCGGGCCCGCTCCCGGTGAAGGGAACGACACGGTGGCCGGCGGCGGTCAGCGCACCGTGCTGTTCCGTCCACGCCACGCTGTCGTGGTGCACCAACACAATCGGGTCCGGCATGCCGCCCATTGAACGGGCCCGGAGCCGCCCGCACCACGAACCCGAGACGCAGTATCACGGTCAGGACGAGGCAGCGCCGGCCAGCGTGGCCAGGGCCAGCGGAACCCGTCCGCACCGTTCGATGATCTCGTCGAGCTGTCCCGGGCCCGGCACGTAGGGCCGGCCGGCCATCCGCAGTGCGAGCAGTTCCCGCGCGCCCCGCAGGTCGGGCACGTCGACGGTCAGCAGGTGGGCGCCGTCGCGGACGGCCAGCGTCAGCAGCCGCTGCCGGCCGGTCAGCAGCACCATGCACGCGGGCGAGTTCGGCAGCAGCGACCGGATCCGCGCCGGGTCGCCCACGTTGTCCAGCACGATCAGCATCCGCCGGGAGTTGGTGAGACTGCGGTACGCCCCCACCCGCGCGGCCGCGGTGTCCGGCATCTCGGTCCGGCGCATCCCCAGCCCGTACAGCAGCGAGCGCAGCGGATCCGGATCGTCCTCGCCCAGGTCGAGGTAGAGCTGCCCGTCGGTGAAGTCCCCGGCCACCAGGTGGGCGAAGCGCAGGGCCAGGGCCGACTTGCCCACCCCGGCCGGTCCGCTCAGCGCGACGATCAGCGGGCTGGTCCGGCCCGGCGCGCGCAGACCCGCGGCCAGCCGGTTCAGCGTGGCCAGTTCGGTCGTCCGGCCGGCGAACAGCGGCAGGTCCGGGGGCAGCTGGGCCGGGTGGATGGTCCGGGCCGGCGGGCCGCTGCGGGCCAGCACCCCGAGGTACGCGTCCTGCAGCTCCGGGCCCGGGTCGATGCCCAGCTCGGCCCCCAGCCGTTCGCGCACCGCGCGGTACAGGGCCAGCGCCTCGGCCGGACGTCCGGCGGCGGCCAGCATCGTCACCAGGCCGGCGTGTACGAGTTCATTGAGCGGATCCATCTCGGCCGCGCGCCGCACCGGGTCGAGCAGCCGCGCCGGTTGCCCGAGCCGCAGCGCCAACCGGGCCGCGGTGACCACGGCGTCGACGAATTCGTTGTGCAGCTTGACGAAGACCGTGCGGGCGGCTGTGGTGTCGGCCAGCCCGGCCCCGGCCACGCCGTGCCCGAGCTGCAACGCCTCGGCGTACCGGTCGAGCGCGTCGTCGTGGTCGGCGCAGGCCCGGGCCTCGGCGACGAGCTGCCGGAACCGCAGCAGGTCGAGCGTTTCGGGTCCGGCGGCGAAGCGGTAGCCGTTGCCGTGCCGGGTCAGGTAGGCGCCGGGCGCCCGCGGCGGGAGGCCCGGCTCGAGCAGCCGGCGCAACTGCCCCACGTACTTGTGAATGATGTTGAGGGCGCTGGGCGGGGCGTCGAAACCCCAGAGCATCTCGACCAGGGCCTGAATGCCGACCGGCTCACCGGCCGAGGCGAGCAGCAGGGCCAGCAGGCACTGCTGCTGATTGGGGCCGGCGTCGACCTCGGTGTCCCCGAGCCAGACGCGCAACGGGCCCAGGACCTGCAGGCGCATTGTCATGGCTCGACGGTAGGCAGGAACGGCCCGGCCAGATTACGTCGGATGACGTAATGGCCGGGCCGATCGTGCTCAGTCCCGGAAGTCGAGGGTCTGCAGGCCGGTACGCCCGCCGTCCCCCGTCGTGAGCCTGCCGTCCTTGACGCTGAGGATGCCGAACGCGCCGCGTAGTTCGAACTGCCCGGAATCGCCGGCCGGGACGACCTGCCAGATCTGCGTGTCGCGGCCCGCGCGACAGGTCTCCAGCTTGAGCGCGGCCCCGGAGGTGTCGGCGACGCACGAGCCCGCCCCCGTGTCCTCGTTCCAGAACGGCGGCTTGATCACCACCCGGTTCCGGGCGCTGACCGGGGCAGGCTGGAACGACATCATCGTCGAGTCGGTGTGCGAGGCGCCGGTGAAGTCGACGACCCCGTTCGCCCCGATCTGCAGGAACCGGTCCACCCCGTCGTCGGCGACGTCGAGCACCATCCCGCCCCCGATGTCGACGCCGATGCGCTCCAGCTGCGACAGATCCGACTCCTGGGGCTTGCTGGGCGCCCGGGTCGTCGGCTTCGCGGGCTCGGGCGCCTCCGTCGTCGGCTCGGGGGCTGCGGCCGTCGGCTCAGTTGCAGCCGGGGTGGTGACGGTGGACGGCGGGGTCGCCGCCGCCGGTAGGTCGTCGGTGCCGCACGCGCCGACTGCGGCGGTCAGCCCGACGACCGCGGCGAGAACACCGAGTCGCATCGTCAGCTTTCGGCCGCGGCCAGGACGGCCTCGACGGTCGTCTCCGGGTGCGAGACCAGCGAGACGTGGGAGGCGGCGACCTCGAACGTCTTGGCCCCGGCCCGCTCGGCCATCGTGCGCTGCAGGCCGACCGGGATCACCCGGTCCTCGGTGCCGATGACGGCCCAGCTGGGCAGGGTCCGCCAGGCCGCCGCGGCGGTCGGGGCGGCGTTGGCGCTCAGCGTGATCGGCCGCTGACCGGCCACGATCAGCCAGCCGTCGTCCTCGGCCACGTCCTGGGCGAACGAGCGGAACACGGTGTCCGGCTTGAGGAAGGCCTCGGCGTCACCCTCGGGGGCGCCCGGGTAACCGACGACGTCGAGCACCACGGTCGGATCCGGGATGTCCAGAGCCGAACCCGAGCCGCCCAGCAGCTGGAAGATGCTCTCGCCCTCGGCCGGGATGAAAGCGTTGACGTAGACAAGCGCCCGCACGTCGCTCAGGTCGCCGGCGGCATTGCTGATCACCACCCCGCCGTACGAGTGACCGACCAGCACGACCGGGCCGCTGGTCCGCTGCTTGACGAACGACGCCAGGTACTCGGCGTCCGACGCCACCCCGCGCAGCGGGTTGGGCGGGGCGAGCACGGTGTAACCCTGTCCGCGCAGCTGCGCCGCCACGGCGTTCCAGCTGGACGCGTCGGCCCAGGCTCCGTGCACGAGGACGATGGAAGGCTTGCTCATGTCTGTTGCTCCTTGCTGGTGAGTCGCCGTCACGACCGAGGGTGGCCGACGGCGATGGAGAACTACTGGACGATCAGTGCACGGAGCGGGCGGCCCGCACGATGAGGCCGGTGACCGCGTCCGGGTGGGCCACCATCGCCGCGTGCGAACCGCGGATCGTCACCGTGCGACCGGGCGCCGAGCGGGCCGCCATCGCCTTGCCCGCGACCGCCGGGATGGCCAGGTCGTCCAGCGCGACCAGGGCGTACGACGGAATGCTCTGCCAGGCCGGCACGCCGGTCTTACCACCGAAGGCGACGGTGGACAGCGGCCGCTGCTGCGTGGCCATCAGCCGGGACTTCCGGAGCGGGACGTCCGCGGCGAACAACCGCGGGAACCAGGCCGGGTCGATGGTCGTGTCGACCTGCCCGTTCGAGCCCGGGTAGGGCCGCTGGACCAGGTGCGAGACGAGCAGCGAATTGTCGCCGCCGTTGAGCGCGCCGGCCTCGGCGATCGTCTCGCCCTCCTTCGGCGAGTACGCGGCGACGAAGACCAGCGCCTTGACGTTCCTGTTGCCGGTGGCCGCATTGGTGATGACCGCACCGCCGTACGAGTGACCCACCAGCACGATCGGGCCGCCGACGGTGGCCAGGAACTCCTTCAGGTACGCGCTGTCCTCGGCCAGGCCGCGCAACGGGTTGGCCGGCGCGATCACCGGATACCCCTTGTCCAGCAGCCGGCTGGTCACGCCGTCCCAGCCCGAGGAGTCGGCCCACGCGCCGTGCACCAGCACCACCGTCGGCTTCGCCTGGCCCGGCTTCGTGGCCGCGGACGCCGAGGCCCCCACGGTCAGCACCGACGCGGCCAGCACCACGGCCGCCGCCAGCGTCCGCCACCGCCTGTTCTTCACGATCGACATAACTCAGGCCCCCAGGTCCCGATGCGAGCTCGTCCCGCACTCGGTGACCTCACTGTCCCGCCGCCTTCGCCGCCTGCCATCGGTCGAAGTACGGCACACTGGCCCGGTGCCGCGCGACCCATGGAAGTTCTTCGACTTCGACCTGGTGACCGATCCGACGGTGTATGTGCCCTACCGGCTCAAGCTCGACCTGGTCACCGGCGACCCCGTCGACGTCCCGGCCCTGACCGTCCGGATCCACGGCGAGCACATCGCCTTCGAGCCGGAGCCGCTCGGCAGCATCCCGACGACCGGGATCACCGGCGGCCGGGTCGACATCCGCCCGGCGCCACCCGGGCTCAAGGACCTCCGCGAGCAGCACCCGTCGGCGTACCGGATGTGGCGCTCCGACGAGGCGATCGCCGTCTACCAGTGGGTGCGCGAAGGCCGGGCGTACGAGGAGATAGCGGACCACGTCGGCCGCCCACCCGAACACGTGGCGACCAAGTTCGAGCGCGTCGAGGCCCTGCTGCGCGCCGCCCGCACGATCCCTCAGCCGATCGACCCGCCGTCCTACCCGCCCTCCAAGATCAGAGAGTCGACCACCCAGCACCACGACTACGACCCGGCCCCCTGGTACGGCGCGGCCGCCCTCGACGACCCGACAGTGCACCTGCCGTGCACCCTGCACCTGGTCCAGTACGGTTCGCCGCCGACGATCGACGTGTCACCCCTGGCCGGTTGCAGCCTGACCGCCCACGGCTTCCACTTCACCACCCAGGAAACGTGGGACTATCTCGAACTCACAGATCTGGTGTCCGGGTGGGTCGACCTGCACCCGGCACCCGCCGACCTGGTGCCGTTGCGCGAGGCCCACGACGGGGCCTACCGCGCGTGGAACCCGGAGGACGCGAAACAGGTGCTGCGCTGGGGCCGGGGCGAGCCGTTTCCCGACCTGGACCGGCTGGCCGAGCGCCTGTCCCGCCCACCGGCCCACCTCCCCCGGAAATACCGGCACCTCGAGGCGGCCGCCGCCCGGATCGCCCGCCCGCCACGCGCCGAGCCCGCCCCGTTCCACCGCAACGACCCGCGCGGCCGGGGCGACCACTGCGTCGTCGTCAACGACGTCGCCCCACCCGCCGCGGTCGCCACCCGCCACGGCATCGAACCCGCCAAGCTGATGGGCTGGGGTTTCCTGGCCGACCTGACCGACGACCAGATCACCACCCTGCGCACCGACCCCGACGTGGACCAGATCGAAGAACCCGGCGTCGCCACCCTCGAAACCGGCCCCCGTCCTGTTCCGTGACGCCGGGAGTGGGTATCGGCCCGATCAGGCCGGGCCAGCACCGCCGGCGCGGGATCGCCGGTCAGCCGGGGTGGGACCTCCCAGCGTGACACCGGTCGCGATACTTGCCTCTGACGTCAACGTGAGGTTTTAGCGTGGGTGACATGCAGATCTCTGGAGCAGTTGCCCTTGTCACGGGGGCCAATCGTGGGCTCGGCCGACACTTCGCCGAGCAGCTTCTCGCGCGGGGCGCCAAGGTCTACGCCACCGCGCGCCGGCCCGAGCTGGTCGACCTGCCCGGCGCTACCGTGTTGCCGCTCGACATCACCGATCCGGCGTCGATCACCGCTGCCGCGGCCGCCGCGCCGGATGTCACGCTGCTGGTCAACAACGCCGGTGTCGACACAGCGACCGGGCTGGTCGCCGGGGACCTCGACCGGATCCGGCTCGAGCTCGACACGCACTTCTGGGGCACGCTCGGCATGATCCGGGCCTTCGCGCCTCAGTTGGCGGGTGGGGCCATCCTCAACGTGCTGTCCGCGATGTCGTGGTTCAACTATCCCGGCCACACCGCGTACGGGGTGGCCAAGGCGGCCCAATGGAATCTGACCAACGGCGTACGCCTGGAACTGGCCGACCAGAAGACCCTGGTCACCGCCCTGCATCTCGGGGCCGCGGACACCGACCTCAGTGACTACGACGGGCCCAAGGGTGACCCGGCGGTGCTCGTCGCAGCCGGGCTCGACGGTCTGGAGCAGGATCGGATCGAGGTGGTGGCCGACGAGTGGAGCGCCCACGTGAAGGCGTCCCTGGCCGTCTCTACCGCTGCAGGCCCGGCCCTGGCGTGAGGAACTCGACGCGGGTGGCCGTCAGCAGCGGGTCTTTCAGCTCGTGGAAACGCCGCACGTGCTCGGCGTTCTCGTGGGTCTCGAAGGCGGCCCGGTCGCGGTAGACCTCGTAGAAGACCCGGGCCAGCGGCTCCTCATCGACGGCCGAGGTGGCGTAGATCAGGGTGCCGGGCTCGTTCTCGGCGATCTGCCGGACGGCCGTGGCGGTCAGCTCGTCGAAACGGGCTGCCGCTCCGGAGTCCCGGCAATCGAATCGAACCACCAGTGCGAACACGGCGCCGCCTCTCGAAAAGGCCGTGGAATGAGACGGATCGGGCCGGTCGGCGTCCGGCCCGATCCATCGTTTCATGGGGGTCAGTCGAACTCGACCCAGTTGAGGTTGAACAGGTTGGTCGCGGGGCCGCCGGCCACCGGCTTGAAGACCAGGTACAGGGTCTGCTCGCCGCCCGCGTGGGTGATCGGGAACCGCTGGCTGGCCCAGGCGCCCGTGCCCGCGGTGGCGGTCACGGTCGCGGTGGTGACGAGCTCACCGGTCGGCGAGCCCAGGCGGACCTCGACGTCGGCCCGTGGTGCGCCCACCGTCGCGGCCGAGCCGCCGGCCACCCGCAACGTCAGGCCGTCGACGCCGGCCAGGTCGATCGGGCGGAACGCGATGGCGTCGTTGTCGTCGACGGCCGTCAGGTGCTGGTCACCGTCGACGTCGTTGGTGGCCGCGGACGCGGTGCCCGTACGCACCTGGGCGTTCTCGGCCTGTTGACGCCAGGTCTGGACGATGGCCTGGCCGGTGGTGGACAACGCCGGGGTCCCCCGGTCGGTGTAGCTCGCGCTGACCCCGAGGAAGAGGTAGCCACCGGCGTGGTCGGCGCCGTCGGCCGGGCTCGGCAGCGTGCCCGTGCAGCCCGACGTCGAGGTGATCCCGTGGCCGTGTTCGTCGTGGCCGAGCACCAGCGCCACCTCGACGCGGGAGCAGTCGACCGGGCCGTCCTCGGGGTCGGTCACCTCGACCGTGAACGGGATGTCGTCACCCCAGTTGAAGAACGATCCGTTGGACGGGGTGACGACCCGGACCTGCGGGGCCGTGTTCCCGACCGTGATGGTGCGGGTGGCCACCGCCGTGCGACCGGCGCTGTCGGTCGCGGTCAGGCGGGCGTTGTAGACGCCGTTGGCGGTGTACGTGAACGACGGCGAAGCCGCGGTCGAGTCGGTCGTGCCGTTGCCGTCGAAGTCCCACGCCAGCGACACGCCCTCGGTCGTGCCGGCCGAGGAGAACTGGACGGTCAGCGGCGCCTGGCCCGAGGTCGGGGTGGCCGACGCCGTGGCCGTGGGAGCCCGGCCGCCCTTGACGTAACGGACGACGGCCAGTTGCGCGTCCGGGTTGGCCCGGAAGAACCCGTCGCCGTACTCGAGGACGTACAGCTCGCCGTTGGGGCCGAACTCCATGTCCATCGGGTTGTCGAACACGAAGCTGCTCAGCATCGGCTCGACCGCGAGCAGCTTGTCGCGCCCGTCGGTGCGCAGGGCGAACAACTTGTCCCGGGTGAACTCGCCGAACACCACCGTGTTGTCGTAGTACGAGGGGAACTCGTGATCGCCCTTGTACTGCGAGGAGCGGTAGATCGGCCCGCCCATCGGCCCGACCCCGCCGGTGCCCAGCGCCGGCCAGTCGAAGCCGCACGCGGTCGGCGGCGTCGCCAGGTAGGCGCCCGGGCACGGGGTCAGCGCGTTGAAGGTGTAGTTCAGCTGCGCCGTGCGGACCGGCGGCAGGTTGCGCAGACCGGTGTTGCGCGGCGACTCGTTGACCGGCGCCTTGCAGTTGAAGGCGGCCCCCGACGTCCGGGTGACGAAGTCGAAGTCGATGTACGGCAGGTCGGGCGAATAGCAGTACGGCCACCCGTAGTTCCCGGCCTTGTCCGTGCCGATCCAGCGGCCGGTGCCTTCCGGTCCCCGCGCCGCGTTGGGCACGCGCGAGTCCGGCGAGTAGTCACCGACGTACACGTAACCGCTCCTGCTCACGTCGAAGCGGAACGGGTTGCGCAGGCCCATCAGGAAGATCTCGGGCCGGGTCTGCGGTGTCTTGCGGAACAGGTTGCCGCTCGGGATCGAGTACGAGCCGTCGCCCTTGACCTTGATCCGCAGCACCTTGCCCCGCAGGTCGTTGGTGTTGGCCGCCGAGCGCTGCGCGTCGTAGCCCGGCCCCTGCGTGGGCGACTCGTTGATCGGGGTGAACCCGTCCGAGCCGCTGGCGTTGGTGTCGTCGCCGGTGACCAGGTAGAGCAGGCCCTGGCCGTCGAACTTGATCTCGCCGCCGACGTGGCAGCAGATGCCGCGGTCGGTGTCGACGCGCAGGATCTGCTGCTCGGTCGACAGGTCGAGGTGCGGCGTCGGCGTCTCGACCAGCTTGACCCGCGACACCTGGTTGTAGCCCTTGAACTTGTCCCAGGTGGCGGGGTCGTCGCTGGTGGCCGGCGCGTCACCCTCGTTGACCGTGGGCGTGGCCGGGTTGTCGACCGGCGTGTTCAGCCGCGGCGAGTAGTAGATGTAGACCCACTTGTTGCGCTTGAAGTCGGGGTCGACCGCCACCGACTGCAGGCCGTCCTCGTCGTGGACGTAGACCGGGATCTGCGCGATGACCGGGCTCAGCCCGGTGGCCGGGTCGTACATGCGCACCTGGCCGCTGCGGGTGTTGTGCAGCACCCGGCCGTCGGGCAGCACGGCCAGGGTCATCGGCTCGCCCGGCTCGTCGTTGAGGGTGACCTTCTCGTAGTTGGTCTCGACGGTGGCGCCGCAGTCGAGACCCTTGCCGGTGGTCGCCCAGCGGATGCCGCCGAGCAGGTGCTTGCGGTTGTCGGCCTGGTTCGAGACGCCGAGCCCGGAGTACCAGGACCGGCCGCCCTCGAAGTCCTGACACCACGAGACCGGCTTCTCCACCGAGGTCGCGAGCACGTGCTGCTTGCCGCGCACGTCGGCGTCGAAGGTGTACCACTGCTCGGTCAGCGAGAACTTCTTCGGTACGGGGTCCGTGAGCGTCACCGTGCCCGCGCTCGCGGTCGCCGTGGCGGTCACCTTGGCCCCGAGCAGCGAGCCGTAGAACGTCCACGCGCCCGCGGTCTCGGCCGCGCCGCGAACCCCGACGAAACCGCCACCCCCACGGACGTACGCCTCGAAAGCGGTTCGCTGCGCGGCATCGAGCACTTCGCCGTCGCGCAGGAAAACGACCGCCTCATAGCCGGCCAGCTTGCGCGCGGTGAAATCGGTGGGCTTGGTGGTCACTGTGACGTCGAAGTCGTTGGCCCGGCCGAGCGTCTTGATCCCGTTCGCCGCGGCCGTGTTGCCCGTGGCGAAGACGAGGACGTCCGTGTCCTTGTGGGCCACGGCCGGGGTCGCCCCGATGAGGGGCGCCGCGACCACCAATGCGGCAAGCAGAGTCGCCGCGCGCCTCATCGGCGGTAGATGGTGAGGTCGGCCATGTTGCGGTAGCTGATGCCGGCGAAGTCGAGGGACTGGCCCGGGTTGGCCGTGCCGCCGGGCGCGGAGTCCTGCTCCCAGTTGGCGTGGTGGTAGTCCTGCTTGCCGATGACCTCGAAGAACTGCTGGAAGTTGATGTCGCCCTCGCCCAGCGGCACCATCGTGTAGCCGTTGGCCTGGGCCGGCGCCTTGTCACCGTCCTTGGCGTGGAACAGCGGGAACCGCTCGGTCTGCGGTGCGACGGTGAGGATCGGGTCGAACAGGTCCTCCCGGTTGTTGCCGCGAGAGTCCACATAGGTGTGATGCTTGAAGCGAGCCACGTACGCCCAGTAGATGTCCATCTCGAAGAAGACGTAGCGCTCGTCGGTCTTCTTGAAGAAGTACTCGAGCTTGCGTTGCCCCGTCGAGCGGGTGGGCTTGCCGTTGGCGTCGAGCGGGCCGACGTCGAGCAGGAACCCGTAGGCGGCGTCGTGGTTGTGCGTGTACAGCTTCAGGCCCCGCTTGCGAGCCGTACGGCCGAGCTCGTTCCACAGGTCGGCGGCCGCGTCCCAGTCCGCCTTGTAGGCGCTGTTGGTCGGGTCGCTGCCGGTGCCGATGTGCTTCATGCCCAGCGTCTGGGCGATGTCGAGCTGCTGCTCGAAGGTGGCCGCGTTGATCGAGGTGTGGGTGCCGTTGGCGACCAGCCCGTTGTCGTCGAGAATCTTGCGGATCTCGGCCGGGGTGATCTGGCGGCCCAGGATCGAGGTGTGCTGGTTGTACCCGGCGAACTCGATCTCTTTGTAGCCGATCTCGGCCAGCCGGGCCAGGACCCGTTCGAAGCCGTACGGCACCCCGGAGTCATCGGGCGCGGCCGAGATCCGGTCGCGGACGCTGTAGAGGATGATGCCGCGGTTGCGCGCCGGCACCAGCGGCTCGACCCGCAGCTTGCCGTGCTTGTCGCCGTGCGCGAGGGCCGGCGAGCCGGTGGCGAGGACGGGGATGCCGGCGGCGCCGATAGCGGCGGCCGCACCGGCGGAGGCGGTGAGAATCTGACGGCGGGACACGGGGGATTTGAACATGCGAACTCCACGGAGGACGGTGTTCGGAACCAGGGAGGGGTCCTTCAGGTACGGCTGACCGACGCCGCCGACGCGTCGGTAGAAGCCTTGTGTCGTTCATATTTCGAAACTGAAACGACGCTAACTCCCGCCGGAGTCAAAAGATAGTCCATCCTGGATCCAACTTTCGTCCGTTCGGACGAAAGTTACACAGGGCGGCGCCAGGAGGCGACGAGCGCCTTGATGCTCACGGTGGCCGCGCCGCGCGCCCACTCCTCGAACGGCAGCGGGCGGATCGACAGCGGGCAGTCGGCGGCCGCGCCGAACGCCTGCCGCTGGAAGCCGGCCCGGATGTGGGGCTCGAACAGGTCGTACGCCGAAAGCCCTTCGCCCGAGACGACGATGCGGGACGGGCCGACCAGGTTGGCCACGGCGGCGATGCCGGAGCCGATGGCGTCGCCGGCCCGGGCGAAGACGGCACTGACACCGGGGTCACCCGCGCGGGCCAGGGCCACGGCGTCGTCGAAGGTGAGCTCGGGCCGGTCGGTGGCCTCGCGGGCCTGCCGGACGATGGCGTCGGCGCCGGCGATCGCCTCGACACAGCCGCGGCTGCCGCAGTGGCAGGCGATGCCCTTGACGTCGACGCTGATGTGGCCGATCTCGCCGGCCACGCCGAACGAACCGGAGACCAGTCTGCCCCCGACGACCAGGCCGCAGCCGATGCCCGCGCCCACGGTGACCAGGGCGAACGAGTCGGCGCCGACGCCCTCGCCGAACCAGTGCTCGGCCGTGGTCAGCGCCTTCACGTCGTTCTCGACGGTGACGGTGAGCCCGGTGGCCTGCTCGGCCAGCTCACGCAGGGGCACGTCGTGCCACTGCAGGAACGGCGAGTAGCGCACCCGGCCGGTGGCCAGGTCGACGTCGCCCGAGATGGCCAGGCCGAGCCGGCGGGTGCGGGACCGGTAGTCGCCGGAGCCGTCGAGCAATTCGGTGGTGATCTCGGCGATCTGCCGCAGGACGTGGTCGACGTCGGTCTCGGACAGCCGCCGGTGGACCGCGGTGCGCACCTGGGCCCGCAGGTCGCAGACCACCCCTATGAGCTCGTCGCGGGTGATCTTGACGCCGACGAAGAACTCGCGGTCGGCCCGGATGGTCAGCGGGCTGGCCGGACGCCCGGCGCCGGGCCCGGACCGCTCGGTGGCGGCCAGTTCCTCGAGGTAGCCCATCTCGATGAGCGGACGGGCGCCCTTGGTGACGGCGGCCGAGGACAGGTCGAGACGGCGCGCGAGACCGACGCGGCTGAGCGGGCCCTCGGTCAGCACCACCGTGAAGAGGGCTGTCGCTGCGGGCGCTAGGGCGTCAGCCACGGGAAACATGTCCGAAATCTAGGCCCAATAATTTCCTTCGTCAAGTATTGATTTAGCCGCGAACACGGACCTACGCTCGCCGCACTCATCGGCACCCTCCCAAGTTAACCCCGAGGATCCAGATGCCCCGCTTGCACTTCGAGTCCGCCGAGCGCCTCTGGCTGGTGCACACCCCCTCCACCACGTACGCGCTACGCCTCGACGAGAACGACAATCCGCGGCACGTGCACTGGGGCCGGCCGTTGACCACGGCCCAGGCGATCACGCTGGCCGGGCGCACGCCGGCCCCCGCCAGCAGCTTCGACACCACGGTCGAGGCCGAGGAGCTGGCGGCCGACGGTGGCGCCCGCTTCGGCCCGGCGGGCCTGCGAGTGCGTTTCGCCGACGGCACCAGCGGCGTCGAGTGGCGATACGCCGGCCACGACGCCGAGGACGGTCACCTGCGGATCCACTTGGACGACCGGCACCACCCGCTGCGGCTCACGCTGCACTACCGCGTCCACGACGACAGCGACGTGATCGAGCGGTGGACCACGATCGCCAACCGCGGCGAGGACCAGCCGATCGGCGTACGGCGTCTGGACAGCGCGGCCTGGAACCTGCCGCACCGCACCGGTTACCGGATGACCCACCTGGTCGGCGGCTGGAACAGCGAGTTCCAGCTGAAGCGGGCCGAGGTGCCCACGGCTGAGACCGTGTTCACCAGCCGGCGCGGACTGACCAGCCACCACGCCAGTCCGTGGCTGGCCCTGGACGACGGCACGGCCGGCGAGAACCGCGGCGAGGTCTGGAGCACCGCGCTGGCCTGGAGCGGCAGCTGGCGGATCACCCTGCACCGCGACCCGGTCGGCCGCACGAGCTGGACCGGCGGCCACGGGCACGAGGGCCTCGAATGGTCGCTGGCCCCCGGCGAGACCCTGGAGACGCCGGTGTTCGCCGGCCTGCACACGACCGGTGGCTTCGGTGCGGCCAGCCGGGCCTGGCACGACTACGTCCGCGGGCACGTGCTGACCCACCCCGGCGAGACCCGGCCCGTGCTCTACAACTCGTGGGAGGCGACCGGGTTCGACGTCGACGAGGCCGGGCAGGTGGCCCTGGCCGCGAAGGCGGCCCGCCTCGGCGTCGAGATGTTCGTGATGGACGACGGCTGGTTCGGCGGCCGCACCAGCGACCACGCCGGCCTGGGCGACTGGACCCCGAACCCGGGCCGCTTCCCGCGTGGCCTGCAACCGCTGGTCGACGAGGTGCATCGGCTCGGCATGCGGTTCGGCCTGTGGGTCGAGCCCGAGATGGTCAACCCCGACAGCGACCTCTACCGGGCCCACCCGGACTGGGTGCTGCACATGGCCCACCGCGACCGCACCGAGATGCGCCAGCAGCTGGTGCTCAACCTGGCCCGGCCCGACACCGCCGAGTGGACCCACGCCTGGCTCGACCGGCTGGTCACCGAGCACGGCATCGACTTCCTCAAGTGGGACGCCAACCGCGCGTTCACCGAGGCCGGTTGGCCCGGTCACCCCGACCCGGACCGGGTCTGGCTCGACCACACCCGGGCCGTGCACCGGATCATGGACCGGCTGCGGGCCGGCCACCCGGGTCTGCGCCTCGAGGCCTGCGCCGGCGGCGGCGGCCGGGCCGACCTGGGCGTGCTGGCCCGCACCGACCAGATCTGGACGTCCGACAACACCGACCCGGTCGACCGGATCGGCATCCAGCACGGCTTCGGCCAGCTCTTCCCGGCCCAGGTCATGGGCGCGTGGGTCACCGACAACCCCAACGTGACGACCGGGCGGCGGACCCCGCTGCGCTTCCGGTTCCACGTGTCGATGGCCGGCGCGCTCGGCATCGGCGGCGACCTCACGACATGGACCGAGGACGAGCTCAAGGAGGCCGCGGAGCTGATCGCCGTCTACAAGCGGATCCGGCCCACGGTCCAGCACGGCCGGGCCCACCGGCTGGCCGGGGACGGCGCGCTGACCGGGGTCGGCTACGAGCACGAGGACCAGTACGTGGTGCTGGCCTGGTGCCCGTCGCGCCCGTACGGCCACAACCCGGCTCCCCTGCGGCTGACCGCCATCGATCCCGAGGCCTTCTACCGCGACCGGGACACCGGCGCCTCATACTCCGGGGCCGTGCTGCTGGAGTCCGGCCTCCCGCTCGACCTGCCTCGGGGCGACTACGCCAGCGCCCTCGTCCACCTGGTGAAGGACTGACCATGGCCATGTTCGACCTCTCCCCGGCCGACCTGCTCGACTACCGCCCCGAGGTAGCCGAGCCGGCCGACTTCGACGCGTTCTGGCTGCGCACGCTGACCGCGGCCCGGCAGCACGAATCGGCGGCCGAGCTCACCCCGTACGATGCCTTGCTGCCCGGCGTCCGGGTCACCGACGTCCGGTTCAGCGGCTACGACGGTCAGCCGGTGGCGGCCTGGCTGGTCGAACCGGCCGGCGCCGAGGGCCCGCGGCCGTGCGTGGTGCAGTTCATCGGGTACGGCGGTGGGCGCGGCCGCCCGCACGAGTGGCTGCTGTGGCCGGCCGCCGGGTACGCCGTCCTGGTGGTCGATTCGCGCGGCCAGGGCGACGGCGACACCCCGGATCTGGCCGGCGACACCACTCCCCACCACTCCGGGCTGATGACCCGGGGCGTGCTCGACCCCGAGCTGTACTACTACCGGCGGCTGTTCACCGACGCCGTGCGCGCGGTCGACCTGGCCGCCACGCTGCCCGGCGTCGACCCGGCCCGCGTCGTCGTGGCCGGGGCCAGCCAGGGCGGCGGGATCGCGCAGGCCGTGGCCGGGCTGCACCCCGGGGTGGCGGCGGCGCTGATCGACGTGCCGTTCCTGACCCACTTCCGGCGGGCCAGCGAGATCACGGACTCGTACCCGTACCAGGAGTTGTCGGTCTTCTGCGCGACCAACCGGGACCGGGTCGAGCAGGTCTTCGACACGCTGAGCTACTTCGACGGGGTGAACTTCGCGGCCCGGGCCACCGCGCCCGCCCTGTATTCGGTGGGGCTGATGGACGATGTGTGCCCGCCGTCCACCGTGTACGCGGCCTACAACCGTTACGGCGGCCCGAAAACGATGCAGGTGTGGTCGTACAACCGGCACGAGGGCGGCGGGTCGTTCCAGTCGCCGGTGCAGCTGCGGTGGCTGCGGGAGCTGTTCGGATGAGCGGGCTCGAGCTCTGGTACGACCGGCCGGCCGAGCGCTGGTTCGAGGCGCTGCCGATCGGCAACGGGCGGATCGGCGGCATGGTCTACGGCGGGGTGGGCACCGAGACCATCCGGCTGTCCGAGTCGACCGCTTGGTCGGGCGCGCCCTCGACGACCGATGTGAGCCCGACCGCGCTCGAAAACCTTCCCCGCGTACGCCAATTGTTGTTCGACGGCCAGGCCGCCGAGGCCCAGCGGTTGGCCGAGAAGCATCTGACCGGGCGGCCGACGGCGTTCGGCACGAACCTGCCGCTCCCCCGCCTGCGGCTCGATCTGCCCGGCGGCGAGGTCTCCGAGTACCGGCGGTCGCTCGACCTCGTCGACGGCATCGTGCGCGTCGCCTACCGGCAGAACGGCGTTCATTTCGTACGGGAAGTGCTGGCCTCGAACCCGCACGGCGTTCTCGCCGTCCGGCTCGGCGCGGACCGCCCGGGCGCGATCAGCTGCACCGCCGGACTCGACGACAGCGTGTTCCCCGGCATCTGCACCACCGACGGTACGGCCGTGATGTTCCGCGGACAGGCCGTGGAATCGTTGCACAGCAACGGGAAGCAGGGCACCACCGTCGAGATCCGGGCCCGGGTCGAGGCCGAGGGCGGAACGGTCAGCCGCACCGGCGAGACGGTCACCGTGACCGGGGCCGACGCGGTCGTCATCCTGGTCACGATCGTCACCGACTGGGGCGGCGCCTTCTCGATCGACCGCTTCGACACGATCCGCGCCGCGCATGTCGGGGACCATCGCGCGCTGATGGGGCGGGTGGAGCTCGAGCTCGGCCCGCCGGTCGCGCTGCCCACCGACGTACGCCGGGAACGCCTGGCCCGGGGCGAACGGGACGACGACCTCGTCGCGCTGTACTTCCAGTACGGCCGCTACCTGACGATGGCCGGCTCGCGCGCCGACTCGCCGCTGCCGCTGGCCCTGCAGGGCGTGTGGAACGACGGGCGGGCCAGCGCGATGGGCTGGAGCAACGACTTCCACCTCGACATCAACACCCAGCAGAACTACTGGGCGGCCGAATCGGGCAACCTGGCCGAGTGTCACGCGCCGCTGGTCCGGTTCGTCCAGCGGCTGGCCGAGGCCGGGCGCGACACGGCCCGGACGATGTATGGCGCGGACGGCTGGGTCGCGCACACGGTGACCAACGCCTGGGGTTACAGCGCGCCCGGCAGCGGCATCGGCTGGGGCCTGAACGTGACCGGCGGCATCTGGATCGCGTTGCAGCTGTGGGAGCACTACGAATACCAGCCCGACGAGCGCTACCTGCGCGACGAGGCGTACCCGGTGCTGCGCGAGGCCGCGCTGTTCATGCTCTCGTACCTGGTGCCCGAGCCGACCCATGGATGGCTCGTGCCCGGACCGGCCGAGTCGCCCGAGAACTGGTACCTGGCTCCCGACGGCACCCCGTGCTCGGTGGCCATGGGCACTACCGCCGACCGTGTCTTCGCCGAGGCGATCCTGCGCATCTGCGGGCAGGCCGCGGCCATCCTCGACGTCGATGCCGACCTGCGCTCGCGGGTGGAGGCGGCCCGGGCCCGGCTTTCCCCGCTCCGGATCGGCCGGCACGGCCAGCTGCAGGAATGGCTGGAGGACTACGACGAGCCCGACCCGGCCCACCGGCACACGGCTCACCTGGTCGCGGTGTTCCCGGAACGACAGATCACGCCCCGCCGCGACCCGGAGCTGGCCCGCGCGGCCGCGGTCACCATCGAACGCCGGCAGCAGGCGGCCGGGTGGGAGCAGACGGAGTGGGTGGAGGCCAACTTCGCGGCCTTCTACGCCCGGCTGCTCGACGGGGACCGCGCGCTCACGCACGTGACCCGGCTCATCGGCGACGCCAGCGAGGCCAACCTGCTGAGCTATTCGGCCGGGGGCATCGCGGGCGCGCCCGAGAACATCTATTCGTTCGACGGCAACTCCGGCGGCGCCGGGGCCATCGCCGAGATGCTGCTGCAGTCCGACGGCGAGGAGATCGAGCTGCTGCCCGCGCTGCCGTCGCAATGGCGCGACGGCTCGGTCCGCGGCCTGCGGGCGCGCGGCGGTTTCACAGTCGACTTGGCCTGGCGCGACGGCAAGCTGCACGAGGTACGCATTCAGGCTGATGCCGGGGCGCGCACGCGCGTCCGCTACCGCGACGCCGTCATCAACTTCACCGGCGGTCAGATCCATTTCGCCGCGTGAGCATCACCTGTACCCGGAACAGGCCGAGATCCGTGAGTTGTACGTCTCCAACACCGTCGGCGCCGACCCACGGTACCGGCACAAACGGATCGGCCTGCTCATCGAGGACAGGCACGACGTCACCATCGACGGCCGCGGCACGCGACTGATCGTGCACGGCTCGCAGACGGCGATCGCAGTGCTGCGCTCGACCGACGTGACCCTGACCAACTTCTCGATCGACTACGCCACCCCCCAAAGTCATCGACGCCACGGTGGTCGAAGCCGGGCCCACCTGGCGCATCCTGCGGGTGCCTCGGGACTGCCGGTATCGGGTCGACGGCGTCCATGTCGTCGACCAGAAATTGAAAGCGCTGAGCCACTTCCGCCCGAAATGACACGCTCGGCTTGCGCACCCAGCCCCCACTGTCGCCCGGCCGTCCATGCTAGGCGCCGCAGTCCAATCACACTCCGACGAACCGATACCCGGTCGCGCGGGGCGTCGCCATTTCACTCGCCGCGCGAGGTCGCCGGCCGCCGCTCCGCTGAATTCGCCGCAGAGCCGCCGAGATGATCCGCACCGCGGCCGTGAGCGCCCTGCACGTCTTCCCCAACAGCGCCATGACCGGCCAGCACGTGCCGGGGCCGGGACGGGTGGGCCCGGCCGCGCTGCGCCGCGCGGTCGCCTTCCTCGACGCGAACCCCGGACGGCCGGTGACGTTGTCCGACATCGCCGCGGTGGCCGGGCGCGCACCATGTCAGCCCCGGCTGCCACCAGGTTATGAAACATCAGCTGGTTCGATCAGGTCCCATTCCGTCTCGCCCACCGGCGGATTGCCGACCACATCAGTCAGGTCACGAGCGGCGTCCCGGCCCGGCTCCGATCCGGGTAGCCAGACGGAGTCACACTCCGGACACAGCAGGAACGTGAGGTCGGTGCCCTTCTTCCGGTACCACTGCAGCCAGTCCTGCCAGCAAACCGGGCACTCGATTTTCTGCATCCTCATCCTCGCACTCTTGCTTCCGTGACCGCCCTCCGAACCAGCGTCGGCTCTTCGTCAGGCCGACGTTGACGGGCTTCCTTCCAGCACGGCGCCAGGTTGGTCGCAGAGGGCGCACCTTCGCGAGTCCCACCAGCGTGCGTCGTCCCCCTCGTTGACGACGCAGGCTTCCTCGAAATCCTCGCCACAGGAACATGCGGTGCCGGCCGCCGTGCGGTGGAGATGATGGCCGACGTGCCCGGCCCGGTCGGGCCGCAGCGGCTCGCGTCGCCGGGCGATTCGTTGCCCGGCCCGCGCGGCCGCACGAGCGGCCATTCCCTCTTCCCAGCTGCGACCCATCGGGCCACCCTAGCCCGCTGCTACACCGCAGGTACGCGTGTGTAGGAGTGTGGTGCCTTCAGCCAGCGGCTGAGGTAGAACGACGAGATCGCACCGGTCAACAGGCCGGTCAGGGTGGCCGCGAAACCCGCCTCGAACCGTTCGAAATACGGGCCGCGTTCGCGCAGGACGACCGGATGGTCGTCGGCGGCGACACCGGGCCGGATGTGCCAATAGAGAAAATCGCCGTTGGGTGTGGCGCCCCAGGAGATCAGGTCGTCGCCGGCCCGGAACCAGTCCGGGACGTCCTCCCCCTCCCACCGAGCGGAATCGCCGAGCGGCCACGCCCCCGAGGTGTCCCCACCGCCGAACCAGATGCGGCACGACTCCTGGGCCATCTCGTTGTTTTCCAGCAGATCTGTCCAGTCGCCGATACCGCCTGGCGCGCAAACGACGAGGTGATCGTCGATGACGCCGGGACCGTACGTGTCGACGAAACGCTTGTAGTCGCGAGGCAGTTCCGCTCCGAGGGACGTCTCGGTGACCGCCCAGTCCCGCGAAGCAGAGGCTGGACGTCCCGGGCCGGGAAGGTTGAGCACCGCAGCCAGCGTCGAAAGAGCATCCACAGATGCACTCACTTCGCGAGGGGCGGCGACGTTTTCGCCTCCGCGGCGGCCTGCTCGGCGACCCGGTGGAAGTGCAGGATGCGCGCCTCTGCCCGGCGCCGGGCCCGCCAAGCCTGTCGCCGCACCGCGAGCGTCAGGACGGCGACGGCCGCGAGCAGCGACGCCACGGCCCACACGACGACGGCCTTGCGGCTGGCGAACGAGTAGGTCGAGCTGAGGCTGAGCCCCATGCCGAGCAGCAGCACCGGCCACACCAGCAGCGCCGCCGGCCACCAGCCCCGCCTGTCTCGCCGAGCGGTGAAGAACACCCCCAGGACGACCACCGCCGTGACCAGGATCAGCGCTGCCACGGAAAGCGCCTCGCGCCCGATCTGATGCTCGGGCACGACCATCGCAGCCAGCGCGGCGGCCACGGCGGCCGGGGCGATGACGACGGCGGTGTCGAGCAGGCCGCGGCGGTTGTCGGCGGCCAGCGCCGCCAGGCCGAGGCCGATCTGCGCGACGAGCAGGAACAGGGGTGGGTGGAGGGCGGTCATCTCGAACCAGGGCACGACTGAGACCGCCACGGCGACCGCCGCCGTCACGGTGATCGCGGCGGCCACCGCCCAGCGCCCCAGACCGAGCGGGGCGGCCAGCGGGGCGAGCAACCAGGCGACCCACGTCGGCGTGCCGATCGAGTGGAACGGCCCCAGCATCGGGCTCGCCGGGTCGTGCCAGACGCCCGGACTCTCGGTGTTGATCAGCCAGACCGCGGCCAGCACGGTCGTCATCATCAGGGCGAGGGAGCCGGCGACGGGCAGCGCGTCGGCCAGGCCGAGGGCGCTGTGGGCCCGTAGCCGCTGGCGCAGGCCGCCGGCCATCAGGTCGACGGCGTCAGCGGGGCGAGGCCGGCGTTGCCCGGTTGCGGCCAGATCGACGTACGTGTCGACGATCTCGGCGCCCCGGTCGGCGCGGTCGGCCACCGGGTACCACCGCAGCAGCCGGGTGTAGCGCTCACGCAGCAGGTCGGTCACGCGAAACCACCGGCCAGACGCAGGGTCGCCACCTGGACGGCCTGGCGCATCCGTTCCGTCTCGGTCCGCAGCAGCTCGGTGCCCTCGTCGGTGAGCCGGTAGTACTTGCGGGCCCGGCCGTCGACGACCTCAGTGCGGTCGACCGTCACCAGTCCGTCGTCGGACAGCCGGTCGAGCGACCCGTAAAGCGTGCCCGGCCGCAGCGACAGGCGCCCCTGCGACAGCTCACTGACCTCGAGAATCAGGCCGTAACCGTGCAGCGGCGCCCGGGCCAGCGCAGTGAGGATCAGGAACGTCGGCTCCTGCAGCGGCGTCTTCACCCGAGCACTGTATCGGCGCGACCATATCCTCGCAACGAAGATATGGTCGCGCCGCAAGTACTACTTGCTCTTGTCGTACGCCTGCTGGTTGAGCTCGATGTACCGCTTGATCCCGACCCCGTCCAGCCCCTTGACGTAGGCGTCCCACTCGGTGTCGATGTTCTTGGAGCCGGTGATGAAGGCCAGCTGCCCCTGGTTGACGTAGCTGTCCAGGTTGGTCTTCAGCGTGGCCAGCTCCGAGGCCGAGGTGTCGTCGATCCAGACCTGCGACTCCGGGAACACGAGAGCCTTGTCGACCTTGGGTTCGTACAGCTTGGTCGCCTCGAACAGCCGCCGCTCGAGGCCTTCCTCGGAGTAGATGTCCTTGGGCACGACCTGCGCGTTGCGGAAGGCCAGCGTGTTGTTGTACTGGGCCAGCGCGCCCCACCCGGTGTTCTTCGGCACCTCGGCCGCGGGCTTGGTCTTGTACATCGGGTCGGTGCCGGCGTCGAGCGCGGTGTCGCCGGCCGCGGGCTTGACCCAGCCCACGTTCTCGGGCCCGCTCCAGGTGTTGAGCTGACCCTCGTCGGTGTAGATGTAGTCGAGCATCTTGATCGCGGCGACTCGGGCTTCCTTGCTCGACTTGTTGGTCAGCATGAAGGTGTAGCCGGTCGACGTCGGGTTGTTGTAGCCGGTGTAGCTCGTGCCGTCGGCCCCGGTCAGCGGCGGCACCGCGTCGTACTGCTTGTCGCGCCCGTCCTTCGAGCCGATCTGCACGAAAATCCCGGGCCACAAGACCGGCGAACTTCCGATCTGTACGGCCTTCGGGTTGTTGCCGATGGCCTGCAACGCGTCCGAGTTCTGGGTGAACGACGCCTGGTCGATCAGCCCGTCCTGGTACAGCGAGTTGATGTATTTGAGGCCCTCACGCCATTTCGGCTTGTCGATCGGCGTCTCGACCTTGTCCCCGTTCAACTGCAGCAGCGACCGCACCCCGTTGTTGGCGCCCACCGGGTCATAAGAAAAAGCCCCCATCAGGTACGCGATGAGAGTGCTGTCGCCCTCGGCCGAGATCATGGGGATCTCGTCGGCCTTGCCGTTCCCGTTGGGGTCGCGCGTCTTGAAAGCCTTCAGCACCGTACGCAGATCTTCCGGAGTCTTCGGCATCGGCAGGTCGAGCTTCTTCAACCAGGTCGAGTTGATCCAGAGCTTGTCGGGATAGGTGCAGTGGAAGCAGTCGGCCCACTGCGGCATCGCATAGATGTGCCCGTCCGGCGCGACCGACATCCCCTTCAGCGTGGCATTGGTGTCGAGCGCCTTCTGAATGTTGGGCGCGTGCTCCTTGATGAGGTCTTCCAACGGCACCGCGACACCCTGGCGGCCCAGTCGCTGCACCTCGGCTTTGGTGAAGGCGTCGACCCACGGAATGAGGAAGAACAGGTCGGGATAGTCGTTGCTGGCCAGCGAGATCTGCCGCTTCTCCTTGGCCGGTGCGCCGTCCATCGTCGTGGTCTGGAACTGGAACTGGATCTTGAACTTGTCACTCAGCACTTTGGTGACGGTGTTGGTGTCCATGTTCGTATCGGCGTCGGCCGGCGACATCAGGGTGACGACCACCTTGTCACCGGCCATCTTGGCCTTGGGCGCGTTGTCCTCGGCCCCGCCGGAGGAACAGCCGGCCGCCACCAGAGCCGCGGCCAGGCCGACTCCGGCCAATTTGAGTCCAGTTTTCATGAGAATTCCATTCTTGAGTTTCAGCCCTTGACGGCGCCGACCATCACGCCCTTGGTGAAATGGCGCGCGATGAACGGATAGATGAGCAGGACGGGCAGGCTCGAGACGACGATCAGCGCGTACCGCAGCACACTGACCAGCTGCATCTGTTCCAGCTGCTGGGCCAGATCCTCGGCCCCGGGCCGGGTCGAATTGAGGATGAGCATGTTGCGCAGCACGATCTGCAACGGGAACAGATCGGGGTCCTTGAGGTACACCAGCGCATCGAAATAGGTGTTCCACTGATAGATCGTGTACATCAGCGCGAGCACGGCCAGCAGCGGTTTGGAGAGCGGCAGCACCACCGACCGCAGTACGCGGATCTCACTGGCCCCGTCGAGCGACGCCGCCTCGAACAGCTCGTCGGGAATGGAGTTGGCGAAGAACGTGCGGGCGATGATGACCTGCCAGACCCCGATCGCTCCGGGGATCAGCAGAGCCCAGCGGGTGTTCAGCATGCCGAGGTTCTGGACGACCATGTAGGTCGGGATCAGGCCGCCCGAGAACAGCATGGTGAAGATGAGCGCCGTCATGATGACGTTGCGCCCGAAGAACGTCTTGCGCGACAGCGGATAGGCGATGGCCACGGTCAGGGTGACGCTGATCAGCGTCCCCGCCACGGCATAGATGAGCGAGTTGTAGTAGCCCTGCAGCACCTGCGAATTGGACAGGGCGACCTCGTACGCGTGCAGCGAGAACTCGACCGGCCAGAACTTGACCCGGCCCGCGTTGACGGCCTCGGCGCTGCTGAACGAATTGGCGACGATGAACACCAGCGGCGCCAGCACGACCAGCAGCATCACGGTCAGCATAAGTTTGACGACGAGCAGGAAGATGCGGTCGCCCAGCGGCTCGCGAACCCGCGTGGCGCTCGGCCCGTTGCGTAGCAGCTTCGAGGTGAACAGGCTCATCGCCACAGCCCCTTCCCGGTGACCTTCTTGGCGGCGAAGTTGACCACCAGCAGCAGGCAGAGGTTGACCACCGAGTTGAACAGCCCCACCGCGGTGGCCATGCTGAAGTCGGCGTTGATCAGGCCGGTCTTGTAGACGTAGGTCGGGATGATCTCGGACTGGGCCAGGTTCAGGTCGTTCTGCAGCAGATAGGCCTTCTCGAACCCGATCGCCATCGTGTTGCCGACGCCCAGGATCAGCACGATCACCGCGGTCGGCAGCAGCCCGGGCAGATCGATGTGGCGAATGCGCTGCAGCCGGCTGGCCCCGTCGATCTTGGCTGACTCGTGCAGGACAGGGTCGATGCCGGCCAGCGCGGCCATGTAGATGACGGCCGAGTAGCCCGCGGTCTGCCAGACGTCCGACCATACGTAGATGTGGCGGAAGTAGTCCGGCTCGCCCAGGAAGTTGGTCGAGACGATGCCCGAGCGCGGCGACAGCAGCAGGATCGTCATCGAGACGACCACGACCGTGGAGATGAAGTACGGCGCGTACGTGACCATCTGCACGGTCCGCTTGAACCAGCCGTTGCGGATCTCGTTGAGCGCGAGGGCCAGCAGGATCGGGATCGGGAAGCTGGCCAGCACCAGGTAACCGGCGAGGATCACGGTGTTCTCGAGCAGCGTCAGGAAGACCGGGTTGCCGAACAGCAGCTCGAAGTTCCGCAGGCCGACCCATTCGCTGCCCCACGGGCCCAGCACCGGGCTGTAGTCCTTGAACGCGATGACGTTGAAGGCCATCGGGACGTACTTGAAGATCACGAAGTACGCGAGCGGCACCGACGCCAGCAGGTAGAGCTGCCAGTGCCGGCGCCACGACAGTTGCGCCTGAGCCCAGCGGCTGCGCCGGGCCAATTCCATGTCGGAGCGGTGGGGCGACCGGGCCGGCCGCCGGTCGGCGCTCGGCACGGGAGTCGGGTGCGGCGTCGTCGTGGCCATCAGGCCGCTCCGGGCCGGTCGACAGCGCCAGATGCAGGAAACATGGCCGAAACGTAGGCCCAATAATTTCCTTCGTCAAGTATTGATTTATTTGAGTTGACGGACCTACGCTCTGCGCACCCTGTGCCCGCCTCGACCTGCTCCGAGGCTGTTCACCGCCGGGTCTGCACCGTCCTGCCAACGTCCCCAACAGGAGGTGTGACCGTTGAGGTCACCACGCACCCGAGCCGCAACATTGGCCGTCGCTCTGCTTCTTCCCCTGATTGCCAGCGCCCGTCCCGCGTCGGCCGACCCCGGCCCCAAACCGAGTCCCCCGCCCGCACCCGCGATGCTGAGAGCCGCACCGGCCACCCCGCCGGCCGACGGCCCCGGTGATCCGTGGGCGGTCCGGCCGTACATGGGCTGGAGCAGTTACAGCATGCAGGTCTACTCCGGCAACGGTAAGTGGATCACCGCCGACCAGATCGTCAAGCAGTCCGACGCGATGAAGAGCAAGCTCCAGAAGTACGGCTACAAGTACATCAACGTGGACGCCGCGTGGAACGACGGTTTCGACGCCAACGGCCGCCCCAAGCCGAGCGCCACGCTCTACCCCCAGGGCCTGCAGAAGGTCATCGACCACGTGCACGGCAACGGCCAGAAGTTCGGGCTCTACCTGATCCCGGGCGTCGGCCCGCAGGTCTACGAGGCGGCCCTGCCCATCGCCGGTGCGCCCGGCTGCACGACCAAGGACATCGCCGCCCAGCCCCTGCGCAAGGCCGACTACTGGGGCATCGGCTACAAGATGGACTTCACGAACCCGTGCTCGCAGAAGTACATCGACTCGATCGCCGACAACCTGGCCCGCTGGGGCGTCGACTTCATCAAGTTCGACAGCGTCACCCCGGGCTCGGGCATCAGCGATCTCTCGCTCGACGCGCGCGACGACGTGGCGGCCTGGTCGGCCGCGCTCAAGAAGCGCAAGATCTGGTTCGAGCTGTCCTGGGCCGTGGACCCGAAGTACGCCGACTACTGGCGCTCTAAAGCCAACGGGTGGCGCATCGACTGGGACGTCGAGTGTTACTGCGGCGACGAGGCGCTCACCCAGTGGGCGAACGTGGCCCGGCTGTTCCCCAACCTCGCGACCTGGTGGCGCCACGGCGGCAACGGCGGCTGGAACGACCTCGACTCGCTCAACGTCGGCAACGGCACCATGGACGGGCTCACCCGCGACGAGCGGCGGACGGCGATGACGCTGTGGGCGATCTCGGCCGCGCCGTTGTACCTCGGCAACGACATGACCAAGCTCGACCCGTACGGCCTGAGCCTGCTCACCAACCCCGAGGTGATCGCGGTCGACCAGGCCGGCACCCCGGCCCGCCCGGTCTCGACGGCGACCCAGCAGCAGACGTGGTACGCGCTCAACCCCGACGGCAGTTACACGGTCGCCCTGTTCAACCTGGGCCGGGCCGACAAGGACATGACTGTGAACTGGTCCGACCTCGGGCTCACCGGCGCCGCCACCGTGCGTGACCTGTGGGACCGCAAGGACCTGGGCCGCTTCCCGTCGAAGTTCACGGCCCCGGCCGTGCCCATTCACGGCGTACGGCTGCTGAGGGTGACCCCGCAGCCGGGCGCGACACTCGCCGTCAACGACGACGCCCTGCGCGTGGGTTACGAGGGCGCGTGGACCCGTAACGGTGGGTACGAGGCCGCCGCCACCACGCAGCCGCTCGCGCTGACCGTGACCGACACCGGCAACACCGCCCCGCCCGCGACCACCGGCCCGGTCCGCACGATCGCCCACGACGACACCGACCCGGGCATCACCTACGCCGGCACGTGGTCGCAGAGCACCGGCCGCGGGTTCGGCGACTACAACGACGGCGTGCACTACACCGAGCGCAACGGCGACTCGTTCGAGTACACGTTCCAGGGCACCGGCGTCGCTTACGTCACCGAGCTCGACTCGTCGCAGGGCGAGGTCGACATCTACCTCGACGGCCGGCTCGTGCAGACCGTGAACACCGGGCGCGAGCCGGGTCAGCCCCGCCAGGCCCAGCAGACCGTCTTCAGCGTGAACGACCTGGCCAACGGCAGCCACACGCTGACCGCGGTCAAGAAGTCGGGCAGCTTCATGCTGGTCGACCGGATCGACGTCACCCAGCCCAGCCTGCTCGACCCGTCGGCGGCCGCGTTCGACCGCCAGGCGCCGGCCGATGTGACGGTCGAGCTGCTGCGCGCGGGCAGCGAACTCGCCGGCATCTCCCGCGGCGGCACGGCGCTCGTGGCCGGCAAGGACTACACGCTGTCCGGGTCGACCGTGACGCTGCGTTCGGCGTACCTGCTCGGCCTTGCTGTCGGTGAGGCCCAGCTCGACTTCGGGTTCCGCGGTGACCACTTGGACGACGTGCACGCCACCACGCGCAACGGCGACGCGGTGACGTACACGTTCACCGGCACCGCGGTCGACTGGATCACCGCCAAGGCCCCGGACCAGGGTCTGGCCGACATCTACATCGACGGTAAGAAGACCGTACGGGTCGATCTGAGCAGCGCGAGCCGCGTCACCCAGCAGAAGGTGTTCGGCGTCGCGGGCCTGGCCAACAAGCAGCACACGTTCAGGGCCGTCAAAGTCTCGGGCGACGTCCTGCGTACGGATGTCATCCGCTACACGATCCGGTAGGAATCAGCTCAGCGCGGCGGCCTGGATGTCGACGTTGCCGCAGGTGGGGTGGTGCTGCACGGCGTTGTTCCAGCCGACCCGCAGCGCCGCCCCCAGCGGGGCCCGGAACTTGAAGGTGAACACGGCGGTCCCGTTCGTCTCGCGGTTCTCCAGAGCGGCGGTCACCGTGCGACCGGCCAGGGTGGCCGTCAGCTTGCCCTGGGCCATCCACACCCCGGCGTACAGACGCAGGGTCCGGACGGTGGGCGAGGCGACCACCGAGAAACTGAAACTCGCGCCGGGCTGGCAGACGTACAGGCCGGTCGGGGACGGGCCGGCCTTGACGGTCGGCGTGCCTCCGGACCAGCGGAAACTCTGCGGGTTGTTGTCGTAGCGGCCGGCCGGCGAGCTGACCTCGAGATCCTTGATCTCCCCGGTGCCGCCGAGCCGCCGGTTGACCGAATCCACGTCTGTCAGTCCCCAGTGGATCCAGTCCCGGGCGCCCTCGGCCGTCAGATCGACCACTGCGGGTACGGGCGCGCTGGTGACGCTCAGCGACGGCGTGACCGGCGGCAGGCTGGTCCGCGGCTTTTTTGAAGGGGGCATCGTCTCGCGGGTCCGAGGCGGCGCGGGCGTCGGGGCCGTGGTCGGCGCCGTCGTCGGGGTGCCGCTGACCTCCGTCAGAGGCGGCGGCATCCACACCTCAGGCAAAGCAGCCCGGGCCGGCGCTTCTTCCGCGGGCCCGCCGGCGAAGCGCACGACCAGCGCGGTCACCCCGATGAGGGCCAGACTGGCGGCGACGGCGATCCACAACGTCCGGCGGGCCCGCCGGGTGCCGTCGTCCTCCGCCGCGAGCCGGCCCGGCTCTTCATCGTCGCGATGCGATGCCACGGAATCCCTCGTCGTCTCGCCCGTCGTTCCGGCGAGTCAGCGTACAGATACCGATGGTCAACGCGCGAGAGCCTTCTCGAGTTCGGCTTTGCTCATGGATGAACGGCCCTTGAGGTTGCGCTTCTTGGCCTCGTTGTAAAGCTGTTCTTTGGTGCGCCCCTGAGCCCCGCTGTGCGACCGTTTGCCGCCCCGATGACCCGACGAGACGTCGTCGAGCGAGGACCGGCTCGCGGTGCGCGATTCGCCGGCCCGAGCCCTTTCCTTGTTCACCGTGCGGGCCGCTATTTCCTTGGCCACCTTGGGCGGCGTACCCCGCTTCTCGGCACTTTCCTTGATGTGTTCGTACTGTCGTTCCCGTTTCGGACTGGATCCGGCCGGCATGACGCCTCCCGCCTGAGCTGATCGAGACACTCATCGGATTTCCCGTGTCCGGAAAAGCAAACCCGCGAGCCCCTTCGAAGTACGCTCTGGGGCCAGTCACCGGGGAGGCGGCATGACCACCGAGCGGGTCCGGCGTACGCCCGAACGCAGTGACGCCGCCCGCGAGCGCGTGCTGCACGCGGCGCTGCGGGCCATCGCGGCCAACGGCTACCGCGGCTCGACGCTGGCCGTGATCGCCGCCGACGCCGGCCTGACCACCGCCGGCCTGCTGCACCACTTCCCCAGCAAGGAACACCTGCTGGTGGCGGTGCTGGCCGAACGCGACCGGCTCGACACCGCGCACTTCGAGCTGAGCGGGTGCCGCGGATTCGCCGCCCTCGACCGGCTGGTCGAGCTGGTGCGCTACAACGCGATGCTGCCCGGGCTGGTGCAGGCGTTCACCGTGCTGCTGGGCGAGTCGGTCGGGTCGGACCACCCGGCCCGGGAGTGGCTGCGCGACCGCTACCCGCGGATCCGGGCCGACATCGCGCAAGCGCTGCGGGGCGGCATCGACCTCGGCGAGATCCGGCCCGACGTGAACTGCGACGCCAAGGCGGCCGAGATCGTCGCGATGATGGACGGTCTGCAGGTGCAGTGGCTGCTCGACCCGGACCAGGTCGACATGGCGGCCATCTTCGCCGACTTCATCGCCGTCGTGCGGCGGGCCGTCGCAGTTGGTAACGGATAGATAACGAAGCCTACCGCGCGGTTCGCTGAGAGGTAGACATAGATCGATCCCGTTAACGGCATGTTTCGTGACCGGACATCGAAGCTGAGGAGTCAGCATGGCTCTGTCGATCAACCGTCGTACCGTTCTCGCCGCCGGGGCGGGCGTCGCCGCCGGCGTGGCCCTGCCCGCCGGCGCCCAGGCCGGTGGCCATTCGTCGACCACCGTCGGATTCGTCCTCAACGCCCACACCCTCGACGGCGGCGAGCAGGTCACGTCGCTCACCCTCGACACGTCCCGGCTCGGGCGGATCAGCCCGTCCAGCCTGACCACTGCGACATTCAGCGTGCACGTCAAGGCGACCAGCCCGATCCCGATCACCCCCGACCCCGGGTACGACCTCGACCGCGTGGTGACCGCGGCCCGCGTCGACCGGCACGGCGACATCGTGCTCGAGCTCAGCACCGCCGAGGGCCAGCCCGGCGGCGGCACGCTCGGCTACCTGTTCACCAAGGGCCGCAACGTCCAGCTGAATCTCGCGTACACGATCACGCAGAACACACCGCTGATCGCCCGCGGCCGCCCGATCACGATCACCAAGTTCCGCCAGGGCCGCCTGTCCAACCCCGAGGTCGACGCCTACAGCTACCACGAGTCGTCCGCGGGCATGAAGTACCGCCTGTTCCGCCCCGACCACCGCGGCGGCAAGCGCCCGCTGATCGTCTGGCTGCACGGCGGTGGCGAGGGCGCGTCCCTGCCCGACAACTACTACGACAACGAGACCACGCTGCGCGCCAACCGAGGTGCCCTGGGCTTCTCCACCCGAGAGGCACAAAAGATCTTCAACGGCGCCTATGTCGTAGCGCCCCAGAGCTTCTCGGCCTGGATGCAGGACGGCCCCCGCTTCGCCCCGCTGATCCAGCAGATCGTGGACGACGTCGCGCGCCGCCACGCCGTCGACCGCGACCGCATCCACGTGGTCGGCTGCAGCAACGGCGGCTACATGTCGATGAAGATGACCACCGTCTACCCCCGCACCTACGCGTCCTCGGTGCCCATCTGCGGGGTCGTGGCCGGCAACCCACCCCTGATCCCCGACGCCGAGCTGACCGCCATCACCACCCCCACCTGGCTGGTCACCTCCCTCGACGACACCACGGTCAACCCCCAGGCCAACACGGTCCACGCCCACGACCTGATCCCCCGCTCCCGAATGACCCTCTACGACAACGTCATCTGGAACGGCCACCAGTTCCCCGGCCACTGGTCCTGGATCTACGTAGCCCGCAACGACCCGAAGATCGCCGGCACCCCCATCTGGCAGTGGATGTCCCGCCAACGCCGCTGACCCCGACACACAAGGCACTCCACCACGGCAGCACCGACACCCCTCGGTGCTGCCGTGGATCGCCGCGGAGTCATTCGGGCTCGTCCCAGTCAGCGTTTGTAGCGCCGCGCCACTTGCCGGTAACCGGGTCCTGGAGAAGCCACGGTTGATGCAGCCGGCTCTCCGTCCACAGCAGTAGCCACGACGTCAGGGTCATGTCCTCCCGGAACACGGCCACCCCGAGATCGTCCTCGGGTGCGGGATTGGGATCTACCGCCCACATCACGTCAAGCGGACCATCCAGATCTACGAACGAGGCGATGCCGCAACCCCAATGGCAGATCTGCAACAGGTTGCGCGCCTCCGTCGGCCACCACTTGGGCCATCCAGCGAGGTAGCTGGGCGCGAGCTCGGCAATCGGGACCAGTCCGTAACCCGGGCCGAACCCGCCGTCGCCCAACTCCAGGTAGCAGCGTCGCAACAGTCGAGGCAGCGGCCTTCCGATCGCCGCCTCACACGCTTCGACCGCATCGACTGCGGCCGGTTCCAACGGCGGTAGAGAAGGAATCCGCCCGGCCTCGCGTAATGTCCGAAAATCGGGCTCCCGCCGGCCATGGATACGCGCGAGCTGACCGTCCGACACATGCCTGAACGCACCGCCGCCCTCCAGGCCCTCTCCCGGAACTCCCAACATCGAGTCCAGGTACTCCCCAGCCTCGATACGCATTCGGACGGCCTCAACGGCCTGGTTCTCTTGGTCTTCCTCGGTCACGGCGCGATCATGCTCCAGGGGTACGACATCAATCGGTACGGCAAGTCCGCCGGCCCCGCGCACCGCATGAGGGAAGACCCAGGACGGACGCCATGAGGCATGCGCGGTGGTCGTGGGCGGGGACGGTCGTCGATGTACTTTCGGGCAAGCCCGGGCGTAATAATTTTCTCTAGTCGTTTGCTGGATGTAAAAAATTTGCGCTAGTTCATTGACTGGTGTCAACGGGCGTGGCGATGCTGTGGTCACTCCCCACCCCGAGGAGTCCCCTTCCCCCAAGGAGTCTGCTCTCGATGACACCTGCCCTGATTCGGCGGACGGTTCATGCCGTCACCGCCGCCCTCGTCGCCGCCGGGCTCACCGCAGCCGGCGTCGCCGCGGCTCAGCCCGCCCAGGCCGCGGTGGCCTGCGGCGTCCTCTTCGACGATTTCTCGTACAGTTCGGCCTCTGATCCGGCCCTGGGTCAGCGCGGGTGGCACATCCGCACCAACGCCGGCGGTCCGGGTGTGCCCGGCGCCAGTTGGTCGGCCGGGAACATCTCGTTCCCCACCGTGGACGGTCAGACCGTGGCCCGGCTGCAGGCCAGCACCAACGGCACGGCCGGCGGCACCTCGCACGCCGAGATGTCGCTGTCGGACCGGCGGTTCTTCGAGGGCACCTACTTCGCCCGGATCAAGTTCGCCGACACCCCGGCCTCCGGCACCGACGGCGACATCGTGAACCAGACCTTCTACACGATCTCGCCGCTGCGGTACGCGTTCGACCCCATCTACAGCGAGCTCGACTTCAGCGAGTACCTGCCCAACGGCGGCTGGGGTGCGAGCGGGCCGACCAACTTCCAGACGACCTGGTACACCTACCAGGCCGACCCCTGGGTGCAGGATCGGCAGTACAGCAGCCAGAGCCGCAGCATCGCCGGCTGGCGTGATGTCATGGCGACCGTCGCCAACGGTGAGGTCCGCTACTACATCGACGGTCAGCTCGTCGGCACCCACGGCGGCAAGTTCTATCCCCGGCAGAACATGTCGATCGACTTCAACCAGTGGTTCATCGACCTGACCGGGCACGTCGGCGGCGGCACCAGCGTCTGGCACGAGAACGTCGACTACGTCTTCCACGCCAAGAAGCAGGTGCTCAGCCCGGCCGAGGCCACCGCCCGGGTCAACGCGTTCCGGTCCGCCGGAACGCGGCACACCGACAACGTCACTGCCGACAACACCTGTACGCCGGGCTCGACCGACAACCCGCCGGCGAGCACGACCCGGATCGTCAGCAACTGGAACAACAAGTGCATCGACGTGCCGAACTGGAACTTCGCCGACCGCCAGCGGGTGCACGTCTGGGACTGCACCGACGGCACCAACCAGAAATGGCAGTTCGTCAACGGCACATTGCGTACGGAGAACAACAAGTGCCTCGACGTGGCCGACGCCGCCACCCATGACGGCGCGGCCGTGCAGATCTATACCTGCAACGGCACCGCCGCCCAGCAGTTCGTGCTGAGCGCCGCCGGCGACCTGGTCAACCCCCAGGCCAACAAGTGCGTCGACATCGCCGAGTGGAAGCCCGACAACGGCGCCGTCCTGCACCTGTGGACCTGCGTCGGCGGCGCCAACCAGAAATGGCGCCGCGGCTGACGCCCAGCACGTGAGCGAGGCGTGGCCCGGATGGCGTCAGGTGCCGCCCGGGCCACGCCGCAAGGCGTGTTTCATAACTGGGGTCGGACTGCGGCGAGGTCCAGATTTCGGCTGCGTGCGGCCCGCGGAAGGCAGGCTACCGGTGTTGTAACCGGCCTTTCGCGGGACGTGCGCAGCCGGAATCTGGGCCCGGCGCAGGTCGGGTCCAGTTATGAAACACGCCTAACATCCGAGCCGGTGGCTGGACAGGGCCAGGTCGTCGATCCACAGGTTGAACGCTTCCGGTGTGGGTCCGTTCTGGTAGAGCTGCCATCCCACCTTGACCGTGTCCACGACCGGGAGCACGAACGGGACGTCGTTGCCGCCGTGGTTGGTGGTCGACGCGGTCAGCTCGGGATTGGCGACGCCGTCGATCCAGACAGCCACCCGGTTGCCGGTCGCGTCGAGCATCCACTCGAAGCACTGCCAGGTGTCCTCGATGACCGGGGCCGACTCGCGCCAGTTGGTCCAGTCGCCGGTGGGGCCGCCGTCGGCGCCGACGCCCCAGAAGACGCCGGGCACGGTGGGTGCGTACTGACCACCCACCGGGCGTACGACCTCCGAGCTGCCCGTCCCGGTCGCCTCGACCAGCGTGAAGTGCGCCCAGTCGGGCGCGGTCGGGAACGCGTCGACGCGCAACCGCATCCGGCCGTAGAACCGGTTGCCCGGCGCCGCGAAGTCGTCGACCCGCAGGAACGCCCGGCCGTTGCCGACCGTGTGCACGCGCAGCACCTTGTTGCCACGCTGGGCCCGTTCCACGGTGAGAGTTCCGTCGCGGGTGTCGATGCCCCACTTCAGAGAGCTGGCGCCACCGATGGGCAGCCGCTGGAAGTCCTCACAGAAGAGCAGCCCGGGACGGCAAGAGCCAGCTTGAGGCACAGGACCCGCGGCGGCCGAGCGGGCGGTGAGGGCTGCGGGAGCCGCGCCCACCGGGACGGCGCTCGCTGTAACCGCGCCGAGCGTCAGGATCGCGGCCAGAACGGTGACCAGGCGGCGCATGTCCTACCTCCGGCCGCTGGGCTGCAATGGGCGGACGTTGGCGGCCGGCTCCGGTTCGGCGCGGCGGCGGGTGATGAGCGCGTCGACCGACCACGGCCCGGCCCCTATCACCGCGATGGCCAGGAAGGCCCAGGCGTACAGGGCCGGCGTCACCCCGCCGTTCTGGATCGGCAGCACGCCTTGCGGCTGGTGAACGACGAAGTACGCGTACGCCATCGAGCCCGAAGCCAGCACGGCCGCGGGCCGGGTGGCCACGCCGACGAGCACGAGCGCGCCGCAGACGAGCTGGATCAGCGCGGCGTACCAGTTCGGCCACGTGCCCGGCTCGATGGCCTGCCCGGTGCCGCGATTGCCGCCGAGCACGCCGAAGACGGAGGCGAGCCCGTGGCAGAGGAAGAGCAGCCCGACGACGATCCGGAACAGTGACCACGTCGGGGCGGTGAAGCGGTGGGGGGACATGGCTTCTCCTACAAAGACCGTTGGGGGACGGATTGCCCGAAGGCTAAGAGCCCCCGTAACTCCTACGCAATGACGTTCATCTATGTCCTGCTCAGCGCTTGGGAGCGCTCCCAAACCGTGAGAAGCCGCCGATGACTGCGCTTTGACTCAACTACCGGCCGATCCGGTGGATCGACCCCGGCCCCGCCCTAGCGTCACCCCCGGAACGGTCGACGCGAAGGGATCCACCATGACCAGAGCAGTTGTCCTCGACGGCTACGGCCCGCCGGAAAAGCTCCGGCTCACCGACATCGAGGTACCCGCACCGGGCCCCGGCCAGATCCGCATCCTGCCGCGCTTCTCCGGCGTCGGCCCGACCGACCTGGCCATTCGGGCCGGCCACCTGAGCGCGGCGTTCCCGGCCGCCCCCGGCACGGTCCTCGGCTTCGAGGCGGCCGGCGTGGTCGAGAGCGCCGGCCCCGGCGTCGACGACGTCCGCGACGGCGACGAGGTGGCCGTCTTCCTGCCCCGGCTGGGCGGATACGCCGGCCTGGTCGTGGCCGACCACTGGGTCCCCAAACCGCCCGCAGTGGACTGGGCCGACGCGGCCGCCGCACCCGCTTCGGGCGAGGCCGCCGTCCGCGTGCTCGACCAACTGGGCGTGTCCGACGGCGAGACGCTGCTGATCCTCGGCGCGGCCGGCTCGGTCGGCACGATCGCCACCCAGCTCGCGGTCGAGCGTGGCGCGAAGGTGATCGCCGCGGTCCGCCCGGCCGACTTCGCCGCGATGGAACAGTTCGGCGCAACCCCGGTCGACTACACCTCCACTCTCGCCCAGCCGGTCGACGCGGTGCTCGACGCGTCCGGCCGCAGCGACCTGCGGACCGCGGTCAGGCTGGCCGGCGGCCCCGAGCGGGTCATCACCCTGAGCGACCCCCGCGGCCCGCAGCTCGGCGTGGCCCTGTCCGAGGTGGTGCCCGCCGGCGTACGCCCGGCCCTGCAATTGGTGATGGACCGGCTCGCTACCGGCCGTTTGACGCTGCAGCCCCACAGCATCGTGCCCTTGGCCGAGGCCGCCGCCGTCCACACCCGCCTGGAGAGCGGCGCCCAGCGCGGCAAGGTCCTGCTGGCGTGACGCGAGCCACCCAACCGATCAGTACAGAATTCCTGGCCCCGGTGCTAGCTTCTCTAATTACATACCGAGCGATACAGAAATGGAGGCGGTGATGCGCGAAGAACTGGGCCGGGCGGGTCTCTGGAGCGCCCGGCTGCGCCACGCCGGCGGCCCGAAGCTGCGCGACCTCGCGGCCGAACTCGACGACCTGGGCTGGCACACACTGTGGCTGCCCGGCATGGACGGCGCCGGCACGCTCGACGACGTCGGTCATGTGCTCGGCGGCGCCCCGCGCAGCCGGGTCGTCACCGGCGTGCTCAACATCTGGGGTCAGACGGCCGCCGACCTGACCGGCCGGGTCGCGCGGCTCGACGCCGAGCACGGCCCGCGGACCGTCGTCGGCCTGGGCATCGGGAGCTCGGCCGGCGCCCGCGCGCACGGACAGACGTACGGGAATCCGGTCGTCACGATGTCGCGCTACCTCGACGGCCTCGGGCCGCAGGTCGGACCACCACGGCGGCTGCTCGGCGCGGGCGGCCCGCGCATGGTCGACCTGGCCGTGGCCCGCACCGCGGGCTGGCACCCGTTCCTCGTCACCCCCGGCTACGTGGCCGCCGAACGCGAGCGGGTCGGTCCCGGCCCGTTCATCGCCCCGCACCTGGCCGTCGTGTTCGACACCGACCGGGCCCGGGCCCGCGCGACCGCTCGCGCCGGCATCGGCCTGTTCCTCGGCTTCCCGACCTACCAGGCCGGCCTACGGCGCCTCGGCTTCGGCGACGACGACCTGGGTCCCGGCGGCAGCGACCGCCTGATCGACGCGCTGGTCGCCCACGGCTCCCCCGAGGACGTGCACCGGCGGATCACCGAGCACTACGACGCCGGCGCCGACCACCTCGCGCTCGACGTCCTCAGCACCGATTCCTCGAGCCTCCCGCGCGCGCAGTGGCGCGAGCTGGCCGGCCTCGTCACCACGAAGGAGATCTCCTCATGAGCACGCTCACCGACAAGACCGCGCTGGTCACCGGGGCCACCTCTGGCATCGGCCTGGCCGCCGCCCGCAAGCTGGCGGCCGAGGGCGCCCACGTCTTCCTGACCGGGCGCCGCCAGGCTGCCCTGGACGACGCGGTCGCCGCCATCGGCCCCCGGGCCACCGCGATCCGGGCCGACGTCGCCGACGCGGCCGACCTCGAGCGGATGGCCGCGACGATTCGCGAGCACGGCGCCGGCCTCGACGTCGTGTTCGCCAACGCCGGCGGCGGCGAGTTCGCCGCGCTCGGCGGCATCACCTGGGAGCACTACGCCGACACCTTCAACACCAACGTCGGCGGGACGCTGTTCACCGTGCAGACGGTGCTGCCGCTGCTCAACCGGGGCGCGTCGATCATCCTGACCAGCTCCAACATCGACGTGAAGGGCGCGGCGTCGTTCAGCGTCTACGCGGCCAGCAAGGCCGCCCTGCGCTCGTTCGCCCGCAGCTGGTCGGCCGAGCTGGTCGGCCGGGGCATCCGGGTCAACAGCATCGCCCCCGGCCCGATCGCCACCCCCGGGCTGAGCGGCCTCGCACCCGACCCGGAGGCCGCCGAGCAGCTGCTCAAAGGCCCGGCCAGCGGCGTGCCCATGGACCGGCTGGGCACCCCGGACGAGATCGCCGACGCCGTGGTGTTCCTGGCCTCGGCCACCAGCTCGTACATGACCGGCGCCGAGATCTACGTGGACGGCGGCGCCAGTCAGGTCTGATCGACCTCGCCGAGGGCGGCCGCCAGCTGGTTGCGGCCGGTGACGCCGAGTTTGGGATACACGTGGTAGAGGTGCGTGCTGACCGTGCGATGGGACAGGTAGACGCGATCGGCGATCTCTTTGTTGGTGAGACCGTCGGCGGCCAGGCGCGCCACCTGCCACTCCTGCGGGGTCAGGCTCTGGCGGGGTGAGGGAGCAGCGGCGTTCGGCCGGGACGGCGCCTCCCCCGCCGCGCGCAGCTCGCCGGCGGCCCGCTCGGCGAACATCCGGGCACCGATGGCGTCGAAGCGGCGCAGGGCCTCGGCCAGGTGGCGGCGGGCGTCGACCACCCGGCGCCGGCGCCGCAGCCATTCGCCGTAGAGCAGGTGGGTGCGGGCCAGCTCGAGCGGCGCGTCGCTCACCGAGCCGGCGTGCAGGGCCCGCTCGAAGTGGTCCTCGGCGTCGTCGCCGCCGGCCAGCTGGGCCCGGCTCCGCTCGACCAGGGCGGTGAGGTATTCCGAGCCCAGGGCGGCGGCGGTCGTTCCGGCCGTACGCACCGCGTCGGCGACCGCCTCGGGCCGGCCGGCCCGCACCGCCGCCTCGGTGTGGTCGGCCACCGCCCACAGCGCGCGGGTCGAGTGCACCCCCATGTGCCCGAACTCGACCAGCGCGTCGGCCACCCGGTGCTCGCTGAGGCCGGTCAGGGCGGCCGCCCAGCGCGCGTCGGCGCTGGCCAGGGCGAGCGGCCCGAGCCGGTCGAGCTCGTGGAAGGCCCGCAACGCCGCGCGCGCCGCGTCCAGCTCGCCCAGCAGCGCGTGGGCGCGAGCCACCGTGGCGTACGCGGTGCTCTCGGTCAACGGCTGCCCGGTGTCCTGGGCCATGCGGACGGCGTACTCGGCGTCGGCCAGCCCCTCGACCAACCGGCCCCACAGCAGGTGGACGTTGGCCCGGCCACGCAGGGCCTGCGCGTGATCGGCCGGCTGGCCGTGGTGATGGAACCACTCGCAGCAGAGGTCCCAGGCGGTGAACGCCGTCTCCAGATCCTGCAGGGACTCGGCCGCGATGGCCAAGGTCAGCAGGCCCTGACCGTGCTCGGCCAGCTCGGGGATGAGAGCCGGCAGCCGGGCCCGCAGCTCCGCGGCCTCGCCCAGCGGGGCCAGCATGGCCAGCGCGATCGACCGCAGCGGACTCGCCCGGCTGATGCTCTTGAGCTCCGCGGTCAGCCGGCTCCACTCGGCCCGGGGCAGGTTGCGCCCGCGCGCGTTGATGGCCGCGCCCCAGAGGATCCGGATCCGGCGGTCGACGTCCTCGGGCCGTTTCGACAACGCCCGGCTCATCGCGGCCAGCTCGGCCCGGCTGTAGCCGGGCACCCCGACCTGCATGCTGAAACTGAGCCGGGTGGCGGCGATGGCGGCGATCGTCTCCGGCTCGGTCACGATCGCCTCGGCCTGTTCGAGCAACCGCATCGCCTCGAAGTTCATCCCGGTCGCGCGGGCGGCCTCGGCCGCGGCGGCGAGCCGGCGGGCCCGTTCGGCCGGGCCGGGTGAGATCGCGGCGGCCCGCTCGTAGGCCCGTACGGCCTCGGGCTGGGCGCCGCGCCGGCGGGCCCGTCCGGCCGCGGCGTCGAGCTCGGCCGCCACCGCCTCGCTGTGCTCGACCGTGGCCGACGCCCGGTGCCAGGCCGCCCGGGCCGGATCGGGTACGACCGCGGCCAGGGCGAGATGGGCGTTCGTCCACTCCGCGGTGGTCGCGGCGCCCTCGACCGCCGACCGGACGAGGGGATGACGGAAGCGCAGCCCGCCGCCGTAGGCGCCGACCAGGCCGGTCGACTCGAGCGGTTCGAGATCCGCCACACCGGCGTCGACCGCCCCGGCCGCGGCCAGGATGTCCCGCAGGTCGGCCCCGTCGGCCGCCGCGGCCAGCACGAGCAGGCGCCGGCCGCCCGCCGGGAGCTGGGCCAGCTGGGTCAGGAAGGCGCGTTCCAGCCGCTTGGTCGTGGGCAGCCGGGAGTTCAGGGCCACCCGCTCCATCCCGTGCTCGCGCAGGGCCGCGGGCAGCTCGCGCAGGGCGAGCGGGTTGCCGCCGGCCTCGTTCAGCACGCGGGCCCGGACCGGGGCGGGCAGATCGGCGGCCAGGTCGTCGAGCACCGCGGCCGCGGCCCGGTCGTCGAGCGGCCCGACCGGAAGGCGCCGCGGCCACTGCTCCGCACCGTCCGAACCGGTGCGCATCGTGGCCACCAGCACGATCGGCGACTGCGACAGCCGGCGGGCGACGAAGGTGAGGACGGACTCACTGGACGGGTCGAGCCACTGCGCGTCCTCGACCGCGACGAACAGCGGCCGTTCGCCGGCCGCCTCCTCCAGCAGCCCCAGACAGGCCAGGCTGACCACCAGGCGGTCCGGAGCCTCCCCGTCCTGCAGCGCGAAGGCCACCATCAGGGCGGTCCGTTGCCGGGGCGGCAGGGCCTCGGCCAGCGGCAACAGGGGGTGCACCAGCTCGTGCAGCGTGTCGAAGCCGACCGGCGCCGCGTTCTGCAGCCCCGTGCACCGCAGCACCCGGAACCCGGCCCGCGCGGCCTCGCCGGCGGACAGATCGAGCAGGGCGGTCTTGCCGATGCCCGGGTCTCCCTCGAGCACGAGCGACGCGCCGGCCTCGCGCGCGCCCGCGATCAAGTCGCGCAGCACGGCGCTCTCCGCCTCCCGGCCGACCATACGAAAGGCGTCCACGCGACCACGCTAGGCAAAGATCACTCCCGGTGTCGACCGTGGCCGACCTCACCCGGTGAGGGCAGCGTCACCGGCGACGACGCCCGGATACGTAACGTCACGGATGCCACCCGGCCCGCGGCGCGGCAGAGTTGCCGCCATGATCGGTCGTGAGTCGCAGACCAGTGAGCTCCGGCGCCTGCTGACCGCGCCGCCCGACGGGCCGCCGGCCGTCTTCCTGACCGGGCCGGCCGGCATCGGCAAGAACGCCCTGCTCGAGTACGCCCGGGGGTGGGCCACCGAGGCCGGGCACACCGTGCTGAGCTGCGCCGCCCTGCAGAACGAGATGCCGGTCGGGTTCGCCGGCCTGCACACGCTGCTGCACCCGGTGCGTGCCCTCGGATCCGGGCTTCCGGAGCGGCAGCGGCAGGCCCTGGCCGGCGCGTTCGGCGAGGAGCCGGAGGCGGCCGGGAACGCGCTGCTGCTGCGGCTGGCCGTCGTCGGCCTGGTCGAGGCGGCCGCGGCCACGCGGCCGGTCACTCTGGTCGTCGACGACTGGCAGTGGCTCGACCCGTCGACCCGGGACGTGATCAGCTTTCTGGTGCGGAACCGGCGCGGCCCCCGGGTCGTGCTCGTGGCGACGGTCCGGGTGGGACGGGGACACCTTCGCCGGGCCCGGGGGCACGGACCTGGCCGTGCCCGCCCTCAGTCGTACCGAATCGGAGCTTTTCCTGGCCGCTCTGGGCGAGCCGTTGAACGCGCGCCGGCACGAGCTGGTGCTGCGGTTCGCGCAGGGCAATCCGCTCGCGCTCGGCGAGCTCTTCCACGCCGCCCGCACCGGCGCGACGATCGAGGACAGCGTCGTCCCGATCACCGCGCGGCTCGAACGTGCCTTCGCGTCCGAGGTCGGCGCGCTCGACCCGCGCGCCCGGCGCCTGCTGCTGCTGGCCGTGGCCGGGGTCGACATCAGCCTGGCCGAGTTGATGGCGGCCGCGGCCACGGTCGGCGCCGGACCGGGCGAGCTCGGCGCGTTGGAGGAGCACGGGCTGCTCACCGTCAGCGGCGGCAACCTGCGCTTCCGCCATCCGCTGCTGCGCTCGACCGTCTACGGCCGGGCCGCGCTGACGGAGCGCATCGCCGCCCACGAGACCCTGGCCGCCGTCGTGGCCGACCCCCACCGGCGGGCCTGGCACCGGGCCGGCGCCGTCCTGGGTTGGGACGACGACATCGCCCGGGAGCTCGAGGAAGCGGCCCGGGAGTTGGCCCGGCGGGGCGCTCCGGCCGAGGCCGCGGCCGCGCTGAGCCGGGCCGCCGAACTCACCACCGGCCCCCGCGACCGGGCCCGGCGCCTGGTCGACGCGGCCGAGCACGCGCGGCGGGCCGGGCTCACCGACCTGGTGGCCGAGCTGGTCGGCCGGGCCCGGCCGCTCACCGACGACCCGGTCGTCCGGCTCATGCTGCACACCATGCGGGCCGGCACGGCCGCGTTCGCCAGCGCGACCCGGCCCGACCTGCAGCCGTACGCCGATTTCGCCCGCGAGCTGGCCGGCCGGGACGCTGCCGACTTCGACGAGAACCTGCTCCGGCTGCTGTGGCCGATGGGCCCGCTCGTGTGGCTGTACGGCGGGGACGGCCCGGTCGTGCAGCAGGCCGTCGAGCACGTGCTGGCCATCCGGACGCCCCGGTGGAGCCCCTGGAAGTGGCTGCTGCTGGCCGCGCTCGACCCACCCCGGTTCGCCGAGCGGATCGTGCCCCGGCTCGACGAGATGCTCGCGCTGTGGGAGTCCGACCCGGGCGCGCTGCCGGTGAACTTCGCGCACATCGTCTCGGCCGTGCAGCGCGTCACCCGGTCCGTTCCCCTGCACGAGAAGATCCGCGACACCCTGCGCGCCGGGGGCAGCGGAGCCGACCAGGCCCGGCACGAGGTGGCCCTGGCGACCTCGCGCAACGTCATCGGCGACCCGCGCGGGGGTCTGGTCGCGGCCCGGGTCGCGACCCGGCTCAGCGAGGCGCTGGCCCTGCCGATGCAGACCGCGGCCGGGTACGCGGCCGAGGCCCTCGCGCAGGCCTGGCTGGGCGACGCCGCCGGGAGCCGGGCCGCGTTCGAGGCGAGCGAGCGGACAGCGCCGACGGCGTGGCCGATCGTGCGGGCCAACCGCCACTGGGCTGCGGGCCTGCTCGCGCTGAGTGAGCGCCGCTACCGCGAGGCCTGGGACCATCTGGGTCGTACGTCCGTGCACGCCACCACGTACCTTTGGGCAATCGGCGACCTCACCGAGGCGGCCGTGCCCGCCGGCGAGACCGTGGCCGCCCGCGCGGCGCTGGCCGACCTGCACCCGGACGTGCTGGCCCTGGACTCGCCCGAGGTCGACGCCACCTACGAGCGGGCCCGGGCCCTGGTCGACTAGTCCGGAGCGGCCGAGCTGCACTTCCGGCGGTCGCTGGCCGCGGGACAACGGGCGGGGCTGCCGCTGCAGCAGGCGCGCACCCACCTGGCGTACGGAAGCTGGCTCCGCCGGGAACGCCGGATCCTGGACTCCCGGCAGCACCTGCGGGAGGCCCGCCGCCTGTTCGACGCGGCCGGGGCGGCCCACTTCTCGGAGCTCGCCGCGACCGAACTGCGCGCCTCGGGCGTACGCAGCGAGGCCCCGGCCGGCGGTGAGGTGCTGACCGACCAGGAAGCCCAGATAGCGACGCTGGCCGCAAGGGGGCTGTCCAACAAAGAGATCGCCGCCCGCCTGTTCCTGTCGCCGCGCACGGTCAGCTCCCATCTCTACCGCATCTTCCCCAAACTGCACGTCACCCGGCGCTCGCAGCTGCGCGACGCCCTGACTCACGGCAGCGGCAGGCCGATCTCGTCGATGGCCACCTGGAACTCGGCCACGAGACCGTCGGACGAGAAGACCGTGCCGGCGTAGGTGTCGGCCGGCCCCCGATGCCGGCCACGCGCACCGTGACCAGCACCTCGGCCGGATTCGGAGCGGCCGGCAGCACGTCCGGCTCAACCACGACCGCCGAGGCCCGGATGACGAACCCCGGGGCCCGCCGGACCGGCTGGACCAGATCATCGACCGGTGCCAGGCCCAGGTGAAGAGCAGGTGGGTGCCGGGGAACCACCCGCCGTGACGGTACTACGGTGGCCGGATGACTGACGTCGACCCGGGAGAGTTGGAGCGGCGCCGGCTCGCCGCGCTGGTGGCCGCGGACAGCGCGCTCCTGGACGACCTGCACTCCGACGACTTCATCCTGGTCAATCCGGGCGGCGGGGAGTGGGACAAGGCGTTCTACCTCGGCGGCATCGCCGACGGATCGATCGACTACCGCCGGTTCGAACCGGTGACACCGCTCCAGGTCATGGCCGACGCCGGCGTGGCCGTGGTGAAGTACCGATCCGCGATCGAGATAGCCGTCGGCGGCGGCCCCTACGAATCACTCAACGCGTGGCACCTCGACTGCTACCGGCGGGATGAGCACGCCCATCAGTGGCGCTGCGTATGGTCACAGGCCACCCGCAGCAACGACTGACGGCAGGACGCAGCCGGTTTCGTCGCGGAGTTGGTGGGCTTCCTGTAGCGCCGCGTCTGCTTCGGGGGAACGGTTTTGCCGGCGGTTGATTGTGGACTGGACGGTCAGTGCGCGGGCCAGCAACACCCGATAGCCCGCCGTGCGGGCCCGGGCCACGGCCCGCTCGATTGTCGTCGCGGCCTGTGGCAGGTCGCCCTGGGACAGGTAGGCCGTGGCCAGGCCGGTGGTGGCGTCGATCTCGACGTAGACGTCGGAGGCCTGAGCCGCCAGGCGCAGCGCCGCCGAGTACTGGCTGATCGCGTCGTGGGTGCGGCCCAGCGCGAGGTAGGCCGGCGCCAGCGCGTTGCGGGCCTGGCATTCGCCCCCGACGTCGCCCACGGTCGAGCTCACCTCGGCGGCGTGCTCGGCGTGCTGCCGCGCCTGCTGCGGATCGACCGCCGCCGTGGCCAGCGACACCCGGGCCACGGTGTCGAGCATCGGTTCGTCCAGCTCGCGGGCCAGCCGCAGCGACTCGGTGGCCTCGGCCACGGCCCCTTCGGCGTCGCCCTGCTGGCACAGCACCATGGCCAGGTTCCCGCGGGTCAGCGCCTCGGCCGTGCGAGCCCCGTCCTGCTGGGCCAGCGTCAGGTTCATGAGCAGGTACTCCCGGGCGGCCGCCAACCGGCCCAGGCTGAACTGGGCGCCCGCCAACAGGTTGTACGCGTCCCCGGCGGGCCGCCCGCCGCTGCGGCGCGTGACGTCGAGGCTGTTCTCCAGGTGGTCGACGGCGGTTTCGAAGTCGCCCTGGATGAAGGCCAGCGACCCGATCGCGCTCTCCGCCACCGCCTCGGCCTCGGGCCAGCTCGCGTCCCGGCTCAGCCGCAGCGTCTCCGCGTACTGGGCGTGCGCGGCCGGAGCGTCGTGCCGCCGCTGGTAGTAGTTGCCCAGGCTCAGAGCGGCCATCGTCCGCGCCCGCACATCGTCGGCGGTGGCGGCGGCCGTGGCCACGGCCAGCCACTGGTCGCCGAAGCCGCGGCCCCAGAACCAGCCGCGCAGCAGGTCGGCCAGGTGCCACGAGCCGGGCTGCAGGCCGACCGCGACCAGGTTGGCCAGTTCGGCGTTCAGCCACTCCACGAGGTCGGGCACCGCGGCCGGCTCGGCGTCGCGGGGGCGGTCCTCCGGATAGGGCAAGCGGATCATCTGCGGGTACATCGCGCGCGCGGCACTGTCGCAGCGGCGCAGGTAGTACTCGTACAGAAGGCTTGTCGCCTCTTCGGCCTCGGCCGGTTCGGCGCGCCCCCGGGCGTACTCGCGCAGCAGGTCGTGTGGCGCGTAGCGGTCGGCGCCGCGGGGCTCGACGAGGTGGGCGCGGGCGAGGCGGCGCAACCGGCGGCGGGCCGAGTCGACCGTGCCGGCGGTGGCCGCGGCGACCGACTCCGGGGTGAAGTCGTGACACGGCAGCACACCCAGGATCCGGAACGTACGCTGCTCGGCCTGATCCAGGCTCTCGTAGGAGAGATCGAACGTGGCGGCCACCCGCAGGTCGCGTTCGCCGTCCACCGCGAGCGCGGCGAAACGGTCGAGGCGCAGGTCGGACAGGTGGGTGGCGATGTCGCGGCGCGGGTCCTCGGCCAGGTTGGCGGCGGCGATGCACACGGCCAGCGGCAGTCGGTCGCACGCCTCGACCAGGTCGGTGGCCGCGCCGGGCTGGGCGCCGACACGGGTGTCGTCCAGGAAGCGGCCGAGCAGTTCGACGGCGTCGGCCGGGGGCAGCGGCGGCACGGTCAGCGAGCGCGCCCCGTGCCCGGCCACCAGCCCGGTCAGGCGGTTGCGGCTGGTCACCACGGCGACCGCGGCGGGACTGCCGGGCAGCAGGTCGCGCACCTGTTCGGCCGAGCGGGCGTTGTCGAGCACGACCAGGAGGCGCCGGCCCGAGACCATCGAGCGGTACAGCGCGACCGCGTCCTCGTGCCGGGCGGGCACGGCCCGGGCCTCGACGCCGAGCGAGATCAGCAGGTGCCCGACCGCCTCGGCCGTGGGCATGGGCCGCTGCCGGTGGAAGCCGTGCAGGTCGATGAAGAGCGACCCGTCCGGGAAGCCGGCCGCCGCGTCGTGCGCCCACTGCACCACCAGCGCGGTCTTGCCGACCCCGGGCGGGCCGACCACCGCCACCAGGCCCGATTCGGCCAGCTCGTCGAGGCGCTTGAGGTCGGCCGAGCGTCCGGTGAAATAGGACGTGGCCGGGGGCAGTTCGGCCGGTGGGCGGGCCGGGGCGGGCTGATCACGCAGGATGGCCTGCTGCAGCTCGGTGAGCGCCCCGCCCGGTTCGATGCCCAGGTCGGCGACCAGGGTCTCGCGCAGGTCCCGGTACACCTTGAGCGCGTCGGCCTTGCGCCCGGCGCCGCTCAGCGCGCGCATCAACTGCCCGTGCAGCCGTTCCCGGTACGGGTTCTCGCTGGTCAGCACGGTCAGCTCGACCGTGATCCCCGCCCCCGCCCCCAGGTCGAGCTCGACTTCGAAGCTCCGTTCCAGAGCCGACAGCCGAAATTCCTCCAAGCGCATGACGTACGCGGTGAGGGCCCGTTCCTCGGCCAGTGCTCCGAACGGCCGGCTCTTCCAGCCGCTCAACGCCGTACGAAATCGGTCTCGGGCCTCTTCGAGCTCGCCCCGGCCCACGGCGTCGTCGGCGGCCGCGATCCCCGCCTCGAACTGCCGCGCGTCCACCGTCGACGGCTCGGCCACCAGGCAGTACGTGACTCCCTCGCGCACCAGCGTGTCGTGCCCGAGCTGGCGCCGCAGCCGGTGGACGTAGCTGCGCAGGTTCTCGACCGCCGACGCCGGCGGCTGCTCGCCCCATAGGGCGTCCACCAGCTCCGGCACGGTGACCGACTCGTTGAGGCGGCTCACCAGGACGGCCAGCAGCAGCTTCGGTTTGCCCGGCCCGAGACCGACCACTTGACCGTCGTGCTCGACCTCGAACCCGTCCAGGATCCGGAACCTCACCGCAGTCCTCCGTCACAGGCAGCTGCCAATCCGCCCACAACGATAGAAAAGACGGTCGCTGCGGCCCTCCCCGCAGGGGCGCCGCAGCGACCGATGTCACTCTCGGGTCAGTATGCCGGAGCTGGCGATCTGCTTCTCCTCGCCGTTGACCCACACCGTGCCGTAGGCCGAGACGTTGCTGTTCGTGTAGGTCACGATCGCGAAGTCGTTGCCGTAGCGGCTGCCGTAGTCGGCCTCGTGCAGGGTGCCGAGCCGGGTCCCGCCGGACACCTTGTAATAGGCGTCGGCGGCGCAGTGCCCGGCGGTCAGGAAGTACCGCTGGCCCGCGCTGTTCCGGGCGTTGACCCCGAGCGAGCACCGGTAGGTGTCGTTGTAGATGCCCTGGCCGCCCGACGTGAACGGGCTCGCGGCGAGCTTGTTGCGCCCGCCGATCCGGGTCAGGCTCACTGCCTTCCCGTACGGCGCGACGACAGCTCCCAGCCGGGCTGACCGTCCCGTCCGCCTCGACCGCCACCCGGTTGCCGCGCGGGTCGATCCCCCACGACGTCCCGGCGATCTTCGGCTCCACCGCGTCCAGCGCCGCCTTGATCTCGTCGAGCTTCTGCTGGTCGTACGTGACCAGTTCGGCCTGGCCCCCGGCCGCCCGCACGGCCACGGCCGCCTTGGTGCCGGTCACGGCGATGGTCAGATCCCGGCGGATCAGGTGACGATGGCGTTGAACAATGCGCCCAGAAAATCGAGGACGGTGCCGAACATCCCCCGGCGCTTGCGCTTGTTCCCTGAGGTCACGGCTTCTGTCCGGTCAGGGCGGCGATCCACCGCCGGGTGCGGGCCGGGCGGCTGTGGCGGGCCCGGTGGCCCCGCAGGTCGGACGGCCGGACGAGGCGCTCGTTCTCGATGTCGCAGGTCATGGGGATCAACCTATGAACCGGCCGGGGGTGGCCGCGTGAGCTGCCGTACTCAACCGCCTGAGTACGGTGCCCGCGAGTACGCCGCTACTTCTTCCCGTCGATGAGCTCGCCCTGGCGGGCCAGCTGGCGTTGCAGGGCGGCGTGGTAGTCGGCCGCGAACCGTTCCAGTTCGTCCACTTCGATCACCAGGGCGGCCCGCCGCACCTCGAGGTCGGCCGCCGCCTCGTCCTGCTGCCGGCGGGCCTTGCGGGCGATGGAGTCGGCCAGCCGCCGGGCCTCGTCACCGGTGCGCGCGGCCTCCTCGCGCCCCTCGGCCAGCAGCACCTCGGACTTCTCGCCGGCCTCGCGCATGTAGTTGTCGGCCGTCCGCTGGGCCATGGCCAGCACCAGTTCCGAGGGCGCCTCGTCACGGACCAGGGGCGGCGGGGCGGCGGCGGCCTGCCGGGCCTCGTCGAGCTGGCGCCGGGTCTGCCGGGCCTGCTGCTCGGCGCGGTCGCAGTCGCGGTGCGCGCGGTCGAGGGCGGCCGACGCCGCGGACAACTCCTGCTCGACGGCCCGGTCCGGCGCCTGCGGGCGACGGGCCGGGGGAACGGCGTCGCGCCGGATCCGCAGCGCCTCGTTCTCCTCGAGCAGCCTGATCATCTCGCGGGTCACGTCGTCCAGCAGGGTGTCGACTTCTTCCTCGTCGTAGCCCCGCCGGCCCAGGGCCGACTTCCCGAACTCCTTGTTGTGGATGTCGGCCGGTGTGAGAGGCATGGCGTTCCCTGGGGGTCGGGGGAGGAACATCGGAGCAAAGGGCTACGGTACGCGCCGTTCCGCTCGGCAGGACGGCCGACCTGTCTTGTCTGTGATACGGTCGCGGCGTTGCAGTTTTGATTTCCATGGACGTTCTGGGCGCCTGCGGGGTTATCTGAAACCCGCCAGGCGCTTTTTCGTTTTTCGTGTCGCTCTCCGACGCGGGTCATCAACGCGGCGGCGCACGGGTCCCGCATTTCCGCGGGCCCGATCGGCCCCACAAAGGAGCAGCAGACATGGCTACTGGCACCGTGAAATGGTTCAACGGCGACAAGGGCTTCGGCTTCATCAGCCAGGACGACGGCGGCGCGGACGTGTTCGCCCATTTCTCGGCGATCTCGGCCAGCGGTTTCCGCAGCCTCGACGAGAACCAGCGCGTGGAATTCGACATCACCCAGGGCCCGAAGGGCCCGCAGGCCGCGAATATCCGCGTCATCTGATTCGCCCGGCCCGACGGCGGCCCGACTGGTTCAGCGGGCCGCCGTCCGGCTCATTCTCATTTTCCCCGGAAGGCACCGCCCGACCGTGACAAATTCCTCACCGAGCGCCGACCCCGCGACCATCCCCGGTGGCTTCAGCCACGACCCGCGACCGGCCTCGACCACGCATCCCGAAGCTCCGGCGCCGACGGCGCTGTTCCTCGCGGCCCCGTCCGCGGACGACAAGCAGCCCACCACCCCGGCCTCCGACAGCGGCGAGACCACCATGCGAACCCTGCGCGACCCGTTCGCCGTCAACCGCTCGAAGTAGACCGACCGGATCGGTGCGGTCACCGACGTCGGGCTGTCACGCATACAAGAAGGCGTAAGCCCACGTCACCAACGCCGCCATACCTGCCGCGAAAACGGCGACCAGCAGGGCGCCCTGGCCTCGGCCGCTGGGGCCCAGCAGCACCATGGCTCGGTGGAAGGCATTGGTGAGCAGGATATAGGCGGTGAAGGCCGTCGCGCCCGCCACTGCGAAGACCATGAAGCCGGGCAGTGGTTTGTCGGCGGCCACGCTGGTCAGGTTGACGGCCAGTCCGAAGAAGACCGTGAAGACGGCCAGTGGATTCCAGAACGCCAGACGCCGGGGCACCCGGTCGTCGGCCGGGCCGCGCATCTCGACCACGACGGCGATGAGCAGGGCCGCTTGCACCTGGGCGAACAATCCCGCCGCTTCGGGAGACATGCGGCCAGCGTATCGATCAGGGTTCCGCGGTCACGAGCACGACAACGATCGACTGGGGGGCCGGGGGTGGGCCGGGGAGGCCGGTGTCGGCCAGGGCTGCACCGCTGAGAAGAACGGCAGGGACGTCGTATTCCGGCCACGGGGCCGGGTCGATGCGGCGTACGGAGTAGCGCGCCGCGCGCGACAGGCCGGGTAGGCGGAAGCGTGGCGGTTCGTGCGGCAGCTCGTCGAGTTGGGCGTAGGCCACGATCGCGGCTGACCGGTCGGGCGCCACCACCCCGTACACCCAGGCGTTCTCGACGGCCGAGTCGAGCCGGACCGTGCGGCCGCCGTGCAGCAACGCGCGGTGCGTCCGGTAGAGCTCGATCCAACGCGCCAGCGCATCCAACTCATCGTCGGTGGCGCTGGTCAGATCCCACTCGATGCCGAAATGGCCGAACAACGCGGTGCCGGCCCGGAAGTCCAACGGCAATGCGCGATGCGTCTGATGCGAGCGCGGCGAACTGACGTGCGCCCCGAGATACTCCGGCGGCACCAACTGCCCGGTCCACCGTTGAATCGCCTGCCGGGCCAGCGCGTCGTTCTGGTCCGACGTCCACACCCGCTGGGCGCGCTGCAACACCTCGAGGTCGATGCGGCCGCCGCCGGACGCGCAGCTCTCCCATTCGACGTGCGGGAACCGGGACCGCAACTCGTCGAGCAGCCGATAGAACGCCACCGTCTGCGCGTGGATGCCCGGCCGGCCGGCGACCACGCCCGAACCGCCGTCCACGGCGTCGCGGTTGTGGTCCCATTTGACGTAGTCGACCGGGTATTCGCTCAGCACCGCGCTCATCCGGTCGAGGATGTGCCGGTACGCGCCGGGCTGGGCCAGGTCGAGAATCTGCTGGTGCCTCTCCTCGGGCGGCGTCCGGCCGGCCGTGGCCAGGATCCATTCGGGGTGGTTCCGGAACAGGTCGGAGTCGGCGTTGACCATTTCCGGCTCGAACCACAGACCGAACTGCAGACCCGCTTCCCGTACGTGGTCGATGATCGGCCGCAGGCCGTCCGGCCACACCGCGGGGGCGACGGTCCAGTCCCCCAGCCCGGCCCGGTCATGGCGGCGGCCGCCGAACCAGCCGTCGTCGAGCACGAAGCGTTCCACCCCGATGCGCGCGGCCCGGTCGGCCAGGTCGCGCAGCACCGTCAGGTCGTGGTCGAAGTACACCGCCTCCCACACGTTCAGGGTCACCGGCCGTTCCGAACCGGGGTGCGCGGGTACGGACCTCAGGTAGTCATGGAATCGGGCCGCGAGCCCGTCGAGCCCGTCGCCGGCCGCGCCCACGTACGCCCACGGCGTCTCGTAGGTGGCCCCGGGCGCCAGTGTCACCTCGCCCGGCAGCAGCAGCTCGCCGCCGCCCAGCGCGGTGACCGTCGGGTTGTTCTTGCCGAGCGGGATGCGTTCGAGCCGGTGCCGGTGGTTGCCGCTCCAGCCGACGTGCACGCCCCACACCTCGCCGCCGGCGAAGCCGAAGCCGGGTGTGCCGGCCGTCAACACCGTGGCCGCGTCGAAACCGGTCTTGCCGCGGCGGTTCTCGCGCAGCCACAACCCGTCGGTGATCGGCCTGCGCTGCGGGGTCCGTTCGCGGGCCCAGCGCCCGGTGAAGTCGAGCGACTCCACCGCGCGGTCGGGGACGGGCACGACGACGTCGAGCGCCTCGAGCTGGTATTCCGTCGGCCCGTCGTTGGTCAGCGCGTGCCGCAGGCGCAGCAGGCCGCCGGGCACCGTCTCGACGTCGGTCCGCAGCGTCAGCCCGGCCTGTTTGTCGGCGGCCGCGATCGTCGCGTGGTGCGGTGTGACGGCGATCGAGGTCGGCACGAACCACGGGGACCAGGCCCCGGGTTCGCCGGCGCCGCGGTGGCCGGAGAGCCCCGGACGCCCGTACCAGGTGTGCGAGCCCTCGGGCAGCAGCGGCAGGCCGTCCGGGGTGAGGGCGGCGTGGTCGGCGGCGGTCGTCGCCGGATCGACCACGCCGCACCACGCGACGGTCGGCAGCCGGTCGGCGTGCTCGACGAGCACGAGGCCGGTGCCGCCGGGCGCTCCGATCAGGTGGGCGGTCATCACTTGACGGCACCCCGGGTGACTCCGGAGATGACCCAGCGCTGCGCGAAGACGTACACAATGAGAAGGGGCGCCATGGCCATGAGATAGCTGGCGAAAGCGGCCGGATAATTGGTCTGGAACTGGCTCTGGAACACGTATTGCACCAGGGGCAGGGTGGCCGAGCCGGGATCGGACAGGATGACCAGGGGCAGCAGGAAGTCGTTCCAGGCCCACAGACAGGTCAGGATGCCGACGGTGGCGTTCATCGGGGCCAGCAGCGGGAAGATGACCCGCCAGAAAATGGCCCAGGTGGACGCGCCGTCGATGGCCGCGGCCTCTTCGAGCGCCTGCGGAATGCTGTTGATGTACGCGGTGAAGATGAAGATGTTGAACGCGAGTCCATAAACGACATACAGCAGGATCAGGCCGACCCGGTTGTCCAGGTTGAGGATCGCCGTCTCTTTGGCCACCGGCAGCATGATGATCGGGAACGGCACGAACAGCGCCGACACGAAATAGAAGTACAGCCCTTTGAACAGGCGCCGGTTCATGTTGCGGGCGATGGCGTAGGCCACCATCGAGTTGGTCAACAGGGTCAGCACCACGGCCCCGACCGTGATGATGGCGCTGTTGAGCGCGGTGGTCGGGAAATCGGTCAACCGCCACGCGTCGGCGAAATTCTCCCACCGGATGTCGGTCGGCAGCCCGAACCCCGTACCGCCGAGTTGGTCAGTTGTCTTCAGGGCCGTGACGACCGCGAAATAGAGCGGGATCGCGATGGTCAGCGCCAGCACGCTGAGCAACGCGGTGAGCCACCAGTTGACGCCGGGTCCGCTGCGCCCCTTCCGGCGCGGCGTGGGCTCCGAGGTGCGCCCGACGAGTGTTCCGGTCTCGCTGGCTGACGTGGACATCAGACCTCGACCTCCCGGCGCCGCAGCACCCGCAGCTGAACGATGGAGAATCCGACGATGACGATGAAGAAGATGACCGAGTTGGCGCTCTGGTAGCCGTATTCGCCACCCTGGAAGCCGCCCTTGTAGATGAGCAGGGCGACCGATTCGGTGTCGGTGCCGGGCCCGCCACCGGTCAACGCGACGATATGGTCGAAGATCTGCAGGAAACCCTTGAGCGACAGCACCATGTTGATGGTGAAGAAGCCGGCGATCATCGGGAACGTGATGCTGCGGAACTGCCGCCAGGCCGACGCGCCGTCCAGGTTGGCCGCCTCGTACATCTCGGTCGGCACGGTCTGCAGCCCGGCCAGATAAATAATGATGTTGAAGGCGGCGGACTGCCACACGGCGAGGATCACGATGGCGATCCAGGCCGTGCTGGCCTTGGTCAGCAGCGACGTCGACAGCGCGTCGATGCCGAGCTTCTCGGCCAGCGCGGGCAGCGAGTTCGAGAACAGGTAGTTGAAGATGTAGCCGACGACCAGGATGGCCAGCACGTTCGGGATGAAATAGATGCCGCGCAGGCCGTTCTTGAACTTGATCCTGCCGTTGAGCCCGATCGCGATGGCCAGCGCGACGATGTTGACGAGAATCGTGGCCACGGCGGCGATGAGGAACGTGAACCAGTACGCGTGCAGCACCCGCGGATCGGTGAACAGCGCGATGTAGTTGCGCAGCCCCACGAAGTCGGCCGGTCCGTAACCGGGCGAGTCGGTGAAGCTGTAATAGACGCCCTGAATGACCGGGATCGTGTGGAAGACGAAGAACAGCACGAACGCGGGCAGCACCATCAGATAGAAGGCCCCGGCCAGCCGTACGCCCTTCTTGCGCTGCGGCTCCTCCCGGCCGGCCCGGGTCTGCGGGCGTACGGGTGTCTGTGTGGTCATGACGCGATCACCGCCCCGAGGCCCCAGGTGCGCCGCTTGGCCACCTTGTCCCAGTCGTCGTCGAGCTTTCTCAGGAAGTTGTTCTCGTCGCCGGTGAGCAGGAACTCCTGCAGCAGCGGCCCGAGCGGGATGGCCTGGATGAACTGGTGGTCGGTGAACCCGACGATGCGGCCGGCCTCGATGAAGCTCTGCACCCCGGACAGCGCCGGGTCGTTGTTGCTGAGCCCTTTCAGCGTCGGAATGGCCACCTGGGCCTTGCAGTAGTCCTGCATGACCTTCTCGCCCATCAGGAAGTCGATGAATTTGCTCGACTCGGCCGGGTGTGCCCCCTCACGGGAGGCGGTGATCACGACGTCCACCCCCGAGACCAGGGTCGTCCTGGCCGGGTCGTCGGTGGCCGGCAACGCCATGCTGCCCACCGTGAACCCGGGCTTGCCGTTGCGGATCTGCGGTACGGCGTAACTGCCGAGCAGCAGCATCGCCGACTCCCCGCGGGCGAAGGCGGCGGTGCCGTCCTCGTAGCCCTTGGACAGCGGGTCGGGCTGGGTGAACTCGTACAGCCGGGCCAGCTTCTCGGCCGTCTCGCGCCAGCCGGCGGCGAACGTCGTCCGATCCTGGAAGCGTTGCTGGAAGAAGTCGGGTGGCTGCAGTTGCGACGACAGCGGCGCGAGCGGCGACTGGGCGGTCCAGGCGTCGGCCAGCATCCCGTAGAACGGCGTGATCCCGGCCGCCTTGAACTTCTCGGCCGCGGCGATCAGCTCGTCGAACGTGGTCGGCACCTCGACCCCGTTCTGCTCGAACAACTCCTCGTTGTAGAGCAGCCCGCTGGCGTTGGCGGCGAACGGGACGCCGTTGATCTCGCCCTTGGAACCGGTGCCGAGGTTACCGATCACCGACAGGTAGGCCGGGTTGACGTTGCCCAGCACCTGGTCGTTCCGGAAGTCGCGGAAGATCTTGGCGCTGGCGAACTCGCCGAAGGTGCCGTTGGCGTTGAGCGTCATGACGTCGGGGACGTCGTCCTTGACCAGCCGCGTACGCAGCGCGGTCTCGGGGTCGGCCGGGTTGTCCACGACCACCCGGATGCCGGGGTTGGCCTGCTCGAACTGGGCCGCCAGGTCTTGGAAGTACTGCTGGGCCTCGGGCTTGAACTGGAAGAAAGTGATGGTGGTCCGGTCGTCGCCGGAGGAACAGCCGGTGAGGACGACACCGGCGAGCAGGGCGATGACCGGAAGCAGCGCGGGACGTCGGAGCATGGGCCCTCCAACCGCTTAATTTCAGTCAGGTTGAAACTAACGACCCGCTGAGCCATCGGCAAGAGTCTCTCCGTAATCTGGATTCGTGAGCCTCTCCACCGGGGAACTGGCCGTGACCCGCCATCTGCTCGTCCACGGGCCGGCCACCCGGGGCGACCTGAGCGACCTGCTGCGGGTCTCCCCCGCCTCCATGTCGCGGCTGGCCCGGTCCCTGGTCGAGGACGGCATCGTGGCCGAGAACGCCGAGCCGGCGCCCGGGGTGGGCCGGCCGCGGCAGATCCTGTCCGTGGTGCCGGGGGCCCGCCACGTCGTCGGCTGCAAACTCACCGCGACCCGGGCCTACGGGGTCGTGTGCGACATGCTCGGCGACGTCAAGGCCACCGCCGAGGCCGCGCTGCTGGCTCCCCGGTCCGACGGCTCGGTGCCGGTCGACGGCACCGTCCGGGTGCTGGCCCAGCTCGTGAACCGGCTCGGCCGCAAGGTGCCCTCGGTCGACGGCATCGGGGTCACCCTGGGTGGCGTCGTCACCGACCGGGCCGTGGTCCGCGAGGGCACGTTCCTGGGCTGGCGCGACGTGGATCTCACCATCCCGCTGCGGCACCGCACCGGGCTGCCGGTGGTCGTCAGCAACGACGTCACCGCCCTGGCCCGCGAGCAGCTCTGGTTCGGCGCCGGCCGCACCCACGCCACCTTCGGCGTGATCACGGTCGGGGCCGGTCTCGGCTTCGGCGTCGTCCGCGAGGGCGTCGTGGTCGAGCACCTCATCGACAACGGCCACCTGCTCGCGCACGCCCCGGTCGACGGCCGCGGCCCGGAATGCAGCCTCGGGCACCCCGGCTGCGTGGCCGCCTATCTCAACCGGGACGACATCGAGCGCCGCGGCGCGACCGGCCCGGCCCGCGTCGAGGACGCGGCCCGGGCCCTGGGTCATCTGGCCGCCACCTTCGCCGGCGCCCTGCAGAGCACCCGCATCGTGCTGGCCGGCGAGGACATCACCGAGATCGCCGAGTCACCGGTGATGGCCGCGACCGTGGCCGACCGGCTGCGACCGGGACCGCACGAGACGCAGCGCTGCGTCCTCGACATCACCGTGGCCCCGCTGACCTTCAGCGACTGGGCCCGGGGCGGGGCCGTGACCAGCATCCAGGCCGTGCTCGGGGCGGCCTAGATCGGCTTCCACGCGTCCCGGTCAGCCACATCGGTGAAGGTCAGCCCGCGCAGGATGCGCCGGATCTCGTCCATCGAGAGCCCGCCGGACCGTTCGAACTCGGCGAAGTGCTGCCCGTCGATCAGCAGCGTGCAGTAGCCGCCGCTGTCGGTGCACTTCAGGTCGCGGCCACCGGTCGGCGCGTTGCTCGTCTTGGGCTGGCCCCGCCAGATCGAGAGCCGGCCCCGGCCCATATAGATGTCCAGGTCTTGCTGCAGTTCCTCGCGGGTCGGCGACCGGCGGTCGACGATGAGCCGCGAGACGAGGTCGGTCTCGCTCTGATCGACCGCTGTCACCTTCAACCCTTCAGGCAACCAGCCCAGGGTGTATGGGACCCGGGCCGGCTGCGCGGGCCGCGGTTCGAGCGCGGCCACGATCGCCAGCGACTGCTCGCGGCTGAGCGGTTCCTCGTCCGCCTCGGGGACGAAGGTGGCCCAGGCCGGGCCGTCGTACTTCCACGCGAACGCCGTACGGGTGAACAACTTCTTCTTGATGCTGGGGTCGTTCGGCGCGATCCTCGGGTTCGTCCTCCGTTTGGCGGCCAGGTCGTCGCGGTCGATCAGCTCGAACGTGTACCTGCGCTCGATGCCGGGCCGCCCCGCGATCGTGACGTTCACCGGCGGACCGACTCTCACCCACGACCGCGGGCCCACGCCGAACGACGCGATGTCGTACGCGCCGGGCCGGTACAGGGTGATCCGGGCGTCCGGGTACGGGTACTTCACCCCGTCGGCCTCGATCGTCCGGCCGTCGCGATAGACCGGGATCTGCTGGTAGCCGAGGGTCGCGAGCCCCACCGGCCCGATCTGCCAGCGGCCGACGCGTCCGCCGCCGGCCGTGAAGCCCAGCCCCTCGGGCTGCTCGAAGTCTCTGATGACGGGGGCGCGCGAGGTGTCGGCCGGCGCGTCCACGTGCGACGCCCGCGGGGCCGGGCCGGTCAACCCGGCCACCACTGCGACCGCGGTCACCAGGGCCGCGCCGCCGGCACCGGCCACGGCGGCCCACCGGCGCCGGGCCCGGATCCTCTTGGCCCGGCCGATGATGTCGGCCGTGCTGGTGCGCGGGGCCGGCGCCCCCTCCTGCACGGACTCAAGCACGTCCTCGATCCGATACGACATGGCCCGCTCCCTTCTCGGTGATCTCGGCCGCCAGGACGGCGCGTAGCGTGTCCAGGCCGCGGCTGGTCTGACTCTTGACGGTGCCCGGGGCGCACCCGAGGACCTCGGCCGTCTCGTCGAGACTCAGGCCCTCGATGTAGCGCAGCACCAGAGCGGCCCGTTGCCGCGGCGGCACCCGGCGCAGGGCGGCCCGCAGCCGGAGCCGCTCGTCGACGTCGCCCGACCGGTCCGGGGCCACCACGTCGGGGAACGCCTCGCCCACGGCGTGCTCGCGGCGCCACGGCCGGCGCTTCTCCCCGATCGCGGCCCGGATGACGGCCTTACGGGCGTACGCCTCGGGCGTCGCGACTTTGTCCCATTTGAGATACAGCCGGGACAGCGCGCCGGACACCGCGTCCTCCGCCGCCTGCCAGTCGCCGCAGGTCACGTACGCGAGCGCCCGGAGGGGTGCGAACCGGGCCTGTACGAACTCCCGGAAGCCCTCTTCCGACTCGGCATCCACTGAACCGGTCTCCTCTCGTCGACACCTAGAGGCGCCGACCGGCTCGCCGGGTTGCACCGATGTCGCAGAAACTCAGTGTTTGCTGGTAGACAACTATCCATGACTGACGAGCGAGCGACCACGGCCGGCCCGATGGACGCGGTGGAGAGCGCGAACGCCGGGCAGATCGCCCTGCTCGAGCTGATCGCCCGCCAGGCGCCGCTGCCCGAGGTGCTCGACGGGATGGCCCGGTGCATCGAACGGCTGACCCCGCACGAGGTGCTCGTCTCGGTGCTGCTGGCCGACCCCGACGGCCGCCACCTGCGGCACGGCGCCGCGCCCGGGTTGCCCGACTTCTACAACGAGGCCATCGATGGGATCGCCACCGGCGAGGGTATCGGTTCGTGCGGCACCGCGGCCCACCGGCGGGAACCGGTCATCGTCACCGACATCGCGACCGACCCGTTCTGGGCCGACTTCCGCGACCTGGCCGGCCGGGCCGGCCTGGCCGCCTGCTGGTCCACACCTGTGCTGGCCCGCGACGGCGCGCTGCTCGGCACGTTCGCCATGTACCACCGCACACCCCGCGTCCCCGACGAGTCCGATCTGACCCTGGCCCGGATCTTCGCCGGCACGGCCGCCCTGGCCATCGAACGCCACCACGACGAGCAGGCCCGGCTGGCCGCCGAGGAACGCGCCCGGGCCGCCCTCGAAGAGCTGGCCGAGGCCGTCCGGGACGCGGAACGACGCGCTGCCGCGGCCGCCGACCTGGCCGCCCGGATGCGGGCCGCCGCGACCGCCCAGGCCACCGCGCCGCACCCCGAACACTGTCAGCTCGGCGGCGTCCCGCCCTGCGAGGCCCCGGCCGAGATCAAGATCGCCGACTCCTGGGGCGACGCGGCCTGGGGCTGCCCCGACCACGTCGAGGAGGCCATCATCAACGTCCGCTCGGTCTTCATCGCCAGCGAGGAACTGGGCGGACTGGCCGCCTACCTCAACCGCTGAGCCGCGCCTCAACCGCCCTGCCGCCCCTCAACCGCTGGGCCGCGCGCGTCCACTTCGGCTGGCCGGGCCCCCGCACGCAGTCCGATCGGTCGATGTCCGCACTGGATCATCGCCGGGTAGCCTTCCCGGGCCCACTCCCCGGAAGGTACCCCTGATCTTGCGCGCGCTTTTCGTGATCGCGGCCGCCGTTGTGGCCGGTTTTGTCATCAGTCCGATGCTCAAGGCGGACGCCGGGTGCACCCCCACCACCCCCGCTGCGGCCACGTCGGCCAAGAGCAAGTGGAGTGACGAGCAGGTCGCCAACGCGCGCATCATCGTCACCGTCGGCAACGACCGCCGGGTACCCGAACAGGCCCTGGTCATCGCCATCGCCACCGCCCTGCAGGAATCCAGCCTGCGGAACCTCTCCGGCGGCGACCGCGACTCCATCGGCCTGTTCCAGCAGCGCCCCAGCCAGGGGTGGGGCACCCCGAAGCAACTGACCGACCCGGCGTACCAAACCGGAAAGTTCTACGACAAACTGCTCCGCACCAAGGGCTGGCAGACCATGCGCGTCACCGAGGCCGCCCAGGCCGTGCAGATCTCCGCCTACCCCAACGCGTACGCGAAACACGTCCCCGCCGCCACCCGCCTCGTCGAAACCCTGAGCGAGAAGCCCGCCACCTGCACCACCAGCACCTGAGCGGCGCCGCCCGGGAGGGGCTTGTCACTGAGCGCCCGAGCGAGTGCCGGCCCCGGTTGAAGCCACGATCGGCCCGCGGGCGCGGGCCGGCACGGAGGTGGACGCGCTCGCCTTTGTGACGGCCGTGGTGGGGCGGGTCATCGGACTGTCATGCCGTTGCGGGGGCGTTGACACACGCGGTGGGCACTACTTGTTCTTCCGAACAACCGGGAGGAGCAGGGATGGACACCAAAGCTGTTGTCATCGGGGTGGACGACTCGGCGGAGGCGATGGCCGCCGCGCGATGGGGTGGACGGTACGCCGAAGCGATCGGCGCGCCGGTGCAGTTGCTGCATGCGGCGGCGAGCCCCGAGACGGTGTCGGTGATGTTGCCGGTGCCGGTCGGGGTCAGCACGGCCGGGCTCAAGCGGGACGGGTCGACCGCCGACGACATCCTGCGCGTCGCCGCGGCCGAGGCGACCAAGTTCGATCCGTACCCGGAGGTGGCCACGCTCACCGTGCCCGCCGAACCGGTGGCGGCCCTGGTCGAGGCGTCGGCCGAGGCCGGGCTGCTGGTTCTGGGCGCGCGCGACCGTGGCCGGGTCACGTCGGCGCTGTTCGGGTCGGTGTCGGGGCGGGTCGTGGCGGCCGCGCACTGCCCGGTCGTCGTGGTGCGGGAGGACGTCGATGATTCCGGCCCGGTCGTGGTGGCCGTCGACGCGGCCGGCACCAGTGAGGCGGCGGTGCGGTTCGCGTTCGGCGAGGCCGCCCGGCGCGGGTGTGATCTGTTCGCCCTGCACGCGTGGCAGGTGCCGCCGATGCCCTCCGGTGCGGGCAGCACCGCCGTCATGACGAGCACACGCTACCTGCCGGACGCGGCGTTGCGGGTGCTGTCCGAAGCGGTCGCTCCCGGCCGGGCCGAGTTCCCGGGCGTGACCGTGCACGAGCGGCTGCTCACCGGCCCGCCCGAGCAGGTGGTGGCCGACGAGACGGGCGACGCCGCGCTGGTGGTCGTCGGGTCGCGTGGGCGGTCACCGCTGACCGGGCTGCTGTTGGGCTCGACCAGCCAGGCCCTGCTGCACCGGTCGGACTGCCCGGTCGCCGTGGTCCGGTGCTGACGGGCTCAGGCGGGCCGAGCGGGCCGGTTCGTGCTGCGGGTAGCCGACGCGGAAGACCGCGAGCGGCGTCGCGCCCACCCGCTCGGCCAGGCGGGCGTTGGTGGCCGGGCAGTCCAGCAGCTGGCTGAGCGGGTGCACGGCCAGGCCGAAGCGGGCCAGCAGCAGCCAGGTGCGCAGCAGACGACGGCCCGACTCGCGGAGGTCGTCGCTCGGACCGGTCAGGACCAGCACGCTCCCGTCGTACCGAAGAAGGTTGCGACTGCTCGCCGCGAGCAGCGTGGGCAGACCGAGGCGCCGGGTCAGCCCGTAGCCGCGCAGCGCGCCCGACAGCACCCGGGCCTCGAGACGGCTCAGGCCGAGGGCGCGGTCGGTCAGCCCGTCGCGGTCGTAGCGCGGGTCGCGCGGGTTCAGCCGCAGCCAGGCCCGCAGTTCGCGGGCCACCGGCGGGGTGCCGAACATCCAGCGGTCGGCCTCCTCGAGCTCGCCGGCCAACGCGCGGCTGCGCACGTGCACGAGCCCCGGCTCCAGGGCGGCCAGAATGACCAGGTCCAACAGGCCTTCCGCGTACGGTCCCCGCGCGACCCGCCGCAGGTCGACATCGGCGGCGTGGAAAATGGTGTCGTACCGCTCGGCCGCCGGCACCAGCCGGATCCGCGCCGGGTCGCTGAGGTCGCAGCCCACGTTCAACCCGGCGTCGGCCGCCACGATCAGGGCCGTCTCGGTGAACGCGCCCAGCCCGAGCGCCAGGTCCCGGCCCGTCGGGTCGGAGTCGGGCAGCGAGCGCTCGGGGTCGACGCCGATGACGATCTCGTCGGCGCGGTAGTCGATGGTCCAGGGCTGGGTGTTGTGCGCGCTCGGCGCCCGCCGGAACAGCGACTCGCGCTCCCGCAGCTGCGATACCCAGGTCATGCCGCACCTCGCTGATAGAAGGTGTACCCGTGCAGGGCCCGGCCGCCGGCCCGCCGGTACGACGCGGTGGAGGCGGCGTTGTCGCGCTCGACGAACGTGCTGCGCAGCGTCCGGTAGCCGTTCGCCTCGAGATGCCGGTGCACCTCGCGGCTCAGCAGCGTCATGTAGCCCTGGCCCTGCTCGCCCGGCACCACGCCTTTGACGACCAGCACCGCGTCGCGGCGGTAGCGCGACCGGGTGGCCAGCAGCCGCAATTGTTCGATCGGGCCGAGCCGGCCGCCGGTGCTCATGAGGAACTCGGAGACGTCGGGCATGGCGACGATGAACGCCACCGGGCGGCCCGCCTTCTCGAGCCAGACCAGCAGGCCCTCGTCGAGCAGGTAGGCCAGGCCGTCGGTCTGCTCGGCCAGCTGTTCGGCCGAGATCTCGGTGTAGTAGCCGAGCTGCGCGAAGCTCGCGTTGAGCATCTTGCGCAGGATCGGCAGCTGGTGACGCAGCCCGCGGCGGGAGCCGTGCCGGATCACCAGGCGCTCGGCGGCCAGGCGGCTGTCGTCGAACTTGTAGGCGTCGGCCGAGCCGGCGACCTCGACCGCCCAGGTGTCGGCCTCGAAGCGGCGGGTGAAGCCGTGCCGCTCGTACATCGCCGGGTAGTACGCCGGGTTCCAGGCCGAGTCGACGAAGCCGCGCCGGCCGAAGCCGCTCGTGATGACGCCGCCGGTCTGGTTGGGCAGCAGCGCCACCGGGCCGAACAGCGAGCGCCCGCCGGCGGCCCGGGACACGACGTCCATCAGGGCCGTGAACACGGCGTCGTCGTCGGTGAACTCCGTGTGCCCGAACAGCTGGCCGGCGCCGAAGGCCGCGTCGCGGTGGGTGCTCGTCCGCCCGACCACCCGGCCCCGGTGGTCGCGCACCACGTACAGCGTGGCGGTCCGGCGATGCCCGGCGATGACCGGCGCCGGCAACGGCACGTACTTGTCGCGGGGGTGCAGGCGCGCCGGGAACTCGCAGAAGTCGCGGAAGTCGGCCCGCGTCCGCACCGGGGTCGCCCTCATTTGCGGTGCACCGGCGGGCCGACGGCCTCGGTGGACAGCGGCGTCCACGTCGGCATGTGGGACATGCTGCCGTCCTCGGCCCGCCACGCGCCGTTGCTGTAGCCGTGCGGCTGGGCGGTGAACAACCGGATGAACCCGGCGGTGGCGTTGTTCGCGCCCTCGTCGGTGAGCCAGCACATGAGGTCGCGGTGGTGGCGGCTGCGGGCGAACTTCATCATCGCGTCCTGATCCTCGAAGAAGGCGATGGTGCCGATCGTGTACGGGAACTGGTAGTACACGGTGTGCCAGCGGTACCCGGCCATCCGCTTCATCTGGCGCACCATCGGGAACCAGGTGCGGATCGTGTGCCACATGGCCAGCGGCCCCGAGTACTTCGTGGCCCCGATGAACATCGAGGTCGCCTGACCCTGCGGCGGGGCAGCGGAGAAGTCGGTGGTCCTCATGCGGGCTGCCCCTTCACGACGTAGACGTTCTTGAGCTTGGCCGCGGCGCCGGTGAACGGGCCCGCGCCGTGCTCGTGGACGGTGACGCGCACGTCGGCCGCGGACGGGTCCTCGGCCAGCGATTCGGCGAAGTCGCGGCTCGACTGGGTCAGGTGGGCCAGCACGCCGGCCCGGCAGGCGTCGGCCAGCAGGTCGCGTTGCGCGGGCTCCAGGCGTACGCCGGACCGCAGTTGAAGGTGGACGGTCGGGCGGCTCTCCAGATCGGCGCCCTGCACCAGCTCCAGGCAGAAACCTTCGAGCTGATGGGCGTACGGGTTGCTGTCGTACAGCCCGTACTCGATGTCCTGGGGGTAGATGTTGGCCCCCATGTACGAGATCGTGCTGTCCTTGCGCCCGAACAGGAACAGGAACGGCAGCCGCATCCCGTCGACCTTCAACGCGGCCAGCGCCTCGGCCCGGGCGGCCGGCTCGGTGACGGCCGCCAGCACCTCGGGCAGGGTGATCAGCCGGCCCTCGTCGCCGATGTTGTAGCGCACCTTCGGGTTGACCACGGCGGTCGAGTTGATCGTGCACAGGATCTCGGAGTCGGCCGTGGTCTCGAGGTACGTCTCGAGCGGGTTGTACTGGAACACCATCGGCAGCCGCTCCTCGTCCGGGCCGAGCAGCCGGGCCCGCAGCAGCGGATCGGTGCGCAGACGGCGGCGGAGCCAGACGCTGAGGTCGGTCTCGCCGGCCATACCGATGGTGAGATCGCTGGCCCCGTAGCCCGACCGGACCTTGCGGAACCGCTTCTCGAGGTAGTCGCGCAGCGCCTCGGTCATGCCCTCGCCGCCGACCAGCCCGGAGATCCGGTAGTCGGCCCACGGGAACCGCTCGGCGTCGAGCTCGTCCAGCAGGCGCTTGAGGAACGGCGGGTACGCGGTGACCACGTACTCGAAATCGGGTCCGAAGTGCCGCAGCGTGTCGATGATCTTGCGGATGTCGGGCCCGGTGTTCTTGACCATGGCGATCCGCGACATCGCGATGCCGGTGTTGGTGCCGGTGGCCCACGCGCCCATCGAGTAGGCATTGATCACGAACCGCCGCTGCGCGGGAAAGATCATGGTGGCGTACGCGGCCAGGTTGCGGTGCACCGCCTGCAGTTCGGCCCGGCTGCGGACCCAGTTGAACGGCTGCCCCGACGACCCCGACGACTCGTCGACCACGGTGCCGGCGATCTCGAGCCGCCCGTTGCGGCAGCGCTCGTGCTCGGGGTAGGCCGTGACGTACGAGGCCTTGTCGGTGGGCGGGTAGCTGTCGAGGTCGAACCAGCGGAACCGCCAGCCCTTCCGGCGCAGGAAGTCGCCGTAGGCGGGCACGTCGAGCGCGGCGAACTGGCAGGTCATCCACGCGTTGAGGCGGGCGAAGCGGGCCATCCGCGGGTGGTAGTGGCGAGCCATGAAGCGCCACACCGCGGGGTGCGACCGATAGAGGGCGTAGATGCCGCTCAGCGCGTAGCTGCCGAGCCGCAGCGTCCATTGCCGGAAGGTCGAGATCACGAGGTAGACGCTATGGATCAGGACCGGTCCGGCTCTTCCCCACGCCTACTCAACCCTTCTGAGTACGCGACCTCATCTGCTTCGATCACGGCCGGGACCACGGGAGCGGTAGCGGCCCGCCTCGAACGGGGTGCCCCGGCCGGGCCGGGGCACCGTCCGGCTACTCCTCGCCGTCGCCGTTCGGGTTGTCCAGCACCGTGTCGACGGACAGGCCGCCGATCCCGATGGCGCCGAGCATTTTCTTGAGGACCACGCCGCACTCCCGAAATTCGATCTACGCATTCGGGACGAAGTTATGGGACGCGACTGAACGAGAGCTGTGAGATCCGCCATTATCGAAGAGGGCCCTGAACGCCCTTTCTCACCATTTACTGACCGTGCCCTTTACTTGCCCTTACCTTGTTTTCAGTCAATTCTCAGGGCATAAGAGAACCGCCGCCCGGCCATGATGGCGGGCGGCGGCTCGGTGTCGCGCGTCAGCGGCGGCGGCCGTACAGACCGGCGACCAGGCTGACCCCGACGGCGGCCAGCACAACCTGGATGAGCAGCTCGATCCAGTCGACACCGCCGGTGTCGTCGACACCGATGGCCGCGGCCAGGAAGGTGCCCACGATGGCGGCGAGGATGCCGATGAGGATCGTCAGCCAGATCGGGATGTTCTGTTTCCCGGGCACGACCAGGCGGCCCAGGGCGCCGATGATCAGGCCGATGACGATCGCGGTGAGAATGCCGGTGACTTCCACTTCAGCTCCTTGGTACGGGGGTTGCTTCCCTATTTCCCGGACCGGGGGCGCGGCCAAACCTGAAGTACTATTCGGCGTACCGAATTAATTGAACGACGAGGAGTTGAGACACCGCAGTGGGCGGTTACGGATGGCAGATCGTACTTGTGGTGGTGCTGGTTCTGCTGAACGCGGTTTTCGCGGGCAGTGAGATGGCCCTGGTGTCGCTGCGGGAGAGCCAGCTGCAGCGCCTGGAACGCGAGACCCGCAGCGGGCGCACGCTGGCCCGGCTGGCCCGCGACCCCAACCGGTTCCTGGCCACGATCCAGATCGGCATCACCCTGGCCGGCTTCCTGGCCTCGGCGTCGGCCGCCGTGTCGCTGGCCCGGCCGCTGGTCGAGCCGCTCGGCTTTCTCGGCGGCGCGGCCGAGCCCGTCTCGATCGTGCTGGTCACGATCGTCCTGACCTTCTTCACGCTGGTCGTGGGCGAGCTCGCCCCCAAGCGCATCGCCATGCAGCGCGCCGAGAGCTGGGCCCTGCTGGTAGCCCGTCCGCTCGACATGTTGTCGGCGTTCTCGCGCCCTGCGGTCTGGCTGCTGGGCAAGACGACCGACGTCGTCGTCCGGATCACCGGCAACAACCCCGACGCCGGCCGCGAAGAGGTCAGCGCCGAGGAGATCCGCGACATGGTCCAGTCCCAGCAGGAGTTCTCGGCCGAGCAGCGCACGATCATCAGCGGCGCCTTCGAGATCGCCGACCGGATCCTGCGCGAGATCCTGGTGCCGCGGCGCGAGGTGCTCGCGCTCCCGGCCGACCTGCCGGTGGGCGAGGCGCTGGCCCGGCTGGTGGCCGGCGGGCACTCCCGGGCGCCCGTGGTCGGCCCGGCCGGCCTCGACGACGTGCTCGGTGTGGTGCACCTGCGCGACCTGATCAGCGCGACCGGCGTGGTCAGCGAGCACAAGTTCGCGGCGCTGTTCCTGCCCGAGACGCTCAAGGTGTCGGACGCGATGCTGCAGATGCGCACCCAGCGTCAGCAGCTGGCCCTGGTCGTCGACGAGCGCGGCGCCATCGACGGCATCGTCACCATGGAAGACCTGGTCGAGGAGGTCGTGGGCGAGATCTACGACGAGACCGACCGCGACGTGCAGTCGGTGGTCCACGAGGACGACGGCGCGATGCTGCTGCCCGGCACGTTCCCGATCCACGACCTGCCGGACATCGGCATCGACGTCGAGAACCTGCAGGACGGTGACTACACGACGGTCGCCGGGCTGGTGCTGTCCCGCCTCGGCCACATCCCGACCGCGCCGGGCGAGGTCGTCACGCTCGACGACCACCGGGCCGAGGTCACCCAGATCTCGGGCCGGGCGATCACCCAGGTCCGGCTGCGCCGGGTCCGGGCGGCGGCGCCGGCCGAAGGCTGACGACGGCGTCGATGCCGGTCGGCCGGGCAGCGTCGAGCCGCACCTGACCGCCACCGGCCTGGACCAGCCGGGCCACCAGGGCCAGACCGAGGCCGGTCCCGCCGCGGGGCGCGCCCGGCGCCCGCCAGAACGGCTCGAGCGCCTTCTCGCGCTGGTCGGGCGGCAGGCCGGGCCCGGCGTCGACGACGTGCACGGTCACGAGCTCGTCGTCGGCCCGGGCCACGGTCAGCCGGATGGTGCTGCCGTCGGGCGCGGCGTTCAGCGCGTTGGAGACGAGGTTGTCGAGGATCTGCTCGATCGCGCCCGGCATCGCCGACGCCCACACGGGGCCGGCGGCCCGGGCGACGACGGTGATGCCGCGCTCGGCCGCGAGGGGCCGCCAGATCTCGGCCCGGCTCAGGGTCTCGGCAGCGACGTCGACGGCTTCCGGGGCCTCGTCCTGATGCTCCAGCAGGGTGAGGTCGAGCAGCGTGTTGACCAGCTTGTCGAGCCGCTCGGTCTCGCTGAGGGCGGCCTCCAGCCCGTCGGCGCCGTCCGGCGACACCTCGGGTTCCAGGTTCTCGAGCCGCAGCCGGAGCGCGGCCAGCGGCCCCTTGAGCTGATGGGAAGCGTGGTCGGCGAACGCGCCGCGGGCGGCCAGCACGCTGTGCAGGCGCTGCGCGGTGCGGTTGAACGTCTCGGCCAGCCGCCGGAGCTCGGGCGGGCCGCCGGCGATCCGGACCGCGGCCGGGCCGGTGTCGTCGGCCAGCTGCCGGGTGGCCTGTTCGAGCGCCTTGACCGGGCGGACGATCCAGCGGGCGAGCGCGAGGGCGACGGCGGCGCTGCCGGCCAGGGCCAGCAGGCAGGCCGCGGCCAGCAGGGCCCAGACCCGGTGGATCTGCTCGGTCACCGGGCCCATCGGCACGCTGAGGCGCACGGCGCCCGAGGTCGGCTTGCCGGCGTGGAACGACACCGAGACCGACATCATGCGTACGCCGTCGACGTCGGCGATGCGGTGGCCGATCCGGCCGCTGCGGCCCAGGGCCGGGGCGACGTCGGCGGTATCGGTGACCTGCGGCCGGGTGCTGTACATGAGCCGGCCCGACACGTCGAAGAGCTCGACGTGCCCGCCCCAGCGCCGGGCGGCCGCGGTGGCGATGTCCTGGATCTGGTCGCCGTCGTCCTCGCCCAGCTCGGCGTCGACGTAGGCGGCGACGATCTCGGCCTCCCGCTCGAGCTGCCGGAACGCCTGCTCCTGCTCGCTGTGCCGGTAGAGGTAGCCCAGCGGCACGGCCAGCCCGGTCAGCACGGCCAGCACGAGCGACAGATAGGTGAGGACGAGGCGACGGGTCATCAGCCGGGCACGACGAGCCGGAACCCGACCCCGCGCCGGGTCTCGATCCAGTCCGGACGGCCGAGCTTGCGGCGCAGCGAGGCGATGTGGAAGTCGAGGGTCTTGCTGCGACTGTCGGTGGTGGCCCAGATCTGCTCGAGCAGCTTCTGGCGCAGCACCATCGTGCCGGGCCGGGCGGCCAGCATCTCGAGCAGGTCGTACTCCTTGGGCGCGAGTGTGACGCTTTCGCCGTCGACGAGCACGTCGCGGGTCGCCCGGTCGATGGTGAGCGCGCCGATGACCTGGGGACCGGCCCCGGGCTCGGCCGCCGGCGGCGCCCCGGCGGCGCGGGTGGCCCGCGAGCGGCGGTCGACGGCCCGGATGCGGGCCACCAGCTCGCGCAGGCTGAACGGCTTGGCCAGGTAGTCGTCGGCCCCGCCCTCGAGCCCGCGGACCAGGTCGGCCTCGGCCCGGCGCGAGGTCAGCATGATGATGGGGACGCTCTGCGTGCGGTTGAGCTCCCAGCACACGTCGACCCCGTCGATGTCGGGCAGGCCGAGGTCGAGCAGCACCAGGTCGGCCGGCGGCGCGGCCAGCGCGGCCGCCCCCGTCCCCACGTGCTCGGCCACGATGCCGAACCGGGCCAGCCCCTCGACCAACGGCACCGCGATGGCGTCGTCGTCCTCGACCAGAAGCACCCGCACGCTCTCCCCCTCAGCCCTCACACAAGGCTCCCATGTCGGCCCGGCGTGAGCGGCTTCGGTGGAGTGAACGATAACAGCCGACCCGGTCAACCATCCTTGACTCTGCCGGTGTTAACGATAACAATCCTGCAGATACGACCGTCCCCGTCGCCGTCCGGTCATCCCCCGAAAGGCAGCCCCGACGTGAATCTCTCCCGGCGCAACTTCCATCGTCTGACCGCGCTGAGCGCGCTGACCACCGCGACCAGTGGAGCCGCCCTGCTCGGCAGTTCGTCGGCCGCGCTGGCGGCCAACACCGCGTACGTGTTCGGGTATTTCAAGGAGACACCGAACCAGAGCGGGGACAGCTACGCCCTGCACCTGGCGGTCAGCCCGGACGGGCTGAACTGGCGGCCGCTCAACCAGAACAACCCGGTGGCCACCCCGACCGCCGGCACCCAGGGCCTGCGCGACCCGTTCATCCTGCGCAAGCAGGACGGCACCTTCGTCGTGCTGGCCACCGACCTCAAGGGCCGGATCTTCAACCTGAACAACCAGTACCTGCACGTCTGGGACTCCCCCGACCTGCGCAGCTTCACCGGTTACCGGCGGATCCGGATGCACGGCCTGAACACCCACACCTGGGCCCCGACCGCGTTCTGGGTGGCCTCGCGCAACCAGTACGCGATCGTCTACTCGGCCAACAACGGGCGCGACGTGCTCATGGCCAACTACACCTCGGACTTCCGGACGGTCAGCGCCAACGAGGTCTACTTCAGCCCCAGCTTCAACGTGCTCGACGCCGACATCGTGGCCGACGGCTCCACGTACTACATGTATTACAAAAACCTGGACAACGGCCTTCTGTACGGTGCCCGGTCGTCCACTGGCGCGGCCAACAGCTACACCACGTACACGAGTGGGCTGCGCCAGGGCAACGCCATCGAGGCGCCGCTGCTGATCAAGAACAACACCGGGAGCGGCTGGCGGCTGTGGGGCGACTCGTTCAGCCCCGTCAACAACGACTACTACGCCTGGTCGTCGTCGAACGTGGGCGGCAACTCGTGGACAGCGTTGAACCAGCGCGACTACACCCCGCCGCTGAACGCCAAGCACGGCTCGATCGTCGGCATCACCGCCGCCGAGTACGACGGCCTGGTCGCCCGGTGGGGCCTGCCGGCCTGGGTGCGCCTCAAGTCGTACAACTTCCCGGACTACTACGTGCGGCACGCGAGCAACCTGGCCCGCATCGACCCCTACCCGTTCGACCCGCACCAGGACCAGCTGTGGCGGCTGGTGCCCGGCCTGGCCGACGCGGCCGCGGTGTCGTTCGAGTCGGTCAACTTCCCGGGCCAGTTCCTGCGCCACAGCAACTACGCGATCCGGTTGGACCCCAACGACAACACGGCCGCGTTCCGGGCCGACGCGACGTTCACGCGGGTGGCCGGGCTGGCCGACGGCACGTGGTCGTCGTTCCGGTCGTACAACTTCCCGGACCGCTACCTGCGGCACGCGAACTACGTGCTGCGCATCGATCCGCTGAGCGCCGGTTCCAGCGCGAGCGACCGCCAGGACGCCACCTTCCGCGTCTCCTGAAAGGAGCCTCTCCGTGCGCAGAACATCGCTTCGTATCCTCGTGGCCGTCGGCCTCGTCGTCGCGGGCACCCTCGCCCCCGTCACCGGGGCGTCGGCCGCCACCGTGCAAGCCGGAACGCCGTACGTCTTGGTGAACCGCAACAGCGGCAAGGCGCTCGACGTGTACAACCTCGCCACCACCGACGGCGCCGCGATCAACCAGTACACCCGCAACGACGGCGCCTGGCAGCAATGGAAGTTCCTCGACTCGGGCAGCGGCTGGTACCGGGTGCAGTCGGTCCACAGCGGCAAGGTCCTCGACCTGCCCACCACGGCCGACGGCGTCCAGCTGGTGCAGAACGCCGACCGCAACGACAGCCGCCAGCAGTTCCGCCTGGCCGACTCGTCCGGCGGCCTGATCCGCCTGATCAACCGGGCCAGCGGCAAGGCCCTCGACGTGTGGGAATGGTCGACCGCCGACGGCGCCAAGGTCTCGCAGTACCAGGACCTGGACGGCGCCAACCAGCAGTGGCAGCTGATCGCCCTGGGCAGCGCGGCCGGCTCGTTCACCAACCCGATCAAACGCAACGGCCCCGACCCGTGGCTGCAGCACTACAACGGCTACTACTACCTGGCCACCACGACGTGGAACTCGACGATCACCATGCGCCGCTCGGCCACGCTGGCCGGTCTGGCCTCCGCCGCCGACCAGGTGATCTTCAACCTGAGCGGCCGGGCCAACGGCTGCTGCAACATGTGGGCGCCGGAATTCCACCTGATCAACGGCCGCTGGTACTTCTACTACACGGCCGGCCAGAACGTCTCCGACTACAACCCGACCCAGCGCCTGCACGTGCTCGAATCGGCCGGCACCGACCCGATGGGACCGTACAGCTTCAAGGCCGACCTGGGCAGTGAATGGGCCCTGGACGCCAGCGTGCTGAAAGTCGGAAGCAACCTCTACCTGATGGGCACGTACAACGCGGGCGGCTCGTACGGCCAGTCCAACTTCATCCAACGGCTGACCGACCCGTGGACCCTGACCGGTTCCAGGGTGCGGATGAGTTCACCCACACTGTCGTGGGAGCGGCAGACCGGCGCGGTCAACGAAGGGCCCGAGCCGTTGTACCGCAACGGAAAGGTGATGGTGGTGTATTCGGCCTCGGCCTGCTGGGGCCCCGACTACAAGCTGGGTCTGCTGACGCTGACGGGCACTGACCCGCTGAACCCGGCCCACTGGACGAAGAGCGCCAACCCGGTCTTCCAGCGCAACGACGCCAACGGCGTCTTCGCCCCCGGCCACAACGGCTTCTTCAAGAGCCCCGACGGCACCGAGGACTGGATCGTCTACCACGCCAACGACTCCGCGGGCGGCGGCTGCGACATGAACCGCTCCACCCGAGCCCAGAAGTTCACGTGGAACGCGGACGGCACCCCGAACTTCGGCACCCCCACCCGCCTCGGCGTAACCCTGACCGCCCCCTCCGGCGAGTAGGAACATCCAACGGCTACGCCGGGGAGGATCCGGGCACTGCCCGCGATCGCCCCGGCATAGCCCCATCTGACCTGGTACTGATGCCCGACGGAGCCGGCCGCGCAGCGCGACCGGCCCTGTCGAATCCCGTGGTCAGTGGTTGGTGAGGGTTCCGCTGATCTCGTTGGGGGTCGCGTCGAGGGTGGCCGACTTGACGATGGTGCCGCTCGTCAGGTCGAGGTGGTGGACCTTCTTGGTGGCCGGCTCCGTCACGTACGCGGTGGTGCCGCGGACGAACATGGCCGGGCGGGGCTGCTGCCAGTCGAGCGGCTCATTCCAGGCGCCGACCACGGGCCACGACTTGGTGATCTTGGCCGTGGCCGGGTCGATGACGTGCATCTTGCCGTCGGTGCCGAGGATCAGGCCCTCGCCGGCCGGGCCGCGGTTGAGCGAGCGGAAGCTGTAGCTGACGCCCTTGGGCATCGGGACCACCGTGAGCTTGGCGGTGGCCGTGTCGATCAGCGAGAACTGTTCGGGGGCCTCGAGTTCCGCGTCCTTCTCGATTTTGTAGTCGCCCAGCAGGACCGGGGAGGCGTCACTGCCGGCCTGGTTGCCGATGCGGCTGTAGTCGAGCTCGCTCTGCACCTTGACGAACGCGCCGTTCTTGAACAGCAGCACGCCGTCCTCGCAGCCGAGGCCGACGACGTCGCCCTGGGCCACGGCCTCGCCGTGCACGCCGGGGCACTTCTCGTTGCGGGCGATCTCCTTGCCCTGGGCGTCCAGGGCCATCGCGCCGCTGCGGGACTCCTCGGTGCCGAGAGTGACGATCATCGTGCCGTCGGCCAGTTCGACCGCCACGCCGTGGTGGGGCTGCTCGGTCTTGTACTGGCGGCCCTGCGGCTTGCCGTCGGCCAGGCCCTTCGGGTCGAAGCTGTTGACCTCGCCCGTGCCGTCGGTGAACAGGATGGTGCGGTCGCCGTGCCGCACCACGTGGCCGGGCTTCTCGCCGGGGTAGGCGATGTCGGTCAGCTTGCCGTTGACCGCGTCGAGCACCTGGAAGCCGGCCGCGGTCGAGACGAACAGGCTGTTCGCGTCGCCGGCCGGGTTGATCCGGTTGAAGCCGTCCAGGGCGATGGTGCGCTCGACCTTCAGGGTCTCGCCGTCGAGGATGTGGATGCCGCCCTCGTACGTGATCGCGACCGGGTCATTGATGGCCGGCGCCGACGATGCGGCCGACGCCGCCGGCTCGGTCTCGTTGCCGCACGCGGCCAGCGTCAGCGAGCCGACGGCCAGCACGGCCAAGGCGCGGATGCTGCGTGGTTTCACTCTGAACTCCTTAATTCGAAATGGAAATCATTTTCGTTCAATGGTTGGATTCATCCCCGGACGAAGCGCGGAGGTCAGCCGGAGAGGCCGCCAATGATCGCTTCGGCGTTGAAGCGCATCATCGCCAGGTAACTCGCGGCCTCCCCGTCCGCCTCGCTCAGCGACTCCGAATAGAGCCCCACGACCCGAACGTTCAGCCCCGCCTCCTCGGCCAGCACCTCGGCCAGCCGCGCCGGCTGCGCCGTATCGGCGAAGATGGCCCGTACGCCATGGTCTTGAACGGCTGTGACCAGCGACGCCAGATCGGAAGCGCTGGGCGAGGCCAGCGTCGTCCCGCTCGGCAGCACGGCCCCGATGACCCGCAGGTCGTACCGTCCGGCCAGATACCCGAACACGTGATGGTTGGTCACGAGCACGCGACGGTCGTCCGGGATCCGCCCGAACCGCGCCGCCAGCTCCGCGTCCAGGTCGCTCAGTTCCTTCCCGTACGCCGCCGCGCGCTCGCGCACGACAGCGGCGTCCACGCCGTCGACGTGGGCCACGATCTCGTCGGCCAGCACCCGCACGGCCGTGCCGACGCGGGCCGGGTCGGTCCAGAAGTGCGGGTCGGCCGTCCCCGCCGCGTCGCCCTCCCGGTACTCGATCGGCTCGACCTTCGCGCCCACCTCGACCACCGGGACGCCCTCCGACCGAGCCGACTCGACGTGCCGCAGCACGCCCTCCTCGAGGCCCAGACCGTTGTAGACGACCAGATCCGCGGTCTGCATGGTGTTCGCCTCACGGGCCGAGATCGCGAACGAGTGCGGGTCGGCGTTGGGCTTCATCAGCACGGTCACCTCGGCCTGGTCACCGGCGATCCGGCTCACCACGTCGCCCAGGATGTTGGTGGTGACCACGATCCGCGCCTCGTCGGCGACGGTGCAGCCCGTGACCCCACCGGCCAGCAGCACCAGAACAGCCAGCAGCCGCCTCATCGCCCCACCTCCACGGCCAGGTCCGGCTGCTGCGAGGCGCGCAATGTACGGGCGGTCCGCAACTTGTCCTGATAGTCGATCTCGTGGATCACCTTGGCTTCCGGCTCGCTGACGTAGGCCCGGTTGACGTCGAGCGTCACCGTGGCCGCCTTCAGCCGGGCCTCGGCGATCGTCCGCCCGGACTCCAGGTCGTAGCTGATCAGCGTGCCCGAGCCGTCGAGCGCGAGCACCGTGCGGCCGTCGGCCGGCGAGACGGCGGCCACCAGATCACGCCCACCGGCGGGCAGGTGCCGCAACGTCGCCTTGGACGCGTTGACCGCCCAGATGCCGCCCTCGCCGGCCACGGCCGCCTCGTTGCTGCGCGGGCGATGGCCGAACCCGGTCGGCGCGACCGGACTGACCGGAGAATCGAGCACCTCGGCCGTCAGCACCTCCTTGTCGAGCTTCACGCGAACCACGGAGTCCGCGCAGGCGATGACGACGCCGCCGCGGAGCACGGCCGCGCCCCGGGGCGACTCGCACGGCGTACGGAAGGAACCGCTCTCCTGACCGTCGGCCCCCATGGCGACGATGCGGTTGGCCGGCTGATCACGCCGGTCCCCCACCGCGACCAAGAGCTTTCCGGCGTACGGCACGGCCAGCGCACTGTTGCTGCCGGAGTCGATGGTCGAGACTTCGGTGACGGTGCCCGCCTCCAACTGCCGGCGGTCGAGCACTGTGATCCGCCCGTCGGTGGTGCCGATCGCGGTGTGCGCCTCCGACCCGATCACCGTGGCCAGCGGGGCCTCGAGCGTCACCGTGCCGAGCGTGCGGGCCGGCGCGCGGTAGTAGTGCACGTGGTCGGTGTGGTCGACCGTCCACACCCCGGTGTCGACGATCTCGACCGTGCGGTCGCCGTCGCCCGCGTAGACGAACCGCCCGTCCTCGACGAGCGTCCGCGCGCCGACGGACAGCCCGACCTGCCCCTCCGACTCCGTGGCCAGGTCGAGCACGCTGAGTTGCCGGGCGCCCCGGGCCGCGTACGCCATAGCCACTTGCGCCTCGGGCATCTCCTGCGCCCCGGCCACGTACCCATGAGGTTGTTCCTCGACCTCACCGCCGGTCGAGCAGCCGGACACGGCGAGCGCCAGGCACAGCAGGGCGACTCTCTTTCTGATCACGAAGTTCCTTCCGATACGGCCACGGCGATGCGGCGGCCGGCCAGGACGGCGAAGAAGAGGAGCACGGCGACGGCGGCGATGGTGGCGCCGGCCGCGGTGGCGGCGAACCACGAGATCCACAGGCCGGCCACGGTGGCCACCGAACCGAACGCGAAGCTGGTCAGCATCACCGCGGGGATCCGCCGGGCCACCAGCATCGCCGCCGCCGAGGGCGCGATGAGCATGCCGAAGGCCAGCAGGGTGCCGACGACGCTGAACGCCACGGCCATGGCCACGGTCAGCAGCACCATCATCACGATGTTGGTCAGGTCGGGACGCAGACCCAGGGTGCGGGCCTTGCGCGGGTCGAACGTGAGCGCGAGGAACGGCCGGTGGAACACGATCGCCACCCCGGCCATGACCACGACGGTCCCGGCCAGCAGCAGCAGGTCGGCCCGGTCGACGGCCAGGACGTCGCCGAACAGGAACGCGGTCAGGTCGGTGGCGAACGACCGCGAGTGCGACACGACGATGACCCCGGCCGAGAGCATGCCGACGAACAGCAGCCCGATGCTGGTGTCCCGGCCGAACTCGCGGCTGTGGCGCAGCGCGTTGACCCCGGCCGACATGGCGAGCGCGCTCACCGCGGCCCCGACGACCAGGTTGCCGCCGAGGATCGATGCCACCGCGACCCCGGGCAGCATGCCGTGGCTCATCGCCTCGCCCAGGAACGTCATGCCGCGGGCGATCACCCACACCCCGACCAGCGCGCACACCGCGGCCAGGAGCACGCCGCCGAGCAGGGCGCGCAGGACGAAGGAGACGGTGAACGGCTCGGCCAGGGACGACATGACCCAGACCTTATAGTGAAACTGAAAACCGTTACTAATAAGGGGATGGGCATGAGTTCCGCGCTGCTGACCGCCGACGACGTGAGTTTCCGCTACGCCGGCACACCCGTGCTGCACGAGGTGAGCGTGCGCGCCGAGGCCGGGTCGATGCTGGCCGTGACCGGTCCGAACGGCTCCGGTAAGAGCACCCTGCTGCACCTGCTGGCCGGGGTCGAGCAGCCGTTTTCCGGCCGCGTCCACCGCGCGCCGGCCGTGCGGATCGCGCTGTTGCCGCAACGCACCAGCGACATGGACGCGCTACCGCTGACCGTCACCGAATGCGTCCGCATCGGCCGGTTCACCGGCCATCGCAGGCTCACCCGGCACGACCACACATCAGTGAGAAAGATCATGGAACGGCTGGAGATCGCGCACCTCGGCCGCCGGCGCCTGCGCGAGCTCTCGGGCGGCCAGCGCCAGCGCACGCTGATCGCCCAGACCTTCGTCCAGGACGCCGACGTCTACCTGCTCGACGAGCCCACCGCCGCCCTCGACGCGTCCACCCGGCGCCACGTCCACGACCTGCTCGGCGAAAAAGTGCGAGCCGGCGCGAGCATCGTCATCGCCAGCCACGACGCCGAGGAGTCCGCTCTCGCCGACCGTTCGCTGGCGCTCTAATTAGACAGAGCGCAGATCGAGCACGTGGCGCAGGGAGGACTGGGCGTTGCCGGTCGACCAGCCCAGCACCCCGTTGCGGTACCAGACCTCGGCCGCCTCCCGGCTGACCTGGATCACCCGGTTGGTCGTGATGTCGTAGACCAGCAGCTCGTCGCGCCCGGACAACTCGGACGCGGCCGTGACCTTCGCGAAAATCTCGAACCGGCCGAGCACGGCGACGTCGGTGATGACCGTGCGGGCCGTCTCGCGGGCGACCAACCGGCGGTCGGTCCCGTCGGTGCGCACGACCTCGATCTTCGGGTAGCCGTCGTCGTCCAGCGAGACGACCCGGCACCACACCGGGGTGCAGGCCGTCTCGCTCAACCTCGTCCGGGGCATGGCTCTTTCCTCGCCGGTGACCAGATTGCGCAGCCGGCCCGCGCCCGAGATGTCGGCCAGCCCGTCGACCATCCACGGCCACGCGGTCAGGGCCCAGTTGCCCGGCTCGGTGCGCGTCTCGACCGGGCCCCCGGTCAGGGCCACCGACCGGATCTGGGTGCCCGCGCCGGGTGCGGCGGCCACCCAGTTGACCCGGCCCGGCGACACGACCAGGTCGTACTGGGTCTGATAGAACCGCGCGTCGCCGACGTCCGCGGTCAGCAGCCGGGCCGGCCGCCGGGTGCGCAGGTCGGCCGCCCACAGCTGCTGCCCGGCCTGCGTGCTCTCGACCCAGACCAGATCGGTGCCGCTGACCGTCGGACTCAGGAACGACGGATTCCCGGCCACCGGCAGCCGTCGCAGCTCGCGGACGGCCTCCCCCGGCCCCCGGATCACCAGCTGCCGGTGCTTGCGGTCAGCCGTCGGCGCCGCCCCGACCGAGGTCTGCAGATCAAGAACCAGAGCCGGGTCGTACGTCGTTCCGTCGGCCAACCGAGCAGGCAGCGTCCCCTTCTGCACGCCGGGCCAGGCCTGCCCCACCGTGGGCGGCGGCGCGGGTTCGGCCGGCGCCGGCGCCCAGATCAGCGCCCCGCCCGCGGCCAGAGCCACGGCAAGACCCGCCACCTGACCCCTGCGCGCCGCCACCCCGGCAGGTTAGCCCGTCACCAAGATGCCTTGCGGATGCCGGGCAGTTCACCGCCGTGGGCCATCGAGCGGAATCGCACCCGGGACAGCCCGAACCGGCTGAGCACGCCGCGTGGGCGGCCGTCGATCATGTCGCGGTGGCGTCGCCGCGAGGGGCTCGAGTCGCGGGGCAGCGCGGCCAGGCGTCGTACGGCCTCGGCCCGGTCGTCGGGGTCGCCGGTGGCGATGGTCCGCTTGAGCTCGGCGCGGCGGTCGAAGAGGCGGGTGCTGAGTTCGGCCCGGCGCTTCTCGCGTTCGATCAGGGCGCGGCGGGCCATCAGCGCTCCTCCCGGAACTCGATGTGCCGGCGCAGCACGGGGTCGTACTTGCGCAGGACCAGGCGATCGGGATCATTGCGGCGGTTCTTGCGGGTGACGTAGGTGAAGCCGGTGCCGCCGGTGCTGCGCAGCTTGATGACCGGGCGCACGTCAGTGGTGCGGGCCATCAGAGCTTCACCCCGCGCGTCCGCAGGCGGGCCACCACGGCCTCGATGCCGTCGCGGTCGATGATCCTGATTCCGGTGGCGCTGACGGTCAGCCGCACGTGCCGGCCCTCCGACGGCACGAAGTAGCGGCGGCGCTGGACGTTGGGGTCCCACCGGCGCCGGGTGCGCCGATGCGAGTGGGAGACGGAGTTGCCGAAGGCCGGCTTCTTGCCGGTGACGTCGCAGATCGAAGACATGCCGAGACTTTACAATGAAAACCATTTCCAACAAGATGGGGGCATGACCGATCTTCGTCCACCCGTGACCGTGCTCGCCGGCTTCTCCCCCACGGCCACCGCCGCCGTGGCCCAGCGTCTGCTGGTCACCGACCCCACGCTGATCCTCGTCACGCACGACCTCGCCGGTCTGCGCGACGGCGTCGTCCGCCGGACCGTGCGCACCGCCGGCCGGGTGCTCGAGGACCACGTCACCGAGCTGGTGCACGGCTGCGTGTCCTGCACCCTGCGCGAGGACGTGCTGCCGGCCCTGGTCCGGCTCGGCCGGTCCCATCCGGACAGCGGCCTGCTGCTGGCGCTGCCGCCGGCGGTCGAGCCCGAAGCCGTCGCCGCGGTCTGCTCGACCGCCGGCATCCGGCTCGACTCCTTCGTCACCGTCGTCGCCACCGACGACCTGATCGACGACCTGACCAGCACCGGCGATCTGCGCGAGCGCGGCCTGCACGCGGCCGCCAACGACGACCGGGCCGTGGCCGAAGTGGTCTGCCGCCAGATCGAGTTCGCCGACACCGTGGTCGCCTGGGGCCCGCAGAACGATCAGATCGCGGCTCTGCTGCACCGGCTCGCACCGTGGGCGGCCTACGCCCACGAGGCCGACGCCCGGCTGCTGCGGACCGGCCGGCACGATCCGGCCGTGCCCGGCATGCCCGGCCGCGCGCTCGACGGCTATCCGATCGGCGTTCACGACCCGGCCGGTGAGCATCGGGTCACCTCGATGCTGTTCCGAAGCCGGCGGCCGTTCCACCCCCAGCGGCTGCACGACGCCCTCGACGATCTGACCAGTGAGGCCGTGCGCGGCCGCGGTCAACTGTGGATCGCCGGTCAGCCCGACACGGCCGTCTGCTGGGAATCGGCCGGCGGCGGTCTGCTGCTGGGCAACCTCGGGCCGTGGCTGGCCGCGCTGCCCCGCGAGCGCTGGGACGAGGCCAGCGACCTGCGCCGCCTGGCCGCGGACGCGAGCTGGGATCCCTATTACGGCGACCGGGCCACCGCGCTGTGCTTCGTCGGCTTCGACCTCGACACCGAGGCGATGACCGCGCTGCTCACCGGCTGCCTGCTCACCGACGCGGAACTGGCCGAGGGGTCCGACGGGTGGCGGGCCTGGCCCGACCCGTTCGCCGGGTTCTTTCCCGATGCCCTGTCCAAGCAGGCCTGAGATGGGTGGCCTGCCGGTGCTCGTGCTGTGCGGTTTCTGGGGTGCGGCCGTGGCCGAGGTGGCCGGCCGGGTGCGGGCCGAACACCCGGGCGTACGGGTGATGGTGGCTCCGGAAGGGGCCGAGCCGGACCAGCTGCGGACGGCCGAGGCGCCGCACATCGTCACCGTCGTGCCGGCCGACCTGCTGCTCGACGGGCTGGCCGACGAGCGCCCGGTCAGCCAGCTCGTGGCCCGGCAACTCGAACAGGCCGACACCGTGCTGCTGACCGGGCAACCCGAGGGCGACGACGAATGGGAGGCCGAGCAGCTGCGGGTCCTGGTCCAGCGGATCGCCCCGTGGGCGCGGCAAGCGGGGGTCGACGACCTGATCCCGTACGCACCCGGAAGAACCACCCCCGTGGCCGCGGTCACCCGGGGCCTGCGCGGACGCCCGGTCGGGGTGCACCACCCGGTCGGCGATCACGGCGTGGTGGCGTGCGTGTTCCAGGCCCGGCGCCCGTTCCACCCGGGCCGCCTGCACGAGTCGCTCCCCGAGCTCACCGACGGCGTCCTGCGCTCGCGCGGCACGTGCTGGCGGGCCGACCGCCCCGACGTGGTGATGACCTGGGAGTCGGCCGGAACGCTGCGCCTGCGCCCGTGGGGCCGCTGGCTGGCCGCCGACCCCGGCGACAGCGACCCGGAGCGCTCGCTGGCCGCCGCCGTCGACTGGCACCCGTACTACGACGACCGCGGGCAGCACCTGGCCTTCATCGGCCTCGACCTGGACCCCGTACGCCTGCACCGCACCCTCACCCGTTGCCTGCTCACCGACCCGGAACTGGCCGACGGCTGGGACTCGTGGAGCGACCTGCTCCTCGCCACGAAGGAGAAACCGCAGTGAAGAAAGACATCCACCCCGCGTACGGCTACGTCGTCTTCCGGGACCGCAGCGCCGACTACGCCCGTAACGCGACGCCAGGGGCGAGGGGCGTACAGTCCGCGCGTGACTGAGACCTATGGCCTCTACGTCTGGGGCAATTACCTGTACGAGTCGGAGACCGATCGGCTGCCCGAGTGGCTCGATCCAGCCGTGCTGAGCGGCGAGCGCGTCTTCGTCCACCAGTTCGTCACCATGACCGACGAGGAGCCGTTGCGGGTCGACGCCGCCGGCACGATCTTCGCGGTCGACGGTGGCAACCGGTACGTCGACGGCCGCGACCTCGGCGACCCCGGTGACGACTGGAAGGTCGCCTACATAAAGGTGGCGACCGACGGTAGCCGCGAGGACGCCCAACGGTTCGTCGACGAGCTGCTCGAACTCGTCGAGATGGACAACACCGACGGCCGGATGCCCCGCGGCGGCGAGACCGTCGACCACTGGGAGGACCCGCACGGCCAGTGGGACATGGCCCTGGTCAAACACTGATGACCGAGCTGCGCCCGGGCGCGGAGTTCCTCGGCCTCGCCCGCGCGATTCTGCTGCGCGAACGGCGGCGGCTGGCCGGGCGGCTGAGCTGCATGGCCGCCGATCCGGCGCTGGTCGCGGCCTACAACGAGATCAAGCTCCGGCACCGCGACGACCCGGAGGCCTACGAGCGGCACAAATCCGCGTTCTTCGACTCGCTCCTCACCGTCTGAGCTCGGTGAGCCGACGGGCCGACGCCGCGTGTCGGCGGTCGCCCGGCCCGGGACGGCGGCATGCTGAGCCCGTGACGTCGGAGGATCGGACCCAGGCCGTACGGGGTCGGCGGGGTGAGGCCAGGCTGCCGTCGGCCCTGGTCGTGGTGGCCGCGATCGCGCTCTACGCCCTGCTGCCGGAGCAACTGATCATCGGGCCCCGCCTGGTCATCCCGGCCCTGGAGGCGCTGCTGCTGGCCGCGTTGATCGTCGTGAACCCGCGCCGGATGACCCGGACCAACCGGTGGGAGCGGGTGGCCGCGCTGACCCTGGTCGGGCTGATCGCCACCGCCAACACGGTCGCGCTGGTGCTGCTGCTGCGGCAGCTGGTCACCACTGACAGTTCGCGGGCGGTCGAGCTGCTGGTCGCGGCCGGGCAGGTGTGGCTGACCAACGTGATCGTGTTCGGGCTGGCGTTCTGGGAGCTCGACCGCGGCGGGCCGGTCGCCCGCACCCACCTGCCGCGGCGGCGGATGCGGCGCGCCGACTTCCGGTTCCCGCAGGACGAGGACCACGACACGGTGGACGAGGTCCAGGCCGGGTCGAGCAAGGTCAGTGACTGGGTGCCGGCGATCGTCGACTACCTGTACGTGTCGCTCACCAACTCGTCGGCGTTCAGCCCCACCGACACCATGCCCCTGTCGACCCGGGCCAAGATCCTGATGGGCGCCGAGTCCACCTCGGCCCTGGTGATCTCCGTGGTGGTGATCGCCAAGGGGGTCGGCAGCCTCGGCCCGTGACGGTGACTAGCGGTGCTCGTCGACGATGGCGGTGGCCACGGCGTGCAGCTGGGCGCCGTCGGGGGTGAAGCCGGCGGCGATGTCGGGGTGCAGGCCGTCCTTGGTCTCCTCGAGCAGTTCCTGCGCGACCTCGTCGACACTCTCCCCCTGGTAGTTGTCGTCGACGGAGTGTGTGGCCTGCTGCAACGCGGAGGTGAGCTGCTGCTCGAGCGGCTTCTGCAGCTTCCGCTCGACGGGGCCGAGAGAGTCGGCATCCAGGGTCACACGCGGGTTGATCATTTTCGGCTCCGGATGGCTCATCGAAATGGGCGGGCCGTACATGCCCACAATCACCGGCGCGCAATCACCTTTCTCGAACGAGGGACAGCCAACCGCATCCAAACGGTACGGCCGGAGCGAAGGACAGGGCGTACGCATTCACACTGACTCGTTCGGGAGATGAGATGCATTCTCTGTCCGTTCGCCGGGCGGCCGTGCTCGGCACGGTGGCCCTGCTCGGTTTCGCCGGCGCCGCGGCGCTGGGTTCGACCCCGGCCTACGCCAAGGCGAACTCACAGGTCTCGGTCGTGCACGGCATTCCCGGGCAGCCGGTCGACGTCTATGTCAACGGCAAGAAGACGGTGCCCGACTTCCAGCCGGGCAAGGTCGCCGGCCCGCTGAGCCTGCCCGCCGGCGAGTACGACATCGCGCTGACCAAGCCGGGCGAGGCGATCGGCAGCGCCCTGCTCAAGGTCGACAACGCCGAGGTGCCGGGCGACGCCAACATCAGCCTGGTCGCCCATCTCAACGCCGAGGGCCGGCCCGCGCTGACCCCATTCGTCAACGACACCTCGAGGGTCGGCGCGGGCAAGGCCCGGCTGATCGTGCGGCACGCCGCGGCGGCGCCCGCCGTGGACATCCGGGCCGGCGGCGAGCCCGTCTTCGAGGGCGTGACGAACGGCAAGGAGGGCAAGGCCGACGTCGACGCCGGCACCGTCTCGGCCGACGTCGTGCTGGCCGGGAGCGACACCCGGGTGCTCGGCCCGGCCGACCTCGACCTCAAGGAGGGCACGGCGACCGTCGTCTACGCGATCGGCTCGGCCGAGGACAAGACCCTCGACATCGTGTCGCAGACCATCGACGGCCTGCACTCGGCGCCGGGCGGCGTGCCCAGCGGTGACGGCGGCCGCGCCGACGGCAACTCGACCCTGCCCTGGTACGGCGCCGGGGCGGTCGGCATCCTGCTCGCCCTGCTCGGCCTCACGCGGCTGGCGACCGGACGTCGATGATCATCCGGCGCGGCGCCCTGTCCCTGGTGGCGCTCGGCGTGGCGCTGGCCGTGGCCGCCGGCATCGGGGCCTGCCGGTCCCAGCCGGCGGCCGACTTCGGCGCCCCGGTGGCGACTACGCCGCCGGCCACCGTGAAAAAACCCACGATCAGGGACGGGGCGCTGCCGAAGGCCGGGCCGGTCGACGCACCGGCCCGGCTGCGGATCCCCGCCCTGGATCTCGACGCGACCGTGGACGCGGTCGGCATCGATGCCAAGACCGGCGACTTCGCCGTCCCGCCCAGCGTCGACCGGGTCGGCTGGTACCGGTACGGGCCGGGCTTCGCCGCCGACGCCGGCTCGATCGTCGTCGCCGGGCACGTGGACAGCGCGGCCGAGGGCAAGGGCGCGTTCTTCCGGCTGGGCGGCCTGAAAGCGGGCGACGCGGTCACGCTGACCGGCCCGGACGGGCGGGAGCGCAAGTTCGAGGTCGTCGCCCGCGAGCGCTACCGCAAGACGGCCGTCCCGCTCGACCGGTACTTCGCCCGGGACGGCGCGGCCCGGCTCACCCTGATCACCTGCGGCGGGCCGTTCGACGCGGCGACCCGCCACTACCGTGACAATGTCGTGGTGACTGCCGCTGCCGTCGAGGAGGCCCGCTGATGGAGTCGGTCTGGGACTACCCGCGCCCGCCCCGCCTGGAGAAGGCCGGGGCCCGGGTGACGATCACCCACGCCGGGCGGGTGATCGTCGACAGCGACCAGTGCTGGCGGGTGCTGGAGACCTCGCACCCGCCGGTCTACTACGTTCCCCGCGGCGAGATCGCCGACGGGGTGCTGGCGGCCGCGCCGGGCAGCTCGTACTGCGAGTTCAAGGGCATGGCGACCTACTGGGACCTCACCGTGGGTGAGGTCCGGGTGCCGCGGGCCGGGTGGTCCTACGAACGCCCGACCCCCGGCTACGAGAGCCTGACCGGGGCCGTCGCGTTCTATCCGAGCCGGGTCGACGAGTGCCGGGTCGCCGGGGAGGTGGTCCAGCCGCAGGAGGGCGACTTCTACGGCGGCTGGATCACCAGCGGCATCACCGGCCCGTTCAAGGGCGGGCCGGGAACGATGGGTTGGTGAGGTGACGCGGCCGCCGGTTTCCGGTGTAATCACCGCATGCCGCACGCGTCCTTGACTGAACTGATCGGCCGGTACCTGCCGCCGGCCACCGAGGCGTGCCCCACGTTCGCCGAGAACTCCCGGTTCGAGCCGATCATCGACGGGGTCACCTACTTCACCGAGCTGGCCGAGCACATGGCCGCGCTCGGGCCCGGCGACGCCGTCTACATCGCCGGCTATCAGGCCGATCCGCAGCTCGACCTCACCGGGCGCGTCCCGGGCGAGGCCGGTTACCGCCCGTTCACCGACGTGCTGGCCGAGAAGGCCGCGGGCGGCGCCGACGTCCGGATCGTGCTCAGCGCGGCCGAGTTCTCGCGCGGCAACCCGTGGCTGCCGGTCGGGCCGTTCCGGGCCAACACGCTGGCCGCCCGCGTCATCCGGGCCTGGAAGCCGTCGACCCACGACGTGGCAGCGCCGCCCCTGGAGGACCGCGTGCTGCTCGACTGGTCCGGGCACCTCCTGGGCTCGAACCACCAGAAGCTGGTGGTCTTCTGCCACGACGGCGTCCTCACCGCGTACGTCGGTGGTCTGGACCTCTCCCCCAGCCGTTTCGACCATTCGCCGCACCATCGCCTCAAGCTCGGCGCCCACCGCTGGGGCTGGCACGACGCGGCCGCCCGGCTGCACGGCCCGGCCGCCGCCCGGGTCCGCGAGACGTTCCAGTTCCGCTGGCAGAACACCGCCGCCCTGCCCCCGCGCTACATCGCCAAGAACCTGCCGCCCGAGTACTTCCACCTGCCCAGCGGCGGCATGGCCGTGCTCAACCCGGTCGACCCGCCGCGCGAACTGCCCCCGGTGCCGGAACAGCCCGATCACCCGGCCGAGGGGTCCGCGGTGCAGGTGGTGCGCTCGTACCGGCCGTGGAGCCTGTACCGGCACCGCGGGCTGCGCCGCCTGCGCCGCAAGAACGTCGTGCGGGCCGGCATCCAGGAGATCTACCACTCGATGATCACCGCCATCGACGCCGCCGAACGCTACATCTACCTCGAGGACCAGTATTTCCACGAGGCCCCCGGCGGCGACCCGCGCTTCCAGCTGTACGGCCGGTTGCGCTCGGCCGCCCGCCGCGGCGTCAAAATCATCCTGATCGGGTCCGGCCGCAAGGACCCGGCCGACGGCGGCGACAGCACGGTCCACCCGGTGATCACGCACGACCTGCGCTGGCGGGTGCTGGCCCCGCTGCCGGTGGCGGCCCGCCGCAACGTGGTCATGTACCGCATCGACAACCTGACCGTGCACACCAAGCTGATGCTGGTCGACGACGTCTTCGCCAGCATCGGCTCGGCCAACTTCTTCAGCCGCTCCATGGTCGGCACCGACAGCGAGATCACCTCCACCTTCGTGACGACCGGTTCCCTCGTACGCGACCTGAGGGTCAAACTGTGGGCCGAGCACCTGCGCACACCCGTCAGCGACCAGCTCACCCCGGCCTTGGCCGACCTCGACACAGCCTTGGGCATCTGGCGCCGCGAATGGCTACCACCAGGCCACTCACCGGAGACGTGGCGCCGCCCCGGCCTGCCCACCGGCTTCGCCCCGGCCGAATGGGCCCTCACCCCGGCCCGCTACTCGTCCGCCGTATGGCGCCGCGAAGCGCGAGGGCATTCCACCTGACCGGCTCCATCACGAAGGCGTCAGCGCCACAGTTCCCCACGCCGGGCAAGTCTTGGTTCTGGAGCACCGCGGCGACAGCGCTCGGTGCTGCATCCACAACACCACGTCCAGCGCCCGCAGGATGCTCGTCTGCTCGACCACTTCGGCTGCGGCTCGGACGTCGGCCAGAGCCGCACGAAGCGCCCCGCCATCGGCGGCGAGACGCTTCTGAAACTTCGGCCAGACCGGCGGCTGCGGATAACCGAACAGGCAGTACACCCACGAGTCATAGACGGGCAACAACGTCGGCCGCTTTCTGGCCATGATCTTCCCGGCGATGACGTAGTCGATACCGGCCAGGTCGTCGAGCACCTGCCACGCCTTGGCGGCATCGCTCTCAGGCTGCACCAGCGCCTCCGCCCCGGGTGTCCCCATCTCCACATCGACGGGGATGCGGGCCAGGATTTCGCCGAAGCCGGCGCTGGTCTGCCCTTCGAGCAACTCGTAGCAGGCCGCGGGCGGCACCTTCACGTCCAGCATCTGCACGGCGATCAGATCGTCGGCGGTGATCCGGTTCCGGACATCGGGACGGTCACCGCCGCCGGCCAGTGTTTCGAACCAGCGGCCGGTGAAGGCGCTGAAGTAGGCCCCTAGGTAGCGTTCGCCGTCATTTCGAACTAGATCCAGCAGATCAAGCGAGGGTCCAGGCATCTCGGCAGCGTAGGGGTCCTGAACGGGCGAAGCTTGACCCGGGTCAGGTCGACGGATAGCTTGACTTTCAACCGATGAGTTGAAAGAAGGTCCAGCATGCCGGTCGACACCCTGTCTCGGGCGTTCGCCGCGCTCGCTGATCCGACGCGGCGGGACATCGTGGCTCGGCTGTCGGGCGGGGATGCCACGGTCAATCAGCTGGCGGAGCCGTACGCCATGAGTCTTCAGGCTGTTTACAAGCATCTGCGGGTGCTGGAGGAGGCGGGTGTGGTGAGCCGGCCGCCGGGGCCGCAGCCGCGGTCGGTGCAGCTCGAGGCCGGGTCGCTCGACCTGATGGACGGGTGGATCGAGCGGTACCGGCGCCGGGCCGAGGAGCGTTATCAGCGCCTCGACCAGGTTCTGGCGACATCGGACGACGAGTCGTGACGCACGTCGAGGCCGACGCCGAACTGCCGATCATCTGGATCACCCGGGAGTTCCAGGCCGCGCCGGGGCGGCTACTGCGGGCCCACACCGACCCGGACCTGTTCGCGCGGTGGATCGGGCCGGACAGCTTGCAGACCCGCATCGAGCATTGGGACGCCCGCACCGGCGGAAGTTTCCGCTACGTCTCGATCCGGGGCGGCGAGGAGTACGCCTTCTACGGCAGCTTTCACCAGATCCGGCCCGACCGCCTGGTGCAGACCTTCACTTACGAGGGCGACCCCGAGGCGGTGGCCCTGAACACGCTGTGGTTCGACGACCTCGGCGACGGGCGCACCCGGCTGCGCACGCGGTCGCTGGTGGACAGCTTCGAGACGCGCGACGGCTGGCTGCGCAGCGGCATGGAGATCGGGCTCCGCGACGGATACGACAAACTCGAGAGGATGCTGAGCGATGAAGCTGGCTGAACTGAGCGCCGCCGACCGGCACCGCGCGATCGCCGGGGTGTTCACCGAGCGGGTGGTGGCGGCCAAGTCGTGGGACGCGCCGGCCCCGGTGGCCGGCTGGGCCGCCCGCGACGTGGTGCGCCACCTCGTGGAGTGGTTCCCCGCGTTCCTGGCCGGCGGGTCGGGCATCGAGCTGCCGCGTGGGCCGGGCGTGGAAGACGACCCGGTCGCCGCCTGGCAGACGCACGCCGACGGGGTGCAGGCGGTGCTGGACGACCCGGCCACGGCCGGGCGCACCTTCTCGAACCCGCACACCGGGGACCTGCCGCTCGATCAGGCGATCGACCAGTTCTACACCTCCGACGTCTTCATGCACACCTGGGACCTGGCCCGGGCCACCGGGCAGGACGACCGGCTCGACGCCGGCTACGCCGAGCTGCTCGTGACCGGCATGGAACCGATGGAGGAGCTGATCCGCTCGTCCGGACAGTACGGTCCTCGCGTGCCCGTGCCGGCCGACGCCGACGGTCAGACCCGGCTGCTGGGCTTCATCGGCCGGGACCCGAACTGGACCCCTTGACCGAGCACGACGTCGTCGCCCGGGCGGCCGGGCTGCTCTCGGAGGTGACGGTCACCGGCGTACGGCGGGCGTCCTTGAGCCAGACCTCGACAGTGGACGTGCGTCCGGCCGGAACGGCGATCACCGTACGAGGTAGCGACGCGTTCGGCGCCGCGACGCGGAACACGTCGGTGGCCCGGCCGGTGTTACGGACGGGAATCGAGCAGCGGGCCCATCCGGAGTTGTCACGGCGGGCCGTGGCCGGCCACGCCTTCACACCCCGGGTGGCCGGCCCGGCCCCGTCCAGGGAACGGACGGCCACCTCGTACGAAAGCACGCCTTTGCGGTTTCGCGAGCGATCGAGGACGTAGAAGTGCAGGCGGTTGGCCGCGTCGACGTGCTCGAACTGGCTGCCCGAGCCCGTGCCGGCGTGGAACAGGGCGTCCGAGAGCTGCCGGTAGTCGCCGATGGTCATCTTCTGCGGCGTGCCGTCCGGCGCCACGAAGTCGACCTTGTCGATGTCCTGCGGGTTGGCGTCGATCGTCCAGATGAACGGGGCGGCGTCGGCGTTCTTGGTCTTGGCCAGCAGCACCCCGGAGTCGGGCGTGAACGAGTCGAAGCCTATCCGGTCCACCACTTCCAGCGTGTAGTTGTCGTACCCGCCGCCGTCACAGAACGGATCGGTGGTGGCGTCACAGGCCGGTGAGCGGTCGCCGCCGTCGAGGGTCACGTTGATGCCGCCCGAGGCGACCGCCCGGGCCGTCACCCGGGTCACCACGACCCCCGAGGTGGCCAGCGCGTCCCGGGAGAGCCGCACCACCTGGTCCTCGTCGGCGATGCCGAGCTTCATCTTGTTGCGCAGCATGTGCTGGGCGCCCATCGACGAGCCGGCCGTGCCCGGGATCAGCCACCGGCTGTGCGGGCCGCCGGGGCCGTTGAAGGTGCCGCGGCTGAGCATTTCCCAGGGCCCGCTGTAATCGCGGCGGGCCGGGATCCCGTACGGATTGTTGTAGTTGTCGCCGACGCCGAGAATGTGGCTGAACTCGTGCGCGTACGTCGACATGCCCGAGCTCTCGGCCTGCAGCGAACTGCCCTGGGTCGCATTGGGCCAGATGTTGGCCGAGGCCTGCCACGACGTCCATTCGACGTAGCGGGTGGCGTTCCAGTTCGGCAGCGCGTCGTCGGGCGGCCCGAAGTCGTCGGTCACGTCCTCTTTCGTGGCGAACTTCATCGACCCGAACTCCTGCCACGTGGCCGATTCGTCCTGCCCGGCGGAAAGGAAGAAGACGAAGTCGTACTTCGCAGCCTCGTTCTCGCCGACGGCCGCGATCCAGGCCGCGCGGGCGTCGGTGCGCAGGTTGCGGTTGCACTGGTCGCCGGCCGGGCAACCCTGGCCGCGCTGCATCTGGGCCTCGATGCCGTACTCGTGGCTCTCGGACGGCATCTGATAGACGCCGAACGAACTGAGCTCGATCCCGAAGCGCCCGTTCGAATCCTCCATCCAGTATTCGTGAATGGTGTGGCCGCGGTTGAGTTTCCCGGGCTTGTTCAGGAAATCCCGGTAGAACTGCGGCACTTCGGCCCGATCGAGATTCTGGACGCCGGACGGGTTCCCATAGATGGTCGAGTTCGCGGGCTGCGTCACGACGAACGGCTGATTCGGATAATCGACGAGCACCAGCGCGCCGTTGAACGTGCGTTCCGACCCGCGTACGGCCGGATCGGCCCAGTCGGTGCCGGGTACCGCCCGGTAGTCGTCCCAGGTCATCGTGTCCGGCAGTTCATAGCGCTGCGGGTCGACCGGCCGGGGCCCGCCACCCCGGCCGGTCAGCGCGACGGCCTCGTCGACCTGCCAGGGCTGCGTCTGCGGCCAGTGCCGCATCCGCCAGGGCGTGTCGGGATCGACGTCGCCGGGCGGCGCCGCCGAGGCCGGTGAACCGGCGAGAGCGCCGGCCACGGCCAGCATCACGACTGACGTTGCCGAGACCAGGCGCCGCACGCTCGTCATGCCGCCATCCTGGCAAAGTAATCGACTCATATCAATGCGTGACGGCAGGGAGGTTCTGCCAGAACCTCCCTGGTCGCCCGATGCGGAAATACGGTGGGACCATGGCTACGACAAACTTGCCGACCCGCACCCTCGGCACCGACCTGGTCGTCTCCGCGCTCGGCTTCGGCGCGATGGGGATGAGTCAGAGCTACGGCCCCGGGCCCGACCGCGCCGCCAACATCGAACTGCTGCGCACGGCGGTCGAGCGGGGCGTCACCTTCTTCGACACGGCCGAGGTGTACGGGCCGTACGTGAACGAGGAACTGGTCGGCGAAGCCCTCGAACCGGTGCGGGACGACGTCGTCATCGCCACCAAGTTCGGCTTCAACATCGGCGGCGAAGGTGTCAACAGCCGGCCCGAGCAAATCCGCGCCGTGGCCGACGCCTCGCTACGGCGGCTGCGGACCGACCGGATCGACCTGTTCTACCAGCACCGCGTCGACCCCGACGTGCCGATCGAGGACGTGGCGGGCGCGGTCCGGGAGCTCATCACCGAAGGCAAGGTCAAGCACTTCGGGATGTCCGAGGCCGCGGCTGCGACCGTCCGGCGGGCCCACGCCGTACAGCCGGTGACCGCCCTGCAGAACGAGTACTCGCTGTGGTGGCGCCGGCCCGAGGACGAGATCCGGCCGATGTGCGAGGAGCTCGGCATCGGCCTGGTCCCCTACAGCCCGCTCGGCAAGGGCTTCCTCACCGGTACGATCGACGCGGGCACGACGTTCACGCCGGGTGACATCCGCGGCACCATCCCCCGCTTCGACGCCGACGCCCGCCAGGCCAACCAGGCCCTGGTCGACCTGCTGGCCGTGGTCGCGGCCCGCCACGACGCCACCGTGGCCCAGATCGCGCTGGCCTGGCTGCTCGCGCAGAAGCCGTGGATCGTCCCCATCCCCGGCACCCGCCGCCTGGACCGCCTCGACGAGAACCTCGGCGCTGCCGCCGTCGACCTCACCACCGACGACCGGCACGAGCTCGACACGGCCGCCGCGAGGATCGACGTGCGCGGCGACCGCTACCCCGAGCACCTCGAACGCCTGACCAACCGCTGACCGGAGGACGCCATGGACCACCGCGGCGAGATCCGCGACTTCCTCACCACCCGGCGCGCCCGCATCACCCCCGAGCAGGCCGGGCTGCCGGCCTACGGCACCACCCGGCGGGTGCCCGGGCTGCGCCGGGAGGAGGCCGCGATGCTCGCCGGGGTGAGCGTCGACTACTACACCCGGCTCGAGCGCGGGAACCTCTCGGGCGTCTCCGAGAGCGTGCTCGAAGCCCTGGCCCGCGCCTTCCGTCTCGACGACGCCGAACGCGAGCACCTCTACGACCTGGCCGCCAAGAGTCCGCGTCCGGCCCGGCGCCGCACCACCCCGGCCGTCCGCCCGGCCGTGCAGCACCTGCTGGACGCCATGACGGGCGCGCCCGCGTACGTCCGCAACGGCCGCCTCGACATCCTGGCCGTGAACCCGCTGGGCCGGGCCGTCTTCGCCCCCGTGTTCGAGGGCCGGCCCAATCTGGCCCGGTTCATCTATCTCGACCCGGCCGCTCAGGACTTCTACCGTGACTGGGACCAGCTGGCCGAAGACGTGGTCGCCCTGCTGCGGGGCGAGGCCGGCCGAAACCCGTACGACCGGGCCCTGACCGACCTGATCGGCGAGCTGTCCACTCGCAGCGAGCGGTTCCGCACGGGGTGGGCCGCCCACAACGTGCGGCTGCACCGGGCCGGCGTCAAACGCCTGCACCACCCGCTGGTCGGCGACCTCACCCTGTCCTACGAGTCGATGGAGCTGACCGCCGACCAGAACCTGCGCCTCAACGCCTACAGCGCCGAGCCCGGCTCCCCCGACGCACAGGCCCTGGCCCTGATCGCCAGCTGGGCCGCGACTCAGGTGGAGCGCAGCGGGGCCTGAATTTGCGTGCCCGTCTAGCATTCGCCGTATGTTGCGACTTCGCGCTGCCCTCGTGCTCTCCGCTGCCGTGTTCTCGCTGGTCGCTTGTAGTGCCGACAAGGCGGAAAGTGTCACCCTGCCGGCCGGGGACGCGCTGGTCAAAGAGTCGGCCACGGCGATGCGCGAGATCAAGACCGCGCAGTTCCTGATCACCGCCGAGGGTGAGGTGGCCGGGCTCAGCCTGCGCCGGGCCGAGGGCACGCTGACCAAGGAGGGCAGTGCCAAGGGCACGGCCCAGGTCGAGCAGTCCGGCACCCCGGTCGAGCTGGAGTTCGTGATCGTCGGCGACAAGATCTATCTGAAGGGGCCGACCGGCGGGTTCCAGGCGCTGCCGCTGACGCTGGCCGCCACCGTGTACGACCCGTCGGCCATCCTCGACCCCGAGCGCGGCATCGCCAAGGTGCTGGCTTCGGCCACCGGCGCCACCACCGAGGCGTCGGAGCCGGTCGACGGCAAGGACGCCTGGCGCGTCGCCGCCACCACGACCGGCGAGGACCTGGCCGGCCTCATCCCCGGCATGACCAACAGCATCCCGGCCAAGCTGTGGATCGCCGCCGCCGACAAGCGGCTCCTCAAGGCCACGTTCACGCTGTCCGGCGGCACGGTCACGGTGACCTTCACGGGCTTCGACGCGCCGGTGACGATCAGTGCGCCCTAGCACCACGGACGCCGCGCCGGCGCTGACCCGCCGGCGCTTGGCGATCGGCGTCGGGGGCGCGACCGTGCTGCTCGCGGCCCTCGACGCGTACGTCGTGGTGACGGTTCTGACCGACATCCTGCGTGACCTGCACATCCCGCTCAACCGGCTGGAACGGGCCACGCCGATCGTCACCGGCTTCCTGCTCGGCTACGTGGCCGGCATGCCGCTGCTGGGTTCGCTGTCGGACCGGCTCGGCCGCCGCGCGGTCATCGTGGCCTGCCTGGCCGGTTTTGCCGCGGGGTCGGCCGTCACCGCCGCCTCCGGCGATTCGATCCACTGGCTGGTGGCCGGGCGGGTGCTGCAAGGGCTGGCCGGTGGCGCGCTGCTGCCGGTGACGATGGCCCTGGCCGGCGATTTGTGGACCGAGCAGCGGCGGCGCGCGGTCGCCCTGGGCGGGGTCGGCGCGGCACAGGAACTGGGCAGCGTGCTCGGCCCGATCTACGGCGGCGCGGTGGCGGCCCTGATCGGCTGGCGCGGCATCTTCTGGATCAACATCCCGCTGGCCGTGCTGGCCGCCGTGGCCGTGCTGGTGGCGCTGCCGCGGGACACCACCGCCCGGGAGCACCGGCCGCGGGTCGACGTGCTCGGCGGCGTCCTGCTCGCGGCCGGGCTGGGTCTGCTCGTCGTCGGGCTGTACAACCCGGATCCGGAACGGGCGGTGCTGCCGTCGTGGGGCCCGGCCACATTGGGGGCGGCGGTGGTCGTACTCGTGCTTTTCGGCCTGTGGGAACGACGGGCCCGGACCAAGTTGTTCGATCCGGCCGGCGTACAGATGACGCCGTTCCTGGCCGCCCTCGGCGCGAGCTTCTGCACCGGCGCCGCCCTGATGGTGACGCTCGTCGACGTGCAACTGGTCGCGCAGACGCTGCTCGGCCGGGACGCGTTCGGCGGCACGCTGCTGCTCACCCGCTTCCTGATCGCGCTGCCGGTCGGCGCCGTGCTCGGCGGTCTCGTGCCGGCCCGCCTGGGCGAGCGCTGGGTCACCCTGATCGGCCTGCTCACGGCCGCTTGCGGGTACGTGTTGATCGCGCACTGGCCGGCCGGTGTCCCCGCCGCCCGCTACGCCGGGTTCCTGCCCCGCCTCGACACCGACCTCGCCCTGGCCGGTCTGGGCCTGGGCCTGGTCATCGCCCCGCTCTCGGCCGTCGTGCTGCGGGTGACTCCCCCGGACCGGCACGGCGTGGCCTCGGCCGCCGCGGTCGTGGCCCGGATGGTCGGCATGCTGGTCGGCGTGGCCGCGCTCACCGCGTGGGGCCTGCACCGCTTCCAGGAGCTGACCGCGACCCTCGACACCCCGCTGCCGTTCGGCGTCGAACCGGCCGAGTATCAGGCCCGGTTCGAGGTCTACGAGCGAGCCGTTCAGGACGCCCTGCGTACCGAATATCAAGAGATCTTCCTGGCCACGGCCGGGCTGTGCGTGATCGGCGCCCTGCTGGGCCTCCTGTGTAGCTCGCGCGAGCTACCCGGGATGTCCGCTCGACGGTGACGACGGGAACCGTCTTCCTCAATACGTTCTGCGGCATGCGTTTCGGGATTCAGTTCGTCGTGGTGGTCGGGGTCGCGTTTCTGGCGGGCCGGGCGACCCTCGCGGCTCAGGACAATGTCTGGCTGTCGTTGGTGGTGGGCCTGGTGGCCTCGGTGGTCGCGCTGGCCGCCTACCACTGGGTGGTCCGGTGGACCGAGAAACGGCCGGTGACCGAGGCCGAGCCCGGTGCGGCGGCGTCCGGCCTGGTCCGGGGAACGCTGCTCGGCCTGGCGGTCTTCGCGGCCGTCATCGGCAACATCGCGGTCAACGGCGGCTACCGGGTGCACGGGCTCAGCGACGACCCGCTGGCCGCGGTCGGTCTGATCGGCTTCATGGCCGGGGCGGTCGTCACCGAGGAGCTCATGTACCGCGGCGTGCTGTTCCGCCACGTCGAGAAGTTCACCGGCACCTGGCCGGCGCTGCTGCTGTCGGCCGTCGTTTTCGGCGCCGTGCACCTGCTCAATGAGAACGCCACGCTGTGGGGCGCGCTCTGCGTGGCGATCGCCGGCGGTGGCATGCTGACGTCGGCGTTCATCGCCACCCGCAGCCTGTGGCTGCCGATCGGGCTGCACTTCGGCTGGAACTTCGCGCAGGCAGCGATCTTCAGCACCGAGGTGTCGGGCAACGGTCTCAAGCAGGGGCTGCTGGACGCCGAGTCGACCGGCAACACGTGGATCAGCGGCGGCTCGTTCGGGCCCGAGGCCAGCCTGTCCACGCTGATCGCGGGCGTGATCGTCACGACGGTCTTCCTGATCCTCGCCCGCCGCCGGGGGCACATCGTGCCGCTGCGCCGCCGTGAGCCCTCTACGCTCGTCGCGTGATCCGCTCCTCGAGGCTCGTGGTCCGCGATCTGCCGCTGGCCGTGCTGCTGACCGCCGCGGCCCTGGTCCCGGACTGGCACCGGCACGGCACCCGGCTCAGCGACCTGGTGCCGGAACGCCCGTTCGACCTGCTCGGCGTGCTGGTCGTCACGATCGAGTGCCTTCCATTAGCCGTACGGCGTAAATGGCCTGCCCTCAGCCTGGCCCTGGTGTCCTGTGGTTTCGCGTTCGACCAGTTCCTCGGCTTCCACACGATCGGCGGCACCGCGCTGGCGATCGCGCTGATCAGCGCGGGGGCACATCAACGGTCGTGCCGGAAAGCGGTCATGGTCGCGGCCACCGTCGGTTACGTCGTCTTCGCCGTGGTGCTCAACCGGATCGGGCCGGCCGGGTTCACCGACTTCGTGCTGTTCTACCTGGTGCTGGCGGCGATGTGGGGTGTCGGTTCCTGGCTGCGGCAGCACCGGGTGGCCGAGCAGGAACGGGCCCGCGCCGCCGAGCGCAGCCGGATCGCCCGCGAGCTGCACGACGTCGTGACCCACCACGTGACCGCGATGGTCGTGCAGGCCGAGGCCGCGCGCTATCTGACCGCGGCCCCCGAGCGGCTGGACCAGACGCTGAGCGCGGTCAGCGACACCGGCCGCCAGGCCATCAGCGAGCTGCGGCACCTGCTCGACCTGCTGCATCCGGGTCACGGCGGCGAGTTGCGGGCGCTGATCACGCAGACCCGCCGGGCCGGGCAGCCGGTCGAGCTGATCGAGGAGGGCCCGCCGGCGCCGAACCCGACCGTCTATCGGGTGGCGCAGGAGGCCCTGACCAACGCTTTGAAGTACGACCACGGCGCGCCGACGACGGTGGCCGTGCGCTACGGCGAGTCGGGGGTGGATGTGCGGATCAGCACGGACGGATCGGGGTCGGCCACGGCGGCGCCGGGTGGCGGCGGGCGCGGCCTGACCGGGCTGCGCGAGCGGGTCGGCACGCTAGGCGGGGACTTCAGCGCCGGTCCCCAGCCGCGGGGCGGTTTCGTGGTCACGGCCCGCATCCCGGCCGGGGCGGCGACGTGATCCGGGTGCTGGTCTGCGACGACCAGGCGCTGATCCGCACCGGCTTCGCCACCATCATCGACGCCCAGCCCGACCTCGAGGTGGTCGGCGAGTGCGGCGACGGCCTGGCCGCCGTCGACCAGGCGGCCCGGCTGCGCCCCGACGTGGTCGTCATGGACGTGCGCATGCCCGGCATCGACGGCATCGAGGCCACCCGCCGGCTGGCCGGGGCCGGCGTCGACCACCCGGTCAAGGTGCTGGTCGTGACCACCTTCAACGTCGACGAGTACGTGTACCAGGCGCTGCGGGCGGGGGCCAGCGGCTTCCTGCTCAAGGACGCGCCACCGGCCCAGCTGCTGCACGGCATCCGCACCGTGGCCGGGGGCGCGGCCCTGCTCGCGCCCGAGGTCACCCGCCAACTGGTCGGCCGCTACGCGACCCGGATCCGCCCGGCCGCCGGCGTGCCGGACGACGTGCCGCTGACCGCGCGCGAACTGGAGGTGCTGCGCCTGCTGGCCGGCGGCCGGTCCAACTCCGAGATCGCGGCCGCCCTGGTCATCAGCCACGAGACCGTCAAGACGTACGTCTCCCGCATCCTGACCAAACTGGAACTGCGCGACCGCGTCCAGGCCGTCGTCTACGCGTACCGCCGCGGCCTGGTTCTTTAGAGCGGGCCGATCGGTGCGGCGGCGGCCGAGGCCAGCTTGGACCAGACGCTCGCCGCCTGGGGATGTTCCGTCGCGCTGAGCGTGTCGTAGGCCCGCTGCCAGGCCGACCGGGCGGTCGCGGAGTCACCGGCCGCGGCCGCGACGTCGCCCAGGCTGTCCAGCGCGCCCGCCTCGTGGATCAGCTCGCCCTGCATCTGGTGCAGTTCCACGGCTCGTCGGCAGCAGGCCACGGCCTGGGAGTGCTCCCCGAGGCGGCTGTAGGCCCGCCCGAGGCTGTCCAGGGCCAGCGCCTCGGCGCGCTGGTCGCCCAGTTGCTGATGCTGCTCCACGGCCCGGCGGCACAGCTCGGCGGCCTCCCGGTGCCGGCCGAGCTGGATCAGGCTCCACCCGGCGTAGTTGAGGGCCGACGCCGACCCGCGCTGGTGCCCGGCCGCGTCGAACAGGGTCAGCGCGCGCTGGGCGTGGTCGAACGCGATCTCGGGGTCGCCGTGATCGCTGTGCACCGCGCACGCCTGCAGGCAAGTCTGGGCCTCGCCGGCCAGATCACCGGCCCGGCGATAAAGGGCTAGCGCCTTGTCCAGGGCGGTCAGCGCCTCCTGCGGGCGCCCGGTGACGGTGCTCGCGTGAGCCAGGCCGCGCACCGCCATGGCCTGCGCAGCCGGCTCGCCCAGGCGCTCGGCCGCGTCGCGGGCGAGGTGCCAGGTGCGGCTCCACTCCGGCCAGTTCCCGCGCTGCCGCAGGTACGAATTGAGCGCCCACACCAGCTGGAACGCGTGGGCGTCGAAACCGGCCGCGGCCGCGCGCCGGACGGCGGTGAGCAGGGTCCGGCGCTCGATGTCGAGCCAGGCGCCGGCCTCGTCGCGGTCCGTGAACGAGCCGGATTCGGCCACGAGCGGCGTCATCGGCATCGGATCGCGCCTCGGGCGGAGCAGGCGATCGGCGGCCAGCGCCGTACTCAGGTAGTGATCCAGCAGTCGACGGTGGGCGGCCCAGGCCTCGCCGTCGCCGTCCGGCCCGGCGTTGGCGTCCGGCCGGGCGTTGGCGTCCGGCCGGGCGTTGGCGTCCGGCCGGGCGTTGGCGTCCGGCCGGGCGTTGGCGTCCGGCGCGGCGTTGGCGTCCCGGGCTCTTTCGCCGGCGGTCCCGGTCTCGTCGGCCCGGTCGGCGAGCAGGTCCCGGCTGTAGGCCCGCAGCAGGTCGTGCAGCAGGAAGCGGTTCGGGGCCGGCGATTCGACCAGGCTCGCGTCGACCAGTTCGGACAGTGCGCGCCGGGCGGCCGGGCGGCTCACCCCGGCCAGCGCGGCCGCCGCGGAGTCGGAGAGGTCCGGATCGGCGCCGACGGCCAGCAACCGGAACATCCGGGCGGCCGGTTCCCCCAGGGCCGCGTACGACCACGAGAACACCGTACGCACGTCGGTCGCCGCGTCCCCGGCGCTGAGCGGGTCGAGGACCCGTTCGTCGTCGGCCAGGGCGTCGGCCAGCGCGGACAGGGGGTGGCCGGTCTGCCGGGCCCGGGCCGCGACCACGCTCAGGGCCAAGGGCAGGCCGGAACAGAGCCGTACGACCTGATCGACCGCCCCCACGTCGTCGCCGGGCAGGCGGGAGTTCAGCATCGCCCGCCCGTCGGCGGCGCTCAGTGGGGCCAGCGCGAGCGGCTCGGCGCCGTCGGTCGCGGTGAGCCCGGCCAGCCGGTGACGGCTCGTGATCACCGTACGAACGCTCGGCGCCCCCGGCAGCAACGGGCGCACCTGCTCGGCGTCGCGCGCGTTGTCCAGCACCACCAGCAGCCGCCGACCGGCGACCAGGCTGCGATAACGGGCGACCAGCGCGTCGAGCCCGTCCGGCAGGGCGGCCGGGGCGACCCCGAGCGCGTCGAGCAGCAGGCGCAGGGCTTCGTCGGGCGGCATCGGCTCGCCGCCCGAGAAGCCGCGCAGGTTCACATAGAGCCGGCCGGCGCCGAAACGCTCGGCCTGCCGGTGCGCCCAGTGCACGACCAGCGACGTCTTGCCGACCCCGGCCGGGCCCGAGATCGTCACCACCGGCGCCTCGGTCTCGAGCAGGCCGAGCTCCCGGGCGCGGCCGACGAAGCCGCGGATGTCGGCCGGCAGCTGTTGCGGGCTGCTCCTCACCGGCTCGTGCCCACGCCCGCTTCCCCGCTCGTGCCCGCGCTTGCTCTCCCGCTCGTGCCCACGCCCGCTTCCCCGGTCGTGCCCACGCGTGGTCTCCCGCTCGTGCCCGCGCTTGCTTTCCGGCTCGTGCTCGCGCTTGCCTTCCGGCTCGTGCCCACGCTTGTTTTGCCGCTCGTACTCGTAGGCCGAGTCCCACCAGCCGCGCCAGCGCGACAAGTCACGCTGACCGCAAGCCTGGACGTACGCCTCGGTGACCGCCCACGCGGGCAGCCGGGCGCCGCTCTCGGCGGTCGAGAGGGTGCTGCGGCCGTACCCGGCGAGGGTCGCGAGCTGCCGCACCGTGAGCCCGGCGGCCTCGCGCGCGTCCCGCAGTCGCTGCGCGAACCGGGTGACCGGATCACTTCCGGTCAGGCGCTGCTGCGATCGGGGCACGGCGTCGATTGTCCCCCGTTGTCCATAGATGTCGAGCACTGGGTCCGCGCCGGCGCAGGTCGGTGCGGGTCGTTGTCCGGCGTTGTCCGGCGCCTGTCCCGACGCCTAGGAGGCCCGCCACCAGCGGCTTTAGCGTCTGAAGGCGGCGGGCGCCGAGCCCGCACGACCACGAAGGACGTGACGCATGATCAAAAGCCTCCTCCGGCCCGTGCTGGGCCTGGCCGCCCTGAGCGCCGTGCTGCTCGGCGCGGCCGGCCCCGCCGCCGCGGCCCCGTCGATCCGGAACTACCCGACCAAGATCGCGCAGGACGCGGTCGCCCGCTACGGCTCGGCCCACATCCAGTGGATCTCGGGCACGACGTGGGACATCGCGGTCGCCGACGAGCGGTACGACGGCCGGACCGTCTGCGTCCGGATCCAGCCGTCCGAGGCCGCCGCCATCGACTACTGCGACAACAACGGCTCGGCCAACGGGATCGCCCAGCACTACCGCATCTCGTACCCCTGGTACCAGGCCAAGGTCTGCGTGGGCGCGGGCGGCAACTGGGAGGCGTGGTGCGCCTCGTACATCACCCGCAGCATCTACGACATCTGAGCGGAGGTATCGACATGATGAAGCGCATCGCTGCCCTGATCGGCCTGGCCCTGGTGCTGCTCGTGGGCAACGCCGTGCCCGCGCAGGCTGCGGACTCGCACCTCATCCTGCACAAGTGCCAGGTGATCGCTACGGTCGGCTCGTACCAGGCGGTGCACTGCGCCAACCTGTGGCAGTTCGACAGCGACGTCTCCTGGGGCGAGAACGAGATCTTCTGCCAGACCACGAGCGGGACGCCCGTGCGGTGTCTCGGCGTCAAGGAGATCCCCGGCGTCTGCCACACCGTGAACGGCTGCAAGTACGGCGTCCAAGGCACCTGCGGAACCGCCCTCGGACACTCAGCCTGCCCAGTGCCCCGGGTCGTCAACGACAGCCCGTTCGCCGGCGGCGGCTGCGGCAACGTCCGCGGCCGATCCATCGACACCGTCGTGGTCCTGCCCAACGGCACCCGCGTCGGCGGCGTAGGCACCAGCATCGAGACAGCCTGGTCCCGCCAGGCCTGCTGACCACCCACCACCCGGGCTCGAAGACGGCCGCACGGTCGTCTTCGAGCCCGTCACTGCCAGCGCCCCGTCGCTGCAAGCACGCCCTCGTTGCTGCCGCGCCCTCGTTGCTGCCGTGCCCGTCACTGCTGGCGCGCCCTCACTGCGGCGCGCTCACTGCTAGCACGCCATCGCAGCAAGCACGCCATCGCAGCAAACGCGCCATCGCAGCTAGCGCGCCATCGTTGCAAGCACGCCGTCGCTGCTAGCGCAACGTCACTGCAATTCGTCCACATTGGCCGATCATGGCCCTCGAACCTGCCCGCGACGTCGTCCAGCAACAACCGCGGGTAGGGCACCTATGACACCTGTCAACGCTCGACGTTCTCAGGAATGGTCACGGTGTTCTTCTCGGCGAGAGCGCCGTTGACGAAACAGAAACGGTACAGCTCCGGGCCGGCGTCCGGGATCGGTTTGATCGTGTGGTAGTTGCAGGACGCGCCGGCCGGTACGCCGTACTTGGCCGGCTCGTTCCGGTAGAGGTCCTTCTCGTTGATGTCGGTGAGCGGCGGGGGCAGCGCGGCCCGCACATCGGCCTCGGCGGCCCCCTTCTTCTGCGCGTCGAACTGCTCCCGGGTGACCCCCGAAGCGACGATTTCCTTCCCCAAGTCGACCAGCTGCCAGACGACGACTCCGAGTCCGCCGCACAGCACGAATCCGATGACCGCGGTGATGACGAGGCCCTTCCGCATGGCATTTCCTCCGTTGTCGAACCGATGGGGATGCCAAGAATTTTCGTGAATTCCGCGGCCCGAGTCGTCAGGGCTTCGGCAGATCCGAGCCTGTTCCGCCGTACGACGAAAGTTGAACCCCGGATCACGCCGGCGGCCGATGAGCCGCAGGCTCCGGGCCAGCCCCGCCGGGACCATCACGGGCGGGGCGCGCGGCGCGGCGAGTCCGACGGTCGGGCCATCACACAGAGAAAGTTGGGCGAGTAGTGCACAGCCGGCTGGGCCCGGCACGTTTGTTTCGAGCGGCGCGTGGCGAGTCCGACGGTCGGACCGTCACACAAAGAAAGTTGGCGGACGGTGCAGCAGCCGGCTGGGCCCGGCGCGTTGTTCGGAGGGAGATGCCCGCACGTCAGCCGAGGAGTTCACGCATGGCGTCGAAGAAGCGCAGTCGCACCAAGGTGCTGGTCGTGGTGGCCGCCGCCCTGGCCACGGTCGCGGCCGGCCTCGGGATCGCGGAGGCCCGCAGCAAACCGGCGCCGGCGACAAAGGCCGCGAACTGGGCGCCACCCCCGGCCAACGCGAGTTTCGACTACCAGATCGGGCGGCCCTATCAGCCACCCAAAGGGGTCACCGTGGTCAGCCGCGACTACACCGCCGCCGTAGCCGCCGGGCTCTACAACATTTGCTACATCAACGCGTTCCAGACCCAGCCCGACGACGCGGCCAAACGGTGGTGGGAGACCGAGCACCCGAACGTGCTGTTGCGTGACAGCAAGGGCAAGCCCGTCGAGGACCCCGACTGGGACGAATACCTGCTCGACTTCTCCACCGCCGCCAAACGGGCCGAACTGACCCAGGTCGTCGGCGGCTGGATCAGCACCTGCGCGGCCAAGGGCTTCAAGGCCGTCGAACCCGACAATCTCGATTCGTGGACGCGGTCCGGCGGCCGGCTCAAGAAGGCCGACGCCCTCGCCTACGCGGCTTCCCTTTCCGCGTACGCCCATGGCCGGAACCTCGCGGTGGGCCAGAAGAACACGGCCGAATTGAGCAGGGCCGAATCCCGTACGGCCGGTTTCGACTTCGCGGTGGCCGAGGAATGCGGGGAGTGGGACGAATGTGATGCCTACACGGGCACCTACGGCGACAATGTGGTGGTGATCGAGTACACCCAGGGCGGCTTCACCAAAGCGTGCACGCAATTCGGCCGCCGGCTCTCGATCGTGCTGCGCGACCTCGACGTCTCCGCCCCCGGTTCGGGCACGTACAAGTTCAAATCCTGTTGAGCGAGCCGGACAGCTTCGACGATTTCGTGCAGACCCGCGGATGGGCGCTGCTGCGATTCGCGTACGTGCTGTCCGGCGACTCGCATCTGGCCGAGGATCTCGTGCAGGAGGTCCTGGCGAAAATGCACCGCCGCTGGGGCCGGGTCGCCGAGTTGCACAACGCCGAGGCGTACGTGCGCAAGGCGATCCTGCGGCAGTTCCTGTCCTGGCGGCGGCGCCGGGCCTCGACCGAGACGGTGCTGGCCGAGCTGCCCGAGCAGGCGGGCGACGAGCCGCAGACCCGGATCGTGGCCCGGGACCAGATGTGGCAGCTGCTCGCCGGCCTGCCCCGCGCGCAACGGGCCGTGCTGGTGCTGCGCTTCTACTGCGACCTGCCCGACGCCGAGATCGCCGCCCTGCTGGATTGCGGCGAGTCGACCGTACGGTCGCAGGCTTCTCGGGCCTTGGCCAAGATGCGCACCGTGATCGTCGAGAAGGGGCTGGTCGGTGATGGATGACCTGGAGGAACGGCTCGCCCGCAGCATGCACGGGGCGGCCCTGGACGCACCACCCGACGCGAACCTGCTGAGCCAGGTGCACCGCCGGTCCGGGCGGTATCGGCGGCGCCGGCTCGCCGTTCAGCTCTCCGGCCTGGCGGCGGCGCTCGTGGTCGGCCTGCCCACGGTGGCCGTGCTCGTCCACCGCTCCGGGTCCGTCGTGCCGGCAGCGCCCCGCCCCGCCGCGACCCCGGTCCAGCTGGTCCCGGGCTTTCCGAACCCCGTTTTCCCGTACGCGCTTCCGCCGGCCGACGGGATGCGGGCGCCTGTGGCCACGCTGGAACCGGGGAAGCGCATCGCCTTCTTCGAGGCCACCGATCTGCGCCGCCAGGCCGACACCACGGTCACCGTCACGAGCACCGAACCGGTGTTCACGACGGCTGCCACCGAGGCCCCGGTGCAGGTCCGCGGCCGGTCAGGCCGGCTGCGGACCGTCGATGCTGAGCCGGCCAAGCAGTACGTCCTGTACTGGCCGGAGGGGCCGGACCGCTGGCTGCAGCTCGCGACCGACGACACGTACACCCGGGAGAAGGTTGTCGCCCTGGCCGATTCCCTGACGAGCGCGGCGATCCCCGTGCTCCCGCCGTTCGAGCTCGACCACTCCCCCGCCGGTCTGACCCCCGACACGATCACCGCGTCCACGATGAGCTTCGACGACGGCGACTTCAGCGTGGTCCTGCGCCGGGCCTATCCCCTGCCGTCGACCACCGGCCAGGTCGCCGGGGACGACGCCCGGCTGACCCGCGAGGCCGACGGGGTGCGGCTCGATATCGCTGTCAGCAACTGGGACGCCGTCCTGCAGATCACCGTCCGCTCACCGCTCGCCATCACCGACAGCGACCTTCTGCGTTTCGCCGCCGGCGTCCACATCCTGGACCGGTCCAACCCGCGGTGACGCCGGCCCAGTCTGCGTGCGGCTCTTCACCGTCGGCCCGGTCTCCCAGCGGTGGAACAGCGACCACAGGCCGAGCAGGACAAGGGCGAAGACGGGCAGCCAGAGCAGCCGGTACAGCGGCCAGGCCCCGGTCGGCGCGTCGAGCAGGCCGGGCAGCGGGCCCACGAGCAGACCGCCGAAGGTGACCAGCAGCAGGGCGCTCTGATGCCAGCAGAACAGGGTCATCGCGGCCAGGTTGAGCAACGCCACCGGTGCCCACACCACCGGGCGTCGCAGCCACTGCGCGAGCCGGGGCCGCAGCAGCAGGAACAGTCCGATCTGGGCCGCGGCCAGGGCCAGTGCGAACAGCGTGGGCGGGTTGAGATTGGACCACCCGTCGCCGGGCACCCCGACCGCGCTGGCCGGATAGCCGAGCCCGACGACCAGGACCACCCCGGCCACAACCCCGGCCGGAGCCAGGATCACGCCGATCCGCCGCGGCAGCCGCCCCTCGGCCAGGGCCATGCCCAGCAGGTAGGGCACGGCCCACCCGATGGGCGCGACCAGGCCGTTGAGGCGGTAGAGGTCGCTGACGGCCACGATCGCCACCAGCGGCGCGAGCAGCCACAGGCGCCGCCGCAACAGCGGGGTGACCACGGTCAGCACCAGGTAGACCAGCAGGAACCACAGCGGGTGGGTGATCAGGGACCGGACCACGTGGCGGGTGCTGTCCGGCGCCCCGGTGACCTGCAGCAGCAGCATCGCGGGCACCCACACCGCCGCGAACACCGCGACCGGCCGGGCCAGCCGGGTGAGCCGGGTGGTCAGCCAGGGCCGGTACGCCTTGCCGCGGATGCTCAGCGCGGCCGAGTAGCCGCCGGCGAAGAAGAACAGGCCCAGCGTCTGCAGCACCCAGGTCGCCGGGATCAGGGCCGGGCTGTCCTGCAGCGGGCTCGCGCCGTGCCACGCGGCGGGCCGGCCGGGATCGCTGACCACCGCCGACACGAGCCAGTGCCCGAGGATGACGCCGGCGATGGCCACCGCCCGCAGCGCGTCGATCGTGCGGTCGCGGTGCGCCGGGGTGGCCGCCGCGATCCGGGTCGTCCAGCTCATGCCCCACCCTCCGTGATCCGGGCCAGGGCGGCCAGCGAGTCGGTGCCCGGCTCCAGGTAGTGATCGTGACCGGCGACGTCAAGGGTGGCGAACACGCGGGCGCCGAAGGCCGGGTCGGTCGGCCGGTGACCGTGGCCCAGGCCGAAAGCCCGTACGGCCGGGATCCGGCGCACCCAGTCACGAGTGCTCAGCCCGGCCCAGACCCGCGCGGAAGTCCCGAGTCCGGCGGCGGTGTCCGCACCCACGCCGGGGCTGCCGAACACGGCGATGTCGGTGACCTGGCGCGGCAACCGGCCGGCGGCCCGGCCGATCACCGTGGACCCGTAGCTGTGTCCCAGCAGCGTGATCGTCGCGTCGGGCCGGACCGTGACCAGCCCGGTCACGAAACGCACGAGGGAGTCGGCCCCGGCCTCGGCCCGGTCCTCGCGCGCCGCCTCGCGCCAGGTCTGCGGAGCGTCGTAGCCCAGCCACGCGATCACCGCCGCGCCGTCGCCCGCTCGGTGCAGGTCGGCCGCCTGGACCGCGGGCGAGCGGCGGCGCACGCTGCCGGTGCCGCGCCAGAAGTTGTCGAGCCGGTTGCTCATGCCCGGCACCAGCACCGCGATCCGCCGCGCGGTGGTCAGATCGCCGAACACCTGCGCCACCCGGCCCCGCCCCGGGAATCGAACAGCAGGTAGTGGCCGGCCGGATACCCCCGGGCGGCGTGCTCGTTGGCCCTATACCGCAGCGCCACCGGGGCGCCGTCCAGCCCACCGATCACCCCGGGATACGTCACGGCCAGCTCAGCCGCCGCCAGCTCGGCCAGGCGGGAGCGGACTTCGGCCGGCGTCGCCGTCACCGGGTCGGGCAGTCCCCGGGGGTCGGCCCGCCAGGCCGCCACACCCTGGGGCAGGGCCACGGCCGGCGCGGCGGGCGCGGCCAGCAGGGCGCCGGTCGACGGCGTCAGGATCACCGCGGTGACGGCCGCGACGGTGCGCAGGGCGGCGTATTTGGTCATGGCCCAAAACTGCCGTTCCGGGCTTGTCGCTCACATCGGCCCGCGGATCACAAACCACCCGGCTCCGGGTAGCCCGTGGGCTTACGCCCGCAAGCCGATGTGGGTCGTCAGCAGCGCCGATACGATCGTCCGCATGCTCGCCGTCCGACGTCTTCTTCCGTGGTTGTGGTGGGGCGCGCTGCTGATCGTGCTCAGCCTGGTCGCGTTCGTGCTGGCCCCGGCCGGCAACGAGATCGTGCTCGGTCTCGCGCTGCTGGTGCTGGTGGTGGTGACGGTGCTCTTGTGGCGCGGGCACCGGCTGTCCGCCCTGGCCACGCTCCTGGCGGCCACGGCCGGGGTCCTGCTGGTCGGCGCCGACTCGCAGTTCGTCCAGGCGCTGGCGATCCCACTGATCATCTTCTCCGACGTCGTCCTCGGGATGGTGGCCGCCCTCGACCCGCCCCGGCGGGCCCGACCGGCCCTGGTGGTGACCGCGGCCGCGCAGGCCGGGTGGGCGATGGCGCAGCCGGGGCCGGACGTGCTCGTGGTGCTGGTCATCGAGGGCCTGGCCCTGGTGACCGCGTGGGTGATCGGCCTTTCCCTGGGGCAGCGCCGCCGGTACGCCGCCGCCCAGCGTGAGCAGGCCGAGACCCGGGCGGTGCAGGCGGAACGGCTGCGGATCGCCCGCGAGCTGCACGACATGATCGCGCACAGCTTCGGTGTCATCTCCGTACAGGCCGGGATGGGTCGCCGGGTCATCGACACCCAGCCCGAGGAGGCCCGCACCGCGCTGGCCAACATCGAGGAGACCAGCCGGGACACCGCGGCCGCGCTGCGCCGGATGCTGGGCACCCTGCGCCGCACCGATCCCGGCTCCGGCCCGGAACTGCGCGATCCCGCGCCCGGTCTGGCCGATTTGGACGCCCTCGTGACCCGGTCGGCGCAGGCCGGCGTGCGGGTCGAGGTGCGACGCGAGGGCGACCGGACGCCGCTGCCGCCCGAAATCGACCTGTCGGCCTACCGGATCATTCAGGAGTCGGTGACCAATGTGATCCGGCACGCCGGCGTCGACCACTGCGAGGTGCTCGTGACCCAGCACGGCGACGAGCTCACGGTCGAGGTCACCGACCTCGGGCGGGGCGGGCGGCCGAGTTTCGGTTACGGGCTCTCGGGCATGCGCGAGCGGGTCAGCCTGCTCGACGGGCAGTTCGAGGCCGGTCCGGGACCGGACGGTGGCTTCCGCATCCGGGCCCGCCTGCCCCTGCCCGCCCTGACCGCATGAGCACCCGGGTGATGCTGGTCGACGACCAGCCCCTGATCCGCAGTGGACTGCGCGTGTTGATCAACTCGAGCGACGACCTCCGGGTCGTGGCCGAGGCCGGCACCGGCGCCGAGGCGGTGCGGCTGGCCCGCGAGCACCGGCCCGACGTGATCGTGATGGACATCCGCATGCCGGTCCTGGACGGCATCGAGGCGACCAGGCAGGTGCTGGCCGAGCCGGAACCGAGCCGGGTGCTGATCCTCAGCACGTTCGACGACGACGAGTCGGTCTACGCCGCGCTGCGGGCCGGCGCGAGCGGCTTCCTGGTCAAGGACATGGCCCTCGATGACATCCTGAACGCCGTCCGCGTAGTCGCCGGCGGCGACGCGCTGATCGCCCCGAGCGTCACCCGCCGGCTGATCGAGCACTTCGCCGCGGGACCGTCCCAGGCTCCCGCGACGCATCGATCGGCCGAGGGCATCACCGAGCGCGAACGCGAGGTGCTCACCCTGGTCGGCCGGGGCCGGTCCAACGCCGAGATCGCCACCGATCTCTACATCAGCCCGGCCACGGCCAAGGCCCACGTGGCCCGGCTGCTGGCCAAACTCGAGGCCCGCGACCGCATCCACCTGGTGATCATCGCGTACGAGATGGGCCTGGTCCGCCCGAGGTCTTAGTGCTCGGCAACGGCCGGATCCCGCACCGGCGGGCCATCCCCTCGGCGCCGAGCCCGGCCGGGCCGCGATGCGGGTGCCGGCCGGCCCCGAGGGCCTCGCCACCAGCCGGTCCTTTCTCGACTGGAAGAGCCACGGCGTCGGCTCGAACGCGGAATACCCGCACCACACGGATGTGCCGGTCGACGTCACCACCGTCGACCGGCTGGTCCGCGCGGCCGGCCTGACCCGCCTCGACTTCGTCAAGATCGACGTCGAGGGCGCCGAACTGCACGTGCTGCACGGCGCGGCCGACACGATCGACCGCTTCCGGCCCACACTGTTCATCGAGATCGAGGCGCGGCACACCGCCCGCTACGACTACTCCCCCGCCGGCGTCGTCGACTGGCTGGCCACCCGCGGCTACGCCATGCTGGCCTGGCAGCGCGGATGGCAGCCGGTCGAGCGGGTGTGCACCCACGCCAACAACTACCTGTTCCGAGCTATCGAACGGTGACCGTGGCGTTGAGGTTGTTGAAGCCGGTGGCGGGCTCCCAGGTGTTCTCGTTGGCCAGCCGGATCGAGTACTCGGCCCGGTCCGGCAGCAGCGGGTCGGGCAGTTCCAGCAGCAGCCGGTACGAGCCGGTCGGCAGCGACGAGGGCACGGTGACCGTCTGCGCCAGCGTGGCCGGGCCGGGCTGCCAGGTGCGTGGGTCGGCGCCGAGCGGGATCCGGGTGACCGCCCCGGTGGCGACCGAGCGCAGCACGAGCCGGACGTGGCGCGGGTTGTAGGGCGCGGCCCAGCCATCGTTGCGCAGTCCGACACTGACCGCCAGCGGGCCGCCCCGATTCGCTGTGGCCGGGAAAGTGCCATTGGTCAAGGCCAGGCGGTAGCCGAGTTTGCGCTTGATGTCGGGCAGGCAGCCGCCCGCGGCGAAGCCGGCGATGACGTCCGGGTTGTAGTTCACGTTCAGGTACGACCAGTGAAAGCCGGACAGCTCGGCGACGGCGGTCGGGCATTGCGAGCGCGGCGGATTCACCACGCAGGTCTCGCCGCCCATCGGGTTGGTGCGGGTGTCCTGTCGCAGATACGGATATTCGACGGCCGGGTTCTCGTAGGTGCCGAAATCGTCGGGGCTGGCCAGGAAGCAGTCGTTGTGGTGCCCGATCCGCGGCACCGCCCCGGTTCCGTACATGGTGCGCTTGAATTTCGGCGTACGCAGCTGAACCGCCCGCGAGGTGGGCAGGACGCTGAGCAGCTTGTCGGTGACCCGCTTACGGTCGGCCCAGTTCTGCGCGCTGATCACCCCTTCGTCGCCGAAGTTGCGGGTGTCCCACCATTCGCCCCACGTGCCGATGAGACCGGCCTGCGCCACGGAAATGACATCGGCGTTGCGGCGCAGATACGGCGCGAGCTGATCGAGGTGCGCGACGACCTGAGCCGGGGCGGCGTCCGCGTCATCGGTGTCGGTGTAGGCGAACCGCAGCACCACTTTCAGCCCGGCCCGCTGTACGGTGTCGAGTTGGTTCTGCAGTTGGGTCAGCGCGGTGGCGCTGATCGGCCCGGTGCGGTAGTCGCGCAGATAGAAGATGCACATGACCAGCGAGATGTTCTCGGTCGTGCGATAGCCCCGCAGCACGTTCTCGTCGAAACTGCCGGCGTCGCAACTGCTGGTGTGGTGATACAGGCCGCGCTCCGGGTTGGCGAAGTCGGCCGAACTGGCCGGATAGGTCACCCGGCCCGGGGACGCCGCGGCCAGCAGGGAAGCGCTCAGAACAACCGCCGCGATCCCGGAGAACCATCGGCGGAGCTGTCGTACGGACATTGCCTCACCCCTTTATTCCGGTCTGTGCGATGCCTTGGATGAACTGCCGTTGCAACACGATGAAGACGGCGATGACCGGCAGCGATGCGAGCAGCGAGCCGGCCATGAGCACGGGATAGTCGGTCTGGAACTGGCCCTGCAGCGAGGCCAGCCCGGCCGAGAGCGGCATGGTGTCCGGGTCGCTGTTGACCACCAGCGGCCAGAACAGGTCGTTCCACGACCACAGCAGCACCAGCACGGCCAGAGCCAGCAGACCCGGCCGGGCCAGGGGCAACATGATCGACCAGTAGATGCGGACCGGCCCCGCGCCGTCGAGGCGGGCCGCCTCCTCGAGCTCCATGGGCAGCCCGAGGAAGAACTGGCGCAGCAGGAAAACGCCGAACGCGCTGAACAGGCCGGGCACGATCAGCGCCTGCAGGGTGTTGAGCCAGCCCAGGGCGGACATGATCTGGTACTGCGGAATGATGAACAGCTGCGGCGGCACCATGAGCACCGACAGCAGCACGCCGAACAGCACCTTGCGGCCGGGGAAGCGCAGCCGGGCGAACGCGTACGCGGCCATCGAGCACAACAGAACCTGTCCGGCCGTACGAGCCAGGGCCACGATCACGGTGTTGCCGAACTGGGCGCCGAACGGCAGCAGGTCGAAGACCCGGCCGTAGTTCTGCCACCGCCCGCTGGGCAGCAGGGTGGGCGGCACGGCGGTGGCCTCGCTCAGGGTCTTCAGCGAGGTGACGAGTTGCCAGAGGAACGGCGCCACCATGGCCAGCGAGGCGGCGATCAGCACGGTGTGCAGCAGCACGCGGGATCTCGACGGCTTACGCATAATGCACCCAGCGCCGCTGAAGCCGGAACTGCACGAGGGTCAGGGCCGCGATGATCAGCAGCAGCACCATCACGATGGCCGCCGCGTACCCGCGCTCGTTGGTCACGAAGGCCCGGTCGTAGAAGAGCGCGACCACGGTCTGCAGCCGCGGGTAGGCCGGGTTGGCCCGGGCCGACGCCCCCGACCCGGCGATCACGAAGACCAGGTCGAACAGTTGCAGCGAACCGATCACCGAGATCACCGACACGAAGAACGCGGTCGGCGACAGCAGCGGCAGGGTGATCCGCGCGAACTGGCGCACCGGGCCGGCGCCGTCGAGGGCGGCGGCCTCGTAGTAGTCGGCCGGGATGGCCTGCATGCCGGCCAGGAAGATGATCAGGTTGTAGCCGAGGCTGCTCCAGACGCCGATGACCACGAGCGCGAACAGGGCCGTGCCGGGGTCGGCGATCCAGTTCGGGCCGCCGATCCCGACCAGCGACAACAGGTAGTTGATGAGCCCGTAGTCGCCGTTGTAGAGCCACCGCCACACCATCGCCACGGCGACCGGCATGGTGACCACGGGCAGGAAGAACAGGGTGCGATAGACGCCCACGCCCCGCATCCTCCGGTTGAGCAGCGCGGCGAAGACGATGGCGAGCGGGATCGAGACCAGGCCGAGCGCGGTGTACGAGATCGTGTTGGTCAGCGCCCGGCCGACCTCGGGATCGTGCAGCAGCCGTACGTAATTGGCCGTTCCCGACCATTCGTGGCCGCCGAAGGCGCCCCATTCGGTGAACGAGAAGTACGCCGTCTGCAGCACCGGCCACAAATAGAAGACACCCAGCCCGAGGGCGAGGGGCGCGAGGAATGCGTACGCCCACAACGCCTCGGTGATCCGGTCCCGCCGCCGTGTCACCGCGTCACTCCTTGGCGAGCAGGTTGTTCATCGTCGCGGCGAGTTCGGTGGCGGCCTGGTCGACCGGTTGCTCGCCGCTCCACGCCTTGCTGAGATGGGCCAGTTCGGCCTCGTTCCAGGCCGCGGTGTTCTTCGAGACGGGATAGGGCACGGCATAGTCGACCGCGTCCAGGAAGGTCTGGAGTTTCAGGTCGGGGTGCGCCTTGACCCAGTCGGTCTGTGTGCCCGCGTACGCGGGAATCGGGCCCTTCTTGCCGAGAATCTCGGCGGCCGGTTTCGAACCGAGATACTTCACGAACTCCCAGGCCTGTTGCGGGTGCTCGGATTTCGCGCCGACGACGTTGGCCACACCGTGAATGACCGTCGCCTGTTTCTCGCCCCGGGGCAGCGGCGCGACGTCGACCTTGCCCTTGGTGTAGTCGTTGCCGGTGAATTCGGCCGCGTTCCACGACCCGCCCCAGTACATCGCGATCTTGCCGGCCTCGAACAGTTGCAGCGGCACGGTATCGGTCATGGTCTTGAGGTCGGGCGAGTGTTTGTTCGCGATGAGGTCGGTCCAGAACTTCAGGCCGGCGACGGTCTTGGGATCGTCGTAGCCGGACCGTTTGCCGTCGGGCGAGATGACGAAACCGCCGGCCTGAGCGATGGTGTCGTACTGGTATTCCTGAAAGCTGCTGAGCGAGGCCGCGGTGCCGAACACGCCGGCCTTGGGATCGGTCAGCTCGGCGGCCGTGTCCTGGAAATCGGCCCAGGTCCAGTCGTCTTCCGGGTACGGCACCTTCTTGGCGTCGAAAAGCTTCTTGTTGTACCAGACGCCGACGGTGTCCATGTCCTTGGGAAGACCGAAGTTCTTTCCGTCGTACGTGTAGAGGTCGACCAAAGCTTTCGGGTACACCGACATGTCGACCGGCTCGGCGTTGGGCGCGATGACACCGTTGGCCGCGTAGAGCTGGAAGTTGGGGCCGTTCATCCAGAACACGTCGGGGGCCGCGCCACCGGTGGCCGCGGCCTTGAGTTTGGTCCAGTAGCCCTCCCAGGGGGTGAGCTGGACGTCGACCGTGATGGCGGGGTGGGTACGGGTGAAGTCGGCGGCCAGGTCCTGCATGGCCGCCTTCTGGTTCTGGTCCCAGACGGCGTACGTGAGCGTGACGTTCTCGGACTCGCCGGCGCTGTCGTCGCCGCCGGAGCAGGCCGACAGGGTCAATCCGGCGGCCAGCAGGGCCGTGCCTATTCGCATGAAGGTGCGCATCTCATCGTCCTCTTGCAGATCGATGCCGGGAATTATCCTGGGGTGCAGGGAAATTAATGCACGCCCGCCCGCGGCTCACAAGAGCGCCGACCCAAACGGTCAGTTCCGACTGCGCGTGTAGCTCCGCCCGGCGCTCAGGTCGAGCGCGAGCTTGGCCGCGCCCAGCGCCACCCCTTCGTCGGCCAGCGTCGACACGCGGATCTCCGGCGTCCGCAGGCACCAGCGGTCGAGCTCGGCCCGCAGCGGCTCGAGGAAGACGTCGGCCGAGCGCGAGAAGCCGCCGCCGATCACGACCAGTTCCGGGTCGAGGGTCAGCACCAGGGCCGAAATGCCCTGGGCCAGGTCTTTGACGTAGCGGCGCACGGCCGTCAGGGCGGCCTTGTCACCGGTCCGGGCAGCGGCGAAGACGTCGCCGGCGTGCCGCAGATGCCCGGGCGCGCGCTGCCACCCCGCCGCGGGCAGGGCGCCGATCTCGCCGGCCGCGTTGCCGAAGCCCCGGTGCAACCGCCCCCCGACGATCAGGCCCGCCCCGGTGCGCCAACCGGCCAGGATGAACACCATGTCGGAAGCGTGCCGGGCCACCCCGCGCCAGGTCTCGGCCAGCGCGGCCACCTTGCAGTCGTTCTCGACCCGGACCGGGCCGCCGACCCGGTCCCGCAGGTGCCCGGCCAGGTCGACGCCGGTCCACTCGGCCAGCGCCTCGGACAGCATGACCCGGCCGCTGCCGTCGACCAGGCCGGTGGTGGCCACGCCCGCGCCCCAGAGCCGGTCGCCGGTCAGCCCGGCCGCCCGCAGCACCCGGTCGACGACCGCGTCGACCGCGGCCAGCCGTTCGCTGCGGCCCAGCTCCGGGGTCACCGGGAGCTGCCGGCTGTGCAGCACAGTGCCGTCCAGGTCGGTGACGACCGCCAGCACCTTGTGGCCGCCGACGTCGACGCCCAGCAACTGCCCGGCGTCGGCCCGGAACCGGTAGCGCCGGGCCGGGCGGCCCACCCCGCCGGCGGCCGGCCCGACCTCGGCCACCCAGCCCACCTCGAGCAGCTCCTGCACGACGTCCTCGGTCGAGGCCCGGGACAGCCCGACCAGCCGGGCCAGCTCGGTCAACGTCCGGGGCCCCTCGTCGCGCAGCACCCGGACCACCGCGTCCGCGTTCAGCTGCCGCAGCCGCGACAGGTCCCCGCCGGCCACGTGTGCTGTCACCACGCCCCCTTGAGCTTCGGCGCCGAACGCCTTTAGATGGAGTCCTTGATATCTCGCCGAAGGGACACCATGTCGAAGGTGACTCTAGCTCTCGTCGGAGCGGGTCTGCGCGGGCAGGCGTACGCACGGCACGCGGTCAGCACCGGCACAGCCCGGGTGGTGGCCGTGGCCGAACCGGACCCGGCCCGGCGCGACGCCGCCGCAACCGAGTTCGGGATCGCCCCCGACCGGGTTTTCGACTCCTGGACCGGCCTCGCCGCCCAGCCCCGCACCGCCGACGCGGCCATCGTCGCGACCCAGGACCGGATGCACCGCGACCCGGCCGTCCGGCTGGCCGATCTCGGCTACCACCTGCTGATCGAGAAACCGCTGGCCCCGACCGACGAGGACGCCACCGCCATCGTCGAGGCGGCCCGCCGCAACAACGTGATCACTGCCGTCTGCCATGTGCTGCGCTACACGGCGTACACAAGAATGGTGAAATCTCTGCTGGCCGAGGGCCGCATCGGGCGTCTGGTCAGCGTGCAGCACCTGGAGCCGGTGGGCTGGTGGCACTTCGCGCACTCGTTCGTGCGCGGGCACTGGCGCAACACCGAGGAGTCCGGGCCGCTGCTGCTGACCAAGTGCTGCCACGACATCGACTGGCTGATGTACCTGTTCGAGCAGCTGCCCGACCGGGTCAGCTCGTTCGGCCGCCTGACCCACTTCCGGCCCTCCGAACGCCCGGCCGGCGCCACCGACCGCTGCCTGGACTGCCCGGTCGAGAACACCTGCCCGTACTCCGCGAAACGGCGCTACGCCCAGGCGCTGGCCGACCCCGACGAGCACTTCTGGCCGCTCGGCGCGGTCACCGCGACCCCGACCGAGGAGTCGGTGACGGCGGCGCTGCGCGACGGCCCGTACGGCCGCTGCGTGTACGCCTGCGACAACGACGTGGTCGACCACCAGGTGGTCAACCTGGCCTTCCCGGACGGGGCGACCTGCTCGTTCACGGTCAGCGCATTCACCCCGATGGAACATCGCCGCACCCGCCTGCAGGGCACCCACGGCTACCTCGACGGGGACGGCCGCACGGTGCGCTACCTCGACTTCCGTACGGGCCAGAAGGAAGTTTTCGACTCGTCCGCAGCCGGCGGCCCATCAGCCGCCGACGGCCACGGCGGCGGCGACGAGGCCCTGGTCGACGCCTTCCTGCAGGCGGTCGCGACCGGCGAGGGCTCCTCGCTGCTGTCCGACCCGGTCGAGAGCCTGGCCACCCACCGCGTGGTGTGGGCGGCCGAGCAGGCCCGCCTGACCGACCAGGTCGTCCGCATGGACCGGAAAGGCTGACAGAACTCTGCCGGGGTGGCCCGGTCGTCGAGACCCGCGGTGACTTCCAGATCCGCCACGCCGAGCTGACACCCCACCGACCGAACAGCCCTCGTAGGGTGGCCGGGTGGGTTACGTGCTGCAGTGCGTCATCGCTCCGGCCCGGGTTCTCGACCCGCGGCCACCGTTCACCAACGCGGTGGTCGTGGGTCTCGACCAGGGCCTCAGCCTGATGCCCATGACCCCCGACCTGTACGACGAGGTGAGCCGCGGCGACCACAGCTTCGCACCGGCTCACCTCTTCCCACCCGGCTTCGAGGACGTGCTGTCCGCCTGGTCAGCCACCGCCCCGGTCGCCTACGTCGAGGCCGAATACTTCGGCGGCAGCGGCTCCCAGTTCGCAGCGGTATGGCAGAACGGAGCGCTCGCTCTGGGCCCGCTCCACCTGACGCCGAACGAGCCCCGCCCGGCCCCAGGCTGGTCCCCGATCTCGCACGCCCTCCGCCACCTGGGCGCATCACGCCAGAATCACGACGACGAGTTCGACGCCCTCCGCCTCGGCCGCCACCGGCACACCGAGGACTGGCTCCCACCGGAGCACCAGGCCTGAGGAGTTCGCGGTGGCCCAGAAGGGTGATCGGTCCATGAGTTCGATCGTCGTACCAGCCTCTGATTCTGACATCAGCCGCCGGTCCGGTGCGAGACGACATCCTGGCTTTCGCCGAAGTACCGGAACGACATCAACATCGATACCTCAGCCTGACGCTGTCCACCGAGCCGGAAGCCGGATTCGTCCTGTGCGGGCGCGCGACGGTGCCGGCCGTGGGCAAGACCGACGACGAAGCTCCGATCCGCCCTTGGCCCGACGGCGCCCGAGTGATCCACACCCTCCGCCCCGACAACCAGACCCCGTGATCCGCGCGATTGCCGCTTGATGCGCGGCATACGACGGAGGCGCTCCGGCACCTGGATTTCTGACGGCCGGCGTACCGGTCGCGTACCGGTCGGCGGCCGCCCGGGGCCCGCTGCGCTGGGACGGCGCGTACGGAAGCATCCGTGACGCTCTGGAGGTAGTGGCGGCCGACCGTCGGCCGTCCGAATCTGGAGGCGAGATGCGCAAGATCCTCGGGTCCTTGACGATCGTGGGGGCCGGCCTGGCGCTGGCCCTGGCGCCGGCCGCCGCGGCCCAGGCGGCCGATCTGCCGCCGCTGGCGGCGCTGCCCAGCCCGATCTGCAACAACGTCGTGGTGGCCGGCGCGGGCGGGCATCCTGTCCCCGTACCCGCGGCCAACAGCGTGCAGCGCTGCTACATGCAGCGGGGCGACGGCAAGACGGACACCAGCAGCCTGCGGACCATGCAGGCCGCGATCAACATCTGCTACATCCAGAAGGGCCGGCTCGGGAACATGGCCCCGCTCAGCCTCGCCTCCCCGGACACGTTCGGCCCGAAGACCGAGGCCGCGGTCAAGGCGGTGCAGAGGTGGCACGGCATCACGGCCGACGGCGGCTGGGGGCCGCAGACGCGCAGCGTGATGCAGTGGCCGGACAACGACACGCTCGCCTGCCGCACCGTTCCGCTGAGCTGATTCACCCCGCTGAGGCCGCCCCACTCAGGTGGGGCGGCCCTGTTCCGCCCGCGCAGGAGAATCCCCGAACAGCGGTAAACGCCGGTCCATGGGTCACCCCATTCGGAATCGATGGATATCGTTGGGCCGATCGCAACACCGGTGAACGGGGGTTCTGGTGGACGTGATGTTGTTCGGCCATGTGTCCGCGCAGGTTCGTGCCCGCGACGTGGATCTCGGCCCGCCCGCGCAGCGGGCGTTGTTCGGCCTGCTCGCCCTGTACGCCCCGGCCGCCGCGCCGTACGGGGCGATCGTGGCGACACTATGGCCGGACGATCCGCCGCGTTCGGCGCGGGCCACCGTGCAGAAGTACGTGCAACGCCTGCGGGCCGCGATCGGGCCCGAGTGCCCACCCCGGCAGCGGGGACACGTGCTGCGGACCTGCGGTGACACGTACGCGCTGACGATCGCGCGCGAGCGGGTGGACGTCTCCCGCTTCCGCGCCCGGTTCGCGCATGTGGCGGCCCTGCGCGCGGCGCGCGACCCGGCGTACGAAACCGCTCTGGCCGACGTGATCGAGCACGCGTACGAGCCGGTCGCGCTGGACGTGCCGCTGCTGAGCGGCTCGCCACGGGTGCTCGGGGTCAAGGCCGAACAGGCCAAACTCGTCGACTGGTACGCCGACCTGCGGATCGCCGCCGGCCGGGCCGACGAGGTCGTCGGGCTGGTCCGCGAGCAGGCGGCGCTGCGCCCGCTGGACGAGGACTCGCAGGCCCGGCTCATCGCCGTGTACCGGCAGATCGGCTGCCGGTCGGCCGCGGTCGACGTCTACCTGAGCGCCCGCCGTCATCTGTCCGACCTGCTGGGCCTCGATCCCGGACCCGAACTGGAGGACGCCTACCGCAGCGTGCTGGCCTGACGACGCCCGGGCGGCGACGTAAAGGCGACCGAGCCGGTGAACCACAGCCTCATTGTTCATCATCCGAACGTGCCTGACGGCCTGCGACTCCGTCTCTTGCGGCAGGGCGCCTGCGAGTGCCCGGACTGGTGCCCCGGCGAGGGCGTCCACCGGCGCACACACGCGCGTCTGCGAGCAACCGGTGGCGGACCGCCGGATCGAACCGTCAGTCGGTGATCGACGCGCGGAACGTGTAGCGGTCGCCGCGGTAGGCCTGGACCGTCAGTTCGATCGGGACGCCCTCCTGGTTGAAGGTGAGCTGGGTGGCCGACAGGATCGGGACCGGGCCGGTGATCTCGAGCTGCTCGCGTTCGTCGTCGGTGGCGTTGCGGGCCTCGACCGAGTAGTCCGCGTAGTGCGGCTGCTGGCGCGGGGCGGCCGCCCGCAGCACCTCGTACAGCGAGCGCCGGCTGAAGTCGGTCGTGGCCAGCTCGGGCGCGACGACCAGCGGCAGGCGGTTGTGCTCGACGGCGATGACCAGGTCGTTGAGGTAGCGCAGCCGCCGCATCTCGAACAGGTCGGCCCCGGCCACCGTGCGCAACAGCTCGGCCTCGCGGCCGGTGGCCGGGCGCACCCGGCTCGACAGCACCACGTTGCGGCTGTCCAGGCCGCGCTGGGCGGCCAGGTCGGCGAACCCCATCACCCGGCCCGCCGTGCCCGCGCCGCGCTGCACCGGGGCGGCGGCCACGGCCCAGCCGCGCGCGGGCAGTGACACGAGCACCCCGCGTTCGCGCAGTTCGCCCAGGGCGGCCCGGATCGTGACCCGGGAGACCGCGTAGCGCTCGGCCAGCTGGCGTTCGGAGGGCAGCCGGGCGCCGTCGGTGCCGTCGGCGGCCCGCAGGTCGTCGTGGATGCGCTCGGCGAGCCGCAGATACAGCGGCAGGGCGTCCGGGCCGATCAGGGGGCTGGTCTGCACCGCCACGACGGTACCAGCAGCCCAGTCGAAACCGTTGACATACCAGTTGCATACCAGTAGCTTTCCGGAACCAGACCAGGTTGTGAATAACAGGGAGCACGATGAGTAGCAGCTATACCCGGGCCGAGATCGAACAGCAGCCGGACGTCTGGCGCGCGACCCGGCGCATCGTGGACGCGGCCCGGGGCGACGTCGACCGGCTGCTCGGCGCGGCGTTTCAAGAGCGGACCCGGATCGTGCTGACCGGCGCCGGCACCTCGGCCTACGTCGGCGAGGTGCTCGCACCGGAACTGGCCCGGGTGCTGAAACGGCCGGTCGAGGCGATCGCCACCACCGACATCGTCACCGACCCGCAGGCGGTGACGGCCGGTGACCGCCCGGTGCTGCTGGTGTCGTTCGCCCGCAGCGGCAACAGCCCGGAGTCGCTGGCCGCGACCGAGCTGATCGACCAGCTGGCCCCGGTCGCCCACCACCTCGTGATCACGTGCGACGGCGACGGACGCCTGGCCCGCGCGTACGAAGATGCCGGTAATGCCGCCGTGGTGACGCTGCCCGCCGCGACCAACGACCGCGGGTTCGCCATGACCTCGTCGTTCACGTCGATGGTGCTGGCCGCCTACCTGTGCCTGGCCGGCGAGGCCGACGTCGACGCGCTGGCCGAGGCGGCCACCGCCGTGCTCGCCGACGCCGCCGCGATCGAGCGGAAGGTGACCGCGCTGCGGCCGGGGCGCATCGTCTATCTGGGCTCGGGCAGCCTCAAGGGCCTGGCTCGCGAGGCCGCGCTCAAGACGCTCGAGCTGACCGCGGGCACGACCGTGGCGCTCGGCGAGTCGTCGCTGGGCTTCCGGCACGGCCCCAAGGCCGCCCTCACCCCGGACACGCTGGCCGTCGTCTTCGTCTCGGGCGACGACTACCGCCGGGCGTACGACCTCGACCTGGCCCGTGAGCTGGCCGGCGACCTCGGTCCGGAGCGGGTCGTGCTGGTCGACGCGGACGGCACCTGGCCCGTCCCGCGCGGACCCGGCCTGCCGGACGCGTTGTGGGCCCTGGCCGCGGTCATCACGGCCCAGCTCACGGCCCTGACCTGCTCGCTGACGGCCGGGCTGACCCCGGACAACCCGTTCCCGGGCGGCGAGGTCAACCGGGTCGTGCAGGGCGTCGTCATCCACCCGTACGGCGAAAGGCGGTCCTGACATGTACCTGGGTGTGGACGGCGGAGGCACCAAGACCGCCTTCTGCCTGGTCGACGAGGACGGCACGATCGTCGCCTCGGCCCGCACGGCCAGCATCTACTACCTGATGAGCGGCCTCGAGATCGTCGAGCCGCTGCTGGCGCAGGGCGTGGCCGAGGTGTGCGCGAGCGCCGGCATCGAAGCGAACGACATCGCGTACGCATTCTTCGGGATCCCCTGCTACGGCGAGGTCCTGCCCGACGTACCCAAGCTCGATGCTCTGCCTCGGAACGTGCTCGGCCATGACCGGTACCGCTGCGGCAACGACATGATCTGCGGCTGGGCCGGTTCACTGGGCGCGGCCGACGGCATCAACGTGGTCGCGGGCACCGGTTCCATCGCGTACGGCGAGAACGGCGAGCTCACGTCGCGGGCCGGCGGCTGGGGCGAGCTGTTCGGCGACGAGGGCTCGGCCCACTGGGTCGCCATCCGAGGCCTCAACGCGTTCAGCCGGATGGGCGACGGGCGACTGCCCCGCGGCCCCCTGGCCGACATCCTGCGGGCCCGGCTCGACCTGACCGACGACCTCGAGATCGTCGACGTCGTGCTCAACCGCTGGCAGGGCGACCGGGCCCAGATCGCCGCATTGAGTACGGCCGTGAGCGAGGCCGCCGAGGCCGGTGACACCGCGAGCGCCGAGATCCTGCGCGACGCCGGCCGCGAGCTCGCCGACATGGTCGACGCCGAGGCCCGCGTCCTGAAATTCGATACCCGGCAACTGATTCCGGTCTCCTACTCCGGCGGCATGTTCACCAGCCCGCTGCTGCTGGCGGCGTTCCGGCAGGCCCTGGACGGCCGCTACGACCTGCGCGAACCCCTCTTCCCCCCGGACCACGGCGCGGCCCTGTACGCCGCACGCCTATCGAACGGACCACGCACATGACCTCTCTGAGCACCGCCGCCGGACGTCGCACCGGCTGGATCCCGTACGCCGCTCTGCTCGTGCTCTTCTGGGGTGTCTGGGGCGCGTTCTCCAGCCAGCCGACCAGCAAGTACGGCTACCCGGACGGCATGGTCTACATCATCTGGTCGATCACGATGATCATCCCGGCCGTGGTCGCGCTGCGCGGCGCCACGTTCGACCGCCGTCCGGTCGCCGCCATGTACGGGCTGATCGTGGGCCTGACCGGCGCCGGCGGTCAGTTGTTGCTGTTCAAGGCGCTGACCATCGGTCCGGCGTACATCATCTTCCCGATCATCGCCCTCTCCCCCGCCATCACCGTGATCATGGCGCTGGTCGCCCTGCGGGAACGCCTGACCCGGCTGGCCGTGATCGGTGTGGTGCTGGCGCTGGTCGCGATCGTGCTCTTCTCCGTCGCGCCCAGCGACGAGGGCGTCGACGCCGGCCCGTACCTGATCCTGGCCGTGCTGATCTGTGTCGCCTGGGGCGTGCAGGCCTATTACATGCGCAAGGCCGCCCTGGCCGGGGTGAACGACGCGACCACGTTCGGCTGGATGACGATCAGCGGTCTGGTGCTGATCCCGGTCGCGCTGCTGCTGATGGGCGGCTTCCCGACCGGCTTCCCGTGGCAGGCGCCCGCGCTGACCGCGGTGACCCAGGTGCTCAACGCGATCGGCGCGCTGTTCCTGGTGATGGCGATGAGCCGCGGCAAGGCCTCGGTGGTCGCGCCGATCACCAACGCGCTGGCCCCGGTGCTCACCATCGTGCTGTCGCTCGCGATCTATCAGACGATCCCGTCCGGCTGGCAGACCTCGGGCATCGTGCTCGCGCTGGTCGGTTCGACGCTGATGGTCTACACCGCCGAGAAGTCGGCCGAACTGGCCGACGGATGACCCGCGTCGTCACGGTGACGCTCAATCCGGCGCTGGACATCACCTACGCGGTCCCGGCGTTGGCCGTCGGTTCCAGCGTACGGGTCCAGACTGTCCGGTCGAGGGCCGGCGGCAAGGGCGTCAACGTGGCTGCGGTGGTGCGCCAACTGGGCGGCGACGCGATCGTCGTCGCCCCGGCGGCCCGCACCGAACCCGACCCGTTCCGCGCCGGACTCGACTCCCTGGGCCTGCCCCATCACCTGATCCCTTCGTTCCCGGCCGTCCGGCGGACCGTCGCGGTGGTCGGCGCGGACGGCCCGACGACCATCCTGCTGGAACCGGGCAGCCCGGCTCCGGCCGGCACAGCCGACGCCATCGCTTTCATTACGGCGGAAGAGCTGACCCACGCTGACGCCCTGGTGGTCTCGGGCAGCGTCCCGCCGGGCCTGCCCGACGACCTGCCGGCCCGCCTGGCCCGTCTCGCCCATCCGCTTCCGGTGATCATCGACGTGTCCGGACCGGCTTTGCCGATGGCGGTCGGCGCCGGCGCGGTGCTTGCTCCGAACCGGTCCGAGCTGTCGGAGATCAGCGGCGGCGATCCGGTCTCCGCCGCGCGGCGGCTGCTCGACCTGGGCGCGGCCGCAGTCGTCGTGACCCTCGGCGAGGACGGTGCCGTGGCCGTCACCCCCGGTGGCGCCTGGCACGCCCGTACACCCGAGGTGGTCGACGGCAACCCGACCGGCGCCGGCGATGCCGCCACCGCCGCCCTCGCCCTCAGCCTGGCTGCCGGCACCCCCTGGCCCGCCGCCTTGGCCGACGCCGTGGCGACCTCGGCCGCCTGCGTGCTGCGGCCGGTCGCGGGCGAGATCGATCTCGAAGCGCGCCGACGCTGGCTCGGCGCCGTCACCGTGGAGGAACTGTGAGCTTGTTGACCGACCTTCGAGGCAGCGGCCGGGCGGTCGGCGCCTTCAACGCGATCCTGCTCGAGCACGCCGAGGCCATCGTGACCGGCGCCGAGCGGGCCGGGCTGCCGGTGATCCTGCAGATCTCGCAGAACGCGGTGCGCTATCACGGTTCGCTGGCCCCGTTCGCGACCGCGTGCCTGAGCCTGGCCTCGGCCGCCTCGGTGCCGGTGACCGTCCACCTCGACCACGCCGAGGACGAGGAGCTGATCGACCAGGCCGTCGCGCTGGGCGTCCGCTCGGTGATGTTCGACGCGGCGACCCTGCCCTACGACGAGAACGTGGCCCGCACCCGCACCGTCGTGCAACGCTGTCACGCCGTCGGCTGCCTGGTCGAGGCCGAGTTGGGCGAGATCGGCGGCAAGGACGGGGCGCACGCGCCGGGCGTACGCACGGATCCGGCGGAAGCCGCGGCCTTTGTCGCCGCCACGGGGGTGGACTCGCTGGCCGTCGCCGTCGGCTCGTCGCACGCCATGGCGAGCCGCGACGCCCGGCTCGACGTCGAGCTGATCGGCCGGCTGGCGGCCGCGGTGCCGGTGCCGCTGGTGCTGCACGGCTCGTCGGGGGTGCCGGACTCCGGATTGCGCGCGGCCGTGGCCGCGGGCATCACCAAGGTCAACGTCGGGACGCTGCTCAACCGCGTGCTGACCGAGACCGTCCGCGACGTGCTCGCCGACCAGGAAAAGCTGACCGATCCGCGTAAGTACCTGACCCCCGGGCGCGACGCCGTCCGGGCCGAGGTCACCCGCTTGCTGCAGCTTCTTCAGAAAGAGGCAATCTTCAACGCCATGTGAACTAACTGTTGACAAACTTAACTGTATTGACGTTCGCTAATGGGACGATGCCCCCGCGTATCCCCGAAGGGAGCGACATGAGTTTGCGCAGAAGACTGGCCGTGCTTGCGGCCGCCGTCGTCACCGCTCCACTTGTCGCCGTCATCCTCCCCGCGAGCCCGGCCAGCGCCCATGGCTGGATCACCAGTCCCCCCAGCCGTCAGGACCAATGTGCCACCGGCGTCGTCGCCAACTGCGGCGCCATCCAGTACGAACCCCAGAGTGTCGAAGCGGCCAAGGGTTCGCAGAGCTGTAGTGGCGGCAGCGCGTACACAGTGCTCAACGAGGACAACAAGGGCTGGCGAGTCACCTCGATCGGCAGCTCGACGGCGTTCACCTGGCGCAACACGGCCATGCACCGCACGCAGAACTGGCAGTACTACGTGGACGGCCGGTTGCACCAGACGTTCACGAACGGCAACGCCCAGCCGCCGCAGGTCCTCAGCCACCAGCTGACCAACCTGCCCAGCGGACGGCACAAGATCCTGGCCGTCTGGAACATCTACGACACCCCGATGGCGTTCTACAGCTGCGTCGACGTCAACGTAGGGGGCGGCGGCACCAACCCGCCACCCCCTCCGCCTTCAAGTTGCGGCGCAGCTTGGAGCGCGTCGGCCGTCTACACCGGCGGCATGAACGTCTCGCACCGCGGCCGCTCCTGGCAGGCGCGGTACTGGACACAGGGCGAGGAGCCGGGCACCACCGGCGAATGGGGCGCCTGGCTCGACAAGGGCACCTGCTGACCCGTACGCACGTCGCCGTCCGGCCCGGTTCGGGCCGGGCGGCATCAGTCGCTGTCGCTGTCGCCGTCTCTTTCGCTGCCGAGCGGAGCCCGATGTCACCTCGCCGCCTCACCGTCGTCGCTCTTGCGCTGACCATGTCGGCGTGCTCGAGTCCCGCGGCCACCCCAGTTTCGGCGCCACCCTCCGCCTCGGCCGCGGCCTCGGCGGTGCACCACCATCAGCACAGCGCCGGCCCCGTTCCTTCGGGCGCACCCGGCGGCCAGATCGTCGTGCACGCGGCCGACCCGTTGCGCGACACGCTGACCCAGCTGATCCCCAAGTTCGAAGAAGCGTTCCCCGGCGTACGGGTCTCGGTCGATTACGGCGCGGGCCTCGAACACGCCCAGCACGTCCTGCACGGGATGCCCATCGACGTTTTCGTCTCCTCCGACGAGGCCGCCACCACGATGGTCGCCGCCCACGACCGCGGCGCGCCCGCCGTCGTGGCCCGCAACCCCATCGTCATCGCCCTGCCCCGCACGGCCGACCGGATCGCCGCGATCGGCGACCTGCGCGACGCCAAGGTGGCCCTGTGCGCCGAGACCACCCCGTGCGGCCGCGGCAGCCGCGCCGCCCTGGTCGCCGCTGCCGTCGAAGTTCAGCCGGCCGTCGTCGAGCCCGATGCCCCGGCCACGCTGGCCCAGGTCCGCTCGGGCGCCGCCGACGCCGCGCTGGCCTACCGCACCGAGGTCGTGGCCGCGGGCGACGACCTCCGCGCGGTCGACTTCGAGCAGGCCACCGGCCTGGCCGACCAGTACACCGCGATCCGCCCGGACACCGGCGCCAACGCCAAGGGCGCCGACGCCTTCGTGGCCTTCCTGAGCTCGGCCCTGGCCCGCCACGTCTTCGCCGACGCCGGCCTCTCCCCCGCCTGAGCCCTCAGGCGCACACGCCGGCTTTTCGCCCGCCTGAGGTGGCTGACCCCTCGGCCTTTCAGGCCCGCAGCCACGCGCGGGCGCGGTCGAGTTGTTCGGCCGGAGTGGTGCGGCTGACGTCGGCGACCAGGTCGGCGATGGTGATTCCGCGGAGCGACTCGCGCCAGGCCCGGTCGGCCGCAGCCATGACGCGCGCGATCGGGCACGGGGTGTCGCAGCGCTCGGCCGGCGTGGCCAGCGGCCCCCGCTGCCGCACCTCGGTGCACCGGAACGCGGGCTGGGCCCCGTCGATGGCCTCGATCACGTCGAGCACCGTGATCTCGCTCGCACTGCGGGTCAGCACGTAACCGCCGGCCTGCCCCAGCGACGACCGCACGAGACCGGCCCGCGACAGCAGCTGCAGCTGCTTGGCCAGGTAAGACTGCGACACATCGTGCAGTTCGGCCAGCTTGGCCGCGGGCACCGGCGCGCCCGCCCCGCTGAGCACGACGCAGCAGTGCAGGCCCCATTCGACCCCGCCCGACATCTTCACGCCCTCAGCCTACTTGACTCGGACAAGGCTTATCCGAATAGACTCTCGGACAAAAGTTATCCGAATTGAGGCCCGGCCCGGATCGGCCGGATCAGCTACGACGACTGGAGCACCCGACCATGTCCAACCACACGCCCCGGCTCAACCTGCGGACGGCCGCGCCCCAGGCGGCCAAGGCTCTCTACGCCGCCGACCAGGCCATCCTCACCTCACCACTCGACCCAACCCTCCGCGAGCTGGTCAAACTGCGGGTCTCGCAACTCAACCACTGCGTGCACTGCATCGACCTGCACAGCCACGACGCGCTGGACATGGGCGAGAAGCTCGACCGCCTCCTCCAGCTGCCCGCGTGGCGCGAGTCGGCCCTGTTCACCCCGGCCGAGCGGGCCGCGCTCGAGTACGCCGAGGCGGCCACGAAACTGACCGAGCACGGCGTCAGCGACGAGATCTGGGCCGGGGTCCGCGAGATCCTGTCCGACGAGGAGCTCGGCGCCCTGGTCGTCCAGGTCGCGCTGATGAACGCCTTCAACCGGTTCGGCGTCCCGTTGCAGATGCCCGCGCAGGCCCGCGGCTGAGCTCGCCGTGGACCCGACCCGCGAGCAGGAACTCGCCGAGGCGTGGACGCGCTGCCGTCCGCGTCTCGTCGGGATCGCGTACGCGCTGCTCGGCCGGCACGCCGAGGCCGAGGACGTCGTCTCGGAGAGCTACCTGCGGCTGGTCGGGGCCGACCGGCGCGAGACGGTGCGGGACGTCGACGCGTGGGGCACGGTGGCGGTCGCCCGCGCGGCGCTCAGTGTGCTGCAGTCGCCCCGCCGCCGTCGCGAAAGCCAACTCGGTCCATGGCTGCCCGAACTCGCCGCCATCGATCCGGCCGAGCAGGCCGCCTTTCATGAGGCGGTCAGCTCCGCGGTCGGGGTGGTGCTCGGGACGCTGTCCCCGGCCGAGCGCACGGCCTGGGCGTTGCACGAGCTGTTCCGCGTACCCCATCAGGAAGTGGCCGAGACGCTCGGGCGCACTCCCCTGGCCGTGCGGCAGCTCGTCTCCCGGGCCCGGGCCCACCTGGCCGAGGGCGCGCCCCGCTACCCGGTCGACGCGGCCCAGCACCGCAGCGCGGTCAGCGCCCTGAACCGCGCCACCACGGCGGGCGACGTCGACGGCCTGCTCCGGATCCTCGCCGTCACCGGTACGGCACTGGGCGATCGTAGGTTCGGCCGATGACCGGCGAACGCAAGGTTCTCGTCGTCGGGCTCGGCATCGCGGGCATGGCCACCGCCGCCCGGCTGGCCGACCTCGGCTGGACTGTGGTCATCGTTGAACGCGCCCTGCGCCGGCGAACCGGCGGCTACTTCATCGGCCTGTTCCGCCCGGCCGAGCAGGCCGCCGACCGCTTGGGCGTGCTGTCCACGCTGCACCTGCGCACCCCGTCCGTCCACGGCAGCTGGTCGGTCGACCGGCGGGGCCGTCGCCGGTCCACGGTCGGCTTCCTCGACCAGCCCGGACATCCCGACGGCGTGCTGCGCGGCGATATCGAACAAGCTTTGTGGGAGAGCATCGCCCCGCGGGTCGAGGTGCGCTTCGGCACCGACCCCCTGGCCATCTGGCAGGGCCCGAACGCGGCCAAGGTCACCCTGCAGAACAAGCAAGCCGCAACAACGTACGACGAATACTTCGACCTCGTCGTCGGCGCCGACGGCCTGCGTTCCACGGTCCGCCGCCTGGTCTTCGGCCCGGACGAGGACTACCTGCGCCCGTTCCACACGATCGTCTGCGCGCTCTCCCTGAGCCACCAGGTCACCGGGTACGACGCCCACGACCAGATCATGGTGGTCGAGCCCCGCCGAGCCCTGTGGGTCTTCCCGTTCCGCGACCACCCGCCGACGGCTCTGCTCACGTACCGGACCCGCGACCCCGGCGCCGACTTCCGCCGAAACCACCGCGAGGTCCTGACCACCCGTTTCACGGGCCTGGAGGCCGGCGGCATAGTCCCCGAGGTCGTCGACGAGCTACGGGCCCAGCCCGGCGCCCTGTTCGACTCGGTCCACCAGGTCGTGATGCGCCGCTGGCACCAGGGCCGCGTAGTCCTGATCGGCGACGCCGCCTGGTGCCTGACCCTGTTCTCGGGCATGGGCGCGGGCTCGGCCCTGATCGGCGCGGTCGCCCTGGGCGACGCCCTCGAACGCCACCCCGACTCCCACCCCCAGGCGCTGCGCTCCTGGCAACGCCACATGCGCCCCCTCATCCACCGCCACCGCCGCCTGGCCCACCTCAAGGCCCAGTTCTTCGTGCCCTCGAACCCCCTCATCGCCGCCCTACGCCGCGCCCTGCTGCGCCTGGCCCGCCCCCGAACCCCCGCCCGCCGCTAGCCGCGTGGTCAAAGCAGCCGCGAGGTAGAGGATGCAGGTGTGCCAGCCGATCTCAACGAGCGGCTGTGTCGCACTGACGGCGGCAATCAGGGATGCGAGCGCCTGGTCGAACAGGGTCGCCGGGATGAGGGAGCGTCCGGCGCGCTCGGCGTTGATCGTCGAGACAGACATGTGTGGTCCTCCTGTCGTTCACTCGATCGGGTCGGCGAGCGTTCGGTGCCGCCGTGCCGTCCCGTGGGCTGCCTCCAGCAAGCGGCACAGGAGGGGAGCAGCGACAGGGAATGTGCGTGGCCCGGCAACGCTTTGCGAACCCGGCAAATCACGACGCACATGGATCACTACAAATAGTTACCGTAGAGGTATGGAGGTTGCCGCCGCGCCGCTCCCGCCGGACCATCCGGTCTGGACGTCCGTTGCGCTGATCACGGCTGTCCGCGGTGACGATCCGGGCGCCGTTGTTCTCCTGGTCAGGCGGGCCGCTGGACTCACACAGACACAGCTCGGCCGCCTGTGTGGATACTCCGCGTCCGCGGTGTCCCGGCTCGAGCACGGCCAGGCGCCACTGCACGACATCAGTGTGCGGCGCCGGTTGTCCCAGGCACTCGGGATCCCGGGCCACATGCTCGGTTTGGCTCGCACGGACGGCCGACACGAGCGTGTCAGGTCCGGGCACCCCCGTCCTCCGGCCGCTACTGTGCGAGCAGGAGGGGACGGTGATCTCATGAAACGACGGGTGTTCCTGACCGGCGCCGCAGCCGTCGGTCTCACTGCCGCTACCGGCTCCCCCGGGCAGCTCGATCCGATCCTTCTCGCCAGCTCCACATCGGCCGCGCCGTGGGTGGCCGACCGGACCGCCCTCGCGATGGACGCCGTCAACAGCTCCTACACCAGCGCGAAATACGCGGCCGTGGCCGAGCAGCTCCCGCCGTTGCTGTCGGCCCTGCACAACGCCCACCGGCAGGCCACCGGCGAACAACGCACCAAGCTCGCGCGGATGCTGGCGCGGGCCTACGGGCTTGGTTCCTCTCTGGCCACCAAGTACGGCGACGACGCGGTCGCACTGACGCTGGCCGACCGCGGACTGACCGCCGCGAAAGAGACCGGCCACCCGGTCACGATCACGGCCGCGACGCACATCCTGGCCATCACCATGCGCCGCGACGGCCACCACGGAGGCGCGCTGCAATTGCTTTCCACCGCGGCCGACCAGCTCGACGCCGACCACGCGCAACCCGCCGCCGACGTCATCGGCGCCTACGGAAGCCTGCTGTGCACCGCCGCTTACACAGCGGCACAGTCGGGCGACCGAGCCACAACTGACACCTATATGAAAGAGGCGGCACGAGCAGCCGCCCGCATCGACGGAACCGCGGGACACGGGATCTTGCCGTTCAACTCCAGCACCGTCTCTGTGTACGGCGTCGGCGTGTACACCGCCCTCGGCGAGACCGGCATCGCCTTGAAACACGCCGCCTCGGTGGAATCCCCGCAGCTGCCGACGACCGAACGACACGCTCGTTTCCTCGTCGACACCGCCCGCGCCTGGAACCACCACGGCCGACCGGACCGAGCTGCTCACGCCTTGCTCGCCGCGGACGCCAGCGCACCGGAAGAGGTCGACCGCCCGGCCGTCCGCGAGCTGATCAGCACGCTGCTCTATGCCCCATGCCCGACCCCGGCCGGACTCCGCGCCCTGGCCACCCGGATCGGCGTCGAGTAGGCGGCGTCCCTCTCCCCCGGCGGCACCGGTGCCTGGTTGAACGCATCTCCTGCGGAGCAGGGAACGGATGGTCCGCGATGGGATTCGAACCTTTCATTCCAGGGTCGACGGTGGTCCGGCGCGACGTGCTCAGCGGCCGGATCTGGACCGCGGCCCCGCATCGTGTGCTGGCCGATGACGGCGACCGGCTGGTGTTGGTGACGTGGCCCGGGACGGCCGGGTTCACTCCTGTTCATTGGATCAGGTGGTTCACCGAGGGCGTCGAGCGTGCCCGTCAGGATGCGGTCGCTGATCTGGTCAGCGGCCGATGGGAGCTCGGCCGATGGGTCTGGCGCGACACCGTCGTCGTGACCTGGGTAGGCATCGATCCGGATTTCAACCTTCAGGCCTACCTACCCGTCGCTGGTGGCCCGCCACTGCGGAAGATCAACTTTGAGCGTCCGGTGCGACGCACCCCGGACGGCATCGACACTTTCGACCTGCTGCTCGATCTTGTCGCCGACCCGGCCGGAGGCTGGCGGTGGAAGGACCTGGACGAGTACGAGCAGATCCGCCGGGGCGGCCTGGTCTCCGAGGCCGAGGACGAACGTGTGCAGGCCGCCCGGCAACGAGCGATGGCCTTCGCCGAGGCCGGACAGGGGCCACTGGCCGAGGACTGGACCGGCTGGCCCGTACCCGACGATTGGGCGCTTCCGGTGCTACCCGAGGGCATGCAGGATCTGGCATCCTCTGTGACGAAAGAGGTGCCCGACGACGTCGTCGAGCAGACTCGTCGCGGTCTGGTGGAGCAACTCGTCGCCAGTGGGTGGGTCGCCGACCCGCGGGTGACTTCGGCGTTCGCGTCGGTTCCGCGGCACTTGTTCGCGCCGGACGGGGTCAGTGTCGAGGCCTCGTACGCCAATGATGTCGTTGTCACCCAGCGTGGCCCCGACGGCCGAGCCACCAGTTCGATCTCCGCGCCGTGGCTTTCCCTGTCAACTCTGGCCGTGTTGCGAAGTGCGTGAGCGCAGGTAGCGCTGCCCAGCTAAGAGCCGCTCACCGTCGCGGCAGGAGTCGACGCTCTCGCAGGCGCGCTCTGAAGAGCTTGGCTTGCGGAGCCTGGCGGGGAAGCCGCACCATGCTGGGGAGGCACGCCGCTACCACGCTCTGTCATCATCGGGACATGGCTGGCGATGGATCGAGACACAATCGCACGATTACGATATTCGCTGGTGGCGGTGCCGCGATCTCTGCGTTGCTGGCCGTGGCAACAAACCTGGCATCCAGCGCTGTTCCTGCAACGCTGCGGCGATGGACCGGTGACCCGCGCTGGACCTGGATGGTCTGTGCCGTCTTCGCCGTCGCATTCGTGGTGGTCACGGTCGCCGAAAAACGTGCGTCTTTCCGGTCCGACAACGAAGCTAGGCTCGCTGCCTCAAAACAGGAGACCGAGAAACGTCTCCACGCGCGGTATGACACGGCAGTTGAACGGCTGAGCGCGTCAAATATTGGAAAGGCCGCGGCCGGCGCACGCGAGTTGGCAGCCGTCGCTGACGACTGGCCGGACGGGCGGCAGCAGTGCATCGACATCCTTTGCGACCATGTTCGAGGCCCTGGAACAACTAGCCCGACTCACGCAGACGCGCAGAGGCGTCTAGGGGTGCTCATCATTGAGCTGATCCGAACACGCCTCACAAGCGGTGCGCCCGCAACGTGGTGGGGCCACACCTTTAACTTCTCCGGGACACATTTCGACGGTGGGTCGCTGGATGGAATCGCACTCAAAGGAAGCACGCTTTTATTCGTCGGAGCCCACTTTGAAGGCTCTGGACTTTCGTTCGACTGGCTGCAGGCGGACGCCGGTATTATCGATCTATCGGGAGCCGAGCTACATGGCGCGACGCTCTCATTCAGGGAGATCCAACTTTCCGGCGCAGTGATTTTGCTCGATGGCATATTGGTAGACAGTGACTCAATCATCAAATTCGACCGCAGTCAGTTGCTTGGCGGCTCGATATCAATCGACGCTGCGGATCTGGGCGGGAAGGTTAGTTTCGATCACTCGCGATTGGAGCTCAGCGAGTCGTCGCCGCCGCTCATTACGCTCCGGAGGTCAGTGATACGTTCTGGTGAGGTATCTTTCGCCGGGACACAACACCTAACCGTGGACTATATCACCACTGAAGAATGGCTTTCTTCGACGCGCCCGGTTAAGTTTCCTACGCTCGTGGACCTGAGCGGCGCTGCCATGGAGGGCGGGAAGCTGGATTATTCTCAGGCGGAGTGGCACGCAGCGACGGAGCAGTTCTCAGGGTTTCGGATGACTGGAGGAGAAGTTGACTTCAGCGAGATCTACATAACTATTGGAACGCTGTATTTCAGGGGCTCCCGGATCGATGGCGGAAAGGTGAACTGGACGGGGGCCGTCTTTGGGGCCTACAAATACGAGCGGGTTGATGAAGCTTGGCTAGCTGAACTCAAGGCCGCAGATCCGGACGAGCTGCTAGTTCCACATATCTACCACAACTCCTACCGGCCTGCGGGTTTCGTTGATTTTCTTGACTCGCGCATGGCTGGAGGAATTCAGAACTTTTCCGGTGTCCGTATCAATTACGGTCTCATCTCATTCGTCGGCATGGCAATGACTGGCGGCGACCTCGATTTCTCCGAAGACGGCGCGGGCTGGGGTGTCGTTGTACTCTGGCGCCTGTACATAGATGAGCCCGCGCGAGTAACATTCGGAAATCCGGCCCCCTCATTGATTATTGACACCGGCCTTGTTGGTGTGAAAACTATCTCCCTCGGCTCCCCTCAGAGGGTATTCATTCTGGACTCCCTTGACTAGGGTCTGAGCAATTCGAACTATATTTTGAGCTTTCGGGCATGCCGCCTGGTCCTTGTTGTCCTATGCTGAGAATGTCATTTCGCCGGGCGCCGGTTGATCCTTTTCTGTGACACGGGACGAAAGCAGGATTCTCAATTTCCCGATCAACACATCAATTTGGCGGCGTGGTTAGTGAAGAGGCCGGACGACCGCAGATGAGGCGCTCTGGAGCTGGTCGCGAAACAGTGCGTTCTCGGCGGCAAGTACATTTACGATGCGGGCGAGCGCGTCGTTGTCGTTCTCCAGAGTTTTGATGCGTTCGTTGGCTTCGGCCAGCTGGCGTCTGGTCGTGTCGAGTTCTTGTCGGAGTCGGCGCTCGCTGTCGGGAACTTGGCCTTGGGCGCGAACTTGGGCGTAGAACAGGTCTTTGAGGTCGGTATGGCGATGAGTCAGAACGTGCCTCTTGACGCTGGCTTCCTCGGCGAGGGCGACGACCGTCAGCGCTCCGTTCGAGCGCAGTGGGGTTCCGGTCAGGAGCCTGGAGGCTGCCGCCTTGATCGAGTCGCGTTCGGCGGTGTGTTCGCTGGTCATGGAGTCGCCCTGTCGTTGATCCGGTCGTCGAGGTGCTGACGGGCTCGGGCGGTGAGTGCTTCAGCTTCGGCGCGGAGGCGGTCGGCCAGTGGGGTGGGCATGGCGCCCGCTTGGGCTCGCAGCTGGCTGACGTGCTGGAGCATTTGGGCTGCGTGGTGGTCGGTGCGGGCGATGTTGGCGCAGCGGGGTTGGCAGCGGTCCAGGCTGGGGGTGTCGGTCCTGGCGCGGCCCGGGTGGCAGAGCGACTTGTCGCGGGCGTAGTTGCAGAGCAGGAAAGACCGCTGGTTCTCGAAGACGGTGAGCCCGGGGTCGTCGAGCAGGGCTCGGGCTTGGCGGTGGGTGGTGATGATGCCGCCGAAGCGGTGGTGCGCGCGGGCCGCTGCGTCGACGAGCCGCCGGGCGGCTGGCCCGGAGATCCCTTCATTGTGGTCAATGGCCTCATCCAGGTCGCTGAGGCGTTCGGCGATGTCGCGGGCGGTCTCGATGTCGAGCAGCTTGTCGATGCCGTCGCGGGAGCGGCTGGAGTACCCCTCGCTGACGATCGTCCGCAGGTGGCCGTACTGGACGGCCAGGGCGGCCAGGCCACCGGGGCGTCGAGCGATGTGCCAGGCCAGGGTGCGCCTGAACCGTGAGATCCCGGTGCCGCCGGAGGGGTCGGGCGGGATCGCCTCGGCGGGCCGCTCGTTCGCCTGCGCGTACTCGTTGACCCAGGTGATGAGCTTTTCGATCCGGTGGGCGGCGGTCGTGTGGGTCAGCGATCGTCCGGGATTCGGAGTGCGGTTCGAGTAGGGGGTGTCGCGTTCGAACAGCAGGTCGCCGTCGCCGACGATGCGTTCCATGACTCGGATGGCGCGAACCACCGGCGGGATGGCGACCCATGGGGTGTCGCGGTCCCGTCCGGCCGACTGGTGGACGCCGTCGTCGTCCCGGGCGTTTTTGAACATCCTGCCGTTGATCAGGTAGCGCCGCGGGCCGGCGTCGGATGTCGTGTCGTCGGGTTCCGGGCAGCATCCGGAGCGCAGGGCGAGGACCTCGGCCGGTCTCATACCTGTCAGGTAGGCGATCACCACGAAGCATGCCGCGACCAGGTGCCGGTGGAGTGCGTCGATGGCGTAGAAGTCGAACCCTGGCTGCCAAGGGGTGCCGGCTATCGTCGCGGTCGCCGGGGTGGTCAGCCAGCACGGCCCAGGGTTGGCTGCCGCGGCCGCGACCCAACGTGGGCGTTTGAGGACGATCCTCGCCTGGCGTACCAGGGTTCCGGTGACGCTGGCGAGGAACAGCGCGGGGTGAGTCTGTTCGTGCCCGCCGTTGCGGCCGCGGGACGGGATGCGGTGTCCCCGCTGCTGCAGGTCATCGAGGAACTCCTCGGTCCTCGCGAACGCGTCGTGGCCGGCGGCGGCTTCGGTCCTGGCGTTGGTGGCGTGGCGCAGTTGCTGCTGTTCGGTGAAGGCGGTGAGGATATCGTCGGCGAAGTCCTCGACGAACCGCAGTGCCCAGATCAGCAGGGGCCCGATGGTGTCCGGGCTGATGGCGTCGGTGGTGTTCTCGCCGCCGGCGGATCCGGCGGGCAGGTAGTCGTCGATGCCGTCGGTCAGCCAGGGCGGCGCGGCGAGCTGGTGCTCGGCTGGTAGGTGCAGGGTGGAGTAGTAGTGGAGTCGGCTCAGCGCTACCAGCGCGCCTTTGGCGGTGTCGCGGGCCAGCCCGCGACGGATCTCCTGGCGGATGTAGTCGGCCATGTCGGCGGCCCGCACGTCGGACAAAGTGCTGATGCCGCGTTGGTCGGCCCAGATCGCGAAGTTCCGCCAGGCGGCGATGGTGTGGAAGGCGAGCGCGATGCTGGGCTTGGTCACCATCAGGTTGTTGTGCCCGGCGACCAGGGCATCCGGCAGCGCCTAGCGGAACATGACCCAGGCGGCGGCGCGCATGCTGTCCCGGAACCGGGGCGGGATGCGATTCCAGATGATGTTCTGGCTCGCCGCCGATGGATTCTGCGACAACGGCGCGATCGGCCACCGCGGGTCACCGAAGCGCGGGATCAGGTGCCGCTGGGCCAGCGGGACGCTCTCGGGGTCGATCACCGGCTCTTCGGGGTGTGGCAAGGCCTGGGTGAGCTGGTGCGCTGCGGTGCTCACGCCTACCACCCCGTCGTCAGCAGGTCTTCGATGATCTGCCGGTCGTCGTCGGTCGCTGCGGCCAAGGCGTCGTCCCACTCAGCCGCTGTGAATCCGGGGCCTGCTTGATGCTGGTCAGCCGCTGGTGGTGCACGTCCCAATCCCGTGCCCATTCGTCGGCCGGCAGGACGGCGCGTAGATCGTCCAGCGATCGGTGCAGCAGCGCGAGCCGGGGCAGGTGGCGTGGAGTGATCACGGCGTGGGGGCAGATGAAGCAGAGCAGGAACGAGGCGCGGCAGCCGGTGCCGTGCTCGCTGAACGGGCTGTGGTGGTAGTCCCGACAGGTGGCCGTCGCGGTGTCGCCCTCCGGATCCGTCTCGGCGCGGCGCAGCGCCGCGCGGAACTGCGCGCGGGCGAACGCGACCGCATCGTTGACGCCAGCCTCGATCGCGTCCCGGGTCTCATGCTTCGTGCGCGGATCGGGCAGCACGTAGACGCGGTCCCGGGTGTCGCGGCTGTGCTGAATCAGGTCCGGCTGGTTGGCCAGCACGAACGTCTTACGCAGCCGCCGTAGGTTCACCTTGATGCTGCCCCGGCCCAACGGCACCCGCCGGTCGTCCCCGCGAGTCTTGCTGCCGGCGAGTTGCTCGAGGGCACCCGCGAACTGGATGCTCACCGTCGCGGCCGGGTTGTCACGGGTGTGCCAGACGATCAGCCTGCTGCTCGGGGTGCCGGCCAGCGCCAGCGCCGCCCGCCCGGGGCCGGTCGCCTCCACCGCCTCGCTGATCAGGCGGCCCGGCGAGCCGGCTCCCCAGTCGGTGAGATTGCGGCTCTCGTACCGATGCGGGGCGCGGCGGCGCCGCTTGTGCAGCTCGACGCGATAGACCACCGGGCCGTCGGACTCTGCAGACACTATCTGCGGGATGTCGAGCTCGGCGATCGAGCCGGCGTTCCAGCCGTAGGTGCACAGCATCAGCGTCAGCAGCGCCCTGGCCTCGGCGGGCGTCATGAACAACCTGGCCCATGTAGTCTCAGCCCGAGACCCCGCCCAGCACGACCGTGTCGGCATGCCGGATCCGTTCCTGGCCATTCCGCGCCGTATAGGTCGGTGGCTGGCCGGTCCGGGCGATGTGATCCAGCAGGGCAGCCAAGCGCCACTGCGGGGTCGACTCTTCGAACGCGCCGGCCCGCCACCGCTGCAGATGCTCGACGTTGGCTCGGATCCGCAGCAGCCCGGTGCGGAACGTCCGCGCGGCGTGCCCTTTGATCGCGTCGAACTCCTGCGCGGTATACGCGGTCTCGGTCACCGTCTCCGCCGGGAGTCGCCGCATGATCAGGTCTCGGGTGCTCTGTGGAAGTCGCGGATGCCCGCGCAGGAAACCCGCCGTGAACTTCAACAGTCGGCCCTGCCGTTCACCAGTGGCCAGCCGCCACGCCGCCCACATCCCCGGCGTGACGTCGGGCAGGTCCTCCGGCGGAGGCCGCCGCTCGGCCAAGAACTGCGCGAACGGGCGCAGCATGTCGAACGCCCAGCGGCTGCTGTTCACCGACCGCCACGTGCCGCCCGGCCCCGCGAACTGCCCGAACCGCTCCGCCAGGCTGCGTGCCATCGCCGGGCGCAACGGCAGCACCGCGAAGTCGTATTCGACACGGCGCTGGTCGCTCTCATCGAGATGGGTGACCACGAGCCTGGCCGGGTCAAGGACGTGCGGCCGTTGGGCAGAGTCGCCTGGCCGCGCTGCCGGCCGTCCGCGGCTCACGGCCCGACCTCCGTATCCAGCACCCGGCCCGACAGCCGAGCCAGCTGTGCCAGCGCCTCGGTGGTGTCCTCCGCCGGCTCCTCGAGCAGCAGGGACCTGATCTGCAAGTCGGCCACGGGCGCGGCGTAGATGTTGCGGGTGGTCTCCTCGCTCGCGTGCCCGAGCATGTCCCGGACCAGGCCCCAGACGTCGCCGTAGAGCTCACGCATCGCCCGGCGTTCCTCCGGGCTCAGACCGAACCGGCGGTCCAGCGCGTGCTGCAGCACCACCAGCATATGCAGGGCGAAACTGTGTCTGGCCATGTGCGGTGTGAACCACGGCGGCTGCGCCACCCGACCGGCCAGCACCGCCTGGCAGCGCTGCGACGCGGCGCGATAGACCGCCTCCCAGGAGTGCGGCCGAAACGGGGTTCCATCCTCGGATAGCCACAACCACAACGGCTCCAGCCCGTCTTCCTCGCGGACGAAAAGCCGCAGCCGGTCCTCGACACCGATCATGTCCAGGCTGCGTTGCACCGCCTGCCCATCGTCGTCGACCCAGTGCAGCGTCGTCCGACGCCACCCGGACCTGCGCATGACCACCCGATGATCCGACATCGCCTGGTATCGGCCGGCGGCCTGGGCCCGTCGGACCGCTGCCCGGCGGGTCGTGCCGACGTACGCGTCGATGGCCTCGATAGCGTCGGCGGAGACGTAGAAGGTCCTGGCTCTCCTGGACTTGGTGACCTCTCGGCCCAGCTGGCCGCGGGCGTACCGATGGGTCGCCTCGGCTAGCGTCGGGACCTCGATCGTCAGCATCGAGGCACCCTCACCACGGCGCAGCTCCGAACTGAACAGCAGATCGGCGTACGCGGCGTTGCGGTCATCGTTGCGGCCACGCCACGACGGATCACGCCGCGAATCGGCCGCGTAGCCACGCAGTCCCACATCGCGCCACAACCGGTACGCGCGCGGCGTGAGCCACTTGACGTTGCTGGAGCGCACCTCATGCGCCCGACCCACCGGCACCGAGACCGGCTCGCCTGCCCGGCTCACTCGGACCCGCTCGGTCACCGGGCTCTTCACCATGACCCCCTGGCTGACCGCCCACTTGTAGAGCCGGGTCAACGCTGCCAACTCGCGGTTCCACTTGCTACCGCCGATCAGCCGGGGATTGCGCGGCGACCATCGACGCCAGTATTGGAAATCCCACACGTCATCGTCGTAGGCCTCGTCCCAGTTCTTGCCCCTCGACCAGAGGAAGTCGAAGAACAGGCAACAGTCCGTCGCGTAGTTCCTCCGCGTCTCCGTCGCCAGCCACGCGAAGCTGCTGCGCGTCAGGTATCGCGTCAGCCGTGGATCGACGCGGTAGTCCGGATCGGTGAAGAACAACGATCCCGCTTCGATGCCCACCGCCTGCTCGCGGCCCGCGAGCCCTTCCAACCCTTCCACTTTAGTGAGCCGCGACGGGACACCGAGCGGCGTACCTGTCACCCTGTGTATCTGCCAATGCCTGTTCACGGGAGCCCTTCTAAATGCAACGTACGGTCACGCAACACGTAGATCTAATAGGGAAGTGGCTTCAGGCGCACATGATCGAGCAGGCTCGGCTCCGGCCCGGATCACGGGTTCTCGAGGTCGGGTCCGGCGGCTGCAACGCCGCCCTGCTGGCCGAGGTCGTCGGACCGACCGGCACCACAGTCACCGTGGACATCGATCCCCGCGTCACCGCCGGCGCCCGCAGTGCGCTCATCCAAGCCGGCTACCCCCAGGTCCGGGTACTGCAGGCCGACGGCGCGGACGGGTATCCAGCTGATGGGCCGTACGACGCGATCATCGTGACCGTCGAGTCCAGCGACATCCCGCCGGCCTGGCTGGAGCATCTCCCACCGAGCGGGGCTCTCGTCGTCCCCTTGCGGATGCGCGGCCACACCCGGTGCCTGACCCTCCGCCGCCGTGACGACCACCTCTTGGCCACGAAGGCAATTCAGTGCGGGTTCGTACCGATGCAGGGCCTCGGCCGTGACCCTGCCCGCAGGATCCCGCTGCGCGGCGAAGACGCCGTCCTGCTCCTTGACGACCGGACAACCGAGGTCGACGAGACCTTGCTGCGAGCGGCCCTCGACATGCCACGCGTCGACCTCTGGTCACCAGTCAGCGCCGCGATGAGCGACGGAAAGGCGTTCGACTCGGTGCAGCTGTGGCTGGCCAGCCAGCCCCGCCCGTACGGAATTCTGAACGTCGACCGCAACCGCACCGCCGGCCTGCTGGACCCCCAGGACCGGTTCTTCTGCCCCACCCTGCTGAGCAGCGACAGCCTCGCCTACCTCACGCTGCGCGAGAACAGCGGGCAGAACTGGCAGTTCGGCGCCCACGGCTTCGGCCCGGCCGCCGAGACTTTGGCCGCCGAAATAATCATGCTGCTCACCGCCTGGAACGACCACCACCGCAGCACCGGCCCGCAGATCACAATTCACCCGTCCGGCTCTGCCCTCCCGGACGCCGATGGCCTCCGGCTGCTCGTGCCCCGCCGCCACTCGCTGACCGCGATCAGCTGGTTCTAAGGCCTTAGACGCGGCCGTCGACGATGTCGCGGGTTACTGCGGATTGTTCGGCCAGGACGCCGCTGATCAGGGTTTGGGTGTCGTTGATCTGGGTGACGATGGACTGGATGGCGGCCAGCGAGTCGACCACGTTGCCGGCGTCGGTCTGGATCTCGTTGATGAGGGCGGTCACGTCCTGGGTGGCTCGGGCTGTGCTCTGGGCCAGATCCTTCACTTCGGTTGCGACCACGGCGAAGCCGCGGCCCGCCTCGCCGGCGCGGGCGGCCTCGATGGTCGCGTTCAGGGCCAGCAGGTTCGTCTGCTCGGCGATGGTCGTGATCACCCGGACCACGTCGCTGATTTTCGCGCTGGAGGCGGACAGTCGGGCCACCAACGCGTTCGCCTCGCCGGTGACCGTGCTGGCCTGACCGGCGACCAAGGCCGCCTGGCCCACGTTGTGTTCCACCCGTTCGATCGAGCCGACCAGTTCGGTGCCCGCCCCGACCAGGCGGGCCGCCTCGCGGATCCTTTGCAGGGCCTGGGAAACCAGGAACGCCGTGTTGCGCAGCGCGCCGGCCCGGCCGTCGGAGAGCGACATCCGTTCGGTGGCGAAGAAGTCCAGGGTGCCGATCACCTGGCCCTGTACGACCAGCGGCAGGCACACGCCGGCCTTCACCCCGGCGCGCCGGGCGGCCGGGGCCCGTACGCAATCGTTCACCTCGGCCAGGTCGGGCACGAACACCATGTCCTTGGCCCGCCAGGCCCGCCCGGCCAGGCCGACTCCGGGTGCGAAGCTGGCGGCCCGGGTCACGGTGCGGAACTCCTCGCCGGCGTCGCCCGACTCCTGCCGGAAGACCAGGGCGTTGCGTTCCGGGTCGACCTCCCAGAAGCTTCCGTAGGCCCAGCCGAACTCGCGCCGGATCGTGTCGAGCGCCTCCCTGATCGCGGTGGCCTCGTCGCGGGCCGCCGTCACCTGCCGCAACACCGCGTTGACGGCGGCCATGTCGGCGGCCGCCCGTTGCTGCCGTTCGGCTTCGGCGACCCGTTCCAGCGCCTGCGAGACGAGCAGGCCGATGCTGCGCAGGGTTTCCAGCCGCTGTTCGGACGGGTCGAGGGTGGTGGTGGCGAAGAAGTCCATGGTCCCGACGACTTGGCCGTTCTCCATCAGCGGGAAGCAGACGCCGCTCTTGACCCCGACCCGCTGGGCCACGGGGGCCCGCACACAGTCGCGCACCTGCCCCAGGTCGGGGACGAAGACCAGGTCGCGGTTTCGCCAGGCCCGTCCGGAGAGGCCGGTCCCCTCGGCGAACGAGGCTTCCAGGGTCACCTGGCGGAACTCGGGGCCGGCGTCACCGGACTCGACGGCGAACCGCAGCACCTTGCCTTCGGGGTCGATCCGCCAGTACGAGCCGTACACCCAGCCGAACACCTCGCGGACCGCGTCGAGGGCGGCCTGCGCGGCCCGCCCCGGCGTCTTGGCGTCCTGCAGCGCGCGCACCACGGTGATCACCGCGTCGGTGTTGGCCCGCGCCTCGGCCGCCACCTGCCCGTCGGTGTCCACCCGCGGTCCGCGCCGGCTGTTCCAGCCCATTACCGTCCCCTGTCTCTCCCCACTGGGAAGTTCGGCGGACGGCGGCACCGACGTGAGGAGCAGGGCAAAGGTCATACCAACCCAAGGTCAGGGTGCGTACGCCGTGACGGTGGAACCGATCCGGCCGTAGAGCCGCCCGTTGGCCACGATCGGCGCGCCCCGCAACGCCGACGTCCCCGCGTCGAGCGTGATGGCCCGGCCGGTGCGCGCCTCGAACGCGGCCAGCGGGTGGCCGTCGCTGCGCCAGCCGTAGACCACGCCGCCGCCGATCGCGAAGCCGTAGGGGGTGTCGTCGGCGAACGTGGCCGTCCAGACCCGGCGGCCGTCCCGGGCGTCGACGGCGATCATCGTCGAGGCCAGCGTGTGCAGGTAGACCCGTTCGCCGTCGGTGGCGAACCCCATCGTGGAGCCGTGGCTCGGGAAGGTCCCGAGCACCGCTCCGGTGGCCGAGCTGACCCGCCGGATCAAGCCGTCGGGGTCGCACCGCATGTAGAACGCGGCGCCGTCCGGGGACGCTCCGATCGGGGTGAAACAGCCCGCGCCGGCCTTCCACACCGCCCGGCCCGTCGTGACGTCGATCGCGGTGGACTTGTTGTCGTCCCCCACCACCAGGACCTTCCCGTCGGCGACGATGCGCTGGCCGCCGATCGACCCCACGCGCGCCCACACCCGAGCGCCGTCGGCGATGCGGTAGGCCCGGATCCCGTACTTGCTGATCGGCTCGTCCCAAACGCTGCCGAGCACGATCCCTTTGTCGACGACCAGGTCGTACATGGTCTCGGGAATCCGCTTCTGATAGACCACTTTGCCGGTGGCGACGTCGTGCGCGGTGAGGAACGCCTTGTTGGAGCGGCAGTCCCGGTACTGGGCGATCAGCCGCTTCCCCACGATCGCGGCCAGGCTGATGCTCGTCTTCTTGCCGGTGACCGGGGTCTGCCACACCCGCGCCCCGGTGCTCGCGTCGTAACCCCTGATCTGGTACGACGCCGCGGTGATCAGCCGTTGGCCGGCGACCAGGGGCACGGCCGGTTCGGCGCACTTCACGCTCGCCGCCGGAACGGTCCAGCGCGGCTTGAGCCTGGCCGCGTTGGCCGGGGTGAGCCGGGTCTCGCCCGGGTTGTAGTAGTCGCCGGTCGCATGGCCCGCCTCCTGCCCCCAGGTGTCGGGAGTCGTCGCGGCGGCCGGGCTCGACACGAATACCAGGCCCGCGGTCGCGGCGACCGCCAGGAAACGACTTCTCACAGCAACTCCTCAGGACAGGACGGAAGATCACCGTACGAAGTAACGTCGCGAACGAACGCGCGCCGGGCGCTCTGCTCACCCGGTCGGGCGACCCCACGGCAGGAAGACCAACGATGAGTGATTCCGGCCTGTTCGCACCGCCGGCCCGCACGGCCCCGGAGCCGGACTACTTCGCCGACCTGCAGCTCGATCAGCTCGTCGACGCCGTCGTGGCCGGCCGGGAGCGACCGGACCTCGTACCGGCCTTCCGTGTCCGACTGACCGACGGTCCGACAATCAGACAACGGCAGGAGGTCGTCGCCGATCTGGCCGACCCGCGCCTGCGGGCCGCGCTGCGCACGTTCTGTGACGACCGCGCCCGCTGCACCCGGCAGTTCGAGCGGGCCGACCGCACCCGGCACCGGCCGCGAGCCCGGCGGACCCGGCTGGCCGCCGTGGTGTCGTACGTCCAAGTCATCAACGACGTCACTGATGCGCTCGCGAACGCGGCGCCGGCCTCGACCGGGCTGCGGGACTGGCTGACCTGGCTCGAGGCGTACCGGGCCGGACCGGACTTCGCCGAGCTGGCCCGGGAGGCGACCGCGCTGCGGGCCGAGCTCGACGAGATCCACTACACCCTGGCCATCTCGGGCGCCGAGGTCACCGCCGCCCCCTTCGCCGGGCAGGACGACCTGAGCGCCGCCGTCCGGGCCACCTTCGACCGGTTCCGCGCCGATGACGTCGAGCCGTACCGGTTCGAGCTGCGGGCCGGGATCGAGATGGAGCAGATGGACGACGCCGTGCTCGACCTGGTCGTGCAGCTGGCGCCCGACGTGTTCGACCGGGTCGGCCGCTTCCTGGACGCCCACCCCACGGTCGAGCCCGCGGTGATCGCCGAGGTCGAGCGCGAGCTGCAGTTCGTCCTGGCCTGGCTCGACTTCATCGCGCCGCTGCAAGCGGCGGGCCTGCCGTTCACCCGCCCCGAGCTGGGCCAGGACGGCCGGCTCGAGGCCCTCGGCACGTTCGACGTCCTGCTCGCGCACAGCCTGGTCGCGGCCGGGCAGCAGCCGGCCACGAACGACGCCGTCCTGGGTGACGGCGAGCGGATGCTGGTCATCACCGGCCCCAACCAGGGCGGCAAGACCACCTTCGCCCGTACGGTCGGTCAGCTCTACCATCTGGCCGCGCTCGGCCTGCCCGTCCCCGGCCGCGCGGTGACCCTGCACGCGCCGGACGCGATCCTGACCCACTTCGAGCGCGGCGACCGGGCCGGCGACCTGACCAGCCGGCTCGAGGACGAGGTGGAGAGGGTGGCCGGACTGCTGACCCGGGTCGGCCCGCGCTCGGTGGTGGTCCTGAACGAGATGTTCAGCTCGACCACCTGGGTCGACGCCCGCACGATGAACACCGACGTGCTGCGGGCCGTTCTGGACGCGGACGCGACGGCCGTGTGTGTCACGTTCATCGACGAGCTGTCCCGGCTCGATCCGCGGATCGTCTCGCTGGTCGCCGACCGGGACTTCCGGGTCGTGCGGGCCCGGGCCGACGGCGAGGCTCATGCGGTCGCGCTCGCCGCGCGGTACGGCCTGACCCGCGGCCAGCTCCGCACTCGGATCGAGGCGCACGCGTGAGGCCGGGACTGCTGTTCGCCGAGCCGCCGGCGCCGGCCCCGCACGCCGAGCAGGTGGCCGCGGATCTCGGGCTGCCGGCTGTGATCGACGCGATGGCCGACGGCGAGGAGCTGATCGCCGAGACGGCCCGGGCCGTGCTGCTGTCGGTTCCGCCGTCACCCGAACAGGTCGCCCGCCGGCAGGGTGTGCTCACCGACTTCCTGAACGAACCCGATTTCGCCCGGGAGCTGTACGACGTCGCCGAGCGGGCTCACCAGGCCGAGCGTGACGCGGGCCGGACCGTCTTCGTCGACACTCCGGAGGCGCTGCTCAAGAAGTCGGTCACGGCGCTGACGGCGTTCGTGCAGCTGCTGCGGGAGCTGCGCCGGGTGACCGAGCGGTATCGGCCCCGCGTCTCGTCGGCCGGGGTGACGCAGTTCTGCACCTTGGTCGGCGAGCAGTTCGACGAGGCGTATCTGGAATCGGCCACGGCCTGCCTCGACCGGCTCGTCGTCCGGGGTGACCTGTTGGTGTCGGCCCGGCTCGGTGCGGCGTTCGTGATGCGCGAACCGCACCGGCAGGCGCGCTCGCTGTTCCGGCGCGGCGGGCGGACCAACCAGCCGAGCGCCACGTACAAGGTGCCGGCCGGGGACGAGGGTGGTCACCGGGCGCTCGGTTCGTTGCGCGATCAGGCCCTGGCCGGGCTGGCCGAGGACACGATCCTGGCCGCGCGGCAGGTGCTGGCGTTCTTCACCGCGCTGCGGGCCGAGAGCGCCTTCTATCGCGGCTGCCTCAACCTGCGCCGGGCTCTCCGCGAGCGCGGCGCGACGGTCGTGCTTCCGGTCGTACGGGAAGGAACTTCGGGGGAATTCAACGCGCGCGGCCTGTACGACCCGGGTCTGCAGTTGCGCCTCGACCACCCGGCCGCCGCCAACGACCTCGACGCCGGCAGCGCCACCCTGATCATGGTCACCGGGGCCAACCGCGGCGGGAAGTCGACCTTTCTGCGCAGTCTCGGCCTGGCCCAGCTGATGGCCGCGGCCGGGATGTTCGTGGCCGCCACAACCTTCACCGCTCCGGCCCGCAGTGGCGTCTTCACCCACTTCGCCCAGGACGAGGACACCACGCGGACCAGCGGCAAGTTCGACGAGGAACTGCGCCGCATGTCGAGGATCGCCGACGCTGTGGCGCCGCACGCGCTGCTGCTGCTCAACGAGTCGTTCCAGTCGACCAACGAGCGCGAGGGGTCGGACATCGCCCGCCACATCCTCGACGCCATGACCGGGGCGGGGGTGACCGTCGTGTTCGTCACCCACCTGCACGCGCTCGCGGACGGCTGTTTCGCCGACCGTGACCGCTTTCCCGCCGTGTTCCTGCGGGCCGACCGCGACCGCTCCTTCCAGCTGCGCGAGGCCCCGCCCGAGGCCTCCAGCCACGGCGCCGACCTGTGGAAACAGCGGATCCGGTAAGTTAGATCGCGGTGTGCCGGGAAGTCTGGTCGGCGATGGCTTTGTCGTGCCTCGCTGAAGGAGCCCCGTGACCGGAACACCCCGCCACCACCTGTTCGGCCGCGGCAGCTGGCCCGAGGTCAGCCGCATCGCCAACATCCTGCGAGCCGAGACCGTCGGGGGCGCGCTCCTGCTGGGTGCGGCCGTCCTCGCGCTGATCTGGGCCAACTCGCCGTGGTCGTCGGGTTATCAGGACCTGCTCGCGATCGAGGTCGGCCCGGCCGCCTGGCATCTCGACCTGACGCTGGCCCAGTGGGCGGCCGACGGGCTGCTGGCGATCTTCTTCTTCGTGGCCGGCCTGGAGCTCAAGCGCGAGTTCGTCGCGGGCGACCTACGGGATCCGCGCCGGGCCGCGCTACCGGTGGCCGCCGCGGTCGGTGGCATGGCCGCACCCGCGCTGATCTACACCGCCGTCAACGCCACGGCCGCGGGCGGGGCCCTGGCCGGCTGGGCCGTGCCGACCGCCACCGACATCGCGTTCGCGCTGGCCGTCCTGGCCGTGATCTCGACCCACCTGCCCTCGGCCCTGCGGACGTTCCTGCTCACCCTGGCCGTGGTCGACGACCTGCTGGCCATCCTGATCATCGCGATCTTCTACACCAGCTCCCTGCAGGTGTTGCCGCTGGTGGCGGCACTCGTACCGCTCGGGTTGTTCGCGGTGCTGGTGCAGCGGCGGGTCCACTCGTGGTGGGTGCTGCTGCCCCTGGCCGCGGCGACGTGGACGCTGGTGCACGCGTCCGGCGTCCACGCCACCGTGGCCGGGGTCCTGCTCGGCTTCATGGTGCCGGTGCTCCGCCGCGACGGCGAGGCCGGCCCGGGCCTCGCCGAGCATTTCGAGCACCGGTGGCGCCCCATTTCGGCCGGGTTCGCCGTGCCGGTCTTCGCCTTCTTCGCCGCCGGGGTGTCGGTGGCCGGGGCGGGCGGGCTCGGCGAGACACTGCGGGACCCGGTCACCATCGGCATCGTGCTCGGCCTGGTCGTCGGCAAATGTGTCGGCGTGCTCGGCACGACCTGGCTGGTGCAGCGGTTCACCCGGGCCACCCTCGGCAACGTCAGCTGGTGGGACGTCCTCGGCGTGGCCCTGCTGGCCGGGATCGGGTTCACCGTGTCGCTGCTGATCGGTGAGCTCGCCTTCGGGGCCGGCAGTGAGAAGGACGAGCACGCCCGCCTCGGCATCCTCATCGGGTCGCTGATCTCGGCGCTGCTGGCCATGGTGGTGCTGCGGGCCCGCAACCGCCACTACAAGCGGATCCGTGAGGAGGAGGAACGCGACAGCGATGCCGACGGCATCCCCGACCCGTGGGACCCCACCCCGTACGGGCCTACTTCTTGAGGCGGCGGCTTCCGGCGTGCCAGTCCTCGACCTTGCCGGTCCCGTCGGTCGTGACGCCGAACGACGGCAGCTGGGGCTGCTCGCGCAGGCTGCGCTTGAGCTCGGCGAACCCCGGGAACCGGGCCAGCCCGACGACGTGGTCCCACAACTCCGCGGCCTGCTCCTCGTCCGGCAGCCGGCTGATCACCGGGCCGAAGAACGCGACCCCGTGCGGCGGCTCGAAGTGCACGATCGGCGTGCCCACGTCCTTGCCGGTCAACGCCAGCGCCTCGTCCGACTCGGCCTGGATCTCGGCGTCCCGCGACGTGTCGTCGAGATGCTCGACCAACGTCGCCGGCAGCCCGGCCTCGGCCAGCGAACTTGCCGCCAGCTCCGGCGTACCCTGCCAGCCCGGCTCGCGGCCCGCGTCGGGCCCGGATTCGAGAATCCGGGCCCCGAATGCGGCGTACAACGGTCCGATCGCCTCGCGACCGTGCTGCTCACGGACGGCCGAGGCCATGCGCAGCAGCCGCAGCCCTGCCGTGTGCTGAGCCTCGTACTCCGGCGGGAAGTGGCTGTCGTAGTCGATGTGCGCGTTGATCAGGCGCAGCGAGATGAACCGCCAGTCGACGCTGTAGTCGCGCTGCCGCTGGACGATCCGGATCCATTTGCTGGTCATCCAGGCGAACGGGCAGATCGGATCGAAGTAGAAGTTGATGTCAGTCATAGTGGAACCCTCTCTCCTCGAGCAGGAAGTACGGCCACCGCCGCAGGTGGTTGATGAGGCGCTCACTCAGCCCGCCACTGCGCAGGAACTGCGCCGTCACCGGCAACTTCGGGCTTTCGTAGGCCGGGTCGGCCCGCACCCGCTCGGGAAAGTTCCGCCGCAGGATGCCGGCCCGCCCGATCAGGACGAAGTCACAGCCCTCGTCGATCATCTGCCCGGCCCGCCGCGCGCTCGTGATTTTCCCACCACCACGCGTACGCCCGCCCGGGCTCGTGGGCGTCGCTGTGGATGCCCAGTTGCCGCTCGTACGCGATGCCGCCGGCCTCGACGGTGGTGGCGCCGGTCTGCACCAGCGCGTAGCCACCGCGGGCGACCTGGCTCATCCAGTCCAGATCGTATTCCGACGCGGAGCCGTCGTGATCACTCTGCTGATTGACCAGCGGGGCCAGCATGAAGCGATTCCTCATCGCCGGGCCGTGCAACAGGGTCAGCGGTTCGAACAGGTCTTGAACTGACATGACGATCAGGCGCCGATCCGGCGGCCGGGCGTGAGCAGCGGGACCAGGTTCAGCACCAGCCCGGCCGCCGCGACCGCGGTGACCGTGATCAGCCCGGGCCGGAAGCTGGTGAAGCTGCCGGTCGCGGTGGCCGTGGCGACCAGCGTGCTGACCACGGCCAGCACCATGGCCGTCCCGACCTGGCCGCTGGTCTGCACGAGCCCCGAGGCGAGCCCTTGCTCGTGGTCGGCGACGCCGTCGGTGGCCTGGGTGATGATGGTGCCGTAACCGAAGGCGAACGCGGCCCCGTTGAGCAGCATCGTCGGCAGCATCTGGACCAGGTAGTGGGGGTCGCTGCCCGCCGTGACCAGGATCCACAGGTAGCTGAGGGTCAGCAGCGCCATCGAGATCGCGATCAGCCGGCCGGTGCCCCACGAACTCACGAGCTTTCCCACGTACGGGGATCCGAACACGACGACCAGGCCGAGCGGCAGGATGGCCAGGGCGACCTTGAGTGGCGACCAGCCCAGAACGTCCTGCAGGTAGAGCGTCATGATGAACTGGAAACTGACGTACGAGCCCATCAGCACGACGAGACTGACGTTGGCCCGCACGATCGATCCCGTACGCAGAATGCCGAGACGCACCAGCGGGTGCCGGACGCGATTCTCGATGACCACGAACGCGGCCAGCAGCGCCGCGGCCGGGATCAGCAGCCCCCAGGTGGTCGTGACCACCGCGTACACGGTGAGCAGCATGCCCGCGGTGAGCGTGACGGCGCCGCCCAGGTCCTGACCGCCCGAGCTCGGGGGCCGGTCGCGGGCGATCAGCAGCATGCCACCGATCAGCGCGGCCAGGGCAAGCGGCACCGGCACCAGGAAGTTCCAGCGCCAGCCGAGGTTGGTCAGCACCCCACCCAGGATCAGGCCGGACGAGAAGCCGCTGGCGCTGAACGCGGTGAAGATGGCCAGCGCCTTGTTGCGGGCCGGGCCCTCGGGGAACGTGGTGGTCAGGATCGACAGGGCGGTCGGCGCGGTGAACGCGGCGGCCAGGCCCATGATGAAGCGGGTGGCGATCAGCAGGCCACCGTCGTCGACCAGGCCGCCGATCAGCGACGCGACGGTGAAGACGGCCACCGCGACCAGGAAGACCCGGCGCCGGCCGAGCAGGTCGGCGGTGCGGCCGCCGAGCAGCAGCAGGCCGCCGAAGCCGAGCACATAGCCGTTGACCACCCACTGCAGCGAGGTCGTGGACAGGCCCAGCTCGGCGCCGATGGACGGCAGGGCCACGCCGATGTTGGAGATGTCGAGCCCGTCGAGGAAGACGACGATGCACAGCACCGCGAGGACTCCCCATAAGCGCGACGACCAGCGGAGCGGGACCGGCGTACCGGTTTCAGTCATTGACATGCCGAGGAAGTTACATGCGTACGCATTGAATGCACACGCATATGAGTCGCACGCAACATTTTCGTGGGCATGGAGTCGGCGAGCTGGGTAGGATGCTGGGCATGGAGGCTGAGACTTGCCTGGTCGACCGGTGGCGGACCCTGTTGTCCAGCTACAACGAGGTCGCGTCGCACCTCGAACGCGCGCTGCAAGAGGCGCACGGGCTCACGCTCAGTGATTTCGAGACGCTCGACCGCCTCTCCGAGGCCATGGAGCGGCCCCGCATGCAAGAGCTGGCCGCGGCGATGTATCTGAGCCAGTCCGCGCTGTCCCGCACCGTGGCCCGCCTCGAGAAGGGCGGCCTGGTCGAGCGCATCCACTGCGTGGCCGACCGCCGCGGCGTCGTGGTCGAGCTCACCGAGGCCGGCCGGCAGCGGCACGGCGAGGCCCGCGCGACCCACCTGGCCGTGCTGGCCGAGCGGATGCGACCGGCCGATCTCCCCCGCCCCGTGACAGGGGAGATCGAAGCGCTGGCCGGCTAGGGCCCTACTACCGGGGTCCAGTCCGTGATGTCCTCGCAGGTGCCGATCGTCATGTTCTCGACCATCCGCACGACGTCGGCCTCGGGTATGGCCTGGCGGTCCTTGACCACGACGGTGATCGCGCACGAGCCGGCGTCGATCATCATCACGCTGCCGTCGCCGACGTTCATCGGACCGGCCTGACCCTCGGCGTACCAGGTCTTGTGCCCGTTGATGGGGCGCATCGGGCGCTGGGCGTAGTCCTCGCCCCAGGCCGTCATGATGCCTTCCATCGACAGCGCGGTGATGGTCAGCGGGGTCTCGTAAGGCAGGTCGAAGAACGGATCGGACTGCGGACCGGGCAGTTGAGCCGGGCCGCCGAACCCGACATGCGCCTCCACCCCGTACTCGGCCACGTCCCGGCTGCTGACGTAGCTGACCGGCAGATCACGCGGCACCCAGCCGAAATGCAGTGGGGTGCGCGCGGTACGGGGGGACGTCAGCCGCACGGCCTCGGCCAGCCGCAAGATGGACGCGCGACTGTTGGCCTCGTAGACGGTCACCCAGACCCCGGACGGGTCCTGCCAGCCCACGGCCGCGCCGACCCGCCACGCCGCACCGGGTCCGCCGTCCGGGCCGGACGACGCCGGCGCGGGCGGGTCCAGCCGATCCACATAGAAGCCCGGCCGGCCCTGCACCGTGACCGGCTCGCCGCGACGCAGCCGGGTCGGGTCGAACGTGCCCGGGTCGTGCGCCGCGACCGTGCCCCCGGCGCCGCCCCCGCCGTTCTTGAGCCCCCGCGCGAGGAGGAACTGCGTCTTGCCCAGCGTGCCGTGGAGCATGGTGAAGTGGATGTCGTCGGGCGCCAGCTCCAACGTGAGCTGGGACGGCTCGCGGTAATAGGTCATCGGCCCGGCCGGGTTCGGCGGCGGCTCGGACGCGAACGACCGCACCACCGACGGCACGCCCACCACCAGGCCCACGGCGACCACGGCCGCGGCGACCGCGCGGATCCGGTTGCGGCGGCGCAGGCGTACGGCCCCGGCCCGGGCCTGCTCGACCAGGCCGCTCGGGTCCGGAGCGAGCCCGGCGCGCTGCTCGAGAGTGCTCTTGAGCTCGTCGAGGCTCGTCACGAGGAAATCCTTTCGCTGGTCGTGGGTTCGTCGAGTTCGACCCGTAACGTGGCCAGGGCCCGGCTGGCGTTACTCCGAACGGTCCCGGTGCGACAGCCGAGCACCTCGGCGATCTCGAGGTCGCTCAGGCTCTCGTAGTACCGCAGCACGATCACCGCCCGCTGCTGCCGCGGCAGTCCCATCAACAGGCGCCACAGGTCGTCGTCAGGCTCGGGCGGCTCTGGCGTCCGCGGCGCCGACGCCCCGTCGACCGTCTCCTGGCCCAGCGGCACCGTCCACACCCGCCGGCGCCGCCGCAACGACAGGAACTCGTTGGTCACCATCCGCCGCACGTAGCCGTACGGATCCTGCACCGACCCGATCCGCCCCCACTTCACGAGCGCCCGGGCCAGCACCTCCTGGACGATGTCCCGGGCCTCCTCGCGGTCGCCGCTGAGCAGCACCGCATATCGCAACAGCGCGTTCAACCGCGCCGCCGCGAACTCCTCGAAGCTCATCCGTCCTCCCCGTCGGTGGGCGCTCCTAGGGTTAGAACGCGATCCTCCCGGAATCTGCTGCACGCTATCGTTCAATATGCAGACCGAACGTTCTATCCGTTAGGATGGCGAGCATGATGCGCGGTGCACCCTCCGAGGCCAGGCAGCGGCTCCTGGGCACGGCGACCCAGATCTTCTACGCCGACGGCATCCACTCGGTCGGCGTCGACCGCATCGTCGCCGAGGCCAAGGTGACCCGGGCCACGTTCTACCGCCACTTCCCCAGCAAGGACGACCTGGTGGTCACCTACCTGCAAGAGGTGCACCAGATGGAGCGGTCCGCCATCACCGCGGCCATCGCCGCCAACACCACCGCCGCCGACTCACTGCTGGCCGTGGCGAACACCATCGCCGGCATGATCCGCCGCCCCGGCTTCCGCGGCTGCGCCTTCCTCAACGCCGCCGCCGAGTTCCCCGACCCCACCCACCCGGTACACCAGCAGATCATCGCCCACCGCCAGTGGTTCCTGGACACGCTGACCACCTTGATGGCCCAGGTCGCCGAGGACTCCTCCGACGCCGCCGCCCGCCACTTCGCCATGCTCCGCGACGGCGCCATGGCCGCCGGCTGCCTCTTCGACCCCGCCCTGGTGACCGAAACCTTCCTCCGCGGCATCGAGGGCCTGGTCCGCATCCACGGCCAGCGCTAGCTACGTGAGTCGCAGGGCCGAAGAATCAGCGTGCGAGTCCATTCCGACTGTCTCTCGACCGTGAGCGTCACCCGGGTTCCCACGTCCGGCGGAGAGCCCTCGTACTCGACCGTCTCATGCCAGTCGCCGAACCTGACGTGGTACTCCCGGTTGCTGGTATAGACGTACTCGACTGTCGCGTCGATACGGGCGCCCACGGGCCGGCGGCGGGTGAGCTCCGCCCATTCCGGACCGGTACACCGCCGGCCGCGGTTGTCCCGATCGCGCATACCGGCATCGAGCGGAAACAACCGCACCTCGTGCCCGCGGTGCTGGAGCACCTCGAAGAAGCCGCTGCGCCCAACGGGCGGCCAAAGCGAGGGCTCCCGGGGCAACTGCAGCACATCCACCCAGCCCGGAACCGGATCGCCGAGGTCGACGGCCAGGCCCGCCCTTCCCAGCCCGACCGGGTAGCCGGCCACCCGGCCTTTGACCCGCGTCCCTCGCGGGAGCCGCCGCCGGACGGCAGTCAGTTCATCCTCAGCCATATCCATACATCATTCCAGACCCACCCGTACGGCTATACGTAATTACGTTATCCTTGGCTCATGGATGAGGCCCGGCTGGCCGCGCTCGAACGACGCGTGGCCGATCTCGAAGAGAAACTCCGGGGCCCGGTGACCGCCGGCGGGGGTCCGGCGAGCCCTGACGCCGACGTGTTCTGGGCGCTCGAAGGGCTTCTGGCGCGGGTCGACGAACCGGGCGCTGTTCTGATCACCGGTGGTGTGACGCTTCCCGATGGACGGGTGGCGCGGTGGCAGGAGGGCGCCGGCACGGCCGAGCTGCTCGACACTGACTGGTCGCAGCACGTCGCCGCGCTCGCTGCCCTCGGCCACCCGGCCCGCATCCGCCTGCTCACCCGGGTGCTGGCCGGCGCCGTCACGGCCCACGACCTGATGGCCGTCGAGGGCATGGGAACCAGCGGTCAGGTCTATCACCACCTGCGCCAGCTGGTCGCGGCCGGCTGGCTGCACACCGTCGGCGGCGGGCGCTACGAGGTTCCCGTCGGCCGGGTCGTGCCGCTGCTCACCACGCTGCTGGCGGGCCGCCGATGAAACGGGCCGTTGCTTCCGCGCAGACCTGGTGGATCCGGCTGTTCGTGCTGGCCGTCGTCGCCTCGACCGTCGTGCCCGCTCCCCGGCTGCTCGAGCTGGGGCTGATCGCCGCGCTGTTCGCACTCGGCCTGGTGCGGCCACCCCGCGCCGATCGGCCGCCCACCGATCTGGCCCCGCCGGTGCGCGGCCGCTGGGTCGTGCTCAACAGCCCCGGCACGGCCGTCCCCAGCCACGGGGTCAAGGCCTACGGGCAGACGTACGCGGTGGACATCCTCCGCCCGTCGCCGGACGCCGCGACCTCGATCGGCTGGTCCTGGCGCACCCGCCGCCCCGAGACGTACCCGTGCTTCGGCGAGCCCGTCCGGGCCATGGCCGCCGGCACGGTCGTCCGGTCGACGGACCGGCAGCGTGACCACCGCAGCCGCGACACCTGGCCGACCCTGATCAGCATGATGACGGTGGAAGCCTTCGCCCGCGAACTGGGCGGAGCGCCCTTCATCCTCGGCAACCACGTGATCGTCGAGCACGACGACGGCACCTTCGCGGCCTACGCCCACCTACGCCACCGGTCCACCCGGGTCCGCCCCGGCGACCGGGTGGCGACCGGGGATCACCTGGGCGATGTCGGCAACACCGGCAACACCTCCGAACCACACCTGCACGTCCAACTCATGGACCGCGCCCGCGTGACTGCGGCCGCCGGCCTCCCGATGCACTGGCCGGACGCGGCCACCGACGAGCAGAAGGATCCACGCTGGAGCACCGGCAAGCCGAAGCCCACCGCGCTGCCCACCTTCCCGCAGAACGGCCAGATCATCCAGGCTTGAGGCCGGCCCCGGTCACAGCGTGACGGCGCGGGCGTTGAGGCTGAACTGGTCGCGGATGCCGGCCAGGAATGTGGCGTCGTCGATTGTGCGGCGGACGCCGAGGACCTTGCCGACGGTGGGGTGGCCACCGCCGACGACGACCTGCTCGGCGCGATCCTGTGGCTGTTGCGTCTGGTCGAGCGGCCGCGCGACTTCGCCGTCCTCTCCCCCGGTCTCGAGCGCGAGATCCACTGGCGGCTGCTCACCGGGCCGCCGGGTGGGCTGGTGCGGCAGGTGGGGCGGGCCGACGAGCGCTTCACGATCGCCCGCCGGGCCGCGCGCTGGCTCGAGGACCACTATGATCGGGCCGTCCGGGCCGACGACCTGGCCCGGCACGTGGGGGTCAGCGTGGCCACGCTCAACCGGCACTTCCGGGCGGCCACCATGATGAGCCCGGTGCAGTACCAGAAGCAGTTGCGCCTGCAGGAGGCCCGGATCCGGCTCGCGGCCGCCCCCGGTGACGTGGCCGGGGTCGGTCACGCGGTCGGCTACGGCGGCATGTCGCAGTTCAGCCGCGAGTACCGCCGCCTGTTCGGCGTGCCCCCGAGCGAGGACGTCAGCGACCGTACGCCTCGAGCAGCCGCAGCCAGACCTCGTTGACCGTGGGGAAGGCGGGGACGGCGTGCCACAGCCGCTCCATCGGCACCTCGCCGACGACGGCGATCGTGGCCGCGTGGATCAGCTCGGCCACGTCCGGCCCGACCAGGGTGAAACCGACGATCACGCGACGGTCCTCGTCGACCACCATCCGGGCCTGACCCTGGTAGCCCTCGGCGTGCAGCACCGAACCGGCGACCGCGCCCAGATCAAAATCGATCACCCGCGTACGCAACCCCGCCTGCTCGGCCGCGGCCGCGGTCAGCCCGACCGACGCCACCTCGGGGTCGGTGAACACGACCTGCGGCACCGCCCGCTCGTCGGCCGTCACCGCGTGCCGCCCCCACGGACCGGTCTCGGTCTTCTCCCCCTGGGCCCGGGCCACGATCGCGTCGCCCAGCGCGCGGGCCTGGTACTTGCCCTGGTGGGTCAGCAGCACCCGCCGGTTCACGTCGCCCGCGGCGTACAGCCAGTCGCCGGCGCCCTCGACCCGCAGCGCGTCGTCGACCGTGAGCCAGGAGCCCGGCTTCAGGCCGATGGCGTCGAGGCCGATGTCCTGCGTGTTGGGCGTACGCCCGATGGCGACCAGAAGTTCGTCGGCCTCGACGGTGTCGCCGTCGGCCAGCGTGAGGTGCACGGTCCCGGACTCGTCGCGCGTCACCGACACGGCCTCGGCCCCGACCCGTACGTCCACACCGGACTCCCGCAGGGCCTGGGTCACCCGCTCACCGGCGAAAGGCTCGGCCTGGTGCAGGACGCCGTCGCGGGCCAGCATGGTGACTTCGGCGCCGAGGCTCGAATAGGCGGTAGCCATCTCCGAAGCGACGACGCCACCGCCGATGACAGCCAGCCGGCGGGGAACCGCGCTCGCCGCGGCCGCCTCCCGGCTCGTCCACGGCTCAGCCTCACGCAGACCCTCGATGTCGGGGACGAGCGCGCCGGAGCCGGTCGCGACGACCACCGCGTGCCGCGCGGTCAGGGTTGTCCCGGCCACCTCGACGACGCGCTCCGAGACGATCCGGCCCTGACCCCGGTACAGCTTGATCCCAGCCGATTCCAGCCAGGCGACCTGACCGTCATCCTTCCAGTTCGAGGCGAACGAATCCCGGCGGGCGAGCACAGCCGCCGCATCAAGATTTCCCGTGACCGCCTCGCGGGCCCCGGCGACGTTCCGGGCCGCTCGCAGAGCCCCGGCGCTGCGCAGCAACGCTTTGGTCGGCATGCAGGCCCAGTAGGAACACTCACCCCCGACCAGCTCCCGCTCGACAATGGCCGCCGTGAGGCCACCATGCACCAGCCGATCGGCGATGTTCTCCCCCACCGGCCCGGCCCCGATCACAACAACGTCGTACGTGGTTTCGCGCATGTCAGTGCCCTCTCGCATTGTCTCCAGCGCCGCAGCCGCACCGTCCGCGGCGTCACTAATGTCAGTTGCCCTTCGCGGCCCGGCCTCCGGGGGCCGAGCCGTCGCCGGCAGCACCCACCTCGATTGCCCTTCGCAGCGCGGCCGAGCCATCGCCAACAGCGCTCAGGTCAGCCGCCCTACGCAGCGCGGCCGAGCTGTCCACGGCGTCGCTCATGTCAGCCTTCGCGGCGCGACCGAGCCATCCGCGGTGCCGCTCGTGTCAGTTGGCCTTCGCGGCGCGGCCGAGGCGGATGGCGGCGATGAGGAAGAAGATGGCGCCGGGGATGGCGTAGCCGACCGCATTAGTGATCGCGGGGTCGGCCGCGGAGGCACCGGCGATGAACGACCCGCCGGCCAGCACGGAGAGGCCACCGCTGAAGATCATCGGCCACTGGCCGCCCATCTTGCGGCGGGTCACTCCGACAAACAGCTGGACCAGACCGGCCACGACGGCCCAGGCGCCCCACACCCGCAGCACGGCCGGGATGCCGGAGGAACCGGCGACGGCCAGCCCGGCCGCGGCGAGCAGGCTGACCACGACGTTCACGTAAAGCAGCACCGGCGACCCGGAGGACCGCGAGGCGCGGGCGTCGATGATCGCGGCCGCCACGTCGACCAGCGGGTAGATCACCAGGAGCGCGGTGGTGACCGCGGTCAGCTCGTCGGCAACCGCGAACGTGATGCCGGCCCAGACGACGGCGAAGGCGGCCCGCGCGAAGTACAGCCGCCGCAAGGCGGCCGCCGTAGTCGAGATGCCGGTGGCGGCGAAAGTAGTCATAGCAATCCTTTGGAAGAACGAACGTTCTGTCGCCACTCACCATGACCGCCCCACTCGGGCGAAGTCAAGACCGAACGTTCTATCCGTCAAATTTGTCACACGGGAGTCGGCCCAACTCGCCACGTGGAGCTCTGCCGAACTCGTTCCGACCAGGCTTGGGGATCTCGACCCGGCCCGCGCGGCCGCCGCCGTCCTGCGGATCATCGACAGCCCGCAGCCGCCCGGCCACCTCGTTCTCGGCTCGGACGTGCTGCGGGTCGTCCGGGCCGCCCGCGCCGCCGTCGACCGCGACATCGACGGTTGGGCGGAGCTGTCCCGCTCCACCGACGATCCACGGTGACCGGCTACCCCTCGATCTCCGAGAACAGACCCTTGAACGGCACCTCAGTCCCGATGAGGCCGCCGAAGACAGCGCCGGCGACCGGCGTGGCGACCGCGGCCGAGGCGTCCTCGTAGCTGTCGAAGTACAGGTCGAGCGTGCGGTAGGCCGGGGTCGCCGTGCCGTCCTCCTTCGGCCACACCTTGGCCGACTCGATCCGCCGGACCCTGGGGAACGTTCCCGCGGCCGACTTCACCCCGGCGTAGACCTTCTCGAACTCGTCCGGGTTCCCGGGGTTGTCGATGACCAGCGTGATCTTGGTGGGCATGGTGGCCTCCTCCGCGTAATACAGAACGAACGTTCTGTCTGAGGCGACGCTAGCCGGTCGGTAGAACAGCGTCAAGACCGAACGTTCTACCTCACGGGACGAAGCGACCAGTACAGCTCGTCCTCGCTGAGAACCGGCGCGGTGTCCTCGTGCGGGCGGCCGACCCGGGCCGCCGACCCGAACATCGCGCCGCGGGCCGGTTGCACGGAGGCGAAGGCGGCGAACCCCTTCGGCTCGGGAATGTCGTCGTAGACCGCTTCCATCCCGCCCCGGAGCAGGTAGGTCTCGTGCCAGAAGCCGGTGCCGCCGCTGTCCCGCAGGAAGTCCCGCCACCACAGGCGATGCGGCTCCGACCGGGCCCAGGCCGGCAACGAGGGCAGATCCCGCCAGTCTGGCGGATCCCCACGTGCATCGGGAACAGCGACCAGAGCAACGACTCGTGCCGCAGCAGCCCGTCGGGCCGGTCGTCGGCCGACCTCCCGATCTGCGGGCCGTACCCCAGCAGGGTGCGCAGCCCGTAGAGCCGGTTCACACGCATCCCCGGGTAGACGACGGTCAGGTCGGGATAGAACGACAGATCGACGGCCTGCCGATTGACGCGGGTCGTCATGGGACCTCCCTTCACCATTTCCGGGTCAGGCTGGGCGCCGGACCTGACCGCGCACTTGACGGTTTCTGGATCCGGGCCTCACCACGTCGGACCGGACCGCAGCAGAGACTCGCGGACCAGGGCCGGATGGGTTCCGGCGAGTACGGGCGACCGCTGCACCAGGAAGCCGGTGTTGATCGGCGGGTCGTCGGGGTCGCGCAACAGGATCAGCGTGCCCGACGCCAGCTCGGCCTCGCACAGGTAGCGCGGCAGCACCGACCATCCGGCCCCGGCGACCACGGCGGCCAGCACCCCGCGCAGGTCGGGGATCACCACGGCCGGGCGCAGGGTCAGGCGGCGGCCGAACACGTGGCGCCAGTAGCGGCGGACGATCGGCACATCCTCGGCGTACGCGATCAGGGGCGCTGTCTCGACATCGAGCGGCCCGGCCGCGACCAGCACGAACTCCTCGTCGGTGAGCGGCGTGGCCGACAGCGTGCGGCCCCGGGGTCGTACCGGGGAAACGAGCAGGTCGAAACGGCCCTGCCGCAAACCCTCGAGCAGGTCGTCGGCCAGCCCGGTGGTGATCCGCAGGCGGACGCCGCGGGCCACCAATGAGGCCAGACCGGGCAGCACCCGTACGGCCATCAGCTCGGCCGGCCCGGCCAGGTGCACGGGTTCCGGCGGTGCTGACGGGGTCGAACCGGCCAGAGCCAGCGCCAGGTCGTCGAGCGGCGCCGCGACCCGGGCGGCCAGGTCGTCGGCGACCGTAGTCGGGCGGACACCGCGCGCCACCCGGTCGAACAACTGACGCCCGGACTGCTGCTCCAGCGCCTGGATCTGACTGGTGACCGTGGACTGTGACAGACCCACGGCGCGAGCGCCTGCCGTTATCGAGCCGGCCCGGTAGACAGCCAGGAAGGTGCGGAGCTGGTCGAGGCTGCCATCGGAAATGCGATCGGCCATACCGACAATTCTATTGGGAACCCGATGCTCCCCCGGCCTACGGTTGCCGTTGTCAACCACGACCAGCACGGGAGATCAACCATGGCCGGCATTTTGTTCGTGATGAGCGCCAGCGACCACTGGACCCTGAACGACGGCACCCGGCACCCCACCGGCTTCTGGGCCGAGGAGTTCGCCGAGCCGTTCCGCGCGCTGACCGAGGCCGGGCACACCGTCGACGTCGCCACTCCGGGCGGGGTGACCCCGGTCGTCGACCAGGGCAGCCTCGACGGCGCCGCGGCCCCGGCTGTTCCGGCCGCGCTCCGGCTCGAGGACGTCGACCTGGACTCGTACGCCGCGGTCTTCTACCCAGGTGGGCACGCGCCCATGGAAGACCTGGCCCGGGACGCCGCCTCGGCCGCTCTGCTCGGGAAGGCGCTGGCGGCCGGCAAGCCCGTCGCCCTGGTCTGCCACGGCGTGGCCGCGTTGCTGCCGGTCGACCGCGAGCTGGTCGCCGGCCGTCGCGTCACCGGGTTCAGCAACGAGGAGGAGGGCCTGGCCGGGCTGGCCCCCAAGGCGCCCTGGCTGCTCGAGGACAGGCTGGTCGCGCTCGGCGCCGATTACAGCGCGGGCGAGGCGTTCAAGCCGAACGTCGTCGTCGACGGCCCGCTGATCACCGGCCAGAACCCGGCCTCGTCGGCGGCGACCGCGGCCGAGCTGCTCAAAGCTGTGAAATAAGGCGGCTCAACCGGCGGCACCGGTCGGTCAGCACGGTCCACTGCTCGTCGGAGCCGCCCGCGCTGTCGGCCGCGGTGATCTCGGCCAGCAGGCCGGCGTAGTCGGCCGCGTACTGCCGGATCTTGCGGTCGGCCTTCGACCGCCGTTTGCGGGGCCGCCGGTCGAGGTCGATGATCTGCTGCGCGAGGGTGGCCGAGGCCGCGCTCAGGGTGCTGCGGCGGTCGGCGGCCTCCTGCCGGCGGGTTCGCCGGGCCTCGGCCGTGCGCGCGGCGCGCCGGCCGCCGATCCACACCGCGGCCGCCCCGCCGATCACGCCGGTGAAGGCGGCCGCCGCCAGCAGGTAGCGGGGCAGCGAGGGGCTGATGGTGCGGCCGCCGTCGGGCACCGTGCCCGCCCGCACGAGCCGGTCGTAGTTGATGGCGATGACCTTGAGGGCCTCCAGCGGGCGGTCGGCCACCGCGTCGATGCCGCCGCCGATGGTCGTCTCGGCCACGGCCGCGCGCCCGAAGTTCTCGTCGTCGCGGTCCGGCAGCCAGGCGCAGCCGTACCGGTCGAACCCGCCCTCGCCGTCGGGCTTGACGGCCAGCACGACCGTGCCCTCGGCCGCCCGTTCGGTGCTGCGGCAGCTGTCGCGCAGGTCGGCGCCGGGTTCGAGCAGCAGCACCACGACCCGGCGGTTGCCGAGGATCCGCTCGGCCGCCGCCCGGTCCAGGTCGTAGCCGGGCGCGGCATAGACCGAGGAGCTGCGGACCGTACGGGAAACCGGGTCGTCGAAGAGGCCGCCGGCCCACAGAGCCCAGCCCGCGAGCACCAGGCAGCCGAGCACGGCCAGGCCGAACAATCGCCTCACGACGGTCCGCCCCGCAGGTACTCGCCGGGCCGATAGCCCGGGTAGGGCAGGCCGCGGCCGACCTCGTCCAGTTCGGCCTCCGCGGCGTTCAACAGGCTCTGCACGTGCCGGTCGGGCAGCTTCTCCTCGATCGCGCTGCGGGCGGCGGTCAGCTGGGTGATGCCGCGGGTGAGGGCCGGATCGGTGGCGCGGCCGGTCAGGGCCGACTGCTCGACCGCCAGCGCGGCCAGCGCGGCCAGCCGGGCCGGCGCCGCGGTCGGCCGGCGACGGCTGGTGGGCCGGGCCGCGGGACGCACCGACAGCAGCAGGAACACCAGCACGCAGACGGCGAACAGCCAGGGCAGGGCGGGCAGGCCGACCCGCAACGGATCGAACGGGACGTACGGCAGCGGGCGGTCGAACAGGCCGGCGTACCGGACGTCGGTGACCCGGTTGAGGTAGGCGTTGAGGATGTTGCGCTGCGGATAGGCGTAGCGGCTGATCCGGTCGCCGCTCTGCGCGTAGAAGGTGACCGCGACCAGCTCGGCGAAGTCGGCTGCCTGGGGGCCGGTGTACTCGATCCAGTCGCCGTACATCACCAGGATCGGGGTGTCCGGAAAGACCTTTTCGAGCGCGCGGCCGTAGTGCGGGAGCGGTTTACCGTACGGCTGACGGGCCAGAGTCACCACCAGCGGTGACCGGCCCGGGAAGGCGGACACGGCGCCGGGCCCGGTGTACGGCCCGCTCTTACGCAAGTCAGCCAACACCGGGGCCAGCTCGGCCGCGGTCGGTTCGCGCCATCCCGGGTCGACGGGCGGCGCGGCCGGGGCGTCCACCTTCCGGATGGCGGAGATCAGGGCGACCAGGGCGGCGGTCACGTCACCGGTGGCGAACTGGGCCCGCCACTCCCCCAGCTGATCCGCCGTCGACTGGTAGAGACCGCCGGTGACCTGGGTGCCGATCACCCGTACGGTGGCCGCCTTGACCTCGCGGACCCGGGTGCGCTCGGCCTCGTCCAGCCCCGGCGGGGCGACGATGATCCGGATGTCGGGGGCGTTCCCGATGGCGGCCCGCACGCGTTGCTCGTCCCAGTGCGCCACCGCGCCCGGCAGCCGCACCACCGGCTGGGCGCTGACCAGCGCGGTCATCTCGGCGGTCGAGGGCACGGTGGCCGTACCGAGCTCGCCGGCCGACCCCTCGGTGACGGTGTTGCCCGAACTGGGCGACTGCCCGTAGCTCACCGTCACGCTCTGCCGCTGCGCGACCAGGAACACGACGAACACCACGGCCGCCGCACCCAGGGCGATCCAGCGCAGCCAGCCCCTCACCGCGCGGCCGCCCGCCACATCGAGTCGGCCTGCCGGGCGTACTCGGCGGCGGTGCGCGCGGCACCGGCCCCGCCGCCCCCGGCCACCACCAGTTCGGCCTCGGCCAGCAGCCGATCCGCCTCGGGCACGCGGGCGGAAACCGCGTCCCGGCTCACCGTCGCCCGATCGACCGCGGCCCGCGCGGCCGACCAGGCAACCCGCCGCTCCAGAGTCGCGGCCCGCCGCCGGGGCACCAGAACCGAGCCGACGCCGGCGACGAACAACAGCACTCCACCGACCAGCCAGACCCACCAGGACAACGACATGACCTGGCTATTCTGCCCTACGCGATCTCAGCTGGCCGGCAGGTGACCCCCGCAGCTGGCGAAGCCGATGTTCTGCGCCTGCTCAAGGACCGTGCCGTCGGCGACGACCCGGCAGGACACCGCGGACGGATAGCCGTTGCGAGCGATCGGGGTCTGACCCGAGAGCATGAAGTTCCGGAGGCTGTCGCCCCGGTCGGCCAGCGGCAGATCGATCTTCCACGGCAGCTTGACGTTCTTCAAGGTCGCGAACTTGTGGTCCGGCACCGAGTACAGGATCTGCTGCGCCTTGCCCTTGCCGCCGACCTCGAGCCGCAGCATCGGGGTGACCCCGGTGTCGGTGCGGCCGAGGTCACCGACCCGTTGCAGCACCCGGTCGGCCAGGGCGACCAGCGTGCCCTGCGGATCCTTCTGCGTCTCCTCGTCGATGTTGCTCAGCACCAGCGTGACGATCAGCGCGCCGCGCCGGAGCCGCAGCTGATACTCCTTGTTCTGGTTGCGGCCGCTGCCCAGGAAGTAGTCGAGCCAGCTCTCGTCGGCGCCGCTCACCACGTCCTCGACCAGGATCGTCGGCCACTTGTTGGCGAGCGCCGTGGACTTGAAGTCGTCGAGCGAGCCGCTATGCGACACCCGGGCCGACTCGGCCGTGGGTTGCAGGTTGATGACCAGCAGGTCGGACGGCGGCGAGCTGCAGGTGACGCCGTTGCTGGTGGCCTCGATGTTCGTGCCGGACTCGAAATCGAGCAGCCGCTTGTGACCGAACTCCGCGCAAATCGGTGCCGGGCCCGGTGCGAACCGGCTGGACCCAGGGCAGGCCGGTCGGCGCGGACATGGTGCGTTGCGCTTTGCCCTGCGCGTCGACGTGGACGATCTCCATCCAGGTGACCGTGCTCGGCGCGCTGACCGTGTAGATGACGTCCCGCGGCGGGGTCGAGGAGGCGGCCGCGACGGGAGCGGCCGGCGCGGCCGGGGCCGGGTCCCTCGGGCGTATGCCGAGTAGGCCCGCGGTCACCGCGAAGACCAGCGCCGTCACCGCGGCCAGCCCGACCGCCCAGCGGGGATCGTCGCGCCGCCGGACCGACTGCCACCGGCCGGTGCCCTTGGCCGGGGCATCGAGGGCGCGCCGCACCGGCCGCGACCGCTGCCGCGATCAGCCCGAGCGTGCCGATGGCCGTGCCGGTCATGAACCTCGCGTGCCACGCCACCCCGGCCGGGACGCCGGTCACCAGCACCACCACGGCGAACCGGTTCCAGGTGTCCTCGGGCGTCCAGGGCTCGTGCAGGGGCCACGCGCTGACGTCACCGGAGTCGATCAGGTGGCGGTACGCGGTCGGCTTGGTCGCGCTGCGGTCGCGGTACCACTCGGCGGCGACCCGGCTGGCATAGACCCGGCGCAGATCGGCGTACTCGGGGGCCTGGTTGACGGCCTTCTGCAGGTCGGGCAGCACGGTGAGCCGGTAGACGTTCTCGTTGTTCTCGGCGTCCGCTGTCGCATGGCCGGGGCAGTCGGCCGAGGTCTTCGTCCGGTAGTACTCCGTCTCCATCTTGACCTCGAGCGGCGCGTCGAGGATGAACAGCTCGTGGCCCTGCTCGCGGACCACCGCGGGCCGCGGCACGATCCACTGCCGCATCGACAGGCACGGCGTTTTGCCCCGCAGCTGGTCCCAGAACCGTTTGCCGTTCGTGGTGTCCGGGTGGATCAGCTTCGAGACCGTCTTCTTCATCTGGAGATCGGCGTCGAGCAGGGCCCGGCCGGCCTCGGTGCGGCCCAGCTTCGCGTCCATGATGTCGGCCGGGTCGTCCGGGTTGAGGTTGACCGTGAAGCTCGACGGGGGCAGGGCCAGCCAGGTGAAGAACGAGTCGGCGGCCAGCCGGGACGATCGCTGCCCGCCGAACGACACCTCGGCCTTCGGATCGGGATCGACCTGGTAGGCGTACTGCAGCCCGGCCCCGACCCCGCCGTCGTAGGTGTCGGCGACGTAGCGCAGTTCCAGGGTGGAGAAGTCGACCCCGCCGAGCTGGTCCGGGGTCATGCCGGCCTCGTCGGCGTCGGCGTAGCCCTCGGCGGCGGCCTCCTCCGCGTCGACCGCGGCGAGCAGCTTCGCCTCCTCGGCCGATTCCGGGGACGCGGCCAGCAAATCGTCCGCGGCGCCGGCCGCCGCGACCTGGCCGGCCGCGGCCAGTGATCCCCGCCGGCCGGCCCGCGTCCTCGTGATCGCCTCCGGCGGGGGCTCGGGCATCTGCTCGAAAGGAACGCCCTTCGGCTTCAGTCGCAGATCCACCGGAACCGGCCGCATCGCCACGATCTGCGGAAGAATGACCGGCAGCTTGTCGCCGCTCGCACGTCCGGCGTTCTGCTCCACGGTCTCCCGCATCAGATCCCGCAGCCGTTGCATGTTCTTGTTGTCGACCACCCGGAGCAGGTAGAGGTAGAGCCTCGACCCCGATGGTCCAGGTTTCATCCCGCGCGGGATCAGCCGCGACCGGTTGTGCCGGAACGGCCAGGAACGCGCCGAGTAGCCGCCTCGTGGCCGCCATGCGGACACCCCCACCCCCGTGGATTCACCACCAGGTCAGGGATGGGTCGATGCCGCCGCTGCCCCGTGAGGTCCTCCCCGACTACGGTTCGATAACGGGCGGCCGGGCCGGTTCGAGCCGGAAGATCCGCAGCGTGCGGTCGGTGCGGGCGTCGTAGTCGCGATAGCCCGGCCACACCTGCAGCAGCAAAGGCCACAGCCTCTCCCGCTCCGGACCCTCGACCAGGGCGGCGCGCACGGCGAAGCTCTCGCCGTCGATCACGATCGTGGCCGCCGGGTCGGCCAGCAGGTTGCCCGACCACGCCGGGTGCTCGGCCTGGCCCCAGTTCGAACCCATCACGACGTACGCGTCGCCATCGCGGACATAGAGCACCGGGCGTTCCCGCGGCAGCCCGCTCTTGCGCCCGCGCGTCGTCAGCAGCAGGGTCGGCGGGGCCGTGCGCCAGCCGGTGACGGAGAGACGACCCTTGGTAAGACGGATCAGGCGCCGGTCGAGCGGCATCAGGAGCCGGCCGCCGGCGGCGAACCAGCGCCGGTTACCGATCCGGAGGATGAACTCGCTCAACCGCACGGCACATCAAAGCACACCGGTGTCCTGACGAAGGCGGCGCTCGCTGATCTCCCAGTTCATGACGTAGAGCCGGATCATCCGGGCCACACTCTCGGCCGTGTCCAGGGTGGCGATGACGTGCTGCCCCGGGTCGCCGTGCGGGGCCTCGCGGACGGTCAGGATGGTGCCGCTCGCCTCGATCTCGCCCTCGGCGCCGAGGGCGACGGTGGCCCGCAGCTTGTCCCCGGGGGCGAGCGTGGCCGGCTCGTCGATCCAGCAGCGCAGGCCGCCCTCGCTGATGTCGAGCAGGGCGCCCTCGACCTCGCTGTCCTCGGTGGCGAGGCGGACGGCGGCGCCGCCCCCGCCCCGGACGTACTCGCGGCGGTTGCTCTGGCGGGGCGGTCCGGCCGGGGCGAGCCGCCACCGGAACGGGGCCTCGTCGGACGCGGCGACCAGGTGGGTGGAGAGCACGACGCGGGTGCGCGGCGGCACCCAGAACACGTCGAGCGACCCGCCCGGTTCGATGCCGCCGGGGCCGGCCGTCTCGAGCGGCGCGGTCACCGTGAACGTGCCGTCGTCGTCGACCGAGTCGAGGCGCGACCGGACGTTCACGCCCTCGCCGAGGACGAGGAACATCGGCGTGCCGACGGCGGGCAGGTCAGTTACGGCGGTGACAGCAGCAATCATCAAACACCTCGCGCAGGGGGATCCGGGCAAGGAACCTGATCGGCGGCCGGTGCGAGCACTTGAGTTTTGGTAGCAGTTCAGTTTCGGGCCGGGCAGACGGTGAGTGGTTCCGGGGCCGGGATCTGGGCCGCCGGGGAGCAGTCGAACCGCTCGTTGATGAGCGCCTTCACGTCGGGGGCCGTCCTGGGCATGATGTACCAGTTGTTCTGCACGATCAGATAGCGGGCGTCGCTCGGCTCAGTAAGGCAGCGCAGGTTGTCGTCGTAGCTGGGCACTTCGCGCATCCGCATCAGCAGGGCCCCGCGCTGCAACCAGATCGGCGACGGGTAGCGGCAGCTCGTCGGGTTGCCCATGGCGTGATTGACCGTGCCGTAGGACAGATAGAGCACGGGGGTGTCGGCGCCGAGCCGCCGGCCGAGCTCGACCAGGGGCGCGTCGGAGGACCGGCCGACCGGGATCGTGTAGTTGTAGGTGCTGAACGAATACGGGTTGCCCGGCAGCACGGGCGGCAGCTGCGCGACGCAGAGCGCCACCACCCCGACGAACCAGGGCAACGAGACCTTCAGCCGGCCGGCCACGAACCACGCGATGACCGCGAAGACGAACGCGAAGATCTCGTAGGCCCAGGTCACCGGCAGCGACTCGGCCAGCCGCCAGTCGGCCGGCTGACGCAGCAGCACCAGGCTCACCCCGGTGGCGAGCAGCCCGGCGACAACGACCGGCCACCGGAACCCGGGGCACAGCGCGTAGGCCGCACCGCACACCCCCGCCGACAGCACCACGGTCGAGGCGAAGTGGTACATGAAGAACTCGCCCTGCCCGTACGCCGGGGCCAGCGAGATCGCGAACCCGACCACCGCGACCGCCAGACCCGCCCACCGCCGGCCGCCCGACTCGCGCCGGATGAGCACGGCGGCCGCGGCCGGCGCCAGCGCCACGACCGGGTTGAGCACCATGACGTCGCCGATCGCGGTGCGCAGCTTGACCACTTCGTCCCAGTAGATCCGCTGCGGTTCCTCGTGCACCAGATGGGCGAGATCGCCCATCCAGGTCCATTCCCATGGCTGGTACTCCGTGATCAGCAGGTACCAGATACCGACCCACACCAATGTGGACAGAGTTGTCCACAGCGCGCGCCGCCGGTCGAACACGCCGATGACCAGCAGGGCGATCAGCGCGACCGGAAAGGTGGACAGCTTCACAGCCACCACCAGCATCGCGACCGGGCCGGCCAGCAGCGCGCCCAGCCACGCCCGCCGCGGCGTGCACGCCACCGCGACCGCGAGCACGGCGAGCAGGGCGGCCACCCAGTCCGGCTCGAGGAAGTGCCAGGGCGGCGACACCATCAGGGCCAGACCGGTTGCGGCCGCTATGCCGGCTGCGGCGGGTCTACCGGCGATCCGCCGGACGCCCAGGAACAACAGGGCGACAACCGCCAGAATCAGAACGTACGTCTCGATCCGGATGACCAGGTTGGCCCGGTTCGACGCGATGTCGCCGACGAGCAGGATGCGCCCCTCGTCGATCGCGGCCATGAACAGCTTGTAGGCGAGCGGCCGGGACACGAACATGTCCCAGATGCTGACGCCGCCCCGGCCCGCCGTCTCGTAGGTGCCGAGGGCGTAGCGCACATCCCCGTTCAGGTTGGGCCAGCTGGCCATCGCGACCGCGGCCAGCGCTGCTAGCACGGCTGTGGCCGCGCCGACCGTGCGTACTGTTCCCCCGCGAAGCAAACTCATCAGACTCTCTCGGTCGGGTGTCCGTGCCCATTGTCGTGCCGAGAGCCCGGCGGCGCTGCCCCGCTTCGATCCCCGTACGGGCCGGATGCGGGTATCGTCCCTGTCTACGCAATGGCGCGGAGGGGGCACGATGGCCGTCCTGGGTGTTTTATCCCCGTTCCTGGGCGGGTGGTACTTCGGCGGCCTGCTCGAGGGGATCGCTCGGGCCGCGGCCGACGCTGATGCCACAGTGGTTGCTGTGCAGACGCTGGACGCGGGCACCGACCAGCAGGAGCTGACCGAGGCCCCGCACCCGCCGTACCCGCTGGCCTGGGACCACGCCGCCGGCTTCGTCGTCATCGTGAACGCGGCCAGCGCCAAGTACCTGCAGGAGATCCAGGCCTCGGGCCGCCCGGTCGTGGTGGTCAGCCACGAGTTCCCCGAACTCGACAGCGCGACCGTTTACCCCGACAACCGGGTCGGCGTACGGGCCGCGGTCGAGCATCTGATCGGGCACGGGCACCGCCGGATCGCCTTCGCCGGTTTCCTGGGCGCGCTCGACCAGCAGGAGCGGTACGACACCTACCACCGCACCCTGCGGGCCCACGGCATCGAGCCGGATCCCGGCCTGGTCTTCGAGGCGGTCGACAACCAGCAGGCCGGCGGCGTCGGGGCGGCCCACGCGATGCTCGCGGCCGGGCTGCCGTCGACCGCGGTCATCGCCGGCACCGACCTGAACGCGATCGGCATCGTGCGGGTGCTGGCCGAGGCCGGCTGCCGGCTGCCCGAGGACCAGGCCGTCGTCGGCTTCGACGACCTGTCGGACGCCTCGTTCACCCAGCCCCGGCTGACCACCGTGCGGCAGCCGTTGTTCGAGGTCGGCGCGACCGCGGCCCGCGCCCTGCTGGCGGCGATCGACGGCACCGGCGGCCCACCGGCCCGCCACGAGGTCGCGACCGAACTGGTGGTGCGGGAATCCTGCGGCTGTCCCGGTTCGGTCGGCGAGACGGCGCTGCGCGACGAGGGCCGCACCCAGTACTTCGAGCGCACCCGGTTGCAGCGCTCCCTCAGCAGCCAGTACGACATCAGCCTCGATCTGTTGCGCAGCCACGAGCAGGACCCCCGGCAGCTGGGCTGGTTGCGCCGCACCTCGGTCCGGGCCGGCTGCCTCGGGCTGTGGCTGCCCGGCGAACCGCGGCTCGAGATAGCCGGCCACTTCGACCGGGCGGCGGCCCTGCCCCCGGTCACGGCCGGCTCGTTCCCGCCGGCCGAGCTGCTGGAGGAAGCCCGGGCCGAGCCCGGTCTGCTGACCTTCGTCGTGCCGGTCCGGGTCGGCGATCGGGACTGGGGCCTGCTGGCCACGGTCGACCGGGTCGACCTGCAGGGCGCCACCGGGCGCGAGCCGATCAACCAGTGGGCCGCCCTGCTGACGATGGCGCTGGACTACCAGGCCGCCCTGCACACCCTGCGCGAGCAGGAGGAACAGCTGCGGGCGAGCGCGCTCCACGACCACCTCACCGCCCTGCCCAACCGCACCTACTTTCTGCAGCTGCTGGCGGCGGCGATCGAGCGCGGCCCGGACGTGGCGGTGCTCTTCGTCGACCTGAACGGCTTCAAACAGATCAACGACACGTACGGCCACGCCGTCGGCGACCAGATCCTGGTCGAGGTCGCCTGCAGACTGCGGGCCGAGCTCGGCGCCTGCGGCACCGCAGCCCGCTTCGGCGGTGACGAGTTCCTGGTGCTGCTGGACGCGCTCGACGACGACACCCCGGAGGCGACGGCCCGGCGGCTGCTGTCAGCGCTCAACCGCCCGCACCGGGTGGACGGGCGGCAGCTGCCGGTCTCGGCCAGCATCGGCGTCGCCCTGGCCTCCCGCACGCCGTTCGCCGACGCGGACGCCCTGGTCCGCGAAGCCGACACGGCCATGTACCGGGCCAAGTCCCGGCGTACGGGCGTCGAGGCCGGCTCGGACACGTCGATGTACGGCGGATATACGGGCGCGACCTAGGTTCATCGGCGCCGGAGCGGTGACGCTCCGGTCAACCGATCGAAAGGTGTCACCCCATGCCCCTCTCGTCTTTCGCCCGGCGCGCGTCGACGATCGCCGCCGGCCTCGGGATCGTCGCGGCCGGCGCCCTCGCCGCGACCGGTCCCGCCGCGGCGGCCGTGCCCGGCCCGTGCGGCGCCCAGAAGACGGCCCGGGTGAGCATTCACTACAAGGCCTGCGTCATCAAGGTCGGGGAGCGTGACTACACCGGCCAGTTCCTCTTCAGCAACAACCACGGCTCGGCGGTCAGCGTCTTCTCCCGGGTCGGCTGGAGCGTCGAGGGCAACAAGCACTGGGTCGGCGGCGGCAGTGCCAAGACCCTGCGCGCCGCCCCCGGCTTCGTCCAGGTCAAGACGGCCGGGTTGTCCTGCGGGAGAGGTGAGTCGATCACCGCCATCGTCCAGGTCAAGCAGAACAACGGCGACTGGGGCCCGATCGCCTACTCGCGCCCCTACACCTGCACCGACTGACGGGGAAGGCGGCCCGCCGGCAACCGGCGGGCCGCCGGCCGATCACTTCAACGAGTGCAGGAGCCCGGTGCCCTCGTTGAGCATCCCGTCCTGACCGAGCGCGAGGAAGTCGGCCTCCACATCGGCCCGGCTGAGCTTCCCGTCGCGTACGGCCTTGTAGCGCACCATCGACCAGACGAACACGTCGAGATTGTCGAAGCGGGTGTTCGCCTCGATCACCTCTTCCTCGTGGAACCAGACGGCCACCTGCCCGTTGGTGAGTACGGCGAAGTAGTTGCCGCCGCCGTCGGCCGCCACCGCGTACAGGTCGTCGTCGGTCAGCTCGGTCTCGTAGTCGGAGTCGAGAATCCCGCACCCGTTCCCGGCGAAGTCGAACCCGTAGACCCAGTCGTACACATCGAGGAACTGCGGCATCGTGCCCGACCGCACCCGCCGGTCGAAAGCCGCCAGCGCCGCCGCGTCGGCCGGCGCCAGCCGGGCCAGGAACGGCTCGACCGGCCGCACGTCCTCTTCCAGAACAATCGGTTCGCTGTCGGCAAACCAGCGAGCAAGATCAGCATCGAGATCGCGATCGATGTACCCGGCCAGATCGGCCACAGTGAGAGTCACCGGCGGATCCTAGCCCCGGGTGATCCCCGGGGGTGCCCAGGGAAGGTCCCTGGGGCGATGCGGGTGCCGGCCGGTCCACGGTGGTCGACATGAAACGACGCTTGATCGTCCTGTTCGCGGCGGCGGCCCTGCCCGCCGCCACCGTGCTGGTGCCGATGGCCGCCAATGCCGTCGCCCCCACCGCGGCCGCCTGCGCTGCCGTTCCGGTCTCGGCGCCGACGGGCACAAAGGTGGTGAAGGTGACCGCTGTCGCCAACGCCGGCGGCACCGTCACATTTCCCTCGAACCCACCCCTGCCCGACTATCCGCCGATCACCGCCGTCCCGGCCTGGTGCGACATCACCGTCACCGTGACCCACCCGGGCGCGCAGGACACGGTGGCCATCAAAGTCTCGCTGCCGCGGGACAAGAAGCAGTGGAACGGCCGGTTCCAGGCCACCGGCGGCAGCGCCTATCTGGCCGGCGAGCTGCTGCATCCGCTGGTCGTCGGGGTCAAGGGCGGTTACGCCACCGCGGCCACCGACGCCGGGGTCGGTGCCGACCCGCTGGACCCCAGCCCCTGGGCCGGCAACGCCGCGCTCGTGCAGAACTTCGCCTCGCGCTCGCTGCACGACCTGGCCGTCGTCGGCCGGTCGGTGACGAAGAACTTCTACCAGCGCGCGGCGAGCTACGCGTACTGGAACGGCTGCTCGACCGGCGGTCGCCAGGGCTACGCCGAGGCCCAGAACCACCCGGTCGACTTCGACGGCATCCTGGCCAAGGCGCCCGCGATCGACTGGGCCCGGTTCGCCGTCGGCACCGCCTGGTCGCAGGCCGTCTTCAACGAGCGCAAGGTCAAGCCGGGCCCGTGCGAGCTCGAGGCCTTCAACACGGCCGCCGTGAAAGCGTGCGACACCCTCGACGGGGTCGCGGACGGCATCATCGACAACCCGCAGGACTGCCACTGGGACGCCCGCAAGCTGTCCGGAACCTCGGTGGTGTGTGACGGTAGGACAGTCACCGTCACCCGGGCCCTGGCCGACGCCGTGAACGAGATCTGGGCCGGGCCGAAGGGCTACCCGGGACCGAACAAGGGCGTGACCTTCGCCTTCCTGGCCACGCCGGGCACGCCGTTCTTCGTGGCCGACGCCTGGGTCAAGTTCTTCGTCGCGAAGAACCCGGCCTACGACCTGTCAAAGATCAACTACAAGAGCTTCCACCAGCTGTACGCCTCCTCGCAGAAGCAGTACGACAGCGTCATCGGCACCAACGACGCCGACCTGTCGAAGTTCGCCCGGGCCGGTGGCAAGCTGATCACCTGGCACGGCCAGTCCGACCAGCTCATCCCGACCCAGGCCACGGTCCGGTACCGCGAGCGGGTCAACGCCGCCCTCGGCGGCAACCGCAAGGTCGACGACTTCTACCGGCTGTTCCTGGTGCCCGGGGCCGACCACTGCGGCGCCACCGGCCCGACCGTCACGGACGACGACGCCCTGGCCGCGCTGATCAAGTGGGTCGAGCACGGCCAGGCCCCGAGCACCCTGCCCGCCGCCGGCCTGTCGCCGACCGGCGTGACCGTCGACCACCCGGTCTGCAGCTACCCGAAGGTCGCGCGCTGGACCGGCCACGGCCCCACCACCTCGGCCGCGAACTACCGCTGCGTCCGAGCCTGACCCTTCCCGGCAAAGCGGCCCGGGGCGGAGTCTCCGGTGAGCACCTCGATCAGGCCGGCCATGCCGCCGCCCCGGGCCGCGACGCGGAACGCCTCGAACAACCCGTCGCCCTCGGCCGGATCACCGGCCGCGGGGCGGCGTTCGGTCAGATTCCGCCGGGCCCGGACCGCCGTCTGCCGGGCCGAGCTCTCGGTGAGCCCGAGCAGCCGCGCGATCTCGCCGAACGGATAGCCGAAGGCCTCACGCAGCACGTAGACGGCCCGCTCGGCGCGGGTCAGCCGGTCCACCAGCAGCCGCACCGCGCCGCGGAGGGCGTCGTCGCGTTCCACCTCGACCGCCGGGTCCGCGGATTCGACCGGCGGGTCCGGCAGCCAGCCGTCCATCGTGGTTTCGTGACGGGACCAGGCCGAGGTCGCCGCGTTGAGCGCGATCCGGGTCGTGATGGTGCTGAGAAAGGCGACCCGGCTCCGCACCTGCGCGCGGTCCGCGCCCTGCCAGCGGACCCAGACGTTCTGCACCACGTCCTCGGCGTCGGCGGCGCGGCCCAGCCGCTGGTAGGCGATCCCGAACAGCCGGGACCGGACGCTCTCGAAATCCGCCACCGCCTCGGGCTCCAGCAGATCGGCCGACGGGTACGACATGACGATCTCCCCCACTCGTTGTCTGTCGATGCGAGCAGCGTCGCGCGGACGGGACGGACGGCGAATCTGCTGACTCGCCAGTCGGGGTGGCCAGTCACCGGCGGCGCTATCGTGTAAGCCCATGAGCGCCTCGCCGACCGCCGAACTTCAGGCCCGCTGCGAGCAGTTGCGGGCGCTGCACCGCCCGGGCGCCCCGCTGCTGCTGCCGAACGCCTGGGACGTCGCCTCCGCGCGGGCCGTGGCCGCGGCCGGCTTCCCGGTCGTCGCGACCACCAGCGGCGGTGTCGCGGCGACGCTGGGGTTCGAGGATCACGAGAAGGCGCCGGCCGGTGAGATGTTCGCCGCGGCGGCCCGGATCGCCCGGGGTGTCGACGTGCCGACGACGGTCGACGCCGAGGCGGGCTACGGCCTGGAACCGGCCGCCCTCGTGGCGGCGTTACGGTCGGCCGGCGCCGCCGGCTGCAATCTGGAGGACACCGACCACGCGACCGGCCGCCTCCGCGACGCCGACCGGCACGCCGACTGGCTGGCCGCCGTACGCCGGGCCGCCACTCAGGACGGTTACCGGCTCGTCATCAACGCGCGGATCGACGTCTTCATCGGCCCGTTCCACGCCGGGGCGGGCCCCGAGACGCAGCACGAGCTGGTGGCCGAAGCGGTACGCCGGGCGAACGCCTACTTCGAGGCCGGGGCCGACTGCGTCTTCCCGATCCTGCTGTCGGAGGCCGTGGCGCTGCGCCGCTTCACCGAGCAGGTCGACGGGCCGGTGAACGTCCTCCGCCTGCCCCAGGCGCCGCCGATCCGCGAGCTGGCGGCCCTCGGCGTCGCCCGGGTCAGCTGGGGACATCTGCTGCACGGGGCCGGCCTGGCCCGTTTCACCGATCAGCTGCGCGCCCTGCGGGATTCCTAGACCGCGCGGAGCCGGCTCTCCGGCAGCCGGCCGAGCTGGCCGCGCGACGTGATCTCGAGCTTGGTGAAGACCTTGCCCAGGTGGTACTGCACCGTCCGCGGGCTGATGAACAACTGCGCCCCGATCTCGGGGTTCGACAGGCCCTCGCGGGCCAGCCGCGCGATCTGCCCCTCCTGCGGGGTGAGCAGGTTGCGGGCGTCCACCGTACGCCGCCCCGCGGCGCCGCCGGTGGCCAGCAACTCGCGGCGGGCCCGCTCGGCGAACGCCTCGGCCCCGGTCCGGCTGAACCTGTCGTGGGCGGTCCGCAGTTGCTCACGAGCGTCGGCCCGGCGGTTCTCGCGGCGCAACCACTCGCCGTACAAAAGGTGGGCGCGCGCCCGATGAATGGCGACATGGCGGCTGGTGAGCCGGGCGATCGCCTCGCGGTAGCACGACTCGGCCGCCGCGCCCTCGCTCACCAGGGCGGTGCACCAGGCCTGGACGCCGCGGGCCCAGTCCGTACCGGCGGCAGTTGTTCTTTCCTCGAGCCGCCGCAGGGCGGCCGACGCCTCGTCGAGTGCGCCGCAGCGGACGGCCGCCTCGACCAGCTCGACGAGGGCGAACCCGCACAGGCCCAGGTCGTCGTAACCGGCGGCGGTCCGGGCGCTGACCAGCGCGTCCTCGTAGCGGCCGAGACCGTTGAACAGCACCGCGGTCGCGTAGCCGTGCCCGCCGATCCCCCGGCCCTCACCCCGGGCGAGCACGTGCTCGAGGCCCCAGTTGGCGTACTTCAGGGCCTCGTCCTCGGAGCCGCGCCACGCGGACAGCAGCAGCGACGAGAACCGCACCGGGGCGTTGCCGGTGGCGTCGGTGATCGCGATCGCCTCCTCGGCCAGCGACTCGGCCGCCGCGAACTCCCCCGCGTGCAGGTGCACGGCGGCCCGGTTGCCCAGGGCCAGGGGCAGCAGGTTGAGCGCGCCGGCGTCGCGGCCGAGCTGGGTCGCGCGGGTGGCCACGTCGTGCCACATTGTGTCGTCCCACAGGTCGCCGGCCACCAGCCACGGCAGCCAGAACCACCGCATCATCTCGCCCGGGTCGCCGCCCGCGTCCGGCCCGAAGGCGTGCAGCGCCCGCCGCAACGGAGCCACCCCGGCCACATAGCCGTCCGCGTACCGGGTGGCCAGCCCGTCCAGCAGCAGGTCGATCGGGCGCGGCGGCTCGACCGCGGCCGGGCCCCGCCGCGCCGCCGCGGCCACCTCGCGCGGACCGGCCCGCTCGTTGAGCCGCCCGGCGAAGATCGCGGCGCCGAGTGCTTCCAGATACGCCTCGCGGGCCAGTCCGCCGTCGAGCGGGGCCAGCCGCTCGGCCGCGTCGAGCAGCAACGGCGGAGCGTCGCTGCCCCGCCGCAGGGCGAAGGCGATCTGGGCCCGCAACCGGACGAGCAGGGCCCGCTGCAGGTCGTCGAGGGGACACAATCCGGCCACGGCCAGCAGCTTGTCGGCGGCGTCGGGCGCGCCCGCCTCGAAGGTGGCCCTGGCCGCGGTGAGCGCCCGCCGGCCCCGGCGCACCGGGTCGGGGGTCAGCTCGGCCGCCCGTTCCAGGAAGGCGGCGGTCGCAGCGATGCCGCCGCGCTGCGCGGCCCGGCCGGCCGACGCCTCCAGTTCGGCCGCGATGCTCTCGTCCGGCGTGGTGGTCGCGTGGGCGCGGTGCCAGGCCCGGCGGTCGGGGTCGACGTCCGGGTCGGTCGCCTCGGCCAGGGCTCGATGGGCCTGTTCCCGTTCGGGCAGGGTCGCGGTGCCGTAGACCGCCGACCGCACCAGCGGATGACGGAAGCGCACCCGGCCGCGAACGTCGATCAGACCCGCGGCCTGCGCGGGCGCCAGCGCATCGGCGCCCAGGCCGAGCCGGCCGGCCGCGCGCCAGAGCAGGGCCGCGTCCCCGACCGGGTCGGCGGCCGCGGTCAGCAGCAACTGCCGGGTCCCGGCCGGGAGCGAGTCGAGCCGCCGCAGGAAGCTCTGCTCGATCCGGTTGGCCAGCGGGGACGCGTCCAGCACGCCGAACCCGCCCGCCAGTTCGGTCGGGGTCAGGCTCTGCGGCAGTTCGAGCAGGGCCAGCGGGTTGCCGCGCGACTCGGCGACGATGCGGTCCCGCACCAGTTCGTCGAGCCGGCCCGGCAGCACCGCGTCGAGCAGGGCCCGGGAGTCGCTGTCGCCGAGCCCCTCGACCAGCAGCTCGGGCAGCCCGGTCAATTCGGGAACATGACTCGGCTCGCGGACCGCGAAGACCAGAGCGACCGGCTCGGCCAGCACGCGGTGGGCGACGAAGGCGAGGGTCAGCGCCGAGGCCCGGTCGAGCCATTGCGCGTCGTCGACCACCCAGAGCAGGGGCTTCTCCGCGGTGACGGCCGAGAGCAGGCCGAGCGCACCGAGCCCCACGACGAACCGGTCCGGCGCCGGCGCCGCGCTCAGCCCGAACGCGGCCGCGAGCGCGTCCCGCTGGGGTGCGGGCAGCCGCTCGCGCCGCTCGAGCAGCGGGGCACAGAGCTGATGCAGCCCGGCGTACGTGAGCTCCATCTCATACTCGTGGCCGGCCGCCCGGGCCACGCGGAAGCCGGTGGCGCTGCGCTCGAGATGGTCCAGCAACGCCGACTTGCCGACCCCGGCCTCACCCCGGACGACCAGCACTTGGCTCCGCGTCGCCCGCACGCTGGTCAGCAGCTGGTCCAGGGCGTCGCGCTCGTTGTGCCGATCACGGAACGGTGGGCTCGTGGACATCGCCCCGGACGCTATCCGCGCCGCCGACCAGCGTCAATCGCCTTGATCGGCGGCATGATCAGCCATCGCCGAAGGCGCGGGCCTCGAAGCTGAGGCCGGGCGGGAAAGAGTGACCCGCGCCGGAGTGAAGATCGAATGGACCTCGGTGGAGCCGGTCGCCACGATGTGCGGATGCAACGTGCGCTGAGGTGGGTCGTCGCTGCCCTGCTGCTGGCCACCGGGGTGAACGGCCTGATCTGGATCGTCGGGCTGCTGACCGCCCAGGGCCTCGACCGGGCCGAGAAGGTCCTCTCCGTGGTGGCCGTGCCCACCACCATCGCGATCGGCGGTGTCGGCCTCTGGCCGGCCCGGCCGACGCCGGGGGCGGAGTCCGGCCGGGCCGTCGAAGGAGTGCGCGGACTAGGGATAGGCACGGAAGGTGTTCGTCGAGCAGTGGATCTCGCCCTCGGAGACGTGGGCCGAGATCAGGTCGTCGACGAACCTGACCTGGTGGCCGATTCGGGTCAGGGCCGCCGTGGTGGCGTCGGCGAACACGTCTCGGCCGTTCACCCGGGGGCCGTACGGTTTGGGGGCTACGTAGCGGCCGGCGTTCACGACCAGGCCGTTGATGACGTTGGGGGTTTCGGCGACGGCCTGACGCATGGCGTTGAGGTCGGCCAGCGCCTGGTCGCGGTCCGGGCCGGCGGGTAGCTGCTCGGCCGCGGTCTTCTCGATCGCCCAGTCCAGCGAGCGGGCGGTGAACAGCATCGGCACGCGCACGATCCGGTCTTCTGTCAGGCCGAGCTCGGCCACGTTGGCGGCGATCCGGGCGGCGGCGGTCCGGTTGGTGTCGACGAACTGCTCGTCGGCGCGGAACTCGGCCACCGTGCGCTGGTCGATCCGTTCGTCGTACGGCCATTCCAGGGTGGGCAGGCCGCCGTGCAGCTTCTGGGCGCCGGACGCCTTGTCCAGCAGGCGCAGGCCGGCCGCCGGGTCGGCCACGATCGCCCGCCAGCCCCGGGCCGACGGCAGGAACTGGATGAACTCGTCGACGTGACCGATGGTGAGCCAGCCGGTGTCCACGGTGACCACGTCCTGCGCGCCCTGGGAACGGAAGAACGTGAGGAGCTCGCGCGACGGCGTGTTGCCGACCACGATCGTGCCGTGCGGGTGGCCCGGTGTCGGCGGCATGGTCTCGACGTTGCCCATCGAGTCGTACGTGTTCATGTCGTCGAGGCCCTCGGCCGGCACCCCGGGCACGTGCACGACGGCCACGCCCGGCCCGCGCAGCCGGGTATAGGTGATCCGCGCGGCCTGCCGGTGCAGGTCGTTCACGGTCGGCACGAGCACGCGCAGCCCGTGCGGCTTCCCGTTCGGGCCGGGCATCACCTGGTAGGCCGGTTCGAACAGGTCCTGCATCCAGTCGTCGCCCCCGGTGTCGATCCGGTCGAGCGGAACCCCTTCCGGCAGTACGGCGGCGGTCGCGGCCCGCCACTGGCGCCCGCTGTCGTCGGTGGCGTCCGAGGTCAGCACCCGCTGCAGCTTCTGCGTGTTGAGCTGGGTGATGACAGGCGCTTCCCTCAGGCGTACGACCGAACTGGTCGTCCTCCCCCCGGCCGTGACCCGCAACGTGACCGTCGCGCGGCCGTCCCACACCGCCCGGTCACGCACCACGTCGGTCCCCTCGAGGCCCAGTTCGGCCCCGCGGCGCAGCTCGGCCGCGCTGACCGTCGAGGCGACCTGCCAGCCCGAACGCTTGACGAACAGCCGCACCCGCCCGGTGGTCACCAGCGTCGCCGTGGCGTCCGCGGGCGCGTCCGGCCAGGCCCCGATCCGCAGGCGCGTCAGGTCGAGTTCGTCGGCCGGCCCGTTGACCGTGGTGTCGGCGGCGTCGTGGCAGGCGGCCAGCTCACGGTCGGCCTGGTTCAGCTCGACCCGATGCGACCGCCTCAAGGCCAGGTACGCCCGCTCGGCCTGGTCCTTGTCCGGTTCTTGTTCGAGCTCCTCCTTGGCCGCCTGGAAACGTTCGTCGGCGGCCGCCTCCCGGTCCACGGCAGCCGCGGCGATGGTCCGGGACCGGGCCCGGCACGCGCCCGCGTCGTCGTCGAGGTTGGCCAGGAAGACCGGGTCGGGCCCGGACGCCCGCAGCTCGGCCACCGGCGCCGAGCCCGCGTGGGCCACCATCGGCACCCCGGCCAGCAGCACCGCCGCCGCTGCGGCCGACAGCCCGGCCATGTGTCGTCGTCTCATGGCGACACATGGTCACGACCGGTTGTCAGAATCCTGTTGCCCGGGCGCAGCGATCCGGTTCGATCAGACCTCGAGGTCGGCCTCGATCCGGCTCAGCCGCAGCCGGGCCAGGCCCAGGTTGGCCCGCTCCTTGTTCAGAGCCAGGTAGAGGAACAGCGACGGCACCCGGCCGGAGCGGTCCTGCAGCGGGCGGATCAGGTGGTACTGGGTGTCCATCGTGATCAGGAAGTCCTCGATCCGGTCGGGCAGGCCGAGCATCTCGAGCGTGCGGAGCTTGGCCCGGACGACGTCGGTGTTACCCGCGGCGGCCACGTTCATGTCCAGCTCGCGGGAGCCGCCCATCACGCCCAGGGTCAGTCCACTCGCGCCGTCGACCAGGGCGACGCCGACGGCGCCGTCGATGTTCATTGCTTCCTTCAGCGATGTCTCGATGCTCGCCACATGCCCTCCCCAGGGATCGTCACGGGCAGTTTAGTTGATCATCGAAACACCTCGGCGGTCGCGTTAAGGTCCGCTGAGCGGATCTTTAAGGGTTCATTAGGACTGGCCCAGGCCGGGCCCGGATGTGAATAGGTGGACCAGCCACCCCACGTCCGAGGAGATTCTCTGTGCCCGCCCACGCTGCTGCCAGTCGCTTCCGCCCTCTCCTGCTGGCCGCCGTCGCGGTCGGAGTGATCGGCGCCAGCTACGCCGGTGTGGCCGTGGCCCAGTCCACGTCCGACAAGGGCAAGAGTGAGACCCCCGTGGCCGCGACCGCCCCGGCCGCGACCGAGACGGGCCCCGACGAGGAACTCGTCGCCGCGTCACCGACCTCCTCCGGCACCCCGAGCCCGTCCCCCACCAGCGCCACGCCCACGCCGTCGCCCACGGCCAAGAAGAGCACCTCGGCCCGGCCCACCAGCACCGCCACCAAGCGCCCGACCAAGTCGCCGACCCGGACGAAGACCACGACCCGGCCCCCGGCCCAGTCGACCGAGGCCCCGTCCGGTGGGGGCAGCTCGGACACCGTGACCGAGGTGATCCGCCTGGTCAACGTGGAGCGCAAGGCGGCCGGCTGCGGCAGCCTGGCCGGCGAGTCGCGCCTGCACCGGGCGGCCCAGAAGCACTCGGAGCTGCAGGCCGACAAGGACACCATGTCGCACCAGCTGCCGGGTGAGGCTTCGATGGGTGACCGGGTCGCCGCCGAGGGTTACAAGTGGGGTGGCGTGGCCGAGAACGTCGCGGCCGGCTACCGCACCCCGGCCGACGTCATGGACGGCTGGATGAACAGCCCCGGCCACAAGGCCAACATCCTGAACTGCGGTTACAAGCACATCGGGGTCGGCCTGGCCAAGTCGTCCAAGGGCACCCAGTACTGGACGCAGAATTTCGCGTCGCCGCTCTGAGACCGGAGTACTCTGACGAGGCGCAGCGCCAGGTCGCTCTCTCGGCACTCGCTCCGCGCATGCGGGCGGGTCAAGCCAAGCGATCAGGGCAGGAGTCTCATGTCGACCGACGACCTCGACGAGAAGGCCCTCCTGCTTGTCCGGCTTGAGCATTTTCATGCTGGTTCGATGGTCATCACGGTGACCGGCGAGGTCGACTCGGCCAACAGCGACGACCTCCGGCGGCAGATCGCCGAGTTGGTGTCCGACCAGGCGGCCCGCACGGTGGCGCTCGATCTCGGCGAGCTGACCTTTCTCGGCTCGGCCGGCATCCGCGCGCTGATCGACTGCCATGACCTCGCGGCCAGTCGCGGGGGCCGGCTCGAGATCAGCCGGGCCCACGAGCACGTCCGCGAGGTCCTGACGATCTGCGGTCTGACCGATTTGTTCCATCTCCCGGCCTGAGGTCAGCCCGCTACCGTGTCCAGCCAGCGGTTGTAACGCAGGCGCAGCGCCCGCTCGGTGCTGCCGATCGTGGCGCTGACCCCGAGCGCGATGTTGAACCAGACCGACGCGTCGAACGGCGAGTCGAACACCCCGAACCGCTCGGCCAGCGGCGGGATGCGGGAGATCGACTCGATGGTCTGCGGCAGGCCGAGCAGCAGCGGAACCACGATCAGCACGAGGGCGACGACGCCGATCCAGCGGCTGAGCGCGGGGCGCTCGCGCTCGAGGCGGGCCCGGCGCCCCTCGGCCGAGCGGGGGTCGGGCACGAGTTGCTGTTCGGTCCCGTCGTCGGCGACGAAGTGGCAGCGCTTGATGCCGAAGGCCGACGCCGCCACCTCGATCGTGCCGCCCTCGATCGGGAAGAAGGCGGGGAGCCGGACCCGGGCGTAGCGCAGCCCGTCCCGGTACAGGTGGGCCTCGGTGTCGCCGTTGTCGTCGCTCTTGACGTGGCTGACGTCGACGGCATAAACGGCCGGGCGGCCCGCGGCGGCATCCGCGGGCAGCCAGAACAGGGAGCGCGACAGCGGCTGCCACCAGCGGAACCTCTTCAGCGCGCGGCCGTCCCCGGGCTTGATGCGCTGGACCGCGCGCTGCCTCCGCCATTCGTCGAACATCCCGCTATTGAAAAGTGTGTCCCTGGGACACAGTCAAGCCGCGCGACGCAGCGCGATCGACTGGATCAGGGCCGAGCGCAGCCCCGGCAGCGCGCCGTCGACCCGGTCGTTCAGCGCACGCACCCCTGATTTGTGTCCCCGCAGATCACGCCACCCGAAGACCGTGCTCACATTGCCGTCGACGGCCAGCGCGGCCAGCACGGACGGGCCGATCGGGGCCTCCTGCTTCGCCGCGTCGCGTACGCGTTCCCGCAGAGCCCGCACCGAGCCGGGATCGGCCACCCCGATCTGCTTCACCGGGATCAGGCCCAGCACCCGGCGCCGCTCGACGGTGATCACCCCGGCCGCGACCAGCTGCTCCTCCACGGCCTCCTCGGCCGACAGCCACTGCCGCTCCAGCAGGTCGAACCAGCGCCGGGGCCGGTCGACGTCACCCAGCACCCGGGCCAGGAACGGGTCCGGCGGCGCCGTCGCGGGCTGGTCCGTCCGCTCGGCCCGGCCGTCGCGGTCGCGCAGCCACCCGGACAGGCACAGGTCGGCGACGGCCGCCCCACAGAGCAGCGAACCCCGTACGGCATGGCTGTCGTCATCGAGGCGGCCCTTGGCCGGGTCATGGCTCAGCAGGAACAACTGATGCGGCAGTGTGCTGTGGCGAATCAACGGCTGTGGTCCCAGTCGGCCAGGTCCGCGGCCGCCGTGTAGGTCTCCCGCAGGAAGGCGAGGAGGGTCGCGTCGGGGTCGGCCGACTCGGCCACCGTCTCGTACGGGAGCACGCATTCCTGCAGGTTCTTGTCGTAGAACTCGGCCGTGCGCTCCGGATAACCGGCCGGCTCCGGATAGGCGTACGCGTAGAAGGCGCCCTCCGCGCCGCCGCCCGGCCAGAAGCCGAAGCTGGCGAGCTCGTGCGAGTAACCCTCGTGCATCACCCACGGCGGGCAGTTGGGCGCGCCACCCGGGTGCTGCGGGGCGACCTCGCCGGAGAAGCGGGTGTAGGCCAGATCCATCGCGCCCCAGAAGAAGTGGACCGGGCTCGCCTTGCCCACGAACTCGGACCGGAACCGGCCCAGCACGCGCTCGGCCTGCAGCAGCTGACGCCAGAACAGCTGGGCCGCGGCCCCGTCGTACGAGCAGTTCCGGTCGTCCTCGGCGAACGGGATGGCCACCTCGACCTCGTTCGGCACCGGGTGGATGTCCGGGTTCAGGCCCAGCTCGGCCAGCGCCGCGAGCGTCTCGCGATAGAACGTCGCCACCGTCTTCGGCTCGAGGGCCACCTCGCGGGCGCCGCCGTTGCTGGTGCGGATGTGCAGCCGGTGCTGGACGAAGTCGAACTCCATGTCGAGGACGCCGTCCGCGTACGGAACGCTCGACGTGCTCAGGCCACGCGCCGTCGGATAGAGCGTGACGTGCCACCAGTGGTTGACCGGTGGTGCGTACGCCATCCGGATCTTCCCGACGATCTGGGTCCACATGTGCAGGGTGTCGCGGGTCTCGGTCCAGTCGGCGACCCGCAGCCGCGGCCAGGCGGCGCTCACAGCGACTTCACGTGGTCGTGGCCGACGGCGGCGTCACCGGACAGGCTGCGCAACGGGTCGGGCGCGGCGATCACCGGGAAGCGCTTGTCGAGCAGCCGCCGGATCACCCCGCTCCAGCTGGCCGATTCGGCGAACGCGCCGTGGACCAGAACGATGGTCGGTTTCAAGACAGCTCCTTTCGCTGTCCCCCACCCAAAACCATGTTCCCGCCACCAGGTCAAGCCGGGGCCGTTGGCCGGGACCATATGATGAGGCGTGGCTTGGAGCACCCGGGAACTCGCGGACCTCGCCGGCACCACCGTGAACACCGTGCGGCACTACCACCGGCTCGGCCTGCTCGACGAGCCGGTGCGCAAGAACAACGGCTACAAGGAGTACGGCGTCGAGCACCTCGTCTGCCTGCTTCGGATCCGCCGCCTCGTCGAGCTCGGGGTGCCCCTGTCCGAGGTCGGCGTGGCCCGGACCAGCGGCGACGTGCCGCCCGAGGTGCTGCGCCAGGTCGACGGTCAGCTCGCGGCCGAGATCGAGCGGCTGCAACGGGCCCGCTCCGACATCGCGGCCATCCTGCGCGACGGCGGGCCGGCCGACTCCCCCGCCGGCTTCGGGGCCGTAGCGCCCCGCCTGTCCGAGGCCGACACATCGCTCATCCACGTCTACACCCGGCTCTACGACGACGACGCCCTCAAAGACCTGCGGCGCATGGTCGAGACCGACACCGACCCGGTCAACGCCGAGCTGGACGCCCTGCCGGCCGACGCCGACGAGGCGACCCGGCAGGACCTCGCCGAGCGCCTCGCCCCCGTCATCGCGGGCAATCTCACCGACTACCCGTGGCTGAACGATCCGGCCGCCCGGCTGATCCGGGGCGAGCAGGCCTCCATGCAGACGTTCGTCGACGCGGTGGTCTCGCTCTACAACGCCGCGCAGATCGACGTGCTCACCCGGGCCAGCCTGCTCGCCCACGAACAACTACGGCCCGAGGGTTAACCGGCCCGGCACGAGGTGTCCCGGGTCGGCATCCGGCCCTCGACCAACCAGTCTGTGGCGATATCGAGCGCGCAGGCGTTGGTGTGGATCATGAACACGCCGTGCCCGCTCTCCTCGGCCGTCACCAGCTTGGCCCGCGCGCCGAACTTCTCGCGCAGCAGCTTCGCGCCGGCCCACGGGGTGACCGGGTCGAGGCGGTTCTGCAGGATCAGGATGTTGGCCGGGCCGGTGGCGTCGGCCCGCACCGGCGGCTCGTACGGCTCGTACTTCCAGAAGGCGCACGGTGTGATGTTGGCGGTCGCGGCGCCGTACAGCGGGTAGCGCTCACGGTCCTCGGCCACGCCCCGGCGATAGGTCGCCACGTCCTCCGGCCAATTGACGTCGTTGCAGGTGGTGGCCAGGAAGGCCGTGAACGCCGTGTCCTGGGGGTTCGGCGTGGCCGCGGCCTTCGGGGCCGGGCCGGGGGCGGGGTTGGCGTACGTCTGCCAGAGGCGCGCGGTCCGCCCGTACGACATCTCGCTGAACAGGCCCGCGAAGACGAGGTAGCGGAAGACGGCGCCGTCCGCCCCGTCGGGCGCGGGCGTCCGGTCGAGTCGTCCGGCGGTCCGCAGGAAGTTCTGCCGGACCTGCTGCGGGGTCCGGCCCAGGCCGTACGCGTCGTGCCGGTCGGCCAGCCACCGGGCGAAGTGGGGGAACGTCTGCTCGAAGCCGAGCCCGTACCGCCGCATGCCGGCCCGGTCGAGATGGGTGTCGCCGACGATGCTGTCGAGCACGATCCGGTCCGTGGTCTTCGGGAACAGCGAGACGAACGCCGCCCCGAGCGCCGAGCCGTAGGACCCGCCGTAGAAGTTGGCCTTCTTCTCCCCGAGCGCGGCGCGGACCCGATCCAGGTCGCGAGCCGTGTTGGCCGTGGAGATGTGCCGCAGCCGGCCGTCCTTGTCGTTGGCGGCGCACTTGTCGGCCACCTGCTTGGCGATCGCGGCCTGCTTCGTCACGGCGGCGTCGTCGACGGCGTAGGGCGGGATGTTGGCCCAGTACGGGTTTTCGAGCGTGAAGCCGCAGCTCACCCGCGCCGAGCCGCCGACGCCTCGGGTGTCCATGCCGATCAGGTCGTACGCGTCGGTGACGGTGGTCGGCAGCCCTCGGCTGATCAGGAAGGCGCCCTGATCGATACCGATGCCGCCCGGCCCGCCCGGATTGAGCAGCAGGATGCCGCGCCGCTGGGCCGGATTCGTGCTGGCGACCTTCGAGATCATGATGTCGATCTGCTCACCGCCCGGCTCCCGGTAGTCCAGCGGCACCGGGATCTTCGCGCACTGCACGGCGACCGGCGCCGGCATGACCACCTCCGCGGGACACGCTTCCCACTTCACCTCGGGTGCGGCCTCCCTGGCCATCGCGGCCGGCCCCACCGCGACAAACGCGCCGAGCAGGCCGATCACCCCCGCCAGGACGGCACTACGCCTTCGATACATGTCCAGCCTCCGGTTCATCGTCAGCGTGCGTATCGATGCGACACCGTGTTGCCGGAACATGGTCAAGCTAAGAAGATCCAAACATTGCTCTGTGAGAGTGCCCGGCATGTCGCACAGAACGCGTTCCGCCCTGTTGACCGTCGCCCTCGTGCTCGCGCTGGCCGGCTGTGCCGGCGGCGCCGGCGAGAAGGAGGCGCCGCCGGTGGCCACCCTGCGGAGCGCCGCCGCTCCCGCCTCCGGTCAACCGGCGGGTGGTGAGCGCCCGGTGTATCCGATGGATGCCACTCCCGACCAGGTCGAGGCCATGGCCAAGCCCTGGGCCGACTGTCTGAGGAAGAAGGGCGTCAAGAAGCCGGGCGAGGCCCTGGGGCTGCTGCAGAAGGGCGGCACCGCCGAGGATCTGAAGCTGATCGGCAGTCAGGGTGACGCCGACGCCTGGAAGGCCTGCGAGGCCAAGCAGCCGGAGTCGTTCGAGCAGCATCAGCTGCGCACCAGCCCGACCGAGTTCAAGGACAACCAGCGCGAGTGGTACCGGTGTGCCCAGGCCGCGGGGTACAAGCTGACCGCCCCCGACCCGGTCACCGGCCAGTTCGGCATCACCGAGGTCGGCCCGAACGGCGACTTCGGATCGGAGAAGATGCAGGAGTGCCGTCGCCAGGCGTTCGCGGACTGACCCCTGGCGGGCCCCGGTTAGGGTCGTCGCCGTGAGTGCGTATCTGCTGGTGGCGGAGGATGACCGCGGACAGGCCGAGGTGCTCCGGCGCTACCTGAGCGCCGAGGGCTACGACACTGTGGTCGTGCACGACGGGCGGGCGGCGCTGGACCAGGTGCGGCGGCGCCGGCCCGACCTGCTCGTGCTGGACGTCATGATGCCGGGCCTGGACGGCCTGACCGTGGCCCGGGTGCTGCGGGCGGAGTCGACGGTCCCCATCCTGATGCTGACCGCCCGGGCCGGCGAGGACGACCTGCTGGCCGGCCTGGACGGCGGCGCCGACGACTACCTGACCAAGCCGTACAGCCCGCGCGAGTTGACCGCGCGGGCCCGCGCGCTGCTGCGGCGCACCCGTGGGCGTACGGAAGAACTGGTTCTGACCGTGGGCCGGCTCGTGGTCGACGTGGCCCGGCACCAGGTCGAGGCCGACGGCAACCCGGTGAGCTGTACGCCCGGCGAGTTCGCGATCCTGGCCGCGATGGCCGAGCAGCCCGACCGTGTGTTCACCCGGGCCCAACTGCTGGAGCGGACCCGGGGCGTGGAACGGGACTCGGTCGAGCGCAGCATCGACGTGCATGTGCTCAACCTGCGCCGCAAGATCGAACCGAACCCGAAGCGACCGGCCCGGCTGGTCACGGTGTACGGCATCGGCTACAAGCTGACCGCGGGCCCGGCGTGAGCCGCGTCCCGCCGCACCGGAGTCTGATCCTCCGCCTGCTCGTGACCTCGGTGACGATCGCCATCGCCGCCGTCGTGGCCACGTCGTGGCTGGCCGCGCGGTCGACCTCGCAGACGATCCGGCAGGAGATCGGGCAGTCGCTGAGCGACGACAAGAGCGTGTACGACGAACTGCTCACCTACGCCGCCACCCACAAGGACTGGTCCGGCGTCCGGCCGCTGGTCGCCGACCGGGCGCACAAGCTGGGCCGGCGGATCACGCTGATGACCGAGAACCGCCAGGTCATCGTCGACTCGACGACCGGTCCGTCGCTGGACCTGGCCCGGCCCTCGGCCGGTGTCGACCCGCTGGGGGTGGATCTGGCGCTCACCGGGCGGACCGAGCGCATCGATCCCCGGGTGGTCGGCCCGTACCGGCCGACGGCGGCGGAACAGAAAGAGTTGCGACGGCAGCTCGACGAGTCGCTCGAGTGCGTCCGCAGCTTCGGCAGCGAGGCGATCGTCACCACCGGTCCGCACGGGCGCCCGAAACTCGCCATCACCCGGATGACCAAAGAGCCGTACCTGTGCCAGCTCGTCCCCGAGCTGACCCGGAGCGAGCGGGGCCCGTTCGAGAGCCTGCGCAAGCTCGTCGCCGCCTGTGCCGACGAGCCCGACGTGACGCTCACACCTGATCTGATCGTCACGGTTGTCGACCCGGTCAAGGGCGTACCGGTCCCGGATCGGACCGAGCGGGCCGCCCAATGCCTCGACGGGGCCCGGTACACCCAGCTCAAGCCGTACGTCGCCCCGACCGCACTGCTCTTCGTGACCGACCCCGGGAATCCGGTCGCACCGGCCGCGTCGCCGTTCTCCCGCCAGAACCTCGTCCGTACGGGCACCACGACCGCGATCGTGCTGGTCCTCGCCGTGCTCGTCACCGTCGTGGTCGGCGGGCGGCTGGTCCGGCCGCTGCGGGCCCTGACCGAGGCTGCCCGCCAGCCGTCCGGCTACAAGCGGGTGCCGGTGACCGGCAAGGACGAGATCGGCTATCTGGCCACCGCGCTCAACGAGCTGGCCGAGCGCCGGGAGCGGTCCGAGGAGCAGCGCAAGGCCATGGTCAACGATGTCGCCCACGAACTGCGCAACCCGCTGACCAACATCCGGAGCTGGCTCGAGGCGGTGCAGGACGGCCTGGCCACGGTCGACGGCCCGCTGCTGACGCGGCTGCACGACGAGACCGTGCACCTGCAGCACATCGTCGACGACCTGCGCGACCTGGCCGCCGCGGACGCCGGCAGCCTGCGCATGCACCCCGAGCCGATGTACCTGGACGACGCGATCGAGCAGGTCGCCGACGTGCACCAGCCGAGCGCCGCCGCGGCCGGAGTGTCGCTGACGACCTCGTTCACCGGTGACCCCGAGGTGGTGGCCGACCCGCTGCGGCTGCGCCAGCTCGTCGGCAACCTGCTGTCGAACGCGATCCGGCACAGCGGTCCGGGCGGCACGGTCACGGTGCGGGCCTCGGCCGGCGCGGGCCGGATGACGATCGCGGTGGCCGACACCGGCGCCGGGATCGCGGCCGAGGACCTGCCCCGGGTGTTCGACCGGTTCTGGCGGGCCGACGAGTCCCGCACCCGCTCCACCGGCGGCAGCGGGCTGGGCCTGCCGATCGCCCGCAAGATAGCCGAGGCGCACGGCGGCGGCCTCACGGCCGAGAGCACCCCGGGCGAAGGCGCGACGTTCACGGCCACGCTGACGAATCGTGGTGACACCTAACAACTTCCTGATCTCGAGGACCCATCATCGGCCGTCATGAGCAAGAGCCGACGACTGCCGCTCGTCCTCGCGGTGGTCCTGACAATGAGCGCGACTGCGGTCGCCGGCTGGTGGGCCTGGGGCCGCCCCGGCCCCGGCGACCCCGCGCCACCACCACCGCCGTCGCTGGCCACGGCCGAGATAGTGCGGCAGGACATGTCCACCGACGTCGCCCTGTCCGGGGTCCTCGGGCACGGCCTCACCCGCCCGGTCAAGGGCGGCCGGCCCGGCATTGTCACCTGGTTGCCCGCCTCGGGCGCGACGCTGAAGCGGGGCGCGACGCTCTACCGCGTCGACGACCAGCCAGTGCCTGTCTTCTACGGGAGCACCCCGCTGTTCCGCCCCCTCGACCGGCTCCACATCGTCGGACGCGACGTGCGGGTGGTGGCCGAGAACCTCGAAGCCCTGGGGTACGAGGTGGGGCGGCGTTACCGAGCCGGCCAGCGGGTCCGGCAGACGCCGCCGACGCCCCCGGGCGCCTCGGCTCCACCGGCCACGTACGTCGAGGTCCGGACGGGCGAGGACGTGCTCACCGCCGCGCTCGTCCGGGCCATCGGGCGCTGGCGGGTGGACGCCGGGCTGCCCGCCTCGAACGTTCTGGGCATCGGCGACGTCGCGGTGCTGCGCGGAGCGGTACGCGTGGCCAGCACCACGGCCCAGGTTGGGGACGAGGCCGAGGGGTTGCTGATGATGGTCACCACGACCGGCAAGGTGGTCACCGTCGAGGCCGAAGTCGCCGCGGCCACCGCCCTGAAGCGGGGCGTCAAGGTCCGGGTACGCCTACCTGACGACCGGACCCTGCCCGGGAAGGTCAGCCTGGTCTCGACCGCGGTGACCGACGACCCGGAGGGCCCGGCCAAGCTCACGGTGACCATCACGCTCGACGATCCGGCTGCGGCCGCCCGGCTCGACGCGGCGCCGGTCGAGGTGGTGTTTCCCGGTCGTACCCGCGGTGACGTCCTCGCCGCACCCGTCGGCGCGCTGGTCGCCTTGGCCGAGGGAGGCTACGCCGTCCAGGTGGCCGGCGGCGGCCTGGTCGCGGTGAAGACCGGCCTCTTCGCCGGCGGGCTGGTCGAGGTCAGCGGGGCCGGCGTCGCCGAGGGCACCCGGGTGGTGACGACGTCATGACGCCGGTCCTTGCCGTACGCGACGTCAGCATGGTCTATCCCGGCGGGGTCACCGCCCTCGACCACGTCTCGCTGACCATCGGGGAGGGTGACCTGCTGGGCATCGTCGGCCCGTCCGGATCGGGAAAGTCCACTTTGCTCAACGTCATGGGCACCCTGGACCGCCCGACCTCGGGCACCGTGCTGGTCGGCGGGGCCGACGTGGCCGGGCTGTCCGACCGCCGGCTGTCCGAACTGCGGGGCCGGCGGCTCGGCTTCGTGTTCCAGCAGTTCCACCTCAGCAGCGCGCTCACCGCGGCCGAGAACGTGGCCACCGGGCTGCTCTACGCCGGGGTGCCGCGGCGGCGCCGGCGCCCGATGGCGTTGGAGGCGCTGGACCGGGTCGGCCTGGCCCACCGCGTCGATCACCGTCCGCACCAGCTGTCGGGCGGCGAGCGGCAGCGGGTGGCCATCGCCCGCGCCGTGGTCAACGACCCGGCCCTGGTGCTGGCGGACGAGCCGACCGGCGCGCTCGACACCCGTACGGGCCAGGCCGTTCTTGATCTGTTGCGGAAGTTGAACGCCGAGGGCGCCTCGATCGCCGTCATCACCCACGATCGCGACATCGCCGCCGCCCTGCCGCGCCGGGTCGAGATCCGCGACGGCCGCCTGGTGGCCGATCGGTGAGACTCAACCCGCTCGACCTGATGGCCCTCGGGCTGCTCGGGGTGCGTACCCGGCGCCTGCGAGCCGTCCTGTCCGCGCTGGGCATCGCGATCGGCATCGCCACCATGGTGGTGGTGACCGGCATCCCGGCCTCCAGCAACGCCGCCCTGCAACGCGACCTGGCCGCGCTCGGCGCCGACATGCTGCAGGTCGTGCCGGCCCAGCAGGACCCGCCGGTCACATTCCCGGCCGAATCGGTGGGCATGGTCCGGCGGATCGGGCCCGTGGCCACGGTCAGCGCCGTCGCCGGCACGAGCGCCCTGGTCCGCCGCTCGGACCGGGTCGACCCGGCCGACGGCTCCGCGCTGACCGTGCGGGCCACCGAGCCCGACCTCCTGCACGTGCTGGACGCACGGATCCGGGCCGGGCACTGGCTCACCGCGGCCGAGCAGCGGTACCCGGCCGTGGTGCTGGGCTCGGTGGCCGCCGTACGCCTGGGCTTCGACACCCCGGGACAGCAGGTGATCATCGCCGACCGCTGGTTCACGGTGACCGGCATCCTGGACACGGTGCCGCTGGCCCCCGACATCGACCGGTCCGTGCTGGTCGGCTGGGAATCGGCCCGGACCACGCTCGGCTACGAGGGCGGTCCCACCATCATTTACGTACGGGCGCAGGAGGACTCGGTGGAGGCCGTCCGAGCCGTGCTGCCGGACACGGTGCATCCGGAACGGCCCGATCAGGTCACCGTCACGCGCCCCTCGGACGCCCTGGCCGCCAAGCGGGCCACCGAATCGGCGTTCTCCGTGCTCATGCTCGGGCTGGCCGCCGTGGCCCTGCTGGTCGGCGGGGTCGGCGTGGCCAACACGATGGTGATCTCGGTGCTGGAACGCCGCTCCGAGATCGGCCTGCGCCGGGCCCTGGGCAGCAGCCGCGGTCAGATCCGGACCCAGTTCCTGACCGAGGCGATCGTGCTCTCCGCGCTCGGGGGCACGGGCGGCGTCGCCCTGGGCCTGGCCGCCACGATCGCGTACGCCGCCCACCAGGACTGGCCGCTGGTCGTGCCGCTGCCGGCGTTGCTGGCCGGGCTGGCCGGCTCGGTCGTGGTCGGGGTGGTGGCCGGCGTGTATCCGTCGGTCCACGCGGCGCGGCTGACGCCGACCGAGGCCCTCGCCGCATGAAAAGCGCCCGGGTTCGCAGGGAACCCGGGCGCTTCATGAATGGTCAGCGCGCGAGCGGCTGACCCTGCTTGTCGGTGAACTTGCCGACGGCGATCATGATGAAGTCGATCAGCGTCCAGACGCCGAAGCCGCCCAGGGTGATCAGCATGAGGATGCCGGTGCCGATCTTGCCGACGTAGAAGCGGTGCACGCCGAGAACACCGACGAAGAAGCTGAGCAGCAGGGCGACGATCCAGGCCTTCTGGCCGGTCGCAGCAGCGGTCGTGGCAGTCATATGTGATTCCGTTCTTCGATATGCGTGAAAAAGCTGCCGCACCATAGCGAACGTCGATGTCCGCGCACAACGCGGGTGGGCTCCTCAGGTGCCGGCCAGCGAGCCGCCGATCCCGCCGACGCTGAAATGCTTGTTGAGCGTGGCGAAGACGATGATCGGGGGCAGCATCATGATCACGGCCAGGGCCATGACCGATCCCCAGTCGGTGCCGTTCTGCTGGAAGAACGTCTGGACGCCGATCGGCAGGGTGAACCTCTCCTGCGAGCGCAGGAACACGATGGCCACGAGGTAGTCGTTCCACGAGACCAGGAACGTGAAGATCGCCGTCGACAGCAGCCCGGGCAGCGAGTTGCGCAGCACGATCCGGGTGAAGCCGGTGAACAGCGACGCCCCGTCGATCCAGGCCGCCTCCTCGAGCGACACCGGTATCGAGTCGATGTAGGCGGCCATCATCCAGATCGCCACCGACATCGACGCTCCGACGTAGACGATGCCCAGGCCGACCAGGTTGTCGACCAGCCCGACCCGGGCGAACAGGATGAACAGCGGGATCACGGCCGTGATCACCGGCAGCGACTGCACGACGAACAGCAGCAGCGAGTACGTCGACACGGCCCGGCTGCGGCCGCGCGACAACACGTACCCGGCCGGCGCCGCCACCGCGACCGAGACGGCCACCGTGGCCAGCGTGACCCCCAGGCTGTTGCCCAGCCAGGTCAGGGTCGGGATGTCGGTGAGGACGTGGGTGAAGTTGGCCAGGCCGAACGCGGCCCGGCTGCCCGAGGCCACGCCGGGGCGCAGCGACAGGATCAGCACCGCCGCCACCGGCACGAGAACGACGGCAGTGATCAACAGGATCGCCGCGAAGCGCCACCACCGGCCGCGGTCGGGACTCATACGTGCGCCTTTCTGATCTGCCGGTACAGGGCCACGGACACCACGACCAGGCTCGCGGTCATCACGAAGGCGATGGCCACCCCCGGGCCGACCTGGAAGTTCTGGAACACCGTGCGGTACGAGAGGACGACCAGCGAGGTGGTGGCGTCGACCGGCCCGCCCCCGGTGAGCAGGAAGATGGTCGGGAAGTCGTTGACACAGAAGATCGTCATGAGGATCCACGAGATGTACGTGGACCGGCTGATCATCGGCAGCGTGATGTGCCGGAACTGCTGCCAGCGGGTGGCCCCGTCGACGTCGGCGGCCTCGTAGACCGTGCGGTCGACACCGGCCAGGGCCGCGCCGATCAGCATCATCATGAACGGGACGCTGATCCACACCTTGAAGACGCACACCGTGACCTTGGCCAGCACCGGGTCGGCCAGGAACAGCGGCGTCCCCAGCCCGAGGGCCTGGGCCAGGCTCGGCAACGGGCTCTGCGGGGTGGCGACCAGCCAGTTCCACGCCGTCGAGGACACGACGACCGGCACCACCCACGGCAACAACAGCAACGTCTTGAAGACCGTACGGCCGGGAATGCGGGTCCGCAGCAGCAGGGCCAGCCCCAGACCGCCCAGCCAGCTGCCGAACACCCCGACCACGGTGAAGATCAGCGTGAACTGCACCGAGCGCCAGAAGGCCGGGCTGGTCAGCGTCGCCCGGTAGTTCTCGAAGCCGACGTAGTCCCCCGCGTTGATCAGCGAGCCGTCACGGACCGACTGCAACGCGGCGTAGACCAGCGGATAGGCGTTGATCAGCAGCAACAGGACCAGCGACGGGGCCACCAGCACCAGCAGCGTCCGCCGGGCCCGGCGCGGTTTTCGCGTACGAGCCACCTCGGTCTTCGGACAGGCCGCGGTCAGCGTCACTTGACGATCGCCTCGAGCGCCTTCTGCAGGCTCTCCAGCGCCGGCTTCGGGTCCTGGCCGGCCAGCACCGTCTGCGCGAACTGGGTGATCGGCTGGCTGGAGTCGACCGCGGCCAGCCCGCCGAACAGGGTCGGCGAGTTGGCCGCGAACGTCTTGGCCACCGGGGCCCACTCGGCGATGATCTTCGCCTTCTGCTTCTGGGCCTGGAACTCGGGCAGGGCGACGATCGACTTCAGCACCGGCAGACCCGCGACCACGTTCTGCTGCCAAAGCGTCTTCATGTTCTTGATGTAGTAGGACAGGAACGCCTCGGAGCCCTCTTGGGACGGAGTGTCGGCGTACATCATGATGTTGTTCTGGAAGACGAGACCCGCTTTGGCGCCGCTCGGACCGGTCAGCGGGCCCATCACCTGCAGGTCGCCGTCGGTCTCGCCGGTGTCGGTGTCCAGCCCCGCGGTGTGGATGCCCATCGCGACCCTCTTGTTGCGCCACTGCGTGATCAGGTTGTCGGTCGTGTAGCTGATCGACGCGGGGTCGACCGCCTTGGCCTTGACCAGATCCTGGACGAAGCGCATGGCCTCGAGGTTGGCCTCGGTGACGACCTCGACCTTGCCGTCGGCGTTGAACAGGCCGCCGCCGTTGTTCAGCATCATCAGGTGCAGGCCCTGGCTGCCGAGGTTGTTGCCGGCGCCCGCCCCGGTGCCGAACCCGAACAGCTTCCGCCCGGCCAGCGTCCGGCAGGCGGTCAGAAGTTCGTCCCATGTGGTCGGCACCTTGACACCGGCCGCGTCGAGCAGGGACTTGCGGTACCACCAGATCCGGAAGTCGAGCTGCCACGGCACCGCCGCGTATCCCTTGGCCGTCTTCATCGCGTCCAGCTGGCCGGGCAGGAAGTCATCGAACGTTCCGTCCTGCCGGAACTGGTTGATCACGTTGTCGGCGTACGCGATGGCGCCCTGGTCGGCGAACTGGAACGCCTGGAAACCGCCGCCGGTGCTGACGGCCGGCCCGGTCTTGGAGGCGATGGCCGACGAGAACGTCTGGCTGAAGTTGGCCCATTGCAGGCCCTGGTAGGTCGCCCCGGGCAGGCTGCCCGCCGGCTGATAGGCCTCGGTCAGCTTCTTGGCCGCCGCCGTGTAGTTGGCCTGGCCCCACGGCATGTCCCAGAACTTCAGGGTGCCGCCGTCCCCGCCGCCCGACGCGGATCCGCCGCCGCAGGCCGACAACAGCATTCCGCCACCGACCGCGGCGCCCAGCCCGAGAAAGGCCCGGCGGGAGTAGTTCGTGGTCATCTCTTGCTCCTTCGATCCCAGGTGACGCCGACGCTAGGAGCCGCGGCGTTGTTCAGGTTCGGGACCAGGCACTGAACAACAGGCCCCGAACATCGCCGCTCGTGGGACGAGGGTTAACAGGGCTGGAACACGTCGGATATACAGCAGATTGGTCAATCACGATGGGAGGCACGGTGCCCCGACGCGAACGCCCGCTGGAGTCCGAGGATTCGCCGCTACTTCAGTTCGCCGGCGACCTTCGCCGGTTACGCCGGAACGCCGGGGAACCGACGTACCGGGAGCTCGGCAAGCGCACCAACTACTCGGCCGCGGCCCTGTCCGAGGCGGTGTCCGGGCGCCGCCTGCCCAGCCTCGCCGTCACCACGGCGTTCGTGCGGGCCTGCGCCGGTGACGCCGAGGCCTGGACGGAGCGCTGGCGCCGGCTGGCCGGCGAACAGCCCGGCCCCGCGGCGCCCTACGTCGGGCTGGCCTCCTACCAGGTCGAGGACGCCGGCCGCTTCTTCGGCCGCGAGGCCCTGACCCGGACGTTGCTGACCCTCGTCGACGAGCGGCCGTTCGCCGGGGTCTTCGGCGCCTCCGGCGCGGGCAAGTCGTCGCTGCTGCGGGCCGGGCTGGCCGCCCGCACCGGGCGGACCACGCTGATCGTCACGCCGGGGGCCGATCCGATCACCGAGCTGGCCGTGGCCGTGGCCGGCCTGGCCGACCAGCCGGCCGACCGGGTCCGCGAGGATCTGTCCGGCGATCCCCAGGCCCTGCGGGGCTGGCTGGCCAAGGCGGCCGACGACCTGCTGCTGGTGGTCGACCAGTTCGAGGAGTGCTTCACGCTGTGCGACGCCCCGGCCCGGCAGTGGCTGGTCCGGGCGCTGACGTCGGCCGCCGGGCCGGGCAGCCGGGTGGTGGTGGGGGTCCGGGCCGACTTCTACGGTCACTGCGCCCGCCACCCGGAGCTGGTAACGGCCCTGCACCGCGCCCAGGTGCTGGTCGGGCCGATGTCGGCCGAGGAGTTCCGGGCGGCGGTCACCGAGCCGGCCACCCGGGCCGGCGCGTCGCTCGAGACGGCGCTGGTGGCCCGGCTCGTCGCGGACGTCGCCGGCCAGCCGGCCGCGTTGCCGCTCGTCTCGCACACCCTGGCCGAGACGTGGCGCCGGCGGCGCGGCATGACGCTCACCCTTACCGGCTACGAGGACGCCGGTGGCATCCGGCACGCGCTGGCCCGGACCGCGGAGCAGACCTACGACGAGCTCGGCGAGCGGGATCGGGCGGCGGCCCAGCGACTGTTCCTGCGCCTGGTGGTGCCCGGCGACGGCACCCAGGACACCAAACGACGGGTCCCGCGGGCCGAACTGGACGCGCCCGCCGCCCTGCTGGAACGGCTGGCGGCGGCTCGCTTGATCAGCATCGACCGGGACAGTGTGGAACCGGCCCACGAGGCCCTGCTGCACGCGTGGCCCCGGCTGGCCGGCTGGATCGACGGCAACCGCGACGACCTGCGCACCCAGCACCGGATCAGCGAGGCCACGGCGGTCTGGGAGGCGCACGACCGCGACCCCGACACCCTCTGGCGCGGCGCCCGGCTCGACCAGGCAGTCCGGTTGCGGAGGAACCTCAATCCGCGCGAACGCGCCTTTCTCGACGCCGCCACGGCCGCCGAGCACACCCGGGCGGTGAACGAGCAGCGCGCGACCCGCCGGCTGCATCGGCTCGTCGCCGTGCTGGCCGCGCTGACCGTGCTGCTGGCCGGCACGGTGGTCGTGGCTGTCACCGCGCAGCGCTCGGCGACCCGGCAGCGCAACGAGGCGGTCGCCCTGCGGGCCGTGGACGCCGCCCGCGGACTGCTGGCCGCCCGGCCGCACGACGCCGAGGTGCTGGCCCTGGCCGCGCACCGCATCGCGCCGAGCGAACAGTCGCGCGACATGCTGGTGCTGGCCCACGCCGCCGCGAACGCCACCACGCTCGGCGGCGGATTCGTGACCACGCCCGGCCGCGAGGTGGCGATCACGGCCGATCCCGCTGTCACCGGGGGCCAGCAGTTGTGGCGACCGGACGGCGCCTCATGGCTCCCCGCGGCACGGCTGCCGACCGCCGGCAGCTTCCTCCGCCTGATGAGCGCGGACGAACGCCGGGCGCTCTATCGGGCCGGGTCCACGTTCGTCTTGTGGGACCTGTCCGATCTCGACCGGCCACGCCGGATCCCCGTTCCGGGCGAACTGCCGCCGGCCGACAGCATGGACGGGACGGGCGATCTCATCTCTGCTGTGGGCGACGACGGCACCGCCGTCCTGTGGCGGGTCGGTGACAAAGCCGTACGCCGGTTCCCCGCCGCCGATGTCGAGAGCACCAGCCTGCTGCCCGACGGCTCCGGGCTCCTGCTGTGCCGGCGCATCGGCGACGGTGAGTACACGCTGGAGCAGTGGACGCTCGAGGGCGCCCGGACCGCGACCCTCGCACGCACGCCGTACCGCATGTACCCGTTCGCCGGGCCCGGTGGCCTGGTCGCCGTCGCGTCCGAAACGGGCGAGGCGACGGTGCTGGACGCGCACGACTCCTGGGCCGTGCGCACGGTGGCCCGCGTCGAGGGCCTCGAGCACCCGACACTGGCGGCGTTCGACCCGGGCGCGCCGGCCGTGGCCCTGTCCGACCCGGACAAGGTCGAACTGTGGGACACCGCGTCGGCCACGGCGTTGCTCTCCCTGGACGCGCAGGGCCTGCATCTGGTGGCACCGCGGGCCGAGGGCGGCCGGGTCGCGGTGCTGAGTCCGCGCGGGGCGCTGTGGCACCTGGACAGCGACACACCGCGCGTCGTCCGCGAGATCTGCGCCGGCCCGGTCACCGTGGACTGGGACCGCTACTTCCCGGACACGACCCCGAGGTCCCTCTGTCCCTGATTTTCTTCATCCGCCACAAGCAATCGCCGTAAAACTGTTACGCCATTCCACCACCCCCCCCGAGCCGACATTTTCCGGAACACCATTCCAGCCACCCCTGGGAGCGCTCCCGCAACATCGCCGCCTCACTTTTTCCCGATTTGCTAATCGCAGCCACCACCGGACACGGTCACCACGGGCCGGAGGCGCGATGCAGCTAGGGTTCGGTGAGGCGGAAGGTGGACTGCTCCACGTACGCGCTGGTCTTTTCCTCCGGGTCGAGCCGCAGGCGGCCGTCGAGGCTCCGGATGAGGCGGTCCGGATAGTTGGACGAGCGGAACCGTACGGTGCCGGAGCGCTCCCCCGGCTCGGGGCAGAAGGTGGCGTCCTGGCGGTAGAGGTCCCGGTCCTCCTCCGTGTTGAGCACGATCCGGAACGAGGCGTGCCGGACGTACCGGCCGTCGGCCGACCGCAAGGACAGGCAGTCCGGGTCCGCGATGCCCGGCCGGACTGCGACCGTGAGGCCGGCGGCCCCGTTCGCCTCGACGAGTTGCTCGCCGTCCAGGACGATGGCGACGCCGGCATCGGCCGCCGGGTGGAGGACGACCCGCCCGGCCGGCACCAGCCCGGTCGCGCTCGGCGTGGCGGCCGGGCGTGACGGCAGGACCGGAACCGTGGCGGCCGGCGAGCGGGTCCGCCGCGGCGCGGGCCCACTCTCGGCCGGTCCTGTCGCGGCCGGTGGCGCCACCGATGCGATGCCCCGGGGCTCGCCCGACGGTTCGTCGGGCAGCGCGAGATAGACGCCGCCCGAGACGGTCACCCCGGCCAGCACGGCCGCGGCGACCTTGACGCCGACGACCTGACCCAGCCAGCCGGCGCCGGCCGAGACACCGCCGCCGAGAGCCCCGGCCGCCGCCACCGGCAGCGGCACCAGGGAAGCGCCCAGAACCAGCCGCTCGAGGGGCACGAAGCCCGAACGCGCGGCCCCGCAGATCCGGCAGCCGCGGACGTGGCGGGCGAACCGCTTGCGCCACCGCGGACCGGGCGTGCCGTCCCAGGCCCGGGCCAGTTCGTCCAGTTGGGGGCAGCGCGGGTTCGCCTCGAGCGCGGCCACCACGAAACGGCTCAGGTCGAGCTGGTTGCGCATGCGTTGCAGACGGACGCGGGCGTGGGCCGAGCGCAGGCCCAACGCGGCCACCACCTCGGCCCGGGTGAGTTCGCCGGCCACCTCGCGCCACCACAGCGCGGCCGGCCCCCGGTCGTCGGGGTCGAGCCAGGCGGTCGCGGCGACGACCTGGCGGCGCTGCTCGGACAGGCTCATCCGCAGCAGGGTGAGGTCGTCGAACTCGGCCTCCGGGTCGGCGAGGCGCCCGGCGTCGTCCAGCGGCGCCGTCCGGTCGCGGTCCTGGCGCCACGACCGCAGCCGGGTGCTGATCTGATGGTTGGCGATGGTCACCAGCCAGGACCGGAAGCTGGCCGGGGTGCGCAGCGAGGGCAGGTCCCGGTACGCCCGCAGCACCGTCTCCTGCACCACGTCGTCCACGTCGGCGTGGCCGTTCAGGGCCCGCCCGACGACCCGGTAGAGCAGCGGAAGGTGGGCCGCGAGGAGCGCGTCGGCCGCGTCCCGGTCCCCGTCGCGGGCGGCGATCACCAGGTCGACCGGATCCGGCTCGCCGGTTTCCGTTACGCCGTCGCCGCGCCGGGCGCCTTCCATACCGGCGTGGCCGCCTGCCCCGCCGCTGTGCAGCGCCACTCACACCTCCGTGCGGCCCGTCCTGTCGATGACGGCCGATGATAACCGCAACATTCGCGAAACAACGTCGCGACTCCTCGGCTCATTTTCGTCGGCCTTTTTCTGTTACGCCGACGCCGCCGGCGCCGCCCGCGTGAATATCGAGGCGCAATTCCCGTCCCGGATCCCGACTTGAAATGGACCGGCAACATTTGCCATTGTCTATGGGAGCGCTCCCGCAGCCCCTTTCCCCCGTTCCCCAGGAGATCTCATGCAGATCCGGAAACGTCCACGCCGGACCGCGCTGCTGGCCGCGGTGTCCGCGGCCGCGATGGCAGCCACCGGCCTCGTGTTCGCGAGCACAGCCGACGCCGCCACCACCCTCGGCGCCTCGGCCGCCGAGAAGGGCCGTTACTTCGGCGCCGCCATCGCGGCCGGCCGGCTGGGCGACAGCACGTACACCCGCCTGCTCACCACCGAGTTCAACTCGGTCACGCCCGAGAACGAGATGAAGTGGGACGCCACCGAGCCCCAGCAGGGCCGGTTCACCTTCACCAACGGCGACCGCATCCTCAACCAGGGCCTGTCCAACGGCTCCAAGGTGCGCGGACACGCGCTGCTGTGGCACGCGCAGCAGCCCGGTTGGGCCCAGTCGCTGTCCGGCACCGCGCTGCGCAACGCCGCGATCAACCATGTCACCCAGGTCGCCGCCCACTACAAGGGCAAGATCTATGCCTGGGACGTGGTCAACGAGGCCTTCGCCGACGGCGGCAGCGGCGGCCGGCGCGACTCCAACCTGCAACGCACCGGCAACGACTGGATCGAGGCCGCCTTCCGGGCCGCCCGGGCCGCCGACCCGGCCGCCAAGCTCTGCTACAACGACTACAACACCGACGGCATCAACGCGAAGTCGACCGGCATCTACAACATGGTCCGCGACTTCAAGTCCCGCGGCGTCCCGATCGACTGCGTCGGGCTGCAGTCCCACCTCGGCACCACCATCGACTCGAGCTACCAGGCCAACATCCAGCGGTTCGCCGACCTCGGGGTCGACGTGCAGATCACCGAGCTGGACGTCCAGCAGGGCGGCAACCAGGCCAACATCTACGCCGCAGTCACCCGGGCCTGCCTGGCCGTCGCCCGCTGCACCGGCATCACCGTCTGGGGCATCCGCGACAGCGACTCGTGGCGCAACGACAACCCGCTGCTGTTCGACGGCAGCGGCAACAAGAAGGCCGCGTACACCTCGGTGCTGAACGCGCTCAACGCCGGCGGCACGACCAATCCGCCCACCACGCCGCCCACCACGCCGCCCACCACGCCGCCGACCGGTGGGGGCGGCTGCAGCGCCACGGTGTCGCTCAACTCGTGGAACGGCGGGTACGTCGCGTCCGTGCGGGTCAGCGCCGGCTCGAGCGCGGTCAACGGCTGGACGGTGACTGTCGCCCTGCCCTCGGGCAGCGCGGTCACCAGCACCTGGAGCGCGTCGGCGAGCGGCTCCTCGGGGTCGGTAGGCTTCCGCAACGTCGCCTACAACGGGCAGATCCCGGCGAGCGGCTCCACCGAGTTCGGCTTCCAGGGCACGGGCAGCGGCCCCACCGCCACCCCGGTCTGTCAGGCCGGCTGAGGACCGGCCGGGCTCGGTGACGCCGAGCCGAGCCCGGTCACCCGGCCGCGGCCGGGTTTCGTCGCTGATGAGCCGCGGCCGGGTTTCGTCGCTGATGAGCCGCGGCCAGGATGAGGTAGCCGCTCGCCGTCCAGGTGTAGGCCCGGTCGCGCAGCCCGGCGCCGGTCAGGGCGTCGAAGTTCTCGGCGAAGCCCGACCTCTCGCACAGGGCCCGGAAGCGCCGGCTCACGGTGTCGGCCAGGTCGACGTGCCCGGCCCGGCGCAGACCGTCCTCGATCAGGACGGTCGAGGGCGCCCAGATCGGGCCGCGCCAGTAACCGTCGGCAGCGTAGTCGGGCGAGCCGGGTGGCTCGGTGGCCAGACCGTGGTCGGTGAGGTGACCGGCGATCCGGGTGACCAGCTCGTCGGTCACCTCGGCCGGCAGGTCGTCGCCGAGGACGATCGGCATGAGATCGAGCAGGCTGCGGCTGACCCGGCGCCGGCCGGACGCCGCGGAGCGGGCCCAGAACCGGCCGTCGTGCCAGAGCTCGTCGAGCATCGCCGCCCGCACGGTTCCGGCCGTCTCCCGCCAGCGCCGGGCGTCGTCCGGACGGTCGAGCTCCTCGGCCAGGGCCGCCAGCTCCCGCAGCTGCAGAACGAGGAAGGCCGCCAGATCGGCCGTCTCGACGACCCGGTCGCCGTCGAACGTGGTCGCGTTGTCCCAGCCGCTGTCGTTGCCGTGCTGGTAGTGCGGCAGGTCGTGGCCCGGGACGCGCCGGTGGTCGAGCCAGAACCGGGTCCAGGACGAGAGCTTGGCGTACGCCTCGGTCAGGCGGGCCCGGTCGAGGCCGAGCTGCTCGCGCAGCCGGCTCAGGGCCCAGCCGTGGATCGGCGGCTTGACGAAGTTGTGGAGCACCTCGGAGTGGGTGACGGAGTCGGGCAGCGCTCCGGCGGGGTCCTGATGGTCGAAGGGCAGCAGGAACTGGTCCCAGGCCGGCTCGGGCTCGCCGGCGGCCAGCGCGATCGCGTTGAAGCAGTGGTCCCAGCTCCAGATCTTGTCCATCCAGTGCTTGGACATCAGCACGCCGGGCCGGGCCAGGAAGCCGGCCGGATCGACGGTGGCCGACCACAGGACGTACGCGGCCAGTTCGGCGGCCGGGGTCTCGGCGCTGCGCCAGGGCGCGATCGCGTCGACGAACTCGGCGAACTGCCTCGCCGCGGCCTCGCCGACCGTGTCGAAGGAGGGACCCGCGAACGGCGGGCGGGCCGTCCGGTACTCCTCGATCGCCACCTCCCAGCCCGGCACGCCGGACACGGTCAGGAAGCGGTCGGCCGAGCCCAGCGCCTCCACTCCACCGGCCTCGCTGATCGCCCCGGCGAGGAGCGTGATGCGGTAACGCCGCCCGGTCTCGTACGAGGTGACCACGTAGCCGCCGCTGACCGGGTCGCGGAAGAAATAGCTGCCGCTGAACGGCGTCAGCGTTCCGGCCGCGGTCAGGCGCAGGCCCGGACCGGCGCCCCGCACCCGGATGGTGTCCGCGTTCTGAAAGGCGAGGTCGATCCGCCCGGCCGGATCAGCGACGTCCTGCCACGACAGCACCGACGGCGTGGCCACGAGACGGCAGTCGGCCCCCACCGGGGTCAGGCGCAGCACCGGGTGCAGACCGGTCTGGTGCGAGACCAGGTGCAGATCGTCGGCGTAGGTGTTCTCGGCAATGACCGGGGAGACGTCGAGCCACGAGCCACGGTAGGAGAACGGGATGTCGCGGAGGGAGAAGCTGAGCCCGGGCACGCCGCCCAGTTTAGTTACGCCAGGCCGTCCAGCCCCGGCACAAGACGTACGCGGTGGTGGTCGCGGCCACCACCAGGCCGTGCGCCCGATCCGGTCGGCGGTGGTGCTACGGAACCCGGTGTCCGGGGCTGTCATGGTCGTCACCCGCACACCATTGCCCACCGGCGCGCGGCTTCGCGTCGGCGAGACCTACGTAGCTCGCGGGTCGATGCCGGGCAGGCCGCGCAGTTGGCGGCGCGACGACACTCCCAGCTTGCGATAGATGTTGCGCAGGTGGGCGTCCACCGTGCGCGGGCTGAGGAACAGCTGGGTCGCGACCTCGGGTGACGTCGCTCCCCCGGCGACCTGGCGGGCGATGAACAGCTCGCGCGCGGTGAGCCGGTCGTGCGGCCGATCGGTCCGGCGGACCGGGTTCTCGCCTGTGGCCGCCAGCTCGCCGGCCGCGCGCCGGGCGAACGCCTCGATGCCGCGCTCGGCCAGCAGGGTGTGGGCGATCCGCAGCTCGCGGCGGGCGTCGCGGCGCCGGCCGGCCCGGCGCAGCCATTCGCCGTACAGCAGGTGGGCCCGGGCCCGGTACGGCACCATAGGGCTCTTGTCGAGCAGGGTCACCGATTCCCGGTAGTCGTCCTCCCGGCCGGTCACCAGGCCGCGCGCGGACGCGCAGATGCCCAGACCGGTGGGCGTGGCGCTACCGGCCGTGTGCTCGGTCAGCGCGTCCAGCGCGGCCGCTGCCTCTTTCGTCTCGCCGCACCGCACGGCCGCCTCGACGAGTTCGGGCAGGACGATGCCGGACAGGAACAGGTCGTCGTGGGCGGTGGCTCGGCGCGCCGACCGCAGCGCCGCGGGATAGTCGGCCCGGCCGTTGTTGAGCAGGGCGGTCATCCAGTGCGGGTTGGCGGCCATCTGGCCCGGGGCGTCCAGCAGACCGCCGGCGTCGTCCGGACGGCCGCGCATGGCCGCCAGATGCACCCGCGGGTACACGACGGACGGGCCACCGGTGGCCTCCGCTACTGCCTCCTCCTCGGCGATGGCGGTTATCGCCACGGCCAGGTCACCGGTCAGCACCGCGTGCGAGGCCGTCTGGGCGAGCCCGAGACGCAGCAGCACCGGCTCGCCGGATTCGCGCCCGGCCGTCAGGGCCGAGGCCGCGATCGCTCCTTGCGTCTCGGGATCCCACAGCTCCCCGGCGAGCATGATGGCCAGCGCGGGCCGGTCGGCCCGGGTGACGACCCGGCGTATGACCGGCACGGCGGCCCGGTTGCCCGCGTGGTTGAGGGTCAGCAAGGCGTCCAGGACGTCCGGTCCGCCCGGCCCCGGCCCGGTGGCCGGAAGCCGGTCGAAGATGGCGGTCAGGACCCCGCCGAGCCGGCCGGTGGCGATGCTCAGCTCGACCACGTCGAGCAGGCGTTCGCGGCCCTGTCCGGGATCGACGGCGAACAGCCGGAAGGCGGCCCGCAGCATGTGAGCCGTCCCGGCGCGTCCGCCGTGCCGGAGGAACTCGATCCGGCCCAGCAGCAGATCGGCGCGGGCGTGCTGCTCGGCGCTCAGCACAGCGGTTCCGAGAGTGGCCAGAAGCTCGGCCGCGGCGTCGGCCCGGCCCGCGTCGAGGGCGGTCCCGGCCGCATCGAGGACCCTTTCCCGGCGTACGCCCGGGTCCGAGGTCAAGGCGGCCGAGCGCTCGAGGAAGGCCGCGGCGGCGTGCACCCCGCCTCGCGACCGGGCCGTGGCCGCGGACACAGCCAGTTCGGCCGCCACCTCGTCGTCCGGCCCGGCGCTGGCCTGGGCGCGGTGCCAGGCCCGGCGGTCCCGGTCGGTGGCCGGGTCGAGCACCGCGGCCAGGGCGGCATGGGCGGATCGCCGCCGGTCCGGGTCGGCCGCGCGGTACACCGCCGAGCGGGCCAGCGGGTGGCCGAAGCGGACCCGGGTCGCGAAGTCGACCAGCCCGGTCGCCGTGGCGGCGGCCGCCGCGGCGGGCACGTCGAGGCCGAGGCGGCGCGCGGCCGGCCACAGCAGCGCCGGGTCGCCGGTCGGGTCGGCGCTGGCCACCGTCAGCAGCATGACGGCGTCCTCGGACAGGCCGGTCAGCCGCTGCCGATAGCCGCGCTCGACCCGCGACGGCACCGGCCCGGTGTCCGGTGGGCCGAAGCCCCCGGCCCGGGGCAGCTCCCGCAGCGCGAGCGGGTTGCCCCGCGCCTCGGCCACGATGTGATCCCGCACCTGGGCGTCGAGGACGACCGAACCCGGCGTGGCCAGCAGCATCCGCGACTCGTCCTCGGTCAGGCCGCCGACCGGCACGACGGGCAGGTCGTCCAGGTGGCCGGCGAGCTCGCTCGCGCGAGCCGCGACGACGAGGGCGACCGGGTCGTCGCCGAGCCGCCGGCCCACGAAGGCCAGGGCCCGGGTCGTGGCCGCGTCCAGCCAGTGCGCGTCGTCGACCAGGCACACCACCGGCCGCTCGCGCGCCGCCGCCCCGAGCAGGGTCAGTGTGGCCGCCCCGGCCAGGAACGGATCGGGCGCGCCCGAGGCGAGGCCGAACGCGACCTCCAGCGCGCGCCGCTGCGGTCCCGGGACAGCGTCGAGGTGGCTGATCAGCGGCCGGCAGAGCTGATGCAGCGCCGCGAACGGCAGATCGGTCTCGAACTCCGACCCCGCCGCCTCGACCAGCCGGCACCCGGAGGCCACGTGCCGGGCCTGGTCGAGCAGGGTGGACTTGCCGATCCCGGCCTCGCCCCGCAGCATGAGCGCACCGCCCCGGCCCGATCGGGCGGCGCCGATCAGGTCGCCGATCCGCCGGACCTCGGCCGACCGGCCGACCAGTGTCATGGCCTCCACGGTAGCCACGACCGTCTACGTAGGTCTCGCCGATGCGAAGCGCGCGGCTCCGGCGGCATGGTGATCGACGAAATTCCTCAACACCTCGGGAGCTCTGTGATGACTGTTGATGTCGACCGCGCCGCCCTGATCGTGGCCGAGCACGCCACGACCGTCGACGCGCCGCTGGACACTGTCTGGCGGTTGCAGACCACGGTCGGCGACTGGCCGTCGTGGCAGCCGGACATCACCGCGGCCACGCTCGACGGCCCGTTCGCGCCGGGGTCGGTCATCCGGTGGCGGACCCACGGCATGGACATCCCGTCGACCATCCGCGAGGTCGTGCCGGGCGAGCGGATCGTCTGGGGCGGCACGTCCCAGGGCATCGTGGGCGTACACGTGTGGACCTTCGCCGAAGGCGCGGACGGCGTGACCGTGCGGACGGTCGAGTCCTGGGACGGACCGACGGTCGCGGCCGACCAGGAAGGCATGCGCGCCGCGCTGAGCGCCTCCCTGGTCGGCTGGCTGGCCGCGCTGGCTGCGGCGGTCACGGCGGTCAGGCCGTGAACTGCCACCAGTCGAGGTTGAACAGATAGCCGCTGCCCCCGGCGAACCTCAGGTAGAGATCCTGGGTGCCGGACACCCCGGACACGCCGCACGAGACGGTGGTCCAGGTCTGCCAGCCGCCGGTGGCCGGAGCCGTGCAGGTGCCGGCCACCGTGCCGGTCGGGCTGCCCAGGCGCACCTCGACCCGGCCGCCCGAGGTGGCCGAGGCGACGCGGGCGGTGAAGGTCCGCGCGCCCGAGGAGAAGGCGACGCCCCGCACCTTGAGGTAGTCGCCGTTGTCGACGTAGCCGACGTTGACGCCGCCGTCCGAGGAGCGCTCGGTCTCGACCCCGGAGGCCCAGGCGCTCGTCTCGGCCTCCTGCCGGGCGTACGGGTTGAGCGTGCCCACCTGGGGCGGACCGGCCGTGGTCATGGTGATCGTCGGGATGGTGCCGTCGGAGCGGTAACTGAAGCGTTCCACCGCGACCGACCGGGTGAAACCGCCGCCACCCGGCAACGCGCCGTTGTGGTAGAAGAAGTACGACCCGCCGTTGAAGTCGACGATCCCGGCGTGGTTGGTGAACGAGCTGCCCTGGCGCGGCATCACCGTCCCGCGATAGGTCCACGGCCCGGTCGGCCCGGTCGCGGTCGAGTAGCCGATGAACTCCGAGCAGCACTCGGCCGCGAACACGTTGTAATAGAGCCCGTTGCGCTTGTAGACCCAGGGCCCCTCCTCGTACAGGGTGGGCCGGCTTGTGTTGCCGGAGCGGGCGCCGAACCCGGCCGTGGTCAGCGGGATCTGCGCCGCCGACCCGGAGTACGAGATCATGTCGGTGTTGAGCCGCACGTACCACAGGTTCGGGTTACCCCAGTAGAGGTAGGCCTGGCCGTTGTCATCGATGAACACGTTGGGGTCGATCTCGCCGTTCTCGACCAGCGGCCGGCCCAGGGCGTCGCTGAACGGCCCGGTGGGGCTGGTCGACACCCCGACACCGATGGCCATGCGCCCGGTCGACCGGTTCTTCACCGGCACGTACCAATAGAACTTGCCGTTGCGGTAGGCGACGTGCCCGGCCCAGGCGTCGGCGCTGGCCCAGCTGAACGTGGCCAGGCTCATCGGCGAGCCGTGGTCGGTCCAGTTGACCATGTCGGCCGTCGAATAGACGCGCCATTCGCGCATGGTGAAGTAGGTCGAGCCGTCCTCGTCGTGTCCGGTGTAGACGTAGACGCGGCCGTTGTGCACCAGCGGCGCCGGGTCGGCGGTGTAGATGGTCTGGACGATCGGGTTGTCGGCCCGGGCCTCGCGGGCGGCGCCGGGGAACAGCACAAGGGCGACGGCCAGGACGGCGATCAGGGCTCTTCGCACGGCGACTCCTCCGCGTATCAGTGAACGTTCACAGCAGAATGGCAAGACAGCGCCGGGGACAGCAAGAGCAAAAATAGAGCGAGAAAAACTGTTACGAGCTGCATTAAACGCGCGTCGCCACATCCGAGTACTTCGATGCCTTGAGCCTGCAGACACATTCTGGCAACATCAGCGACACCCTCGGTTGTGAACGATCACAGGAGCGTTCCCATGCGACTTCGACTGACCGCCCTCGTCGCGGTCGTGCTCACCGGCGCCGCCGTGCTGCTGAGCGCGCCCAGCGCCGAAGCGGCGACGGTGGACACCTCGGCCTGGTACGTGCTGGTCAACCGGACCAGTGGCAAGGCCCTCGACGTCTACAACCTGGCCACCACCGACGGCGCCCGGATCACCCAGTGGACGCGCAACGACGGCAACCAGCAGCAGTGGCAGTTCGTCGACTCCGGCAGCGGGTACTACCGCCTCAAGTCGCGGCACTCGGGCAAGGTGCTCGACATCGCCGGCGCCTCCACCGCCAACGGCGCCGCCGTCAATCAGTGGACCGACAACAACAGCACCAATCAGCAGTTCCGGCTGGCCGACTCGGACGGCGGCCATGTGCGCCTGATCGCCCGGCACAGCGGCAAGGCCGTCGAGGTGCAGAACGCGGCCACGTCCGACGGTGCGACCGTCGTACAGTACGACGATTGGGGCGGCGCCAACCAGCAGTGGCAGCTCGTCCGGGTCGGGGCCAGTGCCGGAACCTTCACCAATCCGGTCGTGTGGCAGGACTTCGCCGACGGCGACATCATCCGGGTCGGGGACGCCTACTACTGGTCGGCGTCGAACATGCACTACTCCCCCGGCGCGCCGATTCTGCGCTCGTACGACCTGGTCAACTGGGAGTACGCGGGCCACTCGGTGCCCCGGCTCGACTTCGACTCCTCGGCCTACGACCTGAGCGGCTCCCGGGCGTACGTCAAAGGGGTCTTCGCCTCGACCATGCAGTACCGCCGCAGCAACAGCACGTACTACTGGATCGGCTGCATCGAGTACAACCGCACCTACGTCTACACCGCCTCCGCGGTCGACGGCACGTGGACGAAGCGGGCCCGGCTCAACAACTGCTACTACGACGCCGGGCTGCTCATCGACGACAACGACACCATGTATGTCGCGTACGGCAACAGCACGATCAGCGTCGCCCAGCTGTCGGCCGACGGTCTGAGCCAGGTGCGCTCCCAGCAAGTGTTCCAGACCCCGTCCAGCGTCGGCACGCTCGAGGGCGCCCGCTTCTACAAGCGCAACGGGTACTACTACATCTGGCTGACCCGTCCGGCCAACGGACAGTACGTGCTGCGGTCGTCCAGCCCCTTCGGCCCGTACGAGATGAAGCAGGTGCTGCTCAACCTGCCGGGCCCGATCTCCGGAGGCGGGGTGCCGCACCAGGGCGGGCTGGTGCAGACGCAGAACGGCGACTGGTACTACATGTCGTTCGTCGACGCGTTCCCCGGCGGCCGGGTACCGGCCCTCGCCCCGATCAACTGGAGCTCGGACGGCTGGCCCGTGCTGCAGACCGTCAACGGCGCGTGGGGCGCGACCTACCCGAAGCCGAACATCAGCACCTCCCGCACCGTCCAGTCGATGCTGCCCAACGAGACCTTCACCGGCTCGACGCTCGGGCCCCGCTGGGAATGGAACCACAACCCGGACAACTCGAGGTGGTCGCTCAACAACGGGTTGCAGCTGCAGACGGCGACGGTCACCAATGACCTCTACAACGCGCGCAACACGCTGACCCACCGTGTGCAGGGGCCGGCCTCGACCGCCACTATCGAGCTCGACCACAGCACGATGCGCGACGGCGATCGCTCCGGGCTGGCCATGCTGCGCGACACGTCGGCCTGGATCGGCGTCCGCCGGGACAACGGCCAGACCCGGGTCGTCATGACCAACGGGCTGACCATGAACAGCAGCTGGGCCACCACCGGCACCGGCTCGGAACAGGCGAGCGCCGCGGTCTCGGGCGGGCGGATCTGGTTGCGGGCCCAGGCCGACGTGCGGCCCGGCTCCGGACGCCAGGCCACCTTCTCGTACAGCACGGACGGGGTGAATTTCACCCGGCTCGGCCCGGCCTTGACGCTCAACAACGCCTGGCAGTTCTTCCCGGGCTACCGGTTCGCGATGTTCAACTACGCCACCCAGGCCCTGGGTGGAGCCGTGACCGTCAAGCGCTTCACGATGACCGCCCCCTAAGGAGTCCCTGTCATGCCGTTCCCCGCGATGAGCCGCCGCCGTCTTCTGCAGGCGGGAGGCGCGGCGGCTCTCGTCACCGCCCTCGACCCGCAGCCGGCGGCGGCCGCCGTCGTCCCACCGGCCCGCACCGACATCGGTGCGGCGGCGTTCCCCTTCGAGCTCGGCCAGGTGCGGCTGAACTCGGGCCGCCTCCTCGACAACCAGAACCGGACGCTGAGCTATCTGCGGTTCGTCGACGTCAACCGGCTGCTCTACGTGTTCCGGGCCAACCACCGGCTCTCCACCAACGGCGCCGCCGCCAACGGGGGCTGGGACGCGCCCAGTTTCCCGTTCCGATCGCATGTGCAGGGCCACTTCCTGACCGCCTGGGCCCAGGCGTACGCCGTACTGGGCGACACCACCTGCCGTGCCAAGGCCGACCAGATGGTGGCCGAGCTGGCCAAGTGCCAGGCCAACAACGCGGCCGCGGGCTTCGCCACCGGGTATCTGTCGGGCTTCCCGGAATCCGACTTCACCGCGCTCGAGGCCCGCACCCTGTCCAACGGCAATGTGCCGTACTACTGCATCCACAAGACGCTGACCGGGTTGCTCGACGTGTGGCGGTGGACCGGCAACACCCAGGCCCGCACCGTGCTGCTGGCCCTGGCCGGGTGGGTCGACACCCGTACGGCTCGATTGAGCTCCAGCCAGATGCAGGCCATGCTGGGCACGGAGTTCGGCGGCATGAACGAGGTGCTGACCGACATCTACCAGCAGACCGGCGACTCGCGCTGGCTGACCGCGGCCCAGCGCTTCGACCACGCCGCCGTGTTCACCCCGCTGGCCGCCAACTCCGACCAGCTCAACGGGTTGCACGCCAACACGCAGGTGCCCAAGTGGATCGGCGCCGCCCGCGAGTACAAGGCGACCGGCACCACCCGCTACCGCGACATCGCCGCCAACGCCTGGAGCATCACCACCCGGGCCCACACGTACGCCATCGGGGGCAACAGCCAGGCCGAGCACTTCCGGGCCCCGAACGCGATCGCCGGCTACCTCAGCAACGACACCTGCGAGCACTGCAACACCCACAACATGCTCAAGCTGACCCGCGAGCTGTGGACCCTGTACCCGAACAACGCCGGCTACTTCGACTTCTACGAACGGGCCTTGCTCAACCACCTGGTCGGCGCGCAGAACCCGGCCGACAGCCACGGCGGCGTCACCTATTTCACCCCGCTGCGGCCGGGCGGGCGCCGCGGGGTCGGGCCGGCCTGGGGCGGCGGCACCTGGTCGACCGACTACGACTCGTTCTGGTGCTGCCAGGGCACCGGCCTCGAGACCAACACCAAGCTGATGGACTCGATCTACTTCTACAACGGCACCACGCTGACCGTGAACCTGTTCGTGCCCTCGACGCTCACCTGGTCGCAGCGCGGCATCACCGTCACCCAGTCCACGACCTACCCGGCCGGTGACACCACCACCCTGACCGTGTCCGGCTCGCCGTCGGGTTCCTGGGGTCTTCGCGTACGCATCCCCGCCTGGACGCAGAATCCCGTGCTCAGCGTCAACGGCGTCACCCAGAACGTCACAGCGACGCCCGGCTCCTACGCCACCGTCACCCGCACCTGGGCCGCCGGCGACACGTTGACCGTCCGGCTGCCGATGCGGGTGATCCTGCAGCCGGCCAACGACAACCCGAACATCCAGGCCATCACGTACGGGCCGGCCGTGCTGGCCGGCAACTACGGCAGCACGTCGCTGTCCGCGCCGCCATCGCTGACCGCCTCGACCATCACCCGCACCAGCACGTCCGCCCTGGCCTTCACGGCCACCGCCAACGGTTCGACGGTGAATCTGGGACCGTTCCAGGACGCGCACGGCTTCAACTACGCCGTCTACTGGAACACCGGCGGTGGCACCAGCCCGACGGTCAAGCTGGTCAACGTGGGCACCGGCCTGGTGCTCGGCATCCAGGACATGTCGACCGTCGACGGCGGCCTGGCCGTGGTCTGGGGCGACACCGGGACCGCCGACCACCAGTGGGTGCGGGTCACCGACGGCTCGGCCGTGAAGTTCCGAAACGCCAACAGCGGCAAGGTGCTCGGCGTCGAGAACATGTCGACGGCCGACAACGCCCGCGTGTTGCAGTGGTCGGACACGGGCACCGCCGACCACCGCTGGACGCTGGTCGACAACGGCAATGGCACGTACAAAATCCGGAATATCAACAGCGGCAAGCTGCTGGCCATCCTCAACGGCTCCAGCACGTGGGGCACCCAGGTGGTGCAGGACGCCGACAACGGCAGCGCCGACAATGTCTGGCGCCTGGTCTGAGACCGGCCCGACGCCGGTCGCCCCCGATCCGAGCCACCAGGACCGAGGGCGACCGGCCGCACCGGGGATCAGTATCCGTAGATCATCTTGTACGCGACCTCGGGCAGGAACTGCCCGGCGGTGGAGCCGCCGCCGACCCCGCAGTTCCCGTCGGACTCGCCCGGCGTCTTGAGCCAGAGCAGCATCTCGGCGCCTCCGCCGAGCTGGCTCGGCGTGCCGATCCGGCGCCCGCCCGGGTTGCACCACTGCCCGTTCGGGCCGTTGCCGTTGCGGCTGGTATCGATCACGAACGGCTTGCTGTAGCCGTAGTTCCGCAACGCCGAGGCCACCCGGTTGCCGTAGTTGCTGTTGTCGCCGGTGGTGAAGTAGTTCGACACGTTGAGCGCGAAGCCGCGCGCGTTGGCCACACCGGCCTGGTTCAGGCGCTGGGCCATGGTCGAGGCGTCGATCCACCCGGGGTTGCCGGCGTCGAGGTAGGCCCAGGTGTTGGGGGCTTTGGAGCGGAACTGGGCGGCCGCGCGGGAGAGCATGCCCACCCGGTCGTTGATCTGCCCCTGGCTCATGCAGTTGAAATCGCCCAGCGAGTCCGGCTCGAGAACCACTACTGCGGGCCGATTGCCGATGGCGGCGGCGAAGGACGAGATCCAGGCGTCGTACGCACCCACGCTGCCGGCCCCGCCCCCGGAGTGACCGCCGCAGGCGTCCCGGCCGGGGAGGTTGTACGCGACCAGGACGGGCAGCTTGTCGACGGCGTCGGCCGCGCCGACGTACCCGCCGACCGCTCGCCCGATGTCGCCGCTCCAGTTGCCGAACCAGCTGGCCATCGGCCGCTGGGCGATCTGGCTGCGGATGGCCGCGGCCCGTCCGTCGCCGGGGTTGGCGGCGGCCCAGACGGCCGGGCTGGACTGGGGATTGACGTAGAAGCCGCTGGTCTGGCCGACCGGGTCGGCGTGGGCGGCCGGGGCGCCGAGCAGCACGGCGGGGATGGTCAGGGCCAGCGCGGCGGCCAGCGTCCGGGGACGGAGTCGTTTCATCGGGGGTCTCCTACGGTCGGCAGATTTCCGGGAGCGCTTCCAGCCAGAATAATCCACGTGCATCTATTTGTGACCGACACCGACGTGCTCCTTTTCCGGGACCGCTTCCAGTCGACCTCAATTCGATGGCGGCCGATATGATCAGCCGGCGGCGACCCGCCGATCGGAAAGGACCCGGCAGCGATGGCAGACCGACGGCAGCCCACCCTGGACGAGGTGGCCGAACGCGCCGGCGTCTCCCGCTCGGCCGCGTCCCGGGTCATCAACCGGGCGCCGCACGTCAGCCCGGCCGCCCGCGAAGCCGTCGAACGGGCCATCAAAGAGCTGGGCTACCTGCCCAACCGGACGGCCCGGGCCCTGGCCACCCAGCAGACCGGGATCGTCGCCCTGGCCGTCTCGCACGACGACCCCCAACTGTTCGCCGATCCGTTCTACGCCCAGGTCATCGTCGGGGTTTCCTCGGTGCTCGAGGACACCGACCTGCACCTGCTGCTGTGCCTGGCCAGTTCCGTCCGGGGCCGGTCCCGCCTGACCAATCTGCTGCGCACCCGGGGCGTCGACGGCATCATGCTGATGGCGATGGGCGCCGGCGACCCGCTGAACCAGATCGTCGGCGACACCGGCCTGCCGGCCGTCTACGGTGGCCGGCCGCCGCACGTCGAACCGCAGTACTACGTCGACTCGGACAACGCCGGCGGCGCCCGCCTGGCCACCGAGCACCTCATCGGCCTGGGCCGCACCCGCATCGTCACCATCGCCGGGCTGCCCGACAGCCAGGCCGGCGAGGCCCGCCACCGGGGCTACCGCGAAGCGATGATCATGGCCGGGCTGACCCCGTACGGCGCCGTCGAGGGCGATTTCACCGAGGCGGCCGGGGCGGCGGCGATGAAGACCCTGCTCGACCGTCACCCCGACCTCGACGGCGTGTTCGCCGCCAGCGACAACATGGCGGCCGGCGCCCTGCGCGTGCTGAGCGCGGCCGGCCGCCGCGTGCCGGCCGACGTGGCCGTGGTCGGCTTCGACAACCTGGGCATCGCCCAGCGGACGGAGCCACCGCTGACCACGGTCCACCAGTCCATCCAGGCCCTGGGCCAGGAGATGACCCGGATGCTGATCGCCCTCATCGCGGGGCAGGACCGCACCCCCGTCATCCTGCCGACCCGGCTCGTCCGGCGCGGCTCGGCCTGAACCCGGGTCGTCCCGGTCCTGCTGCTCGCCTCGTCCGGCGGGGCTCGTCCCGAACCCGTCCGTCCTGTGCGCTGGGCGAGACCGGTTTCGATCTGATAATCGTGGAGGATGCCCAAAGCTCTGGTGGTCCGCGGCGGCTGGGAAGGTCACCGGCCGGTCGAGGCCACCGACCTCTTCCTGCCCTTTCTGGCCGACAACAATTTTGACGTCCATGTCAGCGCATCGACAGATGTCTACGGCGATGCGCGGCTCATGGCCGAGACCGATCTCATCGTGCAGTGCGTGACCATGTCGGCCGTCGAACGCGACGAGCTCGACGGCCTGCGGGCCGCGGTGGCCGCCGGCACCGGCTTCACCGGCTGGCACGGCGGGATCGCCGACTCGTTCCGGGCCTCGTCCGACTATCTGCAGCTGGTCGGCGGCCAGTTCGCGACGCACCCCGGCAAGGAACCCGGAGCCCGCTGCGGGGACGAGACCGACAACTTCCTCCCCCACACGGTCGAGATCACCCCGATCGGCCGCGAGCACCCGGTCACGGCCGGGCTCGACGACTTCGATCTGACCACCGAGCAGTACTGGGTGCTGCACGACGACCTGATCGACGTGCTGGCCACCACCACCCATCCCGTCCAGCCGTGGCACCCGTGGCACCGCCCGATCACCTCCCCCGCGGTGTGGACCAGGCAGTGGGGCGAGGGCCGGATCGTCGTCACCACCCCCGGTCACAGCCTCGACGTGCTCCGCCATCCGACCGTCCGCACCGTGATCGAGAGGGGCATGCTGTGGGCGAGCCGCACCGCATCGGCATCGTAGGAGCCGGTTGGATCTCCAGCGCCTACCTGGAGACCCTGCGCGACCATCCCGCGATCACCGTGGCCGCGGTGGCCGACCTCGACGAGTCCCGCGCGGCCGAGGTCGCCGCCGGCCTCGCCGATTGCCGCGCCCTCCCGGTCGACGCCCTGATGAAAGACAGCTCCATCCGTACGATCCTCAACCTGACGATCCCCGCCGCGCACGCGGCCGTGGCGCTGGACGCGATCGCCCACGACAAACAGGTGTACGGCGAGAAGCCCCTGGCCGCCGAAATGTCGGGGGCCCGCTCGATCCTGGACCGGGCCGCCGCCGCCGAACTCACGGTGGGCTGCGCGCCCGACACCGTACTGGGCACCGGCGTACAGACGGCCCGGTCCACCATCGACGCCGGACTGATCGGCCGGCCCCTGTCGGCGGTGGCGGTCATGGCCACCCCCGGCCACGAACGCTGGCACCACAACCCCGACTTCTACTACCGCCCCGGCGGCGGCCCGCTGCTCGACATGGGCCCGTACTACCTGACCGCGCTGATCCACCTGCTCGGCCCGATCGAAGCCGTCACCGGCGCGGCCGCCCGCCCCCGGCTCACCCGCGTCATAGGCGCCGGCCCCCGAGCCGGCGACCAGGTCCAGGTCGAGGTCGACACCCACGTGACCGGCATCCTGCACCACACGAGCGGCGCCCTGTCCACCATCACCACCAGCTTCGACGCCGTCCGCACCACAGCCGCCCCCATCGAGGTGCACGGCGAGACCGGCAGCCTCGCAGTACCCGACCCCAACATGTTCACGGGCGACGTGCGCCTGTTCGAACTGGGCGCCCCCGACTGGCGCACGGTAGCGCCGTCAGCCGGCTACGTGGACGCGGCCCGAGGCATCGGCCTGCTCGACATGCTCACCACCCCGTCACCCCGAGCCACCGGCACCCTGGCCCTGCACGTGCTGGACGCCATGACGACCCTCCTACGCTCAGCCGACGAGGGCCGCCGCCTCCCCCTGACCACAACCACCGACCGCCCCGACCTGGTCCCCCTGACCCCGCCCCGAACCTGGCGCCAGTGACCCGGCCAAGCTCCTGTAGGCGCCGCATCAACCTCACCACCACAACCGAGCGCCCCGCCCTGCCGCGACCTGTCACAGCTGCGGTGCCGCGAGTGACCGACCGGCCTGCGCAGCAACGTCCGTTACAAGAAACAGCCAAGCCGAAGTGCCGGCCCGTCAACTCTCTCGGAAGACATCGGCCCTCATCACCTGACGGTGCCCAGAGCAATAGGGGTTAGTGGGTTCCCGCGGCCGCCCCAGCGCATTCCGCCGATCAACCCCCAAGACGAAACCGATCGCCCCACCCAGCCGTTAGCAAGACGGAACGGATCGTGTCGCCAGGCGTTAGCAACTCGACCGGCATCGAGCTCCGTTACATAGCTGAGAGCCGGAGCAGCGGGGCCGCCCGGCTTCCCGCGGCGGCCCCAGCGTGTCCTGCCAAAACCCGCCGATCAACCGCGAAGACGAAACCGATCGCCTCACCCAGCCGTTAGCAAGACGAAACGGATCGTCTCGCCCAGCCGTTAGCAAGACGAAACGGATCGTCTCGCCCAGCCGTTAGCAAGACGAAACGGATCGTCTCGCCGAGATGGCGGCAGGACGAAACGGATCGCCTCGCCAGGGTGTTGGCGAGACGAAACGGGTCGTCTCGGCGGCGGGTGAAATGGCCGGAGCGTTGGCAGGGATTGGCGGGGCTGAGGCTCGGGCGCCCTCTGACGGTCAGGGACTCACGAGCGCGTGCGCTGCGGCGGGGCCACGCCGCAGGCCCTCGTGAACGGCCGGACGCGCCGGTTACGGGCGGGCGGCTGGGCCTGGCTTCTTCGGGTGCTTGGGCTTGGGTGCCTTCTTCGGGCCGGCCGGCTTACCCTTCCGAGCCGGTTCGGCCTTGGGGGCGGGGTCGGCCTTGGGCGCGGCCGCGCGGACCGGGCGGCGGGGAGCGTCCCGTTGATGCGAGACGGAGATCGACCGGACCGTCTGTTCCGGTGTGGAGGTCGACGGGCTCGGTGTTTCGGCGCGCTTCGTCGCCGGGGCCGACGGCACCGCGACCGCGTCGGCCTGGGCCGGCTGGGCCGCGCCGTCGCCGGCCCACCACACCCCACCGGCGCCGATCATTCCGGTGACCACCCCGGCGGCGATGAGCACCGCCCGGCCGGGACGACGGGTGCGGGCCGGGGGCAAGGTGACCGTCGGCGCCGACACACTGCGCAGCAGTGCCGCGGACGGTAGCCCGGCGACCTCGCCCAGCACGTCGGAGACCTCGATGGCGCTGGGCCGGTCGGCGGGCCGCTTGGCCAGGCAGCGGGACACGATCCGGGCCACCGCGGGGGGAAGACCGGGAATCGCCGGTAGGGGCGCCGGTTTCGCGAAGACATGGGCCCGGACCATCTGGGTGACGGTCGACGCGTCCCACGGCATCCGACCGGCCAGCGCGAGATACATCAGCACGCCGAGGGCGTACACGTCGGTCGCCGGGCGCACCGGGCCGCCCTTGATGCGTTCCGGCGCGAGGTAGGCCGGTGTGCCCACGAGTTGCCCGTCGTTGCCGTCGAACGCGCCGATCGCGGCCGAGATGCCGAAGTCGACCAGCTTCACCCCGGCGCTGGTCACCATGACGTTGGCCGGTTTCACGTCCCGGTGCACGATGCCGTCGGCGTGGGCCGCGGCCAGGGCCGCCGCCACCTGCGCCCCGACCAGCGTGGCGACCTTCCACGGGAGGCGGCCGCCGCTGAGCATCTGAGCCAGGGTCCGGCCGTCGGCGAGTTCCATCACCACGTACGACAGGGTGCGACCGCCGTCGGTGAAGTCACCGTAGTCATAGACGGCGACAACATGGGCATGCCGAAGCCGGGCCGCCGTCCGGGCCTCGTCGCGGATCAGGCGACGCTGCTGCGGATCGTCGGCCAGCACGGCCGACAACACCTTGACCGCCACCTCACGGCCCAGCACGTCGTCATCGGCCCGCCAGACCACCGACATCCCACCGCGCCCCAGCTCCTCCCGGAGCCGGTAGCGCCCAGCAATCAGTTCCCCTCGATCCACGACAGGCAACTTCTCCCGTGGGACCGGTTCGAAACTCACCACCCGACCCACAAGTGGGCCGACCTCGAAACCCCGAGGTCATCCCACCCGTGAGCTGGACTGGAACTCACGACTCACCACTCCCCCGGGCCGGGTCCGAAAACCGCAGCTCATCTCACCCCCAGACCGCATTCGAACTGACAGCCCATCGGCACCAGCACGCTTGCGGTCGGCGGTGTGCGAGTCGCCGGCGGATCGCCGCGAACAGGTCAACCTTCGGCATTGCTGGCATCGGCGGAATCCCGTCCAGAGCAGCGGATGCTCCCACCAGCCCCGGTGGGGCCGAACTGGTGAACAAAGTGCAGGTCACCGCGCTTCACTGCCGAGCCGGGAGGGCCATCGAGTCCGAACGATTCGGGTGGACCCAGCCGAGGCGTACTTCCCCCTCGACAAGGGTCGTGGTGTTTGATCATTCAGTGATCGACTGGACTGCGGTGCGCGACGCGAAAGGAGACTCGGGTGCCATCGTTGGAGAGCTGCTCGAGCGACTCGAGCAGGTACCGGATGCCGCCCTGTGGAGGGAGCTCGATCGCCGGCTGGTCGTCGAGGCCGAATGCTTCTGCTCGGCCGGTGTCACGGCTCTGCCCGCACTCAGCCGGCTGGCGCAGTCCGACGACACCGAGCAGCGCGACCGAGCGCTGGATCTCGCCGCGGTGATCACTCGGACGCTGCACCGAAATCATGAGGACGACCGTCTGGTCCGAGCCAACCCACAGGCGCTGGCAGCACTGCATCAACGCGCCCAGCAACGCATCTCCTCAGGCACCGGGCCTGCGATAGTTCGGCCGCTGCAGGACACGCTGGCCTTCGCTGGTTACACGTTCTGGGCCTCCATCAGCCTGGACTTCACCGACGAGCATTACCACCTCGGCTGCCCTCATTGCTCCACCCGCCTGGCGATCGTCATCGGCGACTACGGGCACTACTCAGCGATCCGCGACTACAACGACGGCGATATTCATCGAGTTCCGCTCCGCCCGGCCGCCCCGGCCGAGCTGAGCGGAATACGTCGATGGATGCACGACACCGCGGCCGCCGGAGGTGACATGACCTTGGCCGACGGGCTCACCTACCTCTTCGGCCGAGCGGGATGCGGCGCGTGCGGTAGCACGTTCGACCTGGCCGACTGGTTCGAGGCGGAGAACGGCCCCACCCAGCCGATAGATCCCATCGTGCCGAGAACCGACCGCTCGGACTGACCCGCCACCAACGGCTCAGCCCTTGGGCCCAAATCGTGCCTCAGAAAATCGGGACCCGAACTGACGCCTCGGTGGGACCGCGAACTGCGCGCACGGTCATGCAGGCCGCATGCAAATCCACACCCACCACGCCCGCGGGCCGGGTTCGAAAACCCGCGGCCTGCCTCTCCCTTCGCTCCCGGTGATCCGAGAGGCAGGCCGCGGGCGGTCTCAGACCGGCACGTAGGTGCGCCGGCAACCGGCCGTGAGTTGGGGCCCGAGCTGACTCATGCCGACGTGCACGTGGTCGCGGGAACACTGTTGGTGCCGGTCGATGTGCCGAGGAAGCCGAAGGTGGTCGACGCCGACGCGGCGAGGGTGCCGTTCCAGCTTTCGTTGGCGACCGTCTGCGTGCTGCCGCCGGCCGTGTTGCGACCGCCCCAGATCTGGGTGATCGTCTGGCCGTTGGCGAAGGTCCAGCCGACCCGCCAGCCCGACAGCGGCGCGGCGCCGGCCGTCACCGTGACCTCGGCCTGGAAGCCGCCCTGCCACTGCCCGGTGATCCGGTAGACGGCAGTGCAGGCGCCGGTCGGGGGCGGCGTGGTCGTCGGTGGCGTCGTAGGCGGAGTTGTCGGGCCGGGGAGCTGGGTGAAGAACTTCCAGATCTCGCCGCCGACCCACGTTCGGGCGCCGCTGGTCGAGGTGGAGCCGTCGACCGGTTCCGGGGTGTGGTCGCCGTCGAAGGCGGCCCACGCGACCGGGTATCCGGAGCGGCATCCCGCGTACGTGGTCACGATGTGGGTCAGGCTGCCGCGGGCGGGTTCGGGTGGGCTCTGGGCGGTGCACCCGTTGTTGCGCACGAAGGTGTCCCGGATCGACCGGCCCTGCGCGATGTTGAGCACGCTGTCGTGCGTGCCGTGGATGCCCAGGTAGGCGACCGGCTGGTTGCCGGGGCTGCAGCCGCTGAGGTTGGCCCCGGAGATCACGGCGACGGCCCGGAAGACCGCCGGCCGGGCGCAGGCGACGGCGTAGCTCATCGAGCCGCCGTAGCTCCAGCCCAGCGCGAACACCTGCGTGGTGTCGACGCACAGACCGTTCTCGATCAGCGCGGTCAGGTTGTCGACCAGCGTGAGGTCGCGGTTGCCCGAGTTGGCCCAGCCGTTGTCGATGCCCTGCGGCGCGACCAGGATCGCCGAGTTGTTCGACAACCCCTGCAGCCCGTAGTAGCCGGCGCCGGACACGTTCCCGGCCGTTCCGTTCAGCCAGTGGAAGGCGAAGATCAGCTTGTACGGCTGGTTGCGGTCGTAGTTGTCGGGGACGCGCAGGATGTACGTGCGGTTCTGGCCACCGCTGGAGATGGTGCGGGTGCCGCTGGTCAGCGTCGGCGCCTGGCCGCACCCGGCGGTGACGGCCGCGCCGGCCGGCGCCGCCGTCAACCCGGCGACGGCCGCGGCCGACACCAGCAGGGCCGCCACGACCCCACCGGCGAGTCTTCGGATCGACATCACCATTTCCTCCATTCCGGTGACAGTTCCCAAATCGACAGAGACGTTACGGGAGCGCTCCCAGAGTTTCAAGAATGTAAATGCCGCGTCGGTCTCCATCTGCTGTTTCTCAAGTCCACCACCGCACATAACAAGTTTTCAGTACTTTCTTTTCGCACCATTCGCTCGACCGAGAGTTTCGGAGGTTGCCACTCTCTCAGCTTCGGATGACAAGAACGCCCATCCTCGGCCCACCCCAGAAGGCCTGTTCAGGAGCGAGCTTCGCTACGACCACTCGGCACAACTTCCGAAATATTTCCGGAAGACGTTGTTTCAGGAGTGTTACCCGTGTCAGCATGGCCCGAAATCGAAGCCGGTCGTTCCCCGGTCCACATTCCCCGGTGCCCCGAGCCGGAATCGCCCGGCCCACCCGGATCGCGAACAAAAGAAGGGACACTCTCGTGCCATTTCTTTCTCCCCCCGGCGCCGCCGGCCCCGGGCGACGCCGCTCACTGCGGATGCGGCTGCTGCTCAGCGGGGCCGTCGCCGCCGTCACCGCGGCCGGTGTGGTCACGGTGATGCCGAACGCGAGCGCCGCCGAGAGCACGCTGGGCGCCGCCGCCGCGCAGTCCGGCCGGTATTTCGGCACGGCCATCGCCGCGAGCCGGCTGGGCAACTCGACCTACAGCACCATCGCCGCCCGTGAGTTCAACATGATCACGGCCGAGAACGAGATGAAGCCGGACGCCCTGCAACCCAACCGGGGTCAGTTCAACTTCAGCTCGGGCGACCAGATCTACAACTGGGCCACCCAGCGCGGGCTCAAGGTGCGCGGCCACACCCTGGCCTGGCACGCCCAGCAGCCGGGCTGGATGCAGAATCTGGGCGGCAGCTCCCTGCGCCAGGCGATGATCGACCACATCAACGGCGTGATGGGCCACTACAAGGGCAAGCTCGCCGCCTGGGACGTCGTCAACGAGGCGTTCGAGGAGAACGGCAGCCGGCGCAACTCCAACCTGCAGGGCACCGGCAACGACTGGATCGAGGTCGCGTTCCGCACGGCCCGCAACGCCGACCCGTCGGTCAAGCTCTGCTACAACGACTACAACATCGAGAACTGGTCGTACGGCAAGACGCAGGGCGTCTACAACATGATCCGGGACTTCAAGTCGCGCGGCGTGCCGATCGACTGCGTGGGCCTGCAGACCCACTTCACGGGCGGCAGCTCGCTGCCGGGCAACTTCCAGACCACGCTGTCGAACTTCGCCGCGCTCGGCGTCGACGTGGCCCTGACCGAGGTCGACGTCACCAACTCGTCGACCTCCCAGTACGCCGGGCTGACCCAGGCCTGCCTCAACGTGCCCCGCTGCATCGGCATCACCGTCTGGGGCGTACGCGACAGCGACTCCTGGCGCTCGAACGAGAGCCCGCTGCTGTTCGACGGCAACGGCAACAAGAAGGCCGCTTACACCTCGGTGCTCAACGCCCTCAACTCGGCCGGCCCGACCAACCCGACCACGCCGCCGCCGAGCACCACGACCCCGCCGCCCTCGGGTGACGGGACGCGGATCCTGGGCGCCCAGTCGGGTCGCTGCATCGACGTGCCGGGCGCGTCGCAGAACAACGGCACCCGGGTCCAGCTCTACGACTGCAACGGCGCGAGCAACCAGACGTGGACGCTCACGTCGAGCAAGCAGCTGACCGTCTACGGCTCGAGGTGCCTGGACGCCGCCGGCTCCGGCAACGGCTCGGCGGTGCAGATCTACAGCTGCAACGGCCAGGCCAACCAGCAGTGGAACGTCAACAGCAACGGCACCATCACCGGCGTCCAGTCCGGACGGTGCCTGGACGTGTGGGGCACCGGCAACGGCCAGCAGGTCCAGATCTACGACTGCAACGGCCAGGCCAACCAGCGGTTCAGCCTGAGCTGAGCCCACGCGGCGAAGCAGTGCGGTGGCCCGGGGCTTCCGCACTGCTTCGCCGCGTCTGCGACACACTTCCGTCCGATCGTTCGTAAGTTTCGAACTTAAGTCTGACCTAGGATTTGACAACCCGCTCCGGAGCAGCCCTGCACCGCCGTAAGAACCGGCTTCACCTGCACGTAAGTGAACCCGCGGCCTCACCGTGGTACTGAAATTTCCGATAGATTTCCGTAACTTGTTGACAAGCCAAGCAGCCCCGGGACACGATTCGGCAATGACGGGCCTCGATGGACGTCATCCCCGTCACGACGCTCCGCCGATCCACCGCGGCGTCCGGGCGTCGTGTCCGTGGGCTGTTCCCCGGCAGTCCCCTTCCGAGAAGGACGCACTCACATGACCGAAGAATCCACCCGTCCTCAACGCCCCCGCCGCGGCCGCGTGCGCTTACTGTTCGGCGCGGCCTGTGCCCTCACCATGACGATCGCCGGCGTCACTGTGGCCGGCACGGCGCACGCCGAGGCCGACCGCACCCTCACCTCGAACCTGACCGGCACCCACAACGGCTACTATTTCTCGTTCTGGAAGGACAGCGGCAACGCCAGCATGACGCTGCGGGCCGACGGCCGGTACAGCAGCAGCTGGGACCGCAGCACCAACAACTGGGTCGGCGGCAAGGGCTGGGCCACCGGCAACCGGCGCACGGTCACGTACTCGGGCACCTACAACCCGGGCAACAACAACACCTACCTGGCCCTGTACGGCTGGACCCGTAACCCGCTCATCGAGTACTACGTCGTCGAGAACTTCGGCAGCTACAACCCGAGCAGCGGCGCCACCCGCATGGGCACCGTGACCACCGACGGCGGCACCTACGACATCCTGCGCAGCCAGCGGGTCAACGCGCCCTCGATCGACGGCAACCAGACCTTCTACCAGTTCTGGAGCGTCCGGCAGCAGAAGCGCAGCTCGGGCACCATCACCACGGCCAACCACTTCGACGCCTGGGCCCGGGCCGGGCTCAACCTCGGCACCAACCACAGCTACCAGGTGATGGCCACCGAGGGCTACCAGAGCCAGGGCAGCTCCGACATCACCGTCCGCGAGGGCACCGGCGGCGGCACCAACCCGACCACTCCCCCGCCGACCAACGGCGGCAGCAACTGCACCGCGGTCCTCTCGGCCGGGCAGCAGTACGGCGACCGGTTCAACCTCAACGTGGCCGTGCAGAACACCAGCAACTGGACCGTCGGGCTCACCCTCAACGGTGGTCAGAGCATCCAGAACAGCTGGAACGCCTCGGTCAGCGGCACGAGCGGAACCGTGACGGCCCGGCCCAACGGCAACGGCAACAACTTCGGCGTGACCATCATGGCCAACGGCAACTGGACCTGGCCCACGGTCACCTGTCGCACCAGCTGACGCTCGACCCGTGGCGGGGGGGGGGGGCGGGGGCGCGCCCCCCCCCCCCCCCCCGCCGCCGTGGCCGGGCCGAAGGTGACCTCGGCCCCGCCGGGCAGGCGACCGGACACAGACGCCTCGGTGGTGATC
>NZ_JAMYJR010000028.1 GCF_024137025.1 Paractinoplanes aksuensis
GGGGGGGGGGGGGGGGGGGGGGGGGGGGGGGGGGGGGGGGGGGGGGGGGGGGGCCCCCCCCCCCCCCCCCCCCCCCCCGCGGCAGTGATGACACAGGCGAGTTTCTTCATGGGCCCACCGTTACCCAGTTGGCTACGCAGAGTGTCCAGTTGATGAACGCTCTGGCACGTTGCCGGGACTAAAAGGTGCGGCTGCGCTGATCGACACCGAGCGGGCCGTACGGGTAGTCGTTCGGCCGGGGGTCGCTGGCCTCGTCGAGGATGCTGATCTCGTCGACGGTCAGGTGCAGCCCCGCCGCCTTGAGGTTCGCGTCCAGCTGGTCGAGGGTGCGCGCGCCGAGGATCGTCGAGGTCACGCCGGGCCGGTCGGTCACCCAGGCCAGGGCCACCTCGGCCATCGACACGCCCCGGGCCTCGGCGACCCGCTGCACGGCTTCGACCACGTCCCACGTACGCACGCTGTTGCGCCGGTCGTAGGCCTCCATGCCCCGTTCCGGGTTGTCACCGAGGCGGGTGTCCCCGGTCGGGCGCTGGTCCCGCCGGTACTTGCCGGTGAGCCAGCCCCCGCCGAGCGGACTCCACGGCAGCAGCCCGAGCCCGGCGTCGAGCGCGGCCGGGACGATCTCGTACTCGGTCTCGCGGACGAGTAGGTTGTACTGCGGCTGCAGGCTGACCGGCCCGGCCAGGCCCAGCTCGCGGGCCAGCGCGACCGCCTTGGTGAGCTGCCACCCGGTGAAGTTCGAGAACCCGTAGTAGCGGATCTTGCCGGCCCGGACGAACCCGTCGAGGGTGCGCAGGGTCTCGTCGAGCGGGGTGAACGGGTCCCACGAGTGGGCCTGGTAGAGATCGACCGCGTCGACCCCGAGCCGGCTCAGCGAGGCGTCGAGGGCCCGGGTCAGGTGCCGCGCCGACAGCCCGGCGCCGTTGGGGTCGGCCGCCATCGGGAAGCGGCCCTTGGTGGCGAGCACGACGGCCTCGGTGACGTCGGCCGGGCGCGCGGCCAGCCAGCGACCGATGATCGACTCCGACTCGCCCTTCGAGTAGACGTCGGCGGTGTCGACGAACGTGCCGCCGGCCTCGACGAACCGGTCGAGCTGGGCGTGCGACACCTTCTCGTCGGACTCGTTGCCGAAAGTCATCGTGCCGAGACAGAGCGAGGACACGGCGCAGCCACTGCGCCCGAGCGTGCGATATTCCATGTCTTCAACCTAACCCCGGTTCCCGTACGGAAACCTCCGGCTCAAGATCGGCCGGACCCTCGGTGTCATCGGCGGTGGCCGGTGCTGAATCATCATCGGCATGGCAGTGATGGTGGAGATCCACTTCCCGGCGACCGGCGAGGACGAGTGGATCGACGACGTGGGTGACTTCCTGATCGACCTCGAGGACGAGTTCGGCCTCGAGGAGTACGAGGACGGCGAACAGATCGGCGACGAGTACGTCTTCTTCATCGCCGGCGCCAACGAGCGCACCCTGCTGAAGGCCGCCTCCCGGGTGGCTGCCCGCAAGGGCGTGCCCACGGGCGCCTACGCCATGGTGACCGTGACCGACGCGCCGAAGGTCGGCCTGGGCCGCCGGGTGAGCCTGCCGGCCCGCTGATCCTGGGGTTGTAGGTCCGATACAGCCCGGTTATCGGCGGCCCGCCCAGACTGCCGGCATGAGACTACGAAACGTGTTCGCCGTCGGCGCGGCCGTGTGCCTGGCCGTCGGCCTCACCGGAGCCCCGGCCGCGGCCGCTGAGGCGGCGACCTGGCAACTGGTCACGCCCGTCGCGCCGGAGTGGCAGAAGTTCAACGGCGGCGACATCCAGGTCTTCGGGCCCGACTCGGCCCTGATGCAGGGCAGCACCAACGCCACCATCTGCTGGGAGTGCACGGACCAGCGGCACACCTGGCAGTGGGGCGGCACCCAGTGGACCGACGTAGCGACGCCGCCCAAGCAGGTCCCGGTCAAGGCGATGACCGGCACGGCGCTCGACGACCGGTGGCTGTTCGGCGAGTACGAGCCGGCCACCGACGGCATCTACCGCGGTTACCACTGGGACGGGCGGACCTGGACCGACCGCAGCCCGGCGCCCCGCACCTTCCAGCCGCAGGCGGCCGAGGCCAGTGCCCGCGACGACGTATGGGTGGCCGGCGACGACCGTACCACCGGCGGCTGGCAGCCTGCGGTGGCCCGGTGGAACGGGCAGTCCTGGGCGATCACCAAGCTGCCCTCGGTCACGTCCAGCGTCAGCCTGGCCGGCATCCACCGGACGGGTCCGCGAGAGGTCTGGGTGGTCGGGCAGAAGCATCTGGGCAATGCGACCGGCAGCGTGTACCTGGCCCGCTGGGACGGTGAGGTCTGGACCGAGGTGCAGGCGCCGGTGGGCTCCGGCCCGTACGGCTGGCGGACGACCAAGATCGCGGGCCGGGTGGGCGACGTGTGGATCGCCGGCCAGGACCCGGCCACCAAGTGCGCGCTCACCCTGCACTGGGACGGGAGCGGGTTCACCAAGCAGAACATCTGCGGCCCGGCGTCGTCCCCCGCCCAGACCGTCACTGCCCTCACCGAGTTCGAGGGGGAGTGGCTGCTCGGCATCACCCCGAGCGCGATCGGCTCGGCCCGCGCCGACGGCGCGCTGCGCCGCTGGACCGGCGCCGCGTGGCAGGTCGTGACCGGACCGTACGCCCGGACCACTGACGTCACCGAGCTCGAGCCGATTCCCGGCGGTGGACTGTGGATGATCGCCCAGGGCGGGGCCGCGACTGGACCGGTCTCGAACCGGGAGGTATGGCGACTGGCCAGTTGACAACTCGTCTCGGCACCTGCAAAACTTCCGTTGCAGGTGCCGAGACGAGCGGGGAGGCTGATGAAGTCGTCCGAACTGACCGGCGACGAGCTGGTGCAAGTGCTGTCCACGCTCTCCAACCCGCACCGGATCCGGATCATCGCGGCGCTGATGGACGGCCGGGAGTACGTGAGCCGGCTGGCCCGCAGGTTGGAGATCAGCCGGGCGCTGCTGCAGGTACACCTCCGCAAGCTGGAGGCGGCGGGGCTGGTGGAGGCAACCCTCGAGCTGTCGCCGGAGGGCAAGGCCATGAAGTACTACACGATCTGTCAGTTCGCCATCGAACTGACGCCGCAGGCACTCGCCGCGGCCGCGCCCACCCTCAGCTATGAAGAGGCGCGGCTCCGCGACGACCCGCAGGAGCAGGGGTGATACGGAAGATGGAGCTGGCGGTGAACGATTACGCGATCATGGACTTCGGCTACGCGGCGGTGCTGCTGCTGTTCGGCGTCCTGTTGGTCTGGACGGCGCGTTACGTCTGGCAGACCCGGACGGTGAACAGCAAGGAGAAGGAGTTCCGCGAGCTGGCCGAGGAGTCGGTCGCCCGCCAGACGGCGACGGGCGCCCAGGTCACGAGCCTGACGTCCGAGGTCGCCGACCTGCAGCGCCGGGTGCAGGCGATGGAGAAGCTGCTGCGGGACGCGGAGTAGCGCCCGCTCCCTCGGGCCGGCGGACGACGATGTCCAGATCGGACGGTTCGAGCCAGCCCTGCGCGACGGCCCGGGCCCCGGCCTGGAACCGGCTGCCGGCTTGGAGGCGGGCCATCAGGTCGGCGACGATCCGCCGGGCCGTGCGGACCGAGAAACCCAGGCTGCGGGCCACCACCTCGTCGGTGGAACCGGAGGCGAGCAGCCGGGTCACCGCGCGTTCCTGCGGGGTCAGCTCATGGTCGTCCTGCTGCGGCTCGCCGAACCGGGCGGCCTGGTTCCAGAGCTGGTCGAACAGGGCCAGCAGGGCGCTGACCGGGCCGGCGCCGCGCAGGACGACGGCGCCGCTGCCCGGTTCGGCGGGATTCAACTCGACCAGGGCGATCTCCCGGTCGTAGATGGCGACTCGAGGCGGAAGTTGCGGGGTGGTCCGGACATGCGCACCACGACACGACAACCAGGTGGCGTAGTCGGCCACGGCAGTCTCGTTGAAGCTGCTCTCGAGGAAGATGTACCGCAGTTCCACGTTGTTGGACAACAGATGCCGGTCGAGAGCGGTGGCCGACTCGGGCCGGCCCGGATCGCGGATCAGATCGATACCGGTCACCGCGAGCTCGGTGCGGCAGTCGTGGGTCAGACGCTCCGTGCAGGCCCGGACGGCGTCCATGTCGTAGAAGGTCTGCATGCCCACACGCTCGGTGTCGGACCGGCTCTCGCGGTACTCGCCGAGCATCCGGGTGACGGCCATCCGGGTGTTGGAGATCGCCTTCTGGCGTTCGAGGAGTTCCGCCTCCTGCCGCTGGAGCAGCAGGCTCAGCCCGAGTTCGGGGTGGATCAGCTGTTGTTTGCCCGGCTCCTCGAGGGACGGACGGACCAGCGACAGGCGGGACAGCTGACCGATTGTGCGTCCCACCCGGGCCGTCGGCCAGCCGAGGTCGCCGGCCAGTTCGCTGACGTCGGCCCGGGGCCGGTTGAGCATCGCGCGGTAGACGATCTGCGCGTCCGGCCCGAGATCGAGGTCGGTCGTCATCGAATCGCTACCCCCAGATAAGTCACAACCCGAAAAAATCACGAGATGCCGCGATAAGTCCGGCTGAGCATTCTGACGGAAGCACAGCGCGGCCAGCAACCCGGCAATTCGGAAGATCCGCTCGACGCGGCGTGTCGTAAGACCGCTGTTTCTACCGCGAATGTCCGTTGTGGACCCTACCCTCGCGGTCTGTGTGCTGACTGTCGGTCATTGAACTCATCGACGTTTGAGGATTCCTGCCATGGGTATTTGCGCGTGTCACGAGGGCGAAAAGAGGCGCTGTGACCCTCGTCACGAGGGCTTTGCCCCCTCTACGCCATTTCTTGGCACATGGCAGCTATTGCCCCTTGCAGAAACGTGCCACGGCAGGTACCTGTCACGGTTGCGGCCGGACAGGAGCCGAACCCTCGCCCCAGACTTGCGGTGGCGGGGGCCCCGGGTCACATCCGGTGAAGTCAATCCCCCGTGCGCATGTCTGAGCGGAAACGGGGGATCAGATGGGGACACGAGTCTGTCCAAAACGGATCAGGCGAGCCGCCCGGTGAGGGCACGGCTGCTGGGACCGGTCGACGCCTGGTGCGGGCCGGACCTGGTCGAGCTGAACGGTTCGAAGATCAGAACTGTCATGGCCATGCTGCTGCTGGCCCGGGGGCGCGTCGTCGAGGACGCCACCTTCACCCGGATGCTGTGGGGCGCCGACGCCCCGGTCACCGCGCCGGCCCAGCTGCAGACGTACGCGTCCCGGCTGCGCCGGATGCTGACCGGCCACGCCGAGGTGGTCCGGCAGCGGCCGGGCTATCTGCTGCGCATGACCGGCCCGTCGTCCATGGTCGACCTGGTCGAGTTCGACGCGCTGGCGGCCCGGGGCCGGGTCGAGCTGCAACGCGGCAACCACCTCGCCGCGACCGGTTCGCTGGCCGCCGCGATCGAGCTGTGGCAGGGTCCGGCCCTGGTCGGGGTGACCGAGGCGCTGTCCGAGGCCGAGTCGCCGGCCCTGCTGGAACGCCGGCTCTCGGTGGTCAGCGACCGGATCGAGGCCGACCTGGCCCTGGGCCGGCACGCCGCGGTCATCTCCGAGCTGACCGGCCTGGTGGCGGCGCACCCACTGCGCGAGAGCCTGCGCGGTCAGCTCATGAGAGCGCTCTACCGCTGTGACCGGCAGGCCGACGCGCTCCGCGTCTACCAGGAGTACCGGGTCCGGCTGGCCGACGACCTGGGCATCGATCCCGGCCCGGCGCTGCAGGAACTGCACGGGGCCCTGCTGCGCGGCGACACCGCCGTCGCCGCCCCGGCGCCGGTCACCGCGGTCGCGTCGGCCGCTCCGGCCGCGCCCGCCGATTTCACCGGGCGCGAGTTCGAGCTGATCCGGCTGCGGACCGCGCTGACCGCCGGGAACGCCAGCGGGGCAGCCAAGATCGCCGCCGTCGTGGGCCTGCCCGGCGTCGGCAAGACCGCGCTGGCCCTGCGGGTCGCGCACGACATCGCCGCCGACTACCCGGACGGCCAGGTCTTCGTTTCGCTGCGGGACACCGAGGGGCGGCCCCGGGCGGCGGTCGACGTGCTGGCCGAGATCTGCGCGACCGGCGGCAGCCCGGCCCCGGCCCCGGCGACGACGGCCGACGGCGTGCGGCAGTACCGCGGCGCGTACGCGGGCCGGCGGATGCTGCTCGTGCTGGACGACGCGGCCGACGAGGAGCAGGTGCGCCCGCTGCTGCAGGCGCCCGCGACGTGCGGCGTGCTCGTCACCAGCCGGGCCCCGCTGACCGCGCTCGACGGCGTCCGCCCGCTCGTGCTCGGCGCGTTCGCCGCCGGCGAGGCGACGATGCTGCTGGCCCGGATGGCCGGCGAGACCCGGGTGGTGGCCGACGCGGCCGCGGCCGAGGCGGTCGCCGAGGCCTGCGGCTACCTGCCCCTGGCGGTCCGGATCGCGGGGGCCCGGCTGGCCGGCCGTCCGCACTGGCCGCTGGCCAACCTGGCCGCCCGGCTGCGGGACCAGAGCCGGACGCTGGACGAGCTGACCGTGGCCGACCGGTCCGTCCGCGACGCGCTGCGGTCCAGCGTGAGCGCCCTCGACGACCGGTTGCGGGTCTCGCTGCGGCAGCTGGCGGCGCAGGACACGACCGCCATGACCGCCCAGTCGGCCGGCCGCGTGCTGGGCCTGTCGCCGGCCGAGGCCGAGGACCGCCTGGACGAACTGGCCGAGGCGCACCTGCTGACCGTGGACACCACGGGGGCGCGCTCGGTCTACCGGATGCCCACGTTGATCCGGCTCTATGCCCGGGAACAGGGCGACCGGATCGTCATGAAGGTGCCACCGGCGCGCGGCCTGAGCGCGATATGGCCGGTTGATGGGCCGGATATGGAACGGGGCCGCAGGGTGGGCCGGTCAATCCCGACCGGACGGAGAACCGGATGCTGATCCTTCGCAAGGCGGATGTCGAGAGCCTGCTCGACGGGCGCGAACAGGACGTCCTCGACGTGGTCGGGCGCGCCTACCGGCTCCACGACGAGGGCCGGTCCGCGCTGCCCCACTCGTCCTTCCTCCGCTTCCCGGACCAGCCCCGGGACCGGATCATCGCGCTGCCGGCCTTCCTGGGCGGCGACACGAAGCTGGCCGGTCTCAAGTGGATCGCCTCGTTCCCGGGCAACCTGGAGCGGGGCATCCCCCGGGCCAGCGCCGCGCTGCTGCTCAACTCGTGCGACACCGGGGTGCCGGAGGCCCTGCTCGAGGCGTCGCTGATCTCGGCCCGCCGCACGGCCGCCGGCGCCGCCCTGGGCGCGCTCGCGCTGGGCGTCGAGGCCGCGCCGCGGGGGGTGTCGCTGCTCGGCTGCGGGGTCATCAACTTCGAGACCCTGCGGTTCCTGCGGACGGCGGCCCCGTCGCTGGCCGAGGTCGCGCTGTTCGACCTGGACGCCGAGCGGGCCAAGACGTTCGCCGAGCGGGCCGAGGCCACCTTCGCCGGTCTGACCGTCACGGTCGTCGACAGCGCGGCCGAGGCGCTGGCCGCGCACCGGCTGGTCGCCCTGGCCACCACCGCGGCCACGCCTTACCTCGACCTGGCCGACTGCCGGCCGGGCACCACGGTGCTGCACACGTCGCTGCGCGACATCGAGCCGGAAGCCCTGCTGGGCGCCCAGAACGTGGTCGACGACGTCGACCACGTCGCCCGTGAGCGCACCTCGGTCCACCTGGCCGAGCAACTGGCCGGTCACCGCGACTTCATCGACGCGACCATCGGCGCGGTGCTGCGCGATCCGGCCGCCCTCACCCGCGACCCGGAGAGGGTCCTCGTCTATTCACCGTTCGGCCTCGGCGTGCTCGACATCGCGCTGGCCGACCACGTCCGCACCCTCGCCCTGGCCGCCGGCCGCGGCGTGCGGGTCGACGACTTTCTCACGGAGGCCCAGGCCTGATGACGACTTCCCGCGACTGGCAGCCCCGCCCGATCACCCCGGCCGACATCGGCACCGCGCCGACCGCGGCCGGACTGGTCGAGCACCTCGAGGGCAACACCGAGCTCGGCAAGGAGCTCACGGCCGCGATGGCCCTGCTGTACACCGGTTTCGACGTCCAGCCGGACGAGATCGAGCCGATCATGGACCTGCTGCTGCCGCGCCGGCTGGCCTACGTGCACGGCAACTCGCCCCGGACCAAGGTCGGGTCGAACCTCTACACCTCGACCGAGTACCCGGCCGAGTTCACCATCTCGATGCACAACGAGCTGTCGTACGCGAGCTCGTGGCCGACCCGGCTGGTCTTCTACTGCCACACGGCGGCCGAGACCGGCGGGGCCACGCCGCTGGTGGACGCGGCCCGCTGGCTCGAGGCGCTCGACCCCGAGGTGCGCGAGGCGTTCCGCGGCGGCGTCCGGTACTCGCAGAACCTGCACGGCGGCCGCGGCCTCGGCAAGAGCTGGCAGGACACGTTCGAGACGACCGACCGCGCGACGGTCGACGCGTTCCTGACCGAGTCCGGCGCCGAATGGCAGTGGCAGCCCGACGGCAGCCTGCGGATCACCTCGGTCCGGCCCGCCACCATCCGCCACCCCGAGACCGGCCAGGAGGTCTGGTTCAACCAGTCCGACCAGTGGCACCCGGCCGCCCTCGGCGACACGACCGCGGCCGCGCTGGCCCAGATCATGCCGGCCGAGGAGCTCCCGCAGTCCGTGACGTTCGCCGACGGCCGCCCGATCCCGGACGACTACGTGATCCAGATCCGCGACCGCGGCCTCGCCGAGGCGGTCGACGTGAACTGGAAGCGCGGCGACGTCCTCGTCTTCGACAACATCGCGGTGGCACACGGCCGCCGCTCGTTCACCGGGGCCCGCCGGGTTCTCGTCGCCATGTGCGACTGAGGCTCCACCCGGTCACCCGCCCCGCATCCCCAGGAAGGAAGTCCCGTGCCGACTGAAGAAGAGTCGTCCCGACGTCAACCGCTCACCGACCGGATAGCGCACTGGTCGGCGGTGCATCGCAAGGCGACCTTCTTCGGCTGGCTCGGGCTGACCCTCGTGCTGCTGGCCATCGGCGCGGTGGTCGGCGGCAAGGGCCCCGGCCACTACGACCCGGGCGAATCGGGCCAGGCGCAGCGGATGGTCGAGGAGGCCGACGGCGCCGCCGTACCGCCGACCGAGAGCATCCTGATCCAGTTCCCGGCCGGCTCGGCCCCGTTCGCGCAGAACACCGAGCACCAGCAGGCCGTGACCGAGGTGGTCACGGCGCTGGGCGGTCTCGGCGACAAGATCTCCAACGTCGCCGGGCCGACCCCGGCCGAGCCGCGCGGTCTGGTCTCGCCCGACGGACGGTCGGCGCTGGTCACGTTCTCGCTGGCCGGGCCCCGCAACGGCTGGGCCAACGCTCCTTCGACGATCGCCGCCTCCGAGCAGGCCGCGGCCGGGGTGGCCGCCCGGCACCCGGGCGCGACGGTCGTGCAGTCCGGGGTGGCCAGCGTCGACCTGGCCATGGACGAGGTCACCGAGGACGACTTCACCCGGGCCGAGATCATCTCGATCCCGCTCACGTTGCTGATCCTGGTCCTGGTGTTCGGGGCCCTGGTCGCCGCCTCGGTGCCGCTCATCCTGGCCATCAGCGCGGTGGCCGGCGCCATGGGCCTGCTGACCCTGGGGGCCAACTGGCTGCCGGTCAGCGACAGCGCCTCGTCGCTCGTGCTGCTGGTCGGCATGGCCGTCGGCGTCGACTACTCCCTGTTCTATCTGCGCCGGGCCCGCGAGGAGCGGATGGCCGGCCGGTCGGTCAGCGAGGCCCTGCGGATCACGGCCGCGACCTCGGGCCGGGCCGTGGTGATCAGCGGTCTGACCGTCATGGTGTCGATGGCCGGGCTCTTCCTGACCGGCATGGACACCTTCACCGGCATGGCCTTCGGCACCATCGCGGTGGTCGGCCTGGCCGTGGTCGGCTCGATCACCGCCCTGCCCGCCCTGCTGGCCATGCTCAAGACCCGCGTCGACAGCGCCCGTCTGCCCTGGCTGGGCCGGCGGCGCACCGCGGCCGGCGAGTCGAAGATCTGGACGGCGATCGTGCACCGCGTGGTGAAGCGCCCGCTGATCTGGGGCCTGTTCGCCACCGCGCTGCTGGCCCTGGCCGCCCTGCCCGCGTTCGGTATGCGGCTCAGCGACCCCAGCCTGCAGCAGCGGCTGCCCGACACCATCCCGGCCATCAAGAACCTGGGCACCATCCAGGCCGCGTTCCCGGGCAACGCTTCCCCGGCCAAGATCGTGGTCAGCGGGCCCGGCGTCGAGACCCCCGCCTTCGAGACCGCGGTCGACAACCTGCGGGCCCAGGTCGCGGCGAGCGGGGGACAGCTGCGCGAACCGGTTCGCACGGCCGAGATCGGCGACGGCGATACCCGGGCCGTCTACGTGTCGCTGGCCGGCACCGGCAGCGACGACGAGTCGCACCGGGCACTGGAACTGCTGCGCGACAAGGCCCTGCCGGCCAGCCTCGGCCAGGTCGCGGACGTCGAGTTCGCGGTCACCGGCGAGACGGCCGGCATGTACGACAGCGCCAAGACCCTCGACACGCGTACGCCCATCGTCTTCGCCTTCGTGCTCGGCTTCGCCTTCCTGGTGCTGGTGGCCGCGTTCCGGTCGGTCGCGATCCCGCTGATCTCGATCGCCTTCAACCTGCTCTCGATCGGCGCCGCCTACGGCCTGATGACGTGGATCTTCCAGGACGGGCACGGCGCCTCGCTGCTGGGCTTCACCCCGTACGGCGGGATCATCAGCTGGCTGCCGCTGTTCATGTTCGTCATCCTGTTCGGCCTGTCGATGGACTACCACGTGTTCATCCTCAGCCGGATCCGTGAGCGCTGGGCTGCGGGCACACCGAACAAAGAGGCTGTCGTGCACGGCATCGGCGGCAGCGCCGGCGTGGTGACCAGCGCGGCCGCGGTCATGGTGGCGGTGTTCGCTGTCTTCGCGGCGTTGTCGCTGGTCGACTACAAGATGCTCGGCATCGGGATGGCGTTCGCCATCGCGGTCGACGCCACCATCGTCCGCGGCGTGCTGCTGCCGGCCGCGCTGACGCTGCTCGGCGATCGCAGCTGGGCGTTGCCGCGGTGGCTGCGCTGGCTGCCGGGCATCACCCTCGAGGCGCCGCCGGAGCCGGCCGCCGAGGCGCCCGGCCCGCACGGGGACGACGCTCCGGTCGTACGCAAGGAGGACCAGCCCGTCGCCGGCTGACCTCGACCGGATCGCAGAAGGGCCCGTCGGTGCGTCTCGCGCCGGCGGGCCCTTCGCTGTCCGTAGCCGTTCTATCGCGGGCGCATAGGCCGGATAGAGCCGCCGTATGGAACCGCGGCCCACAGTGGATCAGTCGCGTGCCGGTGTGTGCGGCCTGGACCGATTTAGGAGATCCGTGTGGCGGAAGAGGCCCTCAAGGGCATCCTCAGTGCGATCGGGAACACGCCGCTCATCGAGCTCGGCAAGCTGATACCGGACGCGCGGTTCCGGGTGTTCGCCAAGATGGAGCGGTTCAACCCGGCGGGCAGCGTGAAGGACCGCACCGCCCTCAACATGCTGATCGACCTCGTGCGGCGGGGCCGGCTGTCGCCGGACCGCTCGGTGGTGGTCGAGTCCAGCTCGGGCAACCTCGGCGTCGGGCTGGCCCAGGTGTGCCGGTATTTCGGGCTGCGTTTCGTCTGTGTCGTCGACGCCCGCACGACCGAGCGCAACCTGGCCATGTTGCAGGCCTACGGGGCCGAGGTCGAGGTCGTCACCGAGCCCGACCGCAGCACCGGCGAGTTCCTCGCCGCGCGGTTGCGCCGGGTCCGCGACCTGGTCGCCACCATCCCGTACGCCTACTGGCCGAACCAGTACGGCAACGCGCTCAACCCGGCGGCCCACCAGAACACCATGCGCGAGATCGCCGAGGCGCTCCACGGCCGGGTCGACTACCTGTTCTCGGCGGTGAGCACGACCGGGACCATGCACGGCTGCTCCGACTACATCCGGGCCCACCGGATGACCACCGACGTCATCGCGGTCGACGCCGTCGGCAGCCGCATCTTCGGCGACACGGTCGGGCCCCGGCTCATCCCCGGGCACGGCGCCGGGGTCCGCCCGGCGCTGGCCGACACCGCCCACGCCGACGACGCCGTCTTCGTCAGCGACCTCGAATGCGTGGTCGAGTGCCGGCGCCTGCTGCACCGCGAGGCGGTGCTGGCGGGCGGCTCGTCCGGCGCGACGGTGGCGGCGCTGCAGAAGACCGCCTACCGGATCCCGGACGGCGCCACCTGCGTCCTGATCTTCCCGGACGGCGGCGACCGCTACCTCGACACGATCTATTCCGACGAGTGGGTGGCGACCCACTTCGGCGACGTGGCCCACCTGTGGCGCGAGGCCCCGCAGGTGGCCCCGCTGGTCGCCGGCTGACTTCGACACCCCCTTCGACCGTACGAACCGACAAGGAGCACCCCATGAGCGACGAGCAGCGCGACGAGCGGACCTACCAGGTCGTCCTCAACGACGAGGAGCAGTACTCGATCTGGTGGAAGGACCGCGACCTGCCCGCGGGCTGGAGCACCGAGGGCACCGAGGGCACCCGCGAGGAGTGCCTGACCCGGATCAACGAGGTCTGGACCGACATGCGCCCGCTGAGCCTGCGCCGCCGCATGGAGCAGGCCGCCGGCTGACGGCCGGGCCGACCACCGATCCCGCCACCGAACGAGGAGCTCCGATGAACGCACCGTCGCCCCAGCACCGGCCCGACGAGACCACCCTGATCGCCGACCTCGTCGCCCGCCGGGCGGCGGCGACGCCGGACGCGGTGGCGGTGCTCGACGGCCACGAGATGACGTACGCCGACCTGGACGCCCGGGCCGGTCACCTCGGCCGGCACCTGCACTCGCTCGGCGCGGGCCCGCAGTCGCCGGTCGGGATCTGCCTGCGCCGCGGGGCCGACCTGGTGGTGGGCCTGCTCGCGGTGTGGCGGGCCGGGGCGGCGTACGTGCCGTTCGACCCCGACGAGCCGCCGGCGCGCCTGGGCCGGCTGATCGCGGGCGCGGGCGTCGGCCACGTGCTGACCAGCGACGACCTGTTGCCGGTGGTACGGGCGGCCGGCGGTGACCCGGTGGTCGCCGGGGACGCCGGCCCCGGGGCCGCCCCGGGCTGGTCGGCCGGGCCCCTCGACCCGGACGACGCGGCGTACGTCATCCACACCTCGGGCTCGACCGGCACGCCCAAGGGAGTGGTGGTGACCCACGCCGGCATCGCCAACCGGGTCGCCTGGACCGTGCGCGAGCACGAGCTGGGCGCCCGCGACCGGGTGCTGTTCAAGACCGCGCTGACCTTCGACGCCTCGTGCTGGGAGGTCTTCGCGCCCCTGGTCAGCGGGGGCGCCGTGGTGCCGGCCCCGGTCGGCGCCGAACGCGACCCGGCCGCCCTGCTGGACGCGGTCGGCCGCTACGGCGCGACCGTGCTGCAGGTGGTGCCCTCGGTGCTGCGCCAGCTCGTCGACGCGCCGGGCTGGGAGAGCTGCACGAGCCTGCGGCTGCTGTTCTCGGCCGGTGAGCCGCTGCACGCCGAGCTGGCCTGGCAGGTGCTGGAGCGGGTCAAGGTCGAGATCTGGAACACGTACGGGCCGACCGAGTGCGCCATCGACACCACGGCCTACCGCTTCGACACGTCCCAGCGCAGCGGCCCGGTGCCGATCGGGCGGCCCATCACCGGGATGCGGGTGCTCGTGCTCGACCCGGAGACCGGCGCGCCGGTGGGTGCCGGCGAGCCGGGCGAGCTGTACGCGGGCGGCGTGGGCGTGGCCCGCGGCTACCTCGGCCGGCCCGACCTGACCGCCGAGCGCTTCGTCCCCGACCCCGGCGGCCCGGGCCGGCTCTACCGCACCGGCGACCAGGTGCGCCGGCGGGCCGACGGGGTCCTCGAATACCTGGGCCGGCTCGACTCCCAGCTCAAGGTCAACGGTGTCCGGATCGAGGCCGGCGAGGTCGAGGCGGCCCTGCGGCAGCACCCGCGGGTGCGCGCGGCCGTCGTCCACGGCTATCGCGCCGAGGGTGGCGAGACCCGGCTGGCCGCCTACGTGCGGGCCGACAACGCCGATGTCACCGGCGAGCTGCGCGCCTTCCTGGCCGACCGGCTGCCGCAGTCGCACCTGCCGGCCGCGTACGTCGCCCTCGACGAGTTCCCGCTGACCACCAGCGGCAAGCTCGACCGGGCCGCACTGCCCGTCCCGGGCGCCGAGAACGCCGGAACGGCGAGGCCGACGCCGCCGCAGACCGAGGCCCAGCTGCTGGTGGCCGGGGCCTGGCGGGCCATCCTCAAGCTGGACGAGGTCGCCCTCGAGGACGACTTCTTCGCCCTCGGCGGCTCGTCGCTGCAGCTGACCCGGCTGGCCAACCAGCTGCGCAAGGCCAGCGGGCGCGACGTCAAGCTCCGCGGCCTGCTCAACGCGACCACCCTGGCCGCTCAGGCCGAGCTGATCGAGCCCGAGCCGGCCGATCCCGACGTCATCACCGCGGTGCCGCGCGACGGCGTGCTGCCGCTCTCGTCCGGGCAGCACCGGCTGTGGTTCGCCGAGCAGATGACCCCGGGCACGGGCGAGTGGATCTCGGCCGTGCTGCTGCCGGTGCCCGGCGAGGCCACCGACGACGCGGTGCGGGCCGCCCTGACCGCCCTGGTCGCGCGGCACGAGGCCCTGCGCACCCGGTTCCCGCTCGTCGACGGCGCCCCGGCCCAGGTCGTCGCCGCGCCCGCCGCCGTGCCGCTGCCGGTCGCCGCCACCACGAAAGACGGACTCACCCCGTTGCTGCGCGAGCAGTTCGGGCAGACCTTCGACCTGGCCGCCGGGCCGCTGTACCGGGCCCTGCTGGTGCGGGTGGACGGCGGCCGCGACCTGGTCGCGCTGACCGTGCACCACATCGTCTGCGACGGCTGGTCGAGCACCGTGCTCGAACGGGAGTTCGCCGCGTTGCTGGCTGCCGGGGACGCCGCGCTGCCGGCCCTGCCCGTCCAGTACGCCGACTTCGCCGCCTGGCAGCGGGGCCGGCTCACCGACGAGGCGCTCGCCCCCGAACTGGCCCACTGGCGGGCCGCGCTGGACGGGCTCGAGCCGCTCGACCTGCCGACCGACCACGCCCGCCCGGCGACCCGCGACGGCCGGGGCTCGGTGGTCCCGTTCGTCGTGCCGGCGCCGGTCGCCACCGCGCTGACCGACCTCGGCCGCGCGCACGGGGCCACGCCGTTCATGACGCTGCTGACCGCGTACGCGACGCTGCTGGCCCGGCACACCGGGCAGTGGGACGTGGCCGTCGGCAGCCCGGTCTCGGGCCGGCACCGGCCGGAGGTCGAGAACGTCGTCGGCTTCTTCCTCAACAGCCTGGTGCTGCGGTGCGGGCTCGACCCGGCCTGGACCTTCGCCCAGGCCCTGGACCGGGTGCGCGACGCCGGCCGGGCCGCGTTCGCTCACCAGGACGTGCCGTTCGAGCGGCTCGTCGAGGAGCTGGCGCCCGAGCGCGACCTTTCCCGGACCCCGCTCTACCAGGCGGCATTCGACATGCACGACGCGGAACTGACCGGTTCCGCGGTCGACGTGGTCGACGCGGACACCCTGCGCGACACCTGGCGGGTGGCCCACACCGACCTGACGCTGTTCCTGCGGGCCCGGGCCGACGGCAGCCTGGACGGCGGCCTCGAGTACGCCGAGTCGCTGTTCGACCGGGCCACCGTCGAGCGGCTCACCGGCCACCTGCAGCGGCTGCTGGCCGCCGTGGCCGCCGACCCCGGCGTCACCCTCGGCGCAGCCGAGCTGCTGACCGGCCCGGAACGCGCGCTGCTGCTGGGGGAGTGGGCCCACGGCCCGGCCCAGCCCGCCGGTCCCTGCACGCACGAGCTGATCGCCGCCCGCGCCGCCGCCGACCCCGACGCGGTCGCGGTCGTCACGACCGACGGCCGGCTCAGCTACGGCGAGCTCGACCGGACGGCGAACCGCCTGGCCCACCACCTGCGCGCGCACGGCGCCGGCGCGGGCGCGGTCGTCGGCGTCCTGCTCGAGCGGGGCCCGTCGCTGCTGGTCTCGCTGCTCGCGGTGTGGAAGGCGGGCGCGGCCTACCTGCCGCTCGACCCGGCCACGCCGCCGGCCCGGGCGGCCGAGCTGCTCGCGGCGAGCGGGGCCGTTGCCCTGATCGCGGCCGGCTCGCCCGTCGAGTTCGCCGGCCCGGTCATCGATCCGCGCGCCGTCACCACCGGCCCGGACACCGCGCCCGAGGGGGCGGCCGACCCGGACGGCCTGGCCTACGTCATCTACACCTCCGGCTCGACCGGACGGCCCAAGGGCGTCATGGTGCCGCACCGCGGTGTGGCCAACCACCTGCGCTGGGCCGCCGACGAGCTGGTGGCCGCGGGTCCGGGTGGCTCGGCGGTCTTCTCGTCGGTCGCCTTCGACCTGGTCGTGCCCAACGTCTGGGCGCCGCTGCTGGTGGGCGAGCGGGTGGTCCTGCTGCCGGCCGACCTCGACCTCTCCGAGCTGGGCGCCCGCCTGGTCGAGGCCGGGCCGTTCAGCTTCCTGAAGCTGACCCCGGGCCACCTCGAGGTGCTGGTCCAGCAGATCACCGCCGAGCAGACGGCCGGCCTGGCCGGCGTCGTCGTGGCGGCCGGCGAGGCGCTGTCGGGCGGGCTCGCCGCGCGGTGGACGGGACCCCTGATCAACGAGTACGGGCCGACCGAGGCCTCGGTGGGAACCTGCACCCATGTCGTGCCGGCCGAACCCGGCGCGGGCGTGGTGCCGATCGGCCGGCCGCTGCCCGGGATGACGATGTACGTGCTGGACGTGGCGATGCGGCCGGTGCCCGTGGGCGCGGTGGGCGAGCTCTACGTCGGTGGCGCCGGCGTCGCCCGGGGCTACCTGGGCCGGCCGGGGCTGACCGGCGCGAGCTTCGTGCCCGACCCGTACGGCACCACCCCCGGCGCCCGGCTCTACCGGACCGGCGACCGGGTGCGGTGGCTGGCCGAGGGGGCCGTGCAGTTCCTGGGCCGGGTCGACGAGCAGGTGAAGATCCGCGGCTACCGGGTCGAGCCGGGCGAGGCCCGCGCGGTGCTGGTGACCCACCCCGCGATCCGCGAGGCGGCCGTGGTCGCGGTCGGCGAGGGCAGCTCCCGGCGGCTGGCCGCGTACTACGTGTCCGAGGCAGACCTCGACCGGGCCGAGCTGACCGGGTTCTGCGCGGGCCGCCTGCCCGACTACCTGATCCCCGGCACGTTCACCCGGCTCGACGCGCTGCCGCTGAACGCGAACGGCAAGCTCGACCGGCGGCGCCTGCCCGCCCCCGAGCCGGTGGGGGCCGTCCTCGACGACGCGCCGGGCACCGAGGCCGAGCAGCTGATCGCCGGGATCTTCCAGGAGCTGCTGGGCGCCCCGGCCGGCGCGCACGAGAACTTCTTCCACGCGGGTGGCAACTCGATCCTGGCCATCCGGCTCATCGCCGAGATCCAGCGCGAGTTCGCGGTGACGCTGCCGGTGCGCACGGTCTTCGAGGGGCCGACCCCGGCCGCGCTGGCCGCGGCCGTCGAGGACGCCGTCCGGGCCGAGATCGCCGCCATGACCGAGAACGAGCTCAGCGGGCACGCGACGCCGCTGGGCGACCAGACGGGGCCGGAAGGGCTGCACGCATGAGCATCGACGAGAGCACCCACCAGCCGGCCGACCTGGTCGCCCTGCGCGAGCAACTGCTCCGCCGGCGGCTCGGTGGCCGCCGGACGGCCGGGGCGCGGGCCGCGGCCCCCCAGCAGATCCCGCGGGCCGACCGCGGCGGCGACCTGCCGCTGTCGTTCGGCCAGGAGCAGATGTGGTTCCTCAACGGGCTCGAGCCGGACAGCCCCGAATACCTGGTGCCGCTGGTGCTGCGGCTGACCGGCCCGCTCGACACCGCGGCCCTCGAACGGTCGTGGTCGGTGGTCTGCGCCCGTCACGAGATCCTGCGGACCCGGCACATCACCCGCGGCGGCGTGCCGGTGCAGGTGATCGACGAGATGACCGCCCGCCCGCTGCCGGTCGACGATCTCACCGCCGAGGCGGGGGACGAGGCCGCCGTACGGGCCCGGGTCCACGGCGAGACCTCGGCCGGCTTCGACCTGGCCGTGGACTGGCCGGTGCGGGCCCGGCTGTTCCGGCTCGGCGCCGAGGAGCACCTGCTGGCCGTCACCTTCCACCACATCGCCTGTGACGAGTGGTCGACCCGGGTCTTCGGCTCGGACCTGGGCGCCTGCTACCGGGCCATGGTCGAGGGCACGCCGCCCGCGCTGACGCCGCTGCCGGTGCAGTACGCCGACTACGCGGCCTGGCAGCGCACGCGGGACCTGGACGGCCACCTGGCCTACTGGCGTGAACAGCTGGCGGGCGCGCTGCCGCTGGAACTGCCGACCGACCGGCCCCGGCCCGCCGTGCGCGACGCCGTCGGCGCCCAGGTCGACTTCGACGTGCCGGCCGGGCTCGCGGCCCGGATCCGGACGCTGGCCGAGCGGCACGGCACGACCCCGTTCGTGGTGCTGCTGACCGCGTACCAGAGCTTCCTGGCTCGCATCACCGGTCAGGACGACGTCTCGGTGGGCACCGTGGTCTCCGGCCGCACCCGGCCCGAGCTGCAACAGCTGATCGGGTACGGGATCAACAGCCTGGTGCTGCGGGCCGCCTGGGCCGGGGAGCCGGCGTTCGACGAGCTGGTCACCCGCAACCGGGCCGGGCTGCTGGCCGCGTTCGACCACCAGGAGGTGCCGTTCGCGCTGCTGGTCGACGAGCTGCAGCCCGAGCGGGACATGTCGCGCACCCCGCTCTACCAGGTCGCCTTCACCATGCACGAATGGCGCGAGGACGCGGTGGCCCTGCCCGGCGTCCAGGTGACCGGTGTGCCGCTCGCGACCGGCGTGGCCAAGTGCGACCTGACCCTGCAGGTGCAGGAGCGCCCCGACGGCACGATGCTGGGCCGGTTCGAGTACGCCACCGCGCTGTTCGACGCGGCCACCGTGCGCCGCTTCGCCGACGGGTTCCAGCAGCTGCTGGCCGACGCCGTCCGGCGCCCGCAGACCCGGTTCAGCGACCTCGCCCTGCTCGACGACCAGGCCCACGCGGCCGTGGTGGCGGCCGCGGGCACGGCCGGCGGGCCGCCGGTGGCCGGCTGCGCGCACGAGTTGTTCGCGGCGCGGGCGGCCCGCACGCCCGACGCCGTGGCTGTCGTGGCCGGTCCCGACCGGATGACCTACGCGCAGGTCGAGGCCAGGGCCAACCGTCTCGCCCGGCACCTGCGCGCGCTCGGCGCCGGGCCGGGTGTGCTGGTCGGAGTCTGCCTCGAGCGCGACGCCGAACTGCTGCCGGCCCTGCTCGGCGTGCTGAAGTCCGGCGCCGCCTACCTGCCGCTGGACCCGGCCCACCCGGCCGATCGGCTCGGTTACGTGCTCGACGACGCCCGGGCGCCCATCCTGGTCAGCATCGAGGCCCTGGCCGGAACGCTCGCCGGGGTCTTCCACGGCGACGTGGTGCGGCTGGACAGCGACGCGGACGAGATCGCCGCCCGCTCGGCCGAGCCCGTCGCCTCCGGCGCGACGCCCGACGACCTGATCTACGTGATCTACACGTCCGGCTCGACCGGGCGCCCCAAGGGGGTGGAGATCACCCACAGCAACGTCGTGCGCCTGATGACGACCGCGCACGAGCACTACGGCTTCGGGCCGGCCGACGTCGTCTCGATGAGCCATTCGTACACCTTCGACGTCTCGGTGTTCGAGATGTGGGCCGCGCTGCTGCACGGCGGCCGCCTGGTCGTGGTGCCGCGCGACGTGACCCGGGCCCCCGACGACTTCCTCGACCTGCTCGTCGAGGAGCGCGTCACCGTCCTCTCGCAGACCCCGACGGCGTTCCGGTCGCTGGTCGCGGCGGCGGCCGCGGCCGACCCGCGGATCGACCGGCTGGCGCTGCGCGCGGTGGTCTTCGCGGGCGAGAAGCTGGAGTTCGGCGAGCTGCCGCCGTGGACCGACCGGCTCGGCCTGCGGGCTCCGGTGCTGGCCAACATGTACGGCATCACCGAGACCACGGTGCACACGACGTATTACGAGCTGACCGCGGACGACCTGGCCCCGGCCGCGCCCAACCGGGTCGGCCGGCCGCTGAGCGACCTCTCCGTCCACCTGCTCGACCGCTTCGGCCACCCGGCGCCGGTCGGGGTGCCCGGCGAGATCCACGTGGGCGGACCCGGCGTGGCCCGCGGCTATCTGAACCGGCCCGGGCTGACCGCGCAGCGGTTCGTCCCGGACCCGTTCGGCCCGCCCGGCTCGCGGCTCTACCGCAGCGGTGACCTGGCCCGCCGCCGCCCCGACGGCGGCCTGGACTTCCTGGGCCGGATCGACGACCAGGTGAAGATCCACGGCTACCGGATCGAGCTGGGCGAGGTGCAGGCCGTGCTGGCCGCCCACCCCGGGGTCCGCGACGCCGTCGTCGTCGTCCGCGAGGACGTGCCCGGCGACAAGCGGCTCGTCGGCTATCTCGTGGCCGACGGCGAGCCGCCCGCCCCGGCCGACGTCCGGGCCCGGATGGCCGAGTCGCTGCCCGAGTACATGGTCCCGGCGGCCGTCGTCGCCGTGCCCGCCTTCCCGCTCACCGTCAACGGCAAGCTCGACAAACGGGCCCTGCCCGCGCCCGGCGGCGAGGCGTTCGCCCAGACCACGTACGTCGCCCCGCGCACCGCCACCGAGGACCTCGTGGCCGCCGTCTGGCGCGACGTGCTGACCGCGGACCGGGTCGGCGTCGACGACAGCTTCTTCGACCTCGGCGGCGACTCGATCCGGGCCGTGGCGCTGGTCGGCGCCCTGCGCGAGGCCGGCTTCGACGTCGCCGTGCGCGACGTCTTCGCGCATCGCACCGTGGCCCGGCTGACCGAGCTGATCACCGGCCGCCCGGCCCGGGCCGAGACCGACCGCCGGGTCGCCCCGTTCGAGCTGATCGGCCCGGCCGACCGGGCCGCGTTGCCGACCGGCGTGGTCGACGCCTATCCGCTGTCGCAGGTGCAGCTGGGCATGGTCGTCGAGATGCTGGTCATGGACGGCGACAACAACTACCACAACGTCAGCAGCTTCCGGGTCCTCGACGACCAGCCGTTCGACCCGGCCGCCCTGCGCGCGGCGGCCCGGATCCTGGTCGCCCGGCACGAGGTGCTGCGCACGTCGCTGCACCTGTCCGGCTTCTCGCGGCCGATGCAGGTCGTGCACGCGGTGGCGGACCTGCCGGTCACGATCGAGGACCGGCGCGGGCTCGACGACGCCGAGCTCGAGGCGGCGCTGCGGGAGTGGACGGCGCGCGAGCGGGCCGACCTGTTCGACCTCACCGTGCCCTCGCTGCTGCGCCTGGCCGCGCACACCACCGACGACGGCTGGTGGCTGTCGGTCACCGAATGCCACCCGATCCTGGAGGGCTGGAGCCATCACACCCTGGTGATGGAGCTGCTCGACTGCTACCACTCGCTGCGCGACGGGCGGGGCGCGACCGCCCACGAGACCCCGGACGTGCGGTTCGCCGACTTCATCGCGGCCGAGCTGGACGCGCTGGAGTCCACCGAGGACCGCGCCTACTGGCAGGCGGTCACCGACCGCTACCCCGGCTTCCGGCTGCCCGAGGGCTGGGGCGAGCCGGCCGGGACCGCCCGCACGCTGCACCAGGCCGCCGCCTCGTGGCGCGACCTCGAACCGGCGCTGCGCAAGCTGGCGACCCGGGCCGGGGCCTCGCTCAAGAGCGTCATGATCGCCGCCCACCTCAAGGTGCTGAGCCAGCTGACCGGCGAGGCCGAGTTCCACACCGGGATCGTCTGCGACGCCCGGCCCGAGGCGGTCGGCGCCGGCCAGGTGTACGGCATGTATCTCAACACGCTGCCCTTCCCGCTCGAGCGCACGGCCGCGACCTGGCTCGACCTGGTCCGTCAGGTCTTCGCCCGCGAGGTCGGGCTGTGGCCGCACCGCCGCTTCCCGCTGCCCGAGATCCAGCGCGGGGCCGCGGGCACCGGGCGCCTGCTCGACGTCATGTTCAACTACCAGAACTTCCACCAGATGGACGCCGACGTGGTCGACGACCAGGTGGGCCTGGACGACAGCCCGACCGAGTTCCCGCTGACCGTCTCGTCGCGGGCCGGGCACATCATCCTGACCGCCGACTCGCGCTCGCTGAGCCCGGACCACGCCCGGCGCATGGCCGACATGTACCGGGCTGTGCTCGAGTCGATGGCGGCCGACCCCGAGGCCGACGCCCAGACGATCCTGCTGCCCGCCGGCGAGCGCGAGTTCCTGCTGCGGGCGGCGGGCGCGGGCCGGGTCACGGCAGTCACCCGGAGCCTGCCCGAACTGTTCGCGGAGCAGGTCGCGCGCACCCCGGACGCGGTCGCTCTGGTCGTCGGGGATCAGTCCCTGACGTACGCCGAACTGGACGCACAGGCCGATCGGCGCGCCCGCCAGTTGCGAGACCTCGGCGCCCGGCCCGGCGTCCTGGTCGGCGTCTGCCTGCCGCGTGGCCCCGAGCTCGTGCCCAGCCTGCTGGCCGTGCTCAAGTCGGGCGCGGGCTACCTGCCGCTCGACCCGGCCCACCCGGTCGAGCGCCTCGGCTACGTGCTGGACGACGCCGACGCCCCGATCCTCGTGACCTCGCGGGAGCTGGCTCCGGAACTGGCCGCGGTCTACGACGGCGTGCTGGTCGAGGCGGACGCGCCCCCGGCGGCCATGGACGGGCCGCTCGGCCTCGTCAGCCGCCCCGGCGACACCGCGTACGTCATCTACACCTCGGGCTCGACCGGCCGGCCCAAGGGCGTGGTCGTGACCCACGCCAACGTGGCCCGGCTGCTCGCCACCACCGCCGCCGACTTCTCGTTCGGCCCGGCCGACGTGTGGACGCTGTTCCACTCGTACGCCTTCGACTTCTCGGTCTGGGAGATCTTCGGTTCGCTGCTGCACGGCGGCCGGCTGGTCGTCGTGCCCGAGGACGTCACCCGCGACCCGGCCGCGTTCCACGACCTGCTGACCGCGCGCGGTGTCACCGTGCTCAACCAGACCCCGTCGGCCTTCGCCCAGCTGGTCCGCGAGGACGCCCGGCGGGGCGGGAGGAGTCTGCGCGGGCTGCGCTACGTGGTCTTCGGCGGCGAGGCGCTCGACCTGGCCGCGCTGCGGGACTGGGCCGGCGCGTACGGCCTGGAAAGTCCCGCTCTGATCAACATGTACGGCATCACCGAGACGACCGTGCACACCACGTACCACCGGGTGCGGGCGGACGAGGTCGACTCCGGCGCCGGCAGCCCGGTCGGCCGGGCCCTGGCCGACACCACCGTGCACCTGCTCGACCCGGCCGGGCGGCTCGTGCCGCTGGGCGTGCCGGGCGAGATCCACGTCGGCGGCCCGAGCGTGGCCCGCGGCTATCTGGGCCGGCCCGCCCTGACCGCGCAACGGTTCGTGCCCGACCCGTTCGGCGGGCCCGGCGGCCGGCTCTACCGCAGTGGCGACCTGGCCAGCCGGCGCCCGGACGGCAGCCTCGACTTCCACGGCCGGATCGACGACCAGGTCAAGATCCACGGTTACCGGATCGAGCTCGGCGAGATCACCAATGTGCTGCTGGCCCACCCGGCCGTGGCCGACGCGGTCGCCATCGTCCGGCGCACCGCCGACGGGGAGCCGCAACTGGTCGCGTACTACGTGGCCGAGCAGGAGGCGGACCGGGCCGAACTGGCCGAGCACTGCGCGAACCGGCTGCCCGCTTACATGGTGCCCGCGGCCTTCGTGGCGGTGGACCGCATCCCGCTCACCGTCAACGGCAAGCTCGACCGGCGGGCCCTGCCCGATCCGGAGCGCGACTCGTTCGCCGGCCCCGGCTTCGTCGCGCCCCGTACGGAGCTCGAACAGCGGATCGCGGCGGTCTGGGCCGACGTGCTCGGGGTCGAGCGGATCGGCGTCGAGGACAGCTTCTTCGCGCTCGGCGGCGACTCGATCCGGGCCGTCACCCTGGCCGGCGCCCTGCACGCGGACGGCCTCGACGTGTCCGTGCGGGACGTCTTCACCCTGCGTACGGTGGCCGCGCTGGCCGAGGCGGCCGGGGGCCGGGCCGTGGCCGCGCCGGTCACCACGGTCGCGCCGTTCACGCTGCTGGCCGAGGCCGACCGGGCCGTCGTGCCGGCCGGCGCGACGGACGCCTATCCGCTGACCCGCGCCCAGCTCGGCATGGTGCTCGAACAGCAGGAGCCGGACGGGCGCAACGCCTACCACAACTCCGGGGTCTTCCGGATCCGCGACGACCGGCCGTTCGACCCGGCGGCGCTGGCCGGGGCCGTGCGCGCGGTGGTGGCCCGGCACGAGGTGCTGCGCACGTCGGTGCATCTCACCGGCTATTCCGTACCGATGCAGGTCGTCCACGCGCAGGCCGAGGCGCCGGTCGGCGTGCACGACCGGCGCGACCTGACCGCCGAGGAGCTCGAGACCGCCCTGCGGCAGCACATCGCGGCCGAGCGGGCCGACCTGTTCGACCTGACCGAGGCGCCGCTGCTGCGGGTGGCCGCGCACCTCGAGAGCGACGACACGTGGTGGCTCGGGCTGACCGAGTCGCACGTCGTGCTCGAGGGCTGGAGCGTCAGCTCGCTGCAGACCGAGATCGTCGACTGCTACCGGCAGCTGCGCGACACCGGATCGCTCGCCGCCCACACCGTGCCGCAGGTGCGGTTCGCCGACGCCGTCGCGGCCGAGCTGGCGTCGCTGGAGTCGGCCGAGGACAGCGCGTACTGGGCCGGCGTGGTCGCCGGGCACCGCCCGTTCACCGTGCCCGCCGGCTGGCACGGCGACCGGTCGGCGCCGATCACCCAGGTCGGCGCGAGCTTCCCCCTGGCCGAGCTCGAGCCGGGCCTGCGGGCCCTGGCCGCGGGGGCCGACGCCTCGCTCAAGAGCGTGCTGCACGCCGCCTTCGTCCAGGTGATGAGCCAGCTGACCGACGCCCCGCGCTTCCACACCGGGCTCGTCTCGCACGTGCGCCCCGAGGCCCAGGACGCCGACCGGGTGCTCGGCATGCACCTCAACATCCTGCCCTTCCCGGCCCGGCGCGACGCGCGGAGCTGGGACGAGCTGGTCCGGCAGGTCTTCGCCGACGAGCTGGCCGCGTGGACCCACCGGCACCACCCGATGGCCGTGATCCAGCGCCGGGCCGGGGTCGAGCGGCTCGTCACGGTGCTGTTCAACTACCTCGATTTCCACCAGGTCGACACCGACCGGGTCGACACCGCGGCCGAGATCAGCGAGAACCCCAACGAGTTCGCGCTGCGGGTCACCGCGGTCGGCGGGCTGCTCAGCGTGCGCAGCCACTCGCACGTGCTGAGCCAGCCGCACGTCGAGCGGATCGCGAGGATGCTGCGGGCCGTGCTCACCGCTATGGCCACCGGCGACGCCATGGGCGTGTTCCTGCCCGACGGCGAGCTCGAATCGTTGCTGGCGCGCGGCCGCAGCGAGCCGGTGACGGGTCGCCCGGCGCCGGAGGTCATCGAGGCCCAGGCGCCCGAGGCGGTCGCCGTGGTCGCCGGGGACGAGTCCCTGACGTACGCCGAGCTGCGTGAGCGGGCCAACCGCCTCGCCCACCACCTGCGGGCCCAGGGCGCCCGCCCCGAGACCGTGGTCGGGGTGCGGGTCGAGCGCGGCGTCGGTCTGATCGTCGCGCTGCTCGCGGTCTGGAAGACCGGCGCCGCCTATCTGCCGCTGGAGCCGGGCGCGCCCGCGGCCCGCACGGCCCGGATCCTCGCCGACTCCGGCGCCGAGCTCTGCGTGACCGCCGACGGCGAGGTGCCGGGCTGGTCCGGTGCGATCGTCGACCCGGACGCGGCAGCGGTCGCGGCCCAGCCGTCGACCGCGCCCGGCGTTCCGATCGACCCCGACAGCCTGGCCTACGTCATCTACACCTCCGGGTCGACCGGGCAGCCCAAGGGCGTGCTCGTGTCGCACCGCACGCTCGGCTCGTTCCTGGCCTGGGCCGGCCGCGAGCTCGGTGGCTCGGCCGCCCTGTTCTCGTCGGCCGCGTACGACCTGGTCGTGCCCACCCTGTGGGCGCCGCTGACGACCGGCGGGCGGCTCGTGCTGCTCGACCCGGCGGCCGACCTGACCCGACTCGGTCCCGACCTGGACGCGGCCGGACCGTTCGGCTTCCTCAAGCTGACCCCCGGCCACCTCGAGATCCTGGCCCAGCAGCTCGACCCCGACCAGCAGCGAGCACTGACCGGGCTGACCGTGGTCGCCGGGGACACCTTCCCCGGACCGCTGGCCCAGCGCTGGGCCGGGCCGCTGATGAACAGCTACGGGCCGACCGAGACGACCGTGACCGCCACGACCTACCGGCTGCCGGACGGCCCGCTGACCGACGTGCCGATCGGCCGTCCCGTCGGCGGCGCGACCACGGTGATCCTCGACGAGGCCGGCCACGTCGTCCCGGCCGGTGTGGTCGGTGAGCTCCACATCGGCGGATCCGGCGTGGCTCGCGGCTACGCCGGGGACCCGGCCCTGACCGCGCAGCGGTTCGTGCCCGACCCCCTCGGGCCGCCCGGATCCCGTCTGTACCGCACCGGCGACCTCGCCCGGTGGACCGGGGACGGCGAGCTGAGCTTCGTCGGCCGGGCCGACCACCAGGTGAAGATCCGGGGCCACCGGGTCGAGCCGGGGGAGGCCCGGGCCGTCCTGGCCGCCCACCCGGGGGTGGCCGCGGCCTACGTGCGGGCCGACGCCGAGCCGCGGCTGATCGGGTACGTCGTCCCGAAGGGGGACTTCGACGCGCGGGCCCTGACCGCGTGGTGCGCCGAGCGGCTGCCCGACCACCTCGTGCCGGCCGTGCTGGTCGAGCTGGACGCGTTGCCGCTGACCGCCAACGGCAAGGTCGACCGGGCCGCGCTGCCGCAGCCGGCGGCGGCCACCGACACGTACGTCGCGCCGGCCACGCCCGAGCAGCAGCGGATCGCCGAGCTGTGGCGGGCCGTGCTCGACGTCGACCGGGTCGGCGTCGAGGACAGCTTCTTCGACCTCGGCGGCGACTCGATCCGGGCCGTCGCGCTGGTCGGCCGGATGCGGGCCCAGGGCGACGACGTGGCCGTGCGCGACGTGTTCGCCACCCGCACCGTGGCCGCGCTGGCCGACCTGGTCGCGGGCCGCACCACGAGCGCCGCCCCGGAGACCCGGGTCGCGCCGTTCGCGCTGATCACGGCGGCCGACCGGGCCGCGCTGCCGGGCGGGATCGTCGACGCCTACCCGTTGTCGCAGGTCCAGACGGGCATGGTGGTCGAGATGCTGGGCGGCAGCTTCTATCACAATGCCACCTCGTTCGGCGTCCGCGACGAGCAGCCGTTCGACGAGGCCGCCCTGCGCGCGGCGGTCCGGACCGTGGTCGCCCGGCACGAGATGCAGCGCACGTCGGTCGACCTGAGCTCGTACTCGGTGCCGCTGCAACTGGTGCACGCCGAGGTCGACGTCCCGGTGACCGTCCACGACCTGCGCGGGGTGGACGAGAGCGGGCGGGCCGACGCCGTGCGGGCCTACCTCGACGCCGAGCGGGCCGACGTGCTCGACCTGTCCGTGGCCCCGCCGCTGCGGATCGGCGTGCACGTGGAACCGGGCTCGTGGCGGCTCACCCTGACCCAGCCGCACGCGATGACCGAGGGCTGGAGCACTCACTCGCTGCTGATGGACCTGGTGCGTACGTACCACGAGATCCGCGACACCGGCCGGGCCGCCCCGCACCCGGCGCCCGGCGTGCGCTTCGCCGACTTCATCGCGGCCGAGCTCGCGTCGATGGCCGCCCCCGACGACCGGGCTTACTGGTCCACGGTGGTCCGGGACCACCCGGCGACCGGCCTGCCCAGCGGCCTGGGCGACGATTCGCCGGCCGAGGACTACACCGTCGGGGTGCCCCTGGCCGACCTCGAACCCGGACTGCGCGCGCTGGCCACCGAGGCCCGCGCGTCGGTCAAGGCGGTGCTGCTGGCCGCCCACATCGCGGTCATGGGCCGGCTCACGGACGAGCCCACGTTCGCCACCGGCCTGGTCGTCGACGCCCGGCCCGAGGCGCTGGGCGCCGAGCGGGTGCACGGCATGTACCTCAACACGCTGCCGTTCCCGGTGCGGCGCGGCGCGGCGACCTGGCGCGAGCTGGTGCGGCAGGTCTTCGCGACCGAGGTCGGGCTGTGGCCGCACCGGCGGTTCCCGCTGCCCGAGATCCAGCGTGTGGCGGGCGGCGGCCGGCTGCTCGACGTGCTGTTCAACTACCAGAACTACCACGTCGTGGACGACCGGCTGATCGACGCCGGCGCGGGCCGGGCCACCGGTGGCAACGAGTTCGCCCTGCAGGTCACCACGTCCGGCCCGGGGCTGGTGCTCAAGACCCGGACGTCGGTGCTGAGCCGCCGCAACGGCGAGCGGCTGGCCCGGATGTACCGGTCGGTGCTGGCCGCGATGGCCGCCGACCCGGACGGGGACGCCCGGGCCGCGCACCTGCCCGACGGCGAGCTGGAGCAGGTCGTCACCGGCTTCAACGACACCGCCGCTCCGGCCGGCGACACCCTGCTGCACCAGCTCTTCGAGCGGCAGGCGGCCCGCACGCCCGAGGCCGTGGCCGTCGTCGACGGGCTCACCGAGACCACCTACGCCGGTCTCAACGCGCGGGCCAACCGGCTCGCCCACCACCTGCGTGGTCTGGGCGTGGGGCCCGAGGTGACCGTCGGCGTGTGCGTCGAGCGTTCGACCGAGCTCGTCGTGGCCGTGCTCGCCGTGCTCAAGGCGGGCGGCAGCTACGTGCCGCTCGACCCCGGCTACCCGGCGGACCGGCTGCGGCACATGCTGACCGACACCCGTACGCCTGTGCTCATCACCCGCCGGGCCGTGCTGGCCGAGCTGCCGGCCCCGGCCGCGCTCCCGGTGCTGCTGGACGACGAGGCCGCCTGGGCCGGCGCCGACGAGCAGAACCCGGCCCCACTGGGCGACCCGGACGGCAACGCGTACGTCATCTACACCTCGGGCTCGACCGGCCGGCCCAAGGGCGTCGTCTGCACCCATCGTGGGCTGGTCAACCGGCTCGAGTGGACGCAGCGGACCTACCTGCGCCTGACCGCGGCCGACGTGGTGCTGCAGAAGATCCCGATCGGCTTCGACCCGTCGCTGGCCGAGATCTTCGGGCCGCTGATGGCCGGGGCCCGGATCGCCGTCGCCCCGCCCGGCGCGCACCGCGACCCGGCCGCCCTGGCCGCCCTGATCGCCCGCTACGGCGTGACCAACCTGCACTTCGTGCCGTCCATGCTGGCCGCCGTGCTGGCCGAGGACGCCGACGCCGATCTGCGCAGCCTGCGCATCGTGGTCAGCGGGGGCGAGGAGCTGCCGGTCGGCCTGGTCCGCGAGTTCACCCGCCGGCTGCCCGGCGTCGAGCTGCACAACCAGTACGGCCCGTGCGAGGCGGCGGTCGACGTCACCGCGTGGGCGTGCCGGCCCGAGGCGCTGCCCGGGCTGCAGCGGGTGCCGCTGGGCGCGCCGATGGCCAACGTGCGCCTGTACGTGCTCGACGCCGGCTTCCAGCCGGTGCCGGTGGGTGCGCCCGGCGAGCTGTTCATCGGCGGCGCCGCCCTGGCCCGGGGCTACCACGCGCGGCCCGAGCTGACCGCTGCGAGCTTCGTGCCGGATCCCTTCGGGCCGGCCGGTTCCCGGCTCTACCGCACCGGTGACCGGGCCCGCTGGCGGGCCGACGGCACCGTCGAGTTCCTGGGCCGGCGGGACAGCCAGGCCAAGATCGGCGGCGTCCGGGTCGAACCGGGCGAGGTCGAGGCGGCCCTGACCGCGCTGACCGCCGTGGCCGACGCCATCGTGCTGATCCGCACCGACGACGGGGCTCCGCCGCAACTGGTCGCGTACGTCATCGCGGCCGACGGGCACGAGCCCACACCACTGGCCCTGCGCCAGGAACTGGCCGCCTCGCTGCCCGAGGCCATGGTGCCGGCGGCCTTCGTCCGGCTGGACGCGCTGCCGTTCGGCCCCAACGGCAAGGTGGACCGCTCCGCGCTGCCCGTCCCGGAGGCGTCCGCGCTGGCCGCGGCGGCCTACGTGGCGCCGCGCGACGCCGTCGAGGAAAGGGTCGCCGCGGCCTGGGAAGAGGTGCTGGGTGTCAGCGAGATCGGTGTCGACGACGAGTTCTTCGCCCTCGGCGGGGACTCGATCCGGGCCGTGCAACTGGTCGGCACGCTGCGGGCGGCCGGCTTCGACGTCTCGGTGGCCGACGTGCTGAGCCAGCGGACCCTGGCCCAGCTGGCCGGCACGATCGCCGAGCGGGCTCCGGCCGTACGGGAAACCGGGGTTGTGCCCTTCGCCCTGATCTCCGGCGAGATCCGGGCCCGGCTGGCCGACGACGTGGCCGACGCCTACCCGCTGACCCAGATCCAGACCGGCATGGCGGTCGAGCTGCTGGCCGACGACGGCACGAACAACTACCACAACGTGACCGCGGTCCGGATCCGTGAGGACGGGGTGTTCGACCCGGCCGCGCTGCGCCGAGCGGTCGCCGCGCTGGTCGAGCGGCACGAGGTGCTGCGCAGCTCGGTCCACCTGACCGGCTATCCGGTGCCGCTGCAGCTGGTGCACCGCGAGGCCGAGATCCCGGTCGAGGTCGTCGACCTGCGCGGGCTCGAGCGGGCCGAGGCCGAACAGCGGCTGCGTGAGCACGTCACGGCCGAGCGGGCCGCGACGCTCCCGCTGACCGAGGCCCCGCTGCTGCGGATCTTCGCGCTGCGCGAGAGCGACCGGCACTGGTGGCTGGCCATGACCCAGTCCCACGTGATCATGGAGGGCTGGAGCCACCAGGCCCTGCACTCCGAGCTGCTGGCCCTGTACCGGCGGCTGCGCGACGGCGAGGCGCCGGAGCCGTACGAGCCGCCCGCGGTGCGCTTCGCCGACGCCGTGGCCGGCGAGCTGGAGTCGCTGTCGTCCGAACCGGACCGGGACTACTGGCGGGCCGTGGCGGCCGAGCACGCCCCGGTCAGCGTGCCGGCCGACTGGCGCGACACGTCCGGGGCCGGTCTCGAGGCGTACGGCCTGCGGGTCCGGCTCGACGACCTGGCCGACGGCCTGCGGGCCCTGACCGCCGAGCTCGGCGTCTCGATGAAGAGCGTGCTGCTCGCGGCCCACCTCAAGGTGCTGAGCCAGCTCACCGACGAGCCGGCCTTCCACAGCGGCGTCGTGCACCACATCCGCCCCGAGGCGGCCGGCGCCGAACGGGTGCTCGGCATGCACCTCAACACGCTGCCGTTCCCGCTGATGCGCACCGCGGCCACCTGGGGCGGGCTGATCCGGCAGGTCTTCGACCGCGAGACGCTGACCTGGCCGCACCGGCGCTACCCGATGCCGGAGATCCAGCGGCAGTGGGGCGGCGGCCGCCGGCTGGTCACCATGTACTTCAACTACCTGGACTTCCAGCGGGTCGAGGACGAGTCGGTCGACTCCGGGGCCCGGATCAGCGAGGCGCCCACCGAGTTCGACCTCTCGGTGCACTCGCACGGCACCAGCCACCTGTCGCTGAACACGCACACCCACGCGATCAGCCGGGCCAACGGCGAGCGCCTGGCCGGGATGTACCGCTCGGTGCTGGAGTCGATGGCCCGGGGCACGGGTGGCGACGCCCGCGCGGTGTACCTGCCGGCCGGGGAGCGGGAACGGCTGCTGCACGAGGCGTCGAACGGCGCCGTGGCCGGGGCCCCGGTCCGCGACTGCCTGCACGACCTGTTCGCGGCCCAGGTGGCCCGGACCCCGCAGGCCGTGGCCATCGTCGCCGGGGACCGGCGGCTGACCTACGCCGAGGTCGACGCCCGGGCCAACCGCCTGGCCCGGCATCTGCGCACGCTCGGCGCGGGGCCGGAGGTGCTGGTCGGGGTCTGTCTCGAACCGGGCCTCGACCTCGTGCCGACCCTGATCGGCATCCTGAAGGCGGGCGCGGCCTACCTGCCGCTGGACCCGATGAACCCGGCCGAGCGCTCCGGCTACGTGCTGGCCGACGCGGCCGCGCCGATCCTGATCACCACCGGGCGCCTGGCCGCCGGCTTCGACGGTGTCTACGACGGATCGGTCGTGACCGTGGACGGCGACGCCGAGCTGCTCGCGGCGCTGCCGGACGGACCGGTCGGCTCCGGCGTGGTCCCGGCCAACACGATCTACACGATCTACACCTCGGGCTCGACCGGGCGGCCCAAGGGCGTGGCGGTCAGCCACGCCAACGTGGCGCGGCTGATGACCACGGTCCAGGAGACGTTCGCGTTCGACGAGTCCGACGTGTGGACCTTCTTCCACTCGTTCGGCTTCGACGTGTCGGTGTTCGAGATGTGGGGCGCGCTGCTGCACGGCGGGCAGCTGGTCATGGTGCCGCGCGAGGTCAGCCGGGCCCCCGAGGAGTTCTTCGCGCTGCTGCTGGAGCACGAGGTCACCGTCATGGCCCAGACCCCGACGGCGTTCCGGTCGCTGATCTCGGTGGCCGCCCCGGACCGGCGGATCAAGCAGCTCGCCCTGCGGGCCGTGGTGCTGGCCGGCGAGCAGCTCGAGGTCGACGATCTGCGGCCGTGGACGGCCAAGCTGGGGCTGGGCCGGACCGCGCTGGTCAACATGTACGGCCCGACCGAGGCCACCGTCTACGTCACCCTGCACCGGCTCAACCGGCAGGACTTCGAGCCGGGCGCGGCCACCTGCATCGGCCGGCCGCTGACCGACCTGGCCATCCACCTGCTCGACCGGCACGGCAACCTGGTGCCGGCGGGCGTTCCCGGCGAGCTGCACATCGGCGGTCCCGGCGTGGCCCGGGGCTACCTCAACCGGCCCGGGCTGACCGCGGAACGGTTCGTGCCGGACCCGTACGGGGCGCCCGGCTCGCGGCTCTACCGCACCGGCGACCTGGCCCGGCGCCGCCCCGACGGCGGCATCGACTTCCTGGGCCGGATCGACGACCAGGTGAAGGTGCACGGCTACCGGATCGAGCTGGGCGAGATCCGGTCGGCGCTGGCCGCCCACCCGCGGGTGCGCGAGGCGGTCGTGCTCGTGCGGGAGGACAACCCGGGCGACAAGCGGCTGGTCGCCTACCTGGTGCCCGAGGGCGGCGAGGCCCCGGCCGCGCACGAGATCCGGGCCTTCCTGGCCCGCACCCTGCCCGAGTACATGATCCCGGCCGCCGCCGTGAGCATCGACCGGGTGCCGGTGACCACCAACGGCAAGCTGGACCGCCGGGCCCTGCCCGCCCCGGACGGCGCCGCCCTGACCACCGGGCGGCCCTACCAGGCGCCCCGGACCCCGCTCGAGGAGCAGGTGGCGGCGGTGTGGCGCGACGTGCTCGGGGTCGAGCGGGTCGGCGTCGACGACGGGTTCTACGAGCTCGGCGGCGACTCCATCCGGGCCGTGATGCTGGTCAGCGCGCTGCGCGAGGCCGGTCTCGAGGTGACGGTGCGCGAGGCGCTCGAGCAGCAGACCCTGGGCGCCCTGGCGGCTCGCGTGACGGTGCGCGACGCCGGCTCCGAGACCCCGGTGGTGGCGCCGTTCGCGCTGCTCACCGCGGCCGACCGGGCGGCGCTGCCGTCCGGCGTGGTGGACGCCTACCCGATGCTGCAGAACCAGATCGGCATGGTCGTGCAGCTGATGGCGGCCACCGGCAAGCGCAACTACCAGATCGTCAACTCGCTGCGGGTGCGCGAGCCGTTCTCGGCCCCGGCCCTGCAACAGGCGGTCGACCTGGTGGTGGCCCGCCACGACGCCCTGCGCACGTTCTTCGACCTGCAGTCGTTCAGCACGCCGATGCAGCTGGTGACCGCGCCGGAGTCGCTGCCGGTGCGCGTGACCGACCTGAGCGGGCTGGCCGCCGCCGACCAGGACGCCGCGATCGCGGCCTTCGTGGCGGCCGAGGAACAGGCGCCGCTCGACCACGGCCGGGCGCCGCTGGTGCGGGTGGCCGCGCACGACTGCGGCGCGGCGGGCTGGCAGTTCACCATCACGATGTCGCACTCCGTCATCGAGGGCTGGAGCGTGACCTCGCTGCTGGCCGAGCTGTTGCAGGCGTACCGGGCCGAGGGGACGGAGCTGCCGCCGATGCCGCGCCTGCGCTTCGCCGACACGGTGGCGGCGGAACTGGCCGCCCTGCGGTCCGAGGCCGACCGCGACTACTGGCGGTCGGTGGTGACCGGGCACGAGCGGGTCGTCCTGCCCGCCGGCTGGGCCGCGGACGCCGACGGCGCCAAGTACCGGGTCGAGGTGGGCTACGAGGACCTCGGCGCCCGGCTGCAGGCGCTGGCCGCGGGCACCGGCACCTCGCTCAAGAGCGTGCTGCACGCCGCCTTCGTCAAGGTCATGGGCCAGCTGACCGGGGCCGCCCGGTTCCACACCGGACTGGTCTGCCACGTGCGGCCCGAGGCGCTGGGGGCCGAGCAGGTGCTCGGCATGCACCTCAACATCCTGCCCGTCGCCTCCGACCGCAGTGCCCGCACCTGGGGCGAGCTGGTGGCCCAGGTCGCCTCGGCCGAGCTGGACGTGTGGGAGCACCGGCACTTCCCGATGCCGGCGATCCAGCGCGAGCTGGGCGACGGGGGCCGGGTCGTCGACGCGTACTTCAGCTACCAGGACTTCAGCGGGACCGACACCAGCATGGTGGACGAGTCAGCCAGCACCGGCCGCGCGACCAACGAGTTCGGTTTCTCGGTGGCCACCGGGCCGGGCCGGCTCATCGTCCGGGCCGCGCCGCGGACGCTGGCCCGGCCGCACGCGGAACGGGTGGCCGCGATGCTGCGCGCGGTGCTGGAGGCCATGGCGGCCGACGGCGACGGCGACGCCACCCAGCTGCTGCTGCCGCGGGGCGAGCTGGACACGCTGCTGGGCTGGGGCCAGGGCTCCGGGGCGCTGGGCGTGGCCACGGTGCCCGAGACCATCGAGCGGCGGGCCGCGGCCGACCCGGGCGCGGTGGCCGTGGTGGCCGGGGACGTGACGCTGTCGTACGGCGAACTGGACGAGCGGGCCAACCGCCTGGCCCACCACCTGCGCGCGCTCGGCGTGGGCCCGGAGTCGGTGGTCGGCGTCCAGCTCGATCGCGGGGTCAACCTGACCGTCGCGCTGCTGGCGGTGTGGAAGGCCGGGGGCGCGTACGTGCCGCTCGACCCGGGCGCCCCGGCCGGGCGCACCGGCGGGATGCTGCGCGACGCGGACTCCCGGGTCTGTGTCACGACCGGCGACCGCGACTTCGGGGAGTGGTCGGGCACGGTGGTCGACCTGGTCGCGGACGCGGCGGCGATCGCCTCCGGCCCGGCCACGGCCCCCGGGATGCCGGTCGACCGGGACGCGCTGGCCTACGTCATCTACACCTCGGGTTCCACCGGGCGGCCCAAGGGCGTCCAGGTGCCGCACCGCGGCCTGGCCAACCACCTCGAGTGGGCCGCGGCCGAACTGGCCGGGGGCGGCGCGGGCGGCAGCGCGGTGTTCTCGTCGGTCGCCTTCGACCTGGTGGTGCCCAACCTGTGGGCGCCGTTGCTGGCCGGTCAGCGGGTGGTCTTCCTGCCCCAGGAGCTGGACCTGTCGGAGCTGGGCGCGGCGCTGACCGCGGCCGGGCCGTTCAGCTTCCTGAAGCTCACCCCCGGGCACCTCGAGATCCTGTCCCACCAGCTCGACGCGGAGCGGGCCTCGGCCCTGGCCGGGGTGGTCGTGGTGGCCGGCGAGGCGCTGCCCGTGCCGCTGGCCGAGCGCTGGGCCGGGTGGCTCGGCCCGGACCGGCTGATCAATGAGTACGGGCCGACCGAGACCTCCGTCGGCGCCTGCACGTTCCCGGTGCCGGCCCGCCCCGGCCCGGACGAGGTGCCGATCGGGCGGCCGTTGCCCGGTCTGTCCATGCTGGTGCTCGACCCGGCGCTGCGGGTGGTGCCGATCGGCGTGCTGGGCGAGCTGTACGTCGGCGGCGCCGGCGTCGCCCGCGGCTACGGCGGCCAGCCCGAGCTGACCGCGCAACGCTTCGTGCCGGACCCGTTCGGCCCGCCCGGGACCCGGCTCTACCGCACCGGAGACCTGGTGCGGTGGACGCCGGACGGCCAGGTGCAGTTCGCGGGCCGGGTCGACCACCAGGTGAAGATCCGGGGCTACCGGGTCGAGCCGGGCGAGGTGCAGACCGTGCTCAGCGCCAGTCCCGCGGTGGCTGAGGCGATCGTGGTGGCCCAGGGCGACGGCAGCGACGTGCGGCTGGTCGCCTACGTCGTGCCGACCGGCGACTTCTCGGCGGCCGGGCTGACCGCCTGGTGTGCCGAGCGGCTGCCCGACTACCTGGTGCCGTCGGCCTTCGTGGCGCTGGCCGCCCTGCCGCTCAACGCCAACGGCAAGGTGGACCGGGCCGCGCTGCCGGCGCCGGAGGCCGCGGTCGAGGCGTACGAGGAACCGAGGACCCCGACCGAGCAGCGTCTGGCCGAGCTGTGGGGCCGGGTGCTGGGGGTGGACCGGGTCGGCGTCACCGACAGCTTCTTCGCCCTCGGCGGGCACTCGATCCTGGTCGTCCAGGTGGTGGCGCTGGCCCGGCAGGCGGGCCTCCCGCTGTCGCTGTTCATGCTCTACGACCAGGACACGCTGGGCGACGTGGCCGCGGCCGTCGACGCCGCCGTCGCCGCCGACGCACCGGCCCCGGCGCCGGTGGCCGTGCCGCAGTGGCCGGGAGTGCTCGAGACCATGGCCGAGCAGCACGTGCCCGGCGCCTCGGTCGCGCTGCTGGACGGGGGCGAGCTGGTCGCGGTCGAGCACTTCGGGGTGACCGCGGCCGGCGGGACCGAGCCGGTCGGGGAGCACACCCGCTTCCACGTCGGCTCGATGAGCAAGCACGTCACCGCGTACGGGGCCCTGCGGCTGGTCGACGAGGGCCGGCTCGACCTCGACGAGGACGTCAACCGCTACCTGCGCGGTTGGCGGGTGCCCGCGGGCGGGGCCCCGATCACCGCGCGCCAGCTGCTGGCCCACCGGTCGGGCCTGACCGCCACGCCGGGCAAGGGCTTCCCGCGTACGGCCGTGGCCCCGACCCTGCTCGACCTGCTGCACGGCCGCCCGCCGGCGACCACCGCGCCGGTCGACCGGGAGGTGGCCCCGGACACCGCGTTCCGCAAGGCCAACGTGCACTACTCGGTGCTGCAGCAGGTGATGGAGGACATCACCGGCCAGCCCTTCGAGGCCCTGATGCAGGAGCTGGTGTTCGTTCCGCTGGGGATGGGCGACAGCACCTTCGACCAGTCCTGGCCCGAGCGGACCGGGCAGCCGGTGGCGCTGGGCCACGACGAGCACGGCGACCCGGTGCCCGGGGGCTGGCTCGTGCGGCCCGACCAGGCCGCCGCCGGGCTCTGGAGCACCGCGGCCGACCTGGCCACGCTCGCCCTCGAGATCCGGCGCTCGGCCCTGGGCCGACCCCGGGCCCAGCTGTCCGACAAGGCCGCCGCGGAAATGCTGCGACCCGACCCGGACAGCGCGTACGGCCTGGGCACGGTGGTCGACGGGGCCGGCGACAGCCTCGAGTTCGGGCACGCCGGCTCGCCGATCGGCTACCAGGCGGTCTCGCTGTGCCGGGTCGGCCCGGGCCGCGGACTGGTCGTGCTCACCAACGGCGCCGCCGGCAAACAGGTCGCCCGCGCGGCCGGCGACCGCCTCGCCTGATCTCTACTTCTTAGGAGCAACCCTTGCCCGTCCGACATCTCATCTCGCTCGACGACCTCACCGACGCCGACCTCGCCTCGGTGCTGCGCCGGGGCGTCGCCTTCAGCCACGGCGACCACGACGGCGAACAGCCGCTCGACGGTCTGATCGCCGGCGTCTACTTCCGCCGGACCTCGACCCGCACCCGCACCGCGTTCTCGGCCGGGGCCCTGCGCCTGGGCGCCCGGATCGTCACCTACGGCCCGAACGACCTTCAGCTCAACACGGGGGAGACCACCGAGGACACGGGCCGGGTGTTCTCGTCGATGCTCGACATGCTGATCGCCCGGACCGCCGACGACCCGGCCGAGATGCGGGGCTGGGCCACCCAGGACCGGATGTCGGTGGTCAACGCCATGAGCGCCGACGAGCACCCGACCCAGGGGCTGACCGACCTGAGCACGCTGCTGCGGCACTTCGGCCACGTCGAGGGGCTGCGGGTGCTCTACGTCGGCGAGGGCAACAACACCGCGGCCGCCCTGGCTCTGGGGCTGAGCCGGTTCGCCGGGGTGCGGCTCGAGCTGCGCACCCCGCCCGGCTACGGGCTCACCCCCGACGTGCGGGCCCGGGCCGAGGCCTGGGCCGCCCGGACCGGCGCGGTCGTGGTCGAGCGGCACCTCATGGACGACCTGCCGGCCGGGTTCGACGCCATCTACACCTCGCGCTGGCAGACGACCGGCACGAGCAAGCCCGACCCCGATTGGCGTACGAAATTCGCGCCCTTCGCCGTCGATCGCGAGCTCTGGCGGACCAGTCCCCGCGCGATCTTCCTGCACGACCTGCCCGCGCACCGCGGCGAGGAGGTCAGCGCCGAGGTGCTCGACGGCCCGCACAGCATCGCCTTCACCCAGGCCGAGATGAAGATGCACAGCGCGATGGCAGTGCTCGAATGGTGCCGGCACGGAGTGGTCGCCTCCGGGTCCGAGCCGCTGCGGATGCGCCAGCCGGCATGAGCGTCGCCACTGATCCGCCCGCGGTGGAGCCGCTGCCGCCGCTACGCCGCAACCGCGACTTCCGGCTGCTCTGGCTGGGCGCGGGCGCGGCCCTGCTCGGGGCCCGGGCCAGCGCGGTCGCCTACCCGCTGCTGATGATCTGGGAGCACGGCTCACCGGGCGCGGCCGGTCTGGTCGCGGCGGCCGCCCTGCTCCCGAACCTGCTGGTGCAGCTGCCGGCCGGGGTGCTGGTCGACCGCTGGGACCGCCGCCGCATCATGATCACCTGTGACGTGATCGGCCTGGTCACCATGCTCAGTGTGGTCGCCGCACTGCTGGCCGGTCACCTGTGGCTGTGGCACCTGATGATCGCCGCCTTCGTCGAGGGCAGCGCGGGCATCCTCTACCGGCTCTCCGAGCGGGCCGCGGTGCGCCACGTCGTCCCGGCCGCCCAGCTGCCCGCCGCGCTCTCGCACAACGAGGCCCGGGGGCAGGCGGCCGGGCTGGCCGGGCAGCCGGTCGGCAGCGGGCTCATCGCCCTGATCCGGTGGGGGCCGTTCGCCTTCGCGGCCGTGGCCCACGCGGTGTCGCTGGTGACCCTGCTGTTCATCCGCCGCCGTTTCCAGGCCGACCGGGCCCGGGGCGACCGCAGCATCCGGCGCGAGCTGGCCGAGGGCGTGCGCTGGGTGTGGAAGCAGCGGTTCATGCGGACCGCGGTCGGCGTGCTGGCCGCCAGCAACCTGCTCTTCCAGGTGATCAGCCTGTCCATGCTGCTGATCCTCAAGGAGGGCGGCAGCTCGCCCGCCGCGGTCGGCATCATCGGGCTGCTCTCCGGCGGCGGCGGGGTGCTCGGCGCGATGACCGGCTCGTGGCTGATCCGGCGGCTCAGCCCGGTGCGGCTGCTGGCCGGTGCGCTGGCCCTGTGGGGCCTGCTCACCGCGCCGATGGCGGTCACCGACCACCCGGTCGCGATCGGCGGGCTGTTCGCCGCCATGAGCTTCGCCGGCGCCCTGCTCAACGTGGCCGCCACCGTCTATCAGGTGCAGATCACCCCGGACGAGCTGCAGGGCCGGGTCACCAGCGTGTTCGCGGTGATCGGCTCCGGTATGAACTCGGCCGGCGCCGCCCTCGGCGGTGTCCTGCTGGTCGCCCTGGGCGTCACCACCACCGTGCTCGGCGTCGCCGCCGCGATGGCCGTCCTCGCGATCGGCGCCCTGCTCAGCCCCGCGATCCGGGCCGGCAGCCGGGAGCTGGTCGAAGCCAACGCCGCTATGGACGGCCGGTAGCCGCGATAGCGACGGAATATAGCCACCCGCCCGAGACTTCGGGGCACACCCATTCCTAAGGCGGTACCTCTCGATGATCATCGACGCTTCCGACCCGCGGGCCCTGCCGGTCGTGGTCCACGCCGAGCCGGCCGACCCCGGCCTGGCCGAACTGCTCGCCACCCGGCGGGCCGAACTGCGCGGCCTGCTCGGCACGCACGGGGCCGTGCTGCTGCGGGGCTTCCCGGTCGAGGGCGTCGCGGACTTCGAGAACGTCGTCCGCGGCCTCTCCGGCGACCTGCTGACCTACGCCGAGCGCTCGTCGCCCCGGCACTCCATCAAGGGCAACGTCTACACCTCCACCGATTACCCGCCGGAGGAGGAGATCTTCGTCCACAACGAGAACTCGTACCAGGCGACGTGGCCGCGCACGCTCTACTTCTACTGCGTGGCCGAGCCCGAGACGCAGGGCGCCACCCCGCTGGCCGACATCCGCCGGGTGTACGAGCTGATCGACCCGGCCGTCCGCGACGAGTTCGCCCGGCGCCGGTGGTCGGTCGTCCGCAACTTCCACGAGGAGTTCGGCCTGAACTGGCGCGAGATCTTCGGCACCGACGACCGGGCCGCGGTCGAGGCCTACTGTGCCGAGCGCCGGCTCGAGGTGGAGTGGCGCGGCGCCGACGGCATGCGGACCCGGGCCGTCCGCGACGCCGTGCACACCCACCCCGACTCGGGCGAGACGGTGTGGTTCAACCACATCACGTTCTTCCACCACACGACGCTGCCGGCCGACGTCCGGGCCGGGGTGCTCGAGCTGTTCGGCGAGGACGGCCTGCCCAGCAACACGTACTACGGCGACGGCGGCCGGATCGACGACGACGTGCTCGACCACCTGCGCGCCTGCTACCGCCAGGCGACCGTGCGCTACGACTGGAAGCGGCGCGACGTGCTGGTGGTCGACAACATGCTGGCCGCGCACGGCCGGGAGCCGTTCACGGGACCGCGCAAGATCGCGGTGGCGATGGCCGAGCCGCACATCCCGGCGGCCACCCTGGCCGCGCCGGCGGTGGGCTGACCATGACGACCCGTACCGTGCAGGGCGGTTGGTTCCGGGTCCACCACCCGCGCCCGGCCGCCACCACCCGGCTGTTCTGCTTCCCGCACGCGGGCGGCAGCGCCAGCGCCTTCTGGGACTGGCCCCGCTTCCTGCCCGACTCGGTCGAGCTGGTCGCCGTCCAGTACCCGGGCCGCCAGGACCGGCACGGCGAGCCGCTGCCGGCCGACCTGACCACCCTGGCCGAGCAGATCGCGCGGGTCGTCGCGGGCCGGCTCGACCGCCCGACGGCGTTCTTCGGGCACAGCATGGGCGCGACAGTCGCCTTCGAGGTGGCCCGCCGGCTCGAACCACGCTACCCGTCGCCGCTGGGCCGGCTGTTCGTCTCGGCCCGCAAGCCGCCCTCGACCCCACCCGGCCCGCTCGAGTTCCGCACCGACGAGCAGGTCATGACCTACATCCGCAACCTCGGCGGGGCCGGCGCGGCGCTGCTCGAGGACGAGGACCTGCGCGAGCTGACCCTGCCCATGCTGCGGGCCGACTTCCAGCTCGTCGAGCGCTACCGGTACACCGCGGGCGCGCCGGTGACCTGCCCGATCACCACGATCGGGGGCGACGCCGACCCGACCTTCACCGAGACCGACGCGCTCGGCTGGAAGGCGCACACCACCGCCGGGTTCGACTCCCACGTCCTGCCCGGTGGCCACTTCTACACCGAGACGGCCGCGCCCCAGCTCGTCCACCTGCTGGCCGACCGGCTCGGCTCGCTCGTGCCGCGACAGCGCGCCTGATTCCAGGAGACCCGACGTTATGGCCACGAACCCTTTCGACGATCCCGAGGGCACCTTCCTGGTCCTCGTCAACGACGAGGACCAGCACTCGCTCTGGCCCGAGCGTGTACCGGTCCCGCCCGGGTGGACGGTCGGCCTGGCCGCCACCACCCGGGCCGCCTGCCTCGAGCACATCGAGCGGGAGTGGGCCGACATGCGCCCGCGGAGCCTGCGCGAGCACCTGCGGGTGGGCTGATGGACGTCGAGAGCACCGAGGGCCGCCCGCTCACCCCGGCCCAGACCGGCGTCTGGTACGCCCACCAGCTCGACCCGACCCGGGCCACCTACAACATCGGCGAGTACGTCGAGATCCGCGGGCCGATGGATCCGGAGCTCATGGCCGCGGCCGTGCGCCACATGGTCGGCGACTTCCCGACCATGCGCCTGTACGCCGTCCGGCCCACCCCCGACGGTCCGCGCCAGTTCCTCGGCCCGCCCGCGCCACTGCAGCAGATGGACCTGACCGCCGATCCGACGCCGGGCGCCACCGCGCGGGCCTGGATGCGGACCGACATGGACCGCGCGGTCGTCGTCGACGGCGACGTGGCGACGTTCGCGTTCCTCCGGCTCGGACCCGAACGCTGGTACTACTACCAGCGCGTGCACCACATCGCGGTCGACGGCTGGACCGGCATGCTGGTCGCCCAGCGGGTGGCCGAGATCTACACCGCCCTGGCCGCGGGGGCCCCGGTGCCGCCGCCCCCGCCCGGTGACTGGGCCGCGATGCTGGACGAGCAACGCGCGTACGCCGGTTCCGAGGCGTACGAGGCCGACCGGCGCTACTGGACCGAGCGGTTCGCCGACCGGCCGCCGGCCCCGACCCTGGCCGTCCACCCGGCCGGCGAGTACGCGGCGGCCCCGCTGCGCCGCACCGTCCGGCTCTCCGAGGCCGACACCGCGCTGCTGCGCGAGACGGCCCGCCGGGCCCGGACCCTGTGGTCGGTCGTCGCCTTCGCCGCCACCGCGGCCTACCTGCACCGGATCACCGGCGAGAACCGGATCGCGATCGGGATGCCGGTCACCGCCCGGACCACCCCGCTGGCCCGCAACACCCCCGCCCTCGCGGCCAACGTGGCCCCGCTGCGGATCGAGGTCGACCCGGCCCAGCCGCTCGACGCGCTGACCCGCCGGGCCGTCCAGGAGATGCGCCAGGCCCTCAAGCACCAGCGCTACCGCTACGAGGACCTGCGTCGCGACCTCGACTACACGATCGACGAGCTCGGCCCCTCGGGCCCGCATGTCAACGTCATGTCGTTCGACTACGAGCTCACCTACGCCGGCAATCCGACCACCGCTCACAACCTGCGGCTCGGCCCGACCGACGACCTGACCGTCGCCGTCTACGACCGCGGGGAGGGCGACGGGCTGCGCATCGACTTCGACGCCAACCCGGCCCGCTACCACCTCGACGAGGTCGCGGTCCACCAGGACAGGTTCCTGCGCGTGCTGCGCGCGCTGCTGGCCGACCCGGAGCTGGCCGTGGGCGACGTCCCGCTGCTGACCGGGTCCGAGCGCGAGCAGGTGCTGTCCGACTGGAACACGACCCCGGGGGCGCCCGCGGACACGGCGTTGCCGGCCGCGTTCGCCGCGATCGCCGCGCGGACGCCGGACGCGGTGGCGGTGCTCGGCGACGGCGTCCGGCTCAGCTACGCCGACCTCGACGCCCGGTCCGACCGGCTCGCCCGCCGGCTGGTGGCGGCCGGGGCCGGGCCCGAGGACCCGGTGGCCCTGCGGCTGCCCCGGTCGGCCGACATCGTGGTGGCCGTTCTGGCCGTGCTCAAGGCGGGCGGCTGCTACGTGCCGCTGTCCGAGGGTTATCCGGCCGAGCGTCTGGCCTGGATCCTGGACGACATCGGCGCCGCCGTCGTGCTCACCGACGACCCGGAGGCCTGCTCGGACTTCGCCGGGGCGGCGACCGTCCTGCCGGTGGCCGATCTCGAGGCGCCCGGCGTCGCGTTGCCCGCCGGTCCGCATCCCGACCAGCTCGCATACGTCATGTACACCTCGGGTTCGACCGGGCAGCCCAAGGGCGTGGCCGTGCGGCACCGCGACGTGGCCTCCTTCGCCGCCGACCGGCTCTGGGCCGGGGGCGCGCACGCCCGGGTCCTGATGCACGCCTCGTCCGCGTTCGACGCCTCCACGTACGAGCTGTGGGTCCCGCTGCTCACCGGGGGCACGGTCGTCGTGGCCCCGCCCGGCCCGGTCGACGCGGCCGTTCTGGCCCGCATGATCGCCGAGCACGGGGTCACCGCCGGGTTCTTCACCACCGCGTTGTTCAACCTGCTGGCGGCCGAGCAGCCGGGCTGCTTCGCCGGTCTGCGCGAGGCCTGGACCGGCGGTGACGTGGCCTCACCGGCCGCGCTGAACCGGGTCGCCGCCGCTTGCCCGGACGTCGTGCTGGCCAACGGCTACGGCCCGACCGAGACGACGACGTTCGCGGCCACCTACCAGCGGCCGTCCGGCCCCGGCCCGGCCGGCGCCCTGCCCATCGGCCGCCCCCTGGACGGCTCCCGGCTCTACGTGCTCGACGTGGAGCTGCGCCCGGTCCCGCCCGGCGTGGTCGGTGAGCTGTACGTGGCCGGGGCCGGGGTGGCCCGCGGCTACGCCGGGCGCCGGGGCCTGACCGCCGAGCGCTTCGTGGCCTGCCCGTTCGCGGCCGGCGAGCGGATGTACCGCACCGGCGACCTGGTCCGCTGGCGGTCCGACGGCGTGCTCGACTTCCTGGGCCGGGCCGACGGCCAGGTCAAGCTGCGCGGCTTCCGGATCGAGCTGGGCGAGATCGAGACGGCGCTGACCGGGCTGCCCGGCGTGGGACGGGCCACCGTGCTGGTCCGCGAGGACCGGCCCGGCGACCGCCGGCTGGTCGGCTACGCCTCGCCGCTGCCGGACGCCCCACTCGACCCGGCCCGATTGCGCTCCGCGCTGGGCGCCGTGCTGCCCGACTTCATGGTGCCGGCGATCGTCGTGGTGGTCGCCGAACTGCCGATGACCACCAACGGCAAGGTCGACCGCCGGGCCCTGCCCGCCCCGCAGTTCGGCGGCGGCGACGGGGAAGCGGGCACGGCCCGCGAGACGCTCGTGGCCGGGGTCTTCGCCGAGGTGCTGGGCGCGGCCACGGTCGGGGTGGCCGACTCGTTCTTCGACCTGGGCGGCGACAGCATCATGGCGTTGCAGCTGGTGTCCCGGGCCCGGTCGGCCGGGCTGGCCCTGACCGTGCACGACGTGTTCACCCACCGCACGCCCCGGGCCCTGGCCGCGGTGGCCGGCGACCTCGGCGCGGCCGTCCGCGAGGAGCCGGGTGCGGCCCTGGGCGACGTCCCGCTGACGCCGGTGATGCGCTGGTTCGCCGGGCTGGGCGGTCCGGTCGCGGGTTTCCACCAGTACGTGGTGGTGCGGACCCCGCCCGCGGCCGGAGTCCCCGAGGTGCGCGCGGCCGTCCGGACCCTGCTGCGCCGGCACGACTTCCTGCGCGCGCGGCTGGACCGCACGGACGGCTGGCGGCTCACCGTGCCCCCGGCGTCCGAAGTGGACTGCGACTCCTGGGTGACCCGGATGGACATCCGCGGCTGGGACGAGGCCGAGCTGGCCCACGTGACCACGCTGCAGGCCGCCGCGGCCCGCGGCCGGCTCGACCCCGAGGCCGGCGTGACCCTGCAGGCGGTGTGGTTCGACGCCGGGCCGGGCGAGCCGGGCCGCCTGCTGCTGGCCGCGCACCACCTGGTCGTCGACGGGGTGTCCTGGCGCATCCTGCTGGCCGACCTGGCCACGGCCTGGTCCGGCGGCGAACTCGCGCCGGCGCCGACGTCGTTCCGGGGCTGGGCCCGCCTCGAGGCCGCCAAGACCGTGCCGGCCGACGAGGCGCCGTTCTGGCGCGAGACCCTGGGCGCCGCGGAACCGCCGGTCGGGCGGCGGCCGCTCGACCCGGCCCGGGACACGATGGCGACCCGCCAGGAGCTGACCGTCGAGGTGCCGGCCGACGTCACCGAGGCGCTGCTGACCCGGGTGCCGGCCGCGTTCCACGCCAAGGTCGACGAGGTGCTGCTGGCCGGGTTCGCGGCCGCGGTGACCCGGTGGCGCGAGCGGCGCGGGGACGGCGCCGGCCCGGGAGTCCTGCTCGACCTGGAGAGCCACGGGCGTACCGGGGAAGGTCTGGACCTGTCGGAGACGGTCGGCTGGTTCACCAGTGTGTACCCGGTGCGCCTGCACGCCGCCGGGGAACCCGGGGCGTTGCTCAAGGCGGTCAAGGAACAACTGCGCTCGGTGCCGGACGGGGGCGGCGGTTACGGCCGGTTGCGTTACGGCCCGGACGCCGCGCAGTGGGCCGAGCGGCCCGCACCCCAGTTCGCGTTCAACTATCTGGGCCGGTTCGGCGACCACCGCGAGGGCGAGTTCAGCCCGGTCGCGGTCGGCGGCGGCGGTGACCCGCGCCAGCCGCTGACCCACGCGGTGACGCTGGACGCGCTGACCCGGGACCACGCCGACGGCCCCCGGCTGCACGCCACCTGGTCGTGGCCGGTCCGCGTGCTCTCCGCGGCCGAGGTGCGCGGGCTCGCGGACGAGTTCTTGGCTGCCCTGCGGGCGCTGGCCGAGACCCAGGACGGCGGGCTCACCCCGTCCGACCTTTTGGTGCGGCTGAGCCAGGAACAGATCGACGCGCTCGGCGCCCTGAGCACCGACACCGCGGACACCGACGAGTACGAGTGGGAGCTGTCGAAGTGACAACGCCGTCGATCCAGGACATCCTGCCGCTCTCGCCGTTGCAGGAAGGCCTCCTGTTCCACGCGCTGACCGACGAGGTCGACGTGTACCGCTCGCAGTTCCGGCTCGACCTGGACGGCGAGGTCGACGCGGGCGCCCTCCGGCGGGCCGCCCAGGCCCTGCTGGCCCGGCACGACAACCTGCGGGTCGCCTTCCACCACGAGGGGCTGGCCGAGCCGGTGCAGGTGATCCGGCCCGCGGTCAAGGCGCCGTGGCGTCAGCACGACCTCAGCCGGCTGGACCCGGCCGCCCGGGACATCGAGGCCGACCGGATCGCGGCCGAGGAACAGTCCGAGCCGTTCGACCTGGCCGTCGCCCCGCTGTTGCGCTGGCGTCTGCTGCGGCTCGGGGCCGGCCGCTACCGCCTCATCCTGACCGCCCACCACCTGCTGTGGGACGGCTGGTCGGTGCCGGTGCTGCTGCGCGAGCTGTTCTCGCTGTACGCCGGGGCCGAGCTGCCACCCGCGGTCCCGTACCGCCGCTTCCTGGAATGGCACCGGGAGCAGGACCGCGGGGCGGCGTCCGACGCCTGGCGGACCGCGCTGGCCGGCCTGCCCGGCCCGACCCTGGTCGCGGCCGGGGCCGAGGCGGGGGAGCAGGCCGACGTGCGGCAGCCGCTGCCGCCGGAGGCCGTCGAACGGCTCGGCGCCCTGGCCCGCCGGCTCGGGGTCACCGTGAACACGGTCGTTCAGGCCGCCTGGGGCCTGCTGCTGGCCCGGACCACCGGGTCCGAGGACGTGGTGTTCGGCGCGACCGTCTCCGGCCGGCCCCCGGAACTGCCCGGCATCGAGCAGATGATCGGGCTGTTCATCAACACCGTCCCGGTCCGGATCCGGCTCACCCCGGGCGAGACGGTGGCCGAGCTGCTGACCCGGGTCCAGGCCGAGCAGAACGTCCTGCTCGCCCATCACCACCTGCGGCTGGCCGACATCCAGCAGCTGGCCGGGGGCGGGGCGCTGTTCGACACCACCACCGTCTTCGAGAACTACCCGCTGGACGCGGCCGCGTTCGCCACCCTCGGCACCGGGCTCCGGCTGGCCGGGGTCGGCTTCGACGACGCCACGCACTACCCGCTGTCGCTGGCCGTGCTGCCCGCGGACGGGCTGACCCTGCGCGTGATGTACCAGCCCGCCCGGTACACCGAGGCCGAGGCCGGCGCGTACGTCGAGCGCCTGGCCCGCCTGCTCGCGGCGTTCGCCGACCGGCCCGAAGCCGTGGCCGACCACCTCGATCCGCTCTCGGCCGACGAGCGGCAGCGGGTGCTCGTGGACTGGAACGTCACCGGGGGCGAGCCTCGCGCCGGCTCCCTGGTCTCGCGGTTCGCCGCGGCCGTCACCCGGCGCCCGGAGGCCGAGGCCGTGGTCGCCGACGGACTGACCATGACGTACGCCGAACTCGACGCCCGCACCGACCGGCTGGCCCGCTGGCTCATCGCGGCCGGGGTGGGCGCCGAGACCCCGGTCGCTCTGAAACTGTCCCGGTCGGCGCACGTCCCGGTGGCGTTCCTGGCCGTGCTCAAGGCCGGTGGTTGCTTCGTGCCGCTCTCGGAGGGGCTGCCGCCCGACCGGATGGCCTGGGTGCTGCGGGACGTCGGCGCCGCGGTGCTGGTGACCGACGACGTGGCCGGCAGTGCCGCCTTCGCGGGCGACACCCTGGTGCTGGACGTGACCGACGACAGCGAGCCGCCCGGCTCGTACGGGCTCGCCTCGCCCCACCCGGACCAGCTCGCCTACGTCATGTACACCTCCGGCTCGACCGGTGTCCCCAAGGGCGTCGCCGTCCGGCACCGCGACGTGGTCGAGTTCGCCCTGGACACCCGGTGGAACCCGGACGGGGACCGGATACTCATGCACTCCTCGTACGCGTTCGACGTGTCGGTCTACGAGATCTGGATCCCGCTGCTGGCCGGGGCGACCATCGTGGTCGCCCCGCCCGGCCCGGTCGACGCCGACGTGGTCGAGCGGGCCGTGGCCCGGCACGGCGTGACCACGGCGTTCTTCGCCACCGCGCTGTTCAACGTGCTGGCCGAGGTGCGGCCGGGCTGCTTCGCCGGGCTGCGCGAGGTCAGCACCGGCGGCGACGCCGCCTCGGCGGTCGCGGTGCGCCGGGTGCTGGCCGCCTGCCCCTCGCTGCATCTGGTCAACGGGTACGGCCCGACCGAGACGACCACCTTCTCGACCACCTTCGTGATGTCCGGCGGGGCCGACATGCCGGCGGCGCCACCGATCGGCGGCCCGACCGACAACACGCGGGTCTACGTGCTCGACGCCGCGCTGCGCCCGGTTCCGCCCGGCGTCGCCGGTGAACTCTACGTGGCCGGGGCCGGCCTGGCCCGGGGCTACACCGGTCGTCCCGGTCTGACCTCGGAACGGTTCGTGGCGTGCCCGTTCGCGCCCGGCGAGCGGATGTACCGCACCGGCGACCTGGTGCGCTGGCGGGCCGACGGCGTGCTCGACTATCTGGGCCGGGCCGACCTGCAGGTCAAGCTGCGGGGCTTCCGGGTCGAGCTGGGCGAGATCGAGGCCGCGCTCAACCGGCTGCCCGGGGTGGGCCAGGCCGCCGTACTGGCCCGCGAGGACCGCCCGGGCGACAAGCGCCTGGTCGCGTACGCCTCCCCGGTCGAGGGAACCACGCTGGACGGCCCGCGGCTGCTGGCGGCGCTGGCCACCGGACTGCCCGAGTACATGGTGCCCGCCGTGGTCGTGGTGGTGCCCGCGCTGCCGATGACGACCAACGGCAAGGTGGACCGCCGGGCCCTGCCCGCGCCGGAACTGCCGGCCTCGGCCGAGCCGGTCGGGCCGATGTCGCCCCCGCAGGCCGCCCTGGCCGAGGTCTTCGCCGAGGTGCTGGGGATCGAACGGGCCGGCGCCGACGACTCGTTCTTCGACCTCGGCGGCGACAGCATCATGACGCTGCGCCTGGTCTCGAGGGCCCGCACGGCCGGGCTGGTGTTCACCGCCCGCGACGTGTTCGCCCAGCGTACGGTCCGGGCGCTGGCCGCCGTGGCCGTCGCCCCCGGCGCCCCGGCCGAGGCGCCGGAGGCCGGGTGGGGTGACGTGCCGCTGACCCCGCTGATGCACCGGTTCGCCGTCCTCGGGGGCCCGATCGCGGGCTTCGACCAGCACATCGTCGTGCCCGTGGCGCCGGGCGACCTGGACCGCGTCCGGGCCGCCGTGCGGGCGCTGATGACCCGGCACGACATGCTGCGGGCGCGGCTGGACCGCACCGACGGGTGGCGCCTCACCGTGCCACCACCCTCCGAGCTGGACGTCACGGACCTGGTGACCCGGGTCGCCGCGTCCGAGCCGGTGGCCGCCCAGATCGAGGCCGCCCGCGGACGGCTCGACCCGGACCGCGGCGTGATGGTGCAGGCCGTCTGGTTCGACGCGGGACCGGGGGAGCCGGGCCGGCTGCTGCTGATGGCTCACCACCTGGTGGTCGACGGGGTCTCCTGGCGCATCCTGCTGGCTGATCTGGAGACGGCCTGGGCGGGCGGGGACCTCGGGCCGGTCCCGGTGTCGTTCCGCCGCTGGGCCGAGCTGACCGCGGTCGCCCCGCCGGTTTCGGTCGAGGCGGCCGGTGCGGGACCTGGTGACCGGGCGCTGGACCGCTCGGTGGACACCGTCGCGACCCGGCGCGAGCTGACCGTGGAGATCCCGGCTGAGGTGACCGAGGCCGTCCTGACCCGGTTGCCGGCGGCGTTCCACGCCGGGGCCGACGACGTGCTGCTGGCCGCGTTCGCGGCGGCGGTCGCCCGGTGGCGTCCCGAGATCGGGGACGGCGTGCTGGTCGACGTCGAGGGCCACGGCCGCGACGGCACCGACCTCGACCTCTCCGAGACGGTGGGCTGGTTCACCCGGATGCGGGCGTTCCGCCTGCACCCGGCCGGGGATCCGGTCCGCTTGGTCAAGGGGGTCAAGGAGCAGCTGCGGGCGGCCGCGGTCGACGCCGTGGCGCCGTTCGCCTTCAACTACCTCGGCCGGTTCGGCGGCGGACCAGTCCTGAGCGGCGGGGCCGACCCGGGTCTGCCGCTGGCCCACGCCGTCACCCTGAACGCCTTGAGCCACGACGGGCTCGACGGGTCCCGGCTGCGCGCGATGTGGTCGTGGGCGGGCGAACTGCTGACCGAGACCGACGTACGCGACCTGGCCGATCGGTTCACGGCCGAGCTTCACACCCTGGCCGCGGTGGCCGTGGGCGGGTTCACGCCGAGCGACTTCCCGCTCGTCACCCTGGGCCCGGACGACGTGGAGCAGCTCGAGACGGCGTACCCGGATCTGACCGACGTGCTGCCGCTGGCCCCGCCCCAGGAGGGACTGCTGTTCCACGCCCTGGTCGACGAGGTCGACGTCTACACCGCGCAGATCCGGCTCGACCTGGACGGCGACCTCGATCCCGAGCGGCTGCGCCGGGCGGCCCAGGAGGTGCTCGACCGGCACGACAACCTGCGGGTCGCGTTCCACCACGAGGGGCTCGACGAGCCCGTCCAGGTGGTGCGGGCCGAGGTCGGTCTGCCGTGGCGGCTCGACGACCTGACCGGCCGGGCCGAGCAGGCGGACAGCGTCGCGGCCGCCGAACGGGCCGAGCCCTTCGACCTGACCGCGGCGCCGCTGCTGCGCTGGCGGCTGCTGCGGCTCGGTCGGGCCCGGCATCGGCTGCTGCTCACCAGCCACCACCTGCTCTGGGACGGCTGGTCGGTGCCGGTGGTGCTGCAGGAGGTGTTCGTCCGGTACGCCGGCGGCGCGTTGCCGGCCGTGGTCCCGTACCGCGATTATCTGAGCTGGCTGCGGGGGCAGGACCCGGCCGCGGCCGATCAGGCCTGGCGGGAGGCGCTGGCCGGGGCGACCCCGAGCCTGGTCGCGCCGGCCGGGGCCGACGAGGACCCGCAGCCCCAGCGGCAGTTGCGCCGTGACATGTCGGCCGAGTTCGCGGCCCGGCTCGAAGCGGCGGCCCGGGCCCGGGAGGTCACGGTCGGCACCGTCATCCAGGCGGCCTGGGCGGTCGTGCTGGGCCGGCGGACGGGCACGACGGACGTGGTGTTCGGCACGACGTTCTCGGGCCGGCCGCCGGAGATCCCGGGCATCGAGCGGATGGTCGGCCTGCTGGCCAACACGTTGCCGGTGCGCGTGCGGCTGCTGGCCGGCGACACCGTGGGCGACCTGCTGCGGCGGGTCCGGGACGAGCAGGCGACCCTGCTGGGCCATCATCACCTGCGGCTGACCGACGTCCGGCGGGCCGGTGGTGGGGCGGCCCTGTTCGACACCACGACCGTGTTCACGAACTATCCGCTCGACCCGGCGGCCTTCGAGACGCTGGGCACCGGGTTGCGGCTCTCCGGCGTGGACAACGACGACGCCACGCACTATCCGCTGCGGATGGCGGTGGTGCCGGGCCGCGTGCTGAACCTGCGCCTGGGTTACCGCCCGGATCTGTTCGGCGCCGACCAGGCAGAGGCGATCCTCGATGAGATGGTGGCTGTGCTGACCGCCCTGACCGGTGCTCCGGAGCAGCTCATCGCCGCTGCGGCCGGTTCGCCGGTCGCGTCCGCGGACCTGATCGGACAGTCGGGAAGCCATTGACGGATTGACGTATCAGGCACGTGCATAGTATTTTTTGCAGGTGCCAGGGCGAGTTGAGCTTCTGGTCGTCAACGGGAAAGGGCCGCGGGAGATGCTGAAAGTGGACGGATCGATGAGCTGGGTACGCGGGGCGGGCCTGGCTGCGATCGTCGCGGCCGCGCTGGCCGGGTGCGGCACGAGCGGCGGCGGCGAGAAGAGCGAGTCCTCGTCCTACGAGATCGCCGAGTCGGTCACCGCCCTGCGGGTCGACGGGCACGGCGGCGACATCGAGATCGTCACCGGCAGCGGCCCGATCAAGGTCACCGAGACGCTGCAGTACCGCGACAAGAAGCCGGTGAGCCGGCACAGTGTGAGCAGCGGCGAGCTGCTGCTGCAGTCCGACCGGTGCAACGTCGACGGCGTCTGCAACGTCGACTACAAGATCGAGATGCCGGCGACGCTGGCCGCGAAGCTGTCCAGCGGCGGCGGCGCGGTCGACGTGTCCGGCGTGGCGGCCCCGGTCGACATCGACTCGGGCGGCGGCAAGGTGAACGTCGACAAGCTGTCGGCCAAGAACCTGACGGTCAAGTCGAGCGGCGGCGCGGTCGAGGCCAGCCTGGCCGCCGAGCCGGACTCGGTCGCCGTCGACACCTCCGGCGGCGGCGCCGCGATCAAGCTGCCGGGCGGGCCGTACGCGGTGAACGCGGACAGCGGCGGCGGCCCCAGCGACGTCTCGGTCAAGACCAGCGACTCGTCGGCCCGCAAGGTGACGGTCAAGTCGGGCGGCGGCGACATCAAGATCCAGGCCGCCTGATCACGACCACCACCGTCGGCCGGACGCACCTCCCGGGCCGGGTTCCCCCGACCCGGCCCGGGGCCGCGTCCGGCCGACGCTGCTTTGTGTGTGGGGCCGGCCCGAACCCCTCGGCGATCATCAGCCCGTCCCGCCGCCCCGGTTCAGCCGCTTTGGCCGGCGCGGCTTCGGCCGTCGCCAGCCCAAGCCGCTCGGAGACCATCGGCCAGTCCGCCGCCCGGTCCAGCCGCTTTGGCTGACGCCGCAGTGGCCGGCGTTCCAAATGGCACCTCTGCGGCGCGGGTTTACTTGACGTCACCCTGATCGACCGCGGCGCCCGTGCTTGGCCAGGCTGCGGCGTCGCCTCGCTCGGCCGGATCGTCCGCGTATTTCTCGGCGGCAGCGTCGCTCCGGTTGACTGAGATGCTGCCGCATGGCCCGGCCTCGCTCGACTTCAGCGCCCGTGTGGCCCAGCGGCAGTATCGCCTTGGTCGACCGGGACGCCCGTCTGGCCCGGCAGCGGTATCGCCTGGGCGGATCGAGGCGCCGGTGCTGGGCCCGGCGGCGTGGTGGCCGCCGGGCCGCAGTCTCTCTACGCCGTACAGGTGAGGCCGGGGGTGCCGGCCGAGCCGGAGGCGATGAAGCCGAAGTCGGCCGTGGCGCCGGGTTGCAGTGAGCCGTTCCAGGCCGCGTTGCGGACGGTGGCCGTCGATCCCGTCACCGTCAGTGTGCCGCCCCAGACCTGGTTCACGGATTGTCCCGAGGCGAGGGTCCACGAGACGGACCAGCCGTTGATCGCGCGGCCGCCCGCCTTGACCGTGACCTGGCCCTGGAAGCCGCCCTGCCACGAGCTCGACGTCGTGTAGGTCGCGCCGCACGCCCCGGCCGGCGGGTTGGTGGGCGGGGTCGTCGGGGGAGTGGTGGGCGGAGTTGTCGGAGGGGTGGTGGGCGGTGTGGTCGGGGGCGTGGTGGTCGGCGGGTTCGGGGCGTTGGTGGCCAGGCTGGCGGCCAGCGCGGGCTGGAACGAGCCGGCCGCGTAGGCGCAGCCGTCGGCCTCGCCCGGCGGTTTGATCCACAGGTAGGCGTCGATGTTGGCGTCGCCGGTGTCCAGCGTGGGGTAGCGGCCGATCCGCCGGTCGGTGTTGTCGTCGCCGCACCAGTCGCCGGCCGCGCCGCCGTTGCGGCTGGTGTCGATCACCTGGCGTTTGCCGGCGATGCCGCGGCCGGACAGCGCGCTCAGCACCGAACGGCCGAAGGCGGTCTCGTTCGCCGTGGACTGGAAGTTCGAGGCGTTGGTGTAGAAGCCGTCGCCGTCGGCCACACCCGCGTTGGCCAGGCGGCGGGCCTGTTCGGCGGCGGCGTTCCAGGCCGAGTGGCCACCGTCCAGATAGACCTTGGCCCCGGCCGCCTTGAGGGTGCGGGTCGCGGTGGCCAGCGCCTGGTCGCGGGCGGTGATCTCACCCGCGCTGAGGCAGGTCTGCAGGGCGATCGAGTCGGGTTCGAGCAGGATCAGCGTGGTGCGGCCGCCCAGCCCGCGGGCGATGTTGCCGACCCAGGTCTGATAGGTGGCCAGGTCGGGGGCGCCACCCGCGCTGGCGCCGCCGCAGTCCCGGTTGGGGATGCCGTACAGGGTCAGGGCCGGCACCTGCCCGGCCGAAACGGCCGCGCCGACGTAGCCGGAGACCTCGGACTGCACGGTGCTCACATTGAAGTTCGACAACCAGCGGGTGGCGGGCTGACTGGCGATCCGCGAGCTGATCATCGCCGTACGGGAATCACCTGGGTTGGCGGCCACCCAGCGGGCGACTGCGGTGTCGGGGTCACGGTAGAGGGTGCCGGAGAGCGTTCCGGCCGAGGCGGTGCCGGCGGCGAGCGCGACGCCGGCCGTGACGAGCACGGCCGACGCGGCCAGCAGGGAGCGCCGGAGAGCAGTTGGGGACAAGGTGCTTCCTTCCGAGGGGGAGGTCGGTTTGGGAGCGCTCCCGAACGGTAACCCAGCAGTTCAGCGGCAGCAACCAAGAGACCGTGATCGATCAGGGCCGGCCGGTGCCCCGGATCGGCGCCCGGCTCGACTCGTCGATGGACCGGCAGGGCGCTGCGGCCGGGGTGAGTGCTCGCGCCGGGCGACCCCCGGCCCGGCTCGCTCACTCAGGGTCGGGTGACCCGTGGCCCGGCTCGATCAGGGGCGGGCGGCTATGGGGGCGCCCAGGACGACCAGCCGCATGGCCCGCTCGGCCGCGTCGCGCAGGAGCAGGGTGGCCGCGCCCAGGGCGACGTACGTGTCGTCGACCTTGGTGAACGTCCAGAACTCGCACGGGGATCAGCGTGCCCGGCAACTGTGACCCGGCCATGAGAACCGGATGAGAATGTCTTCACTATCGGTGCTGGTCAGAGCCCCGAACCGGGCATCAGGGCAGGAACCGCACCGTCCGGGCCGCGCCGTGCATGTCGTGGGGCAGATCGGCGTACGCCCACTGGTGCGACCGTGTGTGCAGGCAGGCCGCCTCGACGTCGCCCGCCTCGAGCACGGCCAGCAGGTCGGCGTGCTCGTCGGCCACGTGGCCGAGGTCGGGTTCGGCCACCATCAGCGTGATCGCGGTGCGGGCCTCGATCTGCAGCGCCTCCCACGCCCGTTCGAGCAGGAAGTTGCCGGCGGCCAGCACGACCCGGCGGTGGAACCGGGTGCTGGCCAGGCCCATCGCCCGCACGTCCTCGCCCGCGGCCGACCGGCGCATGTCGGCGACGTCCTCGCGCATGTCCTCCAGCGGCAGCTTGTGATTCAGCATGGCCAGCCGGGTCGCCGTCTCTTCCAGGGCGGCCCGGACCACGTACGCCTCGCGCAGCGTCTGCTCGACGAACGGCAGCACGTGCCGCCCGCGTCGCGGCCGGCTCTCGACCAGGCCCAGCCCTTCGAGTTCGCGCAGGGCTTCCCGTACGGGGGCCTGGCTCGTACCGAAGTCGGCCGCGATCCTCGTCTCGATCAGCCGTTCGCCGGTCTTGATCCGGCCCGACACGATCATCTCGACCAGGCCGTCCCGGATGCCTTCGCTCAGCGTCGGCCTCGACAGGTTCACCGTATGCTCCCGTACCTCATCGCCACCCGGACATTGACCAGCTTAGTGACCTCCCGTTACGTTGAATTATCGATATCGATAAAAGGATCTCGCATGTTGACTGAGGTTCATGTCCCCGAGGACGTGCCCGCGGCTGTGGGTCTGATCGCTTCGGGAGCCACCATCCTCGGCGGCGGCACCGCTCTGATGCCGGCGCTCAACGACTACGGATCACCGCCGACCGCCCTGGTGAGCCTGCGCCGCACCGGTCTGGCCGGCATCACCGTCGCCGGGTCCACAGTGACCCTCGGCGCCACCACCACATTGGCCCAGATCGAGCACGACGCGCGGCTCGCCCTGCTCAACCCGGTCGTCCGCTCGATCGCCTCGGTGCCGGTGCGCACGCTGGCCACGGTCGGTGGCAACCTGTTCGTCCGGCAACCGCACGGGGACCTGGCCGTCGCCCTGGTCGCGCTGGATGCCCGGGCCACGCTGGCCGGTCACGACGAGCCGGCCGAGCTGCCGCTGCGGCAACCCGCGCTCGTCACCGCCGTCACGTTCGAGCGGCCGGAGCCCGGCATCTTCAAGTACGTCAAGGCGGCCCGTCGCCGTTTCAACTCCGCGTCCCTGGTCACGGTCGCGGCCACCGTCGTCGAGTCGGGCGGGATCGTCACCGGGGCGCGGGTCGCTCTCGGCGGGGTCGGCGACCACGTCCTCCGGGCCCACGCCGTCGAGGAGGCGCTCATCGGCCGGCCGCTGAACGAGGCCACCGTGCACGCCGCGGCCCAGGACGGCCTGACCGAGTTGTCGCCCGCCGACGACGCGTACGCCTCGGCCTGGTACCGCAAGCGCGTCTTTCCTGTCCACCTGCGGCGAGCGCTGCTCGGCTGTTGAAGGAACGAGGTCGCCGGTGAGAATCGTCAATCTGAAGGTCAACGGGGTCGGGAAGACGTTCATCGCCCGGCCCGAGACGACACTGCTGCTCGCCCTGCGTGAGCAACTCGGGCTGACCGGGGCCAAGCGGGGCTGTGCCCAGGGCGCCTGTGGCTCGTGCACCGTGCTGCTCGAGGGCGAGCCCGTCGTGTCCTGCCTCGTGCCGGCCGTGACCGTGGACGGCGCCGACATCGCGACGGTCGAAGGGCTGGCCGACGGTCCCGCGCTCAGCCATGTGCAGCAGGCGTTCCTCGACGGGTTCGCCACCCAGTGCGGCTTCTGCACGCCCGGCATGATCATGTCGGCCGAGGCGCTGCTCGACCGCAACCCGGACCCGACCCGGGACGAGGTCAACGAGGCGATCAGCGGGAACGTGTGCCGCTGCACCGGCTACGAGCCGATCGTCAGCGCGATCCTCGACGCGGCCGTTCGCCGGCGCGAGGGGGCGAAGCTCTGATGCCCCGGGTCAACCCGATCGACTCCGACTACTTCAAGGACGAGCGCCCGGACGACAAGTTCTCCGTCATCGGCAAGACGGTGCAGCGCTCGGACGCGCTGGGGCACGTCACCGGGCGTACGGAATTCTTCGAGGACCGAACCTTCCCCGACCTCGCGCACGTCAAGATTCACCGGTCCGCCCACCACCACGCCCGGATCAACAGCGTCGACGTGTCCGAGGCATTGCGGGTGCCGGGCGTACTCCGGGTCATCACGCACCGGGACGTGCCGTCGAACTGGTACATGGTGCTGCGGCTGATCGGCATCGAACCGAACGACGAACCCGTGCTGGCCGAGGACCGCGTGCTCTACAAGGGCGAGCCGATCGTGGCCGTGGTCGCCGACTCCGAGGCGGCGGCGCTCGAGGGCGCGGCCCGGGTCAAGGTCGATTACACCGTACTGCCGGCCGTTCTCGACGTCGAAGCGGCGCTGGCCCCGGATGCCCCGGTCATCAAGCAGGCCGGAACCAACTATTTCGTGTACGAGGGTCACCACGCCCGCCGCCTGCGGTTCGGCGACGTCGAGCAGGGCTTCGCGCAGGCCGACCGGATCTTCGAGTGGCGCTACAGCTCGGCCCCGATCGAGCACGCGCCGACCGAGACCACCGGTTGTGTCGTCGTGCCGCAGAGCAGCGGGCGCCTGCTCATCCACAGCAACACCCAGGCCGCGTTCTTCACCCTCGACAACACGGCCCTGATCCTCGACCGGCCGTTCACCGACCTGCAGGTCAAGGGCGGCACCGTCGGCGGCGGCTTCGGCGGCAAGGTCGACGTCATGGTCGAGCCCCTGGCCTGCATCGCCGCCACCCTGACGAACCGGCCGGTGAAGTTCGTCTACACGCGCGAGGAAGAGATGCAGGTGTCGTCGCCGCGGGCGGCCGAGCGCATCTACATCAAGGACGGCGTCATGAACGACGGGCGCATCGTGGCCCGCAAGGTCATGCTCTACGTCGATTCCGGTGCGTACTCGCGGCACTCGCCGTACGGCACGACCAAGGCCTGTGCCCACCTGCCCGGCCCGTACACGATCCCCAACGTCTACGCCGACTGCCACTGCGTCTACACGAACCGGACGCCGTCGAGCGCCATGCGCGGTTTCGGGGTCACCATCGCCGACTTCGCGCTGGAGTCCCAGATGGACCGGATCGCCCGCGCCCTCGAGATGGACCCGCTGCAGTTCCGCCTGAAGAACGCCTACCGCGACGGCGACCTCAAGGCCCACCGCAAGGTGGCCGAGGGCACCGCGCTGATCGAGGTCATCCAGCGCGCGGCCGCGCTCGTCGGTCACGAGCTGCCCGAGGAATACCAGGCGATGTCGTCGAGGGGAGCCGGAGCATGACGCTGTTGCGGGGCCGGGGCTACGCGTCGGTCAACTACCCCACCGGCATGAACCTCGGCGGCGACCCGTCGCAGGCGCTGATCCACGCCACCACCATGGGTGGCTTCGTGATCAGCCTGTCGTCGGTCGACCTCGGCCAGGGGCTCAAGACGGTGGTCGCCCAGTGCGCGGCCGAGACGCTGGGCATGCCGATGGAGAACGTCATCGTCGACACCGCCGACACCGACACCGGCCCGCACTGCATGGGCACCTTCGCCAGCCGGGGCACCCACCGCATCGGCAACGCGGTCATCATGGCCGCCCGCGAGGCCCGCGAGGTGATGCTGGCCGTCGCGGCCGACGAGCTCGAGGTCGACGCGGGCGATCTCGAGACCGACGGTACGGGTTTCGTGCGCCTCAAGGGCAGCCCGGCCACCGAAATCCACATCCAGGACATCACGCTGGCCGCCCACTTCAAGCAGGGCAAGACCATCTCGGGGCGGGGCATCTTCCTCAAGGAGCGCAACTACCCGGTGCCCGAGACCGGCGAGATGGACCCCGACTCGTGCCAGGCCCACGCGTGCACGGTGGCCGAGGTCGAGGTGGACGACGAGACCGGGATCGTCACGGTGCTCAGCCTGCACAACGCGTACGAGATCGGCCGGGCCCTCAACCCGGCCATGGCGGCCCAGCAGGTCGAGGGCGGCGGCTGGATGGGCGTCTCGCACGCCGTCTTCGAGTCGACCGAGCCGTACTACCCGGCCTCGCGCGACCACGGGCCGGTCGACTTCTGCGAATACCTGATGCCGGGCCCGGCCGAGATCCCCGTGCAGTCGAGCGTGATCCTGGAGCGTCCGGCGTCCAACGGGCCGTTCGGGGCCAAAGGCATCGGCGAGATGACGGCCAACGCCCCGATCCCGGCCATCGCCAACGCCATTTTCGACGCTTGCGGCGTACGCCTGACCACCATGCCGTTCACCCCGGAGTCGATCCTGCGCGGGCTCGACGCGCTGCGCGCATGACGGCACCCGATCGCGCCACGCTCAGCCGGCAGTTGGAGGAGCGGCGCTACTTCGCGGACGAGGGACTGCTGACCGCCGTCCGGCTGGCCATCGCCCTCGGCCGCCCGCTGCTGCTGGAGGGGGAGCCGGGTGTCGGCAAGACGCAGATCTCGCACGTGCTGGCCGACGCCCTGGGCCGCGACCTGATCCGCTTGCAGTGCTACGAGGGCATCGACGTCTCGCAGGTGCTCTACGAGTGGGACTACCCGAAGCAGTTGCTGAGCCTGCGCGCGGCCGAGGTGCGCGGCGAAGCGGTGGCCGACCTTTACGCGAACGACTTCCTGCTCGAACGGCCGTTGTTGCGCGCGCTGCGCAGTCGTACGGGTGCGGTGTTGCTCATCGACGAGATCGACCGGGCCGACAGCGAGTTCGAGGCGTTCCTGCTCGAATTTCTCGACGGTTTCCAGATCACGATCCCCGAGATCGGCACCATCACGGCCGCGGTCCCGCCGCTGGTGGTGCTGACCTCGAACCGCACGCGCGAGTTGCACGACGCGCTCAAGCGGCGCTGCCTCTACCACTGGATCCCGTTCCCGGACCCGGACCGTGAGCGCACGATCGTCGAGGCCCAGGCGCCCGGGCTCAGCGCGCGCAGCGCGGCCAGACTCGTGCAGTCGGTGAACATCATTCGCGCACTCGGACCGCTGAAGCGGCCCGGCATCGCCGAGACCATCGCCTGGGCCCAGGGCTCGCAGACGCTGATGGCCGAGGGCGCGGACGAGAGCGAAGCCCGGCGGGCCGCGCTCGGTCTGGTGCTCAAGAACGAGGAGGACGTGGTCCTGGTGCTGGCCCACGCCGGTGAGGTCTTCCCCGATGACCCGGCCTGACCCGGACCAGCGGCTCGTGTCGCGAGCCGAGGACCACCTTTTCGCTTTCCTCCGGCAGCTCCACGTCCGGGGGCTCGTGGTCTCCACTCCCAAACAGCTCGATTTCTTCGCCGCGATCGACGCTCTGCCGCCCACGACAACCGGCCAGTTGTACTGGATCGGTGTCGCGACACTCGTGACGTCGGAGCCCGCCCTGCTGGTCTACGACGGGGTGTTCCAGCAGTTCTTCGGACGGGCCGACGAAGCCGTGCCCGTTCTCGACGAGCGGCCCGAGCAACCACCGGACGACGACAACGAACCGACCGGGTCTCCGGGTGAGCGCGAGGCGGCCGACATCGCCCTCGAGCACGGTGGGCGCAACGGTCTCGCCGCCGGCCGGCTCAGCCCCGAATCCGTCGTCCGGTTCCCCGCCACTTCGCCGGACGCCCGGCAGATTCTGCGGCGGATCGCCGGCGAGCTGCCCCGGGCGGTGCCCACGACCCGGTCGCGGCGCAGCCGGCCCGGTGGACGTCGGCGGCGGGTGGATCTGCGGGCCACGTATCACCAATCCCTGCGTACGCACGGGGAAGTGATGCGGTTGCATTGGCGGCACCGACCGCCGCATGAGCGCCGGGTGCTCGTGTTGGTGGACGTTTCCGGTTCGATGAAGCAGTACAGCGCCGACTACCTGCGATTCGCGCACACTATGGTCGCCACCTGCGCTCGGGTCGAAGTGTTCACCTTCGGCACCCGGCTGACCCGGGTCACCCCTGCCCTGCGTACGCCGGAAACCGACACCGCGCTGGCTGCGCTGGCCGGTCTGGTGCTCGACGCCGAGGGCGGCACCCAGATCGGCGAGAGCCTGCGGACCTTCCTGGGCAGCGCCCGTTTCGTGACCATGTCCCGCGGTGCGCTCGTGCTGGTGCTCTCCGACGGGCTCGAGCGCGGCGACTGCACGGGCATGGTGGCGGCCACCCGGCGGCTGTCGCAGCTCGCCCATCGCCTGTGCTGGTGGTCGCCGCTGGCCTGCGATCCCGCTTACCGGCCGCTGACCCGGGGCATGTCGGCCGTCCGCCCCGAGCTGGACGCGTTGACCGGGGTGCGGGACCTGGAAACCGCGCTCGCCGCCGTCGTTTCGGCCTTCGGAAGGGATCCCCGTGTACACAGGTGACATCGTCGACTCGCACCATCACGTCTGGCGGCAGACCGACATGCCGTGGCTCTCCGGCCCGATGGTCCCGCGCATCTTCGGCCCGTACGAGCCGATCCGGCGTGACTACCTGATCGACGAATACATGCGCGACGCGCGGTCGGCCGGCATTTCCGCATCCGTTTATGTGCAACCGAATTGGCCCCTCGACCGAGTAGTCGACGAGGTCCGCTGGGTTGCCGGACTGCACGAGAGCACCGGCTGGCCGACGGCCGTTGTCGGGTGCGCGAACCTGTTCGCCGAGAACGCCGTCGACATCATGCGCGAACAAAAGGCGATCAGCCCGCTCGTCGTCGGCACCCGCCTGCAACTGCACTGGCACGAGCGCCCCGAATTCCGCTTCGCCGACGGCCCCGACCGCATGAAGGACCCGGTTTTCCGTACGAACATCGCGGCCCTCGGCGACCTCGGCTGGTTGTTCGAATTGCAGGTCTTCGCGCCCCAGATGCCTGACGCGGCCGCCCTCGTGGCCGAACACCCGGACGTGACCTTCGTGCTCGTGCACGCCGGAATGCTGACCGACCACACCGACCCGGCCGTCGTCGCGGAATGGCGAAATGGTCTGCGCGAACTGGCCGCTCTCCCCAACGTCGTCGTCAAACTGACCGGCCAGGGCACCTTCGTCCACCGCGTCGACCCCACCCTGATCCGGCTCGTGGCCGACGAGATCCTCGACCAGTTCGGTTCGGCCCGCGCGATGTTCGGCACCAACCTGCCGGTCGAAACACTGTGGACTGACGCGGCCGAGTTGACCGAAGCGTGGAAACAGGCGCTGCAGCATCGCGCCGACGACGAGCAAGCCGACGTCTTCTCCCGTACGGCCCGCCGGGTCTACGGCCTGCAAACAGTGGAAAGGGCAGACCAATGAGCCACTTCGTTCTCACGTACGGCTACAACGACACCCCGGCGCGGGCCGAGCGCCGCCCCGAGCACCTGGAACACCTGGCCAAGCTGCAGGCCGAGGGCTCCCTGCTACTGGCCGGCCCCCTGGCCGACCTCAGCGGCGGCATCATCGTCCTGGTGGCCGACGACGCCGCGGCGGCCCAGGCCCTGGTCGACCAGGACCCGTACACCCGCCACGACGTGACCAAGAACCGCGAGCTGAAGGAATGGAAAATCACCGTCGGCCTGTGAAGCGGCCGCGGGTGATGGCGCCGGCCCGGGACCACGCCATGGCCCCGCTCATCGGCGGACGGCGACGGCGTGGAACCGGTGTGGTGGGTCGTCGTAGCTGGTCAGGTGCCAGCCGGTGCCCGCTGTGGCGACGCGCAGGACCGGTTCGGCCCAGGGATTCGTCCGGCGCAGGGTACGGCCGTCCCGGGCGACCGGAGCGGCCCGCCTCCGGGGCTCGCGCCGTCACCACCGCGGTCCACGAGTCGATCCGGGAATCCAGATCAAACGTCTTCGCCCTGCGAGCCTTCCCGAGCGACCCCGCCGGTTGCTACTGGATCACCGTTGACGGCGTGCCCGAGTCTCATCGGATGATGACGTTCTGCTGGCCTGACGGGTGGAACGTTCCTGGCGACGCCACGGTTGAGCCGCAACCGAGTGTTCCCCCGACCTCGGTTTTCCGACGCCCGGCTCAGGTTTGCTCCCGTCGGCCGGCGCGCTGCCGGTCGACGGCGGCGCCGTGCTGACTCGGCGTGGGTCGTAGAGTGCCGTCGTGAGTTCGGATCCCAGCACACGCTCGGCCCGGGTCCGGGTGTCCGGCGATCTCTATCATCCGGTGATCCCGTCGGACGCGGTTTACGTGGGTCGGCAGGGCTTCGGGCTGCGGCGATCGCCGTGGGCCAACCCCTACAGCGCCCGTTTGCACGGCCGGGCCGAAGCGTTGCTCCTCTACCGTCAGTGGCTGGATGAGCAACCTGAGCTGGTCGAGCGGGCACGTCAGGAGTTGCCGGGACGTGTGCTGGCGTGCTGGTGCCCGTTGACGGTGGACTGCCATGCCGACGTGCTGCTGGAGGTCATCGGCTGAGTCGTAGCCGGTGCCGGCCGGTGGGCCGTCGCGGTGCGTAGACTCCGCCGATGCTGAATGCCTGCGGCCGGGCGGCCTGGTTGCCGACGTAGAACGCGACGTCGCGGTCGGCGCCGCACAACTGGTCCAGGAACTTGGTGCGTAGTTGATCGGCGGCCTCGGCGTCGGTCAGCCCGCCGAGACGGCGTTGGAGGGCGACGAACTCCCAGTCGAGCAGGCTCTGCCGGTGTCCGCGGCAACGGCGATCGGCACACCGGTAGCGGTAGGCGCCGGTGAAGCGTGGGGCTTGCAGCGGGGCGCGGTCATGGTCGTCCAGGATGTCGAGCTGACTGAGGTAACCGTTGATTTTGGCTTGCTGTTCGGGTGTCCATCCGCGGTGCCGGGTGATGCTCAGGCTGCTGACGTCGTGGACGCGGATCAGAGCGATCGATCGGGCGCTGGATGCGGCGCGTGCGTGCTCGACGAGTTGGCACATCGAGTCCTCGACGTACGGGTCGAGGTAGTCACGCCGGGCGTTGCCCGTGTTGAGATGGTGCTCGGGCCGGACGCTGCCGACGACGGGCCGCCAGCTCTCCTGGCGTTGGTCCTGGACTGCAGGGAGCGCGTCGACGGTGACGATGTCGTACTTGCGGAACTTGTTGTCGTCGTCGAGGTCACGAAAATGGATCGGGTACAGGCGGATCCAGCTGCGCCGGCCCGGGTCCACGCTCAGCGCACCCACGCAAACGGTCTCGCCGTGCCTCGCCGAGGGGTTCGGCGCTGCCTTGACGGTGATCAACAGTCGCAGCGTCACGGTCGTACCGGTTCTGGGCTCAGGGCTGCGCTGGTCGTCGGGCCCCCAGAAAGACAGTTGGGTCACGGCACCACCTGTGCGAAGAGTGTTTACGCAGTAACTCCTAGCTACAGTGATGCTGACAGATGTCTTTCATGAACGCGAGACAGTCCTACCGCGACGAGGCGGGGATCAGATCGGTGCCGGGGTCGCAGGTCAGGATGGCGCGGCGGACGGCGGCGACTCGGGCTGCGGCCGTGCGTTCGTCGAGTTGGTGCAGTCGCTGCAGCAGGAGCTGGGCGTCGCGGTGCTCGGGCTTCGTGCCGAGCAGCCAGGCCGACGCGGCCTCGACCACCGCGGGGTCGGTGCCCGGCTTCTCGTCGGGGCAGACGAACGGGCGTACGCCCAGGTTGTCGGTCATGAGGGTTTCGAGGCGGTCGCGGTAGAGGGCGTGCCCGTCGTCGCCGATGGCCAGGGGGATGAGCAGGACGTCGGTGGACTGCTGGCCGTGGATGCTCTCGTAGTCGAAGTGTTCGATCGCCCTCGTCGGGGCGTTCGGCAGGCGGGCGAAGCGGGCCAGCGCCGCGCGGGCCTGGGGTGTCACCTCGTCCAGCAGTCCACTGTGCATGCGGGCCACGCAGATCTGGGGCGTGTCCGTCGTGCAGACCAGTTCGCGGGCGACCGGGTCGATCGGCTCGTGGCGGAAAGCCGAGCCGCCCTGCATCACCAGGATCGCGGCGGTGGTTCCGGCCACTGCGGGCAGCAGAGCGCGCCACCGGAAGGCGGCGAACAGCAGCGCGCCCGTGACCGCGAGGCCGGCCAGATGGAGCAGTTGGGCCGAACTCAGGCGTACGGGGATGGTCACGAAGTCGCTCGGGCCGCCCAGACCGTAGGCGGGGAAGAGCAGTGTGCTCAGCCACTCCCGGCGCCCGGTGATCTCGCGGGCGGCCAGCGGCGACGCGATGGAGGCGATCGCGAGCAGCGGGGCGGTCACCAGGTACGGCAGCAACCGGCCCACGGCCAGGCCGAACCAGACGGCCGCGACCATCGCCGCCACGCCGACCGCCACCACGCCGGCCACGGCGCCGAGCGGCAGGTACTCCACGGTGCCGGCCAGCCGGGCGGCGGCCGCGAGGGTGGCGCCGGCGTACGCGACGGCCATGGCCAGGCCGTACACCAGCAGGATCGGAACCGCCCGCAGCAGGGGAGGGCGAGCCACGCCGGCGAACATCTCGGTGACCCGGGAGCGGTGCTCGCGGCGGCCCTGCGCGGCCCCGGCGGCCAGGGCGAGACCGAGGAAGAACGAGAGGTACCACCGCTGGTCCATCGCCAGCAGCATGTAGCCGGAGGTCCACCGGAAGGGCGCGTAATACAGCAGCCCGGCTCCGAGGGCCAGCAACGCCAGGGCCGTCCACAGCGCGGGGGTCCGGCGCAGCTCGATGAGGAAGATTCGGCTCACGTCGGTTAAGACGCTTCCCGGCGGCTCGCGGATCTCAGATGGCGGTGGCCTGCGTCACATTCGGCCGCAGCCCTCTGGCCGCCAGGCGGATGATTGCCCGGCGGCCCGAGGGTTGTGTAAGACACCAGTCAGCTCGGTGGTTCATGCGCCTCGTGCTGTCCTGACCGGGTCCGGCGTTGCCGGTGCTCGGCCTGGGACGTCTCGCGCATCCAGGTCAGATCTAGCGGTTGTGCGGGCCACCGCGGTGGTTGTCGCCGCCGCCGCGGCGGTCGTTGCCACCCCGGCGGTCGTGGTCGTGACCGTTGCGGCCGTCCCGACCGCGGTGGTCGAAGCCGCCGTGGCGACGGTCCCGGTCCCGCATCCAGTCGTTACGGTGCGAGCCCGGACGGAAGTGCCGGAACTGGCCCGGGCGGACCTGCCGGAACTGACCGGCCCAGACGGGACGGAACTGGGTCGGGAAGCCCCGCACGACCTGGAACGGCCGGCCGAAGCCGAACGGACCCCAGTTGTCGTAGTCAGCGACCTCGAGGGCCCAGGCGCCCCGGCGCGGTCCGACGGGCACGATGTTGCAGTCGAAGTCGTCCCAGGCGCCGCTACGCTCGCCGTAGACGCCGGCCAGCTGGCAGTCACGCAGCGACCGGTAGAAGCCGACGATCTGGCTCTCGCCCCGCCACACGTTGTGGCTGACCGTGGTCTTGCTCTCCGGGGCCACAGGAGCAGCCGGCGCGGCCTGAGCCGGACCCATGCCGACGGTCATGGCGGTGAGAACGCCGAACCCGCCCAGGGTCAGGGCGCGGGTGAGCTTGTTCATGTTGATTCCCCTCATATCCGTGCTTTGCGTGCCTTGCCCCCTGAAAACGGCGGTTTACCGACGCGGGAAGTGGATCTCGCGGCCACCTCGTGAAGCAGAACGGCCCGCCCCCGACAACCGAACGGTTGACTCGATTCGCGGTGCTTCGCCCCCGCCCCCGCACCGGGCGGCCGAGCGCGCGTTCGTTCCGTACGATGTCGGCCGAAGCACCGGCGGAAGGGCCGAGATCTGTGGCTGATGATCATCCGGATGTACGAGAAAGCCCAGCTCGCGGGATGGTTCGCCGCGCTGCGCCGCGTGTCGTCGTCGTGCTCGTGCTGAGCGCCGGGAGCGCCCTCTGGTCAGCCCTGTCGACGGGTGTGGTGGCTCATGCCGTGCGGTCGTCCGGTTTCGTCGTGATCGTCGCGGCCTTCGCGTCCAAGGACTGGTGGCGCTATGTGAAGCTCGGGAAACCGGCATCGTGGCGGATCGACCACGGGGGCGACACCGCGTTGTTCGTCATCGACCCCGGGCCGGAACGCTGGCAGGTGATCGCGCATCTGAGGGAGCACGGTGGCTTGAGTTACGGCGAGGCCTCCGAACGGGCCGACGATCCCTCTCGGCCGGTATGGGACGACCTGACCCGCGAAAGCGCCGACCGGATCGGCGCCGTCCTGGCCGGCGCCGGCGCGAGCGTACGGGTGGGGCCGAGGCGGAGCCCGTCCTGGTCCCGCGACGTGACCGGCCGATGAGGGAGTGAGCCGTGGTGAACTGGGTGGACGAGGCGATCGACGACCCGCGGCCGGCGTCGGACGAGGCGGTGCGACAGGCCGAGGACGAACTGGAGGTCAAGCTGCCGGCGGAGTTCGTGGCGGTGGCCCGCATTCATCAGGGCGCCGCACCGGTTCCGGCCGGGGTCGATCTGCCCAACGGCTTCGGCACCGCGGTCGACCACCTGCTGCACTTCGAGGACTCGCCGTTCACCAGCAACATCGTCGCCGCCATATTTCCCCTGCTGGACGTGCTGGACGAGGGCATCATCCCGTTCGCCGCCGACGTGGGCGGCGACTTCTTCTGCTTCGACTACCGCGCGAGCAACGACGACCCGTCGGTCGTCTTCTGGAGCGTCGACTGGGGAGTGGTGCCGCTGGCGCCGGACTTCGCCGCCTTCCTGGCCATGCTGCGTCCCTAGGACCGGTTCTCGCGGCGGATGACCAGCCGCAACCCCGACCAGATCTCGTCGATCGCGCACACCTTGTTGTCGACCAACCCGGTCGGCAGCGCGATCTCGCGGACGACGTCCTCGGTGACATCCGTGGGCACCTTCGACGCCCGCTTCGGCCAGGCCACCCAGAACCGGCCTCAGGCAGGACGTAGTAAACCAGCATGTATTCGTCTTGCTGCGCGAGATTTGCCGGCCGCCCGTTCGGCTACTTCGTTGCGGCGGCGAGTCGTGCCGCGAGGGTTCGGATGTGGGTCACCAGTTCGGGTGGCTCGTGGACCTCGAAGTCGAAGCCCATGGTCGTCACGTGGATGGCCAGTTCGTCGAGTGAGTTGGACCCGGTTCGCAGGGTGCAGGTGTGGTCGTCGATCGGCTCCAGGGTGCCGGTGGTGGGCGAGATCCGTTCGGCCGCGGTTTCGGCGTCGACGTGCATGGTGAACCGCGCCTGGTAGCGGTAGGCCGAGGTGGAGATCGACCGCGAGGTGTAGCCGCTGAGGTCGGGTTCGGGTGGGGTGCGCGGGGTGAAGCGGGGCCCGGTGGGCGTACGCGGTTCGAGGCGGTCCACCCGGTAGGTGCGCCAGTCCTGACGGTCGACGTCCCAGCCGACCAGGTACCAGCGCCGGCCGGCATGGACCAGTCGGTGCGGCTCGGTCGTACGGGTGACTTTGGTTCCCTCGTGGGTGCGGTAGTCGAAGCGGAGCCGGTGCGAGTCGCGGCAGGCGACGGCGATGGCGGTGAGGGTGTTCGGGTCGGCGGTGGGACCGCTGTGGGCCACCGGCACCGTCACCGATTGCAGGGCGTTGATCCGGTGGCGCAGCCGGGACGGCAGGATCTGCTCGAGTTTGGCCAGGGCCCGCACGGAGGTCTCCTCGATGCCGGTGATCGAGCCGCCGGTCGCCGTGCGCAGGCCCATCGCGATCGCGACGGCTTCGTCGTCGTCCAGCAGCAGGGGCGGGACGTCGGCGCCGGCGCTGAGCCGATAGCCGGCGGTGCCCGCACTGGCCAGCACCGGGTAGCCGAGCGCGCGCAGCCGCTCGATGTCGCGGCGCACGGTCCGCGGCGTGATCTCCAGACGCTCGGCCAGTTCCGCACCGGACCAGTCCCGGCGGGTCTGCAGGAGCGAGAGCAGTCGCAGTAGTCGGGCCGGTGTTTCCCACATACCTGAAGTCTGACATCCGGTTAGGACGATTTTCGTCCTAGGCGGCTTCTAGCGTTGAAGGCATGGAGGACAAGAGCAAGATCCGGCCCTTTACCGTCGACATCCCCCAGGCTGATCTGGACGACCTGCGCGATCGGCTCGCCCGCACCCGATGGTCGGCCGACCTGCCCGACGCCGGCTGGAGCCGCGGCGTGCCGGTGTCCTACCTCAAGGGGCTCGCCGAATACTGGCGCGACGGCTACGACTGGCGCGCGCGGGAGCGGCAGCTGAACAGCTTCCCGCAGTACACCACCGAGATCGACGGGCAGAACGTCCACTTCCTGCACGTCCGCTCGCCCGAGCCGGGCGCGCTGCCGCTGATCCTGACCCACGGCTGGCCCGGCTCGATCGTCGAGTTCCTGAACGTCATCGGCCCGCTGACCGATCCCCGCACGCACGGCGGCGACCCGGCGGAAGCGTTCCACGTGGTGGTTCCGTCGATCCCGGGCAGCGGGTTCTCCGGGCCGACCCGGGAGGCCGGCTGGGACACCAACCGGGTGACCCGGGCGTTCGCCGCCTTGATGGACCGGCTCGGCTACGACCGCTACGGCGCGCAGGGCGGCGACACCGGCGCTGTCATCTCACCGGGACTCGGCCGGCTCAATCCCGACCGGGTCGTCGGTGTGCACGCGAACGGGCTGTCGGGGTTCACCGAGATCGATCCGGACGAGGTGGCCGAGCTGACCGAGGCCGAGCGAGCGCGGCTGGCGCACCTGGAGTACCTGAACACCGAGCAGTCCGGCTACGCGATGATCCAGATCAGCCGCCCCCAGACTCTCGCGCACGGCCTGCACGACTCCCCGGTCGGGCAGCTGGCCTGGATCGTCGAGAAGTTCAAGGAGTGGACCGATCCGGCCGCCGACCTGCCCGAGGACGCGGTGGACCGGGACCTGCTGCTCACCAACGTGATGCTGTACTGGCTGACCGGCACGGCCGGGTCCTCGGCCAACAGCTACTACGAGACCGCGCACTCCGGCGCCTGGGGCGCGAGCGAGCGGTCCCCGGTGCCGACCGGCGTCGCGGTGTTCCCCCACGACGTGTCGATCCGGCGCACCGTCGAGCTCGAACACAACGTGGTGCACTGGACCGAGTTCGACCGCGGCGGCCACTTCGCGGCTATGGAAGCCCCCGACCTGTTCGTCGGCGACGTCCGCGAGTTCTTCGCCAAGCTGCGCTGAACACCACCGCGGAACATGTCGTGCGCACTACCGGCTAGCCGGTATCGGGGATGGGCGCCTGCCGTGACGACAACCGGGCCGGCGGACGGCATCGTCAGGGCATGACAGCTGTTCCGTACGCGCCACCGCGAGTCCGCACGATGGCCGACGCGATCCGTGCGGAGGGCCGCCTGCCGGTCGACCTGGTCCGCGCCATCGGCCTGCAGCTGCTGGACGCCCTGGAAGCGGCCCACGGCACCGGCATCGTCCACGGCAACGTCCAGCCCGGCGCCATCCAGTTGACCGACGACGGCCGGGTGATTCTGCTGCTCAGCGCCCCGGGCGGTGTCGCCGAGCCCACCCGCGCGGGCGACCTGCTCGCGCTGGGCGCCACCCTGTTCGCGGCGGTGGCCGGCCGCCCGGGCTTGCTGCGGCCGGCCATCGAGGCCTTGATGAACCCGGACGACCGCGACTGTGTCGACCGGGCGCGTGCGGTCCTGCGTCAGTACTTGAACTGACCGACCAGGGTGTGCAGGGTCGAGCTCATCCGGGCCAGGTCGGCCACCGCCGTCTCGGAGGCGACGATCGCGGTCGAGGTCTCGGAGACGGCCGTCGAGACCGTGGACAGGCTGGTCGAGACCTCGCGGCTGCTGGACGAGGCTTCGGTGACGTTGCGCGACATCTCGGACGTGGTGGCGGTCTGCTCCTCGACGGCCGAGGCGATCGTCGTCTGGTAGTCGTTGACCCGGGCCACGATCTCGCTCACCCGGCCGATCGCCTCGCTGGTGGCGGTCGCGCTGAGCTGGATGTCGGCCACGCGGCGGCTGATGTCCTCGGTGGCGCGGGCAGTCTCGGTGGCCAGCTCCTTGACCTCGCTGGCGACGACGGCGAAGCCCTTGCCCGACTCGCCGGCCCGGGCCGCCTCGATCGTGGCGTTCAGGGCCAGCAGGTTGGTCTGCTCGGCGATGGCGGTGATGAACTTGACGACGTTGGTGATCTCGGCCGAGGACTGGCCGAGCGCAGTGACGGTGCGGCTGGCCTCCTCGGCCACCCGGACCGCCTCGACGCCGGCCTGGCTGGCGTCGGAGGTGCTGTTGGCGATCTCGCGGATGGAGGCGCCCATCTCCTCGGCGCCGGCCGCGACGGTGGTCAGGGCGGTGCTCATGGCCTCGGTCGAGTGAGCCACGCCGCCGACCTCGCGCGAGGTCTGCTCGGCCGAGCCGGAGATCTGGCGCGTACCGGCGGAGAGCTCCTCGCTGGCCGCGGCCAGCGAGTTGGCCTGGTCGCCGATCTGGGCGACGATGCCGGACAGCTTCACGACGAACCGGTTGAAGGTGGCGCCCAGGACGCCGAACTCGTCGCGCCGCGACTCGTCGACCCGGTGGGTCAGGTCGCCGTCGCCGTCCGCGATCTCGGACATCCGGCCGGTCAGGGCGTTGAGCGGGCGCAGGATGCTGCGGCCCAGCAGCCAGGCCAGGAGCATGACCAGCAGGGCGGCCAGCAGGACGCCGGCGATGACGGCGATCCGCGAGGTGTCGGCGGTCCGCTCGGTCGAGGCGGCGCGCACCGCGAGCAGGCTGGACTCGGCCTCCTCCATCCCGGTGAGCACGGTCCGGATCTGGTCCATGACCGCCTTGCCCTTGTTCGTGAGCACGACCGTCCGGGCCGCGCCGAAACCCTCCGTACGCCGCAGCTCGATCGTCTCGGCCAGCTCGTCGAGCTTGGCCTGGACCAGGGGGCGGAGCTGGGCGATGCGCTTCTGCTGCTCGGCGTTGTCGGCGGTCAGGCCGGCGACGTCGTCGATCAGGCCGGTCATGGCCTTGGTGGCCGCGGTGTAGGGCGCGAGGTAGGACTGCTCACCGGTGATCAGGTAGCCGCGCTGGCCGGTCTCGGCGTCCTTGAGCGCACCAGTGATCTTCTCCAGCCCCTCCAGCACCTGGTAGGTGTGCACGACCTGGCCACTGTTCTGTTCCAGCGTGCTGGTGTTGCGATAGGCGAGCGCGCCGACGACGCACAGCACCAGCAGGGGGACGGCGAACGCGGCGACCATCCGCGTAGTGATGCGATGCAGCCAGCTCATGCTCGGGGAGATCCTTCCAGGGGGAGTGAACGCCACCTTGTTCGGACGCCGGAGCGACGACTGAAGGATCTTGGGCACGGCAAACCGCGGCTGAGAGAAAATTTCACATTTACATCTATGAATGACGTGTGACTCTTCTTACACTCGCCCCACGGTGATCAAGCTGGGGGTTGGGATGGCGAGACTGCGCACAGCGCTGGCGGGCTTATTGGTGCTCGGGCTGGTCGGAGGGGCGCCGTTACCGGCGTCGGCGGCTCCGGCCTGGGCCCCGGCCCAGAATCTGGAGGGCGCGTGCGTCTCGCTCCAGGTGTACGACGGTACGACGTCGCGCGGCTACGTCCGGAAGGACTCCGTCGGGTACGGCTTCACGAACACCGCGTCGGCCGCCGAGCCGTTCCGGTTCGAGGCGACCCAGCTCGGCCGCTATCTCCTGCGTGACTCCGCGGGCAAACCCCCGTACCAAAGCGTTCTGGGTTGGGTCTGGACCGGCGACGAGTACGGCGAGCGCGCCGACTGGACCGTCAGTGTCGCCGACGGCCGGTACCGGTTCGTGTCGACCGCGACCGGGCAGCAGCTGGGCGTCTACCTGGGTGGGCTCGGCGCGGGCAACAGCAACTCGACCGTCGCGCTGGCCCCGGCCAGTGGCTGCGCCGCCGTCCCCGACATCGCCACCGGGGTCAGCGGCACCCCGGCCCCGGGCGTGGACGCCAACGGCAAGCTGGTCGGCTGGATCGACGCGCACGCCCACATCACCGCGGCCGAGGCCTTCGGCGGATCACTGCACTGCGGGGACGCGTACGCCCCCGGCGGCGCACCGGTCGCGTTGAAGGGCTGCGCCTCGCACGCGACGCTGGGCTGGGGTGCCCTGCTCGAGGCGATCATCGCCGGCACCGACCCGATCAACTCGGCCGAGGACGGCTGGCCCACGTTCGGCGACTGGCCGCAGAACGACACGATGCTGCACGAGGCCTCGTACTTCCGCAGCCTGGAACGGTCCTGGAAGTCCGGGCAGCGGGTGCTCAACGTGCTGCTCGTGGCCAACCGGGTGATCTGCGGCCTGACCCTCGAGCACACCTCGTGCGACGAGATGGACCAGATCCGGGCCCAGTCCCAGTACCTGCGCAAGATGCAGGACTACGTGGACGCTCGCAGTGGCGGCCCCGGAAAGGGCTGGTTCCGGCTCGCCACCACCCCGGCCCAGGTGCGCCAGATCGCCGCCCAGGGCAAGCTGGCCGTCACCATCGGCGTCGAGAACTCCGAGATCTTCGGCTGCCGCGAGGTCAACGACGTGCCGCAGTGCACCAAGGCCCAGATCGACGCCGGGCTGGACGAGCTGACCGCGATGGGTGTCAGCGGCATCTACCCGGTCCACAAGTTCGACAACGCGTTCGGCGGCACCCGCTTCGACGAGGGGGTCACCGGCGCCGCGGTCAACGTGGGCAACCTGATCTCGACCGGCCACTGGTGGCAGGCGACCTCGTGCACCGGCCCCTCCGACAACGAGCAGCCGATCGTCAGCGACGACTTCGCCCGCTTGCTGCAGCTCGGCGTGGGCCTGCCGGCCGGTGCCATCCTGCCGGTCTACCCGAGCGGCAAGATCTGCAACGTCCGCGGCCTGACCGACCTCGGCCGCTACCTGGTCGAGCGGATGATGGACCGCGGCATGATCATCCACATCGACCACATGAGCGTGAAGGCCGCCTCGACCGTGCTCGACATGGCTTCGCAGGCCAACTATCCGGGTGTGGCCTCGGTGCACAGCTGGTCCGACCCGACCATGGTCAACCGGATGCTCGGCGTCGGCGGTTTCGTCGCCGGCTACGCGTTCTCGGCCACCGACGACGGCCAGGACACGGGCACCTTCCTCGACGAGTGGCGCACCAACAAGGGCCTGGCCAACGGCAACAAAATCACCGGGTACGGCGTCGGCTCCGATGTCAACGGCCTGGGCCCCCAGGCCGCGCCGCGCCTGAACGCCGGCTCGAGCCCGCTCGTCTACCCGTTCACGGCGACCAACGGCACCCAGGTCGCCAAGCACGTCTACGGCTCCCGCACCTTCGACCTCAACACCGACGGCGTCGCCCAGTACGGCCTCTACGCCGACTGGATCGTCGACCTGATCAACCAGGCCGGCCCCGACGCCACCGCCCTCCGCCGCGACCTGCTCAACGGCGCCGAGGCCTACACCGTGATGTGGGAGCGGGCAAGATCGTAGTGGTCCGGCCAGCCGCCGCGCCGAATCAGGCCGAACCCGCTTGATCCGGCGCGGCGGGGCTGCGCTCGACGTCCCGGGCCAGTGCGCGCAGGGTGGCCGCGAAGCCGATCCGACCGGCGAGTGACAGCAGCGGGCCGGCGAAGCGGGTGAGCCCGTGCGGCACGACAGTGACGTCCTCGAACCAGACCACGCGGCAGCGCGGACCGGGCAACGGCGTCACCGAGAACCAGGCCCGGCCGTGCACGACCCGCCCCGATTTCGTCACCTCACACCGCCCGAGCCGGTCGCCGTGCGGGGGCTCCCAGACGACCACGGTCATCGGGTCGTCAAAGGCGAGTGGCCCGATGCCGGTGCGAGCGGTGAACCCGGCACCGACCCCGTCCGCGCGGTCCGTCACCGTTCGCACGGTCGTCATCGGCGCCCATCGGCCGTGCCGGGGCCAGTCCACCAGCGCGGCCCAGACCTCGGCGGCGGGCGCCTGAACCTCCTGAACCACAGTGAAACGGGCCATGGCGCACTCCAGATCGTCGGCGGCTACGTGTTCGGGCCGGGCCCTGCCGCCCAGCCTAGGGCCGCCAACGCTGATCACGCGTGAGAAGTGGGAGCAGGCGACGGATCACCCCGACCGCCGAGCTCGAGGGCGCCGTCCAAGCCGACTGCAACTAGCAGTTGGGGTAGGCGTTCTTGAAGTTGGTCCACGACGGGGTCCAGGCACCGCTGGTCAGGCGTAGGCGCCAGTACTGGTCTCCGCCGGTTCCGGTGACGCCGACCAGTAGGTTGCCCGTGAACACGGGCGGAGGTCTAGGGCGTCGGTATGTCGTTCCGGGTCGGGATGAGCTCGGCCTCGACCCCGGCTGCGGTGTCGGCGTCGGGGCGGACCAGTTCGGGGCGGACCTCGTGCGGCAGGAGCGAACCGCTCAGGATCTCTTCGGCGAAGTGGCAGGCCACGCGCTGACCGGAGTCGTCGAAGACGCGCAGGGCGGGGCGTTCCTCGGCGCAGCGCGGCTGGGACCACGGGCAGCGCGTCCGGAAGCGGCAGCCGCTCGGTGGGTTGGCCGGGGACGGCAGGTCGCCGGCCAGCAGCATGCGCTCGCGCCTGTCCTCGACCTGCGGGTCGGGGATGGGCACGGCCGAGAGCAGAGCCCGAGTGTACGGATGCAGGGGCCGCTCGTACAGCTGGCCGGCCTCGGCCTCCTCGACCAGCGCGCCCAGGTACATCACGCCGATGGTGTCGCTGATGTGCCGGATCACGGCCAGGTCGTGCGCGATCACCAGGTAGGTCAGCCCGAGCTGGTCCTGCAGGTCGCCCAGCAGGTTGACCACCTGGGCCTGGATCGACACGTCGAGGGCGGACACCGGCTCGTCGGCCACGATCAGGTCGGGGCCGAGCACCAGGGCCCGGGCGATGCCGATGCGCTGACGCTGGCCACCCGAGAACTCGTGGGGGTACTTGGTGAGCGCGGATGCGGGCAGGCCGACCGAGTCGAGCGTGGATCGCAGCCGTTCGCCCGCCGAGGCGCCCAGGCCGTGCGCCTTGAGCCCCTCGACCAGCAGCGACTCCACCGATTGGCGCGGGTCGAGGCTGGACATCGGGTCCTGGAACACCATCTGCATGCGACGGCGGAACTGGCGCATCTGCTCGCCCTTGAGCGCGCGCACGTCGGTGCCGTCGAAGGTGATCCCGCCGCTGGTCGGTTCGACCAGGCGCAGCAGGCCCCGCCCCAGCGTCGACTTGCCGCAGCCGGACTCGCCGACCAGGCCGTACGTCTCGCCCCGCTTGATTGTCAGGGACACCCCGTCGACGGCGTAGACATAGCCCACCGTACGGTCGAACAGCAGTCCGCTCTTGATCGGGAAGTGAACCTTGAGATCGTCGATCTCGACCAGTGCCTCGGTCATACCGCCACTTCCTTCGGTACGGGGTTGGCGCACCGCAGCGCACCGGCGCGGAACGTCGGTTCGAGGGGCACCGTCTCACCGATGCAGTCGTCGACCACCCGGTCGCAGCGCGGGGCGAAGGCGCAGCCCTCGGGCCACGGGATGTTGTCGCTGACCGAGCCGCGGATCTGGTGCAGCCGCTCGCCCCGGTCGACGTCGAGGCGGGGCACCGACTGCAACAACCCGTGGGTGTACGGATGGCGGGGCTCGGCGAACAGGTCGTGCCGGTACGCCCGTTCGACGACCTTGCCCGCGTACAGGACGTTGACCGTGTCGCACAGCCCGGCCACCACTCCGAGGTCGTGCGTGATCATCACCAGCGCCGTGCCGGAGTCGTCGACGAGCTCCTTGAGCAGGGTCAGGATCTGGGCCTGGATGGTCACGTCGAGCGCGGTGGTCGGCTCGTCGGCGATCAGCAGGCGGGGCTTGCAGGCCAATGCGATGGCGATCAGCGCCCGCTGCCGCATGCCGCCCGAGAGCTGGTGCGGGAACTCCTTGAGCCGCCGGGCCGGGTCGGGGATGCCGACCGCGTCGAGCAGCTCGCGGGCCTGTTTCAGGGCCGCCTGCCGGGTGCGGCCCTGGTGGCGTTCCAGCACCTCGGCCACCTGCACGCCGAGCGGGATGACCGGGTTGAGCGAGGACAACGGGTCCTGGAAGATCATGCCGATGTCCCGGCCGCGCCAGTCGCGCAGGTCGCGCGGGCGCAGCTGGAGCAGGTCGGTGTCCTCGAAGCGGACCTCGCCGGTGACCTTGTTGCCGCGGCGGGGGAGCAGCCCCATGATGGCCAGGCTGGTGACGGATTTTCCGCAGCCGGACTCGCCGACCAGGCCGACCGTCTGGCCGGGTTCCACCGTGAAGCTGACCCCGTCCACCGCCGTGACGGGCCGGGTGCCCTTGCGCTGGAAGACGACCGACAGTTCGCGGACGTCGAGCAGAGGAGGCATTCGGGTCACCGCCGGTTCTTCGGGTCGAGCGCTTCGCGGATGCTCTCACCGAGCAGGGTGAAGCCGAGGGCCACAAAAATGATCGCCAGGGCCGGGAAGTAGGCCAGTTCCGGTCGTACCTCGAAATAGCGCACGCCGTCCACACCCAGCATCAGGCCCCACTCGGCCCGGTTGATGTCGGGGTCGCCCAGGCCGAGGAACGACAGCGCCGCCGCGTCCAGGATGGCCACCGCGAACGTCAGCGTGGCCTGCACGATGACCGCGGTCAGCGAGTTCGGCAACATGTGCCGCAGCACGATGTCGCGGCGTTTCACCCCCAGGGCCCGAGCCGCCAGTACGTGGTCACTCTCGCGCTGGGCCAGCATCGACCCGCGCAGTAATCGGGCGAAGATCGGCACGTTGACGACCGCGACCGCCACGATCACCGTCCACTGGGTCGACTGGCGGGCCAGCGCGACCAGCGTGATCGCCAGCAACAGGCTGGGCAGGGCCAGCATGACGTCGGTCAGCCGCATGACCACGGCGTCGACCCAGCCCCCGATGGCACCCGCGAGCGCGCCCAGCAACACCCCGAGCAGCAGCCCGATCAGCGTGGCCAGGACGCCCACGAACAGCGTCTGCCGGGCGCCGTAGATCATGCGGGACGCGAAGTCGCGGCCCAGCGGATCGCTGCCCAGCGGATGCCCGGCCGTGGCGCCGGGGATGCTGTCGACCGTGAGGTCCTTGGTCAGCTCGGGGAAGCGTTGGACCGGGTCGTGCGGGGCGACCAGCGGCGCGAAGATCGCGATGATCAGGAACAGCAGGATGAGCACGGCCCCGACGATCGCCGTGGGGTTGCGCAGCAGCCGGCGGCCGGCGTCGCGGATCAGGCTGACCCCGCCCGGCTCGGTGGTGCGGGCGATCAGTTCGTCGATGCGCTTGCGCTTGTGGTCGGCCAGCGTGGCCAGTCCACCGGGTCGGGTCATCGCACACGCACCCTCGGGTCGATGACCGCGTACGACAGGTCGACCACCAGGTTGACCACGACGAAGACGGCGGCGGCGAGCAGGATCAGGGCCTGGAGCACGGGGTAGTCGCGGCTGCCGCTGATCGAGTCGGTGATCAGCGTGCCCAGCCCGCCCCAGTTGTAGACCTTCTCGGTCAGCACCGCGCCGGCCAGCAGCGCCCCGGTCTGCAGGCCGATGATGGTGACCACCGGCAGCAGGGCGTTGCGCAGCACGTGCCGCTTGCGGATCGTGGGGTTGCGCAGGCCCTTGGCGTCGGCCGTCCGGATGTAGTCCTCGTCGAGGACGTCGAGCACGCTGGCCCGGGTGATCCGGATGATGATGGCGAGCGGGATCGTGGCCAGCGTCAGCGCGGGCAGCACGAGATGCCAGAGGGCGTCGGCCGAGGCGTCGAGCTCCCGGGTCAGCAGCCCGTCGAGCACGAAGAACCCGGTGACGTCGGTGTTGTCCAGGCCCGTGCTGATCCGGCCCGACGGCGGAAAGATGTGCACGCCCTGGGTCAGCCAGTCCTTGAGCAGGTAGCCCAGGAAGAAGATGGGGATCGAGATGCCGATCAGGGTGACGATGATGGTCGCGTTGTCGAGCAGCCGCCCGCGGTGCCGGGCCGCCAGGTAGCCCAGCGGGACGCCGAGCCCGATGGCGATGATGATCGCGGCCAGGGCCAGCTCGACCGTGGCCGGGAAGGACCGGCTGATCACGTCGGTCACCGGCTCGCCGGTGCGGATGGAGTTGCCGAAGTTGCCGGTCACCACGTTCTTGAGGAAGCGGCCGTACTGCACCCAGATCGGCTGGTCGTAGCCGAGGGCACGGGTCAGCAGCTCGCGGGTCTGCGGGGTCGCGCGTTCGCCCAGCAGCGCGTCGACCGGCCCGCCGGGCAGGCTGCGCAGCCAGAAGAAGACCAGGGTCATCAGGGCCAGCAGGGTGACGACCAGCTGGACCAGGCGGCGCGAAATGATTCTCACCATGAGGAGTTCCTTTGTGCACGCCGGGGCCCGGCCCTGACGGGCCGGGCCGCGGGAAGACCTACTTGGTGAGCGAGACCGTGTTGAACTCCTCGGCGGTCAGCGGGCTGGGCACCAGACCCTCGACGTTCTTGGTGGTGGCCAGGGCGGGCGGGGCGTGCCAGATCGGCACGGCCGGCAGCCACTTGGCCGCGAGGTCGCGGTTGACCTGCTCGAACGCGGACTTCTTGGCCGCCTGGTCGACCGTCGCGTCGGCCTTGCCGATGGCCGTGAACATCTCGGTCATGGCGTCGTCGCCGAACTCGGCCTTGGCCCGGCCGAAGAACGTGCCGACGAAGTTGCCGGGGTCGTTGTAGTCGCCGGTCCAGCCGAGAATGTGCAGGTCCTGCTTGCCGAACTGCTGCACGTCGTCCTTGAAGCCGCCGTTCCACGGGCGCGGGACGCCGTTGACCTTGATGCCGGCCGCCTGCAGGTCGTTGGCGAGCACGGTGAAGATCTCTTGCGGGTTCGGCATGTAGGGCCGGGACACCTCGGTCGGGTAGTAGAAGTTGAGCGTCAGACCGGTCGCGCCCGCCTCGGACAGCAGCTGCTTGGCCTTGTCGACGTTGTACTCGTACTTCTGCACGTCGTTGGCGTAGCCGGAAACCGTGTTGGGCAGGAACTCGTCGGCCACCGCGGCGCCACCCGGGCCCTTGGTCTGCACGAGCTGAGCGCGGTTCAGGGCGTACGCGATCGCCTGGCGTACGCGAAGGTCCTTGAGCTTGGGGTTCTTCTGGTTGATGCCCAGGTAGAGGATGTTGAAGGCGGGCCGGTCGAGCACCTTGTAGCCCTCGTCGGCCAGCGCCTTGCGGTCGGCCGGGGCCGGGAAGTCGATCGCCTGCACCGTGCCCGCGCGCAGCTCCTGCTTGCGGGTGTTCTCATCCTTGATGATCTTGATGATCATCTTGTCGACCTTGGCCTTGTCGCCCCAGTAGTCGGGGTTCTTGTTCAGCGTGATCTCGCCGGTGGCCTTGTTCCAGCCGCCGTACGTGAAGGCGCCGGTGCCGGTCGGGTGCTCGTTGGCGAACGCGCTGTACGAGAACGAGTCGCCGTTCTGCGTCACCGTGTCGGAGTCGTACTGCTTCATCGCGGCCGGACTGGCGATCGAGAACGCGGTGAGCGTGAACGCCCCCGGGAAGGCGCCCTTGTACCTGGTCATCGTGACGACCGCGGTGTTGGCGTCGGACGCCTTGCAGTTGTCGTAGAGGGCGTCCTTGTTGCCCGCGAAGCCCCCGAAGACGTCCGTGTAATAGATCATCTGGGACTGGGCGGCCTCGCCCTTCATGTTGAACCAGCGGTCGAAGTTCGCGCAGACCGCGGTGGCGTCGAGCGGGGTGCCGTCGTGGAACTTGACCCCCTGGCGCAGCTTGAACGTCCACACCTTGCCGGTGGGGTCGTTCTCCCAGCTCTCGGCCAGACCGCCGACCAGTTCGGCCGTGCCCGGCTTGTGGGTGATGAGGGTGTCGTACATCTGCCGGATCGGCCGGAACGACTCACCGTCGTCGTTGAAGATCGGGTCGAAGTTCTTCGGGTCCCCGGCCCCCGCGAAGATGAAAGTGCCGCCGGTCGCAGCTTCGCTGCCGCCGCCGTCGCGGTCGCTGTCCGCGCAGCCGGCCACGCCGATCATCGCCACCGCCATCGCGCCGGCCGCGATGACCTGCATTCTTGATGCACGCATCCTGTCCACCTCGTCCTATGGGTACGGACCATCGCCGTGTCCTATGGGTACGGACAAACGCGGTGACGCTGGTCACCGTTTGGCGAGACACTAACCAGTTCCGGCCAGGCCCGGCGCGGGTTGGTACCGGATCGTGTCCTACCGGCGACCGCCGAACGTCCAGCGATGCGTCTCGATCTTGTCGTAAGCGCCGGTCAGGGCCAGGAGGTCCCGGATCCGCGCGGGATCGTCGAACTCTCCGATCACGACTGTCCCCTCCCAGTCCTCGCCGTCGGAGGAGAGCAACCGTCCGAACGCGATGAGCCGGTCGCGGTCGAGGGCGGGCTCGGTGCGCTCGGCCCCGGGCCAGTCCATCAGCGGCCGGGCGTGCGCGAGGATCAGGAACCTCTCGGCCCGCCCGCCCGGGAAGTCCCACATCGTCCGGCCCAGCAGGTCGACGTACCGCCTGATCGTGACGTGGCGGTAGACCCCGGCCCGATAGTTGGGCTCGTCGAAGGCGAAGACGTGAGCCGTCTCGGCGTCGGGCAGTTCGACGATGTGCACGCTGCCGGTGGCGCGCTCACGGTCGTCGGTGAGGGTGGGCCCGCGCGCGATCATCCCGTCGGCGTACCGGTCCATGAACGACCAGTGCGCCTCGACGAGTCGCTGCCGCAGCTCAGCGGAGTCGTCCCGGTCCCGGCCGTAGAAGAAGTAGTCCACCCGCCGAGGATGGCACCGGCCCGGTACCTCGACGGCGCCGACGCCGGACTGAACGCGGCGGCCACGCTGCCCTCGCACCGCGGCCGGGGCGCGCAGTCGGCGTTGATCGCGGCGCGGGCCGCCGCGGCCGCCGAAGCCGGCTGCCGCCACGTGCACGCCGAGACGTGGAAACCGGCCGACGGCGCGCCCAACCCGGCGCTGGCCAACCTGCTCCGAGCCGGCCTGACACCCCTCTACGAGCGGGACAACTGGGTGTGGCGGGCCAAGGCCTGATGCACGGACCGGACGGCGCTGGAGCCCTCGCCGACCGCGGCGGCGACGCGTTTCATCGATCCCGACCGCACGTCACCGGCGGCGAAGATGCCGGGCACACTCGTCTCCAGCGGCAGCCGGTCGCCGTCCAGCTGCCGGTCGGTCAGCACGAAACCGTCCGGGTCGAGGGCGACGCCGGTGAGCCAGGACGTGGCCGGAACCGCGCCGATGAAACAGAACAGACCGGCGCACTCGAGCCGTTCCGAGTCCTTCTCATTGCGTACGGAAATCGCCGTCAATCGGTCCGGGCCGTGCAGGGCTGACACTTCTGTGCCGGTGCGCACGGTGATGGCCGGCTCGGCGCGGATGCGGTCGACCAGGTAGGACGACATGGCCGCGCCCAGCTCGGGCCCGCGGACCAGCAGCGTCACCGACTCGGCGTACTGGCTGAGTTGCAGGGCGGCCTGCCCGGCCGAGTTGGCGCCGCCGATCACGGCCACCGGCAGCCCGGCCACCGACTGCGCCTCCAGATCGGTCGCCGCGTAGTAGATGCCGGCCCCGGTGAACTCGTCCCAGCGGTCCAGCGGCAACGAGCGGTATTCGGCGCCGGTGGCGATCACGACGGCCCGGGTCCGGATGTCGGTGCCGTCGGCCAGCGTGATGGTGTGCAGCTCGGCGCCGGGCCGCAGGGTCGTGACGCCGCACGGGGTGGCGATCTGGGCGCCGAACTTGAGCGCCTGCACCGCGGCCCGCGCGGTCAGATCGGCTCCGCTGAGGCCGAACGGGAAGCCCAGGAAGTTCTCGATGCGGGCGCTCGTCGCGGCCTGACCGCCGGTGGCCACCGCGTCGAGCAGCACGGTGGCCAGCCCCTCGGACGACCCGTAGACGGCGGCGGCCAGCCCGGCCGGTCCGGCCCCGACCACCACGAGATCGTTGACGGCCCGCCCGGTGCGGCGGTAGCTGAGCCCGAGATGCTCGCTGAGCGTGCCGGTGGAGATCGACCGCAGGACGGCCCGGTCGGTGACGGCGGCGGGCAGATCGGCCGGGCTCAGGCCGGCGGCCGCCATCGTGGCCACGGCCTCGGGCGACGCCGGATCGAGCCAGGCGTGGGCCACGCCCTGCCGGTTGAGGAAGGTCCGCAGGGCCAGCCCTCGCCCGGACCCGGCCGCGCCGATGATGCGCAGATCCTGGGCCGCGCCCCGGCGCAGCAGCCGCCGGGTGGCCAGGGCGGCCCGCAGGAACACGTCGCCGAGGTCGGACTCGCGGCCCATCAGCCGGCGGAACGACTCCGGGTCGATGCGGTCGACGACGCCGGCGGCCCCGGCCCGGATGGCCAGGGCCCGGGTCTGGCCGGTGAACAGGTTGAGCTCACCGGCGAACTGGCTCGGCCCGTAGCGCAGGAACACCGCGCCGCCGGGGGCGTGCACGGCCTCGAGGCTCGCGGTGCGGCACAGCAGCAGGTCGGTGTTGCTGTCGCCGAGCTCGAACAAGACCTGCCCGGCCTCGACCTCCTCCGGCACCCCGTACGCGGCGGCCCGGTGGTACTGCTTGTCGGTGAGCCGGTAGGTGGCGGCGGCCACCACGTCGGAGCTCCGGTTCCCGATCTCGGGGAACGAGGACGGCATGCGGATGTCTTCCGGACTACTCACCACGAGCGCCCACCTCCCGCAGCCGGGCGTCGAGTTGACGGCGGCCGCCGATGCCGAGCTTCGGGTAGGCGTTGTAGAGGTGTGTCCCGACCGTGCGGGGTGACATGCGCAGATGCATGGCGATCTCCTTGTTGGACAGGCCGTCGGCGGCCAGCAGAATCACTTGTCGCTGTTGCGGGCTCAGCGCGCGCAGCGGCCCGGCCTCGGCCTGCGGGTCGCCGGCCGCGGTCAGCTCGATGCGGGCGATCGCGGCCAGCCCCTCGGCGCCCAGGTTCTCGAGCAGCGTCACCGCCTCGGCCAGGTGCACCCGGGCGTCCACGACCCGGCGCCGCCGGCGCAGCCACGTGCCGTAGTGCAGCCGGGCCAGGGCCCGCTCGAACGGCCAGGCCGCGCCGGCCGGATCGTCCACGGCGGCCCGGAAGCCGGCCTCGCTCGTCTCGTCGTCGGTCAACATGGCCCCGATCTGGGCCCGGCGCATCCGGCCGCGCGGGTTGTCCGGTCCCACCGTGGCCGCGAGTATCCGCAGGGCCTCCTCGGCCCGCCCGGTACGGACGGCGGTCACGGCCAGGCCCAGCAGCATGTGGCCGGTGAAGTCCGGATACAGGGCGGTGCCGTCCGGCCCGAACAGGGCGCGATGATGCCGGTACGCCGCCTCGTGGTCGCCCTCGGCGAAGGCCGAGATGCCCAGGCTCTGGCGCAGCCGCGCCCCCACCCGGCGGTTCTGCTGCAGGTCGATGCGGGTCCACACCGACTCGACCATGCGGCGGGCGCCGGGGCCGTCGCCATGCAACCCGGCCAGCGACGCCTGCATGGCCACGACCTCGACCTCGAGCAGGCGCAGATCGGCGCCGTCGCAGGCGGCCCGGGCCCGGGCGATCAGCGCGTCGGCCTCGGACCAGCGACCGGCGTCGATCAGGCTGCTGGCCAGCGGCAGGAACAGCTCGGGCAGTTCGCCCAGCTTTCCCGGCCCGGACCGGGCGAGCGCCGCCTGGCGCAGCTCGATCGCGGTCGCCGTGTCCCCGGCGAGGTCGGCGGCGTGGGCGGCGGGGACCACCGCGCCCGACCCGGCTCGGCGCCGGAGCCGCCGCGCGACCGCATGGTGCTCGTCGAGACCGGACAGCTGCGCGACCAGGTCGGCCGCGGCGGCGATCGGCTCCGAGACGCTGTCGCGGGCGTGGTCGAGCAGCAGATCCATCGCTTCGCGCTGCCGGGCGCTGCGGCACAGCCCGACCGCGGCCTCGGCGGCGAGGGCATCGGTGATCGCCGCGGGGTCCCGGTGCTGCACCTCCGCGTAGAGTTCGCGGACCCAGCTCGTCTGACCCATCGCCCCCGCGCTGAGCAGCGCCGCCGCGTAGCGGCGGGCCGCGTCGGCCGGGGCCGGTGACAACTCGGCCGCCCGGTGCAGCGCCTCGGCGTGATCGGCGTACGCCCCGCGCTGCCGAGCCTGTTCGCCGGTGCTCTCGAGAGCAGCGGCGACCGGCTCGGACGGTCCCGTCGTGCTCGCGGCCAGGTGCCGGGCCTGGACGAGTGATCCGGCCGGCAGCGCGGCCGCGAGACGGCGGTGCTGGTCGGCCCGGTCCAGGGCGGTCCGGGACAGGTACGCCGCGAGCCCGGCCAGCGGATCGGCCAGGCGCACGGTCGAGCCGGTCGGCTCCAGGAGTCCGGCCGCGACGGCCCGATCGAGTACCGGCGTGGGGACCGGCCCGGGGTCCTCGCCGCCGAGCTGCCCGGCGAGCTCCATCGTGGCGCCGTCCAGTCCGGCGAACAGTGCCGCGTACCGCTGCTGCAGTCGCACCGCCCAGGTTGGCGGCGGGCTGAGCACGTCCGCCGTGGTGGCCGCCGGGAACAGGCGCGCGACGTCGGCGATCACCCGCGGCTTGCCCCCGGCCAGGCGCAGCAGATGCCGGCGGCCCCGCCCGGTGACCTGCGGGAGCCGGGCCGCGGCCAGCCGGGCCAGGACCGGCTCGGGCAGGGACGCCAGGGGCAGGACGCCGGCGCCGGGCGGCAGCAGCCCCGGCATCCGGAACCGGCGCAGACCGAGCAGGAAGACGACCGGTCCGGGCGGGGAGGCGATCAGGTCGGCGACCACCCGGGCCGACACCGGATCGACCAGGTGCAGGTCGTCGACGACGATCAGCGTCGGCCCGGGCCGCCGCCGCAGCAGGGCGCGCAGGCTCGCGACCAGGGCGGCGGTCAGCTCGGCCGGTCCCCGCGAGCGCAGGCTCAGGGCGTCCACCGCCACCGAGCGGTCCGGGTCGGGCAGCTCGTGGATGTGCGGCCGCAGGGGGATCAGCAACTGCTGGGCGGCCAGGCCGTCGAGCTCGCTCTCGTCGTGGTGGCCGGTGGTGCTCAACACGCGGAAGCCCCGCTCCCGGGCCTCCGCGGCCGCGTACTTCAGCAGGGCCGACGTGCCGACGCCGGCCTCACCCACGAGGGCCACGGCCTGGGCCCGGGCCCGGTCGAGGATCGCGCTCAGCGCCGCCTGTTCCTGGTCGCGGCCGAGCAGGTCTGTTCCGTCCACAGGGGCCTCCGGGGTCTCACGCGGCCATCACGACGCCGCGCAACTGGGCGCGGCGGGAGATGCCCAGCTTCGGAAAGATCTTGTAGAGGTGGAAGCTGACGGTGCGCGGGGCGATGCTGATCCGGGTCGCGATGTCGCGGTTGGACAGCCCGTCCGCGGCCAACCGCGCGATCATCTGTTGCTGCGGCGTCAGTTCGGCGAAAGTCGGCTCGCCGGTGCCGGCCGCACGGACGCCGGCCGCGCGCAGCTTCTCCCGTACGCCCGCGGCCTCGTGCTCGGCGCCGACGCGGACGAAAATGTCGAGGGCCGAGACCAGTAACGGCCGGGCCGGGGCCGACTGCCGTTCCGCCCGCAACCGATCGGCGTAGGCGGCCTGGGCGGTGGCGTACTCGTGCGGCCAGCGGTCGGCCGCGTCCGGGTGGGCCAGCAGGGCCGACAGACGGCGGCGGGCCGCGTCCTCGTCGGGATGCAGCAGGGCCGCGGCGACCCGCCAGGACCATTCGCGTCGCCCGGTCGGCCGCGCGGCGCGGGCGCGGGCCGTCCGCACCATCCGGTCGACCTCGGCCCGGCGGCCCGAGGCCAGGGCGGCGGCGGCCAGCTCGACGACCGAGCGCTGCGACATCAGGAAGTGCACGGGGGTGCCGTCCGCTTCGAACATCTGCCGGAAGGCGGTGCAGGCCGCGTCGTGGTCGCCGCTCGCCGCGGCGAGTTGCCCGATCGCCCGTTGCCGCAGGTAACGCACCAGCCGGCCGGCGGGCGGGCCGGCCGCCCGGTCCCGGTCGAGCCGGGCCGCCGCCTCGTCCAGCTCGCCCCGGCGGATCAGCACCGTGGCCTGCTGAGCGGCCAGGGCGTGACGGATCACGGCCGAGCGGTTGCCGCCGACGAACTCGGTCGCGTCCCGCAGCACCGCCGCCGCCTCGTCGAGCTGACCACCCTCCAGCAGCACCTCGGTGAACACCACCGTGGCCAGGGCCGAGCCGCCGTACGACTGTTCTTCCCGCGCCCGGTCCAGTGCTCGGCGGTAGTAGTCGGCGGCGATCTCGGTCTCGTCGACGACCCACGCGATGCCGGCCACCGACATGAGCCGGGACCGCTCGGTGTGATCGCTCGCCGGCCGCATCAGCGGTGAGCCGGGCAGGGAGCCGTACCGACCGGTCCAGCCGGCCGGGTCAGCGACGGCGTGGGCCAGCGCTACGCCGAGTCCCGGCGGGGTCGACCGGTTGATCAGCTTGCGCAAGGTGGCCACATCGGCCGGGTGCCCGTCGCTCAGGACAGTGCGGGCGGCCAGCGACAGCAGACGCGCGACCAGGTCAGGGTCGGGCAGCGGTTCGGTCAGCAGCCGGTTCAGCGGTCCGAGCACCGTGCGGCCCGGCCGGAACATCGCCGTGTTGCCGAGCGCGGCGGCGGTGGTGGCCCGCACGACCGGATCGCTGGTCCGGCTCAGCATCCGGCGCCACAGGTCGAGCGTCCAGCCGATGTCGCCGCTGCGGTCGGCCTCGGCCGCGGCCCGGCCGTAGAACCGGGCCGCCTCGCGGTCGTCGGGGCTGCACTCGGCGGCCCGCTCGAACATGGCCGCCGCGTCCCACCCCTGACCCCGGCTCGCGGAGGCCTCCGCGGCCCGTTCGTACGCGGCCGGCGCGCCGTCGTCGGTCGGCCGCACCAGCTGGGCGACGTGCCAGGCACGCCCCGGCGCATCCGCCGGCAGCGCCCGGACCAGGGCGGAATGCGCGTCGCGGCGGTCCTCGGAGGTGGCCGTGAAGTAGTACCCGACCCGGGTCAGCGGATGCCGGAAGGTCAATCGGCCCGCCGCCACCGTGACGAGACCGGCCACCTCGGCCGCCCGGCAGTCCCGCCGGTCGGCGCCCGCCGCGTCGAGCAGAAGACCGAGATCGTCCTGTTCGCCGGCGGCCGCGACGAGCAGGAGACGGTGGGCGGCGGCCGGCAGGTCGGCCGGCGGGCGGAAGTCGTCGCCGAAGCCCGCAGCCCTTCGGGCCAGCGCGGACAACACCTCGGGGTTGCCCCGGGCCAGCCGCAGGATCTCGGCCCGGACCCGGCCGACCGGCGGATGCGGCACGCCGTCGAGCAGTCCCGCCGCCGCGGTGACCGACAGCGGCGGGACGGGACACACCACGATCTGGTCGTCCGGCCGGCCGATCACCTCGGCGCTGCGCGACGTCATCAGCACGACCAGCCGCCGTCCGGGCAGCCGGCGCGTGACGAAGGCCAGCGTCTCGCGGTCGTCGGGGGTGATGTCGTCCAGGGCGATCAGCACCGGTCCTGGGCGGCACAACTGCTCGACGACGCCGAGCGCCGCCATGCGCCGGGCCACCGGACCGGGCGCCCGCAGCCGGGCCTCGTCGACCGGGCGCCCCGCCGCCTCGAACAACGAGGTCAGCAGGGTTGGTCCGGGGGCGGGCGGCACGTCGACCACCCGGAAGCCCTCGGTCCGAGCCAGCGCGACGCCGTGCCGCAACAGCGCCGTCTTGCCGATGCCCGCGTCGCCGACCAGGGCCAGCGTTCGCGGCCCGCCGGCGCTACCGGAAAGTGCGTCGCGGATCGAACGCTCCTCCGCGGCCCGCCCCAGCAACGCCGGGCCATCCGTCGAATTCGTCATGCCCGTCACCTCCGTCCGCCGCCATCATCGGCACGGAGGTGACGGGACCGGCATAAGTGCGATGACGTAAGCAGCAGCGACGTACGCCACTACTCGGTGACGAGGGCGCTCCGGAGCTGGTTGCGGTTGCTGATGCCCAGCTTGGGAAAAACCTTGTAGAGGTGGGTCGCGATCGTCCGGTGCGAGAGGTAGAGCTGGTCGGCGATCTCCTTGTTGGTCAGGCCCTCGGCCGCGAGCTCGACGATGCGCAGCTCCTGCGGGGTGAGCTGGGCCGATGCGGGACCGGCGGGCCGGGATGCCGCGGGCGCCACGCCGGCCGCGCGCAGCTCGATCGTGGCCCGCTCGGCCCAGGGGAGCGCGCCCGCGGTCTCGAACGCCCGCAGGGCCGCGCCGAGGTGCTCGCGGGCGTCGACGATGCGCTTGCGGCGGCGCAGCCAGGACCCGTACGCGAGCCGGGTGCGCGCCACCTCCAGCCGTCCCGGATTGCCGGCGCTCCCGGCCAGCGCGGCCTCGTAGTGCTCCTCGGCCTCCGGGCCCGGCTCGACCTGGGCCAGGCCGCGACGCACCAGATTGTCGAGGTAGGGGCGGGCGAACGCCTCGGCCTGCCGCGCCGCCGCCTCGAGCAGCGGCAGCACCTGGGACCCGCGCTCGGTGCGTACGGCCGCCTCGGTCAGATCGGCCAGCGACCAGAGCCCGGTGGTGGCGCTGGCCTGCGCGGCGCTCAGCGCGGTCCAGGCCTGTTCGTACCGGTGCTCGTTGAGCGCGACCAGCCCGGCGGCCCAGCTCGACCGGGCCCGGATGAAGGTGACGTCGAGCCCTTCGGCGTGCTCCAGCGCCGCCCGGGCCCGGTCGTTGTCGCCCTGCCAGGCGTACGCCCGGGCCGCGATGGTCCCGGCGTCGGCCGTGGTCACCCGCAGCCCCAGGTCGGTGCTGAGCCGCAGCGCCATCTCGGCGTCCGACAAGCCGTCGCGCAGCCGGCCGAGCCCGACCCGGACCAGGGCCCGCTGGCGCAGGATCCAGGCCTCGTCGCCGGGCGCCCCGGCCCGGTGGAAGTGGTCCACGCCCAGGTCCCAGCAGTCGAGCGCGGCCGGGAGGTCGTGCAGCGCCTCGGCCAGCAGCCCGGCCCCGATGATCATCTGCGAGCGGCTCGGGGACCGGCTCGCCGACAGGAACTCACGGACGCGGCGGGCCAGGTCCGGCAGCTGTTCGCGGGCCCGGGCGGCGTACCGGGCCGGGTCGATCAGCACGTGCCCGACCAGCGCGTGCAGGCTGCCCGTGCCGCCGTCGGCGTCGGCCAGGGCCCGGTCGAGCCGCTCGCGCAGGTCGCCCGGCAGCATGTGGATCGCGTGGGCGGTGGCCGCCGTGGCCAGCACCCGCAGCCGCTGGGTGCGGTGGGCGTCCCCGTCCGGGCCGGCCATCCGGTCGACCAGGTCGAGCAGCTCGTCGGTGGTGTGGCCCGGCACCGCGGCGCTGGCCCCGAGCGCGACCTCGGTGAGGATCAACTGAGCGAGTACGTCCGGGTCGTCAGCCAGTGGCCAGGCCGTCCGGACCAGGAGGACGCTGTCGGCGACCTCGCCGGCCTGCCGGGCGATCTCGGCCCCGGCGGCCAGGCGGCGGGCCCGGTCGGTCACCGAGGCCGACAACGCGGCCGACCGGCGCAGGGCCGCGACCGCCTCGATCAGGGCGCTGCGGTCCCGGGCCCGGTTCGCGCTCGCCTCGAGGGCGGCGGCCACCTCGTCGTTGTAATCGGGCGTGGCCGCGGCCGCATGCCACGCGGCGCGGTCGGGGTCGGTCGCCGCGGCGGCCAGCGTGCGGTGCGCGGCCATGCGGTCGGCGAACGAGGCGGCGCCGTAGACGGCCGAGCGGACCAGCGGATGCCGGAGCAGGATCCGGTCGCCGGTGACGGTGGCCAGCCCGGCCTGCTCGATCGGCCCGAGGTCGCCGAGGTTGAGCCCGGCCCCGGACGCGGCGGCCAGCAGATGGCGCAGGGACGACTCGGGCGCCGCGGCGATCAGCAGCAGCATCCGGCGGCTGGACGCGGGCAGGTCGGCCGCCCCGGCCAGGAACGCCTGCTCCAGACGCCGGGTCATCGGCAGCCAGTGCTCGCCGTCGGGCCGGGTCCCGGTCGCCAGGGCCTGGGGCAGTTCGTGCAGCGCCAGCGGGTTGCCGACCGCCTCGGCCAGCACCAGCGCACGGGTGGCCGCGTCGAGGACCGGATGCTGGTCGCGCAGCACCCGTTCGGACTCGTCCGGGGTCAGCGACCCGAGGGCGAGCACCGGGATCGACGGGAAGACCTCGAAGCCGGGCCGCACGGTCGCGATCAGCAGGATCCGGGCCTGGGTGAGACGGCGGGCCGCGAAGGCCAGGGCCTGGGCGCTCGACGCGTCGAGCCACTGGGCGTCCTCGACGACGACCAGCGTGGGCTGCTCGGACGCGTACTCCTCGAGCAGCCCGAGCGTGGCCAGCCCGGTCATCAGCCGGCTCGGCGTGGGTCCGTCGGCCTGGCCGAGCGCCACCTCCAGCGCCTGCCGCTGCTTCGCGGGCAAGGTGTCCAGCCGGTCGAGCACGGGGTGCAGCAGCTCGTGCAGGCCGGCGAAGCCCGACGTCGTCTCGCTGTGCACGCCGGTGCAGCGCAGCTCCCGGAAGCCGCGCCCGCCGGCCAGAGCGGCCACCGCGTCGACGAACGTGCTCTTGCCGATGCCGGCCTCGCCCTCGACGACAATGGCCCGGCCGCCCGGACCGACCTCGCCGAGCAGCTCACCCAACCGGGAAAGTTCCTGCTCACGGCCGATGAACGAGGGGGTCGGAGCCGGCACGGATCGGAGTGTACGGCGATCTTGGGAGCGCGACCGCGGGACGAGCGCCAGTCATGCGACTTATGCCCTTCCGGCCGTTCAGTGCTGCACTCCCGCCGCAGCGAACCCGTCGATTGACTTATGGCCCCGGGCCGGAACCGCCGGACGATCGGATCGTGACCTCACCGCGCATTCCGCTCAACACTTTCGCCATCGGGTTCGGCCTGGCCGGACTGGCCGAGGCGTGGAGCGCGGCGGCGCCCACCCTCGCCCTGCCGGGCTGGTTGCCCCAGGTGTTCTGGTCGATCGCCGCCGTGGCCTGGCTGTGGCTGCTGACCGCGCACCTGGTCCGCGGCCTCCGCGCGACCCAGCGCCTGCGCGATCAACTGCGCCACCCCGCTCAGGGCCCGCTGGCCGCGCTGGTGCCGGTGATCGCCCTGCTGTTGGGGGCCGACCTGAGCCGGTACGCCTTCACCGCCGGCCGCATCGTCGTGGTGGTCGCGCTCGTCGCCGCCGCGCTGTTCGCGGGGTGGCTGATCGGCACCTGGTTGCAGGGCGACCTGGAACTGGAAGCCGTGCACGGGGGCTACCTGTTGCCGACCGTGGCCGCCGGGCTGGTCGGGGCCGACGCCGCGGCCGCCGTCGACCTGCGGCTGGTCGGCTGGGCCGCGTTCGGGGTCGGCGTCTTCTTCTGGGTCATGATGACCACGCTGATCGTGCTGCGGATCATCGTCCGGCCCGCGCTGCCCGACGCGCTGACGCCGACCCTGGCCATCCTGCTGGCGCCGCCCCCGGTGGCCGGGCTGGCCTGGTTCGCCCTGGCCGGGCCGTCGGCCGGGGCCGCCCCGGCCGCGCTGGCCGGGCTCGGCGTGGTGCTCGCCCTGACCCAGGTGGCGCTGCTGCCGCGCTACCGGCGGCTGACGTTCTCGCTGGGCTTCTGGTCGTTCACCTTCCCGGCGGCGGCCGCGGCCGCCTTCACCTTCGAGTGGCTCGAGATCGAGACTGCTCCCGGCCGTCAGGCGATCACTGCCGTACTGCTGATCGCGCTGACGGCCTTCGTCGGTGTTCTCGCTGTCCGCTCGATCCAAGCCCGAACCACCGCCTTGCGTACGCTGACCGCAGCCAACGAGAAGGACGCCGTCCCGGTCGTCGTGCGCTGACCGCCGTACGCGACGCCCCGTCGAACAGTGCCGCCCCACCGCGCTGAACCTGTGCGCGGCACCGACGAGTCCGGTGCCCACGACGGCTACAAGGAGCGGCTGGTCGCGGCCACGGCGACGGCTACCGTCCGGACCTCGTTTGTTCGGTCCAGAAATGCCGGACTTCAACCCTATGCGAGTGTTGCGCAACCGCGCGGCCGCGGAGCCGGAGCCGGAGCCGAACGGCCCGTGATCGGGCGGACCGAGTTGGGCGGTCAGAAGGTCGAGATCCCGCGCTTCTCGAATTTCGTGCCGATGCGCGCGACCACCGGTGATCCGGACGAGATGCCGTTGCTGGCCGGTCAGGGGATCGGTCTGGTCGACAGGGTGACGAGCGCAGCCTCGGTGATCGACGCGATCACGGCGCAGGCGGTGGCGATGCTGGGCCGCTACCGGCCCTGAGTCCGCGGCGCAACGAGAAGGCCGCGCCGGCCAGAGCCAGGGCCGCGGTGGCCGTCGCGCACCACATGATCGCGGGCAGGGTGGGCGGTACCAGCCACTCGGTCGAGACCACGAGCACCGCGGTGGCCGCCCACAGCGGCGCCGAGGGCCAGCGTCCACCCGCCGCCACCTGGGCGTTGACCAGCACGAAGACCAGAGCGTAGAGGGCGCCGGTGGTGGCGAAGACCGGCGCGTACCGGCCCAGTTCGGTGTAGTCGGCCCCGCCGGCCAGCCGGAACGCGAGCCCGCCGGCGAGCGCGGACGCCGCGACCAGCACCGCGCCGCAGCCGGTGACCAGCCCGACGGCGATCAGCAGGGCGCGGCGGCTGCCCTGGGCCAGCTTGGGCAGGGCCAGCACGGTGACCACCTGCGGGGCCCACATCGCGCCCTTGGTCAGCACTGTTCCGACCGCGTAGGCGCCGGACGCGTCGGCCGGGAGCACGTGCCGGGCCAGGATCACATCGGCGTACGAGACGACGAGAATGGCCAGTGTCGCCGAGCCCGCGGTGAACACCTGCCGGGCCGTAATACTGTGCCCGCCGCCGGCCTCGCCCGGGGTGCGGGCCAGTACGGCCAGCGCCGGCGGCACGAGCAGGGCCAGGGCGGTTCCCAGCAGCAGCGAGCCGGTCAGCCCGAGGCCGAGCAGCAGACCCGCGACCAGCCCGGCGTAACGGCCCGCGGCCAGCAGCGACATGCCCATGGCGAGCCGCAGGAAGCGCTCGTCCCCCTGCAGTTCGCCCAGCCGCCGCCCGCTCAGGACGATGGCGAAGGTGTAGACGGCGAGCAAGGGAGTGAGCACGGGCGGCAGGTCGAGCAGCGGACCGGCCACCGGTGCGAGCACCAGCACCGCGCCGCCGCAGACGAGCGCGGTGACCACGGCGACGCGCCCGGCGGTGGCCCCCGGGTGACGGGCCCGGCGTACGGCCATCGCGATCTGCAGCCCGGTGCCGGGCACCGAGGCGATGGCGACGATGGCCAGGACGGTGGCCAGCGCGCCGAGGTCGCCCGCGCTGAGCCGGCGGGCGCCGAGCACCGGTACGACGTACCCGAAGGCGTTGGTGATCGCGCCGGCGACCGTGACGGCGACGCCGGAGAGGCCGATGGCGCGGCGCGACCGGGTCGTCAGAGCCGGCCCTCCGCGACCGCTCGGGTGATCCACGGGATCACCTCGTCGAGCATGTCGTCGAGCGTGGTGGCGGCGGTGAAGCCGAGCACGTCGCGGGCCTTGGTCACGTCGGGGACGCGCATCGCCACATCGTGCGCGAACGGCTCGTCGCTGACGTGACGGAAGGGCACGTCCGGTCCGTTGACCTTGCGCCAGATCAGCTCGGCCAGCTCGAGCACGGTCGTGGACTGCGCGGTGGAGAGGTTGAAGTCCTCGTTGGTGGCGGCCTCGTGCTCCATCGCGGTGACGATGCCGCGGGCCAGGTCGCCGCCGTACGTGTAGTGCCGCACCTGCTCGCCGCTGCCCAGCACGTGCAACGGATCCTGCCCCTTGAGCACTTTTTGTACGAGGTCGGGGACGACGTGCGACATGGCCAGCTTCACGTTGCCCGAGAGCACCTCGGCGTTGCCCAGGGCCCGGCCCTCGCCGACGCCGACGCAGTTGAACGGGCGGACGATCGTGTACGGCAGCCGGTACTGGTCCCAGGCCGCCCGTGCGTAGTACTCCACGGCCAGCTTCTGGAAGCCGTACGACGAGCGCGGCGGCGGCACGACCTTCTCGTCGCCCTCCTTGCTCGGCCAGTGGTCGGTCGACTCGTACACCATGGACGACGAGATGTACGTGACCTTCTTGAGCCGGCCGTCGCGGTGGGCGGCGATCGCGGCGTCGCACGACGAGGCCATGATCCGCTCGTTGGTGGCCAGCAGGTCATAGGCGTACGCGTGGAAGTAGGAGATGCCGCCGATCATCGCGGCGCCCGCGATGAAGTGGTCGCACCCGTCGAGCAGCTCGCCGACCAGCCGCGGGTCGCGGGCGTCGCCCTCGGTGAAGTGGAAGTTCGGGTGGTCGTCGTAGGCGTGCGCGACCTTGCCGTACTTGGAGTAGTCGTCGAGGCCCACCACCTCGTGCCCGTGGCCGAGCAACTCCTCGACCAGGTACCCGCCGATGAATCCGGCCGAGCCGGTCACCAAGACCTTCGTCACTGCGGCGTGCCTTCCCTGTCGCGATCAACCGAAGATGGTTTCCGGGCGGCCCAGCGTACGGCCAGCACGTCCGCGGCGAGCCGGGGCCCGAACGCGAAGAAGTACCAGCGCAGGTAGCTCGGCATGAACCGGCCCAGGTCGAAGTTGGACTGGCCGAGCTGCCGGTCGAGCCAGATCGTCGGGATCTCGGCCACCGGCCGGCGCAGCCGGGTCGCCTTGGCGGTCAGCTCGATGCCGATCTCGAACCCCGTGTTCGATTCGATGCCCACTTCCCGTACGAAGGAAGTGTCGTACGCCTTGAAGCTGTTGGTCGCGTCCCGGGTGCCGACCCGGGCGAACCACCACAGCGTGCGCCCGGCCCAGCGCGAGGCCATCCGCTTGAACCGCGGCCCGCCCACCTGCTGCCCGCCCGGCATGTAGCGCGACGCCGCGGCCACCACCACGCCCCGGTCGACCAGCCGGGCCAGGTCGTCGATCTGCCGCGGGTCGTCGCAGCCGTCGGCCATCGTCACCACGGCGACCGGGGCCGCGGCGGCGTCGATGCCGAACCGGATCGCGTTGGCCGGCCCCCGCCCGTACGTGTTGAGGACCGGCCGGACCCGAGGATCGTGCTCCGCCAGTTCGAGGGCGTACGGCACCGTCGTGTCCTCGGGCATGTCGTGCACCACGAGGATCTCGGCCGGCAGCATGACCTCGCGCAGGATGCGTTCGAGGTGCCGGACGACGTCGGACCCCTCGTTGTAGACCGGGATCACCACCGAGACGCGGGGCCTCACACCAGCACGCCCGTTCCGGTCAGGCCCCACATGTCGATCAGCGGCTTGTCCGTGTCGAGATCGGCGTACTGCGGATGAGGCGACGCGATGATCAGCAGGTCGGCCCTTCTCAGCACCTCGTCGAGCGGCAGGAAGCGATCGTCGGGCACGAACGGATCCGTGCACAGCGTCTCGCGAGCCTTGAGCGTCAGGATCTTGCGCAGCTTGTAGGCCAGGCTGTCGCGCGAGTCGTCGCTGCCACCCTTGAACGCCATGCCCAGGATGCCGACGGTGAGCTCGCTCAGGTCGAACCTGTCCTCCAGCCGCGACACCAGATAGAGGGGGAGGCCCTCGTTGATCAGCATCGCCGAGTGGCCCAGCACGAAGTTGTTCCGGTTGAACGCGGCCAGCTGCATCGTGTCCTTGAGCAGGCACGGGCCGGCCGCGAAGCCGGGCATCGGCAGGTCGTCGGCCCGCGGGTAGTCGAACGTGACCGCGTGCCGGATCCGGGCGAAGTCGAGCCCGAAGTCGTTGGCCATCATCCAGAACTGGTTGGCCGCCGCGAACTTCAGGTAGCGCCAGGTGTTGGTGAACAGCTTGGCCAGCTCGGCCTCCTCGGGCTCGAGCCGCACGATCGAGTCGGTGAGGTGGCGGAACAGCTTCTCGGCCCGGTCCAGGGCCTGCGGCGTACGGGCGGCGACGATCTGCGGCAGCGCGAAGAGCTCGGTCATCGCCTTGCCCTCGGCGATCCGTTCCGGGCAGAAGGCCACGTCGACGTCGAGGCCGCGCCCGCTCAGCAGCCGCTCGGTCAGCGCGGTGACCCCGGGGTAGACCGTGCTGCGCAGCACGATGAGCTGGCCGTCGCGCAGGTGCTCGGCCCCGCGCTCGATGGCCCGCGGCACCGCGCCCAGGTCGGGGTTGAGGTGCTCGTCGACCGGGGTGCCGACGACCACGATCAGCGCGTCGGCCAGGCCGACGCTCGCGGGATCGGTCGTGGCCCGCAGCCGCCCGGCCGTGACGGCCTCGGCGAGGAGCTCGGCGGCACCGTGTTCGGCGAAGGGCATCACTGCCGCGTTGACGGTATCGACCGCCGTCGCATCGATGTCGTAGAGCACGACGGAGAGGCCACGGGAGGCCAGCGCGATGCCCAAGGGCAGGCCGACCCGGCCGCAACCACCCACCACGCAGACGTCCACACGACCCTCCGTTCGTCTTTGGAACGTGGAGGTTACTCGCGAGTCAACTTCGGGTCTACCCATGCGCGATCTAGGCACTATGGTTCGTCACCATGGCCGGCACGCTGACCACCCGACTGAGCTCGCGCATCGCCGCGGCCCTCCCGCCGAACGCCGTCGCGGCGGCGGTTCGTTTCGCCTATCCCCGGGTCGAGCCCGAACTCGCCCGGCTCGCCTCCTACGCCCCGAGAGGCGGCACCGCCGTCGATGTCGGCGCCTGGTACGGGCCGTGGACGCGCGGCCTGCGCGCGATCGCCGACCGGGTCGTCGCGATCGAGCCGACGGCCGAACTGGCCCGGTGCGTGTCCGGCGCGTTCCCGGACGTGCGCGTGGTCGAGGCGGTGGCGTCCGACCACGCCGGCACGGCCGAGCTCTACCTGCCCTCGGGCGGGCCCGGCACCGGCACCTCGTCGCTGGAGCAGGCGACCGGCCGCGCGGTCACGGTCGAGCGGATCACGCTCGACGCGCTGGGGCTGACCGACGTCCGGTTCCTGAAGATCGACGTCGAGGGGCACGAGATGCCCGCCCTGCGCGGGGCCGAGCAGACGCTGCGCCGCGACCGGCCGCTGCTGATCGTCGAGCTCGAGGAGCGGATCCAGCCCGTCGAGCCGGTGCTCGAGCTGCTCGGCGGGTGGGGCTACCAGCCGTACGTGATGCCGTCCGGCCGCTGGATCCCGTTGTCCGAGTTCGATCTGATCGGCCACCAGCGCGCGGCCCTGGCCCGGGTCGAGCAGAGCTTCGCCCGGCGGGTCGTCTGGCCGCACCCGCGCTACGTCAACATGGTCCTGTTCCGGCCGGAGCGGCGGTCGTGAGCGCGGCGACGGCGCCCGCGGTCCGGACGGCCCGGATCGATCCGGTCGACGCGGTCGCCGGCGTGCTCATCCTGCTCAGTGTGCTCTGGCGGGCCGTGGTCGCGCGGCGGGGCTTCCTGGCCATCGACGACTTCCCGATCGTGTCCCAGGCCGACGCGTACGGGTGGGACCTCGAGCATCTCTTCGGGCTCTACAACAACCACTTCATGCCGCTGGGCCGGATCACCAGCCTGATCGTCGAGCGCTTCGCCGGGTACGACTACACCCCGCTGCTCGTGCTCATGCTGCTGGCCCAGGCCGCCGTCGGGGTGGCGTTCTACCGGTTGCTGAAGCTGATGCTGCCGGCCGGGTGGGCGTTGCTGCTGCCGCTCTGCCTGCTGGTCTTCAACCCGCTGACCCTCGAGATCACGGCCTGGTGGGCGGTCGGGGTCAACCTGCTGCCGATGCAGTTCGCGATGATCATGGCCGTCGGAGCGATGGTCAAATACTTGCGTACGGGCGACCGCCACCACCTGATCTCGCTGGCCGCGGCGGTGCTGGTCGGCCTGCTGTTCTTCGAGAAGGTGCTGTTCGCGGTCCCGCTCGTCTTCCTGGTCGCGCTCTGCCTGTACGCGCCCGGCGGCCCGGTGCGCGCGGTGGTCACCACGGTCCGGCGCTGGTGGCCGGCCTGGGCCCTGCTGACCGTGATCGTGCTCGTCTACCTCGGCGCCTACCTGGCCCGGTCGACCGCGTCCACGGTGCGCGAGCCGTCGTCGGCGGGCGAGGTCGGCACGTTCTTCGGCCAGTACTTCGGCGAGACCCTGGCCCCCGGCCTGATCGGCGGCCCGTGGAGCTGGCTGGCGGCCGGCGACGGCACCGCGGTGGTGGCCCCGACCGACGCGGCCCGGTGGATCTCCTGGATCCTGCTCGCCGCGCTGGTCACGGGCACGATCTGGTGGCGACGGTGGGTGGCCGTGCGGGCCTGGACCCTGCTGCTGATCTTCGCCCTGCTGGCCGGCGGCCTGATCGCCGCGACCCGGCTCGGCTCGGCCCTGAGCGGGGTGGCCGGCCTGGTGCCGCGCTACCTGGGCGACGTCATGCCGGTCGCGGCCCTCTGCGTCGGCATCGCAATCTGCGGCCTGCGCAAACTGGACGACACGGCCGACGCGGCGAACCCACCGGCCGCCTCTCCCAGCGCAACCACCGCGCCCCGCCGGCCGGGCGCGATCACCGCGTCCCGCCTCTCGGTCGCCACAGTCGCGGCGGCGGCCCTCTTCGTCGCCAGCAGCGCCTGGAGCAGCGTCGACTTCTCGAGCGACTGGTCCGGGAAGGCCGGCCGCGACTACCTGCGGACCGCACAGGCCGACCTGGCCGTGGCCGGAGCGGGCACGGTCTTCATGGACCAGCCGGTGCCCGAAGAGGTGGTGCCGAGCATGTCGAGCCCGTGGAACATGCAATCCCGGTTCTTCGGCCCCGTCGAGAACGGACCGACGTTCGTCACCGAGGCCCAGCGGCTGTCCATTTTTGACCAGTCGGGCCACGTCCGCCCGGCCTGGGTCGACGGGGTCAGGGCCGAGCCCGGCCCGGTCAAGGGCTGCGGCTACCAGGTCACCCGCGGGCGTACGGTGACGATCCCCCTCGAATCGGCCGTGGTCGACTACTGGCAGGTGCTGCGAATCGGCTACCTCAGCGACAAGGACACTACGGCGACGGTGCAGTCGGGCGACCGCCCGGCCCGCTCGTTCGCGGTCCGCCGCGGCCTCAACGCCATGTTCATCCTGATGCTGGCCGGCGGCGACAAGGTGACCCTGAAAGCCGACGACCCGGCCGCCAACATCTGCACGGACGAGATCGAGATCGGGCCCCTCGTGCCCCAACCGGCCGGATGAAAGCGCCGACCGCAGCCGGCCGGGCCACTCGCGTCTCAGCCGGCCGGATGAGAACGCCGGCCGCGGCCGGGGGGATCACGCTGGTCGCGGCCGGCCGGGTCGCGCGCGCTCCAGCCGGCCGGATGAAGACGCGGGCCGAATGAATGCGCGGGCCGCCGGCCGGGGGAGAGCGCTGCGTGGCGCCGCTGGTCGGGTGAAGGCGGCAGGCGGTGCCTTCGCCGGGCCGACGATGGCTTTGCACGGTGTCGCCGCCCTGGTCACCGCAGTTGTGCTGGCGCCTCTCGTGCGGCCGGGCTACGTGTTGCGCTACGACATGGTGTTCGTGCCGCGGCAGCCGCTGAACTGGGAGATGCTCGCGCCCGCGGACTCGCTGCCGCGCGCGGTGCCGCTCGACGCGCTGGTCTCGGTGGCCAACCTGGCCGTCCCCGGCTGGCTGCTACAGCGGATCGCCCTGGTGGCAGTCGTCTACCTGGCCGCGCTGGGCGCCGCCCGCCTGATGCCGGCCGAGCGCCTCGGCCCCCGGGTGGTCGCGGCCCTGGCCTACGCGTGGACTCCTTTCCTGGCCGAGCGCCTGCTGCTCGGCCAGTGGGCCCTGCTGCTCACCTACGCGACCCTGCCCTGGCTGGTCCTGGCCGCCCGCGACCTGCGCGCCGGTGGCCGGGACCGCGCGTCCGGTGTCGCCGTCCCGCCTAATGCCATCACCCGCGACGCCGACGACCGCAAAGCTGATGCCCCCAACCCCGAAGCCGGCGCCCGCAACGCTCACGCCCGCACGGCCGACGCCGACAACGCCGAAGCCGGCACCCGCAACGCCGAGGCCGGATACGTCGGTCGGCCGGGCCGGGGCGCGCTGGCTCGGCTGGTCCTGGCGGCCGCCCCGGCTGCCGTCACGCCCACCGGTGGCCTGATCGCGCTGGCCGCCGTTCTGGTGCTGCTGCCATTGCGCTCGCGCATGACGGCCATCGCCGTTGCCTCGGTCGTCGGGCTCAACGCGCCGTGGCTGGTCGCCGCGCTGACCGGGCCGGCCGGTGGAGTCTCCGATCCGGAGGGTGTGCCCGCGTTCGCCGCCCGGGCCGAGAACTGGGCCGGGGCGTGGTGGTCGCTGGCCGGCACCGGCGGCATCTGGAACGCCCAGACCGTCCCGGAGAGCCGGGCCTCGGTGCTGACCCCGCTGGCGACCCTGCTGGTCCTCGCGATCGCCGCCGCCGGCCTGTCCGCTCTGCGCCGCGCCCTCGGCGACCGCCTGCTGATCCTGGCCGCGGGCGGTTTCCTGCTGGCCGCGGCGGGCGCCGGCCCCGGTGAGCCGCTGCTGGAATGGATAGTCGGAAACGTCCCGGGCGGGGGACTACTGCGCGACGGGCAGAAGTTCCTCATCCCGTACGCGCTGGTCCTGGCCCTGGCTTTTGCGGCCGGAGCGGGACGGCTGGCCGGGGCGCTGGCCCGCCGCTTCGAGGCCCCCGCGGGCCGGATGCTGCTGATCGGGGCCGCGCTGCTGCCGGTCGCCCTGCTGCCCGACCTCGCGTTCGGCGCCCTCGGCGCGCTGCGACCGGTGTCGTACCCGGCGGATTGGAACGCGGTCGCGAAACAGGTCGACGCCCGGCCGGGCGAGGTGCTGTCGCTGCCGTTCGAGGGCTATCAGCGTTACCGGTGGACCGACGGCGTGGTCGTGCGCGACCCCGCCCCTCGCTACCTGGACGCCCCGGTGCTGATCAACGACGCGCTGCGGGTCGGCGCCGTGACCGTCGACGGCGAGAGCCCTCGCGCCGCCATGGTCGGCGAACATCTGGCGGCCGGAAAACCCTCGGCCGAGCTCGGCTTCCGCTGGGTGCTGGTGCGCCTGGGCAGCGGGAACGAGCCCCCGGCGGACGTCCTGACCGGACTGCGGCTCGCCTACGCGGGCCCCGGCTTGCAGCTCTGGGAGAACCCGGCGGCACCGCCCGCGGCCACCGCCGGCGCCGACCGGCGGTTGATGGCTCTGACCGCTCACGGCCTCGCCGCCGTACTCGTGATCTTCTATGCCCTCACCCTGCTGCGGGTGAAGGCTACTCCGTGGTAATGTCCGCCAACTCGTACCGGGGAAGGGAGTAAGCATGGCCAAGCTGGCAACAATTGTTGTAGCCCTGGTCGCTGGGGGTGTCCTCGGCGCCGTGGGCATCATCGCCATGATGGGCGCGGTCAACCCGTCCGCCGATCATGTCGCCCAGACGACCGAGATCGTCGATGCTTCGACGAGCGTCTACGGCACTCGCTGATTCGACTTCCCCGGCTGCGCCGCGGGAAGGTGTCCGGCGACCACCTGGGCGAAGGCCTCACCAGCCATCGCCCAGGTGAACCGGCGGGAGTACGACGCGGCCGCGCATCCCATGACCGTCCGGCGCTCGGCGTCGAGCAGCAGGTCGCGGATCGACCGGAAGAACTCGAACTCGTCCTCGACGAGCACCCCCGACTCCCCGTCGGCCATCGCGTCGACCACGCCGCCCGCGGAGCGGAACGCCACCGACGGCGTGCCCCGGGCGCCCGCCTCCACGATGGTCAGCCCCCAGCCCTCCTTGATCGAGGGCTGCAGCATCAGCCACGACCCGCAGAGCAGCTCGTGCTTGTCCTGTTCGGTGACGTACCCGGCGAACCGCACGTGCTTCTCGATGTCGAGGTCGGCCGCCAGCTGCCGCAGCGGCTCGTCCCACCAGCCCTGACCGGCCACCACCAGCTCGACGTCGGGCATCTCGGTGGCCAGCAGCGCGGTCGCCCGCATGGCCAGCTCGACCCGCTTGTGCGGAACTAGACGTCCGAGAACGATCAGGCTGGGGTGCGGCGTGCGGGGCACCGCCGGACCGGTCACGGCGGTCGTTCCGTTGTGGATGACGGTGATCCGGGCCGGGTCGACGCCCAGCGTCGCGAGCTCGCCCCGGGTCGAGTCCGAGACCGTGACGTAGCGGCACCGGCGGTAGACCCGCACGGCCAGCCACGACTCGATCCACCAGCCGATCCGGGCCATCCGCGGCCCGAACAGCACCGGCCACTGCTCCCGGTGCACGTGGTGGACCAGCGTGATCACCGGCCGCCGGGCGTAGAGCTTGCTCAGGAACGGGATGCCGTTGCCGACGTCGACGATCACGTCCGGACGGCCGAGCCGCCCCCGCGACAGTGGTCCGATTCCGAATACCCCGGCCAGGTAGATCAACGCGGCGAAGAGGTATACGGTGTGCCGGCCGCCGCGGCGGACGATCCGGAGTCCGTCCGGGTTCGTCTCCTCGGCCGGTGCGATGCCGTAGGCCTGACAGACGAGGGTCGCGCGGAAGCCCCGGGACACCATTTCGGCGGCCACCCGCTCGAGGAAGACCTCCGATCCGCCCCCCTCCGGGTGGGCGGTGTCCCTCCAGTTCAGGAACAGTACGTGGGTGCCGAAGACATCGGTCATGGTCTACTCGTTCACACCCCTACTGGCGAGTACGATTCACGATCGCGTCACATTAGGGCAGCCTGCCGACGAACCGCAATGGTTCATCGATGAAGGAGGGGAGACCGGTGGCCGAGGGGAGTCTGCGCGCCCGGCCCGAGTTCTGGCCGGTCGCCCTGCTGAGCGTCGCCCTCGTCGCCGTGCTCGGCGGCTGGAGCGCGGTCACCTATCTCGACCGCACCCGCAGCGACCCCGGCTGCGCCGAACGGATCACGACGCGGGTCGCCGTCGCGCCGAGCATCGCCACCGCGGCCCGGACCGTCGCCGAGCGGCTCGCGACCCGCGAGACCTGCCAGACCGTCGTCGTCGAGGCCCGCGAATCGGCCGACGTGCTCCGCGATCTGGCCCGGAGCACGCCCGCGCCGGCGTCAGCGCCGCCGTCCTCGGAACCGGCCGTGTCGCCTGCGCCCGACGTCTGGCTGCCCGAGTCGACTTTGTGGCTACGGCGGGCCCGCGCGGCCGGCGCGTTCCAAGTGCCGGCCGAGGGCGTCTCGGTCGCCACCACCCCCGTCGTGCTGGCCCTGACCAGCGCCTCGGCCAGCCGGCTCAGCCGCAGCGGCAACCTGAGCTGGACCAAGCTGATCGGCGCGGCCGCACCCGCGGCGCCGGTCGCCCTGCCCGACCCGGCGACCAGCCCGCTCGGTTTCGCCACGCTGGTCGGCATCCGCGGCCTGGCCGCCAAACTCCAGCCGGCCGACCCGGCGGCGGGCGCGGCCGCCATCATGCGCCGCCTGGCCCCGAACACCGTGCCGGTCAGCGGCGAGAGCGTTCCCGCCCCGGCCGGGCCGGGCGCGACGATCAGCACCGAGCAGGCCGTGCTCGGCGCCACCGGGCAGGTCGCGCTGTATCCGCCGTCGGCGCTGCCCGGCCCCGACTACCCGTACGCGGTGCTCGGCTCGGGCGAGCAGCCGGGCGCCACGGCGTACCTGCGGGCCCTGCTCACCACCGACGGCGCGCAGACCATGACCGGCGCCGGGCTGCGGACCCCGGACGGGCAGGCGCCGGCCGGCATCACGGCCGCCACCCGGATCCGTAAGGTGGTCTACCCGCCGGCCCGGCTGCCCGCCGACAGCGCGGCGACCGAACTGCTCAACGCCTGGGGAGGGGTCCACATCAGCGCGCGCATGCTGGCCGTCTTCGACATCTCCGGCTCGATGGCGGCGCAGGTCCCCGGCTCCAGCGCGACCCGGCTGTCGGCCACCGTCGAGGCGGCCCAGGGCGGGGCGAAACTGTTGCTGGGCACGACCGAGATCGGCATCTGGGAGTTCTCGACCAACCTCGAGGGCGGCCGCGACTACCGCGAGATGGTGCCGGTCGGCCCGGTCGGCTCGCGCCGTGCGCAGATCATCGAGCGGCTGGGCGAGATGCGGGTCAAGCCGAACGGCGGCACCGGGCTCTACGACACGACCCTCGCCGCGTACCGGGACGCCACCCGCAACTGGACCCCGGGCCGGATCAACATGGTCCTGATCCTCACCGACGGGCGCGACGACAACAAACGCGGCATCAAGCGCGAGGTGCTGCTGCGCGAGCTGGGCAAGCTGGTCGACCGCAAGCGCCCGGTGCCGATCCTGTTCATCGGGGTCGGCCCCGAGATCGACCCGGACGAGCTGCAGCAGATCGCCGGGGCCACCGGCGGCCAGGTCGCGCTGACCAAGGAGCCGTCGGGCATCCGCCAGATCTTCTTCACCGCGCTGGCCGAGTTCAGCTGCCTGCCGCCGAAGTGCCGCCGGTGAGCGCCGTCGCCGTCCGGCGGCGCCTGGCCGTCGGGGCCGGGGCCCTGCTGCTGATCGTGCTCGCGTTCCTGCAACGCCCGGGCCGCACCACGTTCGACACCAAGCTCGACCTGGCCGAGAACCCGATCGGCTTCATGGCCCGTTCGCTGCACCTGTGGAACCCGTGGGCCACCTCGGGCGAACTGCAGCAACAGGCGTACGGCTACCTGTTCCCGATGGGGCCGTTCTTCGCGGCCGGCGACCTGCTCGGCGTGCCGCCCTGGATCACCCAGCGCGTCTGGTGCGCGGTGCTGTTCTGCGCCGCCTACTTCGGTGTGCTGCTGCTGGCCCGGGCCCTGCGCATCGGCTCCGACCGCGGGCGCATCCTCGGCGCCCTGGCCTACGCGCTGGCCCCGCGGATGCTGACCGAGATCGGGCCGTTGTCGTCCGAGATGCTGCCGGTCGTCGTGCTCCCGTGGGTGCTGTTGCCGCTGGTTTCCGTACGCCGGATCGGGTCGGCCCGCCGCGCCGCCGCGCTCTCCGCGCTGGCCGTGGTGTTCATGGGCGGCATCAACGCCGCCGCCGTGGTGATGGCCCTGGTGCTGCCGGGCGTCTATCTGCTGACCCGGCGCTGGAACCGGGAACTGCTGGCGCTGCTCAGTTGGTGGACGCTCTTCGTCACGCTGGCCAGCCTGTGGTGGATCATCCCGCTGTTCCTGTTCGGCCAGTACAGCCTGCCGTTCCTCGACTACATCGAGTCGTCCGCGACCACCACCGCGATCACGTCGCTGTTCCAGGCCGTCCGCGGCACGAACCAGTGGAGCGGCTACATCGTCCAGGGCGAGCCGTGGTGGCCGGCGGGCTGGATGCTGGTCGACCGGCCGGTGCTGATGGCCGCCACCGCCGTGGTGGCCGCGGTCGGGCTGCTCGGCCTGACCCTGCGCGGCCTGCCCGAGCGGCGCTTCCTGGTGCTGGGCGCGCTGACCGGCCTGACCCTGCTGACCATGGGCTACGTCGGCACGATGGACAGCCCGTTCGCGCCGCTCATGCGTGACCTGCTCGACGGGCCGCTGGCCCCGCTGCGCAACGTGCACAAGTTCGAGCCGGTGCTCCGGCTGCCGATCGTGCTCGGTCTCTCGTACGCCGCGAGCCGGGCCCTGGTCGTGCCGCGCCTGCGCCTGCGTCTGCCCGCAGCGCCGGTGGTGGCCGCGCTGCTGCTGGCCGCGATCGCTCCGGCCTGGCTGTTCGTGCTGCGCCCGGGGCCGGGCTGGAGCGAGGTGCCGCGCTACTGGAGCCAGGCCACCACGTGGCTGGCCGACCAGGACGCGCAGGCCCGCACCCTGGTCGTGCCCGGCTCCGGCTTCGCCCAGCACTCCTGGGGTCGTACGGTCGACGAACCGATCCAGCCGCTGGCCGACGCGCCCTGGTCGACCCGGCATCAGATCCCGCTCGGCTCCGAGGGCAACATCCGGGTCATGGACACGGTCGAGCAGGTGCTCGCCCAGGGGCGTGGCTCCCCGGCCCTGGCCGACTTCCTGGCCCGCGCCGGCTACCGCTACCTGCTCGTCCGCAACGATCTGGACCGCTCGGCCTCGGGCGCCCCGCCCATCGCCGTGGTGCGCCGGGCCGTCACCGGCTCACCCGGCCTGAAGCCGGCGGCCACCTTCGGTCCCCAGGTCGGGGCGACGGGCGCGACCACCAGCCCGGTCGATGCCGGCCTGTCGGTGCCGGCCGTCGAGATCTTCGAGGTGGACCGTCCGGTGCCGACCGTGTCGGCCACCGCGGTCAAGGACGTGCCGACGATCAGCGGCGGCCCGGAGTCGCTGCTGCCGGCGCTCGAACAGGGCCTGATCGACGGCGCCCAGCCGGCTGTGCTGGCCGGCGACGGTTTTGGTGTCGCGGGTGCAGAAAAGCACATCGTCACCGACGGCCTGCGGCGGCGCGAGCTCAACATCGGCCGGATGCGCGACAACGTCAGCCAGACCCTGACCGCCGACGAGAAGACGCGGCAGGGCCGGGTCCGCAGCGACCTGCTGCCGTTCGACGCCGACGGCCACCAGACGGTCGCCGCCTACCAGGGCGTGCGCTCGGTGCGCGCGTCGAGCAGCGCCAGCTTCGCCGACTCGTTCGGTCCCAGCGACCCGTCCGGGCTGCCGTTCGCGGCGCTCGACGGCGACGCCTCGACCGCGTGGCGCTCCGACGCCTACCAGCGGGCCGTCGGGCAGTGGCTCGAAGTGGTGCTGGAGACGCCGCAGCGGGTGACCGAGGTGACCGTCGACTTCGCCGACGACCTGCGGATCGCGGCCCCGGTGGCGGCGGTGCGGCTGACCACCGACCAGGGAGTGGTCGACCGGGCCGTGCCGGCCGGCCCCGGACAGCACAAGCTTTCGACTCTGCCCGGCCTCACCACGACCGTACGGGTCACCGTGCTCGCCCTGCAGCCGGGCTACCAGGGCGGGGTGGCCCTGCGCGAGCTCGGCCTGCCCGGCCTGAGCGCCCAGCGGGGCCTGCGGGCGCCGGCCGACGTCCCGGCCGGCGCGGCCGCGGTGTACGCGTTCGAGCGCTCGCCCCAGCAGCGGGGCGCGTGCTACCCGGCCGGCGGCACCGTCCGCTGTGACCAGTTCCTGGCCCGCGCGGGCGAGGAGCCGCTCGGCCTCGACCGGTTCTTCACGACCGCCGCCGCCGGGACGTACGACCTGGGCCTGACCGCCCGGCCCCGGCCCGGCGGCACCCTGCCGCTGACCGGCAAGGTGTCGTCCTCGGCCTCGTCGGTGCTGACCGGCGACGCCACGGTCGGCGCGTACGCGGCGGTCGACGGCGACCCGGCGACGGCCTGGCTGGCCGAACCGACCGACGAAGCCCCGACCCTGCGGCTGTCCTGGGCCACGCCCCGCCCGATCGACCGGGTGCGGCTGGTCGTGCCGGCCACTCCCGCCGCCGCCATCCCGACCCAGGTGCTGGTGACCGCTCCGACCGGGAACGCCGTCGTCCCCGTGGACGCCGACGGCTGGGCCCGCTTCCCGAAGGTCACCACGAAGCAGCTCAGCATCGCGATCACCGGCACCCGCGGGGTCGTCGCCGACACCCGGGGCAACAGCTGGCCCGCGCCGGCCGGGGTGGCCGAGGTCGAGGTGCCCGGCCTGGCCGGTCTGCTCACCAAGGTCACCGACAGCGCGCCGCTGATCGCACGTTGCGGCACCGGGCCCAGTGTGGAGATCGACGGGGTGTCCTACCCGACCTCGGTGGCCGGGACGCTGGGCGACGTCCGGGCCGGACGCGCGCTCGCGGTGACCGTGTGCGACGACTTCGTGAGCGAGTCGGTGCAACTCGCGGCAGGGGAGCACCGCCTGCGCACAGTGCCTTCAGCGGCGTACGTCATCGAATCGGCCACCCTCGCCCGGGGCAAGCCCGCGGCGGTGACGTCACGGCCGGTCGAAGTCGCCCGCTGGAACGCCACCGACCGTGAGGTCGAGGTCGGCGACGGCGTCGAGTCGCTGCTGCTGGTGCACGAGAACTACAACGCGGGCTGGACGGCCACGCTGGACGGGCAGAAGTTGCGCGCGGTCCGGGTCGACGGCTGGCAGCAGGCGTTCGTGGTGCCGGCCGGCACCGGCGGGTCCGTGGCCCTCGAGTTCACGCCGGACCGGCCGTACCGGATCGGTCTCGCCGCCGGGGCCGCCTGCATCCTGCTCGTGCTGCTGACGGCCCTGATCCCGGTGCGCAAGCGGCGGATGCCGACCATTGAGCCGCCCCCGGCCTGGATGTTCTGCGGGGTGCCGGGCGGGGCCGGGTGGATCGTCCTGCCGCTGCTGGTGCTGATCATCGCGCTCGGCGGGGTGGCCGGGGTGGCGCTGCTGCTGGCCGCGCTGATCGTGCGTCAGCTGATCCCGCGCGCGCTGCCCGCGATCGCCTTCGTCAGCGCCGCCACCGGGCTGGCCGTCGCGGTCGGCGGGCGCCTGCTCGGGCACGGGCAGGAATGGGCGTACGGGGCCGGCGTGCAGATCGCCATGCTGGCCGCCGTGTGCGCGGTCGCCGCCACCGCCGCGCCGACCAGTCGACGGCCGTCCGCGCCGACCGCAACGAAGACCGAGAGCGACGTGGAGGAACCAGGTGGCAGTGCACGAGGCGACGCTGAGCCGGTCGATCTCGCTCTTCCAAGCGTTCCTGGTGGAGCAGAGCGATCCTGACCGGTTCTACTCCGAGCTGGCCGGCGACTCGGTGCGCCAGCTCGGGTCGTACGTCGACCTCGACGGGGCCGTGGTGCTCGACGTCGGCGGCGGGCCGGGGTACTTCGGCCAGGAGTTCGCGAAGGCCGGCGCCACCTACCACGGGCTCGACCCGGCGGTCGGCGACTTCGCGGCGTCCGGGGCCGAGGTGCGCGGCATGATCCGGGGCAGCGGCACCGCCCTGCCGATCCGGAGCGGCTCGGTCGACGTCTGCTATTCGTCCAACGTGCTCGAACACGTGCCCGACCCCGAGGCGATGCTGGCCGAGATGGTGCGGGTGACCCGGCCCGGGGGCACGGTTTTCGTCTCGTACACACCCTGGTTGTCGCCGCACGGCGGCCACGAGACCGGGCCGTGGCACCTGCTGCTCGGCGGCGAGGGCGCCCGGCGCCGCTACGTGCGCCGCCACGGCCGCCAGCCCAAGAACCGCATCGGCGAGACGCTGTTCGCGATCAGCGCCGCGCGCACCATGCGCTGGGTGCGGACCGCCCGTCGCTCGGGCGAGGTGACCGTCGTCGATGTGTTGCCGCGCTACCACCCCGGCTGGGCCTGCTGGGTGGCCCGGGTGCCGGGGCTGCGTGAGGCCCTGACGTGGAATTTCACCGTTGTGTTACGACGCCGTGCCGCAGATGAATAAATGATGCCGCTCAGGGGTCGCTTCCAGGCCTACTGAGTAGTAACCTTCCGCCAACCCCCCGTCTTTTGCCGACCTCCCTTCCCCGTTCGTGGAGGAACATATGAAGTCCCGCGTCCTCGGCGCCGCCCTCTTCGCTCTCGGCGTCCTGGCGCTGGTATTTGCCGGCGGCCTGGCCTACGTCGTGGCACCCACAGTGGAGCAGTTGCCCTACGACCTGAAGCCCACCCAGTCGGTCGCCGTGGCGCCCAACGCGCGCTTCCTGCAGATCACCACGGGCAAGGCCGAGGTCGTCGAGGGGGTCGAGCTGCGCTCGACGATCACCGTCACGCCCGACGCCAAGGCCACCAGCGAGCTGACCGGCCCGCTCGACGGCGAGGCGGTCGTGTGGCTCGTCGGCCAGCAGGTCATGCGCACCGACACCAACGCCCTGATCAGTGCGTACAGCACGTCCCTGGCCCTCGACCGCGAGACCGGCGCCGCCGCCGACTGGGACAAGCACTGGCTCGACACCGGCAACAACCAGGAACCGGTCAAGTACTCCGGCCAGATCTACAAGTTCCCCTTCGGCACCGAGAAGAAGGACTACGAGATCTACGACCGGGACATCCTGGCCACCCAGCCGGCCCGGTTCGTCCGGACCGAGCAGATCGAGGGCCTCGAGACTTACGTCTTCACGCAAGAGATCCGTGACGGCATCCAGGAGATCCCGGAGGACCGGCTGTCGGTGCTGACCAGCCAGCTCCTCGACGGCGCGGCCACCAGCAAGGTCCACTACAACAACACCCGTACGGTGTGGGTCGAGCCCACCACGGGCCAGTACCTCAAGGTGGAAGAGAAGCAGAGCAAGAACCTGGTCGGCGACAACGGTCAGTCCGTGTCGATCCTCGACGCCACCTTCACCTACACCGACGACACGATCAAGAAGGCGGCCGACACCGCCGGCGCCAACCGCCAGAAGCTCCAGCTGGTCGGCCTGTGGGGCCCGATCGTCCTGGCCGTCCTCGGCGCCATCCTCATCATCGCCGCCCTGTTCCTGCTCGCCCGCCGCCCGTCCACCGCCACCACCACCGCGGCCCCGAAGCACAACCCGCGCCACTCAGCCACCGACACCAACGCCGACGCGGACGCGGACGCGGACACCACGGTCGACACGAGCAAGAAGTCCTGACCTGACGCTCTCCCTCGACGCTCCGGTCCCTCGTGGACCGGAGCGTCTTGCTGTCCGCGGTCTACTTCTCCTGGTAGTCGGAGACTACTGAGCTGAGGATGCTCGGCGACGCGTTCCATTTCTGCAGGTTGATGCCGCTGCACACGCCGAGGACGAGCTTGCTGATGTGCATGGCGGTGAACTGGTCCCAGTAGTCGGTGGGGGAGGGCATCAGGCAGTAGGGCGCGGCGGCCGAGGTGTTGAAGGTCGATTCGATCCGGTACGAGTTCTGGCTGATCCCGGTGAAGACCGTGCGCGTCCACAGCTGGTTGGCCGGGATCGCGCTGTTCACGTTGCAGACGGCCAGCTTGACGTACTGGCCCCACGCGGTCGAGCCGGGGCTGTACAGGCAGTAGGTGGTGACGCCGTCGCTGCCCTTGACGTACACGCGGCCCGTGGCCGAGGTGCCGCCCACCGCCACCTGGGGCAGGAACCACACCTGGTTCCACTGGATGACTTTGTTGGGCGCCTGCTTGCACGGGAAGATGACCATGAACGCGTAGGTCCACGTGTTGGCCGTGACGTCCAGGCAGCGGCCGAACTGGTCGTAGTTGACGAGTTGTTTGGTCACGTCGCCCGCGGCGCCCGTGCCCGCGCTGGCGTCCGGGAAGAAGGTCTTGTATTTGGTGTAGTCGCCCGAGGTGCCACTGCACGGGGTGCCGTCGGTGCCGTCGCCCTGGGTGCCGGCGACCCGGTTGGCGTTGCCCGCGATGACGTTGTTGATGAGCACCCTCGGCGGCACGGTCGTCCAGTCGACGTTGAAGCACTTGCCGTTCGGATTGATGCCGTCGGTGGTGCCCTCGAAGTTGTCGCGGTTGTTCAGGCTCCAGATCTGCACGCGTTTGGTCGCGTCGCAGTCGGCGAACGTGACCGGGGTCAGGTTGACGCTGACCGCTGACACGCAGGCGCCGTTGGGGAAGTTGGGCGAGCCCTCGCTGCCCTTCAACTGCACCTGCAGCGTCGGGTTGTAGGTGAAGCTCTGCTTCGGGTCAGAGGCGTCGCAGGTCGCCAGGACCACGGGCGCGCCGACGGTGAGCGGCGTCGTGCCGGTGGCCTCGCGCGGGGCGGTCACGCACTGGTCGCTGTTGTAGACCTTGATGGTCCCGCCCGGCACGTTGGGCTTGGTCCGGCTCTGGAACAGATAGGTGGCCAGCAGCGTGCGGGTCGAGCCGCCGGCCGTACCGGTCGACGAGATCAGGGCGTACATCGGCACGATCGACGGCCCGCCCGCGCCGCCGCAGCCGAGGCGGTTGCTGCGGGCCCAGGTCTCCGGATCGGTTCCGGCGGGCGGGGTCGACGTCAGGTAGTAGATGTTGACGGCGAAGTTCGCGAGCTGGCCCGGGCTGACCGTCCCGGCCAGTTTGAGGCTGGGGCCGGTGACCGTGGCCGCGCACGGCACGGTGGCCAGCAGGGCGTCGCCGGACGCGTTGACCGGCACCGCTCGCATCTGGGCCAGGCTGGTCTCGATCCCGCTCTGAGCGGCGCTGATCGCGGCCGAGCGGTTGATGTCGTACCGGGTGGTGCTGACCTGACTGGCCACGACCGCGCCGAGCAGGGCGGCCGCGCCGACGCCGACGAGGCTCAGCAGCATGGCCAGCGGCAGCGAGCCGCGGGAGTCCCGGAGCCGGATCATGAGCGGGCCGACGCGTGGTAGCAGGGTTCCGCGGCCGGCGGGAAGGGCTGGCCGGCCGCGTCCAGGGCTGTGCTGGCGTACGTGTTGAGCGCGGTGTAGGTGACGGCGCTGGTGCGATTCGAGGTTCCGGCCTTGGCCGACAGCCGGATGCCGAGCATCTGGTGGTTGAGCGCGGTGGTGGGCTGGGTGCGGGCGAAAACCGCGCCACTGGTGGGGGTGATGAGGTTCGAGGCGAGCGGGGTCCAGGCGCTCGGGCTGATCGACGAGGCCACCGTCCACGACCGCGACTGCAGTTGCAGGCTCTGCGGATCCGAACCGGTCAGGCGCAGCTGGACGCACCGTTTCACCGGCGCCGTCCCACCCGGCGCGATGGCCAGGACCAGATATTCGACGTACGGCATGCTGTTCTCCGTGTGCACGGCCGAGATCGAGTACGAGTAGCGAATGGTTTTGTCCAGCTGCAGCAACGCGTTGCTCAGTTGGGCCTGCACCGTCGACTCGGCCTCGATGGCGGACGCGGTGCGATAGATCTGCAGCACCGCCGTCGTGAAGATCGAGCCGATCACCGACACGATCCCCAGCACGACCAGCATCTCGATGAGGCTGTAGCCGGCGTCCTTCTTCATCCGACGAGGAAGGGGTCGACGATGGCCGTGCTGAACAGGGCCGCCTCGGCGTGGGCGCAGGTGCCGGCCGGGCACTGCCCGTCCCGCCAGGCGACCGCCACGACCAGCCGGACCAGCGGCGCCGCGGTGGCCGTCGCGCCGCAGGCCAGGCTCGAGGCCAACGAGACGGTCGGCTGCCAGCACGCGCCGAGGTAGTAGTAGCGCTTGAACGGCACCCCGTCGAGCAGCACGACCTCGGGATCGCCCGGCGCGGCGACCGTCGAGCCGTCGGGCTGAGCGCCGGCCTGGGGCACGGCCAGGGTGCCCGGACCGGCCGCGTCCCACCGGGTCGTGGCCGCGCCGAGCAACGTGTCGACCTGCGTCGACACGGCGTCGACACACGTCGCCGTGCACTGTTGCCGCCCGCCGAGCAGGGCCGAGCCCCGCAGACCCCGGGCCTTCTCCATGCCGTCGAGGGCGAGCCGCACCGCGGTGTCCCGCTGCGCCGCGTGCCGGGCCGCCTTGCGCGAGCCGACCAGGAACACGGTCAGCGACGTCATCACCAGCGTGATGATCCCCATGGCCACCACGACCTCGACGAGCGTGAACCCGTCGTCCCGTACGCGCCGCCCGCCTGACCCCACTCCTGAAGATTCGGCCGGGGCCGGCACTTTGCTTAGGCCGAGCGTTCGCGCCGTACTGTAGGCGGCCATGAAGAGCCCGCTGCGCCCGGCCGACCCGCCGTCACTGGGTGGCTACCGACTGCTGGCTCGGCTCGGCGAGGGCGGCATGGGATCGGTCTTCCTCGGGCGGCGCGACGACGGCCCGCTCGTCGCGATCAAGATGATCAAGCCCGAGTACGCCCACGACGAGGAGTTCCGGGGCCGGTTCCGCAGCGAGGTCAAGCGGGCCTGGCAGGTGCCGCCGTTCTGCACGGCCGCGGTGCTCGATGCCGACCCCGAACACCGTACGCCGTACCTGGTGGTCGAATATGTCGACGGCCCGAGCCTGGACGAGGTGGTGGACCGCGAGGGCCCACTGGCCGACAGCCGCCTGCACGGCGTGGCCGTCGGGGTCGCCACCGCGCTGACCGCCATCCACGGGGCGGGGGTGATCCACCGCGACCTCAAGCCCCAGAACGTGCTGTTCGCGCTGGGCACGCCCAAGGTCATCGACTTCGGGATCGCCCGGCCGCTCGAGGTGACCAGCCGGCACACGCGGCCCGATCAGATGGTCGGCACGGTCGCCTACATGGCCCCGGAACGCTTCGACGGCGATGACCGCGAGATCACCCCGGCCGCCGACGTCTTCGCGTGGGGCGCGGTCATCGCGTACGCCGGGACCGGCCGCACCCCGTTCCGGGCCGACTCGCCGGTCGCCACCGCGGCCAAGATCCTGACCCAGCCGCCCGACCTGACCGGACTGACCGGGCCGCTGGCCGAGCTGGTCGCGCTCGCGCTGTCCAAGGAGCCCGAGGACCGGCCGACTGCCCCCGAACTGCTCAACCTGCTGCTCGCCCAGAACACCGGCTCGGGCGGGATCGGCGGCCCCCTGCGGGAAGCGGCGGAGGCGGCCCGGCTCGCCACCCGCCCCGAACGGCCGCGGCGGCGCCGGCGCTGGGCGGTCGCCGCCGCCGTGACCGCGGTGGCGACGGCGCTGACGGCGGCCGTGGGCCTCTACAGCCGGCCGACCGAGAAGGTCGTGGTGAAGCCGCCCGAGACGCTGACCACCATGCCGGTGCCCGGGGCGATCCGGGGCGCGTGGGTGGTCGACCCGCTCGATCGGCCCGGCCAATGGAAGGCCACCACCGACGCGTACGGGGGTGTCTGCTCCTTCAAGAACGGCCTGGCCATGTCGACGCCCAGCTCGGCGATGGTGTGTCCCGGCCCGGCCGCGAGCTTCGCCGGCGACCAGATGATCTCGGCCGACGTCGCCGTCGACGACACCCGCTCGTGCGCCGAGATCCAGTTCCGGAACGCCGGGCCGGGCTCGTACTGGCTCGACCTCTGCCCGCGGACGATCCGGATCCGGCACGAGGGCGCGGTCCGGGCGACCACGCTGGGCTCGGCCGACCAGCCCCGCTTCGGCCCCGGGCAGCGCCGCCACGTCGTCCTGAGCCTGCGCGACGAGGTGGCGACGGTGACCGTCGACGGCGACGTCGAACTCGAGCAGAAGCTGACCGATCCGAGCCTGGCCGCGGGCCGGGTCGCGTTCGGCGTGGGCCCGGCCGACGAGGCCAAGGACCAGGACGTACGGGCCGGGGCGGTGATCCGGCGGGCCGAGATCAGGCCGATCGAGGCCGCGCCGGCTGCCCCGCCCCCGCTCACCTTCACCGACGTCCGGACGGGCAGCACGAAGTCGATAGTCAAGGTCCGCGGCTACAACCCGAAGGCCCGGTCGGTCATCGTGGAACCGGTCCTGTTCCTCACCGGCGACGAGTACTGCCAGACCTTCAACCTGGCGTCCACCTCGGACAACCCGTGCGAGCAGGCCTGGGTCACCGAGGACAGCCGCATGGCGGTCACCCTGCCGACCGCCGCCACCCCCGAACTCACCAGCACGTTCGACGACCCCGAACGCTGCGCCGCCGACCCGGTGACCGTCGGCACCTGCAGAATCACCCCCGGCCAACTGGCCGAACGGCTCGGCACCGAGGGCCTGGTCGAGCTGACCACCAGGAACGGCACGGTCACCACGATGGCCGAGGTCTACACCCCCTGACCGGCCGGGGAGTCCGCGCGCAGGTAGGTCAGGACGGCCATCACCCGGCGGTGGACGTCGTCGGTCGGCGGCAGGTCGAGCTTGGCCAGCACGTTGCCGATGTGCTTGCCGACGACCGTGTCGGAGATGTGCAGGCGATGCGCGATCGCGGCCACCCTTTCCTTCAGCAGGTAGCCGACGCCGCGTCCGGCGCCGGAGTCGAGGAGCCGGGCCGCCAGGTCCGGTTCGACGTACTGACTGAGCACCGCGACCGCGAGCCCGGGGTGGGCCGCCCGCAGGGCGAGGGCGGTGCGCAACCCCTCGTCGCGGAAGCCCGGGGGCATCCGGACGTCGGTGACGACCAGGTCCGGCCGGTGCTCGCCGACCGCGGCGGCCAGGGCGCCCGCGTCGCCGACGGCCGCGCAGACCGTGAATCCGAACCGGGTCAGCAGCTCGGTCAGGCCGGCCCGCAGCAGCAGTTCGTCCTCGGCCAGGACGGTTCTCACCGGCACGGCAGCACCGCCCGCAGCAGGGTGGGGCCGCCCGGCGGACTGGACAGTTCGAGGCGCCCGCCGGTCGCCTCGACCCGGTCGGCCAGCCCGGTCAGGCCGCTTCCGCCGGCCGGGTCGGCGCCGCCGCGACCGTCGTCGCGCACCTCGACGGTCAGCGTGGTGCGGTGGAGCCGGGCCGTCACCCGCACGGTCGTGGCGGCCGCGTGCCGGGCCACGTTCGTCAGGGCCTCGGCCACCACGAACCAGACGGTGGCCTCGACCCGTTCCGGCAGGCGCACCGCGAGGTCCGCGTCCACCTCGGCCGGCACGGGACACCGGTCGCCCAGGTCGCGCAGGGCGGCCGGCAGGCCCAGGTCGGTCAGCAGGTGCGGGTGGATGCCGTGGACGAGCTCACGGAGCTCGACCGTGAGCGCCCGCACCTGGTCGTGGGCGCGGGCCACGGCGGCGGCGCCCGGAACGTCCGGCGGCAGGTCGCACCGGGCCAGGCCGAGTTGCAGGGTGATGCCGATCAGCCGCTGCTGGGCCCCGTCGTGCAGGTCCCGTTCGATGCGGCGGCGTTCGGCGTCGAAGGCGTCGATCAGCCGGGTGCGGGACCGGGACACCGCGAGGAACTCGGGCGTGCCGGCCACCAACCGGCGGGCGAGCGCGGCCTGGCCGCCCGCCAGCGTCTTGACCAGCAGGGGCGCGGCGGGGGTCAGGAGCAGCGCGACCAGGGCCCACCGGGTGGCCTCGGCCACCGTGTCCACGGTGCCGAAGCCGACCGCGACCGGTCCGCTCAGGTGGACCAGGAGCGGGCCGGCGAGCGCGAAGGCCAGGGTCGCCAGCAGCAGCCCGACGACCCCGTAGGCCACAGGCAACACGCCGGCCAGCAGCACGGCAGCCGGAAGAGACATGCCTGGAGACGGTAGAGGGGATCCGGCCACTCAGGACAGCCGGTTGACCCCCGTACGAAGGTAGGGCTGGCACCACCCTGCCCGGGGTGGCGGGCCGTCATGACAGCAGCCTCCGGCGTTGGTGGGCTGAAACGCATGACAAAAGGACCGACTGCCTTTCTCGTCCTCTCCTTCGGCATCGCCTGGATCTGGGAGGCGGTGGCGCATCTGGGGCTCGGCTGGTCGCTGGTCAACCCGCTGGTGCAGGCGCCGGCGGCCTTCGCCCCGGCCGTTGCGGCGCTGGTGGTGCGGCGCTGGATCACCCGCGAGGGCTTCGCCGACTCCGGTTCCCGGCCGCGGTTGCGCGCGGCCTGGCGCTTCTATCTGCTGGCCGGGCTGGGCCCGCTGGTCATAGCCGCGGTCGTCGTCGGGATCGGTGCGATCGCCGGACGGTGGGAGCCGTCCGGACTGGTGACCGCCGACCTGGTGCCGGGTCTGCCGCTCTGGGCGGTGCCGCCGGCGCTCGGCCTGCTCGCGGTGGCCGGCACCGTGCTGTTCTGGGGTGAGGAGTTCGGCTGGACCGGCTACCTGCTGGTGCGCATCTGCCCCGGACGGCCCCGCCGGGCGGCGGTGGCGGCCGGGCTGATCGCCGCGATCTGGCACTTTCCGCTGGCCTTCCTGGGCTACGTCGAGTACGGCCACCTGGCGCTCGGCCTGGCCGGGTGGACCCTCTGGATCGTCGCCCAGGAAGTGCTCCTGGCCTGGCTGCGAGCGCGCAGCGGCAGTGTCTGGCCGGCCTGCCTGGCCCACGCGGGCAACAACTTCGTGCTGGCCCCGCTCACCGCCGCGCTGCTGACCGGCCCATCCGGCTTCAGCCCGGAGGCCCAGCAGTTCCTGATCTTCGCGGTGCTGGCCGCGGTCGCGGCCGGCCCCTTCCTGCGGGCCGGCCGCGAACGGATCAACTAGCCGGAGAGTGCCTCGGTCGGGGCGAGACGGGCCGCCCGTGCGGCCGGGTAGAGGCCCGCGATCACGCCGACCAGGATCGTCGCGGCCAGGCCGCCGGCCGGGGCCCAGAGCGGCATCGCCACCGGCCACGACCGCCACCACGCCCAGGCCACCGTGACCAGGGCCCCCAGCGCGGCCCCGGCCAGGCCGCCGGCCGTGGACAGCAGCAGCGACTCGGTGAGGAACTGCTGGCCGATGTGGGCGCCGGTGGCCCCGAGAGCGCGGCGCAGGCCGATCTCGCCCCGGCGTTCCAGCACCGAGATGACCATGGTGTTGGCCACCCCGACCCCGCCCACCAGCAGTGCCACCGCGCCCAGCCCGAGCAGCAGGCCGTTGAGCGCGGCGTCGGTGGCCCGGGCCGCGGCCAGCGCGTCGGACGGGCGGGACACCTTCACCTCGTGCGGCGCGGCCGGGTTGACCGTGGCCCCGAGCACCCGCCGCACCTGCTCGACGGCCGCCTCGTCGGACCGGGTGTAGACGGTGGTCGGGTGACCGTCGAAGCCCAGCCGCGTGGTGGCCGTCGACCAGTCGACCAGGGCCGCCGAGTCGAGTTCCGGGGCCAGCGGCGAGGACGCCAGCAGGCCCACCACGGCGAACCACTGCCCGCCCAGCCACACCCGGCCGCCGGGGGCGTGGACGCCGAGCCGGTCGGCCGCCCCGGAGCCCAGGACGACGGCCGGGCTGCCGGGCTTGGTGGTGGTGAGCCAGCGGCCCTGGGCCATCCCGATCTCGAGCGCCCGCAGCAGGTCGGGCCGGGCCGCCAGCACGCTGATGCTGCCGTGTTCGGCGGTGGGGACGAACGAGGTGCGATAGACCCGGGCGCTCAGGCGGCCGGTCGCGCTCACCGACCGTACGGAGGGAATCCGGCCCGCCATCGCGAGCGACTCCGGCGGCAGGGAGGCCTCCTCGCCGGTGAGGGTCTGGCCCGGCGCGGCGGTCAGCAGGTTGGTGCCGAGCGCGGCCAGCGCCCGGTCCAGCCCGGCCCGGCTCGATGCCGAGAGACCGACCACGGCCAGCATGGCCGCGATGCCGATGGCGATCCCGGCCGCCGACAACACCATCCGCAACGGCCGGGCCCGCAGACCGGCCGCCCCGAGCCGCAGCACGTCCGAGCCGGCCAGCCGGGCCGGTCGCAACCGAGTGGTCATGTCGCGACCAGCTTTCCGTCGCGCAGGGCGACCCGCCGGGGCAGGGCGGCCGCGATGTCGCGGTCGTGGGTGATGACGACCGTGGTCGTGCCGGCCCGGTTCAGATCGTGCAGCAGGTCCATGACCACCGCGCCCGACGCCGAGTCGAGGTTGCCGGTGGGCTCGTCGGCCAGCAGCAGGGCGGGGTCGGCCACCACGGCGCGGGCGATGGCCACCCGTTGCCGTTCGCCGCCGGACATCTCGTGCGGGCGGTGGTGGGCGCGGTGGATCAGGCCGACCCGTTCCAGCGCGATCGCGGCCCGGGTGCGGCGCTCGCGGCGGCGTACGCCCGAATAGAGCAACCCGTCGGCCACGTTGTCGAGGGCCGAGACCCCGGACGCCAGGTGGAACTGCTGGAAGATGAACCCGATGGTCCGGGCCCGCAGTGCGCTCAGCGACCGGTCGGGCAGCGCGGCGACGTCGTGGCCGGCGATCCGCACGGTGCCGGCCGACGGGCGGTCGAGCGCGCCCAACAGGTGCAGCATCGTCGACTTGCCGGAGCCGGACGGCCCGACCACGGCCAGCAACTCGCCCGCCGCCACCGACAGCGACACGTCGTCGAGCGCCGTCACCCCGCCCGGATAGACCTTGCCGACGTTGCTCATCGTGATCATGCGGGCATCCCCACGGTCATGCCCTCGGCCAGTCCGGCCCCGCGCACCTCGACCTTGCCGTCGGCGAACAGCCCGACCTCGACCCGGACAAACCGGCGGGCGCCGCCCTCGACCACCTCCACGCCGTAGCCGCCCTCGGCCAGCGCCACCAGCGCCGCGACCGGCACGGTGAGCACGTTCTTGCGCTGCTCACTGACGTACGTCGCGGTCACCGGCCCCTCGCGCAGCCGGCCGACCGGGGCCGACAGGGCCACCGTCACCGGGACCGTCGGTTGGTCCCCGGGATCCTGCGGTGACACCTTGGCCCCGACCGACGCCACCGTGCCGGCCACCTCCTTGCCGTCGGGCAGCGTGACGGTGACCTTCACCCCGCGCCGGGCCCACCCCGACGCGGAGGCCTCGACGTCGACCGTGACCACCGACGCGGCCCCGGTGTACTTCAGCACCTCGCCGGTGGCTGCCGCCCCCGGCCGGACGGCGAGCGCGGCCACCCGGATCGCCCCGCTCGCGACGACCAGCGACGCCGGATCCACCACACCGCTCGAGGGAAGGCCAAGATCCTTCTGCCAGCGACGCACGGCCTTGGCCGTCAGCCCGGTGTACTCGTCGTCGACCGTGAAGCCCGCGTAGCCGAGCGCGCGCAGGTTGCGTTCCAGCAGGGCGACGTCCGGGCCCTCGACGCCGGGTCGCAGCTCGCGGTACATCGGCATGACCCCGTACAGCAGCACGACCGGTAGGTTGTCGGCCCGCAGCACGGGCTCGCCGCGCTCGACCGTCGCGCCGACCTCGGGCAGCCACGTGACCGTGCCCGGCGCCTTCGACATGATGGGCACCTCTTCGCCGTAACCGAGGCGGCCGTCGACCGTGACCGACCCCGACAGGGTCTCGCGCTCGACCGCGGCCGTGGACCCGGGTGGCGGGGGAGCGGCGGCGGGCTGCCCGCCGTCGGCGCGGAGCGCGACGACCGTCGTGCCCGCCCCGGCCACCGCCACCACCACCCCGGCGATGATCCGGCGCCGCATCATTTGGTCACGGCGAGGGGAGCCATGCCGCCGCACTTCTCGCCGGCCGCGGCCATCTTCTTCACGTCGACCGTCTTCTCGGACAGCGCCACCGCGCCCGTCTCCGGGTCCGGGTCCGGGAAGTCCGGCAACCCGTTCTCGCGCATGCACTTCGAGAGCGCCCGCGCCTTTTCCAGATCCTCGGCCGAGACCTTCTGCGGTTCCCCAGCGGCCCCGGCCGGAATGAGGTCACGGCATTTCTCGTCCGCCTTCTCCATGGTCTTCAACTCGGGCGAGCCCGCCTTCATGGCCGGGGCGCCCAGCACCCCGTTGCCGTTCGGATCGGGCATGTCGACGCCGTTGGCCCGCATGCATTTCGCGTACGCCCGCAATTGGCTCTTCTCATCGGCCGTCGAGGCCGAAGGACTCGGTGCGGCGCCGTTCCCGGCCTGCGAACAGCCGGTCAGCGCGAGGGTCAGAAGCGTCAGGGGTACGAGGATTCGTCTCATGCGGCCCAGCCCACCCGACCGCCCGTAAGATCATCATCAGCGCGGACGCTTACAGGATTCTTATAGCCGGGCCGGTAACCATGTCCCGATGCGTGTGCTTATCGCCGAGGACGAGATCGTGATGGCCGGCGCGATCGCCGAGGGGCTCCGGCTCCAGGCGCTCGCCGTCGACACCGTGCACGACGGGGACGAGGCCCTGCAACGGCTCGCGGTCAACGAGTACGACGTGCTGGTGCTCGATCGCGACCTGCCGAAGGTGCACGGCGACGACGTGTGCCGGGCCGTTGCCGGCGGTGACGTCCGCATCCTGATGCTCACGGCCGCGGGCGAGCTCGCCGACCGCGTACACGGGCTGGGTCTGGGGGCCGACGACTACCTGGCCAAACCGTTCGCGTTCGCCGAGCTGGTGGCCCGGGTGCGGGCGCTCGGCCGCCGGGCCCGCCCGGCCTCGCCACCCGTGCTGGAACGGGCCGGTCTGCGCCTGGACACCACCCACCGCGAGGTCTTCCGGGACGGGCGGGTGGTCGGGCTCTCGCGCAAGGAGTTCGCCGTGCTGGAGGAGCTGCTGCGGGCCGACGGCGCCGTGGTCAGCACCGAACAGCTGCTGGAACGGGCCTGGGACGAGCACACCGACCCGTTCACCAATGTCGTGCGGGTGGTCGTGATGACGCTGCGCCGCAAGCTCGGCCCGCCCGCCGTGGTCGAGACCGTCACCGGCGTCGGGTACCGGATCCGATGAGCCACCGCTGGACCGTCCGCCTGCGCCTGACCGTGCTCTACGGCGGCCTGTTCGTGCTGGCCGGGGCGGCGCTGCTGACCATCACCTACCTGCTGCTGGGGCAGGCCCTCGAGCGGCAGCCGGTCAGCACCGCGGCCGTGCTCGCCATCGACACCGCCATCCAGCCGACCCAGCCGCTGCCGGACGAGATCAACCTCGTCCGCACGGCCGGGCTGGTGCGCGACCTGCAGTCCGACTTCCGGGACGCCACCTTGACGTCGTTGCTGCAGCAGGGCGGCCTGGCCCTGGCCGCGGTGGCCGTGGCCGGGGTGGTCGCGGCCTGGTTCGCGGCCGGCCGCACGCTACGCCCGATCGCCGAGATCACCGCCACCGCCCGCCGCGTCGCCGGCCGCAACCTGCACGAGCGGATCGGCCTGACCGGCCCCCGCGACGAGCTGCGCCGGCTGGCCGACACGTTCGACGACATGCTGGCCCGGCTGGACACGGCGTTCGCGGCCCAGCGCCGGTTCGCGGCCAACGCCTCGCACGAGCTGCGGACCCCGCTGGCCATCAACCGCACCCTGATCGAGGTCGCGCTGGCCCATCCCCACCCCTCTCCCGACGTACGCCGGCTGGGCGAGGCGCTGCTGGCCGTGAACGCCCGGCACACCCGCCTGATCGACGGCCTGCTGCTGCTGGCCCGCGGCGACCAGGAGCTGGCCGACCCGGTCCCGCTCGACCTGGCCGACATCGCGGAGCACGTGGCCGCCCTGGCCCCGGCCGGCGGCCCCACGGTGACCGTGGCGACCGCGCCGTCCCCGCTGCGGGGCGACCCGGTGCTGCTGGAACGCCTGGTGCAGAACCTGGTCGAGAACGCGCTCGCCTACAACGTCCCCGGTGGTTCGGTCACCGTGACCTGCAAGCCGGGCGAACTGACGGTGACCAACACCGGCCCGGCCGTCACCGCGGCCGAGATCCCCCGCCTGTTCGAGCCGTTCCAGCGCCTGACCGACCGCGTCGGCTCGGCCACCGGCACCGGCCTCGGCCTGTCGATCGTCCGCGCCGTGGCCCGCGCCCACGGCGGCACCGCGACCGCCACCCCCGGCCCGTCCGGTGGTCTGACGGTCCGAGTCGGTTTCGCCCCGCCATCGGCAGGGTCGTGACCCTGGTAGCCGCTCGGGCCGCGGCCGGGACCTCGGCCGCCATCGCTGCCGCCTCTGTTCCCGGCGTCGATGCCCACCGCTACGGCATCCTGCATCCGCGCCGGGCTTCTGGGCGGCGGCTGCTCGACCAACGATGTCCTTATCCATCCGGTCACGGGTCGATATCACGATTGCGGGAACCCAGCCGGGTGGCTTGCCGCCGACAACGCCGCAGCGGCTACTGGTTCGGTGTCGTAGAGCTCGGACTCAGACTGCCGGCTCGCGCTCGCGGCGGCGGGTGACGAGGTAGCCGAAGGCGGCGGCGGTGAAGAACATGACGATGCCGTAGACGGCGGCCGGGACGGCCATCTCGGTGCTGTTCAGCAGGGCCGGGCTGACCGCGATGGCGATGGCCAGGGTGCTGTTGTGGATGCCGATCTCCATGCCGACGGCGATCGACTCGCGGCGGCCGACGCCGGCCAGCCGGGGTGCGCCGTACCCGATGGCCAGGCTGATCACGTTGAAGACGAGCACCGCCAGACCGACGGACACGAGGTAGTCGGTGATGTTGTCGCGCTCCCGCAGCACGGTGCCGGCGATCACCGCGACCAGCACGACGACGGACACAATTTTCACCGGCCGGGCCAGCCGGTCGGCCAGCCCCGGGAACCGGGCCCGCAGCGCCATGCCGATGGCCACCGGCACCAGCACGATCGCGAAGACCTGGAGCACCTTGTCGAACTGCAGGCCGATCGACCCGGCATCCGGCAGGAAGTGCGCGGCCGAGAGGTTCACGATGATCGGCAGGGTGACCACCGCCAGCACCGAGTTGACCGCGGTAAGGGTCACGTTGAGGGCCACGTGCCCGCCGAACAAATGGCTGTAGAGATTCGCCGTCGTGCCACCCGGTGACGCCGCGAGAAGCATCATGCCGACTGCCAGTACGGGTGGCAGGTCGAGCGCCACGACCAGGGCGAAGCACAGCGCGGGCAGCAGCAGAACCTGGCAGCCGAGCGCGATCAGGGCCGCCTTCGGATAGCTGACGACGCGCCGGAAGTCGGCCACGGTCAGGCCGAGACCGAGGCCGAGCATGATGATGCCGAGCGCGATCGGGAGACCGACAGTGGTCAATGGCGAGTCCATGCCGCTGCATTCTGCCGCAGTGTTGATCTCGGCCCCATTGCCCGAACGGACATCGACATCCGTTCATGTTTGACTCGATCACTTAACGAGTTCGAAACTTCTCTGAGAGCGCTCCCCGAAGCGTGTAGCCCGAGTAGAAGGGCGAACCCATGACTGTCCGCACCCGCCTCCTGGTCGCTGCCATCGCCACCGGCGCCCTGGCCGCCCCGATCGCACTGGCCGTCTCGGCCGGCGCCGCCCTGCCCCCGCCGCCGTCGGGCTGGACCCAGGTCTGGGCCGACGACTTCACCGGCGCCGCCGGCACCCTGCCCAACGGCGCCAACTGGATCATCGACACCGGCACCAGCTATCCCGGCGGCCCGCCGCAGTGGGGGACCGGCGAGATCCAGACGTACACCAACAGCACCAGCAACGTCGCCCACGACGGCGGCGGCAACCTGCGCATCACGCCCCTGCGCAACGGATCCGGCCAGTGGACCTCGGCCCGGATCGAGACCCAGCGCACCGACTTCAAGGCGCCGGCCAACGGGGTGCTGCGGATGGAGGGCCGCATCCAGATGCCCAACGTCACCGGCAACGCGGCCCTCGGCTACTGGCCCGCGTTCTGGGCGCTGGGCGCGCCCTACCGCGCCGACCGTTACAGCTGGCCTGCCATCGGCGAGTTCGACGTGATGGAGAACGTCAACGGGATCAACTCGGTCTGGGGCGTGCTGCACTGCGGCGTGAACCCGGGCGGGCCGTGCAACGAGACCAACGGCCTCGGCGCCAGCCGCGGGTGCCCCGGCTCGACGTGTCAGGGCAACTTCCATACGTACGCCTTCGAATGGGACCGCAGCGTCTCGCCCAATCAACTGCGGTGGTACGTGGACGGCCAGCAGTTCCATGCCGTGAACCAGAACCAGGTCGGCGAGCCGCACTGGAGCAACATGACCGGCCACGCCGGCTATCACATCCTGCTCAACGTGGCCATGGGCGGCGGTTTCCCCAACGGCGTGGCCGGTTTCGGCACGCCGACCAGCGCCACCGTGCCCGGCTATCCGATGCTGGTCGACTACGTCGCCGTCTACACCCGCGGCGGCGGAACGACACCCCCGACCACACCGCCTCCCGGGGGCGTGCGGGACGCGTACGCGCAGATTCAGGCCGAATCGTTCAACGCCCAGTCCGGCGTGATCGTCGAGACCGCGAGCGAGGGCGGGCAGAACATCGGCGCGATCCGCACCGGCGACTGGGTGCAGTTCAACAACGTCGAATTCGGTACGGGCGGGGTGCGCGACTTCGTGGCCCGGGTCGCCTCGGGTGCGGCGGCCGGGATCAGCGGTCTGGTGGAGGTGCGCATCGACAACCGCGGCAACGCGCCGATCGGCAGCTTCGCCCTCGGCAACACCGGCGGCTGGCAGAGCTGGCGGTCGGTGCCCGGCAACGTGGCCAACGTGTCCGGCCGGCACACGGTCTTCCTGACGTTCACCAGCGGGCAGCCCGACGACTTCGTCAACGTCAACTGGATCCAGTTCCGCCGCTGATCTCTCCTGGCTTCGTGCCATGACGCCCGGTCTCTCCACTGCGGAGGGACCGGGCGTCAATAACGTCTCCCGTACCACAACGGGGACAGGAGAAATTCCATGCAGTTCAATCAGGTACGCCGCCGATCAGTGCTCGCCGCGGCCGTGGCCGGAATCGTCGCCGCGTCGTCGGCGGCCGGTCCGGCGTTCGCCGCCGACCCCACCGGCAGCCTGGCCGGCGTCGTCCGCGACACCCAGGGCGCCGTCGTGCCGGACGCCGTGATCGGGGTCTTCGCCGACCCGTCGAGCGACGCCGTGCAGGAGTTGCAGGCCGACAGCCGGGGCCGGTTCACCGTCTCGGGCCTCGAGGCCGGCGCCTACCAGGTGCGCATCGGCCTCGGCGGCTGGTCGGAGTGGGCCCCGGGCCGGATCAGCGACCCGGCCGAGGCCCGGACCTACCGGGTGCGGGCCAACCGCACCACGACCGCGAACAGCGTCGTCACCGCGGCCGGATACATCGCCGGCCGGTTCTTCGGCCCGGACGGGCAACCGGCCGCCCACGCGGCGGTCAACGTGACCAACGCCGACAACACCTCGGAGCACGGCGGCACCACCGCGGCCGACGGCCGGTTCCGGATCAAGGTGCGACCCGACTCGACGTTCATCGTCAACTACGCGGTCGGTGCGCTCGGCCAGTACGTGCCCCACACCTTCGACCCGGCCCGGGCCACCCGGTTCTTCGTGGGCTCGGGCGAGACCGTGCGGGTGACCGACCGGGCCGCGGCCCTGGCCGGGATCTCGGGCCGCCTGACCGACGCCGCGGGGGCGCCGGCCGGGGGCGTGTACGTCAGCTTCCTCAACGTCGACACCGCCAACCAGTCGGACACCATGACCGGGTCCGACGGCGCCTACGACTTCAGCGGCCTGCTGGAGCCGGGCCGCTACAAGGTCCGGTTCAGCGCCGGCGACAACTCGCAGTACGCCCACCAGAAGCCCGACTACGACTCGGCCGACATCATCACGATCGCCTCGGGCGAGACCGCCGTCGTCGACGACCAGCTGCTGTGGGTCGTGGCCCCGCAGTAGCCACCAGGGTGCCGCCCCGGCTCACCGCCGGGGCGGCACCGGTGTGTCACCGAAGTGTGAAGGTGCTGTCGGGTGTTCGCGACATGTCGTGCATAGCGTTGCCGGACAACGCGACCTACGGAGGTGCACGATGAATTCCGGAACCGGCACCATGATCCGGCTGGGCGACGGCAGCCATCTGAGGCGCGAACCGGCCCAGGACGTCCGCGGCCACCGGGTGGTCGACTGCGAGGGCAAGGAGATCGGCCGGGTCGATGAGCTGCTGATCGACCCGGAGCGCGAGAAGGTGCAATTGCTGCAGGTCGAACACGGCGGACTTTTCGGCGTCGGCGCCGGTCCTTTGTACATTCCGGCTGACTGTGTCGACAGCGTGACCGAGGAGACCGTGCGGCTGGACCGCACCCGAGTGCAGGTCGCGGGTGCGCCCGCCGACGAGCCCCTGGCTGATCTGTACGAGTATTACGGAATCGAGCCGCACGGAACGCCGGATCGCGTGCCCTGGACAGCCAAGTTGTTCCTCTGATGTTCGGCTTGTGCGGTCAGTGACACAGTTTTTATGTCAGTGGGCCCGGGTATGCTGCGGATCGATCATGGTCACGACGGCGTCGCCGCTCGGGCCAACGGGGAGGTCGCAGTGCAAAAACTAGCGGGTCGCTACCGGGTGGGGGAAGTCCTCGGCCAGGGTGGCAGCGCTGTGGTTCGTTACGGGTTCGACAGCGTATTGAAGCGTCCCGTGGCCATCAAGATGTTCGACGTGTCGGCGACCGGCGTTCTGCTCGAGGCCCGCACCGCGGCCGGGCTCAGCCATCCCAACATCGCCCAGGTCTACGACTACGGCGAGATCGTCGACAGCGACACCCGCACCCCGTACCTGGTCATGGAGTTCGTCGGCGGCGAGACCCTGGCCGACCTGATCGCCCGCACCGGCGCCCTGCGGTGGCGCCGCGCGGCCGAGATCGCCGCCGAGACGGCATCAGCGCTGGCCGTCGCCCACGCGCAGAACCTCGTCCACCGCGACGTCAACCCGCGCAACATCATGCTGACCCCCGACGGCGTCAAGGTGCTCGACTTCGGCATCGCCGCCGTCGCCGGCCAGCCCGCCATCGACGCCAACGGCGCGCTGTGGGGCAGCCCGGCCTACCTGGCCCCCGAACAGCTGCGCGGCGAGCCCAGCTACCCCGCCGCCGACGTCTACGGTCTCGGCCTGCTGCTGTTCGAGAGCCTCACCGGCGCCCGCGCCTGGCCGGGTGAGCACGTCGGCGCGGTCCTGGCCGCCCGGCACGACCGCCCCGCGCCCCGCCTGCCGCGCCTGGCCGGGGTGCCGCGCGAGCTCGTCCGGCTCTACGAGGCGGCCACGACCGAAGACCCCGACGCCCGCCCGGCCGCGGTCGAGCTGGCCGAGCTCTTCCGCCGGGCCGGCCGCCCGGCCCCGCTGACCCGCCAGGTGCGCCCGGTCGCCACGATCCGCCCCGCCGACCAGTCGGCCGTCCTGCTGCCGGCGCCGGTCACCTCGCGCCAGCGGTCGCGGCGGCGCGCCCTGGTCGTCGGCTCGGCCGCCGTCATCGCGGCCATCGTCAGCGTCGTCGGAGTGCAGCTGGCCAACGGCACGGTCACCCCCGGCGGCCGCGAGGCCGAGGCCGCGGTCGAGGGCCCGCGCCCGGTGGCGACCTCGCCCCAGACCAGCCGGCCCACCCCGTCACCGTCGGCCTCGGTCCGGGTTCGCGAGACGACCGAGACCACCACCACGCAGGTCCGCAAGAAGACGCCGAAGACCAGGACCACCAAGGCCCCGTCGTCCGCGCCGACCACCAAGGCTCCGTCGTCCGCGCCGACCAGCCCGCCCGCGACCACGAAGCCCCCGGTGAAGCCGACCCCGACCGACGACGAGACCACACCCCCGGTCGAGCCGACCGAGCCCACGGTCGAACCGACCGACCCGGGCACGACCGAGCCCACCGAACCCACCCCACCGACCACCACCACCGACCCCGCCACCACGGGCGACGACAACCAGCGCAGCCTGGTTTAGGGGAGCGTTTCCGGCTCCACGTGGATCACGATCACCAGTAGCGTGGCTCGGGTGATCGCCACGCACAGGTCGCGTCTCGTCCGGAGACCGGCCGGCGCCGCACTGAGCGGCTCAACTGCTGGTCGGCTTGGTCGCGGGGTAAGCCGGTGATCGTCGACCCCGGCCGCCCCCACGACAAAGGTGATCATGGAGCAGCACTGCGCGGCCCGGGAGGCGCTCGGCTACCGGTAAGGCCTCTTGCGGAAACTGTCCGCACAGTCAGCGGATGAAGAGCACCGAGCGCGCCTCGCCGGTGCCTTACTACGAGCAGCTGTATGACGTGCTGCTCGACGACATCCGTCGCGGCGAGCTCTCCCCGGGTGGCCGCGGCCACCGGCGTCCGCGACGGCACGTCCTCGCTGACCGCGGCCCTGCAGGACGCGGGTTACGTCGCGGCCCGGGCCAAGCGGGTCGTCCACGCCGTCCCGGCCGACCGGGTGCTGGCCGGCCACCTCGACGTTCCCGAGGGCACGCCGCTGCTGCGCATCCGGTCCATCACCTGGAGCAAGGCCCAGGTCGCCTTCGACTACTACGAGACCTGGCTGCGCACCGACGTCGTCCCGCTCGAGGTCGACGCGAAGACGTCCTAAGAGCCCTCGTCGGAGGTGAAGCCGCGTTCCAGGCGGCTCAGCACCTCGGCGCACCGGCGGGCGGCGTCCAGGTCGTCGCCGAGGATCGTGGCCAGTTCCTGGGCCCAGGCGGCACGCAGCACGCGCAGATTGTCGGCCGCCCGCCGCGTCGGGCGCACGGCGATGCCGCGGCCCGCCACGGCCGTACGGGAAATCATCTCTTTGTCCTCGAGGCTGCGCAGCGCCGTGCTGACGTTGGTGCGCTGCAGCTGCGTGCGGCGGGCGATCTCGCTCGGGGCGGCGCCGGGGTAGAGGTCGACGACGCGCATGACCTGCCGCTCGGTCTCGGTGAGGGCCACCACGTGCGGACCCTCGGGCGTGCGGGCGCGCACGAGCCGGCCGACGTTGAGGATCAGGTCGGCCAGATCGGCCAGGGCTTCGTCGGCGGGCATGGCGTCATCCTAGTGGATTATGGCACCATAATTATGTGCTCATAACTCGTGTCGATCATCGACTGCGGCTGGCGCTGATCCTGGGGTCGCTGAGCGGTTTCGGCCCGCTCACCATCGACATGTACCTGCCGGCGATGCCCGGCATGGCCGACGAGCTGCGCACCAGCCCGTCGCTGGTCCAGCTGACGCTGACCGTGTTCGTTGTCGGTCTGGCCGTCGGACAGGTGATCGTGGGGCCGCTGTCCGACAGCTGGGGGCGGCGGCGCCCGCTGCTCACCGGCATCGTGCTGTACCTCATCGGTTCGGTGTGGTGCGCGGTCGCGCCGACCGTCGAGTGGCTGATCGCCGGGCGGGTCGTGCAGTCGCTGGGGGCGGCCGCGGGCATCGTGCTGGCCCGGGCCATCGTGCGCGACCTGTTCCAGGGCACGGCGATGACCCGGTTCTTCTCGACCCTCATGGTGGTCAACGGGGTGGCGCCGATCCTGGCCCCGGTGCTCGGCGGGCAGCTGCTGCGGGTCACCACCTGGCGGGCCGTGTTCGTCGTGCTGGCCGGCATCGGCCTGGTGCTGCTGCTCGCGGTGGTGTTCACGCTGCCCGAGACGTTGCCCGCGGACAACCGGGCACGCACCGACCTGCGAACCTTCCGCACGCTCGTCACCGACCCGTCCTACCTGCGCTACGTGCTGACCGCGGCGCTGATGTTCGCCGCGGTCTTCGCGTACATCTCGGGGTCGTCGTTCGTGCTCCAGGACGCGTACGGGCTCAGCGCGCAACAGTTCAGCCTGGTCTTCGGCCTCAACGGGCTCGGCATCGTGCTGCTCGGCCAGCTCAACGGCCTGCTGGTGGGGCGGGTGGCCGCGGAACGCACGCTGCTGCGGATCAGCCTGACGATCGCCACCCTGGGTTCGGCCGGCGTCCTGGCCGGCGCGACGCTCGGGCTGCCGTTGCTGTTCCTGCTGGTCGCCCTGTTCGTGGTGGTCTCGATGCTCGGGATGGTGCTGGCCAACGCCACCTCCCTGGCCTTGGACGGTCACGGCGGCGCGGCCGGCGCCGCCTCGTCGTTGCAGGGCTTGCTGCAGTTCCTGATCGGCGGCCTGGCTGCCTCGGCGATGAGCCTGCCCGGCCCGGTGACCGCCACCGCCATGGCCGTCACGATGCTGATCTGCTCCGCCGCCGCCCTGACCGTCCTGCTCCTTCGACCCGTTGTCCCGCAACCGGCAGATGAGTGAGTGACGATTCTTCTGTCCATTGTCGACGGCCTATGTTTTGCTGCTGGTGGTCTGCCATTACTCAACCGGTGGTGTCCCATGGCTCGTGTCGGACAGGATCAGCCCGCCGTCGCGGAGTCCGGCGAGAAATCCGCTTCTCTCGAGTTGGTCGGTGGCGCGTTCGTCGCCTTGGCCACGCTCCTCGGCGCTCTGGTCGACCTGGAGTCGTCCGGGAACTCCCGATCGGTCGCCTGGCAGTTGCTGGCGTTCGTGGTCGTTGCCGCCGCTGTGATCGGGCTCCTGTGGAGACGCGGCAAGCTCACGCGAGGTCAGCTCACCCGGGCGCTCGTTTTTGTGCTGTTCGGTTTCTTGCTCGCCGGCGGGGTGATAGCGGTCAACCTTTGGAAGAGCGAGCACCGTTCGGAGCCCATCACGATCTCCAGCGTGGCGATCGACCAGGAAGGGGTGTTGCAGGATGGCGGCGACCTATTTCTCAACCAGCTTCCCAAGGTCGAATGTGAATGTCCGGTCAGTGGCTCCGCCCTCCGCACCGACGACGTGCTCAAGGCGCACTGTCAAGTGAACGGCGCCTGGATCTACAACGCGGACATCGAACATGAGAAGGCCGTCCGGAACGTCGCGTTCTTCAAGTCGAAGCGCTGGTACGGCGCGACCGACGAGGACGGGCGCTCGGGGTACATCTCGGAGGTCAGGGTCGATCAGGATGACCGGGGCGGCTTGAACCTGCCCGACTGCCGCCGAGGTTGACCGGCGCTTCATCAGCGCCCGCGTTGCCGGCGGCACCGACACGCCGCCGAGCCGTCGTTGTGGCGCTGGGCGATACGCCGTGCGCGACGATCACAGCATGACTTCCGGGGTGTGGACCGGTGACGACGAGCGGCACAACGATGCTTGTCACCACCGGTGGGTCAAGGAACGCCATCGCGTGACCGGCGATCCGGACTACCCCGAGCACTGGTACGACGAGCAGTGCGGCGGATGCGCGTTCTGGATCGCCCTGCACGGCCGGCTCGGGGCCGACTACGGTGTCTGCTCCAACCCGGTCTCGGCGTTCGACGCCCGCGTGCGTTTCGAGTACGACGGATGCGACGCCTACACGGGACGAACCGACGGCTCGTTCGGATGATCTCGCGTAGCCTCGGGTGATGGCCGAGTCCGACGTTCTGGATGTTTCCCGGCTGTCGGCGGGGCTCTTCGTCGAGTATCTCGGACTCACGAAGAGCGGCCCCGACGTCACGATGGTCGGCGCCGGGGATCCACCACCCCTGTGTGATCGGCTGTGGCGCGGGCACCCCGGCGTGATCAGTGAGCCCATTCCCCAGCACGTGCTGGTCACCTGGGCCGGGCTCGAGGAGACGGTCTCCAGTTTCCTCATCGGTTTCAGTTGTGATGACCTTGGCCTGTTCCACGGTCTGGGCGTCATCTCGGCCGAGGAGTACGAGACGCGGCGCGCTCGGGTCCTGGCCGGGCAGGCGCCGGCCTAGGGCCACGCGTTGCCGGCGAAGGCGCCCAGCCGGTCGATCGCCCAGGACAGGACGATGTCGCGCAGGGCGGCCGCCTCGTCGTCGCCGTACAGGTCGGTGTTGCGGGCCCGGGCGAAGCGGTCGAGGTGTTCCGCGCTTACTTCGACCGCCACGTCGGCCGGGTGCAGTGGCAGATGTGGGAAAGCCGCCACATAACCCGGATCGCGTTGGAGCGGGCGGGCGCCGGGATACTCGCGCGGGCTCGGCAGGCCGAGAACAACGGACCGGTCGTACGCGGCCCGGGCGCGCTCGGCGTCGGCCGGCCCACCCGGCGTAATCGTCACGCGTACCGGTCGTACGCCGAAGTTGCTGCAGTTGGAGAGGTCGTCGCCGCACACGTTGGGGACGGCGAGCACGTCGATCAGGGCCACGAACTCGATGTGATCGCCGGGGCGGGCCACGTTGCGCAGGATGACCGGTTCGCCGTCGGGGCCGGGGGCGGTGTGCATGAACAGGTTCAGCGACTCGTGCAGGTCCCACGGGTCCAGGCCGTACTCGCGCTGGGCCTCGTTCTGGATCTCCTGGCAGTTCGTGCGGTCTCGCAGGCCGAAGAACGCGCTGTAGATCAGGCGGCTGCAGAACGGGAACTGGGTGTCGGTCGTCGCCGTGCCGCCGGTGATCGCCATGATCGGGCGTTCCCACGGCGCGTTCGACCACAGCACGTCGCCCGGTCCCGGGTGCAGGCCCTGCATTCCCCGCGTACGGCCGACGTGCAGCCGTTCGCGGCCGTCCGCACGGTTGAAGACGTTGAGGTCGACGCACTGGTGCCCCTCGATCTGCTCGATCCGCAGCACCTGGCCCGCCGCCACCTCGAACGCCTTCCCGGTGCCCGGCTGAAGAATTTCCCCCGTACGGTCGGATGGCCCGGAAGTTGGGGCCGGAGTGGCCCGGTTCTCATGGACGGACGCGTCTGCCAGCGCGGCGCGCACGAGGTCGCCGACGTCGCCCAGGTGGGCGTCCCGGTCGGCCACCGTCCGCAGGAAGTCGTGCTGCTGGTGGTTGAGTCGCAGCGTGATCACCGGCGCTCCAGCCACGGGCGCAGGCCGTAGTTGACGGCGGCGTTGAGCACGATGAGCAGCACCGCGCCGAACATCATCGGGGTCGTGACCAGGGCCCGCACCCAGTCCGGCATGGTCGCCACGAACGCCTCGGGCAGCCACTGACCGCCCAGGGCCAGGATGAACGCGGTGCCGGCCACGGTCAGGTTGAGCTCGTCCCACCGCACGGTGCTCATCATCTGCACGCCGCTCATCGCGATGATCCCGAACAGCACCGTGGACGCGGCGGCCAGCACCGCCCCGGGCAGGCCAGCCACGAAGGCGCTGAACACGGGCAGGAAGGCCAGGGCGATGGCGATGACCCCGGCCGCCATGGTGACGAACCGGCTGCCGACCCGGGTGACCCGGACAATGCCCGCGTTCTCCGGGTAGGACGCGGTGCCGAGACCGCCGAACAGGGCGCCGGCGACCGACCCGGCGTACTCGGTGAAAAGGCCGCGGTTGATGCGCTCGCGGGTCAGTTCGGTGCCGCCCCAGCGCGAGACGAGCGTGTACATGCCGACCGCCTCGGCGCTCGACTCGAGGAAGGCCAGCAGCATCAGCAGGACAGCCGGCCAGGCCACAGCGAACCCGAACGGCAGCAGCGACGGCGGCCCGACGAACGCGACCCCGGAGAAGTCGGGCAGGCTCCACAGGCCGGTCACGGCGGCCAGCACCGAGCCGACCAGCATGCCGATGAGGACGGCGGCCCGCCGGATCAGCGTCGTTCCGCCGAGCAGCAGACAGGCCACCACCGTGAGCAGGGTGGCCAGGCCGACCCAGAAGAGGTCCCAGCCGTACCCGGGCCGGCCCTCGGCCCCGAACCAGCCGGGCAGTCCCAGGGTGGCCAGCTGGGCCCCGATGATCAGGCAGATCGTGCCGTAGACCAGCGGGTCGGTCGCGAAGCGCAGAAAATGGATCAGCACTCCGAGCCGGCCGATCGGGATCGTGAGCAGCATGAAGATCAGCCCGGCCACGATCATCGACCCGAACGCGGCGTCGAGACCGTAGGCGGCGCCGGCCGCGAGCACGGCCGCGAAGAAGGCGGCGGTCGGGCCCTGCACGATGGGCAGCCGCACGATCCGGCTCGACTGCAGCACGGTGACGACCCCGGCCAGCAGGAACGAGGCCTGGATCATGGCGGTGACGTCGCCGGTGGCGAGGCCGAGGGTGATGCCGATCAGCACCGGGAAGACCCAGATGGCGGACAGGGTCAGCAGGTGCTGAACGGCGAAGAGCAGCAGTTTGGGCGGCTGGACGCGCTCATCGAACCCGACGTCCAGCACTGTCTGGCGATCCGTTTCGACATCCACAACCTTGGATGCTACGGCGTCCGGCTCCTATGTGGATCAGACGATTTCGCCGTCGATCACCTGATCGTCGGTGACCGGGGGCTTCGGCTTGGTGAGATCCAGGCTCGCGAGGTGCGTCCTGAGCCGGTTGGCCATCGGCAGGAAGGTGGCCAGGGTGAGCCCGCCCGACACGACCGCCCCGATGAGGGGGATCGCCTTCGAGACCGTCTTGGCGAACGTCTGCTTGGTCATCCGCACGCTGAGATAGGCGGCGACCTTCTTGACGACCGGGTAGATCACGCCCTGGGTGAGCGCCTTCTGCGGCAGCTTCCGGGCCACCGTCTTGGACAGTTCGGCGGCCACCTTTCCCACGGCGGCGTTGGCCGACTGGGTCCCGAACATCACGCCGACGAAAAGGGTCAGCATGCCCTTGGTCGCGTCGTCGAGTTCGTCGCCGTCGTCGGACAACAGATCGGGCCAGCTGTACAAATAGGCGAGCTTCTGGGCGATGCGCAACATGTGACCGAAGTATTGGGCCATGTCGGCCGGCACGGTGGCCGGCAGAAAAAGCAGGCCGGGAATTCCGGCCGCGGCCGACAGGGCGCTGACCTTGGCCGTCTCGTACCGGATCGACTCGTTGGCCACCCGATCGAGCACGTCGAGCGGAATGTTGGCGACGGCGGGAGAGTGGTCGACGGCCCGCCGAATGTCATCCTCGGTGCAATACCGGCTGAGCGCGCTTCGCAGGTAGGCGGCCCGGTCGATGCGAACGCCGGGCAATTTGGCCGCGCCCACCAACAGGGCGGTGAAATACGATTCCGGATTCTCGGCCAATTCTTTCTCGCTCACGGGCAAGAACGTACAGCACACCGCGAGCTTCATCCAGTTCCCGGCACGCGGCCGTGAAGAGTGATCGGTATGGCGGAACCCGGAGTGGGCAGCGCATTCGGTGCATCTCGTGTCGTTGCTGGGCTTTCGGGGTCGTCGGCCCCGGTCCGGTCGTGCCGGATTCACCGGCGGCCTCGATGCTCGTGGCCTCGTACAATATGGCCATGTGGGGCATGGTGGGTGAATTCGTGAGTAGTGCCGTAGGTGGGTTCATCGGCGGCCTTGCTCGCGGCGGAGCCCATTCAGGGCCATGGGTGCCGGCGGCGTTGAAAGACCACTCGAGGCGTGGGCTGGGCAAGCGTTGGCGGCATGGATACATCCACCGCGGCGCTCATGGTCTGGAATGGGTTCCATCCCGTCTGCGATCCCTTCGCCCGGTGCCCGTGGACTTGTCGAGCATTGATGTCTTGGAGCGCAGGAATTCGAGGCCGTGGGAGTGGCTCTTCATCAGCGGTGAAGAAGTCGTAAGATGTCGGAACAGTCGCGGTGAGATCCTTCTCTCGCTTGATGGTGAAGGCGTGTCACTGGTCGCGGATCGCCAAGGATGAACTCGGCCGCGCCGATGTCAAAGCGTGCCTCGGGGCAGGCCGAGGAAGTGCTCGAAGCCGGAGCAGGCCAGGTCGTGGCCGTCGCCGACCCGGCAGACGCCCGGGTCGGGACGGAAGCCCGGGATGATCGGTCGGCCCGTCAGAGCCGGCTCCGCAGGAAGGCCAGCGCGCGTTCCTCGTCGAGGATGCCGCCGCCCTCGTGGCCGTTGAACTCCCAGACCTCGATCTCTTTCTCGCCGCCGTACTCGTGGAACGCGCCGAACACCGTGGAGGGCGGGCACACGGTGTCGCGCAGCGCGGCCGAGAACAGGGCGGGTGCGGTCGCGCGGGCGGCGAAGTTGACGCCGTCGAAATAGGCCAGGGTGCGGCGTACCGGGTCGACCTCGGTGCGGTGCACGACCAGGTAGTCGATGATTTCCTTGTACGGGTACGACTCCGTCACCGCCAGCGCGCGCGGGAAGTCGCACAGGAACGGCACGAACGCCACGGCCGCGGCCAGGTCGGAGCGCAGCCCGGCCACCGCGAGCGCGTTGCCGCCGCCCTGGCTGCCGCCGAGCACGGCGATCCGGTTGTTGTCGACCACGTCGAGGCTGCGCGCGGCGTCGACCGCCCGCACCGCGTCGGTGAACATCCGCCGGTAGTAGTAGGTGGCCGGGTCGAGGATGCCGCGGGTCATGACGCCCGGCACCTGCGGCTGCGACGGCGCCTCGTCGGGGGTGGCGCCCAGGCTCCAGCCCGAGCCCTGGCCCCGCGTGTCCATCTGCAGGTGGGCGAAGCCGGCCGAGGCCCACAGCAGGTTCTCCAGGGCGTGGCCGCGACCGCCGCCGTACCCGACGTACTGCACCACGGCGGGCAGCGGGCCGGTGGCGTGGGCGGGCACCCGCAGCCAGGCCCGGACGTCCTGGCCGGCAAAGCCCCGGAACGTCACGTCGTACACGGAAATGGTTTCGAGGTTGGTCTCGACCTGGTTCAGGCGTACGCCGATGTCGTGCCGGGCCGCCTCGGCCAGGGTCCCGGCCCAGAAGTCGTCGAAGCCGTCGGGGGCGGTCTGCGTGCTGCGATAGGTGGCGAGCTGGTCGCGGGAGAGGTCGGTCAGCAAGGCTCGTTCCTTCGTCGAGGTGGTGCGCCGTCGAACACGATCTTGGCACGGCGGGCGGCCCTCTGGCGTCGAGCATACTCGGTATGCATACCATGTAGGCATGTCCATTCGTCACGGCTTGCTGGCTCTGCTCGAGCGGGGTCCGATGCACGGCTATCAGCTGAGGGCGGCGTTCGAGGCGAGCGTCGGCGGCACCTGGGCCCTCAACATCGGGCAGGTCTACACCACGCTGTCGCGCCTCGAACGCGACGATTTCGTGCGTCCCCGGCCCGAGGGCGAGGGCGGGCAACGGCCGTACGAAATAACCGAAAGCGGACGGGCCGAGCTCAGCCGATGGTTCAGCACGCCGCTCGAACGCACCGACCGGCCGCGTGACGAGCTGGCGATCAAGCTGGCGCTGGCCATGACCACGCCGGGGGTCGACGTGACCGCCGTCGTGCAGAGCCAGCGCACGGCGGGCGTCCGGGCGCTGCAGGAGTACACGCGGCTCAAGACCCGGCCGAGCGACCAGGACGACCTGTCGTGGCGGCTGGTGCTCGACTCGCTGATCTTCCAGTGCGAGGCCGAGATCCGCTGGCTCGACCACTGCGAGACGACGATCCTGCGCCATCGGCCCGGCCCGGTCGCCCCGGCCGGCGCGCCGGTCGAGGAGCGCGAGAGGAACAGGCGATGAGCAGCGTGCTGGAACTACGCGATGTGCACCGCACGCACGGCCGTGGCCCGACCGCCGTCCACGCCTTGCGGGGTGTGACCCTGCGGGTGCGGCCGGGGGAGCTGGTGGCGATCATGGGCCCGTCCGGTTCCGGCAAGTCGACGCTGCTCAACCTGGCCGGCGGGCTGGACGGGCCGAGCCAGGGCGAGGTGCTGGTCGAGGGCCGCTCGCTCGACGATCTGAGCCTGCGCGAGCTGGCCGCGGTGCGGCGGCGGACCGTCGGGTACGTCTTCCAGGACTTCAACCTGCTGCCCAGCCTGACCGCCGCCGAGAACGTGGCGCTGCCGCTGGAGCTCGACGGCGTGAGCGTGCGCCGGGCCCGGCGGGCGGCCCTGGGCGCACTGTCCGAAGTGGGCGTGACCGATCTCGCGGGCCGGTTCCCGGACGAGATGTCGGGCGGTCAGCAGCAGCGCGTGGCCATCGCGCGGGCCCTGGTCGGCGAGCGGCGGCTGGTGCTGGCCGACGAGCCCACCGGCGCGCTGGACTCCGGAACCGGCGAGGCGGTGCTGCGGGTGCTGCGCGAGCGGGTCGACGCGGGCGCGGCCGGGCTGCTGGTCACGCACGAGGCGCGGCACGCGGGCTGGGCCGACCGGGTGATCTTCCTGCGGGACGGCGTGGTCGTCGACTCGTCCGGACCGCTCGACTCCGTCGACGACCTGTTGGAGCACCGCTCGTGAGAATCCCCCTGCTCGGATCGTGGCGGACGGCGCTGCGGATCGCCCGGCGCGAGAGCCGGCGTGCCCGGGGCCGGGCCGCGCTGGTCGTCGCCATGATCGCCGTGCCCGTGGCCGCGCTGGCCGGCACCGCCGTCTCGTACGACATGTTCACCCTGACCCCGGCCGAGCAGGCCACCCGGCAGTTGGGCGCGGCCGACGCGCTGCTCACCGTGCGCCTGGCCGGCCCGGTCGAGCAGGACGCGATCGGTAGGAAGTGGCGCCCGGCCGGTGAGACGTCGCCCGGGCCGGCCCTGCGCACCGAACGCGAGATGCTGGCCCTGCTGCCCGAGGGCAGCCGGGTCGTCCCGGTCCGTTCCGGTGAGACCGAGTTCCGGACCGTGACCGGGGGCCTGGCCGGCGTCCGGACCCACGAGATGGATCTGGCCGATCCGATCCACCGGGGAAGGGCCGTGCTGGTCGACGGCCGGGCCCCGCGCGGGCCGGGCGAGGTGGCCCTGTCCGCGGCGGCGCGGTCCCGCTTCGGCGACACCATCCGGTCGCTCGACGGCGCCCGGAGCTGGACCGCCGTCGGCACGGTCGAGTTCCCGGACGATCTGGGCGAGGTCGTGGTCCTCGCGCCCGGCCCGGCCGATCAGGGGGCGGCCCAGTGGCTGGCCGTCACGCCCGAGCCGGTCGACTGGGCCCAGGTCGGGCCGCTCAACCGGGACGGGCTGACCGTGACGTCGCGGGCCGTCCTGCTCGACCCGCCGCGGACCGAGCTCGACGAGCAGGAGGCCGAGGGCCTGAGCCTGGTCCGGATCGTCGTCGGCCTGGCCGTGCTCGAGATCGTGCTGCTGGCCGGCCCGGCGTTCGCCATCGGGGCCCGGCGGCGGCAACGCTCGCTGGCCCTGGTCGCGGCCAACGGTGGCAGCCGGGCCCACCTGCGCCGGATCGTGCTCGCCGACGGCCTCGTGCTCGGGGGCGCCGGCGCGGCCCTCGGCCTGCTGCTGGGGGTGGTGGTGGCTGTGCTGGCCCGTCCGCTGTCCGAGCAGATGCTGGTCGGCGCGCGGGCCGGCGGCTACCGGTTCGACCCGGCCACGCTGGCCGGGATCGCCGTGCTGGCCGTGGCCACCGGCCTGCTGGCGGCGGTCGTGCCGGCGTTCGCGGCCGCCCGCGCCGACGTGGTGACCGCCCTGGCCGGCCGGCGCGGCGCGGTGCGCTCCCGGCGTCGCTGGCTGGTCCTCGGCCTGCTGCTGGCCACGGCCGGGGCCGTCGTCGCCGGTCTGGCCGCCCGGCGCACCAGCGTGGAGCTGATCGTGGCCGGGCTGGCCGTCACCCAGATCGGTCTGGTGCTGTGCACGCCCTCGCTGGTCGGGCTGGTCGCGCTGCTGGGCGGCCGCCTGCCCGCGGCCCCGCGGATCGCGTTGCGGGACACCGCGCGCAACCGGTCGGCGGCGGCCCCGGCCGTCTCCGCGGTCATGGCCGCGGTGGCCGGCACGGTCGCCATCGGTGTCTATCTGTCCAGTTCGGCCGGTCGGCAAGAGCTCAACTACCGAGCCTCCCTGCCGTACGGGCACATCAGTGTCACCTACGGGCCGGGCTCACCGGACCCGGTGCGGGCGGCCTTCGACCGGGCCCTGCCCGGCGCCCCGCTGACCGAGATCACGCAGACCGTCTGCGCCGGACCGGACCCCTCCACGGCGTGCCAGCTGATCCCGGTCCGCGCGCCCGCCCAGCGCTGCCCCGGCGAGGACAACCCGCCGCGGAGCCAGGACGAGATCGACGCTCTCATCGCCGACCCCCGCTGCGCGGCCGAGCACATCACGCAGGGTTCCGGATTCCCGGCCTTCTGGTCCGTCGTCGGCGGCCGGGACGCCGTGGTCGCCCTGACCGGGGCGACCGGCGCCGACCTCGAGCGGGCCGTCGACACCCTGGACCGGGGCGGCGCGGTCGTCTCCGATCCGTTCCTGCTCGACGACGACGGGCTGGTCACCGTGACGGTCAACCGGATCGAGCAGGCGAGGACCCCCGAGGAGTACCGGGTGCCTGGCTACCTGCTGGCGGCCGGTCCGTACGCCAGCGGCACCGTGCTCCCGCCGGTGCTGGCCCAGCGGGCCGGGTTCCCCACGGTCGCGGCTGGCCTGGTCGCCACCACCCCGGCCGAGCCCGGGACGGCGGCGCTCGACCGGCTCAACGCCGACCTGGCCGCGGCCGGGGCCGGGCGGGCGACGGTGGCGACCGGCCCGCCCGACGACAACGACCCGATGCTCTACCTGCTCGCGCTCGCGTCCACGCTGATCACCCTGGGGGCGGCCGGGATCGCCACCGGCCTGGCCGCGGCCGACCGGCGGGCCGATCTGTCCACGCTGGCCGCGGTGGGGGCGGACCCGGGCGTACGGCGGAGGTTGTCCCTCAGCCAGGCCGGCGTGATCGCCGGGCTCGGCTCCGGGCTCGGGGTCGCGGCCGGTCTGCTGTCCGGCTTCGCCGTGCTGACCGCGATCAACGTGAGCCGGAGCGGCGAATGGCCCATGCCGACCCCGTTCCCGCTGACCGTGCCCGGGACGAATTTGCTCTTCGTGCTGATCGCCCCGCTGGTGGCCATGATCGGTGCGGGTCTGCTGACTCGAGCCGGTCTGCCCGTCGAACGCCGCACTATTTCTTGATTCACTTCTCGCTTTGTATTGCCGTTCTGCGACGTATTCCTTTGTGCGGCAAACGGGGGTCGGCCACGGGGTGGCGGGGCGGGGTCGAGGTGTCTACGGTCTGGGCAAGTTTCAGGCCTGTCGAGACAATCGGCCGTGGCCAGGCGTCTCACGGGGGAGGTGGGCGTGCGGTATCGGATCCTTGGTCCGCTGCTGGTGGAGCACGAGGGACAGACGCGGCCGGTGACCGGGGGCAAGGTCCGCACCCTGCTGGCCGCGCTGCTGCTGCACGCGAACCAGCAGCTGTCGGTGGCCCAGCTGGCGCAGCGGATGTGGCCCGGTGAGGCCCCGCACTCGCTGCGCCGGGTCGTGCAGACCAACATCGTGCGGCTGCGGCACGAGCTGCCCTGGCCCAACTCGGTCATCACCGGCCCGGCCGGGTACTCGCTGTTCGTCGAACCCGGCGAGCTCGACCTGCACGAGTTCGACCGGCTGGTGGCCGCGGCCGGCGACGCTGCCGGGCTCGACGCCCAGTCCCGGCTGCTGCGTGAGGCGCTCGGGCTGTGGCGGGGCCCGGCCTGCGCCGACGTCGCGTCGCCGTGGCTGCACGAGATGGACCTGCCCGCGATCGACGAGCGCCGGCTGCTCGCGCTGGAGCGGCGGATCGAGGTCGACCTGCTGCTGCACCACACCGAAGACCTCGTGCCCGAGCTGCGGCGGCTCACCGTCGAGCACCCGTTCCGGGAGAGGTTCTGGGTGCAGCTCATGGCCGGTCTGTTCCGGCAGGGGCGCCAGGCCGAGGCGCTCAGCGCGTACCACTCGGTGTCACGCCGGTTCATCGACGAGCTCGGCGTCGAGCCGGGGGCCGAGCTGCGCGAGGTCCACCAGCAGATCCTGCGCGGCTCCGGCCTGCATCCCCTGCTGGTCGAGGGGGCGGCCCCGGTGCAGGTCATGACGGCCGGGCCCGAGGTCGCGCCGCAGACGCTGCCGGCCGGGGCGATGCACTTCGTCGGCCGGGCCGAGGAGTTCGCCACCCTCGACTGGCACCGCGACGAGGCGGCGGCGGTGGTCGTGCTGGACGGGCCGGCCGGCATCGGCAAGTCGGCCCTGGCCCTGCGGTGGCTGCACGACAACGCGATCGACTACCCCGACGGCCGGCTCTATCTCGACCTCCGGGGGTACGCCGACGAGCCGCCCCTCGACCCGGCCGACGCGCTGGCCGTGCTGCTCGAGGGCCTCGGCGCCGCCGTGCCCACCGGTCTCACGGCCCGGGCCCAGCTCTTCCGTACGTTGACCGCGGGCCGCCGGCTGGCCGTGCTGCTCGACAACGCGCTCGACGCCGACCAGGTGCGCCCGCTGCTGCCCGGTCCCGAGGCCACGGCCGTGATCACCAGCCGCAATCAGCTGCGGGGCCTGGTCGTGCACGACGGCGCGGTGCGGCTGACCGTGCCCCGGCTCGAACCGGCCGAGGCGTCGTCGCTGCTCGGGCTCAACCCGCGGTCGGAAGAGGCGGCCCGGCTGGCCGAGCTGTGCGACCGTACGCCCCTGGCGCTGCGCATCCTGGCCGAGCGGATGGCCCGGCTGCCGCACGTGTCACCGTCGTCGTGGCTGGCCCAATTGCTCGACGAGTCCGACCGGCTGGCCGCGCTCGACGCGGGCGACGGCGCCACCGGGTCGCTGCCGCGGTCGCTGTCGTGGTCGTTCCGGCGGCTCGAGCCCGAGGCGGCCGAACTCGTCCGCCAGATCGCGGTGCACTCGGCCAAGGCGTTCACGACCGGGCAGGCGGCCGAGGTGGCCCTGCTGCCCGTGCCGGTCGTCCGGCGGCATCTCGACCGGCTCGTCGGGGTCCATCTGGTCGAGCAACTCAACCATGACCGCTTCCGGGTGAGCCCGCTGGCCGGGCTCTACGGCCGGCACGGCGCGGCTTCACTTCGGCTTCAACGAGGTTTCACGGCGGGGTAACCGCCAGAATCCCGGGCCCCAGCCGTTGTGCCCGGGACGGCGGGGCCAGAAGCTTCACTGCGTGCAACGGGGGAGCCGAATCCGGCTTCGTTGCCTACGTGAAAACATGGCGAGCAATCGGGTGAGGAAACAATGGCAAAAGATCTAGCTGTCGACGTGAATGCGTTCTGGGAGAACGGTTACCAGATCATCCGCAACGTCTACTCGCGCGACGAGATCAAGGCTTTCCGGGAAGCGGCCTTCGCCTCGCGCGGCCGGGGCCCGGGCGACCTGCTGTCCAACCCGAAGATGCGAAGCACGCTGGTCGACGGCCGTTTCGTCAGCGTCGCCAGGCAGCTCCTGGGCAGCGACGAGATCTGGTACTCGGGCGACAGCTCGTACACGATCAATTCCGGCCAGCGCGGTTTCCACAAGGACAACGTGGACCGCAAGGACGGCAAGGGGCCGGACTGGAACGGCCGCTACACGCTGCTGCGGTTCGGGATCTATCTGCAGGACCACTGGTCGCACACGGGCGGTTTGAACCTGCGTGCGAAATCGCACAATACGGCCGACCACGCGTTCGGAAAGAATGTCTACGTCCGCAGCCGCGTCGGTGATCTCGCGGTGTGGAGCATGCGCACCACGCACAGCGGCAACGGCGTTCTCTACAAATTCCCCAAGTGGGTCCACCCGGAGCCCAAGGACATCCCGAACATCCCGAAGTGGCGCATCGCCAAGGCCGACGGCGACCGGCTCGCGGTCTTCGCCGCGCTCGGCCTCGACGACGCCCACCACGACCGCTACGTCGAGTACATGAAGACCCGCACCTACATGGTCAACTCGTTCCGGGCCTCGAAGTACGACGACGAGACCCTGCTCGAGGCCAAGAACGCCGGCCTCAACATCCGGCGCGTGGCGGACGAGATCGAGGGCGACGACACCGTCGGCCAGAACGCCAACTGGGAGCCGATCCCGTACGAGGTCGGCGCCGCGAAGCGCACCAGCTGATCCGCCGGAGTGTCCGGGGCCCACGCCCCGGACACTTTCGCGTCTCTGTCAGCTAACTGTCGACCGGCGGCGACTGACATTGCCGGCTCGAGGGGCCCTCCTAGCGTCGCTCGCCGTGAGCACGGCAATGATCTTGATCAGTGGTCTCGCCTGGACGATCACCTACCTCGCCCTGATCTACCGGGGCTTCCGCGACCGCACGTTCGGCATGCCGCTGGTCGCCCTGGCCCTGAACCTGGCCTGGGAGTTCGTCTTCACGTTCGTCCACCCACCGGACGAGACGCACATCCTGATCGTGAACGGCGTCTGGCTCCTGTTCGACCTCATCTACTGCGCCGCCATCCACCACCAACTACGCCGCGACGGCCACAACCCGTACCGCCGGATCCAGGCCCGAGCGGACACCGCACCGACCTCCCGGCCGCGATCAGCGGGGAGCGCGGGGTCGGGGGTTTTCTTCTCAGGGTGAGTTCTGGCTTGGGTGATCTCCGGGCGACGGCAGTCGCAGCTCATCGTGAGGAGGGGGAGGGCGCAAGCGTTCTTTGCTTGCGCCCTCCCCCTCCTTGCGATTCGCTCTTGACGCCGTTGCCCGGAGATCACCCAAGCCCACCTGCCGTAACCATCGCCAGAGTGCATCTCCAGCGATGGCTGGGGGTCTGGGGGCGAAGTCCCCAGGATCTTCACCCCCCGTCGCGAGGGCATCAGGGGCCCGGCGGCACGGACGTCAGGTCGCGGTCAGGGGAATCTCGGCCCGGCGCAGAATGGACGACCATGACAGTTCGTCTGAGTGTGCCGGGAGAAGGAACTTCGACTGCCTTGCTGCTGCGGCCCTGGCGACGGGACGACATCAAGAACCTCGTCGCGGCCCATCAGGATGAGCTGCTGCGCCGCACCTTGACCACCCCTCTGACGGACGAGCCGCAGGCCCAGGAATGGTTGAAGGCGCAAGCCGCGGGATGGGTCGAAGCGACACGGTTCAGCTTCGCCGTGGTTTCCAACGCCGATGATCAATTTCTACTCGGGTACGTCGTGGTGAAGGTCGAGACGGCTGGGGTGGCGCAGGTCGGCTATTGGACCGCCGCGCACGCTCGAGGAACCGGAGTCGCCCCTCGCGCCTTGGCCACCGCCTCCCGTTGGGCGTTGGAGACACAGAAGATGGTGTCGCTGAGCCGTCTGGAGCTGTTCCACGCGATCGACAACTCAGCGTCCTGCCGGGTGGCCAACAAGTGTGGGTACGCCTTGCGGGAGGTGCTCACGCCCGCCCCTCCGGCCTTCCCCAGCATGGGACATCGGCACGTCCGCGTCCCTTCCCGTCAGTCGCCCTGACCGTCGGGGCCAGCCCCGGTCACCGCGATCAGCGGGGAGGGCGGCGTCGGGGGTCGGGGGTCTTCTTCTCAGCCAAGCCCTCGCCGCAGCCATCGCCAGAGTGCATCTCCAGCGATGGCTGGGGGTTGGGGGCGAAGTCCCCAGGATCTTCACCCCCATCGCGAGCGCATCAGGGGCCGCAGCGGAGGTGACGACCCGGCCTTCGAGACCTACCTCGCTGCGAACGGCGCGCCGGGGGCCTGTCACATCGCGGTGGGCCGGGTCGTCCTTGGGGGCATGATCGAAGGGCAGGTGGATCGGCGGGTTCGGCGGAGCCTGCTCATCGAGGCCTTCACGCAGTGGCGCCGGCACTCGGACTGCCTGCAGCTGGTCATGCGTCTGGAGAACCAGGATCAGGTGATGGACCGCATCCGGCTGCACGTCGGCGATGTGATGACCATGTTCGCCCGCTACGGGCGGGAGGACGTCGGGAACCCGCCGCTGCTCGGCTACGTCGTCGACTATCACAGTGGCGGCCTGTTCCGGCTGCTCAAGTCGTGGCTCGACGACGGCTGCGTGGTTCCGGCCGAGGCGATGGCCGACCTCGTGTACGACCTGTCCATGCCGTCCGGCCGGAACCAGGGCCGCTCAGCCGCTGCGGCGGTTGCCGTACTGGCGGGGGCTCTGCACCGAGCCCTGACCGGCCGGGGGCCGGCCCTTGGCGAAGACGCCGGGCTTCGACGTGCTCTTGCCCTTGGCCCGCCGGGCGGCCCGGTTGGTGAAGACCTCGGTTTCTTCGTCCGGGGTGTCGGGACTGGCGGTGGATTCGGTCATCACATATCTCCTGACGTGTGGCCCGCGATCACGCTATCGCAGCCGTGCGCCGGTCCTCAGCACGAGGCTTTGCCACCCACCCGTTCGGTGCTGTGCCGCTGGTAACCGACCTCGGCCCCGCCGCGCAGGGTGATGCTGTTGCAGCGGTGGACGGCGGGCGTGCGGTGGGCCACGAAGCTGGCCGTGCTCACCGTGTTGCCCTCGAAGGTCACCGTGCTCAGGTCGCCGTCGAGGATGGGCGGGTCCTGCGAACCGGTGCTCGAGATCGTGTTGCCGGTGATCGCGATCCGGGCCCGTGCGATGGCGAAGTTGTTGTCGGTGTGCAGCACCAGGCCGCCGTGCGAGTTGCGGAACGTGTTGTTGCGCAGGCGGATGTTGTGGGCCGACGAGTCGGGCTGGTCGGCGCCGATCTCGAGGATGCCCTGGGTGTTGGAGCCGGTGTTGTCGTGCACGTCCAGGTCGTCGGCGTAGTTCCACACCTCGACGAAGCCGCCGTCGTGGCCGTAGTCGTTGCTCGGGGCCCGGCAGTTGGTGCAGCTGCTGTGGCCGATGTCGACGCCGTTCGACTCGACCAGGAAGCCGACGGCGCCGTAGTCGTCGTCACCGCCGGGGGTGTTGCGCACCATGTTGAGGTCACGGACCGTGACCCGGTCGGCCCAGGTGCCGGGGGCGCGGAACTGCACGCCGACGCCCGCGTTGTCGACCGTGCTCGAGCGCACCCCGCTGTTGGCGCCCATGATCTGTACGCCGTTGGCCCGCGCGTTGGTGACCCGGACGTTCTCCAGAATTTGGTACGCACCGGACAGCAGAACGACCGCGTCCGAGCCCCCGTCGCGGCCGTCGATGACGGGCAGCGCCCCGGACCCGTACGCGGTGAGCTTGATCGGTTTGCTCTTGGTGCCGTCACCCCGCAGCTGAACCGTGGTCGGCCAGGTGCAGCCGCGGACCAGCCCGATCGCCGCGCCCGGGTCGAGCGACCGCGAGGTGGCCGCGTCGATCGTCCGCAAGGGTTTGGCCAATGTGCCCTTGTTGTCGTCGTTGCCCCGCTTGCAGTCGACGTGAATCCCGTTGAACGGCTTGACCGTCGGCTTCGGTGGCGGGGGCGAGGTGAGAGCCAGCGCCGACCCGATCTTCGGGGCCACCGTGGGCGGGGCCGAGGCCGACGGCGCCGCCGAGCTGGGCTGGGGGAGCGGCGTGGCGACCGTTGTGACCGAAGCGGGCTCGGCCTCGGACCGGGCGAAGCCGGCGACGACCAGCACCCCACCCAGCGTGACGGCCGTGGCGGTGAGCACCAGCGGAAGACGGAGGCGTCGGCTCGGCATCGCGCCACCCTAGCTGACCTGCGTAACAGGGGTCTCAACAAGTGGTTCGATCAACAGTTCCCGGGCTGGGCGATTGCCGACATCAGGTGACTCTTGGCATGATCTCGGCCATGTCTTTGACTCGCCGCCACCTCCTGGGGGCCGGAGCCGCCGCCCTCACCGCCACCGCTGCCGGCTGCAAGCGGGAGGCGAGCGGCTGGTTCGACGGTCAGTCCAGCGGCGGTCAGGGTGCGGGGGCCGCGGCCGCCGCCGCGGCGCCGGCCTATGTGGCCCCGCTCAAGGCGGTGCTGACCAAGTATCTGAAGCCGACCACGGCCAACCCGAAGCACCCGACGTACGCCGGGGCGGCGCTGGTCGTCATGGTCAACAACTCGACCACGGCCAACCTGGCCGTCGGGCACGCGCTGCGCTACGGCGCCGGGCCGGTCGAGCTGGCCGCGGCCAAGCGGGTCGCCACCCGGACCGACACGATCTGGGACCTGGCCTCGCTGACCAAGGTGTACGTGGCGATCGCGCTGCTGCAGCAGGTCGACCAGGGCCGGGTCGACCTGGACGCGCCCGTCGTCCGCTACCTGCCCGGGTTCACCGGCACCGGCAAGGCCCAGGTCACCGTACGCATGCTGCTGACCCACACCAGTGGCCTGCCGGTCGGGGTCACGGGCGTCAAGGGGCTGTCGGTCGCCGCGCAGCGGGCCAAGGTGCTCGCGACTCCGCTGGTCGGCGGGGCGAAGGCCTTCCGCTACTCCAGTGCCGGGCTCATGGTGGCCGGTCAGATCGTCGAGAAGGTCACCGGTCTCACGCTCGACGCGGCCATCAAGAACGGGGTCACCGCCCCGCTGGGCGCGCGCTACATGGGGTTCAACCCGCGCAAGTGGCTCACCGCGGCCGATCAGGCGGCCCGGCTGGCCGCCACCGACGCCCGTACGTCCCGGGGTCTGCTCCGCGGCACCGTGCACGACGACATCGCGTACCAGATGGGCGGGGTGATCGGCAGCGCCGGCATGTTCGGCACGGCCCGTGACGTGGCCCTGACCGGTCAGATGCTGCTGGCCGGCGGCATCTACGGCGGCCGGCGCATCCTGTCGGCCGAGATCGTCAAGGAGATGCTGACCAACCACAACGCCGGCCTGCCCGCGGTCGACCCGGAACGGCCGGGCCGCCCGTCCGACCACGGGCTCGGGGTGACGCTGCGTCAGCCCTGGTTCATGGGCACGCTGTCGGCGCCGACCACGTTCGGGCACACCGGGTTCACCGGCACCTCGCTGCTGGTCGACCCGCGTAAGAAGCTGGTCGTGTCGCTGATGACCAACCGGGCCCACCCCAACTGGAGCTGGGCCGACCCGGACCCGATGCGGGCCGAGGTCGCCACCACGCTGGCCAAGTACCTCTGACGCTCAGCCCACGTCCGCGGTGGTGAGGCGGGCGCGTAGGTCGGCCGCGGGCATCGGGCGGGCGAACCAGTAGCCCTGGGCCTTCTCGTAGCCCAGGCCGGTCAGCCGGATCGCCTGCTCCTCGGTCTCGACGCCCTCGGCCACCGCGTCCAGGTCGAAGGCGCGGGCCATCTGGGCCACGGCGTCGGCGATCGCGTCGGGGCCGCCGTCGGGGACGAACGAGCGGTCCAGCTTGATCTGGTCGACCGGGCAGGTGGCCAGCAGCGTCAGGGTCGACGCGCCGGTGCCGAAGTCGTCGAGCGACAGGCGTACGCCGAGGTCGCGCAGCCCCTGCAGGTTCTCGGTGGTGGCGCCGCCGCCGACCGCGACCGATTCGGTGATCTCCACGGTCAGCCGGCGGGCGGGCAGCCCGCTCTCGTCCAGGGCCGCCGCGACCAGGGCCGGGAAGCCGGGCTGGCGCAGCTGCCGGGCCGACACGTTGACCGAGACGGTCAGCTCGCCGGGCCAGCCCGCCGCCTCGCGGGTCGCGGCCCGCAGCACCCAGGTGCCGAGCGGCACGATCAGGCCGGTCTGCTCGGCGGCGTCGATGAAGGCGCCCGGGCCGAGCAGGCCCTCGGCCGGGTGCTGCCAGCGCACCAGGGCCTCGGCGCCGGTGATCCGGCCGCCGGGCAGGGTCACCACCGGTTGGAAGTACACCACCAACTGGTCCTCGAGGATGGCCGTGCGCAACGCGGCGGCCCGGCGGTTGTTCTCGGCGCCGCGGGCCTCCATGCCGGGCCGGTACCGCTCGTAACCGCCGTCGCCGCGCGCCTTGGCCTCGTACATCGCGATGTCGGCCTGACGCAGCAGGTCGCCCGCGTCGTCGCCGCCGTGCCCGTCGACCACCCCGAAGCTGGCCTTGACGGTCATCGGCTCGCCGTCGACCAGGGCCGGCTCGAGCAGGGCGGCCGCGATCCGGGTCAGCGCCGATTCGACGTCGGCCGCTTCGACCCCCTCGAACAGGATGGCGAACTCGTCGCCGCCGAGCCGGGCCACCGTGTCGGCCGACCGCACCGCCTCCTGCATCCGCTCGGCCACGTGGACCAGCAGCGCGTCGCCGGTGGCATGGCCCAGCGTGTCGTTGACGACCTTGAAGTCGTCGAGGTCGATCAGCACGATGCTGATCAGCGTGTCCGGGCCGGCCTCGGCCACGGCGGCGGTGACCCGCTCGCTGAACAGGGAGCGGTTGGCCAGGCCGGTCAGCATGTCGTGGGTGGCCTCGTAGCGGTACCGCTTCTCCTGGACCCCGATCCGGGCCAGCAGCGCGTCGTTCTGCCGGAAGGCGATCAGCTGGCGGACGACCACGATCGCGGTCAGCGCGACCGCGACCCCGTCGATCAGCATGCCGTTACTGGTGCCCCGGACGTTGTGATAGACGACCATGAGGTCGACGGTCGCGATGGCCACGTACGGCATCAGGCTGTAACCGCGCGGTGGCCGCCGGGGCCGGGCCCCGGCCGCGGTGTCCACCACCTGCATGCGGGCGCCGAGCGCGGCCGCGTAGGCCGCGAACGGCAGCACCAGCACCAGCAGGTTGCCCTGGGGCTGGTGCGGGTGCAGGAAGCTGACCGCCGAGCCGAGGCCGCCGATCAGCGCCGACGCGCCGATCCAGTAAAGCCCGCGGCGCGCGAACGAGTCGACCCCGGCCAGCACCACCTTGGCCGCCAGATAGACCCCGTTGAGCCCGGCACCCATGATCACGACCGCCGCGAACACCCGGTACCCGGTGACCCGGCCGTCGGCGAACTGCGCGGACGCGGCGAAGTGCCAGATCAGCAGCCCGGCGGCCGAGGTCAGGGTGCCCAGGTCGAGCCAGACGCCCAACTTGCGGGCGCGGCTGCGGGCGCTGAAGGGCAGACCGACGAGCGGGCCGGTGAGCACGATGCCGCCGACGAGGTGCAGCACGACGGAAACGGGCACCAACCACTCGCCGGCCCCCAGACCGGACAGCGCGCGCAGCACGGCGACGACGACGAACATCGAGGTGCCGATCCGAACGGTCAGCCAGTAGCGCCGGACCACGGGCGACGAGCCCGGATCCCGCTGGACCCGGCGGCAGAGCACCAGGGTGGGGACGATGACCGCGATCACCAGCAGCCAGTTCACCGGCTCGGGCCACAGCCGCCCGAGATGCTCCTGAGCCAGGAACAGCCCGACATTGACAACCAGCAATGCCGTGACGGTCTGGAACGCCCGGTCAGCGAACAGCGGCGGGCGATCCTGCACGTCCTTATCTTCGACACGGCCGCAGCCGAGGTGAGAAGTCCGGTCTCACAAGCGGTCGAAGGGCGCCCATCCGCTGACCGCGAACGCGCTGCCGTGGCGCTGGATCTCCAGGGCGCCATGGCCGCTCAAATGGGCCGGCACGACCAGGGCGTTGGTGTCGGCCGCCCACCCGAGCAGCGCGCGCCGGGTCACCGCGGACGTCGCCGGGTCCTCGTCGAAGCAGCTGCTGTGGTCGAGCTCGGCCAGCTGCAGCGGGGTGTGGAAGATGTCGCCGGCGAACAGGGCGCGATCGCCGCCGGACTCCAGCATCAGCACGCTCGAACCCGGGGTGTGCCCGGGCGCGGCCCGCAGGCGCAGGTTGGCGTCGATCGTGTGCGTGCCCTCCCACAGCTGCACCTGGCCGGCCGCGTGGACCGGGGCGACGCTGTCCTCGAACGCGTTCTCGTTGACGCCGCCGGCCAGACCGGGATGATGTGCCGGGTCCCAGAAGACGAAGTCGGGGCGCGGCATCAGATAGGTGGCGTTCGGGAAGGTCGGTACCCACTCGCCGCCGGCCTGGCGGGTGTTCCAGCCGACGTGGTCGACGTGCAGGTGGGTGTTGACGACCAGATCCACGTCCTCCGGGCGTACCCCGGCCCGGGCCAGGTTGCCCAGGTAGTCCAGGCTCAGATGGTCCCAGGCGGGGACGGCGGGGCGGGTCTTGTCGTTGCCGAGGCCGGTGTCGATCAGGATCGTGCGGCCCTCGCTGCGCAGCACCCACGTCTGCATGGCCGCGTGCACCGTGCCGTCGCCCAGGTGGTCGGGAACGAGGGTGGCCTCGTGGCGCTGCCAGGCCTCGTCCGGGACCGTGGGGAAGAACGCTGCGGTGGGCATGATCGGGCCGTGGGTCTCCTCGACCCGGGTCACGGTCACGTCGCCCAGTTTGATCTCGTTGATGATTCTGCTCCTCGATAGTCGGTGGTGGTGTGGGCGAGCAGGGACATGGCCTCCCGCGAGGGGGAGCCGCGCTCAGTGGTCGCGACGACGACCGTGCGGCCCTGCTCGGTGGTCAGGGCCTGCTGAGTGACAGTGAGCTCGCCGACCAGCGGGTGCCGCATGACGTACGTGGCGTCGCCGCCGGTCTTGACCCGGTGCGCGGCCCACATCTCGGCGAACTCGGTGCTGCGGACGGTCAGGTCGCCGACCAGGGCCGCGATCGCCGCGTCGCCGGGGCGCCGGCCCGCCGCGACCCGCAGGGTGCCGACCACGGCCCGGGCCTTGGCCGGCCAGTCCGCGTACAGCTCGCGGGTGTGCTCGTCCAGGAAGACGAGCCGGGCCATGTTCGGACGGCCGCGCGGGCGATCCGGATCGGCCGGGTCGACGTGCCCGGCGAACAGCGCGTGCCCCGTACGGTTCCAGGCCAGGACGTCGCTGTGCCGGCCCAGCACCAGCGCCGGGGTGTCGCCCATCGCCTCGACCAGCTGCTCGAGTTCGGGCGTCATCCGTTCCGGGGCCGAGCGCCGCGCGGCCGGCCGGGCCCGGGCGCCGGCCGCCAGTTCGTGCAGGTGCCGGCGCTCGCCGTCGTTCAGCCGCAGCGCCCGGGCGATCGCGTCGAGCACCTCGGGCGAGGCGTTCTGCGAATAGCCCTGCTCGAGCCGGGCGTAGTAGGAGGCGCTGACCCCGGCCAGCAACGCCAGCTCCTCCCGGCGCAGCCCCGGAACCCGCCGCCGGTCGCCGTACCCGGTCAGTCCCACCTCGGCCGGCCGCACCTGCGACCGGCGGCTGGCCAGGAACTCACCGAGCTGTCGTCTGCTGTCCACGAATCGAGTATCAGCAGCGCCGGCGGCCCCAGCCACACCCTGACAGGAGCAGGCAACGGTCGGGCTACCGTGGCCGGATGCGGATCGCCGTCGCGCAGACCGACGTCACCACCGATCCCCGGGTCAACGGGGTGGCGATTCGCGACGCGATGCGGCGGGCGGCCGGGTTGGGGGCGCGGCTCGTGCACTCCAGCGAGGGGGCGCTGTCGGGGCACGGCAGCGACCCGCGCAGCACCGATCGGACCTGGCTGTGACGGCCATGGAGTATGTGTCGCGGGTGCCGCGGCCGCCGCTGGACGGGCTGATCGACGACTTCTACTACCTGGCCGGGACGCCGCCTTACGCCCGGCTGACGCTGCCGCCCGCGCCGTCGGCGCTGCTCATCCTCAATCTCGGGGCGCCGTTCGGCATTCACGGCGCCGGGTACGCCGACGGTTGCGTGATCACCATGCCGACCCGGGCGTACGAGTTCAGCTACCCCTGCCCCACCCGGTCCGTCGGGGTGCACTTCAAGCCGTGGGGTCTGGCGCCGTTCCTGCCGATGCCCGCGGCCGAGCTGTGCGACCGGCCGCTCACGGTCGAGCAGGTGTGGGGCCGGCCCGCCGTGGCCTCGTTGCGGGACCGGCTGGCGTCGGCGCCCGGCCCGCACGAGATGCTGACGATCCTCGAGGCGGAGCTGACGCGGCGGCTGGGCGGGCTCCCCGGCCTGGGACTGGTCCGCCACGCGAGCGGCGTCATCGCGGCGGCCGGCGGCGCGGTGGCGATCGGCGACCTGACCGGGGCGGCCGGTATCAGCAGCACCCACCTGGCCCAGCGGTTCAAGCAGCTCGTCGGGGTCACGCCGAAGCGGCTGGCCCGCACCTACCGCTTCACCGGCACCGTGTTCGCGCTCGACCCGGCCGGGCCGATCGACTGGGGCGAGGTCGCCCACGACGCCGGCTACTTCGACCAGGCCCACTTCGGACACGAGTTCCGGGCGTTCACCGGACTCACCCCGACCCGGTACCTCGAGGTGCGGCGGCGGTTCCTGCGCGAGCATCCGGGTCACGCGCTGGAGGGATGGCCGCTGCCGGCCGATTGATTTCTTACAAGAGCGGCGGCTCGGGGCACGCTAACTTGGGGGCTCGCCAAGACAGAGGAGAGTCCCGTGGGCAAGGTGGTCATGTACGCCTCGGTGTCGGTGGACGGTTTCATCGCCGACGAGAATGACCAGCCCGGACCGTTGTTCGACTGGCTGACCGGCGGTGAGGTGCCGTTGGACGACAGCGGCGTCCTGAAGGTGTCGCAGGCGTCCTACGACCACACCCGGGCCTACTGGGACCGGATCGGGGTGACGATCGCCGGCCGCCACGTCTTCGACCTGACCGACGGCTGGGACGGCAAGCCGCCGTCCGGGATCGACCACGTGGTCGTGGTGACGCACCGCCCCGCCCCCGAGGGCTGGGACGCCGGGGCGCCGTTCCACTTCGTCGACGGCATCGAGGCCGCCGTGGTCAAGGCCCAGGAACTGGCGGGCGACCGCCTCGTCGAGGTCGCCGCCGGCGACGTCGGCGGTCAGGCGCTGGCCGCGGGCCTGGTCGACGAGGTCCGCATGGACGTCGTGCCCGTCGTGCTCGGCTCGGGCAAACGCTTTTTCGGCTCGGTCGAGGCGCAGTACCTGCTGGAGGACCCGGACGTGGTGATCCAGGGCAACCGGGTGCTGCACCTGAGCTACGGCGTCCGCCGCTGATCGGTCACGCGCCGTTCACGGGACGGGGTACCGGCCGGTCAGGCAGGCTGTGCAGAAGCCGCCGGGGGTGGGGGTGATCGCGTTCATCATGCCGTCGAGCTCGAGGTAGGCGAGCGTGTCGGCCCCGAGGTGGTCGCGGATCTGGTCGACGGTCATCGTGGCCGCGACCAGCTTGCTGCGGTCGGACGTGTCGAGACCGTAGTAGCAGGACCACCGGTACGGCGGCGACAGCACCCGCAGGTGGATCTCGGCCGCGCCCGCGTCGCGCAGCAGTTTCATGGTGGCGCGCAATGTCGTGGCGCGGACGATCGAGTCCTCGACCACGATCAGCCGCTTACCGGCCACGTTGTCGGCGATCGCGTTGAACTTCAGCCGGACGGCGTTCTCGCGGAGCTGCTGGTTGGGGGCGATGAACGTACGCCCGATGTAGCGATTCTTGATCAGGCCGTCCCCGTACTCGATGCCGGAGGCGGCGGCGTACCCCTGCGCGCCCGGGATCGAGGAGTCCGGGATGGGCATGACCATGTCGGCCTCGACCGGGGCCTGGGCGGCCAGCGCGACCCCCATGCGACGGCGGGCGGCGTGCACCCCGATGCCGGCCAGCTGCCCGTCGGGGCGGGCGATGTAGACGAACTCGAAGGAGCACAGGGCCCGCGGCTCCGGGGCGCTGAACTGCACGCTGCGCACCCCGTCGTCGTCGATCACGACGAGCTCACCCGGTTCGATCTCGCGGACCACGGCCGCGCCGACCACGTCGAGCGCCGGCGTCTCGGAGGCCAGCACCCAGCCCCCGGTGTCCAGCCGGCCCAGGAACAGCGGCCGGAAGCCGTGCGGGTCGCGGGCGCCGATGAGCCGGGTCTCGTCCATCAGCACGAACGAGTAGGCGCCGCGCAGGCGGGGCAGGACCTCGGTGGCCGCCTCGATCAGGTCGTCCCCGTGCCGGGGGAGGGCCTCGGCCAGCAGGGCCGCGACGACGTCGCTGTCGCTGCCGCTCTCAGTGGTCAGGTCGGTGGTGTTGACGAGGTTGCCGTTGTGGCCGAGCGCGAAGAAGATGTCGCCGGCGTGCCGCGAGACGGGCTGGGCGTTGTGCCAGGCGCTGGCCCCGGTGGTCGCGTAGCGGACGTGCCCGATGGCCAGGCCGCCGGGCAGGGCCTGCAGGCGGTGGGTGTCGAAGATGGTCGAGACCAGGCCCATGTCCTTGTCGACCAGAACCTTGTCGCCGTCGCTGACGGCGATGCCGGCCGATTCCTGGCCGCGGTGCTGCAGGGCGTAGAGCCCGAGGTAGGTCAGATGGGCGGCCGGTTGCTGAGGGTCGCGGACGCCGAAGACGCCGCAGGCTTCCTTGGGGCTGTCGTCTGCCACGGCGGCGACTATACGGACCGCGCCGGGTCGCGGGCGAGTTGTCCGGTCGCACGTCCGGGTGGCTGACGGACCGGCACCGTTTCGGCACTGCGGGTCCCTAGCGTCGGCGGCAGACCAACGAACTGGGGAGACCAAGATGTCCGACAAACCGACCGTCGTACTGGTGCACGGCGCCTTCGCCGACTCGACCGCGTGGAACGCCGTGCTGGCCCGGCTGGGCAAGGAGGGAGTGGACGCGTTCGCGGTCGGGAACCCGCTGCGGAGCCTGGCCACCGACGCCGCGTACGTGCGGGACGTCGTCAACGGGGTCGGCCGGCCGGTGATCCTGGTCGGTCACTCGTACGGCGGAATGGTCATCACCGAGGCGGCGTCGGGTCTGGCCCCGGTGCAGTCGCTGGTCTACGTGGCCGCGTTCACGCCCGACACCGGCGAGTCGGCGCTGGTGCTGGCCAACAAGTTCGCCGGCAGCACGCTGGGCCAGGCCCTCGACTCGTACCCGCTGGCCTCGGGCGGGACCGAGCTGAAGATCACGCTGGCCAAGTTCCCGGAGCAGTTCGCGGCCGACATCGAGCTCGAGGACGCGATCCTGCTCGGCCGCACCCAGCGCGCGGTGACCGAGAAGGCGCTGACCGACGGCCTGTCGGTGACCCCGGCCTGGAAGAGCGTGCCGTCGTGGCAGGTCTACGGCGACGCCGACCTCAACATCCCGGTCGAGCTGTTCCGCTTCCAGGTCGGCCGCTCGTCCCCGCGGGGCGTGACCGAGGTGGCCGGCGCGTCGCACGCCATCGCCGCCTCGCAGCCCGACGCCGTGGCCGCGACGGTCCTCGAAGCCGTCGCCGCGGCGTAGTCAGCCCAGCCTGGCCTGCAGGGCGGCCGCATCCGGGTGGTCGAGTTCGGTGAGGATGCCCCACGCGTGCTGCCACGCTGCGCGGGCCGCCTCGAGGTCTCCGGCGCCCTGGTGCACGTCGCCCAGCTTGCCGGTGGTGTCGGCCTCCTGGTAGCGGTCGCCGAGGTCGTGGAAGATGGCCACGGCGTGCTGATAGCAGTCGACGGCGTCGGCGTGGCGGCCCAGGTGATGGGCCGAGTAGCCGAGGCTGTCCCAGGTGTGCGCCTGGCCGTACCGATCGCCCAGCTCTTCCAGCAGGGCGAGGGCGCGGCGGCAGGAGGCAACGGATTCCTCGTACGCGCCGAGCAGGGCCTGGTACCAGCCGACCGAGTTGAGGGCGTTGGCCTGGCCGACCCGGTGGCCGGTGGTCTCGAACAGCTCCAGGGAGCGCCGGGCCTCGGGCAGGGCCAGGTCGGGCCGGTCCTGCCGGTCGTGCAGGGCGGCCAGGCTGTTGTGGGCGTACGCCTGCCCGATCACGTCGCCGGCCCCGGTGCTGATCCCGAGGGCGGTGCGGAGCTCGGCCTCGCCCTCGTCGAACCGGCGGAGGCCCAGGTGTGCGACGGAGAGATTGCGATGGGCCCGGGCCAGCGCGGTGGCGTCCGCGCAGCGGGCGGCAGCCTCGACCGCGATCCGGCAGGCCGCCTCCAGGTCGTGCCAGTAGCCCTGCCAGTCGAGGAACGTGACCATGCTGAGGGTCAGCTGCCAGCTGACAGCGTCGTACCCGGCCGCGGCGGCCTGCCGGATCACGGCCAGCAGCGGGAGGCGCTCGGCGGTGAACCAGTCCATGGCCTCCTCGTATTTCACCGGCGGGTCCACCCTCACGCCGGGTGCGGGCGGCTCGAGCGACAGCGGGTCCTGGGCCGGGTCGAGAATCTTGGCGGCGGCGCTTGCCGTGTGCAGGTAGTGGTCGAGCAGGCGGGTGGTGGCGGCCTCGTCGCGGGTGCCCTTTCCGGCGTACGCCCGCAGCAGGTCGTGAAAGGCGTAGCGGCCGGGCGCCTGCTCGGCGAGCATGCTGGCCCGCACCAGTTCGGCCAGGTCCCGCCGCGTCGCCGACGGCCGCTCACCGGTCAGGCCGGCCGCCGCCGCGGTCCCGACGTCCGGGCCCGGGTGCAGGCTGAGCAGCCGGAAGAGCCGGGCCGCGGAGGGGCTCAGCGCGGTGTACGACCAGTCGAACACCGTCTCGATCCGGGTCGCGCTGTCACCGGCGTCCAGCGCGTCGAGCCGGGCGCCGGCCAGCTCCCCGGCGAACGCTTGCAGCGGAAACGTGTTGTGCTGGACCCGGGCGGCCGCGATGGCCAGGGCCAGGGGCAGCCCGGCGCAGGCGTCGATGATCTGGGCCGTGGCCCCGGGGTCGGCGGTGACCCGGCCCGCGCCGAGCCGCCGGCTCAGCAGGTCGTGGGCCTCGCCCGCCGTGAGCGGGACGAGCCGGACCGGCCGCGCGCCGTGGGTGGCCAGCAGCGGCGTCAGCTGGTTGCGGCTGGTCACCACGGTCAGCCCCGTCGGCGACCCGGGCAGCAGGTCGCGGACGTGGTCGGCGTCGCGCGCGTTGTCGAGCAGGACCAGGACCCGCCGGCCGGCCAGCAGGCTGCGATACAGGCCGGCCTGGGCCGCGGCGGTGGGTGGCATCCGGTCGGGAGGCACGCCGAGAGCGTGCAGGAAACCGCGGACGGCCTCGCCCGGGTCCAGCACCTGGTCCCCCGCGTCGAAGCCGCGCAGGTCGGCGTACAGCTGGCCGTCCGGGAAGAGGTGGGCCGCCCGGCGGGCCCAGTGCACGGCGAGCGAGGTCTTGCCGACCCCGGCCGGACCGGAAAGCGTAGCGACCGCTCCCGGTGGCAACGCGTCGAGCTCGGCCAGCAGCGCGTCACGACCGGTGAAGCCGGCGACCTCGGCCGGCAGCTGCGCGGGGACGACGGGCGCGGGCGGTGGGCCGCCGAGGATCGTCCGGTGCAGCGCCTGGAGTTCGGTCCCCGGGTCGACCCCGAGTTCGTCGGCCAGCCGGTCGCGCACCTCGGCGTACCGGGCCAGCGCCTCGGCCGACCGCCCGGCCGTGTGCAAGGCCCGGATCAGCTCGGTGTCCAGGGGCTCGGTCAGCGGGTGCTCACCGGTCAGCTCGGACAACCGCCGGATCACCGGGCCGGGATCACCCGCCACCAGCTCGGCCCGGGCCCAGGCCAGCATCAGGTCGAGGTGTTCCTGCTGCCAGCTCTGCCTCATCCGGTCGGCCCAGGGCCCGGTGACGCCGGTGAGCGGTTCACCGCGCCACAGCGCGACCGCCTCGCGCAGCGGGCCGACGTCGTGCCGGCCTCGTTCGAGCAGGGCGCGCATACGGTGCAGATCGACGCGCTCGGGTTCGGTGTCGAGACGATAGCCACCCGTACAGTGAATCAGCGCGACCTGACCGCCGGCCTGAGCCAGCACGCCCCGCACCCGGGCGACGTGGGCGTGCAACGAGCGCCGGGCCGTCGCCGGGGGAGTCTCGCCCCACAACCGGTCGATCAGGGTGTCGGCGCTGACCGTGCGCCCGGCGTCGGCCGCCAGGACCGCCAGCACTGCGCGTTGCCGGGGCTGACCGACATCGAGCCGCGTGTCGCCGACCCACAGCTCGACCGGGCCCAGCAGGCGGAACTCGATCACACGCTCCCCAGGAACTCGGCCACAACAATTCCACAACAGGGTCCGCCGAGACTATCGCAAGTATCGATGTCCAAGCTCTCGCCGCAGGCTTCACCATCGGGGGGCGGCGAGAACGTGCTTGTCCGAAAGGAGTTGCTCGTGCTCAGACGCATGCTGACCCGCACTCTGACCGTCGTTCTGGCCGGCGCCGGCGTGGTCGTGGTCCACGCCGCGCCCGCGCTGGCCTTCAGTGTCCTCGGGCCCTACTGCGACCCGTACAACCGGATCCGGTTCGACTTCAAGACCGACGCCAAGAAGGTGGTCTCGACCGTCATCTGGGACGACACCCGGGTGCCGGCCGTGGCCTCGATCAGCGACAGCACCAACGACGGCGCCACGACGATCGTGCGCATCGACAACGGCCGGACCGTCATCCCGTACCCGGACGAAGCCTTCGACTATCACGTCTACAGCTACAACATCTACTACGAAGTGCGGAAATGGCGCCCGGTCTGGAACGGTTCCGCGCGGGACTGGGTGTCGCCGCATCTGTGCAGCCCGTAGGCCAGTAGTTTGCCGGCATGAGTCTTCTTGACGACGTGGCGGAACGGGACGGCTGGCGGTGCTGGGTGTGTGACGAGCCGGTCGACGCCGAGATGTCGGTGAACGATCCGCGCGGTCCCAGCGTCGACAGCCGCACCGCCGACCGCAAGGCCAAGCTCACCGAGCGGCTCGCCCACCGCGCCTGCAACACCCGCAAGGGCGCGGTCAAGGTGGTCATCGCCTGGCCCGACCGGCTGCACGTGATCGAGCCGGCGCCGCTGATCACCGTGGCCGAGCGGCTCGAGCGCAAGGGCGGGCGCGAGCTGGTGGCCCGGTGCCCGAGGCGCCAGGACGCCCAGGAGGCGGCGGACTGGCTGGTCGACCGCTTCTCGCGGCTGGTGCCGGGCCTGCCGGTGACCGCGAGCGTCGAGCCCGGGGGCGGCCAGTTCCTGGTGGCGCTGGCCGCCCGCCGTTGACGTCAAGGATTGATAGCTATAGATGTAAGGGATGACTGCGCCGTCCCGTCGGAACTTCCTCAAGCTGGCCGGCCTGGCCGCCGTCCCCGTCGGATCCGGGACGGCGGCGGCCGACGAGACGCTGGCCGGCTATCGCAGCCACACGGCCGACCGCCGCACGGTCACGGTGACGAGCACGACCGGGCAGCAACTGCGCATCACGGCGTACGGGGGCCACATGCTCCGCGTGCGGGCCGTGCGCAGCGGCGAGACGTTCTTCGCCGACGACCGCTACGAGATGGTCGACCCGGCCGCGCACACCGGTCTCGGAGGCAGCCTGGCCGTGACCGACGCCGCCGACCGCCTCACGATCGCCGCCGCCGGCCTGCGGGTCGTGCTGACCAAGGACCCGGTGCGCCTCGAGTTCGCCGCCACCGACGGCACCCGGTACGCCGGTGAGGACGCCACCCACAGCCTGAGCTGGGGCGCCGACGGGGTGCGGCAGACGTTCACGGCCGCGGCCGCCGGTGAGCGCTTCGTCAAGGCAGGGCACGGCCTCTACGGGCGGGCCCCGAAAATCGACCGCACGGGCGACATCGTCGCGCACAACTACGGATTGCAGTCGCAGCACATCGACCAGGCGCCGGCCATCGTCCCGCTGTACCTGTCGTCGCGCGGTTACGCCGTCTTCTTCAACACCACTTTCGACACCACGTTCAACTTCGGCAGCGGCGGCATTTACGAGTTCTCGGCCGACGGGCACGGCGCCCCCGGCGTACGCCCCCAATTGGACTACTTCGTCATCGCCGGGCCCACCTTCGCCGGGCTGCTCGACCGCTACACCCAACTGACCGGCCGCCCCCGCTTCCCGCGGCTGGGCGTGTTCGGGCTGCAGCTCTCCGACAAGAACTTCCCCCAGGTCAGCGATCAGAACTGGTGGACGACCCGGATCACCGCCCTGCGCGCGGCCGGGTACCCGCTCGACGTGCAGGTCAACGACAACCGCTGGCGGGCCGGCTCGGGCGGCTGGAGCGGCTCGTGGTTCGAGTTCAGCCCGCAGCGCTGGCCCGACCCGGCCGCGTTCAAACGCTGGGCCGACGAGCACGGCGTGCTCACCACGCTCGACTACAACCGCAACAACTCGAACGAGATGGCCGGCTGGAATCCGGCGTACGGGTTCGCGCCGGCCGACGTCACCGCGGTCAGCGACAACGACGCCGTCCCCGACTGGAGCAACCCGAACACCCGATCCTGGCTGTGGACGGTGTTCTGGACCAAGGCCCTCGACCCGCGGCTGGGCTACCCCGGCGACGCGTTGTGGATCGACGAGCCGGACGAGATGGGCCCGATCCCGTACGGCGCGCTCGCCGCGAACGGGCAGCGCTGGGCCGAACTGCGCAACGCGTTCTTTCTCTATTGCCAGAAGGCGGCCGGCCAGGAGGGCTGGGACCGCGGCCGCACCGGGCGCCCGTGGATTTTCACGAGAGGCGCGACCGCCGGACAACAACGCTATGGGCACTTGTGGACCGGCGACATCAATTCGACGTACGCGGAAATGAAGGAACAGATCCGCGGCATGCAGAACGCCGGACTGGGCGGCTTCCCCTTCGCCAACATCGACGGGGGCGGTTTCTTCGGAGCGGTGCTGTCGAACGGCATGTATCGCAATTGGGTGGCGGCCTGGTCGAGCCTGTCGCCGGTGTGGCGCCCCCATTCCAACGGCGACACCGGCGCGCAGGGCCCGGCTGCCTCACGGTGGCCGATCGACCAGGGCGCGACCGAACAGGCTGACTTCATGAAGTACGCCCGGGTGCGCTACACGCTGATGCCGTACATCTACACGGTGGCTCGTCTGGCCCACGCGACCGGTGTGCCGATGGCCCGCGCAATGGTTGTCGAACACCAGAACAATCCCATGGCGTACACGCACGACCTGCAATACATGTGGGGCCCGTCGATCCTCGTGATGCCGGTGACCACGGATACCGGGGGCGCGGTGCAGAACGTCTGGCTGCCCGCCGGCGACACCTGGTACAACTTCTGGTCCGACGCCAAGAACGTCGGCTCGGACACGGTCGAGAAAAGCTACGTGACCAGCACCGGCGAAATCATCATGTACGTCAAAGCGGGAAGCCTGCTGCCGAAGTACAAATACGCGCACAGCACAGCCTTCCTGGATAAAACGCAGCTCGAGGTCGAGGTCTATACGGGCCAGGACGGCAGTTTCGAGGTGTACGAGGACGACGGCGTCACCGAGATCCAAGCCAGCAGCAGCACACGTCTTGCTTTTGTGCACGCCGCCCTGCGCGTGACGATCAACCATCCCGTGGGGACCTATGCGGGCGCACCGACGTCCCGCCGCTATGTGGTGCGCTACCACGGCTTGTCGGCCGCGGTCGGCATGCGCGTCAACGGGGGCGCCGTGCTGCCCGCCTTCACGAGCGAGTCGGCCGCCATCCTGAACGGCAGCGGCCAGGTCTGGAACGCCGCCCGCCGAGTGCTGTCGGTGATCACACCTGCGATCGGCGTGCTGGCCGGCGGCGGGGCAGCGGCCACGATCGAGCCGAGCGGCGCCGCCTTCCCGCCATCGTCACCGGTGGCCGTCTACGAGGCCGAGGACGCCACCCGCAGCGGCCCGGTGCTGGCCACTCAGCACGCGGGCTACACCGGCACCGCCTACGTCGACTACCCGAACACGACCGGCGCCTACCTGGAGTGGACGGTGGCCGTGCCCACGGCGGGCGCTCACCCGTTGCGCTTCCGCTACACCAACGGCGGAGCGGCCGACCGCCCCTTACAAGTCACCGTCAACGGCACCGTTGCCGCCACCCTGTCCTTCCCACCCACCGGCGACTGGAAGACGTGGCGAACCGCAACCCTGACCGCCACCCTCCCCGCCGGAACCACAGTCCGAATCCGAGCCACCGCCACCACCACCGGCGGTCCCAACCTGGACAGCCTCACCCTCGGCTGACCCCGGCGGCCGCTCCTGAGCATCAGCCCACGCGCCGCCACCACTGCCGGCGGCCCTCAGCCTGGACGGCCTCACCATCGGCTGATCCTGGCGGCCGCTGGGTGGTGGTGCCGCGAGTGAGGTATCTGGCGGGTGGATCGGGGCTGGTCAGGGGTTTGAGCGGGGCCGGGTAGGGTCGCGGCCATGGGTGAGGTGGGAGCGTTCGACGCGGTTCTGTTCGACTGTGATGGCGTTTTGGTGGACTCCGAGAGCATCACCAATGGGGTGCTCCGGGAGATGCTGCACGAACTCGGCTGGCTCGTCAGTCAGGAGGACTGTTTCCGCCTCTTCGTGGGCCGGGCCCTCCGCGACGAGACCGCCATCATCACCGCTCACACCGGCTTTGTGGTCACCGATGCGTGGCTGGAGGAATTCCGGGAGCGCCGCAACGCGGCTCTGGTCGAGCGGCTCCAGCCGATTCCGGGAGCGGTGGTGGCCGCGAGCGAGATCAACGAGCTGATGGACGGGCGGATCGCCTGCGCCAGCGGGGCCGATCTCGGCAAGGTTCAGCTCCAGCTGCGCAAAGTGGGCCTCGACCAGGTGTTCGCGGGCAAGATGTTCAGTGGGATGGATCAGGCGCACAGCAAGCCGGCGCCTGACGTCTACCTGGCCGCGGCCGCCTTTATGAACATCGACCCGGCGAAGGCCGCCGTTGTCGAGGACACCGTGCCGGGTGTTACCGCCGGCGTTGCCGCGGGGGCCACCGTTTTCGGGTTCTGCCCGCCCGGCAGCCTGGCCCACCATCCGCCCCAGGCGCTGCTCGACGCGGGGGCCACCCACATCTTCGCGTCGATGGCCGACCTGCCGGCGCTGGTCGGCCGCCCGGTCCGCGCGGGTTAGTCGTAGGTCAGCCAGTTCACGGACGCGTCCGTGCCGGGGCCGGGTGTGCGTACTAATGCTGGTGATCCAAGCTCCCGGACCACCTGATCGCCAGGCGGAGAGCATGTAGAAACCCCTTCCTGCGTCCGCGATCAAGTCATAGTGTTCGATTTATTCGACCGAGGGGGGCGCATGCGCAATCTGGTTCGATTCATGGTGGCAGTGGTCGTGGCGGCCGGACTGACGGTCCCGGCCGGGGCGGCGAACGCGGGACACGGCCGGTTCAGCGCCCTGGTCTTCTCGAAGACCGCGGCCTTCCGGCACGATTCGATCCCGGCCGGCGTGGCCGCGATCGAGCAGCTCGGCGCCCGGAACCACTTCCGGGTCGACGCCACCGAGGACGCGGCGGCGTTCACCGACGCCAACCTGCGCCGCTACGACGTCGTGATCTGGCTGAGCACCACCGGTGACGTGCTGAACGACGCCCAGCAGGGCGCGTTCGAGCGGTACATCCGGGCCGGCGGCGGCTACGCGGGCATCCACGCCGCTTCCGACACCGAGTATGACTGGGCCTGGTACGGCGGCCTGGTCGGCGCTTACTTCCGGGACCACCCGGGCTCGGTCAACGCCCAGTACCAGGTGGCCACCGTCAACGTGCTGGGCCGCGACACCGCCGCCACCCGGCCGCTGCCGAAGAAGTGGGTGCGCGAGGAGGAGTGGTACAACTTCCGCACCAACCCGCGGCACACCGTGCGGGTGCTGGCCGAGGTCGACGAGCGTACGTACGATCCGCGCGGCTACAGCGAGCCCGGCGGCTCGCCCGGCATGGGCCGGCATCACCCGATCAGCTGGTGCCAGCCGTACGACGGGGGTCGTGCTTTTTACACGGCGCTGGGCCACAAGCCCGAGTACTACGCCGAGCCCCTGCTGCTGGCCCACCTGCTGGGTGGCATCCGGATGGCGGCCGGCGTGGCGCCGTTCCGCTGCGGCCGATAATTTTCTCGGGGTGGTTGTCGGATCGGCCGGACGTCGTTCGTAGCGTAGGCAGGAACGGACATCGGGTCCGGCCGAACCGAGGAGCGACGATGCCGCAGTACATCATCTACTTCAACCAGCAGTGGGTGGGCGACCACAGCGAGGAGTGGTTCCGCAGCCGCGGGCCGCTGGCCAACGCCGTCGTCGAAGAGATCAAGGCGGCCGGGCAGTACCTCTTCGCCGGCGGCCTGGAGGAGGACGGCCCGATCTTCAGCGCCGACGCCACGAGCGGCAGCGTGCTGTTCACCGACGGCCCGTACGTCGAGACCAAGGAGTGGCTGGGCGGCCTGACCGTCGTCGACGTGCCCGACGAGGCCACGGCGCGGGTGTGGGCCGGCAAGATCGCCGAAGCCTGCGGCTGGCCCCAGGAGGTCCGCGTCATCTTCTGAGTCCCCTTACGATGCGGGAATGATGTACGCCGCGCGGGCCGTGACCGAGGACCGGGCCGAACACGCCGAGGGCCCGGCCTGGGACGCGCGGCGGGGCGAACTGCTGTGGGTCGACCAGTTCGCCGGCCTGGTCCATCGGTCCCGGTACGCCGGCGGCTCGTTGCGCCCGGTGCGGACGTACGACATAGGAACGCCGGTCGGTGCGGTCGTGCCGGTGGCAGGGGAGGACGGCTGGCTGCTGGCGGCCGGGGCCGGGTTCGCGCGGCTGTCGTCCGACGGCCAGGTCGAGGTGGTGGCCGAGCCCGAGGCGGCAGTGCGCGACACCAACCGCATGAACGACGGCAAGTGCGATCCGCGGGGACGTTTCTACGCCGGCAGCATGGCCTGGGCCAAGACGCCCGGCGCCGGATCCCTCTACCGGTACGACGGCAAGGTGCAGACAATCCTCTCCGACGTCACCATCTCGAACGGCTTGGCCTGGACGCCGACGGGCGACCGCATGTACTACATCGACACCCCGACCCGGCGCGTAGACGTCTTCACGATCGCCGCCGACGGCGAGCCGGTCGAGCGGCGCCCGGCCTTCCACATCGACCCGGCCGACGGCCAGCCCGACGGCATGTGTGTCGACGACGAGGGCTGCTTGTGGGTGGCCTTGTGGGGCGGCGGCCAGGTATGCCGCTACACCCCGAACGGCGAGAAGCTGGCCGCCGTCGTGGTGCCGGCGCCGCAGGTCTCGAGCTGCGCCTTCGCCGGCCGGACACTGTTCATCACCACATCCCAGGAGGGCTACACCCCAGCCGACTCTGAGCGGCATCCGAACGCGGGCCGGCTGTTCGCAGTCGACCTACCGGTCGGAGGGCCCCCGGCCACACCTTGGTCCGGATGACTACCGCCGGCCAGTCCGCCGGCGGTGCGGCTGCGGTGCTCGGCGTGGCCGTTCGCTCCTCCTAGGCTTTCCGCGGGAGACCTGCTCGGAGGCGGCCCGCCGGCCACGCCCTGGTTCGGTGACCCCGAAGACTGGGCCTGGACAAGCCGGCGGGGGCGCGCGGCCATTCGGCCTGCGGCACTGCTGTCCGCGATGGACCTGCTGGTCAGCCTGCCGCCCGGCCACGCCCCGGGCCGGGGTGACCGCCAGCGGCTTCAGTTCGGGCCGGGTGACCGCCGCCGTCTCCACGCCGGGCCGGGTGACTGCCGTCGCCCACGCCCCGGGCGGGGTGACCGCCGCCGAGTCCGGGCGGGGTGACCGGCGCGGGCTGGCCCGGACCAGCCCGCGCGCGGCACCTGCTATTCGGCCCGCAGCGGCTTGGCCTGCACCTGCTGCGTCGGCGTGAATTCGGCCCGCAGCGGCTTGGCGTTGAGCGCGGCCGCCGCGGCGACGATCCCGCCGCTGCTCACCACCAAAGCCCCGGCCACAGCCAGCGCGCTGATGGTGCGATGGACGTTCAATTTCATGTGATGCCCCCGTTTCGTCGTCTGGACTGGTCCGAACCTGCCGGAGGGCCCTTCGACGAGGCGCACGTTACATCGGCCACGGCATGATCGGGCAGAACCGCCCCGGATTTGTCGCCTTCTGCGAGGGAGCCCGTCCTGTCTACAGTTCTCGCCCTGAGGATCTTTCTCCTCGAATAATTTTCTTGAGAATGCCGCTGAGGTGCCGGATCCATGCGCTCATCCGTGCCCACAACCGTGACGCCGGACCGCATCCGCATCGGTCCATCGCTTTGGAGAATGCGGAATACATTCGACCGATGCTGCCGCCTGGAATGGTGGATACATCCTCAATTCAGACAGGTGACAACGCGAATGCTAAAACCGAGATCGATGCCAACATTCTGTGTATGTTCCGCTATATCACGCGGCTGTGGCGATACTCAATGCCACCGGACCTGAGCCTGAAGAGTAAGTGGGCCGCAAGAAGGGGGAACGCGACTGAGCAGCCGAGCGTCGCGCTGGGCGGCATCGACGTCCAGACCAAATAGCCTCTGCGCACCGCACCTCGGACTCGAAGAACACCTACCCGATACGCCGAACCGTATTCGCTCTCCGCGCACGCGTTCCTCACCCCGGGCCACACCGGCCGCACGTAGGTCTCCTCAGCCTGAAACCCCAGGTTGTACCCGGCATTCTCCGACGGCGCGACGGCCCCGCCCCGCCCGTGGCCGGACGAAAAGAACTGCCAGTCCGGAAGCCGCGCATAGGACCGCCGAGGGCCGCCCCGTCCGGTGACAGTTGACTCGGAGCCTTCCCTCACCCTTGTCGCCCAGCCCATTTCAGGGCGGTCGAGAGACCTAGTTCGCGACCCGCCGTCCTCCATTCTGAATTGGCATGATCGAAAATTGGCGGACGCCGTCCGCCGTGCGGAAAAATGTACTCATGCGATACCAGCAGCTCTCATTATTCGGCCGGCAGGAAACTGCCGCCCTGCGGGCTCGCACGAAAGCGCGCAACTATTCACCGAGCAAGGAGGAATTTCGTCGCGACCATGCGCGGCGCCGCCGATGGGGCCTCGCCCGGCGGCACGCGGGAAAGTTGTGCCGGTCCCGTGGCTGTTCCCGTGAGTGCGGCCAGTTGGGCTTGCATGATCCGGCCGAGGCCGTCCCGCCGTTGATCTGGCCCGCCGGGGCGACCAGTTCACGGCCCGAACCCACACATCCGGGCCACGGCGACTCAGTCGCGAACGACTCGTCATCAGATGACGTACATTCAGCGGCCCAGCCTTCCCCCGCCGACCGGGCCGACCGGGCCGACCGGGCCGACCGGGCCGGCACCCCGCGCCGGCAAGATCCTGGACGCGCCGCAAGCCTCGGTCGGGAGTGCGCAACGCTCGACGAATCCACGCGGCAAGAAGCGCGAACTCCGCCGATGCCCGCCTCGGCTGCTTGCCGACCAAAGCCCAGACCGCGCCAGCACCCCATCCCCATCTTCGGCGCCAACCGACGATTCCGTACAGGACGGACGAGGCAGACGGCAGCACCGTCTCTTCGGGCTCCTGTTACCAACGCGTCGGTTGTGCTCACGTTCAAGACTGTCCGTACCTTCGTGCGGCGCTGGCTTCTGTCCGGCGTCGCCGTCCTTATCGATGCTCTCGCCGGCCGGGCCGCTGGTGCCTCGCCTCCTCTTGCGATCTTCTAGTGCTCTCCCTCGCACAGGTCGTCGCCCGGGAGTTGTCGGCGCTGCCGCCTTCGCTGGCCGGGCTGTTGGTGCCTCGCCTCCTCTTGCGATCTTCTAGCGCTCTCCCTCGCACAGGTCGTCGCCCGGACTTTTCGGCGTCGCCGCCCTCATCAGCGCCCTCGCCGGCCGGACCGATCTCCGCTCGGTACCGCCAGCGGCGGTGTGCCGGCATGAGCGTTCAGGCGCGCCGGGATATGGGGATGTCGATCACCTCGTTCGGCGTCGGATGCGGACGTAACCTCGGTCGGCTGCTCCGACGACGGAGCAGATCATGTCGGTCGAGCGGCCTTGAGGGCAGTACGGTTCCGTGGAGGACGCCCGGCCGTTGACGCCCGGCCGTTGACGCCCGGCCGTTGACGCCCGGACGCGCGCTTTCTGCCGCGCCGCGCCCGTGCGGTGGCGTCTGGGCGGCGGTGGGTGATCGCCTTGCTGCGGATCAGGGACGGGTGGAGCGCCATTCGCCTGGGGGCTGGCCGTAGGCGGTTCGAAAGGCTCGGTTGAAATGGGCGTCGCTCCGGAAGCCCCACTGGGCGGCAATCAGGCGTACGGGACGGGTTTGTTGCAGTGGGTCTGACAGGTCGTCTCGGCAGCGTTCCAGGCGGCGGGTGCGGATCCAGTCGGCGACTGAGATGCCGGCCTCTTCGAAGAGCTTGTGCAAGAGGCGTACGGAAATGTGGTGGGCCGCGGCGACCGTGGCGGGGTCCAATGCGGGGTCACCCAGGTGGGACTCGATGAAATGCTGGGCTCGGGTGACCATGGAGCGGCGCCAGGCCTCGGTCGTGCGGGGTGGCTCGTGGTCGATCTCGTGGGCCAGGGCGACGCCGATCAGGTCGAGGGCCGAGCGGGCCAGCCGGGTGCGGTCGGCGGGGGTGCAGTCCTGGCTCTCGGTGGCCAGGCGGCGGACGAAGTCGGCGACCACCGCGCCGACGCCGCGGCGGCCGTCGAGCCGGGCTCCCATGAGGTCGGCCGCCGTTCGGCGGGGCACGGCGAGGCGCCCGGGGGCGAACGTGATCATCGCGAAGGCGGCGGGCAGGGTCTGGGCCGCGCGGGCGACTTCGAACGGCTGCGAGGTGTCGTACAAACCCATGTCTGAAGTTTCGAAGCGGCCGCCGCGGCCGCAGTGGGTGGCGTCGGCCCGGCCGTGCAGGACGACCAGGAAGCGGTACGCCTCCGGGTCGGAGCGCCGGACCATGGCCGGGGTGCGGCGGGCGATCATGCGGCAGCCGCGGATGGCGTTGACCGAGAGCTCGACCTCGGGGTCGAGGACGACCGTGCGTACGTCGGACTGGAAGTTCTCGGCCGGGTCGCCGCTCACATCGACCGCGACGGGCAGGTGGGCCATGCGCTGCCGGTAATCGGCGAAGCGTTCCGGTGCGGACACTGATCCCACCGCGCCTCCCTTCCGCCGGCGTAAACCTCCATTGGAGCGAGCCGGGGCCGGCAGGTCAAGCGGGGAGTGGCAAGGCCTGTGCGCCGGCGGTCAATGCCGCGGCCGCCGCGAGCCGCGATCATCGTAAAAGCCAGTCTGGCCGTGACGGCGGGGGAGGATGGCCCTCCGGGCGTGATGCCCGGAGGGCATTCCTGCGTCACAGCGCCAGCAGACTCTCGGCGGTCTCGGCGATCGTGTCCTCGATCGGCCGCGCCTTCCAGCCCAGCAGGCGTTCGGCCTTGGCCGAGGTCGCGTCGAGGTTGCGGCCCAGCAGCATCCGCAGGGCACCCATCTGCGGGTTGACCTTGGCCAGCCCGCGCGCCACGACCAGCGGCATCTCCCGCGTCGGCACCTTCGCGGCCCGCGCGCCCAACCGCTCCCGCAGGACGGCGGCGATGTCCCGCTGCCACAGACTGTGACCGGCGGTCGCGATGAACCGTTCCCCGGCGGCGGCCGGCTCGGTCATCGCGAGCAGGTGCAGCGACGCCACGTCCCGCACGTCGACGTACCCGGTGGCGAACTTCAGCAGCGCCGGCGCCGACCCGTCGAGCATGCGCGCGATCGAGTTCAGCGACGGCGAGTAGTCCGGCCCGAGCACCGGCCCCAGCACAGCGGTCGGGTTGACCGTGGACAGTTCCAGGCCACGCCCCTCACCGGCCACAAAATCCCAGGCCGCGCGCTCGGCCAGCGTCTTCGATTTTTGGTACGGCGCGATGTCCGCATCGACATTTGTCCAGTCCTGCTCGGTGAACGGGGTGTCGCGCGGCTCGTGCCCATAGGCGATAGCGCCGATTGCGGAGGTCATCACCACCCGCTTGACCCCGGCGCCGTGGGCCGCGCGCAGCACCCGCAACGTGCCGTCGACGGCCGGCCGGACCATCTCGTCGTCGTCGCGCGGCACTTGCGTCAGCGTCGGCGACGCGACGTGCAGCACGTAGTCGCACCCGGCCGCGGCGTCGGCCCAGCCCTCGTCGTCCCGCAGATCAGCCCGTACGAATTCGAGGTGGTCGGTGCCGCCGTGCTGCAGCATCGCGCGCACCTGAGTCTCACAACCGAGGTCCCGTACGGTCGTCCGCACCCGATATCCGTCCGTGAGCAGCGCCAACGTGCACCAGCTGCCGATATAGCCGGAACCCCCGGTCACCAACACATCAGTCATGTCCCGTCCTCCTTGTGCGATGAGCCCACGCTAACGGAGAGTTCTCCGCTTCGTCAACGAAAAGTGGAGACATCTCCGAATCCTGAATGACGCTCTTGTTGTCGAGGGCCTGCCATCGCCGGGCAGCGGCCGGCGAGCGGGGAGGCGGCCGCGGATGGCAGACGACGGCAGGAGGCGAGCAGCACCAAGGAGATCGGCAGTGGCGGCGGGTGGGGGGGTGGGGAAGGGCGGCCAGCAGTTGGGCGTCCAGCGGGGGCGGCTAACGGTGGAGGCGGTCAACAGTGGGAGCCGTCAACAGTGCGGGTGGTCAACGGTGGGTGTGGTCAACGGTGGGTGTGGTCAACGGTGCGGGTGGCCAGCGGTGCGGGTGGCCAACAGTGGGAGCCGTGAGCAGTGCGGGTGGCCAGCGGTAAGGGCGGCTAATGGTGGACCGGCCAGCAGCAGGGCGGCCAGCAGGTGGGGCGGCCAATGGTGACCGGCGGGCGGCCGGCAGTGGGGCCGCCGGCAGTAATGAGCTAGGTTCCTAGGATGCTTGAGGCCGAGTGTCAGCCTGCATGGGTGGCTCGTCAAGTGAACAGGAGCATGCTCGTAGGTCGGCTGCGCGGCGGCGCTTACGACCGGGCTGGTCGCGACGAGGGGATGGAGCGCAACCGGCGAGCCTTCGAGCCAGTGACAGGGCTCGCGGAGGTGGGGCGGTCACGCGTTTGAGTTGGCGTGGGGCAGCGTCGTGCGCGGTGCTGGGTCTGGGAACGGCCCGGCTCAGCCTCGTACAAAGCGTCGCGGCAATCGTCCGGACTGGCGCCTCGTAGAAGGCGGCCCCGCTCAGCGCCGGGTCAATTAGGCGTCACTCCGGCGTGGTCCTGAATTCGGCATGAACCTTGTCGGCGTGGTCCTGAGTTCGGCATGGAACTGTGCCCGGCGTGGAACTGGGGCCAGCCCAGGACTCGGGCCAGCCGATTTGCCACTCGCCGACCCCATGGACCCGGGCCGCCTCGATCGGGCCGTCCGCGCGGGGCTCGGTCCGGCACGGAACTCGGTCTCGTGCGGGATTCAAATGCTGCACGGATCTCAGTCCGGCACCGGATCCAGTCTGGCACCGGATCCAGTCTGGCACCGGATCCAGTCCGGCACCGGATCCAGCCCGGGACCGGATTCAGCGCGGCACGAGACTGGTCCGGCAAGGGACTTGGGATTCGGCCCAGCGCGGGACTCGGTCCGACGCGGGACCCGGCCCAGCGAGGAACTCAGTGCGGCGGGGGACTCGGTCCGGCGTGGGACTCGGTCCGGCACAGGACTCAGTTCGGCACGGGACTCAGTTCGGTAGGGGCTTCGTCCGGAACGACCTGCCTGTTGTGGGCAGGCTGGATTGCGGAGACGCCAGAGAGGTTTGTCCGGGGTGAGTGGACGCTCTTGGCTGGGTCAGCGTTCCCAGACGGCCACGGCGGCTTCGCCGTACTGCGGGACCCAGCCCAGTGCGGCCGGGTCGCCCTGGGTGCGCTTGAAGTTCAGGGTGAGCGAGCGGGTGCCGGCCTCGAAGCGCACGGGCTTGGTCTGGGTCGGGTCGTTCTCCCAGCCCTGGGTGTCGTACAGGGTGAACATGGCCGGGTTGATCGTGAACGGGCGGGTGGCGGCTACCGACAGCACGGCCTTGGTCGACTTCTTGGCGTAGGTGGCCGACTTCAGCGTGACCGTGGCGACCTTCGCGCCCTTGCGGGCGATGGTGACGACCTTGCCGTCCTGCTTGTACTTGAGCGCGGGGTCGCGGTCGGCGATCGCGGGGACCGGGGTGGCGGCAACCTCCGCGGCGACGGGGACCGACGCAGCGGGAGCGGCGGCGACGGGAGTTGGCGCGGCCGGGGCAGCAGCCTCCGCGGCGGGGGCGGCGAACGCGGGCTGATCGTCCGCCACGGCCACTCCGGCGCTGGCGGCCGACATGACGGCGGCGACGGCGATACCGAGGGACGTAACTACGGCGGACATCCTCAAAGCGATCTCTCCCAGGTCTGGGTGGTGGGCTCTCGGACAGTCAAACGCGGCGAGCGTCATCCCGGTTGCGCGCTGGACCGCTCATCCTACCCGGCGACCCGAAAGGCCGTCGTACCCGCGGTCGGGTGGTGACCCACGGCAGCCGCGCGCATCCCCGGTGTAGCTGACGCCCATGGGTGGTCAGCCGGCTCGCGCCGCCCGTGACGGGGTGGGGGTGGGCGGCCGGCCTGCGCTGCCCGTGACGGGATGAGGGTGGGCAGCCAGGCCGCTGCGGCCTGCAACTAGGCGAGGCGGGCGCGGTCCGCAGCCTTCCGAGTCCGCCACTGCCTGCGTAGGCGCCCGTCGTGCCGGCGACGACGAGAGTGAGGCGGTGCGGTCGGGTGCTCACGCCCACGTCGCGGATCCGGATCGGGGGCGCCCCGCCGGACGGGCGCGACGGGTCCGTGACCTTGATCTGGAATTCGTCGTTGCCAGGGTTGGCTATGCCAGATAGCTTAAAAGCTATGCAGAGTAGCTTTTATGCCTAGGGCCGGGTTGAGTCCCGAGGTGCTGGTCGGGGTCGCGCTTGATCTGGTTGATGAGAAGGGGCTTGAGGCGCTCAGCCTGGCTGCCGTCGCTGAACGGGCCGGAGTGGCTGCCCCCTCGCTCTACAAGCACGTGGGTAGCGTCGGTGCGCTGCGCGAGCTGATGGCCGTCGCGGTCGTCCGGCAGCTCACCAAGCTCTGCGCCGCCGCGGTCATGGGGCGCAGCCGTGCGGACGCGGTCGCCGCCCTGATGCGGGAGTACCGGGCGTTCGCCTTGGCCAACCCCGGCCGGTACGCGGTGGTGCCGCCCAACGCGTTGCAGGTGCCGGCCGTGGCCGCTGCGGGCGCCGAGCTGCTCGGCGTTTTTGCGGCAGTGCTCCGGGCGTACGGGCTGGAAGGCTCGGCCGCGACCCATGCGATCCGGCGGATGCGGGCGACCGTGCACGGTTTTGTCGTGCTGGAAGCGGGCGGTGGTTTCGGTCTGCCCGAGGACGTCGAGGCCAGTTTCGATCAGGTGGTCACCATGGTGCTGAGGAGCCTGGAATGAGTGCGCTGTTCGCCTTTGCCGGTCTGATGTTCCTGCTCTACCCGGTGCTGCGCCCGTGGACCGACGAGACCACGGTGGACGGCGCGATCGAAGCCATGTCGTCCCCGGCCTGGGTCGCCTCGCACCTGTTCGCCATGCTCGGCTTTCTCGCGGTCAGCCTGGGCCTGCTCGCCCTGCACTCCCGGGTGTCGTCCCGTTCGTCGCTGACCGCCCTGCTCACGGCCTGGATCGGCACGGCGCTGGTGCTGCCCTACTACGGCGCCGAGGACTTCGGCCTGCACGCGCTGGCCCGCAACCCCGGAACGGACCTGCTCACCACGGTCGACGAGGTCCGCTACCAGCCGGTGGCCGTCACCATGTTCGGCGTCGGTCTGATCCTCTTGGCCGTGGCCGGCGTCGCGACCGGAATGGCCGTGCGGGGCCCGGCCGGCGTTTTCTTCGCGGCCGGCTATGTGTTGTTCCTGCCTCAGTTCTTCCTGCCCCCGGCGGGCCGCATCGCCCATGGCGTCATCCTGGCCGCCGGCTGCGTGTGGCTGGCCGCGAGGAGCCGGAGTTCTGCCTTGTCCGCGCCGCACCGAACACCCCGGGCCGTCGGCCCAGCTCAGCGGGGGTGAGCTCGCGCGCCTCGGTACCTGCCGCGACCACACCGGCGGCGCCCAGCCGGCGACCGGCCGAGGCGAGCGGGAACAGGGTGCCCGCGAGCTGGGCGCCGTTGTGGTTGGCGATCAACGACCGGATGTCGATGGCTCAACTGCTCCTGCGGGCACTCGCCGTTTGCATGGACGACTCAGGCGATCCGGCTCGCAACGCTGCCGGTGCTGGGTCGGTCTCCTGGATGGCCGGCCGGACGGCTCCGCCCGATGGTGGGCGGTTGGCCACCCAGGAGACACTGACCGTCCGAGACCGGTCAGGCGACGGCCTGGACCGAGGCGGACGCTTGGCTGAGGCCGCCGATGTTGCGGGCGAAGACCCGGAAACCCATTTCTGTACCGGGTACGAAGTTGATGGACAGGGCCGTGGTGCCCGGCTCGAGGGGCGCCGACCGCACCGCCTGATCGGCGGTGTGACCGGCCGTGATGTTCCAGTGGTCGACGAAGTAGTAGACGCGACCCGACGGGTGGGTGGTGGCGTTCCAGTTGACCCGGATGGCCCCGTTGCCGGTCGCGGTGGCGGTGACGCCGGTGACCTGGCTCGGACGCTGCACGGTGACCGTCTGGCGGACCACGTTGGACGCGGGGACCTCGCCGCCGCCGGCGTTGGCGAACGGTTTGACGCGCCACTCGAAGGTGTGGCCCTGCGTGTCGCCGTCGGTGACCGGGATGTCGGTCATCGACGTGTCCTGCTGCCACAGTTCGGGACGCTTCCAGTCGGTGCCGGCGGTGACGTCGCGCGACTCCACCCAGTACCACATGTCCCGCCCGTAGTTGCTCCAGCTCAGGTTGACGTCCCCGGCCGCCGAGACGCTCGAGGTGAGCGTGGTCGGCTGGGTCAGCGGCGGACAGCCCCGGTTGTCGGCCTGCCGCCCGGGGCCGACCTGGACGTCGAGGCGGCGGCCGCGCTGTCCGGCCGCCCCACCGCCGAGGTGGCCGGGCATCTCGACCGGCTGGCCGGCGCCCACCTGCTCGAACGGCCGGCCGCGCGCCGCACGACCTGACCCGCGAATACGCCCGGGAACGAGCCGCGGCCTTCGACGGCCGCGCCGCCGTACGCCGCCTGGTCCACCACTACCGCCGCCGGGCCGGCGCCGACGCCCGAATCCTGCACCCCCAGCTCCTGCGGCTGCAATCGTCCGACCAGGACCGTGCGGCCGCCGAGGCGGGTGACACGGCCGACGTGCCTGCTGATCGGGCGGCTGCGCTGGAGTGGCTGGGTCGTGAGTTCGACAATCTGGTCGCGGCGGCCACCGGGCCGGACGAGGAGCCGTGGCGGCTGGCCGACACCCTGCGCGGCTACGGCTTCTATCAGGCCAAGATCACTCAGTGGTGGGAGTTGGTCGGGGCCGGCTCGGCGGCGGCCGCGGCTTGTGGTGACGAGCGGGCGCGGGTGGCCATGGCGACCAGCCGGGGCCACTGCCGACATGCGGCCGGTGACTTCCGGGCGGCGCTGGTCCACTTCGGTGAGGCCCTCGAGCTGGGCCGTCGCTGCGGGTGGGCCGAGTCGGAGGCGGCGGTCCTCGGCAATCTCGCCGCTGCCCACGGGATGCTCGGCGATCTCGATCAAGCCGCCGTCCATCAGCGCCAGGCCCTCGACATGAACCGCCGGATCGGCTGGCGCCCGGGCGAGATCGTGCAGCTCGGCAATCTGGGGATCACCTCCTCCTGGCGGGGCGACCTGGCCGGCGCGGAGGAGTATTACCGGGCGGCGATCCGGATGTGCCGCGAGGACGGTGCGGCCGCCGCCCAAGCGGCGCTGCTGGCTCAGCTGGCCGAGGTGCTCACTCTCCGCCTGTGCCGCGAGGTCGGCGGCCGCGGCTTCGTCGCCGAGGCCTTCGTGGCGTACGCCGAGGACAGCGCCCCCATCCCCCCGCGATCGCTCGCAAGGCCGCCCGCCAAGCGCTGGTGCTGGCCGGCCGAGGCGGCTACCGGGTGGTCGAGGGCCGCGCCCACGCCGTCCTGGCCAACCTCGTCACCACCCGCGCGGCCCGCGCCGGAACCACCCACGCCCGGTCCGCCCGTCAGATCGCCGAGCGGACCGGTTGGCGGGAGCCTGGGCCGGGCGGCGTGGCGATCAGGCGTCTCGGGCGGCCGCGAAGGTGGTCCGGGTGAGTTGCTCGGAGAGCTGCCAGATGCGCTTCGCGTCCTGTTCGCTGCGTAGTCGGGAGTACAGGGCCTGTTCGGCGGGTGGCCCGGACATGTGCTGAAAGCCGCTCGGCCCGTAGAACAGGCCGCCGCGGGCGTCCGGGGCGGTTGCGGCGTACAGGGCGGGCAGCATCGCCGTCTCGGCCGTGCCGACCAGCAGGCCGAGGCGGCCCAGCGCCCGGATCGCCCGGCCGCCGACGGTGGCGCGGGGGCGGCCGACCTCGGGCCGGGCCTGCAACAGGTTGGTGGCGGCGATCCCGGGGTGCGCCAGGTTGCTGGTGATGCCCCAGCCCTCGGCCTCGCTGCGCCGCTGCAGTTCGAGGCCGAACATTCCGTACGCGATCTTGGATTGACTGTAGGCGGCGAAACCGTCGTACGACTTCTCCCAGTTCGGGTCGTCCCAGTTGATGCCACCGCGGTCGGCGGCCACGCTGAGCTGCGACGTCACCCGGGCCCGGCCCGCGCTGAGCAGCGGCCGCAGGTGGGCGGTCAACGCGAAGTGGCCCAGGTGGTTGGTGCCGAACTGCAGCTCGAACCCGTCGGCCGTGGCCTGCCGGTCGGGCGGGGTCATCACCCCGGCGTTGCCGACCAGGATGTGGAGGGGCCGGCCCTCGTCGCGCAGCCGGGAACCGAGGGCGGCCACCGACGCCAGCGACGACAGATCGAGCTCGTGCAGCGTCAGCCGCGCCCGCGGATGCTGCTGCCGGATCTTGGCGAGCGCCGCCTCTCCCTTGGCCTGGTTGCGTACGGGAAGAAGGACCTCGGCCCCGGCGCCGGCGAGCCGGGTCGCCAGGCTCAGCCCGACGCCGTCGCTCGCCCCCGTCACCAGGGCGAGCCGGCCGGAAAGGTCGGGCACGAAGTTGTCCATCGGAGCTCCTCGGGAACGTGTCAACGGCGGAGTTCCAGATTCCGCCGAACCCGGTGGCGCATCCAGGGCCTCCCGATCCCAGGCTGACCGGCTCCCCTAACCGCTTCGCATATAGGTCTAGTAGGAGTTAGGGTCAGGGGGCGTACCCACGAGAGGGGCTGCCATGACCCAGCTTTCCCCGTCGTTCCCCACCAACCAGGACCTCGACCCGGCCCGCCTGCGCCAGGCCTTCGGCATCTTCCCCAGCGGGGTGGTCGCGGTGGCCGCGCAGGTCGACGGCGAGCTGGTCGGGCTGGCCGCCAGCTCGTTCACCTCGGTCAGCCTCGACCCGCCGCTGGTGTCGTTCTCCATCGCCAACACCTCGAAGACGTGGCCCGACCTGCGCCGATCGGCCCACCTGGGCGTCACGATCCTGGCCGACCGGCACGGCGGCCTGGCCCGTCAGCTGGCCGGGCCGGTGGCCGCCCGCTTCACCGGCGTCGAGGTCGGGCTGACCGAGCACGGGGCGGTGACCCTGCCCGACGGCCTGGCCCAGTTCGACACCACGATCTACCGCGAGGTCGAGGCGGGCGACCACACGATCGTCCTGTTGCGCCTGCACGCGGTGCAGCACACCGACCACTCGCTGCCGCTGGTCTTCCACCGCAGCGCGTTCGGCCTGCGCACGCTCACTGATCAAGCTCCTGGAACAGCGTGATGTGCAGGTCGCCCGGCGCGTCCAGGCGGGCGTTGAGCGAGCGCCACGGTGTCTCGGTCGGCGCGGCGACCACCTCGGCGCCGGCCGCGGCCGCTTCGGTCGTACGGGCCGTCGCGTCGGACACCTCGAACGCGAGCCGGAACCGGGGCGCCACCGGGCGGCCCACCTCGACCTGGTCGATGTAGCGGTGGTGGGCCGGGTTGGCCAGTTCCAGGGTGGCCCGCCCGGCTTCGAGGATCATCACGCGCTCGTCGCCGTCGCCGCTGAAGGCCGCCTCCTGGGTCAGCCCAAGCGTGTCGCGGAAGAACGCCACGGCGGCGTCGAAGTCCTCGACCTCGACGATCAGTCGTAGTTGCTTCGCCCCGTCGCTCATCGCCGGCCGGCCCTCTCGTGCAACGTCCGCATCTGCTCGTCGTACGGCGTGACCGGGCCGGTGACGTCCAGGCCGGGCACGACGGTGCTGATGGGCAGCACGGCCACCGGCGACGCCGGCTGCCCCCACCCGGTGCGCCAGCCGGCCAGTTGGACGGCCGACCCGGCGTACACAATCGGGCCTAGACCCACCCACCCGTGCGCGGCCGCACACATCGGGCAGTGCTCGCCCGAGGTGTAGACCGTGCACCGGGCCCGCTCGGCCGGGCTCAGGTTGGCCGCGGCCCAGCGGGCCAGCGCGAATTCCGGGTGCGCGGTCGGGTCGGCCTCGGTGACCTCGCGGTTGCGCTCCTCGGCCCGCACCGCGCCCTCGGCATCGACCAGCACCGACCCGAACGGATAGTCGCCGGCGTCGAGGGCTTCCGTCGCGAGCTCCACGCACCGGCGCAGATGTTCGTCATTCATGTGATCAGCCTCGCGCACGGCGCGAACGGCGACAACGGTTCCGGTCATCGGGCGGGCAGACGGACGACGAACCGGCAGCCGTCGCCGGTGTTGCCCACGCCGACCCGGCCGCCGTGGGCCTCGACCAGACCGCGGACGATGGCCAGGCCGAGCCCGCCGCCGGCCGTGCCGGCCGGGGCCGGGCTGCGGGCCCGCTCGCCGCGGAAGGCCACGTCGAACACCCGGGGCAGGTCGTCCTCCGGGATGCCGCCGCAGGTGTCGGTGACCGCCAGCCAGGCGTCCTGGTCGTCGCGCCCGGCCTCGATCCGCACCGTGCCGTCGGGCGGGGTGTAGCGCACGGAGTTGACCAGCAGGTTCGTGACGACCCGGCCCAGCTCGGGCTCGCTGCCCAGCACGATCGGCCAGCCCGACTCGGCCGCGACCAGCCGGATGCGGCGGTGCGCGGCCAGCGGCGCGGTGGCCGCTAGAGCCTCGGAGACGACGTCGCCCAGCGGCACCTGGGCCAGGGCGAGCCGCAACGCGCCCGCGTTGATCCGGGACAGTTCGAACAGGTCGTCGACCAGCAGGGCCATCCGATCGGTCTCGACCCGGATCCGGCGGTGGTAGTCGGCGACGGCGGCCGGCTCGGCCACGACCCCGTCCTCGAGGGCCTCGGCCATCGCCCGCAGGCCGGCCAGCGGCGTCCGCAGGTCGTGCGAGACCCAGGCCACCAGTTCGCGGCGGCCGGCCTCGAGCTGCCGTTCGCGTTCGCGGGCCTGGGCCGACCACATGGCCGCGGCGGCCAGGCGGCGGCCGAACGTGATGCCCAGGGCCAGGCTGACCACGGCCGCGGCCAGCACGGTCAGCACCACGACCTGCAGGTCGTGGGCGGACAGGAACATGGCCTGGGCCACGGTGACGACGCCGGCCACGACCGCCGCGACGGTGACCACCAGCAGGACAGCGACGTGGACGGCGATCGACCGGCCGCCCAGCCGACGCAGCAGGAGCAGGCCGAGCGCGCCCACGACGGCCCCGGCGGCCAGCGCGTACACGGCGATGAGGAGCAGGTCAGTCATTGCGTACGCTCGTAGCGGTAGCCGACACCCCAGGCCGTGACGATGCGCCGGGGCGTCGCCGGGTCGTCCTCGATCTTCTCGCGCAGCCGCCGGACGTGCACGGTGACCGTCGACTGGTCGCCGAACTGCCAGCCCCAGACCTGTTCGAGCAGCTCGGCCCGGGACCAGGCGCGAGCCGGATGCCGCAGCAGGAAGACCAGCAGGTCGAACTCGCGCACGGTCAGCGCCAGCGGCCGGTCACCGAGGCTCGCGATCCGGCGGCCGGTGTCGGCCGTGAGGTCGCCGTCGCTCAGCAGCAGCGCCGACCCGGTCGCCGGTGGGCTGCGGCGCAGCACCGATCGGACCCGCAGCACCAGTTCGCGCGGCGAGAACGGCTTGGTCACGTAGTCGTCGGCGCCGACCTCGAGCCCGGCCACCCGGTCGCCCTCGTCACCGAGCGCGGTCAGCATGACCACCGGCAGCCCGGCGTGGCGCCGGCGCAGCCGCCGGCACACCTCGAGGCCGTCCAGGCCGGGCATCATGAGGTCGAGGACGACCAGGTCGGGCTGGTCCTGCTCGGCCAGGGCGAGCGCGGCGAGGCCGTCGGCGGCCAGCCGGACGTGGTAGCCGTCCTGTTCGAGGTAGCGGCGGACGACGTCGCTGACGGTCGGGTCGTCGTCGACGACGAGCACGGTGGGCACCCTCCGACGCTACCGATCCGCGGGCGCGACCGGGCGGCCCGAGACCTTTCGAGGTTCTTACGGCTCACCAGGTGGTGAGCAGCAGATGGTTGACCAGCAGGGCGACCGTGGCCTGAACGGCCAGCCAGAACCGGCGGCCGGGGGCCGGGATCAGGGCGGCCCCGGCCATCAGCCAGACCGCGAACGGCAGCCAGATCCGTTCCACCTCGGCCTTGCTGTAGCCGGACACGTCGGCGACCAGGATCGCCAGCAGGGCCGCGACCGGCAGGACCGCCACCGGGCGCCACCGACGGGCCCTGCGCAGGATCACCGCCGCGGCCGGTCCGGCGCAGGCGACGAGCAGCGCGAGGTTGGCCCAGACCCAATAGGCGTACGGGCGGACGCTCGCCACTCCTTGGTAGTACCGGACCGTGACCAGCTGGTATCCCTCGAGCCACCAGAAGCCACCCAAAGTGAACGCGGCCGCCACCACGGCCGCCGCGCCGATGGCCACCGCGAGAATCCGCCAGGCGCGGGTCGCGAGCACGACCACGGCGGCGGCCGGAACGACCAGCAACACCAGCCCGTACGACAGATAGAGGCACCCACCGAGCAGGAGCCCCGCCCCCACTGCGGCCCCCACGCGGCGGCCGGTCAGAGCCAGCGCGAGCAGAGCCAAGCCGGCGGCGGCGAAGCCGGCGAACAGCCCGTCGGCCGAGACCCCGATCCATACCGCCCCCGGGAACAGCGCCACGAACGGAACGGCCGCGCGGGCTGCGGATTCGTCGCCGAGCGCCCGGATGGTGACCGGCACGGCCACCGAGCACAGGGCGCCGGCGGCCACGCAGACGACGGCGGCCCAGCCGCCCCCGCCGAGCCCGATCCGGTCGAGGCCGACGAAGACCAGCAACGCGCCCGGCGGGTGACCGGAGACGTGGGTGCTCCAGGAATCGGGCTGGAAGTCGACGATGCGGTCCGCGAAGCCGCGCAGGAAGGCGGTGACGCCGGTGACCCCGGCGACCTCGCTGAGGTATTCGTGATCGGTGGTGAGCCGCCCGGCCAGCCCGCGCGACCACCCGTCGACCAGGGCCAGAGCCACGATCCAGGCCGCCGAGGTGGCGTAGCCGACCGCGAGCAGGCGGCGCCACGGCAGCGCCGCGGCGAGCCGTGGGCCGTACGCGACGACCGCCGTCGCCACCGCGAGCGCAAGGGGGGTGCCGGGGCCGAGGTGGGGCAGCCAGCGGCCGGTGAACGGCGCCGAACTGGCGTGCACCGGGCGCCCGGCCAGATAGAGAGCCGCACCGGCCACCGCCGCGAGCGCGATCAGCCCCAGGGCGGCACCGCCCGCGACCAGGTCGGCCCGGACGATCGCGAGCCGCGCCGGGCGGCGCGTCCTCACCGGCGCAGAGCGGCGTGGGCGAACTCGGCCATTCCCGCGGCCAGGCCGGTCGAGGCCGTGAAGCCCAGTTCGGCCGCGGCCCGGGCCGGGGAGGCCACGATGTGCCGCACGTCCCCGAGGCGGAACTCGCCGGTCACCACCGGCCGCGGGCCGTCGACGGCCCCGGCCAGCTCGGCCGCCATGGCGCCGATGGTCGCGGGCCGGCCCGAGGCCACGTTGAAGGCGCGGAACCCGGCCCGGTCGGCGCCCACGGCGGCCAGGTTGGCCCGGGCCACATCGGACACGTGCACGAAGTCGCGCCGCTGGCCCCCGTCCTCGAAGACCGACGGGGCCCGCCCGGCCTCCAGCGCGGACCGGAAGATGGCCGCGACCCCGCTGTACGGCGTGTCCCGGGGCATCCCCGGCCCGTACACGTTGTGGTAGCGCAACGCCGCCACCGACCCGCCGGTCTGCCGGGCCCAGGCCGCGCTCAGATGCTCCTGAGCGAGCTTCGTGGCCGCGTAGACACTGCGGGGGTCGAGCACGGCGTCCTCGTCGACCAGGGCCGGCGTCAGGTCGCGGCCGCAGCGGGGGCAGGGCGGTTCGAAGCGGCCCGCGGCCAGGTCGGCGATCTCGCGGGCCGCGGGCCGCACCGGGCCGTCGGCCGGGCAGGTGTAGGCGCCCTCCCCGTACACCACCATCGAACTGGCGAGCACCAACCGGCGCACATCCTGGCGGGCCATCGCGGCCAGCAGCACGGCCGTCCCGAGGTCGTTGCATCCGGCGTAGGCCGGCAGGTCGTCCAGGTCGACGCCCATGCCGACCATCGCCGCCTGGTGCACGACCACGTCGATGCCCTGCAGCACACCGGCCACTGTGGAGGCATCGCGAACGTCCCCGCGCACCAGTGGGGCGCCGTGAATGTCGCGGGGGAGCGGGCCGGAATGGGCGGCGGGGTGGGCCGAGTCGAGCACCCGCACCTCGTGCCCGGCATCGAGCAGGGCCGCGGTCACGTGGGTGCCGATGAAACCGGCGCCGCCGGTCACGAGTACGTGGGTCACGCCACCGAACCTAGACCCGCCGAAGCCGTTCGGGCGGGCCGCTGACCAGCACGTCAGCGGTTCGTAAGAACTTCCGGGGACGTAAGGAAGCGGTAAGGCGGTTCCGGCTCCGCGGCCGGTTCCCCGGGGCTAGCTTCGGCGTCCATGACCGACGTTGTGCTGCCCTGTCTGAACGAGGCGCCCGCCCTGCCCTGGCTGCTGGGCCGGATACCCGACGGCTACCGCGCGATCGTGGCCGACAACGGCTCGACCGACGGCACCGCCCACGTGGCCCGCGAGCTCGGCGCGTCCGTGGTGACCGTGCCCCGCCCCGGTTACGGCGCCGCCGTGCACGCCGGGGTCGTCGCGTCGGCCCCGGCCGACGGGGTCGTCTGCGTGATGGACGCCGACGGCTCCTTCGACCCGGCCGAGCTGCCCCGGCTGGCCGACCCGGTGCGGGCCGGGCGGGTGCGGCTCGCCGTCGCCCGCCGCCGGCCGACCACCCGCCGGGCCTGGCCGCCGCACGCCCGGCTCGGCAACGCCCTGCTGGCCCACCGGCTGCGCCGCGGCACCGGCCTGGACGTGCACGACATCGGCCCGATGCGGGCGGTCCGCCGCGACGACCTGCTGGCGCTCGATCTGCGCGACCGCCGCTTCGGCTATCCGCTGGAGCTGCTGATCGCCGCCGCCCGCGCCGGGTGGCCGGTGGCCGAGGTCGACGTGGCCTACCATCCGCGCGCCGCGGGAACGAAATCCAAGGTCAGCGGCACGGTACGGGGCACACTGCGCGCCGTCCGGGACATGAGCGCGGTGCTGGCCCGGTGAGCGCGCAGATCGTGGTGCTGGCCAAGACGCCGGTGCCGGGCCGGGTCAAGACTCGTCTCTGTCCACCGTGTACACCGCGGTCGGCGGCCCGGATCGCCGCGGCCGCGCTCGCCGACACCCTGGACGCCGTCGCCGCCACCCCGGCCGCGGCCCGGATCCTGGCCGTGGACGGGGATCTGGCCGCGCCGCCCGGGTGGGACCGGGTGTCCCAGCGCGGTGGCGCGCTCGGGGAACGGCTGGCCCACGCGTACGCCGACACGGCGCGACCGGGCCGGGCCACGCTGCTGATCGGCATGGACACCCCGCAGGCCGGACCGGCCCGGCTGGCCGAGGCCCTGACCCGGCTGGCCGGGGACGGGGTCGATGCGGTGCTCGGCCCGGCCCGGGACGGCGGGTGGTGGGCGCTGGGCCTGCGCGATCCCGTCCACGCACGAGTGTTGCGGGACGTTCCGATGTCGACCTACCTGACGGGCGAGCTGACCCGGGCCGCGCTCGTGGATCGTGGTCTGCGGATCGTCACCCTGCCCGTGCTGACCGACGTCGACACCGCCGCCGACGCGTACGCGGTGGCCGCGCTCTGCCCGGCCGGCAGCCGATTCGGCGCCGCTGTGGCCCTGGAGCTCACGGCATGACCGCCCTCGCGGTCTTCGACGCCGCCTTCGAACGCGCCGGCGCCGGATCGCCGGGCACTCTGACCGTCCACCACGACAGCGGGGCCGAGCACCACCTCGACGCGGCCGCCTGGTGCCGCGGCCGGCTGCCCGGCGACGACAGCCTGCTCGACCGCTGCCACGGTCCGGTCCTCGACATCGGCTGCGGGCCGGGCCGGCTCACCTACGCCCTCAACCGGCGCGGCCATCCCGCGCTCGGCATCGACATCAGCGCCGCCGCCGTGCGCCTGGCCCGGGCCCGCGGCGCCACCGCTCTGCTGCGCGATGTCTTCGGCCCGCTGCCCGGTGAGGGCCGGTGGCGGCATCTGCTGCTGGCCGACGGCAACATCGGCATCGGCGGCGACCCGGTGCGGCTGCTGCGCCGCTGCCGCGAACTGCTCGGCCCCGGCGGCCGGGTGCACGTCGAACTGGCCCCGCCCGGCACCCGCAGCTGGTCGGGCCCGGCCCGGATCACCGCCGGCGGGCCGGCTGCGGGTGAGCCGTTCCGATGGGCCGTGCTGGCCGTCAGTGATCTCTCCGTGCCGGCCGCCGCGGCCGGGTTGCGGGTCGCGCACACGTGGACGGAGGCGGGCCGATGGTTCGCGACGCTGGGCGGCTGATCCGGCACGTCCACAGCTGGATGAGCCGGCCGCTGCCGCCCCCGCCGGCCGCGCTGCGCCGGGGCCCGCTGCGGCGCGGCGCCTTCGACACCCGGGCCCGGTCGCCCCGGCTGACCAGCCTGCTCGGGGCCGCGCTGGGCGTCGCGTTCCTGATCTGCTTCGTGACCGGCCTGCTCAGCCATCTCATCCAGCACCCGCCGGCCTGGTTCGGCTGGCCGTCGCGGCCGGTCGGCCTCTACCGGGTCACCCAGGGCGTCCACGTGGCGACCGGCCTGGCCTCGGTGCCGCTGCTGGGCGCGAAGCTGTGGTCGGTCTACCCGAGGCTGTTCAGCTGGCCGCCGGTCCGCGACCCGGCCCACGCGATCGAGCGGGCGAGCATCGCCGCGCTGGTCGCCGCCGCCCTGTTCCAGCTGATCAGCGGCATCCTCAACATCGCCCGGTGGTACGAGCCGATGCCGTTCTTCTTCACCGCCGGCCACTACTGGTCGGCCTGGCTGGCCATCGGCGCCCTGCTGGCCCACATCGGCGTGCAGCTCCCGATCATCCGGACCGCGCTCACCCGGCCGTCCCCGGAGCACGCCCCGGCGGGCGCCCTCACCCGCCGCGGCCTGCTCGGCGCGGTCGGCGTCGCGGCCGGACTGATCACCGTGGCCACCGCCGGGCAGACCGTGGCCCCGCTCGCGCCGGTCTCGGTGCTCGCGCCGCGCCGGCCCCGGACCGGGCCGCAGCAGCTGCCGGTGAACAAGACCGCGGGCGGGGCCGGCGTCCGCGACGCCATCTTCGACCCGGCCTACCGGCTCGCCCTGACCGGGCCCGGCCGCACCGAGAGCCTGAGCCTGGCCGACCTGGCCGCCTTGCCCCAGCACACCGTGGTGCTGCCGATCAGCTGCGTCGAGGGCTGGAGTGCCACGGCGACCTGGACCGGGGTGCGGCTGCGCGACCTGATCGCCCGGGCCGGCCTCGACCCCGAGGGCGCCGAGGCCTACGTCGAGTCGCTCGAGGCCCGGGGGCGCTACCGGGCCACGACCGTGCCGCCACCGCACGCCCGGGACCCGTACACGCTGCTCGCCCTGCGACTCGGCGGTCAGCCGCTGCACCCCGACCACGGCTATCCGGCCCGGCTGATCGCGCCCAACCGGCCGGGCGTGCTGCAGACCAAGTGGGTCGGGCGGATCACCGTACGGAGGGCTTCGTGACAACCGTGCGGCGGGTGCTGATCGGGGCCGGCGGGCTGGTCATGGCCTACGCGGTGATCGGCGCCCTCACCGACGCCGACCTCAAAGGCGGCGCCTACGTCTTCCTCGTCGCGGTGCTGGTGGCCCACGACGCCGTCCTGCTGCCGCTGACCCTCGCCGCCGGCGCGCTGATCGGCCGCTTCGTCCCCGTCCGGTCGCGCACCCCGGTTCGCGCGGCGCTGCTGATCGGCCTGGCCGTGACCGTGGTGGCGACTCCGCTGGTGCTGGGCCGGGGCCGGGTCGCCGACAACCCGTCGATCCTGCCCCTCGACTACGGGCGGGGACTGCTCGAGATCTACGCCGCCATCGGGCTCGGAACCGGCCTGGCCTGGGCTGTCCGGCGTATTCGGGCCCGGCCTACGGGTAGTCGACGTAGGCGAAGCGGAGGGAGTCGGGGGACCAGCTGTTGACGTTGACGGTGCCCTGGCCGCCGTCGAGGGCGACGACCGTGCGCGGATTCCGCCAGTCGCCGCCCCGCACCAGCCGCAGCTCGACCGGAAGGTCGGCCGGGTGGCCCTGGGTGCCGGGCGGGTAGCTGAGGTAGAGCGCGTGCTCACCGTCCGGGGCGAAGTGCGGGAACCAGTTGACCCGTTCGTCGAAGGTCAGCTGTTCGACGTCGCTGCCGTCGGGCCGGATGCGGGCGATCTGGGCCTGCCCGGGGGAGAAGCGCTCGGTGTTGAAATAGATCCAGCCGCCGTCGGGCGAGTATTCCGGGCCGTCGTCGATGCCGCCGGGCGCGGTGAGCGGGCTGCCGCCGGTTCCATCGACGCCGATCGTGCGAAGGCTGGCGGTCGACCAGTCGTCCGGCTCGACGCCGACATAGGCCAGGGTGGCGCCGTCGGGGCTGACACCGTGCAGGAAGTGCCGGTGGTCGGCGTGGGTCACCCGGCGCCCCGGACCGCCGCTGAGCGAAGCCGCGTAGATGTGCCCGTCGTTGGCCGACATATAGATGGTGTTGCCCTTCGGGGCCGGCACGTGGTCGTTGTTCAGTTCGGGCACGCCCTCGAGCGGGATCGGGCGCGGTGGCTCGGACCCGTCGGCCGGCATGCTCCACAGCAGGCCGTCGCCGTTGAGGATCAGCTGGCCGTCGGCGGTCCAGTTGGGCGCCTCGAACAGGATCGTCGGGCTGCTGTGCACCACCGTGCCGGCGCCGGTGGCGACGTCGTGGACGTGGATGCGGCAGGACTGACCGTCGGCCAGCTTGCGGGCGTACGCCATCGGAGTTCTCCCAGCAGTCGGCGACCCCAAGAACCACATGATCCTCGCGCAGATCGAACAGAGGCGCCACAGCGGGCCCTTTACCCGACCAATTGTCAGAGGTATTGGCATTCGGTGCTTGCGCATCCTCGATCCATATAGAAGCATGTCAGTGGCACATCGTTCGAGCCTTGCTGTGGCGGCGGCTTGCGATACCCACAAGGACTGAAAACTGAATGCCCGGATGACTCGATGGCCTGGTCGGAGGCCATAAGCGCATCACTGTAACGACAGTTAATTGAACGTTCGTGCACACCGCGCACCGCTATTCATGCGAATGTGCGCACTCCCTGGTGTGCCCACCCAGCGTTTCCCGAGAATGGCCATGAGGCTGTCGATGCGTCCTGGCCGCGCGGGCGACGGGATGCTCCACGGCCGCCACTGTGGAGCATCCCGTCCCGCCGGGATCCGCCGTCGAACCGAGCGGACCAGGGACCACCTCTGTGAGAACTTCTCCCTATGGGGCTATAGCGTTCCGCCCCGATGCGCGCCGGCTCACGGTCAGCGCGCCCAACGGCGAGCTGACGCTGTGGGACACGGCCGATCCGGCCCGCCCCCAGCCGGCCGGGCGGCTGCGCCTGGGCCGGGGCATCGTGGCCGCGGCCTGGAGCCCGGCCGCGACCGACATGCTGGCCACGGCGTCGGCCGACGGCTCGGGCGCGCTCTGGCGGCTGCGGGACGACCGTCCGCCCGAGGGCGTCGCGCGCTGGGCCGCCCTGCCCGACCGGCCCCGGCACGTCGGCTGGGTGGCCGGCGGGGCCTGGGTGTTCAGCATGACCGGCTCCGGCCGCACCTCGGTCTGGGACGTCGGCAGCGGCGCCTGCGTGGGCCGGGCCGAACTGACCGGCGGGCGGCCGGTGGTGGGCGCGCACTACCGCGGCAGCGAGGTCGTCGCGGTCACCGACAGCGGCTGGGCCCGGCTCTGGCGGCCCGGCCGGCGTCCGGGCGAGTGGGTGAAGCTGACCGACAAGCCGGTCAGTGCCTGCACCTGGTCGAGCACGCTGCTGGTGGTGGCCGGCCCGGACGGTCAGGCGACCTGCTTCGACGCCGAGTTCCGCCCGGCCCACCGCCTGCGCGTGGCCCGGGACCGCCCGCGCGCGCTGGCCTGCGCCGACGACGGCCGCCTGGTCGCCTCGTTCGGCGACGACCAGGCAGTGGCGCTCGACCGCGACGGCTCCGTGCGCTGGGTGACCTCACTGCGGGCCCGGTCCCTGCAGATCGCCGGCGATCTCGTCGCCACGAGCGGCGGCCTGCTCCGCCCGACCCTGCTCACGCTGGCCGACGGCAAGGAGCCGCTAGCTCCTTAGGGCCGGTTCGACGCCGATGCGGTCGGCCGGCATCGGGCGGGCGAAATAGAAGCCCTGGGCCCGCCGGTAGCCCATGGCCGTCAGCAGTTCGGCCTGCTCGATCGTCTCGACACCCTCGGCAACTGTCTCGACATTCATGGCCTGAGCGAGTTGCAGCACGGCGCGGGCGATGGCGTCGCGGCCCGGCACGGGGACGAACGAGCGGTCGAGCTTGATCTGGTCGACCGGGCAGTCGACCAGCAGGCTCAGCGTCGATGCCCCGGTGCCGAAGTCGTCGAGCGCGATCCGGACCCCCAGCGCCCGCACCGCGGCCAGGTTGGAGCCGATGGTGGGCCCGGACGCGGCGAACGTGGTCGACCCGGCCCAGACCGGCACCACGACCAGGTGGAGGGCGAACAGCACCCCGGCGGCCAGGACGGTGGACATGTTCAGGGCCGGCGTGACCTTCTCGCCCCGGGTCATGGGCCGCATCGGCAGCAGCAGCACCGCGCCGACCATGAAGAACATCGACTACTCATCGGCCGCGGAACGGCCGACTTTAGCCGCGCGGGCCGGGTGGTCGGCGCTACCGTGAACAAACGTTTGTATCGGGTGTGTGAACGCTTGTGAACTCTTCTGACGCTGGTAATCGGCTGTTCGGGCGAGTCTCCGGCCCAAGTGTTGCGGTCTTGCTGTGAACAACAGGCAGGCTCTTGTTCACTCTCACGTTATCCGGTAGAACTCCGTTCACGGCCTGTTGGGCCGGCCAGCCGTTCGGCTCTAGGAGGACCACTCATGGCTCCGCCAAACATTTCTCGTCGCGGCCTGCTTCAGCTCGGTGGCAGCGTGGCGCTTCTGATGACGACCGGCGCCTGCGCCGCCGGCAGCAAGGACAACCCGGAGTCCAAGGCCTCGGGCGGCCCGGCCGCGAGCACCCTGCGGATCGCCGTCTCGAGCTACCTGTCGAGCTGGGACCAGGACTTCGTGGGCTTCGACCTGACCGCGTTGATGCTGTTCAAGAACGTGTACCCATACATGATCGACTATGGCGTGACCAAGGCCGGGGACAGCGAGATCCTCGACACCGCGAACATCACGCCCACCTTCGCCGAGTCGTTCGAGCCGGACAGCACCCAGAAGATCTGGACGCTCAAGCTGCGTCAGGGCGTCAAGTTCGCCAGCGGCAACGAGATGAAGGCGGCCGACGTCAAGTGGTCCAAGGACCGCGCGTTCGCGGCCCAGGCCAACGTGGCCGGCATCTACCGCACCATCGGCCTGACCAAGGCCGAGCAGGTCATCGTCAAGGACGACTACACGGTCGAGTTCCACCAGGAGTTCCCGAGCGCCCTGACCAAGCAGATCCAGGCCATCTCGCTCTACGTCTTCGACTCGGTCGAGGCCAAGAAGCACGCCACCGACGCCGACCCGTGGGCCAAGGAATGGTTCGCCAAGAACGCGCCCACCGGCGGCTACTTCAACGTCAGCAAGGCCACCCAGGGCCAGGAGATCGAGCTGACCGCCAACACCGGCTACCCGGGCACCGACGGGGCCAAGACCCCGACCATCCGGCTCTCGGTCGTGCCGGCCGCGGCCAACCAGCGGCTGCAGCTGCAGGCGGGCGACATCGACATCGCCCTCGGCATCACCGGCCAGGACCTGCAGGACCTGAAGAAGGTCGAGGGGGTCAAGGTGCTCTCGGCGGCCAGCAACAACCAGGTCGCGATCCAGATGTCGGTCACCACGGCGCCGTTCGACGACGTGAACGTCCGTAAGGCCCTGGCTTACGCGGTGCCCTACGAGCAGATCATCAAGAACGTGTACGGGGGCGACGCGCGGCCCACCAAGAGCCTGGTGCCGCTGGACATGCCCGGCTACGCCGAGACCGGCTACCCGTTCACGTACGACATCGAGAAGGCCAAGCAGGCCCTCGCGGCGTCGGGCAAGACCAGCATCAGCTCGGAGCTGGTGTTCGCCTCCGACAGCGACGAGCAGCAGAAGATCGCCGTGCAGGTGCAGGCCGAGGCGGCCAAGGCCGGGATCACCCTCAAGCTGACCCCGCTCGACCCGGCCACACTGGGCGAGCGCCGGGGCCAGAAGAGCATCCCGCTGCAGATCACCACCGGTCAGCTCTGGGTCAACGACGTCGAGTACATGCTGGCCACCAGCTTCGTCAAGGGCGCCGCCCTGAACTACTCGAACTACACCAACCCCGAGATCGAAGAGATCTACACCAAGTCGCACACCACCGTCGACGACGCCGCCCGCCAGCAGCTGTGGGCCCAGGTGCAGACCATCCTGGCCGCCGACGTGCCCTGGGTGATCATCTGTCAACCCAACTTCAACCTTCCCGTACGCGAGAAGGTCGCGGGCTGGGTGCAGCCGATGGACGGCCTCGCGCGTCTCCGTTACCTGAGCGCATCGGCCTGATCCCGTGCGAATTCTGCGTTTCGTCGGTCGCCGGCTGCTCCAGCTGATCCCGGTTCTGCTCGGGGTGGTCGTGCTGACCTTCCTGCTGGTGCGCGTGCTGCCCGGTGACCCGATCCGCAGCATCCTCGGGCCCAACGCGACCGAGGCCGATGCGGACGCCGCGCGCGCCCGCTTCGGCCTCGATCAGCCCATCTGGAAACAGTTCCTGGACTATCTGGGCGGGCTCGTCACCGGTGACTTCGGCACCTCGATCCAGAGCGGCGCCTCGGTCACCGGCGAGATGGCGCTGCGCCTCGGGCCCACCCTGGAACTGGTGTTCATCGCGGTGTCGATCGCCATCGTGCTGGCCATCTGGCTCGGCATCTGGTCGGCACGGCGGGCCGACACCGTCGGCGATCATTCCGTACGGATCTTCGCCCTGTTCGGCAACTCGATACCCGAGTTCTGGCTGGGCCTGGTGCTGATCCTGGTCGGCTATGCCGCCCTGGGCTGGTTCCCGGCGCCCAGCGGCCGCGTCGACCCCGACACCAACCTCACCCCGCTGACCGGGGCCGACCTGATCGACGCGCTGATCACCGGCAATGGGCCGGCCATCAGCTCGTCGGCCGCGCACCTCGTGCTGCCGGTGCTGACCCTGGTCATCGGCGTGCTGGCGCCCCTGCTGCGCAGCGTCCGGGCCTCGGCCCTGGAAGTGCTGCGATCCGAGGCGTACGCCGCGGCCGCCGCCCACGGCCTGCCGGAGCGCACGCTGCTGCGCGGCTACCTGCGGCGGGCCACCCTCGTCCGGTTGCCGTCGCTGGCCGCGCTGGTCTTCGGCACCGCGCTCGGCTCGACGGTCCTGGTCGAGTACGTCTACTCGTGGCAGGGCTTCGGCCAGTGGGCGCTGCGCGGGCTGCTCTACCGCGACTACCCGGTCGTGCAGGCGTCCGTGCTGATCATCGCCTTCGCCTACGTGCTGGTCTTCCTCATCGCCGACGTCGTGCACGCCTGGCTCGACCCGAGGGTGAAAATCTGATGGCCTCACTCGAGATGCTGCCGGTCGTCTCCGGCACCAAGGACGGCCGGTTCGCCAAAGCCCTCATCTATGTGGGCAGCGGCATCCTGATCGTCGCCGCCCTGGCCGCGATCTTCGCCCCGCTGCTGAGCTCGTGGGGCCCGAAAGAGATCGACCCGTCCGGCACCCTGGCCGCGCCCGGCGGCGAACACCTGCTCGGCAGCGACGGCAACGGCATGGACGTGTGGAGCCGGGTGCTGCACGCGGCCCGCATCGACCTCGGCATCGCCGTGCTGGCGGTGGCCCTGGCCGTGGTCGTGGGCACGCTGCTCGGCCTGCTCGCCGGCTACCTGGGCGGCTGGGTCGACGACGTGCTGATGCGCATCGTCGACATCTTCCAGGCGTTCCCCACGTTCATCCTGGCCCTCGCGGTGTCGGCCCTGCTCGGCGGCGGCTTCTTCAACCTGGTGATCACGATCGCCGCGGTCAATGCCCCGGCGTACGCCCGGCTGGTGCGAGCCGAGGTGCGGACCTTGCGCGAGATGCAGTACATCGAGGCGGCCAAGACCTCCGGCGCGTCCACGCTCGGCATCATGTGGCGCCACCTGCTGCCCAACAGCCTGACCCCGGTCCGCGTCATCGCCCCGCTCAACTGCGGCTGGGCCATGCTCACCCTGGCCGGCCTGTCCTTCCTCGGCCTGGGCGTAACGGTGCCCACGGCCGAGTGGGGCTCGATGATCAGCCTCGGCACCTCGGACGTGGTAGCCGGCCGCTGGTGGACCTCGGTCCCACCCGGCCTGGCCCTGCTCGTGTGCGTCCTCGGCTTCAGCCTGCTCGGCGAGGGCCTCCAGGAACGCGCCGACGCCAAGAGCCGGCGGTGACCATGCCCAGCTCCAGCGAACCCAGCCGTCGCCCGGCCGTCTTGTTCGGCTTCAGCTTGCTCAGCGGGCGGCCGCGGAAGCGCCGGCCGGTACGGCTCCTCCAGGAAAGGCGGTGACCATGCTCCAGATCGAAGACCTCTCGGTGGTCATTCACCGGCCGGGCCGGCAGGTCGCGGCCCTCAGCAACGTCAGCTTCTCGGTGGCGCCGGGCGAAGTGGTCGGCCTGGTGGGAGAGAGCGGCGGCGGCAAGAGCATGGTCGCCCGCGCGATCGTGGGGATGCTTCCGTCAGGCTCGCACGCCACGGGCCGGGTCGGCTTCGACGGCGATGACGTGCTCCGGATGGACGCGGCCGCGCTGGCCCACCACCGGGGCCGGGGCGCGGCGATGTGCTTCCAGAACCCGCGGGGCGCGCTCAGCCCGACCCGCACGGTCGGGCGGCAGCTGATCGACCGCCTCGTCACCCACCAGGACATGGACGGCAAGCGCGCCGCCGAATCGGCCAAGGAGCTGTTCGCCGCGGTCGGCATCCGCAACCCGTCGCGACGCCTGGAGGCCTACCCGCACGAGCTGTCGGGCGGCATGGCCCAGCGCGTGATGATCTCGCTGGCCACCGGCTGCGCGCCCGGCCTGCTGATCGCCGACGAGCCGACCACCGGCCTCGACGTGACGCTGACCCGTGAGATCCTGCGCCAGTTCCGCCACGCCGCCGACACCGACGGCCGCGGCGTCCTGCTCATCTCGCACGACCTGGCCTCGATCGCCGAGGTCTGCGACCGCGTGGTCGTCCTCTACGCCGGCACTGTCGTCGAAACCGGCCCCGCCGCCCAGGTGCTGCGTCACCCCGCGCACCCCTACACGCGAGCCCTGCTCCGCTCGGTCCCCGACGTCAGCGGCGGCCGAGCGGTCGCCACGGCCGGCGGCATGCCCCTGATGACCGCCGCTCCGCACAACTGTCCCTTCGCCCCGCGCTGCGCCCACGCGACCGACGTGTGCCGCGAGACCCGCCCGGAGACGAAGGCCCTCTCCAGCGGTTGGTCCCTGGCGTGCTTCCACCCCCAGGAAGAACCACTCTTCGCCGACACAGTGCCGAGCAACCACGCGGAGTCGAGCGGGCACGCCGAGCCCGGCCGGTCCGCTGAGGCCGGGCGGGTGGTGTTGCGGGTGCAGGATGCGCACGTTGTCTATCGCAGCCGGTTCGGGTCGGGTGGGCATCACGCGTTGCGGGGCGTCAGTCTGGAAATCAAGGCCGGCGAGACGCTCGGCGTCGTGGGGGAGAGCGGCTGCGGCAAGTCGACGCTGGCCAAGCTGATCATGGGCCTGGTCGAGCCGTCCGAGGGCAGCGTCGAGGTGGCCGGCAAGAGCGTCCGCAAGCAGAGCCGCGTCGAGCGGACGCGGGCCCAGATGGTGTTCCAGGACCCGATCGGCTCGCTCAGCCCGCGCCGGACCGTGGCCGACTCCATCGCCGAGCCGTTGCGGGCGGCCAAGGTCTCGACGGCCGAGCGGACCAAGAAGACCGAGGCCGCGCTCCAGCGGATGGAGCTCGACAGCTCGATCCTGACCCGGATGCCGCACGAGCTCTCCGGCGGCCAGGCGCAGCGGATCGGGATCGCGCGGGCGCTCGTCGGCCAGCCCGACCTGATCGTGTTCGACGAGCCGACCAGCGCCCTCGACGTCACCGTGCAGGCCCAGATCCTCGATGTCATCGCCGATGTCGCGGCCGACGCCGGCCACGGTTCGGTGTTCATCTCGCACGACCTCGCCACCGTTCGTGGCTTCGCCGACCGGGTCGTCGTGCTCTACCTCGGCCGGGTGGTCGAGGAGGGGCCGGTCGACGAGGTCTTCGACAATCCCCAGCACCCGTACACCCGCGCGCTGCTCGGCAGCGCGCCCCGGCTCGGCGAGACCCGCACCGCGGACGTCGAGCTGGTCAAGGACCTCGACGAGGCCGACGCCGCCACCGGCTGCGCCCTCGCCGCCCGCTGCCCCTTCGTGACCGACACGTGCCGGTCGCAGGAGCAGACCCTTCAGCCCTACGGCGAAAGCCGGGCCGCCTGCTGGCGCATCCCCGAGCTGCCCGCCCTGATCGGAAAGAGTTCGTCATGAGCATCAGGTTGGCCGTGGACATCGGCGGCACGTTCGTCGACGCGATGGAGCTCGACACCCGTACCGGTCAGGTCCGCTTCCGTAAGGCGTCGACCACGCCGGCCCACCCGGCCGAGGGCGTGCTCAACGCGATCGCCGCGCTCGGCACCGACCTGTCCGAGGTGGAGCTGTTCATCCACGGCACCACCCTGGGGCTGAACGCGGTGCTGGAGCGGCGCGGCGGCAACACCGGCATCATCACCAACGAGGGCTTCCGGGACGTCTTCCTGATCGGCCGGGGCAACGTGCCGTCCGACCACATGTACGACTTCCGTTACCAGCGCCCGGAAAGCCTGGTCCAGCGCCGCTTCACGGCCGGTGTCAAGGGCCGCCTCGACTACAAGGGCGCCGTCGTCGACGAGCTCGACCCGCAGAGCGTCCGCGACGCCGCGCGCGAGCTGGTCGAGAACCAGGGCGTCACGTCGATCGCGATCTGTTTCCTGCACTCGTTCCTCGACCCCACGCACGAGCGCGAGACGGCCCGGATCATCCGCGAGGCCTACCCGGACGTCAGCCTCTCGCTGAGCACCGACATCGTGCGCGAGTACCGGGAGTACGAGCGGACCAGCACCACCGTCCTCGAGGCCTACATCCGCCCGATCTTCGAGCGGTACGTCGACGAGCTCGAGAAGGGCCTGGCCGACCAGGGCTTCGCCGGCCGCTTCCTGATCATGCGCTCGGGTGGCGGCTCGATGACCGGCGCGGTGGCCAAGACCTCGCCCACCCACACCGTGCTCAGCGGCCCGGCCGGCGGCATCGTCGGCGCGGCCTACCTGGCCGGCGAGCTGGGCCGCGACAACATGCTCACCTTCGACATCGGCGGCACCTCGCTCGACGCCTGCGTGATCGAGAAGGGCACCGCCGTCGCCGCCTACGAGGCCCAGCTCGAGCACTACCCCCTGCTGATCCCCACGTACGACATCCGCACGATCGGCGCCGGCGGCGGATCGATCGCCTGGCTCGACCGTGGCCTGCTCAAGGTGGGCCCGCAGAGCGCCGGCGCCGCCCCCGGACCGGTCTGTTACGGCCGCGGCGGCACCCAGCCCACCGTCACGGACGCTGCCGTGGTGCTCGGCTTCGTCGACCCCGAACGCTTCCTGGCCGGCACCATGGGCCTGGCCGACGAGGCCGCCCGCGACGCCATCCGTGAACAGCTGGCCGAGCCGCTGGGGCTCTCGGTGCCCGACGCCGCGGCCGGCATCTTCGACGTGCTGCTGGCCAAGACGGTCGGCGCGGTCCGCCAGATCACCGTCGAGCGCGGTCACGACCCGCGGGTGTTCTCGCTGCTGGCCTTTGGTGGCGCCGGTCCGCTGCTGGCCCCGCTGCTGGCCCGCGAGATGGGCATCGGCGAGGTGCTGGTGCCGTTCGCGCCGTCCGGCTTCTCGGCCTGGGGCATGCTCTCGGCCGACATCGTCAACGACTTCAGCCGTACGGTGATGACGACGTTGGACGGCGCCGACCTGGCCGCCCTGGAGCCGTTGTTCAAGGAGACCGAGGCCGAGGCCATCGCGTCGCTGTCCGCGCAGGGGGTGCCGGCCGGCGACGGCGTGCTGGAGCGGCAGTTCGAGCTGCGCTACCTGGGTCAGGAGCACAGCCTGATGGTCACTGTCGGTTCCACGTTGGACGCCGAGGCCGTGCGGGCCGCTTTCAACGAGCTGCACCACGCGCGTTACGGCCACACGATGAGCAACCCGCTGCAGATCCTCAATTTGCGCGTACGCGGTATCGGCCGCACCTCCCGGCCGGAGCTCCCGCGCATTGAGGCGGGCGGCGAGGCCACACCCCGTACGCATCGGGAAGCCTTTGATTTCGGCACCCGGGAGATCGTTCCGTTCGCCGTCTACGACCGGGCCGATCTGAGGGCGGGCCACCGTTTTGCCGGCCCGGCCCTGGTCGACGAGGGCACCTCGACCACCGTGGTGCCCAGCGGCCAGAACGTGACCGTCGACGAGCACGGCTACCTGCACGTCACGCCGGCGGAGGTGACCAAGTGACCACATTGGACGGCGCTCGCGTCGAGGTCGTGCGCAGCTATCTGCTGTCGGCGGCCGAGGAGATGCGGGCCACCCTCATCCGTACGTCGTTCAACCCGGTCATCTACGAGGTGCACGACTTCGGCCTGTCGCTGTACGACGCGCAGATGCGACCGATCGCCGAGGCCACCGGGCTCACCTCGTTCCTGGGCGCCAACGACTACTCGCTGCGCAAGGGCGTCGAGTACGTGGGCGTCGAGAACCTGTTCCCGGGCGACGTCGTGCTGCTCAACTACCCGTACTGGAACGCGGCCCACGCCTCCGACGCCACCCTGTTCGCTCCGGTGTTCGACGGCGACGACCTGATCGGCTTCCTGTGCATCCGTGCCCACTGGATGGACCTGGGGGCCAAGGACCCGGGCTACGTGCTCGACTCGACCGACATGCACCAGGAGGGTCTGATCTTCCCGGGTACGAAGGTCGTCTCGCGCGGCGAGCCGGTGCGCGACATCCACGAGCTGCTGCGGTTCAACTCCCGGATGCCCGACGCCATCCTGGGCGACCTGCACGCGCAGATCTCGGCCATCCGCACCGGTGAGCGCCGCCTGCTCGAGATCCACGCCAAGTTCGGCCGCGCGACCGTGCTGGCCGCGATCGACCGGATCATCGCCGACGGCGAGGCCCGCACCCGGTCCGCCCTGGCCGCGCTGCCCCAGGGCACCTGGACCGCCGAGGACTTCCTGGACGACGACGGCATCACCGACGAGCCGGTCAGGATGCGGGTCACGGTCACCATCGCCGACGGCAAGTTCCTGGTCGACTTCGCCGGCTCCTCGCCCGCAGTTCGCGGCCCGATCAACATGCCGTTCGGCGCCACCGAGGCCATCTGCAAGGTGATTCTCAAGTCGCTGACCTCGCCCCACGAGCCGTCCAACGCGGGCACGGTGGCGCCACTCGAAGTACGGGCCGAGCCGGGCACGCTGTTCCACGCGGTCTACCCGCAGCCCACGTTCACCCTGTGGACCGGCATCGTGGCGTTCGAGCTGATCCTCAAGGCGCTCGCCCAGGGCATGCCGGAGCGGCTGCCCGCGTCCAGCGGCGGTGACGTGCCCGGCTTCATGATGGTCGGCGTCCACCCCGACACCGGGGCCATGTTCGCGGTCAGCAACAACGACTTCGTCGGCTGGGGCGGCACCGCCGACCACGACGGCACGGACGCGGCCACCCACGTCAGCGGCAGCACCGGGCGCGGCACCCCGATCGAGGTGATGGAGGCCCGCACCGGCATGTTCATGGAGCGGGTCGAGATCCGCACCGACTCCGGCGGGGCCGGCAAGTTCCGGGGCGGGGCCGGGGTGCGGCGCGAGATCAAGTTCGTCACGCCGGGCGAGTTCCTCATGGTCATCAAGAAGACCAAGAGCCGGCCGTGGGCGCTCGCCGGCGGCCTTCGGCCCGACCCGAACCAGATCGTCGCGTTCCCCGGCACCGACCGCGAGGAACGCATCAGCACCAAGCGCCTGACCGTGGTGCCGGGTGACCGGGTCACCCTGCTCACCGCGGGCGGCGGCGGTCACGGCGACCCAGCCGATCGGGAGCCGGCTGCGGTTCGCCGTGACGTCGCCGAGGGGTACGTGTCGGCGGCCGCGGCCGAGGAGGTCTACGGGGTGGAGATCGATGACTGACGGGGCCACCGTCGAGGTCATCCGCAACCACCTCGTGTCCGCGGCCGAGGAGATGCGGGCGGCGCTCGTACGGACGGCTTTCAACCCGGTCATCTACGAGGTGCACGACTTCGGGATCTCGATCTACGACCGGTCGCTGCGGCTGGTGGCCGAGTCGACCGGGTTGTCGCGGTTCCTGGGCGCCAACGACTACTCGATCCGCATGGGCGTCGAGTACGTGGGGGAGTTGCAGGAGGGGGACATCTTCATCCTCAACTACCCCTACTGGAACGCCGCGCACTCCTACGACGCGACGATGTTCGCGCCCGTGTTCTCCGGCGGCGAACTGGTGGCGTACCTGTGCATCCGGGCCCACTGGATGGATCTCGGGGCCAAGGACGCGGGCTACGTGCTCGACTCCACCGACATGCACCAAGAGGGTCTTGTTTTCCCGGGTACGAAGGTGGTCTCCCGCGGCGAGCCGGTGCGCGACATCCTGGAGCTGATCCGCTTCAACTCCCGCATGCCGGACCTCGTGCTGGGCGACTTCAATGCCCAGGTCGCTGCCCTGCGCACGGGCGAACGGCGGGTGGCCGAGCTGTTCGATCGCTACACCGCACCGGTGGTGGACGCGGTGGTCGACCGCTTCGTCGCCGCCGCCGAGGAGTCAGCGGCCGAGGCGGTGGCGCGGCTGCCGCAGGGCAGCTGGACCGCCGAGGACTGGCTGGACGACGACGGGGTGACCGAGGACCCGATCCTCATGCGCTGCACGGTGACCATCCAGGACGGCACGTTCACTGTCGACTTCGCCGGTTCCTCGCCGGCCGTGCCGGGCCCGGTCAACCTGCCGATCGGCTCGACCATCGCCACCTGCCGGGTCGCGTTCAAGGCCATCACCACCCCCGACGAGCAGACCAACGCCGGCCACTTCGCCCCGCTGCGGGTGGAAGCCGAGCCGGGGACTCTGTTCCACGCGGTCTACCCGGCGGCCACGTTCACCCAGTGGACCGGCACGGTCGCGCTCGAGCTCATCTACAAAGCGCTGGCGCAAGGCATGCCGGAGCGGCTGCCGGCCAGCAGCGGGGGCGACGTGCCGGGCTTCATGATGGTCGGCGTCCACCCCGACACCGGCGCGATGTTCGCGGTCAGCAACAACGACCCGGTCGGCTGGGGCGGCTCACCCGACCACGACGGCATCGGCCCGGCCAATCACCTTTGCCAGACCCAGGCCCGCAACACCCCGGTCGAAGTGCTCGAGGCCAAGACCGGCATGTTCTTCGACCGCGTCGAGATCCGGGCCGACTCGGGCGGCGCCGGCCGGTTCCGGGGCGGCTGCGGGCTGCGGCGCGACATCCGGTTCGTCACCGACGGCGAGTTCCTGTCGGTCATCAAGAAGACCAGGAGCGCGCCGTGGGCGCTCGACGGCGGACGGTCGCCCGAACCGAACCAGGTCGTCGTCTTCCCCGGCACCGACCGCGAGAGGCGGGTCAGCACCAAACGCACCCCCGTGCGCGCGGGCGACCGGATCACGCTGCTGACCGCCGGTGGCGGCGGGCACGGCGACCCGGCCCATCGCGACCCGGAAGCGGTGCGCCACGACGTTCAGGAGGGCTACGTCTCGGACGAGGCGGCCCGCAAGGTGTACGGGGTGAACGCATGAACCAACTACTCGGCAACTGCACGGTGGTCGACGCCCGGGCGCTCCCGATCAAGGACGCCGGCGTGTGGATCACCGGCGACCGCATCACGGCCGTGGGTCCGTACTCCGAAATCGCTTCTCAGGCCCGGAAAGCGGGACCGGTCGTGGAGCGGGACCTGGGCGGCGCGTTCGTGACGCCCGGACTGACCAACATGCACACCCACTTCTCGCTGTCGCTGCCCGGCGGTGGTGGCAACGCGGTCAAGGACATGGGGCCGCACGACCTGGCCCTCTATATGGCCGACGGCGCGCGCCGCACGCTCGAGTGCGGGGTCACGACCGTACGCAATGTGGCCGAGAAGGACCACGCGGACTTCGCGCTGCGGCGGGCCATCAAGGCCGGACGTGTGCCGGGGCCGCGCATGTACACGGCGGGCCGGGCGCTGGTGTGCACGGGCGGGCACGGGCACGAGAGCGGCGACACCATGGAGTGCGACGGGCCGGTCGGCTTCCGGCACGGCGTCCGCAGCCAGATCAAGGCCGGGGCCGACCTGATCAAAGTGATGATCTCGGGCGGGCTGGCCGGTGAGCACGAGGCCATCTCGACCCCGCAGCTGTTCGCCGACGAGATGGCCGCGGTCATCGAGACCGCCCACGCGTGGGGCCGCAAGGTGACCGCGCACGCCGGGCCGGCCGAGGTCATCGCGGCCGCGGTCGAGCTCGGGCTGGACTGCGTCGAGCACGGCTACCAGCTGACCCCGCAGGTCGCGGCGCGGATGGCCGAGCAGGGCACGGCGCTCGTGCCGACCCTGCTCGTCACGCGCTGCAAGGAGTTCTTCGACGAGCTCGGCGTACCGGAATGGATGCAGTGCCGGTCGCTGGGCGCGGGGCCGCGGCACATCGAGAGCTTCAAGATGGCCCTGGATGCCGGGGTGGAGATCCTCCTCGGCAGCGACATGCCCCCGTTCTGGTCGTTCGAGGGCACCAACGCGACCGTGCGCGAGCTGGAGAACCTGGCCGAGCACCTCGGGCCGGAGCGGGCGCTGCACGCCGGCACCCGCGGACCGATCGGCTGGCTCGGCCTCACCGACGACCTGGGCACGGTCGAGGAAGGCAAGTACGCGGATCTGATCGCCATGGACGCCGACCCGCTCGACGACACCTCGGCCTTCCGGGGCGTGCGCTGGGTGATGAAGGGCGGCCAGGTGTACCGGGACGACGTCGCCCTCGCCTCCGCGGCCACCTCCGTTCACCACGAGTCCCTCCCTGAGGAGCAGCGATGAGTTTCGCCGAGATCGGGGCCGCGGCCATCGCGGCCGGCATCGACGACATGTACGCGTCGTTCCTGAAGGGCGACCGCGCCGGCTTCGACGCGCATCTGCACGACGACGTGACGACATGGGAGACGCACCTGCCGGGCCCGCTGCGGACGCGGCGCGAACTCGACACGTACCGGGAGACGCGGGACGCGGCGGGGGAGCGGCCGGTGCTCGACGTCATGGCCGCCACCGAGAAGCGGATCGATGTCTGGGGCGACACCGGCGTGGCCCGGTACGTGCTGGTGACGCGGGACGCCGCCGGCGGCGAGGAGCAGCGGTCGCGGGTGACCGACGTGCTGCGCTGCATCGACGGCGAGTGGCGGATCGTGCACCACCACTCGGAGCTGGTGCGCCCGTGATCAGCCGGCTGATCGCCACGCCCTTCGAGCTGGTCCGCGCGTGATCCGCCGCTTGATCGCCACGTCGGAGGGCGAGCCGCAGGACGTGTTGCGGCTCGCCACTCTGGACGACGACCCGCCGCCGGGGCCGGGGCAGGTGACGCTGGCGGTGCACGCGGTCGGCCTCAACTTCCTGGACGTGTCGTTGTGCCGGGGCGAGTACCCGGTGCGGCCCGACCCACCGATGACGCCGGGCGTGGAGGCGGCGGGACGGGTGATCGACGGGCCGGCGGAGTGGATCGGCCGGGAGGTCGTGGCGTGCCCGGCTCTGCCGCACGGCGCGCTCGGCGACACCGTCACCATCGATGCCGACCTCGTGGTGGAACGGCCCTCGGACGTGGATCCGATCACGGCGGCCGCGCTTCCGGTGACGTACCAGACCTCGTGGTTCGCGCTCGAACGGGCGCGCCTGAAGCCGGGCGAAACCGTGCTGGTGCATGCCGGTGCGGGCGGGGTCGGGATCGCGACCATCCAGTTGGCTGTCGCCCGCGGCGCCCGAGTGATCGCCACCGCGGGTTCGCCCGAGAAAAGGGACATATGTCTGGCGCAGGGCGCGGCCGAGGCCTGGGGCTACGAAGACTTCCCCGGTGACCTCGACGTGGTGATCGACCCGGTCGGCGGCGACCTGCTGAGCCGCTCGATCGACCGCCTGGCCTTCGAGGGACGGCTGGTCAGCGTGGGCATGGCGGCCGGGCCACCCCCGCCGGTCGACCCGGCCCGGCTGATCGCCCGCAACGCCGACCTGATCGGCGTCTCGTGGGGGTCGCGCTATCCGTGGGCCCGCCCGGCGGAAGTGCGGGCCGCCTACGACGAACTGTTCCGCCGGTGCGCCGCGGGCGAGTTGCGGCCGCCGGTCACCCGGGTGGTGTCCCTGGAGGAGGCACCGGCCGCGTTGGCCGACCTGGCCGCCCGGCGCACCACCGGCAAGGTCATCGTGCAGGTCAACCGCTTCAACGAGGAGGCATCATGAGCGAGATGGACATCTACGACCTGCGGGTCAGCGTCGACCGGATCGAGGGCCGGTCGGTGTGCGGGATGGAGGTGGGCGACCACTTCGACCTCAAGAACAGCGCGCACCTCACCATCCCCGAGGGCAAACACTTCTGCGTGTACGCGCTGGCCTCGGTGCTGCCCTTCCTCGCGGCCAAACAGCGCGACCTGCCCGCCGGCGACTGGCTCGCGCAGGACTCGCACTTCATCTGCCCCGACCCCGAGGAGCGCCTCGTCATGAAGGTCGAGCGCACCTGCAAGCGCACGATGAACTCCGAGGACCTGACCTGATGCGTACGGAGATCGGCCTCGGCCTGCAGAGCGACAAACCCGCCGGCACGTACGCCCGGCTGGCCCGCTCGGCCGAGGCCGCCGGCTTCGACGTGCTGACCGTGTTCGGCGACCTGATGTACCAGCCGCCGATCTTCCCGCTGCTCGAGATGGCGGGCGCGACATCCCGCGTACGGCTGGGGCCAGCTTGTCTCAACCCCTATTCGATGGCGCCGTACGAGATCGCGGGGCAGATCGCTGCCCTCGACCTGGCGTCGCACGGGCGGGCGTACCTGGGGCTGGCCCGGGGCACCTGGCTGGGCGCGGTCGGGCTGCCGCAGCCGCGCCCGCTGACCGCCCTGGCCGAGGCGGCCTCGGTCGTTTCTCACCTGCTGCGGGGTGAGCGATCGGGCTTTTCGGGCCGCGTCTTCTCGTTGGAACCGGACACCGTGCTGCGGTACGACCGCCAGCGTCCGTCGATTCCGCTGCTGCTCGGCGCGTGGGGTCCGCAGGGCGCGGCCCTGGCCGGCCGGATCGCCGACGAGATCAAGGTCGGTGGCAGCGCCAACCCCGACATGGTCCCGGTGATCCGCGAGCGGCTGGCCCTCGGCGCTCTCGAAGCGGGACGTGACGTGGAGGAGATCGGCATCGTGCTGGGCGCGGTGACCGTGGTCGACACCGACGGCGAAGCGGCTCGTGCGAAAGCGCGCACCGAAGTGGCCATGTATTTGGCGGTGGTGGCCGAGCTCGACCCGACGGTGACCCTGCCCGACGGCCTGGTCGCCGAGGTCGGAAAACTGGTCGACGACGGCCGCGACGTCGAAGCCGGCAAGCTGATCCCGGACGACGTGCTGGACCGCTTCGCCTTCTCCGGCACCCCGTCCCAGGTCGCCGCCCAGGCCCAGAAACTGATCGACGCCGGGGTCTCCCGGGTCGAGTTCGGCACCCCACACGGCCTGACCGACGACCGTGGCGTCGAACTGCTGGGCAAGGAGGTTCTGCCGCTGCTTTCCCGGTAGCACATCTGCTCGCCCGGCAGCAGGTTGCGCTTCGCTAGCACGTTCGGCCGATCTTCACGCGTTGTCCCCAGTCGTCAGTTGTCCACAGGCCGCCAGGACCAAGCCGTCGCCCGCCGCCAAAAATTCGCCATAATTCCCGGTGGACGGGGGCCCCCTTTGGGAGGGCGGGGTGTGCTTGGGCGGAAGATGCAAGATCGGCTCGGCTTCTGCTTCTCGCACTGTCAGTCACCACGGTCGTCCCGTTAGGAGTTCGTCGCGATGGACGTTCTGCTCGTTCTTGGTCCTGACCTGGTCGCTGATCGCGGCCTGCTCACCTCGCTGGCCGGCAGCACGGCCTGGGATCTGGACGTCGGCTTGAAGGTGGTCTCCGCCGCGACCGCCGCCGAGCTGGCCGCGCACGACGGCCCCGCCGTGGTGGTCGGGGCCGACCGTGCGCTCATCGCCGCTGGTCCCGCGAACACTGTCTTCTACGACCTGACCACCGCGGCCGAGCCCGTCTCGCAGCTGCACCTGCACGGCCGGGGCGTGTGGGGGCTGGCCTGGGCGATCAAGCACGCCGTCCACCGCCTGCGGGAGCCCGCCACCCGGATCGCCTACGGCGAGCACCCGGAGCAGTGGGCCGATGAGCGGATCCCGACCGGCGCCGCAGACGCCCCCTCCGTGGCGCCGGTCGGGATCCTCGTCCACGGTGGGTTCTGGCGGTCGAACTGGGCCGCCGACCTGATGGACGCGCTCGCCATCGACCTGACCGCCCGGGGCTGGACGAGCTGGAACCTCGAATACCGCCGCCCTGACCGGAACGGCTGGGACGCCACCACCGACGACCTGCGCAACGGTGTCGCCGAGGCCCGGGAGCGCCACCCCGGCGCGCCGATCGTGCTGTTCGGGCACTCGGCCGGCGGTCAGCTCGCGCTGCGTCTGGCCGCCGACGACCCCGGCCTGGCCCTGGCCGTGTCGCTGGCCGGCGTGCTCGACCTCGGTGAGGGGCAGCGGCGGTTCCTGGGCGAGGGCGCGATCACGACCGCCCTGGGCGGCGGGCCGGATGATGTGCCCGACGTCTACGCGGCGAGCGACCCCATGGCCCGGCTGCCGCTGGCCTCGCCGGCGCTGCTCGTGCAGGGCAGCGGCGACAGCCTCGACCTGGTCGACATCAACCGGCGGTTCGCCGCCGCCTCCGGCATCACGCTGCTGGAGCAGGCGGGCGACCACTTCGACGTGATCGCGCCGGGCTCGGCCATCTGGGCGGCGACGATGGCAGCGGTTATTTCACGTACGTGAACACTCAGAACAGCCGTGGGGTGACCACCGAGACGACGGTGGTCACCTCTTCGGTGTCGTTGTACATGCTGTGCGGGACCGATGAGCGCAGGTGCACGCTGTCGCCGGGGCTCAGCCGGTGTTCGACCCCGTCGACCTCGTAGAGCAGCTCGCCCGAGATCACGTACGCGAATTCCTCGCCGGCGTGGCCGTACGCGTTCTCGCGCCGCCCGCCCGGCGCGATGTGCACCACCATGGGCTCGAGCACCAGCCCGGCCCCGCGGTCGGACAGCATGCGGTAGGTCTGCTGGCCCGACACGTACTGCACAGCCGCCGTCTCGCCCCGGGTCAGCGTGAAGTGCCGCGGCATCGGCACCACCACCGGGTCGTCGGCCGGGCCGGCCATGGGGGTGTCGAAGAAGTCGGCCACCGAGTGCCCGAGCGCGCCGGCCACGCTGCCCAGCGCGGTCAGCCCGATCGACGAGATGCCCCGCTCGACCTGGGACAGGAAGCCGATCGACAACCCGGAGCGGGCGGCCAGGCTGCGCAGGGTGAGGCCGCGCTGCTTGCGGAACTCGCGGATGCGCGGACCGACCTGCACGGCCGAGGTGTCTTCGAGCGGCTCCGTCACGCGTTCGATGGTACTAAAAATCGAGCGGAGGCGCGATCGGCTGCCAGGTCAGCGGAGTGGACAGAATCATCGTGCTGGACGGCGCCCCGTACCCGCCCAACCGGTCGATGACCTCCTCGAACGCCTCCATCGAGGCGGTCGCGACCTTGAGCACGCAACAGGTGTCGCCGGTGACCCGGTTGATCTCCAGCACCTCGGGCCAGGTCGGCACCTTGTCGTCGCGCAACACGCACGTCGGGCCGTAGCAGGACATCCGGATCAGGGCGAGCACCTGGCGGCCGGTCCTGGCCAGGTCGACGTGGGCGTGATAGCCGGTGATGACCCCGGTCTCCTCGAGCCGGCGCACCCGCTCGGCCACCGCCGGCGGCGACAGGTGGACCCGCCGGGAGAGCTCGCTGTAGGACAGGCGTGCGTCGTCCTGCAACTCGCGCAGCAACGCCCAGTCCATCGCGTCCATCAGGCAACCTTCCGATCGTTAACCGATAGCCCAAATCTAGCCACCGATCTTCGGCTCCCGGAGGTCAGGGCCGTTAATTCGGCATTCCGGCCGGGCCCCTCGCAGCGAAATCATGGACCGGTCAAGGGCGAGGAGAAGTCAGTGGAAACCGTGAGTACGGCGGCCGTGCGGCCCACCAATGCGGCGGAGCGTGACGCCCGTCGATCCCGTAACGGCGGCGCGCCGACCCTGGAGTTCGGGCAGCGGGTGCCCTACGACGCCTACGTGCACGCCAGCACCCTGCATACGCTGCAGAAGACGCTGAGCGGTGACCCCGGCGAGATGTCGTTCCTGGTGGTCAGCCAGATCATGGAGCTGTACTTCAACCTCATCCGGCACGAGCTGGAACAGGCGCGCGACCACGTGCGCGCCGACCAGACGTGGGAGGCGCTGGCCCCGCTCAAGCGGGCCGCCCTGCACATCGAGGGCCTGAACGCGGCCTGGCAGACCCTGCGCTGGATGACCCCGGCCGACTTCAACAAGTTCCGCGACCTGCTGGGCGAGGGCTCCGGCTTCCAGTCGGCCATGTACCGGCAGGTCGAGTTCCTGCTCGGGCTGCGGACCAGGTCGCTGATGCGCCCGTTCAAGGGCACCCCCGAGCACGACGAGCTCACCGCGGCCCTGCAGCGGCCGAGCCTGTGGGACGAGGTGATCGCGCTGCTCGCCCGCCAGGGTCACGACCTCAAGCCCGAGTTGCTGGGGCGGGACGTCGCCGACGAGCACGAGGCCGAGCAGTCGGTGTCGGACGCCTGGGTGCGCATCTATCGCGACACCGGCCCCGAGAACCACCTTAGGCTGCTGGGTGAGGCGCTGACCGAGGTCGCCGATCGATTCGGCGACTGGCGTTACCTGCATCTCAAGGCAGTGCAAAGAACAATGGGGGCCAAGAGCGGCACCGGTGGATCGAACGGCCTGGCTTTCCTGCAGCGCAGCATGAGCCGGCCGGTCTTCCCCGAGCTGTGGACCTCGCGGACGGAGATGTGATGCGGCAAGACGAGCAGGATCCGGGGCACCGGCACCTCTTCCATATCCCGCCGGCCGAGGGCGGCGATCACCCCGAGGTGGCGTACTTCGCCGGCAACTCGCTCGGGCTGCAGCCCCGGGCGACCCGGGTCGAGTTGAACGAGGACCTCGACGACTGGGCCCGGCTGGGCGTGGAGGGGCATCTGGACGCGGCCCGGCCCTGGCTGCCGTACCACGAGCTGCTGACCCAGCCCGCGGCCCGGCTCGTCGGCGCGCTGCCGTCCGAGGTCGTGGTGATGAACTCGCTCACCGTCGACCTGCACCTGCTGATGGTGTCGTTCTACCGCCCGGCCGGTGACCGCACCCGCATCGTCATCGAGGACGCGGCGTTCCCGTCGGACAGCTACGCCGTCCGCAGCCAGGCCCGGTTCCACGGCCTCGACCCCGACACCACTGTCGTACGCCTGCGCCCACGCGACGGCGAGGACACGCTGCGCACCGAGGACGTCCTGGCGTTCCTGCGCGACGAGGGCGGCACCGTGGCCCTGCTGATGCTGGGCGGCGTCAACTACCTCACCGGCGAGCTGATGGACATGGCCACCATCACCACCGCCGGGCGCGAAGCGGGTGCCGTCGTCGGCTGGGACCTGGCCCACGCGGCCGGCAACGTGCCGCTCAGCCTGCACGAGTGGGGCGCCGACTTCGCGGCCTGGTGCTCGTACAAATACTTGAACTCGGGGCCGGGCGCACTGGCCGGCGTGTTCATCCACGAGCGCCACCACGGCGCCGACCTGCAGCGCTTCGAGGGCTGGTGGAGCACCGAGTCGGCCACCCGCTTCGAGATGACCCCCGAGTCGCGGCCGCCGCGCAGCGCCGACGCCTGGCAGGTGTCGAATCCGCCCATCTTCGCCATGGGCCCGGTCCGTACGTCGCTCCGCATTTTCGACGAGATCGGGATGCCCGCCCTGCGCGAGCGCAGCCTGCGCCTCACCACGTACCTGCGCGAACTGCTCGACGCGGTGGTCGCGACGCGCCCGCTGTCGATCATCACGCCCCGCGAGCCGGAACGGCACGGCTGCCAGCTCTCGGTCCGCCTGCTCGAGGGCAACGCGGGCGCGCTGACCAAGCGGCTGCGTTTCGAGTACGGGGTCATCGCCGACGCGCGGCAGCCCGACATCGTGCGGTTCGCGCCGGTGCCGCTCTATTCGACCTACGAGGACTGCCGCCGGGCCGCCGAGGCGCTCGCCGCCTGTGTGGAGGAGACCAAGTGAAGCACGTAGCGGTCGTCGGGGCCGGGCTGTGCGGCAGCCTGCTCGCCTGCTATCTGGGGCGCCGGGGCTACACCGTCGACCTGTACGAGCGCCGCCCCGACCCGCGGGTCACCGGGGCCGAGCGCGGCCGGTCGATCAACCTCGCGCTGTCCGAGCGGGGCATCGACGCGCTGCGCCGGATCGGGCTGGACGAAGAGGTGCTGCGGGACGCGCTGCCGATGCGGGGCCGGATGGTGCACCCGCTGCACGGCGAGACGAACTTCCAGCCGTACAGCCTGTCGGGGGACCGGGCCATCAACTCGATCGGCCGCGGCGCCCTCAACGACGCGCTGCTCGACGCCGCGGGCGCCACCCCCGGCGTGACCATCCACTTCGACCACCCGCTGACCGCGCTCGACCCTTCGCTGGGGACCCTCGGGTTCGCCGACGGCAGTTCGGCCAAGGCCGACATCGTGCTGGGCGCGGACGGGGCCGGCTCGGCCACGCGGGGACTCCTCATGGCGTACGCCGGGGAAGGCTTCTCCGAGACGGTCAGCTTCCTCGACTACGGCTACAAGGAGCTGACCATCCCGGCCCGCGACGGCGAGTACGCGCTGGACCCGGGCGCCCTGCACATCTGGCCCCGCGGCACGTCGATGATGATCGCGCTGCCCAACCCGGACCGCTCGTTCACCGGCACGCTGTTCTGGCCCAGCTCGGGCAGCGACAGCTTCGCCTCGATCGGCAGCCCGGCCGCGGTCGAGCGGCACTTCCGCGAGAACTACCCCGACCTGCTCGAGCTGATCCCGAACCTGGTCGAGGACTACCGGCACAACCCGGTCGGCCTGCTCGGCACGGTCAAGTGCGCGCCCTGGCAGATGCTGGGCCGGGTCGCGCTGATCGGCGACGCCGCGCACGCCATCGTCCCGTTCTACGGTCAGGGCGCCAACGCCAGCTTCGAGGACGTGGTCGAGCTCGACCGCTGCCTCGACGCCACCGGCGACAACTGGGCCGAAGCCCTTCCCCTGTACGAGCAGGGGCGGCGCGAGAACTCGGAGGCGATCGCCGAGATGGCCCTGGCCAACTTCGTCGAGATGCGCGACAAGGTGGCCGACCCGTTCTTCAAGCTGGGCAAGAACGTCGAGCACACCCTCGAACGCTGGCTGCCCGGCAAGTACGTCTCGCGCTACGAGCTGGTGTCGTTCTCGACCACGCCGTACGCCGAGGTCCGCCGCCGCGTCAAGCAGCAGCACCAGGTCGTCGGCGCGGTGGCCGGGGCCCTGGTCGCGCTGGCCGCGACGGCCCTGATCCGGAGGTTGACCCGATGACCGACAGCCCGCCCCAGCTGCGCAACTTCATCGCCGGCGAGTTCCGCCCGGCCGCCACCACGTTCGCCAAGGCGTCCCCGGTCACCGGCGAGACGGTCTTCTCGGTCACCGAGTCGCCGCGCTCCGATGTGGACGACGCTGTGGCCGCCGCCCGGGCCGCCGTGCGCGGGCCCTGGGGCCGCACGACCGAGCAGGAGCGCGCGACCGTGCTCCGCCGCATCGCCGACGAGCTCGAGCGCCGGTTCGACGACCTGGTCACGGCCGAGGTCACCGACACCGGAAAGACCTACACCCAGGCCCGTACGCTCGACATCCCCCGCGGCGCGGCCAACTTCCGGGCCTTCGCCGACGTGGTCGCCGCGACCGGCACCGAATCGTTCACCACGGCCACCGCCGGCGGTGGCCGCGCGCTCAACTACGCCGTGCGCAAGCCGATGGGCGTGGTCGCCGTCATCGTGCCCTGGAACCTGCCCCTGCTGCTGCTCACCTGGAAGGTGGCGCCGGCGCTGGCCTGCGGCAACGCGGTCATCGTGAAGCCCAGCGAGGAGACCCCGGCCTCGGCCACGGTGCTGGCCGAGGTGATGGCCGCGGCCGGCGTCCCCGAGGGCGTGTTCAACCTCGTGCACGGCCACGGGCCGGACGCGGCCGGCGAGTGGCTGACCACCCACCCCGACGTCGACGCGATCACCTTCACCGGCGAGTCGGCCACCGGCTCGGCCATCATGCGCGCGGCCGCGCCCGGGGTGAAGCCGGTGTCGTTCGAGCTCGGCGGCAAGAACGCGGGGCTGATCTTCGCCGACGCCGACCTGGACGCGGCGGTGGCCGGCAGCGTGCGGTCCAGCTTCACCAACGGCGGCCAGGTCTGCCTGTGCACCGAGCGGCTGTACGTGCAGCGGCCGGTCTTCGACGAGTTCACCGAGCGGCTGGCGGCCAGGGCCAAGGAGCTGACGTACGGGTGGCCCTCGGACGAGACCACCGGCACCATGCCGCTGATCTCCAAGGCGCACCGCGACAAGGTGCTCGGCTACTACGACCTGGCCCGCCAGGAGGGCGCGACAGTGCTGGCCGGCGGGGGCGTGCCGCACTTCGGCGACGCGCGCGACGGCGGGTCGTACATCGAGCCGACCGTGATCACGGGCCTGGGCCAGGACGCCCGGACCGTACGGGAAGAGATCTTCGGTCCCATCTGCCACATCGCGCCGTTCGACGACGAGGACGAGGCCTTCGCGCTGGCCAACGACAGCGCGTACGGCCTGGCCGGCACGGTCTGGACCCGCGACGTGGGCCGGGCGCTGCGGGCCGGCGCCTCGCTCGACGTGGGCCTGGTCTGGGTCAACACGTGGTTCCTGCGCGACCTGCGCACCCCGTTCGGCGGCATGCGCGCCTCGGGCGTGGGCCGCGAGGGTGGGCGGCACTCGCTCGACTTCTACTCCGAATACACCAACGTCTGCTTGGACATGTCATGACCTCGTTCGCTGTCGCTCTCGACAACGCCCTCACCACCGCCACCGAGCTCGAGTCGGGGTCCTTCCCGGCGGATGATCCGTATGCCGTGCAGCGCGAGGTGGTCGACCTGCGGCTGGCCCGAGGCGAGACGGTGGCCGGGGTCAAGCTGGGGCTGACCAGCAAGGCCAAGATGCAGCAGATGGGCGTGGACTCGGTCATCTGGGGCTGGCTGACCGACGCCATGCGGATCGAGGACGGCGGACTGCTCGACCTCGGGCCGCGCATCCACCCCAAGGTCGAGCCCGAGGTGGCGTTCCTGGTGCGCGACGGGGCGATCGCGGCCGTCGCGCCCGCGCTCGAGGTGATCGACTCGCGCTGGCTCGACTTCAAGTTCACCCTGGACGAGGTGATCGCCGACAACACGTCGGCCGCCGGGTTCGTGGTCGGGGCCTGGCAGCCGCTCCCCGGGAACATCGACAGCCTCGGCGTGCAGCTGATCCTCGACGGCGAGGTAATCGAGAGCGGCTCCACGGCGGCGATCCTCGGTGATCCGCGGGAGGCCTTCGCCGAGGCGCTGCGGCTGGCCGGCACGCTCGAGGACGACTGGGTCGTGCTGGCCGGGGCGGCGACCGCGGCCGTGGCCGTCGGGCCCGGTCAGACCGTACGGGTAGAGGTTGAAGGTCTGGGGTCGGCCTCGCTGGTGGCGTCGGCATGACCGGGAAGCTGGTCGACGGCAAGGCCACCCCGCGCGGGAGGTTCCCGCACGTCAAGGTGGCCAACGGGTTCGCCTTCGTGAGCGGGACCAGCAGCCGGTTGCCGGACAACTCCATCGCCGGGGCCTCGGTCGACGCCATGGGCACGACGTCGCTCGACATCGCGGTGCAGACGCGGGCGGTGATCACCAACATCGCCGACATCCTGGCCTCGGTCGGGGCCTCGCTGGACGACCTCGTGCAGATCACGACGTACCTGGTCAACATGAACGACTTCGGCGGCTACAACGCCGTCTACGCCGAGTTCTTCGACTACGACGGCCCGACCCGGACGACCGTCGCCGTGCACCAACTGCCCCATCCGCACCTGCTCATCGAGATCCAAGCCGTCGCCGTACTGCCATTGGAGGCGTCATGACCGACCCGATCAACTTCCCGGGCTGGATCGAGGACAACAAGCACCTGCTCAAGCCGCCGGTCGGCAACAAGCAGATGTTCCCGACCGGTGACGACTTCATCGTCATGGTGGTCGGCGGCCCGAACTCGCGGACCGACTTCCACGTCGACCCCTACGAGGAGTTCTTCTACCAGGTCAAGGGCAACATGCACGTCAAGACCATGACGCCCGAGGGGCCCAAGGACGTGCACATCCGCGAGGGTGAGATGTGGGTGCTGCCCGGCAACACGCCGCACTCGCCGCAGCGGCCCGAGGCGGGCTCGATCGGCCTGGTCGTCGAGCGGGTGCGCGAGGAGGGCACGCTCGAGAAGTTCCAGTGGTACTGCTTCGAGTGCAACCACAAGGTGCACGAGGTCGAGCTGCAGGTGCGTGACATCGTCGAGGACCTGCCGCCGGTGTTCACGGCCTTCTACGAGGACGAGAAGGCCCGTACCTGCGGCAACTGCGGCGCGCTGCACCCCGGAAAGGGCTGACGCTTGACCATCGACGTCCACACGCACGTCGTGCCGAAGGGCTGGCCGGATCTCGAAGTCGCGTGCGGCGGCACCGGCTGGCCCTGGCTCCGGATCGAGTCCGAGCGCGAAGCGATGATCATGATCCGCGACACCGAGTTCCGGCGGGTCGACTCCTCGGCCTGGGACCCGTCGGTCCGCCGGGCCGACATGGATCTCGACGGGATCGAACGCCAGGTCGTGTCGCCGACGCCGGTCTTCTTCGGCTACGACCGCACGCCCGCTCAGGCGGTGGCATTGGCGCAGATCTTCAACGACCTCACGCTGTCGATGGTTGACGGCGATTCGCGATTTGTGCCATTTTGTCAGGTTCCGTTGCAGGATCCGGCGGCTGCGTGTGCCGAGCTCGACCGGTCTCTCGCAGCCGGCCATGTCGGCGTCGAGATCGGCAATCACGTCGGCGACCAGGACCTCGACGCGGCTGGGATCGTGGAGTTCCTGCAGCACTGCGCGGCCGTGGGGGCGCCTGTCTTCGTGCACCCGTGGGACATGCCCGACGGCCCGCGCCTCGACCGCTGGATGGCGCGCTGGCTCACCGGCATGCCGGCCGAGACCCACCTGTCGGCGCTGGCGCTGATCCTGGGCGGCGTGCTCGACCAGGTGCCGGACACGCTGCGGCTGTGCTTCGCCCACGGCGGGGGCAGCTTCCCGTACTGGCTGGGCCGGGCCGACAACGCCTGGCACCGGCGCGGCGACCTCGTGCGGGGACGCTCGACCCGGCCGCCCAGCGAGTACACCGACCGCCTCTACGTCGACTCCGTGGTGTTCAGCGAGCCCGCGCTGCGGTTGCTGGTCGACACCATGGGCGAGGACCGGGTGGTGGTCGGCAGCGACTACCCCTACCCGCTGGGCGAGCGCCCGGCCGGGAACGTCGTCCGCACGGCCTCGTTCCTCACCCCGGCCCAGCGACAGAAACTGCTCACGGACAACGCGAACCGCTACCTGTACGGCTAAGGCGTGTTTCATAACTGGGGTCGGCCTGCGGCGAGGTCCAGTTATGAAACACGCCTTAGGTCTGTTTGCTCCCGGCTCGCAACGGTGATCGGCCGCAGCCCCGGCGGGTTGCGGCCGATCGGATGGCCATGGCACAACTGCGAGCACGTTCGTCCCGGCTGCTGACGGCCGCCGTGTGGGGTTCCGGCGCCCTGCTCGGGGTGCTCCTCCTGGTCCAGTGCTTCAGCGAATGGAGTGGCGACGTCCAGGAGCGGATGTCCAACGATCTGGCCTACCTGCCGGTCACGGTGCTGTCCGCGGTGCTGGCCGGACGCGTGGTGCGCAAGCCCGGACTGGAGCGCCGCGAGCGACGGGCGTGGACGCTGCTCATGGTGTCGTTCCTCTTCCAGGTCGTGGCCCACTGCGTGTCGATGGCTCAGAACTTCGTGCCCGGGCTGCCGACCTACCCCAGCCTCGCCGACTATCTGTACGCGGTGGGACTCTCGTTCGTCGTCGCCGGCGTGCTCATGCTGCCGGTCGGGCGGCGGACCGGCGCCGAGCGGGTCAAGCTTCTGATCGACTCGCTGATCGTCGTGGCCGGCGCCTGCATGGCTCTCTGGTACCTCGAGATCGGTCCCATCGTGCACATGGGCGGGGCCGACCCGGTCGTGCTGGTGTTCTCGACTGCCGTGCCCGTGCTCGACCTGCTGCTCGTCTTCGCGCTCATCACCGTGCTGCTGCGCCGCGCGCAGGCCGGGGCCGTGGTGGGCCTGCTGGCCGGGTCAATGGCGGTCAAGGTGGTGGCCGACAGCGCCTTCACCATCGCGTACGTGCAGTTCGGGGTGTTCTTCAAGCCCGGCAGCTGGCCCTACGCGCTGTGGGCCACGGCCGCCTTCCTGGCCCTGCTGGCGACCCGCCGCCGGCTGCTTCAGGACCAGCTCACCGAAGTCGAGCGGCCCGGCCGCGGCCGGCTGGGGTGGCTGCCGTACGTCGCTGTCGTGCTCGCGTACGGTCTGCTGGCCTTCGTCGCCCGCGAGCAGTCGCTGTACCCGCTGGGCGGCATGATCTTCGGCGCCATCGCGTTGACCGCCCTGGTCATCGTGCGGCAGATGTTCGCCCAGCAGGAGAACCGCCGCCTGGCCGTGACCGACCCGCTCACCGGCCTGTCCAACCGCGCCCTCATCACCGAGCGCCTGACCGAGGTGACCCGGCAGCCGGTGCGCGAGGGGCGGCACAGCGCCGTCCTGCTGATCGACCTCGACCACTTCAAGCCGATCAACGACGCGCACGGCCACGAGGCCGGCGACGCCGTGCTCAAGGCGGTCGCGACGGCGCTGCGCGCGGTCATCCGCTCCGGCGACACGGCCGGCCGGCTCGGCGGCGACGAGTTCGCCGTCGTGCTGCCCGCGCTGCCCAACCGCCAGGTCGCCGAGAGCATCGCCCAGCGCCTGGTCGACGCCCTGCGCACGCCGGTCATCTTCGGCGACGTGCTGCTGAACGTCGAGGCCAGCATCGGCGTCGCGTTCCGTGACGAGACGACCACCGACGGCGCGCGGCTGCTGGCTCACGCCGACACGGCCATGTACGCGGCCAAGCGCTCCGGCCGCGGCCAGTACCGCGTGTACTCCCCGGAGCTGGACACCCAGGCCCGCGACGCCGAGCTGCGGGCGGCCGTGGCCAACAACGAGCTCGTGGTCCACTTCCAGCCGGTCGTCGACCTGAGCGGCGGTGGGAACATGGCGGTCGAGGCGCTGGTGCGCTGGAACCACCCGACCCGGGGCCTGCTGATGCCGGGTGCCTTCATCGAGCTGGCCGAGGAGACCGGCGCCGTGATCCCGATGGGCGAGTGGGTGCTGCGCGAGGCGTGCCGCCAGGCCGCCGACTGGCCGGAGCCGGTGTGGCTGAGCGTCAACCTGTCGGCGCGGCAGGTCATGCAGGCCGGCCTGGTCGACACCATCCGCGGCATCCTCGACGAGACCGGCTTCCGGGCCGACCGTCTGTCGCTGGAGCTGACCGAGAGCGTGGTGCTGCAACCCGACGAGCACACCGTGGCCCGCCTGAGCGAGCTGCGCGCGATGGGCATCGGCCTCTCGGTCGACGACTTCGGCACCGGCTACGCGGCGCTGAGCTACCTGCGGGCCCTGCCGGTCAGCGTCCTCAAGATCGACCGCTCCTTCGTCACCGGCATCGACACCGACCCCGAGGCGTACGCGGTGGCCGAGGCCGTGGTCCGCCTGGCCCAGGCCTACAAGCTGCACGTGGTGGCCGAGGGCATCGAGACCGCCGAGCAGGCCGCCTGCCTGGTCGAGATGGGCTGCACCTACGGCCAGGGCTACCACTTCGCCCGCCCGATGCCCGGCGACGCCCTGACCGACTGGCTGGCGGCCGTCACACCGGTGCCCGCGGCCGGCTGAGCACGCCCACCGACGAGGCTTGCCGAGCGCGACGGCATCGGCAGGCCTAGGCTTCGATCATGACTTCCAGGCCGGTCCGGATCGGGCTGCAACTTCAGCCCCAGCACATGGACTACGACACCATCCGCCGCACCGCCGCCGAGGCCGAGGACCTGGGCGCCGACATCCTGTTCAACTGGGACCACTTCTATCCGCTCTACGGCGAGCCGGACGGGCTGCACTTCGAGTGCTGGACGATGCTGGCCGCCTGGGCCGAGCAGACCAGCCGGGTCGAGATCGGCGCCCTGGTCACCTGTAACAGCTACCGCAACCCGGACCTGCTGGCCGACATGGCCCGCACGGTCGACCACATCAGTGGCGGCCGGCTCATCCTGGGCATCGGCTCGGGCTGGTTCGAGCGTGACTACAACGAGTACGGCTACGAGTTCGGCACGGCCGGCGGCCGCCTCGACGCGCTGGCCGAGGCGCTGCCCCGCATCGAATCCCGCTGGGCCAAGCTGAACCCGGCTCCGACCCGCAAGATCCCGACCCTGATCGGCGGCGGCGGCGAGAAGAAGACGCTGCGCCTGGTGGCCAAGCACGCCGACATCTGGCACAGCTTCGCCGACGCCGAGACCCTGGAACACAAGCTGGGCGTGCTGCGCGGCCACTGCGAGACGATCGGCCGCGACCCGTCCGAGATCGAGGTGTCGGTGGTCGGCAAGCCCGACAGCCGCGACCGCATGCACGAACTGGGAGCCCGCCTGTTCACCGTCAGCACCGGCGGCCCGCAGCCCGACCTCACCGAACTGCGCGACATGCTGGCCTGGCGCGACAAGACCAACGGCTGACAACCGCTCTTACTTCCGGCCGATAGTGACGGCCGCCGGAACCTGTCCGGTGGCCGACGCGGGAAGTGTTCATGATCAACCAGGCTGCTGCGTCATGGTCGACCGACGGGCGCTGCTGCGCGGATCGCTGTTCACGATGGCCGGGGCGGCCACCGCTTTTGCCGGGGCCGAGCCGGTCCGGCACTGGCTGGGGTGGGATCGGCCGCCGCTGGGTGGTGGGTACGCGTCGGCGGCCGACAACCTGGACGCGGTGGCGCACGGCGGGGTGCAGATCCACTACTTCCGGCGTACGGAAGAGAAGTTGGTCGCGCTGACGTTCGATGACGGGCCGTTGCCGGAGTACACGCCTCAGTTTCTCGACGTGCTCGACGAGGCTCGGGTGCCGGCCACCTTCTTCGTGGTCGGGCGGCACCTCGACGAGCATGCGGGGCTCGTGCGGCAGCGGTTCGGGCGGCACGAGGTGGGCAACCATTCGTGGTCGCACGACGACCTGGCCACCCTCGACCTGGCCGGCGCCCGGCGGGAGCTCGAGCGCACCCACGACGCCATCAAGCGGCACCTCGGCCGCGAAGCGACCCTCATGCGGCCCCCGTACGGGCATCTCGGTGGGTCGACCGTGCTGGCCGCCGACTCGATGGGTTACGACATCGCGCTGTGGTCGCATCAGATGCGTGAGCGCCGGTACGCCGGTGACCCCACCGCACAGGCCCAGGATCTGATCGACACTGTACGTCCGGGGGCGATCGTGCTGGCCCACGACGCTGGGGACAAGCGCCGCCTGGTCGCGCTGAACGCCCTGCCCGCAATGATCTGCGCCCTGCAGGAGAAGGGCTACCGCTTCGTGACTGTCTCGGAGCTCCTGGCCGACGGTCCCGATCAGGCCAGGGGCACGCGGAACCCGGAAATCGCGCTCAGCCGGACCGGGTTCCGGACGTAGCACTCGTGGCGCAGCCCGGCCGGTGAGGTGATTCCCCAGTCGCGGAAGGTGTCGACGGTGATCTGGGCGACCCGCGAGCCGCTGTCCGGTCCCAGGGGCAGCGTCGGGTAGGTGGTGTACTCGGTCGTGTTGTACACGAGCGAGTACACGGTGACACCGTCGGCGTTGAACCCGCCTGCCACGGCATGGTCGCCCGTCGCCTCGGAGATCTCCCAGCCCACGTGGGGCACGTGGTCGATCAGAGTAGGCACGTCCGAGGCCAGCGAGACGAACAGGTCGCGCAGGCTCGACTCGAACTCGTCCCAGGTCGTGGCCGGCCCGGCCTCATAGATCATCATGCCGTCCAGCGACTTGGCCGCGGCGCTGTTCACGTCGGGCTCGGCGTTCCAGAGGTGGGCGGGCCGCCAGCCCGGGAGGTACTCCGCGTTCTTGTACTCCTCCTCCTCGGCCGGCTCGGTCGGCTCCACCCGCAGGGTGACCGACGAGCGCCGGAGGTTGCGTTCCAACCGCACCCGTGGACGGCGCCAGAACGTCCACGCGTCCGGGCCGCCGACCATCGCCGGCGGTCCGAGCACGGCGACAACGGCAGCCAGGGTGGCTGCGTGCAGTTCCGCCAGCGCCTCGGGGGCGCAGGTCTCGGACACCTCGAGATCGGTCTGCTCGCCGAAGCCGAACTCGTCCTGGCCGTAGCTGATCTTCATGGACCGCGCCTTCAGCGGGCCACCCGTCTCGAGAGGCAGGCTGTACTCGCCGTCCTGGACGGACCACCCGGCGGCGCCGGCGATCCGCTCGATGTCGGCCCGCGACCACGCCCCGAAGTCCTGACCGACGAGCATCCCCGCAATGTTCTGGATCATGGCGACGATGGTAGTGAGGACGATGGATCGTCACTGTCCCGTCGTGGTCCTGACCTCGGGCGCGGAGCTGTGGGCGGGCAGACCGGCCGAGGCCAGCAGGGCCAGCTTGTCGGCGTCGCTGGAGCCGGCGTCGGGGTGAAGGACGACCAGCATCAGGCTCTCGGCCCCGGCGATGGTCAGCCTCTCCCGGTTGAGGGTCAGCTCGCCGACCTGCGGGTGCTCCAGCCGGATCGGGGTGCCGTGCTGGCCGCGTACCTCGTGACGGGCCCACAACTGCCGGAAGCGGGGGCTGGCCAGCGACAGCTCACCGGTGATCTCGATGAACCGCGGGTCGTCGGTGTCGGTGCCCACGGCCTGCCGCAGGTTGGCCACGAAGCATTCCGTGACGTTCTTCCACTCCGGGTACAGCGCCTGCTCGTTCGGGTCGAGGAACAGGTCGAGCAGCTGGTTGCTGCCCGCCGCGATGCGCGGGGAGAGCGCCCGGGCCAGCCGGTTCGAGGCCAGGATGTCGAAATAGCGGTCCTCGATGAAGGCCGGCTGCACCAGCGAGTCGAGCAGTTTGAGTACGCCCGCCGGCGGCGTCTCGCGACGGCGGGGCCGCCGCCGGCGCTGCCGGGTCGCCTCGCCGACCAGCGACAGCAGGTGGGCCAGGTGGTCGTCGTCGAGCCGGAGCACCCGCGCGATCGACTCGAGCACCTGGGCCGACGGGTTGCGGTCGCGGCCGCGTTCGAGCCGCAGGTAGTAGTCGGCGCTGATGCCGGCCAGCATCGCGACCTCCTCGCGCCGCAGCCCCGGCACCCGCCGCACGCCGACCTCGGGGATGCCCGCCTGCTCGGGCGTCACCAGCTCGCGCCGGGCCCGCAGGAAGGCCCCGAGGGCGTTGGTCGTCTCGTTCACGGATCCAGCGTAGGTCGGCGTCCCGCGAACAGAGGGGGTCCTGCGACACCCCAGGCTGAAGAGGGCTCTGCCTGCCGGCCCGGGCCCGAGCGAACCTCGGTGACATGACCATCACACTGATCACCGGGGCCAACAAGGGCATCGGTTTCGAGACCGCCCGGCAGCTTCTGGACCTGGGCCACACCGTCTATGTGGGGGCCCGGGACGCCGTACGGGGTGAGAAGGCCGCCGCCGATCTCGGCGCCCGCTTCGTCCAGCTCGACGTGACCGACGACGACTCGGTGCGGGCGGCGCTGGCGACGGTCGGCGCCGACGAGGGCCGCCTCGACGTGCTGGTGCACAACGCGGGCATCCTGGCCGCCGGCGACCTCGACGGCCCGGCCGCCCTGCGCGCGTTCGACACCAACGCGGTGAGCGTCGTGCGGGTCACCGAGGCCGCGCTGCCCCTGTTGCGCGAGTCCGCCAACCCCACGGTCGTCACCGTCTCGAGCAGCATGGGCTCGTTCTGGGCCGTGACCAACCCCGAGCGTCCCGAGTACGGCCTGCCGCTGGCCCTCTACGCGGCGTCCAAGGCGGCCGCCACCATGCTCACCGTCCAGTACGCCAAGGCCCACCCGGGCATCCGGTTCAACGCGGTCGAGCCGGGCGCCACCGCGACCGACATGACCGCCGCCTTCGGCATCGGCCGCCCGGTGGCCGAGAGCGCCCGCGTCGTGGTCGGCCTGGCCACCCTCGGCCCGGACGGCCCGACCGGCACCCTGCGGGACGAGAACGGGGTGCTGCCCTGGTGACGCCCGGGGGCGCGTAGCGTCGCGGCCATGAGCCACGAGAACCAGCGGTCGGTCGAGATCGAGCGGACCGGCGAGGGCGCGTACGACGTCCGGAACGTCCGCGGTGGGGTCATTCCCCTGGGCACGGGCGACGACGAGCGGTTCACGCCGGTCGAGCTGCTGCTCGCGGCGATCGGCGGGTGCTCGGGGATCGACGTCGACGTGGTGACCAGCCGCAAGGGCGAGCCCGAGCGGTTCCTGATCCGGGTCCGGGGCGACAAGGTGCGGACCGCGGACGGCGAGAACCGGCTCGAAAACCTGGAGGTCGAGTTCGACCTCGCGTTCCCGCCCGGGGAAGCGGGCGACCGGGCGCGGGCCGTCGTGCCCCGGGTGATCCGGCAGTCGCACGACAAGCTGTGCACCGTCACCCGAACCGTCGAGGCGGGCACGCCGGTCTCGACGTTCCAGACCGGCGCCGTCACCTCGCCGCAGTAGGCTCCCGGCCGGGGGTGGAGGCAATCGTGGACGGGCGACGCACCTGGCAGCCGCCGCGGCCGGTCGTGCGGGGCCGGGCCGACCACACCGCGATCGTGGGCTGCGAGCTCTACGTCGACGGGGTGGCCGTCGAGAGCCCCGGCCCGGCCGCCGACCTGGCCGGGCTCTACGAGCGGGCGTGCGAGCACGAGGGCGCCTTCGTGTGGCTCGGGCTGCACGAGCCGACCGAGGCCGCGCTGACCCGGGTGGCCGAGGTGTTCGGGCTGCATCCGCTGGCCGTCGAGGACATCCTGCACCGGGAGCAGCGGGTCAAGATCGAGCGGTACGAGGATGTCTTCTTCCTCGTTGTCCGGGCCGCCCAGTACGTCGAGCACGAGCGGGTCACCGCCACCAGCGAGATCGTCAGCACGGGGTTCGTCCGGCTCTTCGTCGGCCCGAACTTCGTCATCACCGTCCGCCAGGGCACGGTCATGGAGCTCAGCTCGCTGCGGGCCGACCTCAGCCGGGACGCGCGGGCGCTGGCCCAGGGCCCGTGGTCGGTGGTGCACGCGATCCTCGACCGGCTCGTGGATGCGTACGTCGACATCGCGGCGGCCCTGCAGCTCGACATCGAACTGACCGAGGCGGCCGTGTTCGCCCCTGGCACACCGGTCACTGTCGAACAGGTCTACCAGCTCAAACGCCAGCTGATGAAGTTCAAGGCGGCGGTGCTGCCGCTGCAGCGCCCGCTGGCCGCGCTGACCGGCAAGCAGTTCGCCGACCTGCCGAAAGAGATCCGCCGCTACTTCAGCGACGTCGCCGACCACCACATCGCCGCGGTCGAACAGGTGGTCGCGTTCGACGACGTGCTGAACGCGCTGCTGCAGGCCCGCCTGGCCCAGCTCACCGTCGAGCAGAACAACGACCTGCGCAAGATCGCATCGTGGGCGGCCATCGCGGCCCTGCCGACCGCGATCGCCGGCATCTACGGCATGAACTTCACCCACATGCCCGAGCTGACCTCCCGCTACGGCTACCCGACGGTCCTGCTGCTCGTGCTGGTCAGCGCGTTCGCCCTGCACCGGGTGCTGCGCCGCGCCGGCTGGCTGTAGGTCAGCGGGTCCGAGGCGATCACCCCGGGGTCCTCGCCGCCGACTCCGAGAGCGACGCCCCCTACCTGGTCGTGGAATACGTCGACGGCCCCAGCCTGCAAGAGATGATCGACGAGCGCGGCCCGATGTCGCCCGGAGATCTGCACAGCGTGGCGGTCGGCGTCGCGACTGCCCTCACCGCGATCCACGGCGCCGGCGTCATCCATCGCGACCTGAAACCGGCCAATGTGCTGCTTTCGCTCGGTCTGCCCAAGGTGATCGACTTCGGTATCGCCCGGGCCCTCGGGGGCATCACGCAGCACACCCGGCCGGGCCAGTGGATGGGCACTGTCGACTACATGGCGCCCGAACGGCTCGACCCGAGCGTCGGTCCCGACTCACCGGCGGCCGACATCTTCGCCTGGGGTGCCGTGATCGCGTTCGCCGGCACCGGCCGCGTCCCGTTCGGCGGCGACACCCCGGTGGCGGCCATGGCTCGGGTACTCACGAAACCGCCGCACCTGTCCGGCCATCCGGCCTCGCTGGTCGCCGCGGCCCTCGACAAGGACCCCCGAAAGCGGCCGACCGCGAACGAGCTGCTGCAACGGCTTCTCCTCGTGCAGACGCCGGAGCTGCTCACTGTCGACACCCCGAGCCCGATTGCGGCCGGGAGCTCGGCGTCGCCCGTGGAACCGGTCCTGCCCGCCTTACGGGACCACCGGGAGACCGGTCGCTTCGGCGCCCGTGACCTGCTGGAACAGATCATCGCCGAGAGCCCGCCGCAGGCGCCGCGCGTGGTGGCGCCGAGGTCACCGTCAACGTCAGCCTGGTCGGCCATGACTCCTGCGCCATGGTGTGGTTCCGCCACCACGAGACCCACGGCTACCAGCTGACCGCCTGTGCTGACACCCTCGAGCTGGAGGAGCGGAACGGCGCGGTGCTGACCTCGATCGGCCGCACGTCCGCGGTCCCGCTGACGCCGAACGCGCCCCACGCCCTGACCGTCACGATCAGCGGCACCCACGCCACCGTCGCGGTCGACAACAACACGGCCGTGCAGGCGTCCGTCGCCAACCCCGGCCTGACCTCCGGGCGGGTCCAGCTCGGCGTCACCAACGACGACCCGGTCACTGCGGCCGAGGTGTCGTTCGCCGGCGTGGAGGTGCGAACCGGCTGATCGACCCCCAGGCGTACTCGACCGGGTTGGGGACGGCCGGAGGCGCGTACTGCGGTCGGTACCGCGCCGGCTCGGAACAGCGTCGCCGCCGGCCGGACGGCGCCGGTCAGGCCGGCCGTCGTGGCCGGGAAGGTCCAGGTCCGGTCCGGCGCAGGGTGCGGTGACCGGCCAGCCCGGCCACGACGGCGAGCAGCGCGGCGGAGCCGAGACTGGTGGCCACGACGACCGGCAGCCGGGGTGCCTGCGCGGTCGACAGGCTGGACGGTTCGAGGCCGGCCAGGGGCAGCGCCCAGCCGGTGAGCCACCAGCCGCCCAGGGCCACGCCGATCCCGGCCGTCGCCGCCACCGCCACCAGCGCCGGGTAGGTCCACAGGGTCGCCTGCCGGACGGCGGCCCGGGTCAGGCCCTGGTTCCGCAGGGCGGACAGGTCCTCGACCCGGCGGTTCCGGTCGACCGTGGCGGCCAGCACGAGCGTCCCCGCGGCGAGGACTGTGGCCAGCCCGGCGACCATCCCGTAGAACACCATGGCGATGGCCGGCCCCTGTTCGTCGAGGCTCCGGCGTACCTGATCGGCCCGGGTCTCCCCGACCACGGTGACCCCGTGCGCGGCGAGCTGGTCGCCGAGGTCCGCCGGCGCGTGCGCGTTGAGCCACACCATCGGCTCGGTGCTGGGCAAGCCGTCGGCGGCGAGCCGGTCGGCGTAGTCCAGGTCGGCCAGGATCGCGGGCGAACCGGCGCCGGGCACGACCGGCACCGGCAGCCGCACGACGACCGGCACGTTCCGGTGGTCGAGCCCCTCGAAGCCGCGCAGGGCCGCGATCCCGGCCGTGGCCACGGGCAGCGGATAGGGGGTGGTGACCGGTTGCACGAGCAGGCCGTCGGTCGTCTCGGCCAGCGAGGCCACCTTGATCAGCAGCCCGTCGCCGGCCGTGCCGATCGTGCCGCCCTCGGAGGCCCGCCAGCGCTCGGGCGTGGCCAGAACGCCGGCGCCGGTCAGCCGATGCACGGCGATGGTCCCACCGGCGTCGATCGTGCCTTGGCCGCCGGTGATCCGCAGGGTGTTCAGCGTGCACCCGCGGGCGCAGGCCGGTACCGGACGCTGATACTGGTGACGGCCGGGACGCAGCTCGCCGAACTCGACCCGTTGGTCCTCGCCGCCGTTGCGCGGCGACAGGATCGCGGTCAGGGTGACGTACTTGCCGGGCTCGAAGGTCGCGGTGACCTCGGCCGAGATCCGTACGCCGTCGAACGCCGGCGGCGGCGGCGCGTCCGGCCGCAGCGCTTCCCGGACGGCCGACGGCGCCGGGCCCTCCCGCGGCCACTCGGCCACCGCGCCCAGGCGGGTGGTGTCGACCGCGACCGCCACCGGGCCGCCGTCCACGCCCGGGAGCCGGACCGCGGCCAGGGCGAACGATCCGGACGGGTCGACCGCGCGCACCGCGGCCAGCAGGTTCTGGCGGCTGGTGGGCGCGAGGTGCAGCACCCGGGCCGCGCCGGTGCCTGTGAAAGCCTCGGTGGCCCGGCCCCGGGCGGCCACGTCGATGGCGGCCGCGGCATAACCGGTGACCGCCACGGCCGCGGTGACCAGGGCGAACAGGCGGATCGCGCCCGGCCGCCGGGACAGCTGGAAACCGGCCAGGGCGACTCCGAGCCGGCCCCGGCGCAGGGCTTGACGGCTCCCGATCGCGGCCAGCGGCACGAGCAGGCGGGCCGCGACCTGTGCGCCCGCGACCAGGACGAGCGCCGCGGCCGCGGTGCCGACCCCGCGCAGTTGACCGGACAGTTGCAGCACGGCCACCGCGGCCAGGGCGACGACGACCAGTTCGGCCGCGACCGCCCGGGCGATGCCGGGCACCCGGGGCGCCCGGCGCAGCAACTCGGCAACCGGGGCCGACACCTGCCGGCGCTCGGCGAACAGCGCGGTCAGCACGGCCGCCCCGGCCGCCACCGGCGCCCAGCGCAGCGAGCCGAGCCCGAAGTCGCTGCCCACGTCCGGGAACCGCCAGGCCGCCAACGCGTCGACCAGCACCTGACCGGCGACGCAGCCGGCCAGCGACCCGGCCAGGATCGCGAGGACGTTCTCGCCGGTGGCCAGCGCCCACCGCTGCCCCCAGCGGGCGCCGCGCAGGGCGACGACGGCCAGCTCGGGCCGGCGGCCCTCGGTGCTGTAGAGGACGGCGAGATAGATGGTCAGGCAGGCCAGCAGGACCAGCGCGATCGCGAGCACCGGCACGATCTGGTGCGCGGCCGCCTGGCCGGCGTCGATCCGGGTCAGCGTCGCGGGCAGGCGGCCGCGCAGGTCGACGGCGCCCCCGGCCCGGGCCACCTCGGCCCGCAGGTCGTCGATTCCGTCCCGTACGGCGGGCAGGCGGTCGACGGCGAGGGCGCCCGGCCCGGCGTACGCGTCCAGGGTGGCCTCGACCTGGCCGTGGTCCATGGCCGCCATCGTGGCGCCGGAGATGAACGCGACCTCGTCGAGCCCCCGCTCGGTGCCGGGCCGGAAGTAGCCGTTGTCGCCCCAGAAGGCGTCCCGCGGCTCGGGCACCCGGTAGAAACCGGCGATCACCAAACGCTTGGGCGCACCTTCGGGGACATAGCGAGGTGGCATTTCCTTGTACAGGGCGAAGCTCAGTTCGATCGGTTCGCCCGGGGCGACCCCGAGGCGCCGGCCGGTCTTCTCGCCGAGGACGATGTCCGACTCGCCGGCCAGGCACCGGCCGGCCGTCATCACCAGGTGGTCGCAGACGCGCTGGCGGTGCACCACACGAGTGCTGACCCCCTCGACCGGCTCGAGGCCGACCGTCCGGTACTCGACCGAGTGGATGTGGTCAAAACCCGGCAGGTCCAGCAGGACGGACCCGTCCCGTTCCAGGTCCGGCCCGGGCGGCTCGGCACCGGGCTCGAGGGAGCGCCGATCGACCTGGCGGGCCACGACGCTGACGGTGAGATCCTCCGGGAGCGCCGTCCGGATCTGCCCGGCGGCGACGGCTCGGTCGGCCGTGCGCAGATAGGCCGGCGCGGCCACGGCCGCGGCCACCCCGAACAGGGCGAGCAGGGCCAGCGTGACGGCCTGGCCGCGCCGGGCCCACACCATGGCCAGGACGAGGCCGATCATCGCAGTCCCGCCCGCAGCCGGCGCGCCGAGAACCAGGCCGCGGCGCCGAAGAAGATCACCGAGGTCAGCGCCGCGATGGCCGGCGCGGCCGGGGTGAGCGGGTCCGGTGGCGCGATCACCGCCCAGCCGTCGGGGAACGGCGGCGCGGCGACGGCGGCGACCGGGCCGGCGACCAGCGCCGCCGCGACCCCGCCGAGCAGTCCGGCGACCGCCAGGGTGGCCGCCCCGGCATAGGCCGTGCTCAGCGCGACCCGGCGGGCCAGACCCTGCACCCGCAGCGTATGCAGGTGTTCGAGCTGCGGTTTCCGGTCGACCGCGGCCCCGAGCGCGTACAGGGCCGCCGCCAGCAGCACGGCGGTGAGCGCGGTGAACAGGGCGAGCGAGCCGGTGACGACGGATCCTTCGGCGGCCAGTTCGGCCGTCCGGCCCGCGGCAGTGCGGTCATCGAGCACGGGGAGCCCGAGGGCGTCGACCACGGCCGCGGGCGCGTCGCCGGTCAGCCAGACCTGCAGGGTGCCGCCCTGGTCGCTGTCCCCGGCGATCCGGCGCGCGGAGTCGAGGTCGGTCAGCACGCCGCGGCCGATCACGGGAAGCACGGTGGGCCGGCCGACCACGCGGACCGGGGTGGCCGGGTCGCCGAAGCGGTTCAGCGCGGCGTCGTCGAAGCTCCAGGCGCCAGGGGCCGGGCCCGCGAGGACGATCGGCAACGGCAGATCCGAGTCGACCGCGGCGACCTGGCCCGCCCCGCCCGGTCCGGTGGCCAGGACGAGCCCGGCCGGGCTCGTGGTCAGGCCCGCCGCCGGTCGGCTGAAGTCGCCGCGCCAGTGCGCCATGTCGCCCAGCCGGGCCCGGTCCAGCACCGTGCGGACCGGGTTGTGCTGGGCCAGCCCGGCGATGGTGACCGCGCCGGACCCGCCCGAGAGCTCCCAGCCGACAAAACGGCAGCCGGGCGCGGCCCGGCAGGCCGGCACCGCGGCCGACGCGGTACCCGGGCCGGGCCGCAGATCGCGGAACTCGACCCGGACGCTCTGCCCGGTCCGCTCGTGTTGCAACACGGCGCCGAGCACGCTGGTCGCCCGGCGCGCGCTGCTGACCCGCACGGTGAGCCGGTCGCCGGTGACCAGCGGCAGCGCGCTCGGCGGGCCGGCGGGCAGCGCGGTCACCGGGCCGTACTCGGACCGCCAGGTCGCCACCCGGGCCAGCCGGCCGCTGTCGACGGCCAGCACGGGCGGAACAGCCGCGGTGTCGACGACGGCGGCCATGGCGTACCGCCCGGCCGGGTCGGCCGCGCGAACCGCGTGCAGAAGCTCGGTGCGCGAGGCCGCGGCCACGGTCAGCACGCGTGGCGCGCCCAGCTCGACGTCGGCCCGGACGACCCGCTCGGTGTGCCCGGCGGCGGCGGTGCCGACCGTCAGCGCCAGATTGGCCACCGCCAGCACCAGCAGGGCGAACACTCGATCGTGGCCGGGCCGGCGGGAGAGCGTGGTGGTGATCAGTCCGAGCCGGATCCGGCCCGCCCGCAGCGCCACAGCGCCTGTCCGGTCGGCCAACCCGCGCAACAGCCGGGCCAGCACGAGGCCGACGGAGAGGGCGACCAGCGCGGGCGCGGCCAGGCCGAGGCCGCCGCCACCCGTACGGGCCTGGAGGACCGCGCCCGCCGTCAGGGCCAGCAGGGCCAGGTCGACCACGACGGACCGCCAGTCACGCCGGGCCGACGGCACCGTTCGCAGCAGTTTGACGACCGGCGCCCGTTGGGCCAGCGCGTCCCCGGCCAACAGGATCAGCAGGCCGACACCCACGGTGGCCAGCACCGAGCCGCCCGACAGCAGCAGGGCGAGCCACCACTCGGCCCGGACCGGCAACCGGCCCGCCAACGGCCAAGCCACCAGGAAGCCGGCCACCCAGCCGAGGAGGGAGCCGGCCGCCAGCGGCAGCAGATGGTGACCCAGCGCGAGCCGCAGCACCCCGGCCAGGCCACCGCCGCGCAGCTTGACCAGGGCCGCGTCCGCGCGCCGGTCGCGGCCGGTCAGGCGGCCGGCCAGGCCGATCGCGAACCAGGCCAGCACGATCAGCTGACCGGCGGCGACCGCCACGGCCCGGGCGACGGCGACCTTCTGCTCCCGCACCCGGTCCACCAGCGCGCCGGTGGGCGCGGTCAGGTCGAGCTGGGCCGCCGCGAGCCGGGGACCGGCCGTGTTGACCACGCCGTTGAGGTCGTAGCCGCCGTCGCCACGCAACAGCGGAGCCGGCACCTCGACGCTCCACGAGAGGATCTGGCGGCCCAGCGACGGCTCGCTGAACGTGGTCAGCGGGGTGAAGAACGGATCGAGCGACGCCTGGGCCCGGAACAGCGGGTCGCTCCAGTAGGCGCCGACCGGGTCGATCGGCTCGTAGATCCCGGCCACCCGGAACGGCAGCGGCGTGATCGACGTCGCCGACCGGGCCTGGAAGCGGTCACCCGGGGCGAGTCCGAGCCGGCGCGCGGAGTCGGCGCTGACGGCGGCCTCGCCCGGGCCGGCCGGACACGAGCCGGTCAGCCGTACGTGCGCGCAGAATCCGTCGCGGTAAGCCACCGGCAGGTCGGAGCCGGCATCGGGTTTGCCGGGATAGACGAACGACATGGCGGCCACAGCGCCGATGACCGGTGTGGCCGCCGGGATCGGCAACTGCGTACCCACCGTGGCGGCGAACGCGTCGAGGCGGCCACGGGGGTCGCTGCCGGCGGTGGTGGCCTGTCGCACCGTGATGACGCGCTGCTCGATCGGGGCCGAGGCCACCTCGTGACCGGCCGACCGGGACGCCACAGCCAGGCCGTACCACACCGCGCAGCCGGCCACGGTGGCCAGCAGGGCGGCCAGGACGGCGACGAACGTGGTCGGGCCGGACCGCTGCCGGACGGCGTTCAACGCTACGAAGTACATCCACGTCCGTTCGCTCCGCTGGAATCCGGCACAGTAGACGGATCAAATGACTTTCGAGTGAGTCCGGGGCAGCAAAGGGCCGGCCGGGTCACCCGGCCGGCCTTCGGAGCGGTGCTTACTCCGTACGGAAGGACTGGAACTCGCCCGGGCGGATGCTGCGCAGCGTGCCCAGTGAGGCCGGCCGGTCGCTGCAGTCGGCGCTGCGGTAGGCGAGGACGTTGGTCAGGCCGCTCCACCCGACCAGGAGGTCGGCCCGGGCCGGCACGGCCTGGCAGGAGCTGTCGGGCTGGGGGAAGTTCGCGACGAACGTGGGGGACTGGCGGTTGTAGACGTAGAAGCTGAGTCCGCTCTGGACGTCGGCCGGGGCCGCGGCGGCGGGGGTGGCCGCGACGGTGCCGAAAGCGGCCACGGCGGCCAGGCCCACGGACAGGCGGACGGCAGTCTTGCGCATCGAGTTCTCCTTGGGGATGGGGAATCGGGTGCAGGCCGAACAAACTCGGACAGCACTTGTCCGACTCGATGATCATACCTTCAATCAATTGTCGATAGGCGATAGCGATGTGGCTATTACCACCAGCCCAACGGTGAACCGTCAGGGGAGATGAGCTGTAATGGCCGTGCCGCCGCCCGCGGAGGTTCGACCGGGTCCAACGTCAGGATGGCGGCTGACGCTTACCGCGCAGGGCCTGGAGCAGGAACCAGGCGCCGCCGAGGGCGGCCGGGAGGGCGATCAGGTAGGCGGCCCACCACACGCCGTCCTGCTGCCAGCCGATGAAGGCGCGGACCGCGATGCCGAGACCGACCAGCAGGCTGATGATCTGGGCGGGCCGGGTGCGCCAGAACGGATCCTTGCGGGCCGGCTCGCCCTCCTGGATCCGGTGGGCGTATTCCTCGACCGATCCGAGATCCGCCGTACGACCGGAGCCGGCCAGCTGGGCGCGGGCCGTCCGGGTCAGTTCGGCCGCGCGGTCCGGGGCCAGGTCGTAGCGGCCGATCAGCAGGCCGTTCAAGCGCTCGAACCAGTCGTCGGCCGTGGCCGGGGCCGGGATCCGGGACGCGGGGCCGGTCGGCTTCTTCGGCTCCCGCATCTGCAGGCCGAGCAGGATCGCGGCCACCACCACGACGGCCACCACCGGGATCGGGAACAGGTGCTCGCGGGGCAGGGTCGTGAACGCCGTCGCCGCCGCCAGCACCAGCACCGGCAGCGCGGCCCAGGCGTACTTGACCAGGTGGGGCCGGCCCGAGGCGCGGACCGCCCTCGGCACCGCGCCGGCCCAGAACAGCGTCAGCGCCAGCAGCACGGTGCCGGTCAGGCCGGCGGCCGTGGCCGGGAACGTCCACGTGCGGTCGATCGCCGCGAACAGCGGCACCGCCAGGAGCACCAGCAGGTTCACCACGAAGATCTGGCCGCTGAGGTAGTCGCCGGGGGTCATGCCCTCGCGGTCGACCATCTCGCGCACCTCGGCCGGTTGCTCGGCCGCGGCCCGGACGGCGAATTCGCGGGGGTCGCCGTACGCCTCGAACGGGCTCTGCCCGGTGCGCTCGCAGTGGGCCCGTACATCCTCGATGATCGGGTTGGCCGTGTGGTAGCCGATGCCCTGGTCGCCGAGCGCGATCCGAGCCGGTAGTTCCCAGGTCTCGAAAGTCGTGGTCATGCCCGAAAGTGTGGCCGCGGGCGGGGTTCCGGCACGTCTGCCGACCGGCCGAACGGGCCTGCAACTTTAGTTGTCGAGCAGGCCGGTGCGCTGGGCCAGCATGGCCGCCTGGACCCGGTTCTCGCAGCCCAGCTTGGCGAACACGTGATAGACGTGCGTCTTCACCGTGCCCTCGCTGACGAACAGCTGCTTGCCGATCTCGGCGTTGGACAGGCCCTGGGCCAGCCGGATCAGCACCTCCCGCTCGCGCTCGCTGAGCTGGTCGACCTTGAGCTGGTCCTCGGTGGGCCGGGTGGGCGGGGCGGGCAGCCGGTCGAGCACCTGCCGGGTGATCTTCGGGGACAGGTACGCGTTGCCGGCCGCGGCGGCGCGGATCGCGTACTCGAGCTCGTCCGCCGCCGACTCCTTGAGCAGGAACCCGGCCGCGCCCTGGGCCAGCGCCTGGGCCACGTACTCGTCCTGGCCGAAGGTGGTCAGCACGACGATCCGGACCTCGGGCACCAGGCGGCGGATCTCGCGCAGCGCGGCCAGCCCGTCGAGGACGGGCATCTGGATGTCGAGCAGGGCCACGTCGGGCCGGTGCTTGAGGGTCAGGTCGATCGCGGCCCGGCCGTCGGTGGCCTGCGCGATCAGCTCGATGCCGGCGGCCGGGCGCAGGATGGCGTCGATCGCCGTGCGGATCAGCGAGTCGTCGTCGGCCAGCAGCACCCGCAACGGTTCGGTCATGACGTCGGCTCCCGGATGATCTGTTTGTCGCTCAGCATGCCGTCGCGGAAGCAGAAGCGGTAACGCAACTCGCCGTCCTCGCCGCGGACCTGGTCGAAGATGGACGCCTGATAGTCGACGCAGGCGGCGTCCGCGGCGGGGGTCCCGGCGTCGGGGTCGGGCAGGGTTTCCCGTACGGCGTGTTCGGGCGCCCCGATCCGGGCCGCGTCGTACGTCTCGCGGTCGACGGTGGCGAAGGCCGAGATCAGCCACATTCCCACCCCGCACAGGGCCAGGAAGACGGCGATCGACAACGCCGTGGCCACGAGCACGAACCGGGACCGGCGGCGGTGCCGGTCGATCACGTCGGCGAAGTCGGGCCCGGCCGGCGGCGGCGGGTTCTCGACCGGGGCCGGGGCGGCGCCCTCGCCCAGGTGGGGCAGGGTGGCCGCGACCCGGAAGCCGCCGTCCGGCGTCGGCCCGTGATAGAGCATGCCGCCCGCCACCCGCACCCGTTCGGCCAGTCCGAGCAGCCCCTGTTTGCTGGTCGTCCGCACCACCGGCAGCCCGGCCGTGTTGGTCACGGCGGCGATCAGCGCGTCCGGCTCGTACCGCAGCCGCAGCGTGATCGCGCCGCCCTGGGCGTGGCGCAACGCGTTGGTCAGTCCCTCCTGGATGACCCGGTAGGCCGCGTGCTCGGTCAGCGACGCCTCGGGGCGGGGCTCACCCTCGCGGAGCAGCTCGACCCGGGCCCCCGACGACCGGGCCTGCTCGGCCAGCTCGTCCAGGCCGGTCAACGGGCGTACGAGGGACTGGGGGTCGTCCTGACCGAGCAGACCGAGGATCTGGCGCAGTTCGGTCATCGCGGCCGACGACGTCTTGCGGACCAGGTCGGCCGTCTCGTCGGGGTCCTCGGCGGTCCGCATCATCGAGGAGTACAGCGAGATCAGGGTGAGCTTGTGCCCGAGCGAGTCGTGCATGTCGCGGGCGATCCGGGCCCGTTCGCGGGCCTGGGCCTGCCGGGCGATCTCGCTCTGCTGGCTGTGCAGCTGCACGTTGCGCCCGTGCATGGCGGCGAGCAGCACCCGCCGTCGCCGGACCAGCCGGGCCACCCCGGCCGGCAGCACCGCCAGCAGCGCGAACAGCAGCGTGGTGAGCAGGGTCCACTCCAGGGTCAGCGGCTCTTCCCACAGGAACGAGAGCACGTAACCGACCCAGGCTGCGGCCAGCCCGGCCCCGACCTGCCACCAGTGGGCGACCCGATAGGCCAGGGAAGCGCTCAGCACCAGCAGCAGCATGCTGCTCGGCCCACCGGTGCCCAGCCCGACCAGCGCCGCGGCCACGTAGCCGATCAACGGGTGGGTCAGGCGCAGCAGCAACAGCACCGGGGTGGTCAGCCCGACCAGCCACGGCGCCGCCGGATACCAGCCGACCAGGGCCGACGGCACCACCGCCGCCACCGTCACCAGCGCCACCAGGGCGACCTCGTAGGCCAGCCGCCACCGCTCGGTGAGGCCGGCCTGCCGGCGCCACCGAGCCACGTTCGTCCGCATCCGGCCAGCCTGCCCGGGATCGGGGCCGGCGGCGTCAGCGGTTCGGGAGATCTCGATGGGCCCGTCCTCCCACGAAAGTCTGACAGTCGCTCGACAATCTACTGACGGCCCGCTGACGACTGCTCGGCATCGTGGCCGGCATGCGACGAATGATCCTGCTCCTGGCCGTCGTCACGGCGGCCGGGTGTACGGCGGAAGGCCCGCCCCGGTCGGAGCCGTCCGCCGCCGCGGTGGCGACTGTGGCCGTCGAGCGCACCGACCTCAGCACCGCCCGCACCCTGCCCGGGACGCTCGGTTACGGCGTGCCCCGGACGATCCGGGCCGCCGGGGGCACGGTGACCTGGCTGCCCCGGACCGGCGCCACCGTCAAGCGGGGCGGAACGCTGTACCGCAACGACGACCAGCCGGTGATCCTGCTCTACGGGTCGACGCCGCTGTTCCGCCCGCTCGCGGCGGCCGGGCTGACCGGGCGCGACGTCCGCGTGCTGGTCGACAACCTGCGCGCGCTGGGCTACCGCACCGGTGACCAGCCGCGCCGCAAACGGTCGGGCGACGCCGTGCTCACCGCCGGTGTCGTCGCCGCGGTCAAGAAATGGCAGGGCGACGAGGGCCGCCCGGTCACCGGCGCCGTCGACCCGGCCGACGTCGTGGTGCTGCCGGGCGCCGTACGGGTGAGCCAGCTCGGCGCGCAGGTCGGCGACCCGGCAGCCGAGGGCGTCCTGGTCGTCACCGGGCGCAAGAAGGCGGTGACCGTGCCGGTGCCCGTGGCCGATCTCGGCGCGATCCGCGTCGGCCAATCGGTGCAGGTCGAGCTGCCCGGTGGCACCCGGACCAAGGGGACAGTCGGCCGGATCGACCGCGACGCACGGGCCGACGAGGATTCCGGAAAACCGGCCCAGGTCGACGTGACCGTGACCCTGGGCGACGCCAAGGCCGTTCAGGATCTGGACTCCGCCCCGGTCGACGTGTCCTTCGCCGGACAGTCCCGGAAAGGCGTGCTCGCCGTGCCGGTCGCGGCGCTGCTGGCCCTGCGCGAGGGCGGCCACGCCGTCCAGGTCTCCGGCGGCCCGGTGATCGCGGTCGAGACCGGCATGTTCGCCATGGGACTGGTCGAGGTCAGCGGCGACGGCTTGGCCGAGGGCACCCGGGTGGTGACCGCGTCGTGACGGTCCTGGCTGTACGCGAGGTGAGCATGGTCTACGGCGGCGGCGTCACCGCCCTCGACCGGGTGTCACTCACCGTCGAGGCGGGCGAGCTGCTGGCCATCGTCGGTGCCTCCGGCTCCGGCAAGTCCACGCTGCTCAACGTCATGGGCACGCTCGACCGGCCCACCCACGGCACGGTCACCGTGCTGGGACAGGACGCGCAAGCCCTGTCCGACCGGCAACTCTCCGCATTGCGCGGCCGCACGATCGGCTTCGTCTTCCAGCAGTTCCACCTCACCGACGGTTTCACCGCGCTCGAGAACGTGGCCACCGGCCTTCTGTACGCCGGTGTGCCCCGGCGCCAGCGGCGCGGGCTCGCGGCCGAGGCCCTGGACCGGGTCGGGCTCGCCCACCGCCTCGGGCACCGGCCGCACCAGCTCTCCGGGGGCGAGAAACAGCGCGTGGCGATCGCCCGCGCCCTGGCCACCGGGCCCGCCCTGGTGCTGGCCGACGAGCCCACGGGCGCCCTCGACACCGCGACCGGGCAGGCCGTGCTGGAGCTGCTGATCCGGCTCAACGCCGAGGGCACGACGATCGCGGTCATCACCCACGACCGGGACATCGCGGCCGCCCTGCCCCGCCGCGTCGAACTACGCGACGGCCGCGTCGTCGCCGATGCGACGCAGTCGACCGCCACTGGTCCTCCGCCAGCCGCTGGGCAGTCGATCGCCGCTGGTCCTGCGCCAGCCGGTGGGAGGTCGGTTGCTGGTGGTCCTGCGCTGGGCGCTGGGCAGTCGCTCGCTGGTGGGCAGTCGCACGTCGTGGAGCACGGCGGGCAGTCGCACGTCGTGCAGCAGTCGGTCGCGGCCGGGCGGTCGTTCGGTGTGGCGCAGCCGTTCGTTGCGGGGCAGTCGTGAGGGCCGTGCGGTTGTCGCCGGCCGACGTTCTCGCCCTGGCGTTCGTGGGTCTGCGGGTGCGGCGGATGCGGGCCGCCCTGTCCGCGCTGGGCATCAGTATCGGCATCGCCACGATGGTGGTGGTCATGGGCATCCCGGCCTCCAGCGAGCGGGCCCTGGCCCGTGACCTGGCCGCCCTCGGCACCAACCTGTTGCAGGCCAGCGCGCTGCCCGACCAGCAGCCCCCGGCCGCGCTCGAGGAGCGGGCGGCCGAGATGGCGGCCCGGATCGCCCCGGTCGTCGGCGCGTCGGCGATGGCCAACACGCACGCCACGATCGCCCGCAACGAACGGGCCGACAACTCCGCGACGACCACCGTGCTGGCCAGCCGGCCCGGGATCCTGCCGTTGCTCGAGGGCCGGATCCGGGCCGGGCGCTGGTTCGACGAGCAGTTCCCCACGGTGGTGCTCGGGGCCGAGGCCGCGGACCGGCTGGGCATCACCGACCCGGCCGGCGGCCCACAGCTCTACATCGGACAGCGGTGGTTCACCGTCACCGGCATCCTCGGGCCGATCCCGCTCGCGCCCGAGATCGACCGGGCGGCCCTGGTCGGCTGGCCCGCCGCACGCCGCGAGCTCGGCTTCGACGGGCGGCCGACGGTGGTCTACGTCCGCAGCCACGAACCGGCGGTCGAGGCCGTCCGGGACGTGCTGCCCGCGACCGTGCTGCCCGCCGCGCCCGGCCTGGTGCGGGTGACCCGCCCGTCCGACGCGCTCGCGGCCCAGCGCGCGTCCGAGGCCACCTTCAGCGCGCTGTTCCTGGGCATGGCCGGGGTGGCGCTGCTCGTCGGCGGCATCGGGGTGGCCAACACCATGGTCATCTCGGTGCTGGAGCGCCGGCGCGAGATCGGGTTGCGGCGGGCCCTGGGCGCCCATCGCGGGCAGATCCGCACCCAGTTCCTGGCCGAATCGGTGGCGTTGTCGCTGCTGGGCGGCCTGACCGGGACGGCCCTGGGCGTGGCCGCGACCGTCGGTTACGCGCTGCACCAGCACTGGCCGCCCGTCGTGCCGCTGACCGCGCTGGCCGCCGGAACCGGCGGCGCACTGCTGGTCGGCGTCGTCGCCGGCGTCTACCCGTCCGTCCGGGCAGCCCGCCTCACCCCGACCGAAGCATTGGCCGCCTCGTGACCCGCCCGTGCGGGCAGCCCGTCTCGCCGCGACCGAAGAACTTGCCCGTTCGTGTGGGCAGCCCGTCTCACCCCGGCCGAAGCACTCGGCTTCTCCTGAAGGGACGTCATGCGTACCAAATTGGCTCTGGCCTTTGTTTTTGTGCTCGCCGGTTGTTCGTCGGCGCCGTCGGAAGACACTCCGTCGGTGGTCTCGTTGCAGACGCCGGGCAGCGCTCCCGTCTCGGTAGCGCCCGCGGCCCCGGTCATCCGGCCCGATACCACGGCGGCTGAGGTGCGCCGCATGCAGCAGCCGTGGATGAAATGCCTAAAAGAGAACAAGGTCCCGATGCGGACGGCCGAGGACGGGTTGCTCGACATCAGCGCCAGCGGCAACACCAACGAGACCAACGGGCGGATCATCGCCGAGACCGACCGCAAGGTGGTGGCCGCGTGCGGGAAGCTCAAACCGGTGCTGGCGCCGGAACTGGACGAGGACAAGAACCCGTACTGGGCCGACGACGACAACAACTACCACCTGTGCCTGGTCGCGGCCGGTCAGGACTTCGTCAAGAGGAACGGCGAATGGCGGCCCGGCCCGACCTGGTACACCGACCCGCAGGAGCCGGACGAGGCGCTCGAACTGCGCTGTCAGGCCGAGGCGTTCGACGGCAAGAAAGGCTGACGCCTAGCCGAAGGGGAGGGCGGACGCCTCCTCAGAGGGACGCCGGCAGCCGGACCGTGAACGTGCTGCCCACCCCGGCCGTGCTGGCTGCCGTGAGGTCGCCGCCGTGGGCCTGGGCCAGTTTGCGGGCGATCGACAGGCCCAGGCCGCTGCCCCCGGTGGCCCGGGCCCGCGCCCGGTCGGCCCGCCAGAACCGGTCGAACACGTGCGGCAGATCGGCCGCGCTGATGCCCTCGCCGGTGTCGCTGACCTCGATGACCACGTCGGGCCCGGCGGTACGGGCCCACACGTCGATCCGGCCGCCGGGCGGGGTGTGCCGGATCGCGTTGGTCAGCAGGTTGGCGATGATCTGCCGGAACCGGACGGGGTCGACCAGGACCGGCAGCTCACCCTCGGCCCGCAGGTGGACCGACGGATAGGCCTCGACGACGGTAGCCAGCAGGTCGGCCGCCGAGTGCTCGGCCCGGTCCAGAGCCAGGGTGCCCGCGTCGGCGTCGGCCAGGTCGGACAGGTCGTCCACGATGTGCTGGAGCAGGCCGGTCTCCTCGAGCAGCAACCGCACCATGTCCTGGTCGAGGTCGGCCAGCCCGTCCTGACCGGCGGTCAGCCAGTTCCGCACGTTGGTGAGCGGGTTGCGCAGTTCATGAGCGATGTCGTCGACCATCGTGCGCCTTTGTTGTTCACTTCGCTCACTTCGCTGGGCGAGGTCGTTGAGCGCGTTGGCCAGGCGGCCGATCTCGTCGGCGCGGGCGATCGTCACCGGGGCCGGGCGGTGGGCCGCCTCGTCGGCCGCGGCGGTCAGGGCGCGCAGCGGACGGACCAGTCGCAGACCGACCAGCAGGGCCGCGGCCACGGCCACCAGCAGCACGAACCCGGCCGCCCCGGCGATCCGCAGGGTGCTCGCCCGGGAAAGGTCGAACGGCGGCGCCGGCGGCTCGGCCGGGCTGCTCAGGAACAGTCGGGCCGGGCGGGCGACGTACGGCCGCAGTTGCGCCCGGCGTGCGTTGTCCACACAGTCCTGGATGTCCTGGACGTTGCCGTAGACGTTGGCGCCGGCGTACTGCCAGGTGAAGTCGACCGGGAACAGCACGATGTCGGGCAGGTGCCGGTTCTTGAGGCACTGGACGACCGGGCCCCGCAGCTTCGCGAGCGCGCGCTGCTCGGCCGGGAACGGCGCGTCCTCGCGGAACAGGCAGTCCCGCCGCAGGCGCGGGGTGCGCTCGGCCATCCGGACGACCAAGCGGCCCGACGGCACCTCCTGGGCGGTGGCCTCGACGCCCTGTGAGCGCAGGCACTCCAGGCGCTGCCGGACCAGTTCACGCTGGGCCGCCCGGTCGCGCTCGCCCAGCCGGTACGGGCCGACGGCGCGCGGATCGATCGGGCCCGAGGCGCCGCCGAGCGGGTCGAGCACCGCCGACGGCCGCCCCGGCAGCGGCGCCGCCGGATCGGAGCTGGCGATGAGGTCGCCGTCAGCGGTGGTGATCGCAATCGTCCGGCCCGTCTCGGCGGCCAGCCGGCGCACGTCCGGCCCGACCGTGTCCCAGCCCGGGTGACCGGCGGCGAAGCCGAGCAGCCGGTCGTAGATGAGGGAGTCGCCGGCCAGCGACTGTGCCCGCTCCTTCTGCACCGCCCGGGTCGCCGTCTGGGCGGCCAGCCAGGCCGTGGTAGCCACCGACAGGATCACGATCAGGATCGAGGTGCCGAGCAGGCGTACGACCAGACTGCGGCGCCACGGCACGGGCCGGCTCACCCGGACGACCCGTCGACCAGCTTGTAGCCCACCCCGTGCACGGTCAGCAGGTAGGCCGGGCGGCGCGGGTCGTCCTCGAGCTTGCGGCGCAGGTTGACCACGTGCATGTCGATCCCGCGGTCGGTGGCGTTGCGGTCGAGCCCGCTGATCCGGTCGGCCAGCTGACGGCGGGTGAAGACCCGGCCCGGCTCGGCGGCCAGCGCGGCCAGCAGCGCGAACTCGCCCCGCGTACAGGGAACCTCGGTCCGGTCCCGGTGCACGGTGTGGCCGGCCGGGTCGACCGTGAGCGCGCCGACCCGCAGCCCGTCCCCGGCCGCCGGGCGCGGGGTGGCCCGGCGCAGCAGCGCGCGGACGCGGGCCACCAGCTCGCGGGGGTCGTAAGGCTTGGTCAGGTAGTCGTCGGCGCCCAGGTCGAACCCCAGCACCCGGTCGTCGGCGCTGGTGCGGGCGGTCAGCATGAGGATCGGCAGGTCGTGGTCGACCCGCAGCACCCGGCACACGTCCCGCCCGTCGATCTCGGGCATCTGCACGTCGAGCACGAGCAGGTCGGGCGCGCGCTGCCGGACGGCGGTGATGGCGGCCCGGCCGTCGGCGACCACCACCGGCGACCAGCCGGCCGCCTGCAGGTAGCGCCGGATGATCTCGGCCTGCCGGGGGTCGTCCTCGGCGATCAGGATGGTGGCGGGCACCGCCCGACTGTAGGCGGCCCGATCCCGGCGTACGGAAAATCTGACAGTCCCTCGACAACTCGGCGGCGGCCGGGAGTGTGTCGTCCACCACGACAACTGGACCGTCCCCATGTTGTCGGCAGCGCCAAAGACAAGGGGGTCGCACGCTCGGCAGTCTTTCGTGACACACAGCACGTGGAGGCACGATGAACGCTTGGCGAAGCGCGGCCGCGGCCGGGGCTGTGGTGCTCCTGGCCGCTTGCGGCAATGACGGCGGCGGTGGCGCGAGTGGGCGCCAGGCGGTCGATGGCAAGACATTCACGATGGCTGTCCCGGGTGACCCCGGCAACCTCGATCCTCACTTCACCTCACTGTCGGTCACCGGTCAGGTCGACCGGTTCCTCTACGATTCCCTGCTCGGGTTCGCGCCCGACGGCAAGACGCTGCCCGGGCTGGCCGAGAAGTGGGAGTCGACCAGCACGACGGCGAAGTTCACCCTGCGCAAGGGCATCACGTGCGCCGACGGCACCCCGCTGACGGCGACGACCGTGGCCAAGAACATCTCGTTCGTGGGCGACGCCAAGAACTCCTCGACCCGGATCGGCCTGTACGTGCCGGCCGGGGCCAAGGCCACGGCCGACGACGCGGCCGGCACCGTCTCGGTGACCTCGCCCAGCCCGGACGCTTTCCTGGAGCGCAACCTGGGCGGCCTGCCGATCGTCTGCGACAAGGGCATGGCCGACCGGACGAAGCTCAAGCAGGCCTCCGACGGCACCGGCATGTACACGCTGACCGAGGCCGTGCCGGACGACCACTACACGCTGACCCGGCGCAAGGAGTACGCGTGGGGGCCGGGCGACTTCAAGGCCGACACCGTCGGCCGGCCCGACAAGGTGGTGATCCGGGTCATCGCCAACGAGACCACCACGGCCAACCTGGTGCTCTCGGGCGAGGTCAACGTGGCCCGGTTCACCGGCCCCGACACGGCCCGGCTGCAGGGCGACCAGTTCCTCAAGCGCGACGTGCTGGCCCCGACCGGCGAGATCTGGTTCAACCAGAAGGCCGGGCTGCCGACGGCCGACCTGAACGTGCGCAAGGCGCTGATCCAGTCGCTCGACCTCAACCAGATGCAGCAGGTCTTCACCAGCGGCCGCGGGACGGCCGCGACCGGCCTGGTCGCCCCGGCCATGACCCCGTGCAAGGGCGACAACGTGGCCGGCAACCTGCCCGCCTTCGACGCCGCCGCGGGCAAGGCGGCCCTGGCCGGCAGCGCCGTCGCCGGCAAGAAGCTGGTCGTGGCCTGGGGCGCCACCGGCAACCCGGGCCAGCAGGCCGCGGCCGAGCTGCTGCAGCAGCAGTGGCAGGCGGCCGGCGTACAGGTTGAGCTGAAGTCGGTCACGACCACGCAGGTCGGGCAGATCGCGGCCGGGCAGCTGGCCTGGGACGTGGCCATGTTCCCGATCGGCGTGACGCTGCCCAGCCAGCTCGTGTCGTTCCTGTCCGGGCCGACCCCGCCCAACGGGGCCAACTTCGCCGCCTTCGACAACAAGGCCTATACGACGGCGGTGGCCGAGGCCCAGAAGCTGACCGGTGAGAGCGGCTGCCCGCAGTGGGCCGCGGCCGAGAAGGCGGTGGTGTCGAACCTGGACCTGGTGCCGTTCGCCAACTCCAACGCGCCGTCCATCGGCAACGGGATCGAGTTCAACCTGTCCGAGGGTGACGTCGACCCGTCGTCGATCCGCATGCTGGGCTGACCGGTGAAGGTCGCTACCGTCACGGACGGCCCGTGGGCCCGGTTCGGGATGCGCCGGGCCGGGCGCCTGGTGCTGAGCGTCTGGGTGCTGGTGACCGCCGCCTTCCTCATGATCCACGTGCTGCCCGGCGACCCGGTCCGGGCGGCGCTCGGCCCGACCGCTCCGCTCTCGCTGATCGAGCAGCGGCGCGAGGCGCTCGGGTTCAACGACCCGCTCTGGCTGCAGTACCTGAACTACCTGCGCAAGCTGCTGACCGGGGACATGGGGGTCTCGATGACCTCCGGTCTGCCGGTGCAGGAGGTGATCTCGGCCCGGCTCGGCTCGACCATCCAGATGGCTTTGCTGGCCTTCGCGCTGGCCGTGGTCGTCTCGGTGCCGCTCGGCCTGCTGATGGCCGTGCTGGCCCGCGACAGCCGCCGCCGCGGCGGGGACTGGGCGCTCACCTCGGCCGGCGTCGTGGTGGCGACCATTCCCGAGTTCCTGATGGCGGTCGGGCTGGTGTTCGTGTTCAGCGTCCAGCTCGGCTGGTTCCCGGTGGCCGGGCGTTCGGGGCCCGACTCGTACGTGCTGCCGGTGCTGGCCCTGGCCATCGGGCCCGCGTTCATGCTGGCCCGGATCGTGCGGGTCGAGCTGCTGGCCGTGCTGCAGACCGACTACATCCGTACGGCCCGGGCCAAACGCCTGCGGGCCGGAGCGATCTATCTGCGGCACGCGTTGCCGAACGCGCTGACCGCCACGCTGACCCTGGGCGGGCTGCTGCTGGGGTCGCTGGTGGCGGGCACGGTGCTGATCGAGAACATCTTCGCCTGGCCCGGGCTGGGCGGCACCATCGTCCAGTCGATCCTGGCCAAGGACTATCCGACCGTGCAGGGCGTGGTGCTCGTCTACGGCATCGGCGTGCTGCTGATCAACCTGGTGGTGGACGTGGCGCTGGCCGTGCTCGACCCCCGCTCGGCGATCCGGGAGAGCTGATGAAGGCGACCGCGGCCAGGCGCTGGACCGGCGCGCTGCGCAGTCCGCTCGGGATCACCGCGGCCGTGCTGCTGGCGGCCGTGGTGCTGCTGGCGGTCGTGGCCCCGCTGATCTGGTCGGGCCGGGCCGACGCGGTGCAGTCGGCCGAGATTCTGCAGGGGCCGTCGTCGGCCCACCCCGTCGGCACCGATCTGCTCGGGCGCGACATCCTGGCCCGGGTGCTGGTGGCGACCCGGCTGTCGGTGGGGCTGGCCCTGCTGGCGACCGCGATCGGGGTGACCGCCGGGTTGCTGCTCGGCACCGCGAACGTGCTGCTGGGCCGCTGGATCGGACGCTGGGTCGGCACGCTCATCAACATCGCCGTGGCGTTCCCGTCGCTGCTGCTGGCGCTGTTCTTCGCCGTCATCTTCGGGGTGGGGGCGAAGGGGGCCGTGCTGGCGATCGGTTTCGCCACCGCGCCCGGCTTCGCCCGCCTCACGCAGACCATGGCGGCCACCGTCTCGGGGCGCGACTTCATCGCCGCGGCCCGGGTGGCCGGGATCGGCCGGATGCGGATCCTGGTGCGGCACGTGCTGCCCAACATCGCCGAGCCGCTGATCGTCTCGGCGACGATGGCGGCCGGCAGCGCTCTGCTGGCCTTCGCCAGCCTGTCGTTCCTGGGGCTGGGCGTGCAGGCCCCCAGCTACGACTGGGGTCGCCTCCTGGGCGAAGGTCTGGCCCAGATCTACGTGCACCCGGCCGGCGCGCTGGCCGCCGGGGTGGCCGTGGTGCTGGCCGCGATGGCGTTCAACCTGAGCGGCGAGGCGGTCGCCCGAGCGATCGGCCTGCGCTCGGCGCAGACCGGTCGACGGACAGAACACACGTACGAGCCGCCACCGGCCGACCCGGAACCGGACGGCCCCGATCAGCCCCTGCTGGCCGTCGAGAACCTGCACGTGACGTTCCCCGCGGCCGGAGGACCGGTCACTCCCGTGCGCGGCGTGAGCCTGTCGGTCCGGCGGGGCGAGGCCATCGGCATCGTCGGCGAGAGCGGCTCGGGCAAGAGCCTGACCGCACTCGCCATCGCCCAACTGATCGAACACCCCGGTCGCGTCCGCGCCGAACGCCTCGAGTTCCTCGGGACCGACCTCCGCGAGAAGGCCGACCATCGGCGGCTGCTCGGCACTTCGCTGTCGATGGTGTTTCAGGATCCGATGACTTCGCTCAATCCCACTCAGCGAGTCGGGCGGCAGTTGGCCGAAGTTGTCCGCGAGCATCAGGGGGCGGACAGGCGCACAGCCTGGCGGCGAGCCGTTGACCGTTTGGCTGCGGTGCGCATTCCGTCGGCCGAGCGCCGCGCGAAGCAGCTGCCGCACGAGTTCTCGGGCGGCATGCGTCAGCGGGCCATGATCGGCATGGGGGTGATGGCCAATCCACAGCTGATCATCGCCGACGAGCCGACCACCGCCCTCGACGTCACCGTTCAGCGCCAGGTGCTGCAGCTGATCGCCAATATCCGGGCCGCCGAGCGGGTCGGGTTGCTGTTCATCAGCCATGACGTGACCGTGGTGGGCCAGGTCTGCGAGCGCGTGCTGGTGATGTACGCCGGCCGGATCGTCGAGGATCTGCCGACCGACGCGCTGCTGCACGACGCTCGGCATCCCTACACGCGGGCTCTGGTGGCCGCCGTGCCCGACATGACGACCGACCGGAACGCCCCGCTCGCCGTCATCCCGGGTCGCCCGCCGGACCCGCACGACCTGCCCGCGGGCTGCCCGTACGCCCCGCGCTGCCTGCTCGCCACCGACCGGTGCCGCCGGGAGGACCCGGCCCTGACCACCTACGCCATCGGCCGTCGCGTCGCCTGCTGGCACGCCGACCAGGCCCCGGCCGCGATCCCGGACAACCGGACCACGGTGCCGGACGACGACAAGACGGACGACCCGATCGCCGCACCCCTGGGAGGGGAACGACCATGACCGACTGGAATCAGCGCCTGGCCGAGCTGGCCGAGCGCCACAACGTGCCCGGCGCGACCCTGGGCATCCTGAGCCAGGGCGAGATCACCGACTTCGCGTACGGGGTGCTGAGCCTGCGCACCGGCGTCGAGACCACCACCGACTCGCTGTTCCAGATCGGGTCGATCACCAAGGTGTGGACGGCCACGATCGTCATGCAGCTGGTCGACGAGGGCAAGCTGCAGCTCGACGCCCCGCTGGTCGAGGTGCTGCCCGAGCTGCGCCTCAGCGACCCCGGCGTCACGGCCAAGGTGACCATGCGCCACCTGCTCACCCACACCAGCGGCATCGACGGTGACGTCTTCACCGACACCGGCCGCGGCGACGACTGCCTCGAGAAGTACACCGCCGTGCTGGCCGACGCCGCCCAGAACCATCCGCTCGACGCCACCTGGTCGTACTGCAACTCCGGGTTCTCGCTGGCCGGACGGGTCATCGAGAAGCTGACCGGCGGCACCTGGGACGCCGCCGTCCGCGACCGGCTGGTCACGCCGCTCGGGCTGACCCACACGGTCACGCTGCCCGAGGAGGCGCTGCTGCACCGGGCGGCCGTCGGCCACGTGACCCACGACGGCGACCAGACCGTGGCGCCGGTCTGGGGCATCCCGCGCTCGGCCGGACCGGCCGGCTCGATCGTCTCCACCGTGGCCGACCTGCTCAAATTCGCCCAGATGCACCTGGACGGCGGCGGCGAGGTGCTCAGCTCGGCCAGTGCCGCCGCCATGGCCGAGCACCAGGCCGACCTGCCGGACAAGTACCTGCTGGGCGACTCGTGGGGCCTGGGCTGGGAGCGGGCGGGCTGGGACGGCCACCGCCTGATCGGCCACGACGGCAACACCATCGGCCAGGCCGCCTTCCTGCGCATCCTGCCCGAGACGGGTCTCGCCGTCGCGCTGCTGACCAACGGCGGCAACGGCGCCAAGCTGTACGAGGAGCTGTACCGCGAGATCTTCGCCGAGCTGGCCCAGGTGCCCGTCCCACATCCGCTCGGCCCGCCGGACGTCCCGGTCGAGGTCGATCCCGCCCCCTACGCGGGTGTCTACGAGCGGGCCAGCATCCGGCAGGAGATCACCGTGACGGATACCGGCCCGGTGCTGCGGGTCAGCGTCACCGGCGCCATGGCCGAACTGCTGCAGGAGGAGCCGGTCGACTACCCGATGGTCGCAGTCGCGCCCGACCTGTTCGTGGCCCAGGACCCGGAGACCGGCAACTGGATCCCGGCCACCTTCTACGAGCTGTCCACCGGCGAGAAGTACGTGCACTTCGGCGCTCGGGCCACGCCGCGATGCGCGAGCTGACCTTCGAGGACGTGACCGTCCGCTTCGGTTCGCGCCGCAGCGGCACGGTCGCCGTCGACGGCGTCGACCTGGTCGTGCCGGCCGGCCGGATCGTGGGGCTGGTCGGCGAGTCCGGGTCGGGCAAGTCGACGCTGGCCCGGGCCGCGGTCGGGCTGGCCCCACTCGCCGCCGGGCGCATTCTGCTCGACGGGCAGCCCATCACCGGGCTGCGGACGCGGCCGCTGCAGATGATCTTCCAGGATCCGTACTCGGCGCTCGACCCGCGGATGAGCATCGGCGCGTCCATCGCGGAGGCCATGCCGCGCGGCACCGGTGACAAGCGGGCCGAGGTGGGCCGCCTGCTCGAGCTGGTCGGCTTGGCCGCGGACCGGGCCGGCGCCCGCCCGGACGAGCTCTCCGGCGGGCAGCGGCAGCGGGTCGCGCTGGCCCGCGCCCTGTCCGGGAAGCCCGAGGTGATCGTGGCCGACGAGATCACCTCGGCCCTGGACGTGTCGATCCAGGGCGCGGTGCTCAACGCGGTGCGCGACCTGCAACGCCGGATGCGGCTGACGATGCTGTTCATCTCGCACAACCTGGCCGTGGTGCGCTACGTCAGCGACATCGTGGCCGTGATGCGCCAGGGTCGCATCGTCGAGTACGGCCCGGTCGACGAGGTGCTGCTCGACCCGCAGCACGAGTACACGCGCGAACTGCTCGCGGCCGTCCCGCGTCCCGGCGTGCCCCTCGGAACCTGATCTATGCGGCTAGGCTCCGGTGGCATGAGCCAGCAGCCGCGCGCCAGCCTCGGGCGGGTCCTCGACGATCTCGGGGCCACGCTGCTCGATCTGGTGCACGGCGAGGTGCGGTCGGCCGAGCCGATCGCCGGCATCGCCATCCATGACCCGTACGACGAGACGCATCTGCCGTCGCCCGCGCTCGTGCTCGGCGTGGGGCTGCGCGAGCCGGCCGAGATCGCCGCCCTGTTGCGCGCGCTCGGACCGCACGGGGCGGCCGGTCTGATCGTACGGGCCCCCGTGCCGGCCGGGGACGACGTGCGGGCGGCGGCGCAGGAGTCCGGAGTGGCTCTGCTCGCCCTGACCCGGGGCGCCTCGTGGGCCCAGCTGGCGGCGCTGCTGCGGTCGATGCTGAGCCAGGGCGACGTCGGCGACGCCGGGCCCGAGATGCTCGGCGGGCTGCCCTCGGGTGACCTGTTCGCGCTGGCCAACGCCGTGGCCGCGCTCGTCGACGCGCCGGTCACGATCGAGGACCCGGACTCGCGGGTGCTGGCCTTCTCGGGCCGCCAGGAGGAGGCCGACGAGTCGCGGGTCGAGACGATCCTGGGCCGCCAGGTGCCGGAACGCTTCGCCCGCATTTTGTCCCGCGCGGGCGTGCTGCGCGACCTGCACCACAGCGCCGATCCGGTGTTCGTGACGCCGCCGCCGACCGCGCCCGGCGAGTTCTCGGTGCCGCGGGTGGCGGTGGCCGTGCGCGCGGGCGACGAGTTCCTGGGCTCGATCTGGGCCGCCGTGCACGAGCCGCTCACGCCCGACCGCTCGCGCGCCTTCAGCGATGCCGCGAAGCTGGTCGCGCTGCACATGCTGCGGCTGCGCGCGGGGGCCGATGTCGAACGCCGATTGCGTACGGAACTGGTCGGCACGGCCTTGGAAGGCGGTGCGGGCGCCCGGGAGTCGCTGGCCCGTCTCGGCCTGGCCGACCAGCCGCTGGTGGTGCTGGCCCTGGCCCCGGCCGAGCCGGAGGGCGCGGCCGACCGGTCCGGGCTGGCGGCCGACCGGCAACGGCTGACCGACGCGCTCACCATGCACCTGAGCGCCGTGCACGCCGGCAGCGCGGTGGCCCTGCTCGGCGACGTCGCCTACGGGCTGCTGCCCGCGGTCACCTCGGAGCGCGCGGTCAAGGTGGCCACGGAGTTCCTCGACCGGGTCGGCGACCGGGTGCCGGCCCTGATCGGGGTCAGCCCGCCCGGCTCGTCGGTGGCCGAGCTGGCCGCGGTGCGGGTGAGCGCCGACCGCGCGCTGCGGGTGCTGCGCTCGGGCGGTGGGCGGCGGGTCGCCCGGCTCGAGGACGTCTACACCCGGGCCATGGTGCTGGAACTGCGCGACTTGACGGCGGCCCGGGGCGACGCGCCGAGCGGGCCGCTGGCCAAGCTGCTGGCCTACGACGCCGAGCACAACGCCAACCTGGTCGAGACGTTCGCGGCTTGGCTCGACGCGTTCGGCGACGCCGTGGCGGCCGCGGCCGCCCTGCACGTGCACCCCAACACCTTCCGCTACCGGCTGCGGCGCCTGGCCGAGGTGGGCGAGGTCGACCTGACCGACCCCGAGGCAAGGTTCGGCGCGATGCTGCAACTCCGCGTCTTCTCGGCGTAGCGGACGAGTCGAGGGCCTCCGACTCGTCCGGGCGCACCATGACACGGGTACCCCACGCCAGGCAGGCTTCGCGCTGAGGCCTAGGCGAGGGGGAAACAGTGGCACGTCGTGCGCGGATCGAGGACCTGGTGTCGGTGACGACGCCCGAACAGCCCGCCCTGAGCCCGGACGGCAACCGGATCGCGTACGTCTTGCGCGCCGCCGACGAGGCCGGCGACCGGGTCACCCGGGGTCTCTGGCTGGCCGGGACCGGTGAACCGCGCCGGCTGACCCGCGGGCCGGCCGACACTTCGCCGGCCTGGTCGCCGGACGGCCGGCAGCTCGCCTTCCTGCGCGGCGGCGACGGGGCGGCCCAGATCTGGCTGCTGCCCGCCGACGGGGGCGAGGCCGAAGCAGTCACCGACCTGCCCAAGGGGGCGGGGGCGCCGGTGTGGAGCCCGGACGGCACGCGGATCGCCTTCGCCGCGGCCGTGTCCACGACCGGCGCCGACGAGAAGGCGCCGATCGTCACCGAGCGCCTCGACTACCAGGCCGACGGCGCCGGGTGGCTGCGTGATGTCCGCAATCATCTGTTCGTGCTCGACGTGGAGAGCCGCGAGTGCCGGCAGGTGACCGAGGGGGACTGGCACGCGGGCGAACCGGCCTGGTCGCCCGACTCGACGCGGCTGGCCTTCGCGGCGGCCACCGGCCCCGACGCCGACCTGGTGTTCCGGGCGCCGCTGCACGTCGTGGACGTCACCGACGCCAAGGCCCGGCCGCACGCGGTCGGGCTGGCCGACGGGGTGGCCGGGCCGGGCGCGTGGACCCCGGACGGTGACGCGCTGGTGGTCGTCGGCTTCGAGGGGGAGCCGGTCGGTCACGCGGGGCTGCTGTACGTGCCGCTCGACGGGGGCGGGGTGCGCGACCTCGCGAAGAGCCTCGACCGCAACGTCATGGCGGGCGGGCCGGCCTATCCGGGCGCGGTGCCCCGGTTCGCGGCCGACGGGCGGACAGTGCTTTTCTGCGTACGGGACAGGGGTTGCTCGCATCTGTACGCCGTGTCGCTCGACGGCGGTGAGCCTCGGGTGCTCGTCGGGGGAGCGGGTCGCGTGGTCGCCGGACTGTCCGTGTCGGGTGCCACGGCCGTTGTCACTCTGGCTACCCCGGGGTCGTACGGAGAAATTGTCACGATCGACGTGGCGAGCGGGGCCGAAAGCGTGCGCACGAACCACGGGAAGGTCTTCGAGGACGTCGAGTTGTTCGCGCGGGTGGAGCGCGAGTTCACCATCTCGGACGGCACGGTGGTGCAGGGCTGGCTGATCCGCGACCCGGCGGCGACCGGCCCCACGCCGTTGCTGCTGGACATCCACGGCGGCCCGCACAACGCCTGGAACGGTGCGGCCGACGAGGTCCACCTGTACCACCAGGAGCTGGCGGCCGACGGCTGGACCGTGCTGCTGCTCAACCCGCGGGCCAGCGACGGCTACGGCGAGCAGTTCTTCACCGCCGCCGTGGGCGCGTGGGGCGAGGCCGACGCCCGCGACTTCCTCGAACCGCTCGACCAGCTGGTCGCCGACGGCACCGCCGACCCGGCGAAACTGGCCGTGGCCGGGTACAGCTACGGCGGCTACATGACGTGCTATCTCACCGCGATCGACGACCGGTTCGCGGCCGCGGTCACCGGCGGCGTGGTCAGCGACCTCACCAGCATGGCCGGCAGCTCGGACGACGGGCACCTGCTGGCCGGCCTCGAACTCGGCGGCACCCCGTGGGCCGAGCCGGGGCGCTACGCGGCGATGTCGCCGATCACCCGGGTGGCCGACGTCGACACGCCGACCCTGATCATCCAGGGCGACTCCGACCTGCGCTGCCCGGTCGGCCAGGCCCAGCAGTGGCACACCGCGCTGCGCGAGCGGGGCGTGCCGGCCGAGCTCGTGCTGTACCCGGGCGGGTCGCACCTGCTGATCGTCGAGGGGCCGCCCTCGCAGCGGCTCGACTTCAACCGGCGGATCGCCGAGTGGGTGCGCCGGCACACCGGCACCGGCCGGGCCCCGCTGGACGCCGGGCACTGGCAGCGGCGGCTCGACGTGCTGGCCAAGCGTCATGGCGTGCCGGGGGCGGTGCTGGGGATCCTGCGCGGCGACGAGCTCGTCGAGGCCGCCTACGGCCTGCTCAACGTCGACACCGGGGTCGAGACCACCACCGAGTCGGTGTTCCAGATCGGCTCGATCAGCAAGGTGTGGACGGCCACGCTCGTGCAGCAACTGGTGGACGAGGGCCAGCTCGAGCTGGACGCCCCGATCGCCGACGTGCTGCCCGAGCTGACGCTGGCCGACTCCGGCGTCGCGGCCAAGGTGACCATGCGCCACCTGCTCACCCATACCAGCGGCATCGACGGCGACGTCTTCACCGACACCGGCCGCGGCGACGACTGTCTCGAGAAGTACGTCGGCGGCCTGCGTGAGGTGGCCCAGAACCACCCGCTCGGGGCCACCTGGTCGTACTGCAACTCGGGGTTCTCGCTGGCGGGCCGGGTGATCGAGAAGCTCACCGGCGGCACCTGGGACGCGGCCGTCCGCGACCGGATCGTCAAACCGCTGGGCCTGCGCCGCACCGGCACCCTGCCCGAGGAGGCGCTGCTGCACCGGGCGGCCACCGGCCACGTGCCCGGTCCGCAGGTCGCTCCGGTGTGGACGCTGCCGCGCGCGCTCGGCCCGGCCGGGCTGATCAACTCGACCGCGGCCGACCTGCTGGCGTTCGCCAGGATGCACCTGGACGGGGGCGGGGACGTGCTGAGCGCGGCCGGCGCCGCCGCGATGACCGACGAACAGGTCGAGCTGCCCGAGAAGTACACGCTGGGCGACTCGTGGGGGCTGGGCTGGATCCGCTTCGGCTGGGACGGCCACCGGCTGATCGGCCACGACGGCAACACCATCGGCCAGTCGGCGTTCCTGCGGCTGCTGCCGTCGCAGGGCCTGGCCGTGACCCTGCTGACCAACGGCGAGGGCGCCCGCGACCTCTACCAGGACCTGTTCGGCGAGATCTTCGCCGAGGTGGCCGGGGTGACGATGCCGCAGCCGCTGAGCCCGCCGTCGCCGCCGGTCGAGGTCGACGTCACCCCGCACCTGGGCACCTACGAGCGGGCCAGCACCCGGCTCGAGGTGCTGGAGGGCTCGATCCTGCGGATGACCCAGACCGGGCCGCTGGCCGAACTCAGCCCCGAACCGGTCCACGAGCTGCCTATGGTGGGGGTCAAGGACGACCTCTTCCTGGTACGGATGCCGCAGAGCGACACCTGGTTCCCGGTGTACTTCTACCGGCTGCCCACCGGGGAGCGCTACGTGCACCTGGGTGTGCGGGCGACCCCGAAGGTGGCTTGAGATGAACCTGCCCGAGATGCTGGCCGACCTGCGTGAGCTGGTGACCTGCGAGTCGCCCTCGGACGATCGGGCCGCCGTGGCCCGCAGCGCCGAGGTGCTGGCCGCGGTCGGGCGCCGGCGGCTGGGCGTGGACCCGGAACGCATCGTGCTCGACGGCCGCACCCACCTGCGGTGGCGGTTCGGCGACGGGCCGCCGCGGGTGCTGCTGCTCGGCCATCACGACACGGTGTGGCCGCTGGGATCGCTCGCCCTTCATCCGTACGAGATCGAGGGGGAGTTTCTGCGCGGGCCGGGCTGCTTCGACATGAAGGCCGGGGTGGTGCAGGCGCTGCACGCCGTGGCCGCGCTGCCCGACCGGGCCGGGGTCAGCGTGCTGATCACCGGCGACGAGGAGCTGGGCTCGCCGTCGTCGCGCGAGCTGATCGAGCAGGAGGCCACCGGCTGCGCGGCCGCCCTGGTGCTGGAAGGCGCGGCCGACGGGGGCGCGCTGAAGACCGAGCGCAAAGGCGTTTCGCTCTATCTGGTACGCATTCTCGGGCGGGCCGCGCACGCCGGGCTCGAACCCGAAGCGGGGGTGAACGCGACAGTGGAACTGGCCCACCAGGTGCTCGCGGTGCAGGCCCTGGCCGACCCCGTTTCCGGTACGAGCGTCGTGCCGACCCGGACGGCCGCGGGCACGACGACCAACACCGTGCCCGCGCTGGGCGAGTTCGCCGTCGACGTCCGTGCCCGCACCGTCGCCGAGCAGCTGCGCGTCGACGCCGCCCTGCAGGCGCTGACCCCGGTGCTGCCCGGGGCCCGGATCGTCGTCGAGGGTGGCCCGAACCGGCCGCCGCTCGAGGCGACCGCCTCCGACGCGCTCTACCTGCGCGCGATGGCCTTCGACGGCGCGCTGGAACGGGCCGCTGTCGGCGGCGCCTCGGACGGCAATTTCACGGCCGGCGTCGGCACACCCACGCTGGACGGCCTGGGCGCGGTCGGCGGCGGCGCCCACGCGGCCGGCGAACACGTCGTCGTGGCCGAGATGCCGCGGCGGGCGGCCCTCGTCACGGCCCTGGTGCGGGAGGTGACCGGCCGATGAGCGACCTGCTCACCCCGGCCACGGCGGCCGATCTGGCGGCCACGGCGGCCGGCGTCCGGATCCGGATCGTCACCGAACTGGCCGAGCTGCACGAGATCTTCTGGCTGTTCGACAGCATCTGGCACTCGGCCCCGGCCCACGCGCCGGTCTCGCGGGAACTGCTGCGTGCGATGAGCAAGGCCGGCAACTACGTGGCCGGGGCGTTCGACGAGACCGGGCTGGTCGGGGCATGCGCCGCGTTCTTCGCCGCGCCGGACCGCCACGAGATCCACAGCCACATCGCCGGGGTCGCGCGGGCGGCCCGGGGGCGCAACGTGGGCTGGGCCCTCAAGCTGCACCAGCGGGCGTGGGCGCTCGACCACGGCATGAGCAGGATCAGCTGGACCTACGACCCGCTGGTGAGCCGGAACGCGTACTTCAACCTGGTCAAGCTGGGTGGGGCGCCGGTGCAGTACCTGCCCGACTTCTACGGCCCGATGGGCGACGCCATCAACGGCGACGACGCCACCGACCGGCTGCTGCTGCAGTGGGACCTGACCGCGCCCCGCGTCGACCAGGTGGCCCGGGGCGAGCGCCCGCAGCGCTGGGACGCCGAGATGCTGCGCGCGGCCGGGGCGGTGACGGCCCTCGGTCGTACGCCCTCGGGGGAACCCGTCCCAGGCGAGGCCGACGGCCGGATCGTGCTGGTGGCCGTGCCGCCCGACATCGAAGCGTTGCGCCGCACCGACCCGGCCGGCGCCCGGCGCTGGCGGGTGGCCGTGCGCGAGGCCCTGGGCCCGCTGATCGACGGCGGGGCCCGGGTGACCGGCTTCGACCGGGCCGGGTGGTACGTGGTGGAGAGGACTGACGCATGAAACTGACCGGAATCGAGCTGCGCCGGATCCGGATGCCGCTGGTGTCGCCGTTCCGCACGTCCTTCGGCACGGAGACCGAACGCGACGTGCTGCTGCTGCGGGCGGTCACCGACGAGGCCGAGGGCTGGGGCGAATGCGTCGCGATGAGCGACCCGCTCTACTCCAGCGAGTACGTGGAGGCGGCGGCCGACGTGCTGCGGCGCTACCTGGTGCCGGCGCTGGGCGCTTTTGATCTGGATGCGGCCGCCGCTGTCGCGCCCGCCCTGCACAAGTTCAAGGGCCACCGGATGGCCAAGGCGGCCCTGGAGATGGCGGTGCTCGACGCCGAGCTGCGCGCCTCGGGCCGCAGCTTCGGACGGGAACTGGGTGCCACCCGGGACCGGGTACCGTGCGGGGTGTCGGTCGGCATCATGGACTCGATCCCCGAACTGCTGGACGCGGTCGACGGCTACCTGGCCCAGGGCTACGTCCGGATCAAACTCAAGATCGAGCCCGGCTGGGACGTGGCGCCGGTGCGGGCCGTCCGCGAACGCTTCGGCGACGACGTGCTGCTGCAGGTCGACGCGAACACGGCGTACACCGTGGGGGACGCGCCGCTGCTGGCCGCGCTCGACCCGTTCGGGCTGCTGCTGATCGAACAGCCGCTCGACGAGGAAGACGTGCTCGGCCACGCCGAACTGTCCAAGCGCGTCCGCACCCCGATCTGCCTCGACGAGTCGATCGTGTCGGCCCGGTCCGCGGCCGACGCCATCCGCCTCGGCGCCTGCAGCATCATCAACGTCAAACCGGGCCGGGTCGGCGGCTACCTGGAGGCCCGCCGCATCCACGACGTGTGCGTGGCCAACGGGATCCCGGTGTGGGCCGGCGGCATGCTCGAAACAGGCCTGGGGAGGGCGGCCAACGTGGCTTTGGCCGCCCTCCCCGGTTTCACCCTGCCCGGCGACACGTCGGCCTCGGCCCGCTACTACAGCACCGACGTCACCGAGCCGTTCGTGCTGCAGGACGGCCACCTGCCCGTCCCCACCGGCCCCGGCCTGGGCGTCGAGCCCCGCCCCGAGGTCCTGGCCGAGATCACCACCAGCATGGAGTGGCTGCCGTTGTAGCGAACGCTGCCGCACCACCGTCTTTGCGGGCTGACCTTCGGGGGCCGGCATGGTTCGATCATCGGCGTGAGCGGAACACAGGCGATCACCCTCAACCGGACCGAGCGCTGGTTCGTGCGGGCCGCGCTGCCCCAACTGGTCGCCGAGTTCACCGCCCGGCCGCAGGTCGTACCACGGATGGTGCCGTTCCTGACCGGGGCGTCGCTGTACTGGCTGCTCCAGGTGGCATCCGTCCCGACCATCCTGTCGCTGATCCTGCCGCTGCTGCTGATGGCGGTGATCTGGCCGGTCACGGGCGGGTTGAACGGGCACCGCCCGCCCCGGCTGAGCTGGGCCGGGGTGGTCGGGGTGGCGGTGTTCCACGGCGCCGTCTTCGTGGTCGGCGGGCCGCTGGTGCATGCGGCGTGGCCCGGAGCGTTCGGGCCCGACGCGACCAGCCCGTTGGTGGTGGGGACGGCCGGCTGGCCGAGGCGTGTCGGGGTACTCCGCTGGCCGGTGTCGACATCCCGCCGGCCGCCCCATTGCGGCCGTTGGAGCCGCGGCAAGAGCTCAACGTGCTGGTGCTGCTGACCGTCCGCCAGCTGGTGCAGGCGGCGATCATCGGCCTGGGGCTGTTCCTGTTCTTCGTGGCTCTGGGCCTGATCACCGTCCAGGATGAAACCGCGGCCGAGTGGATCGGCCACGAGCCCGCACTGCAGGTCGGGGTGCCGGTTGCCCTGTTCAAGCTGGCCGCCCTGCTGGCCTCCTTCGGTGGCGTCTCGTTCTCCACCACCTCGATGACCAACCCCGACTACCGCCAGGAGTTTTTCGAGCCGGTGCTCCGCAGCGTCCGCCGCCCCATCCTGGTCCACACGGTCTACTGCGCCCTGATCTCCAAGTAACCCGATCTTCTTCGGCGGTCCGGATCGAACCGGAACGCGGGCGCCGCCCGTACCTCCTGGCGACACACCCGGTCGCAGCGAGGAGACAGCAATGGACGGACTCGACGAGCCGACCGAGACCTACCCCCTGCTGTCCGGCGCCGCCGGCTTCGCCTACCAGGACGAGCAGTCCGGTTCCCCGGCCCCGCCGCCTCGCTCCCAGGACTCGTCACCCCCGTCCCACGGCCCATCCACTCCGTCCCAAGCCCCATCCACTCCGTCCCAAGCCCCATCCACTCCGGCCCAAGCCCCATCCATTCCGGCCCAAGCCCCATCCAATCCGTCCCAGGACCGGCTATCCCCGGATAACATGTCGTCGTCCCTGGATGAGCTGTTCCTCTCCCCGGATGACATGTCCTCCCTTCGCCGAGGGTCGTCCAGGCCTTCCGGTTCCGCTCCCGCCAGTGCTTCGGGTGACGAGCCTTTGACCGAGGAGTTCGACCCGGTCCCACCCACCGCAGCACGTCGCCGCCCCCGTCCGAAGATGGTGGTGGCCTTGGTCGGCGTGGCCGTGCTCCTGGGAGTGACGATCCTGGTCATCACCAAGTCGTCCGAGCCGACCGCTCCGACCACCGTCGCCGGTCCGGCATTCCAAGCGGGCACGTTCGACCTGGCCAGCAACGTGACCGAGCTGAACCTGGAGCTGGGTCGGCCCGCCGACGGCCCGATCGGGGTCACCACCCCACCCGGCAGCGGCCTCAACCCCGCGACCAGCGTGGATGGCACCGACGTCAAGGTGACCGCCCGCCCGACCGGCGAGTCCGGCCCCGGCCGCCTGGACGTCCTCCTCGACGACCGGATCACCTGGACCATCCGCATGAACGGCGGGGTGCGCGCCGCGAAATTCGTCCTCACCGGCGGCACCGTCCGCGCGGTCGACCTGACCGGCGGCGCCGACAGCGTCTACCTGGCCCTGCCCACCTCGTCCGGCTCCCTGCCGATCCGCATGTCCGGCGGCGTCCGCGAATGGAACATCCAGACCGAGGGCGAGGTCCCCGTGCGGGTCCGGGCCGACTCCGGCGCGGGCGAGGTCAGTCTCTACGGCAAACGCGAGAGCGGCATAGCCCAGAACACCACCCTGACCGCCGGCGACGGCTCCGGCCTGGAGGTGACCGCCGCCGCCGGCTTCGGCTCCCTCGCCGTCAGCTCGCGGTAGCCACCAGTCAGGCGCCGCTCCGGGCGGCCGGTGAACACGTGCTGCCGGTGCCGCTCCCGGTGGACGACCCGCTGGAGCGCCTGCGCGAGAACGAAGCGGTCCGGCTCTTCGTCGAGCGCGCAGTGGCGGCGGCAGGCGACTTCGAGCTCACCGATCTCAACCGCGCGGCCGTGGCGGATCTGTGCCGGCGGCTCGACGGCCTGCCCCTGGCGATCGAGCTGGCGACCGTCCGGACCCGCGCGCTCGCCCCGGCCCAGATCCTCGACCGGCGGCACGACCGGTTCGCGCTGCTCGCCGGCGGCACGAGGGCCGCCCTTCCCAGGCACGAGACATTGCGTACGACCCTCGAGTGGTGAGCGAGCTCACCCCAGCTCTGTTTGATGTCCAGGAGTTCGTACTGGGGAAAGACCGCCAGGAGCCGGTCGTGACCGCCTCGACGAGCAGCCGCCACCCCTCGCCGACCGACGCCACCTCGAAGTCACCGTTCCGGCCGTGCGGCCGCAGCCGGCCCAACAATTCGGGGCTGTTGACGGGATCGAGGCACCACATCGACCGAGTTTCCCACGCGATCGTCGTCGGATCGGTGCGCGGGCAACCCGGCGGCCGGTGACGCAAAGCGGACGAGGGGCTGTGAGTACGACCCCGGGCCCGGCACGCGTTCGCATCGCGCGGATCAGGCGGGGGCCGCGACGGGTGGCGTGTTGGTCCAGTCGGGTGGGTCGGACGGGTGCAGGGCCGGGTCGTCGACCGCGAAGGTGCGGACCGGACCCGGGGGAGTGGACGGGCCCTCGAAGCGGACCGTGACGACGCCGCGGCCGCTGCCCCATACCCAGCCGGAGCCGTGGTTGTCGTGACGCACGTCCTGGCCCGGGCGCCAGTCGGTGGCTGCGGGCGGCGTCGGCCTCCCCGGTGCCGTGGGCGGGGAGCCCTCTTCATGGTCGGCGGGCCGATGGTGGGCGCCGGAAGTGGCGAAGGTGTCCGGGGTGGCGGTGACCGTGGAGCCGAACAGGTCGTCCTGGACGAAGTCGGCCAGGGTGGTGGCGCCGACGCCCAGCAGGCGGATGCCGGCCGAGGTGTCGATCTCGGCCAGCAGGGTGCGGGCGAACTGGGCGACCAGCCGCGGGTCGTCCGTGGGCTGGGCCCGGGTGGCCGAGCGGGTGATCGTGGTGAAGTCGTGGTGGCGGACCTTGATGGTGACCGTGCGGGCCGACAGGCCGCCCGCCCGCAGGCGGCTGCCGACGCGGGTGGCCAGCAGGTCGATCTCATGGTTGAGGCGCCCGCGGTCGGTCAGGTCGAACTCGAACGTCTCCTCGGCCGAGACGGATTTGGCCTCGCGTTCACCGACCACCGCGCGGTCGTCCTCGGCGCGGGCCAGCCGGTAGAGGCCGGCGCCGTGGGCCTGGCCGAACCAGTCGATCAGGTCGGACCGGTCGACGCGGGCCAGGTCGCCGATGGTGTGCAGGCCGGAGCGGCGCAGGCGTTCGGCGGTGGCGGGGCCCACGCCGGGCAGACGGGTCACCGGCAGTGGGTGCAGCACGGCCTGTTCATCGCCGGGAGCGACGACGGTCAGGCCGTTGGGTTTGTTCAGGTCGGAGCCGATCTTGGCCACCAGTTTGGAGGTGCCGATGCCGATCGACGCCGTCACCCCGCCGGTGGCCGCCGCGATCTCGCGCCGGGCCTGCTCGGCCAGGGCGGTGACGCCGCCCACCGTCAGGTCGTGGTGGCCGGCCGCGGCCAGGTCGAGGTACGCCTCGTCGATCGAGACCTGTTCGACCAGCGGCGACAGCTCGGCCAGCACGGCCATGACAACCTCGCTGGTCTTGCGGTAGGCGGCGAACCGCGGCGCGAGAAACGCCGTGCCGGACGGGCAGCGGCGTCGAGCCTCGGCCGTCGGCATGGCCGAACGGGCCCCGAACTGCCGGGCCTCGTACGACGCCGTGGCCACCACGCCCCGCCCGGCCACCCCGCCGACGACGACCGGCCGGCCGCGCAGCGAAACCTTGTCGCGCTGCTCGACCGCCGCGAACATCGCGTCCAGGTCGACGTGGGCAATGCTCGCCTCACGCCTTCGTCCACCACTCACCCCTCCAGTGTCGTTCAGGGGTACGACAAAACCGCGCCCGCCGCCGCCGACGTCACCGGGCGGCGCCCTGGGGGTGCAGGGTGGGGCGGTAGACGAATTCCTGGATGCGGCCGTCGAGGGTGCGGGTCTCGACCAGGTCGAGGTCGAAGTCGGCCGCGCCCCGGAAGATGGGGTCCTCGCCGGTCTGGCCGGTGATCACCGGGAACAGCGTGACCTGCACGAAGTCGACCAGGCCGGCCGCCATCAGGGCCCGGTTCATCGACAGGCTGCCGTGGGAGCGCAGCGGCACCGCGGACTCCTGCTTGAGCCGGGCCACCACGTCGACGGCGTCGCCCTTGACCACCGTGCCGTCCGGCCAGTCGAGGGGGCCGTCCAGGGCGTTCGAGATGACCGTGGCGGGCAGGCCGACCATCCGGGTCACCCAGGGATCCCGTACGGATTCCTCGGCGCCCGAGGCGAGCAGCCCCACGAACGCACGGTAGGTGTTGGCGCCGAAGACCATGCGCTGTTCCCGTTCGTACTGGGAAAGCCTGTGCTTCAGAAGTTCGGGGCCCTGCTTGCCCCAGTAGCCGGTCCAGTCGCCGCCGGCCGCGCCGAAGCCGTCGAGGCTGGAGAAGACGTCGAAGGTGTAGGTCGCTGTCATGAACGGTTGGACCGACGGCGACGCCGAAACTCATCGGGCGGGCAGGTCGACCACGCAGAGCTCGGGCTCGACGAACGGGCGCAGGGTGGCGCCCCCGACGATGTGTTCGACGAGGCCGCGGTGGGCGGCGCAGACCACCGACGGGTTGCGGCGAGCCGATTCCCGGAACGGGCACGTCCGCAGCCCCAGTCCGGACTCGATCGGCTCGGGGCTGAACTCGAGCCGGTCGAGCACCCTCACCAGCGCCGCCGTCCGGTCGGCCTCCGCCGGCACCGAGCGCAGCAGGTCCTCACCCCAGGCCCGTCCGGCGGCGACGGCGCGGTCGGTGGCCAGCTCGTCGGCCAGGGCGTCGATCAGCTGGTCGCGGGGGTCCGGGTTGCGCGTCGCCGTGTAGAAGAGCCGGGGCCGCCCCCGCCGCGGCTCGTGGCCCGCCGCGGCCTCGACCAGGCCGGCCTCGGCCAGCTGGTCGAGGTGGGCGCGGACCGTGGTCACGTGCAGGCCGAGCTCGGCCGCGAGGAGCCGGGCGTCGACCGGGCCGGCCGCCGACCGGATCGTGTCGAGGATCCGGCGGCGGCTCGGCGCGGCCAGCGCGGCGTACGGGTTCCGGCCCCCGGCCGGCTGCGCGGCGTACGGGTTCCGGCCCCCGGCCGGTGCCGGCTGCGCGGCGTCCGGGTTCAGGCCGCCGGCCATTGCAACCTGCGCTGGCTGAGGCGCCGGTGCATGGCGCCGGCGATCCGCTCGGCCTGCCGCTTGGCCAGCTCGGCCTTGGGCCCGGCGAAGCGTTCGTCGACGGCCCGGCCCCACAACTCGACCCATCGCGCGAAGTGCTGCGGTTCGAGCTGGAACTTGTTGTCGAGCGCGAAGTGCAGCTGCAGCGCGTTCCGCTTGTACGAGCCCGTGCGGAACAGCGCCGTCTCCCAGAAGTCGCACATGATCGGCATGTGCGCCTCGAGATCCATCCGGGCGATGTCGGTGAAGATCGGGCCGATCAGCGGATCAGCGAACGCCTGCCGGTAGAAGGCCCCGACCAATTCCTGTACGTCGGGACGACCGGCCAAATCTTGGGCCATGCCCCCAGCGTAGGTCAATAAAAAGGGTATCGGCCATCTTTATTAGGAGAAGCGCAAGTGACGTCGCTCAGCCTGCTCCTGCTCGCTGACCACGGTCAGGATCGGCGTCCCGGGCGGCGCGAACATGATCACCAGGAAGAGTGTCGGGCTGTCCGTGAGGTTGTTGGCGCCCCGGTAGTGGATCGTGTCGCCGCCCGGCTCGAACAGCGTGTCGCCGGCCTTGAGCACCCGTGGCCGTTCCCCTTCCAGCTCGAAGAGGAGTTCGCCCTGGATGACGTAGCCGAAGATGGGGCCGGGGTGCCGGTGCGGCGGTGCGCCGGGGTCGCCGGGGCCGAGGGTGACCGTGATGGTGCGGGCCTCGGCGCCGGCCGGGATCAGGGCGGCGGCGTCGGGCCGGGTCGCGATCAGGTCGACCCCGGGTGGCAGCTGACTCATGTGTTCCTCCTGAGCGGATTGGCGTACGAGACAGGACAGCGGAGCCCTCCCATTCGTGACATCGCTGCCATATGCAACTACAGTCATCGATATATGGGAGCGCTCCCAAATTAAGCGGAGGTGGTTGTCGTGCGAGGTCGGGTGCTGGCTGTCCTGACGGCGGCGTCGGTGGTGGTAGCGGGCGGGGCCGGGGTGCGGGCGGCGTCGGCGGCGCCGGTGTGCACGGTCGGCTGGACGGCCAACCAGTGGTCGACCGGGTTCACGGCCGAGGTGCAGGTCACCAACGGCGGGGCGGCGGTCACCTCGTGGACGCTGTCGTGGACGTTCGCCGGCGATCAGCGGGTCACCAACGGCTGGAACGCCACCGTCACCCAGGCCGGGAACGTCGTCACAGCGGCCGGCGTCGGCTGGAACGGGCCGCTGGCGACCGGGGCGTCCGCGCGGTTCGGCTTCCAGGGGACGTACTCGGGCACCAACGCCACCCCTACGGACTTCAGCTTCAACGGCGTCTCGTGCAGCGGTGACACCCCGCCACCGACCACCCCGCCCACGACGCCGCCCACGACGCCGCCCACGACGCCGCCCACGACGCCGCCGCCAGCGGGCGAGCAGGGCGATGGCTTCGAGAACCAGACGGGCAGCGTCCCCGGCGGTAACTGGGCCGTCACCTATCCCGACTGCTCCGGGGCAGGCAGTGCGGCCATCGACCGTACGGTCGCTCGCAGTGGCTCGGCGTCGCTGCGCATCAACGGCGCCGCGGGCTACTGCAACCACGTCTTCGTGCGCAACACCCAGATCCTCGGCACCACGACCACGGCCTGGTACGTCCGCTTCTGGGTGCGGCACACCACGGCACTGCCCGCCGCTCACGTCACCGCCGTGGCCATGTCGGACTCGGCCGACGGCCACCGGGACCTGCGGTTCGGTGGCCAGAACGGCGCGCTGCAGTTCAACCGCGCCTCCGACGACGCGACCCTGCCCGAGCAGAGCCCAGCCGGCGTCGCCCTCTCGGCCCCGCTGCCGGTCAACACGTGGAACTGCGTCGAGTACAAAGTCGACGGTCGTGACGGCGCCATCGAGACCTGGCTCAACGGCACCTCGGTACCGGGTCTGAAGGCCGACGGCACCCCGACCCACGACATCGACGGCCAGTGGCTCAACCGCACCTGGCGCCCGGCGCTCACCGACCTGCGCCTGGGCTGGGAGAGCTACGGCGACGGCGCCGACACCCTGTGGTACGACGACGTGGCCGTCAGCGCCGCCCGCAACGGCTGCTGAGAGACGTGGTTGAATCCCTCGCACACGAGAACCACGGGGGAGAAGTAGCAGTGAGATTTCGATTGTTGAGGCTCGTTCCCGCGCTGCTGGCCGGGGCCGGGCTCGGGCTGGGTGCGGCCACGCCGGCGTCGGCCGCCGACGCGGAGCCGCTGGCCGCGGTCGCCAAGGCCGATGGCACGGCGCGCACGCTGCTGCTGGGTGGCACGCCGACCACGGTCCGGGGCATTCAGTTGAAGGGCGAGGGTGCGCCGGCCGTGCCCGCCTTCTCGCTGTCGTTCAGCCGGACGGCGCTGACCGGTGAGGTCGACTACTCGGACATCACCTGGGCCGAGGCCGGCAACAGGAACCTGTCGTCCGCGCAGTGGGTGATCGAGCAGGGCTACCCGTCCGTCAATCGCGGCACGCTCATCGCGGCGGCCGGGGTGAAGGTGCCGCCGGGCGCGTCCGCCGCGACCGTCAACCAGCTGCTGCGGCTGGGCACGCAGGCCGCGATCTGGAAGCGGACCGACAACGTCTCGCTCGGGGCGTGGCGAGCGGGCGCGGGCCTGGGCGCCGAGAACGAGTACGCGGTCGTCAAGAAGGTGTACGACTACTTGACCCGCCGGCAGGAGTCGCTCGGCGAGCCGCAGCGCACGGTGACCTTCGAGGAGCCGGGCTATGTCGACGCACCCGAGCTCATCGTCCGTGGCCCGGGCCGGATGGCGCTGACGGTCGAGAACGGGTACGCGATCACCGACTTCCGCTACTCCGGCGGCACCTGGCTGATCACCGAGGTCTACGGCGGGGGCGGCATCGCGTTCGTGCGGTCGATCGACCCGGAGCAGACCACGAAGGTCACCGCGACGGCCGATCACGCTGTCGTGCCCGGTGTCGTGTTCCGCGGTGAGGGCGGCCCGCTGCTCACGCCGGCCGAGCCGTACGGCGACAAGGTCTCGGGCACGTTCGAGAAGAAGTACGCGAAGTGGAACGGCCCGATTCCGACGCCGAGCCCGGCGCCCGGGACGACGACCCCGCCGACCACCGCACCGACCAGCTCGCCCGCCGAGCCCAGCGCGTCGCCCACCGGCCGCGTGGGCGGTGACGGAGGCGAGGGTGGCGGGCTGCCCGTCACTGGTGCCCCGACGGGCGTCGTGCTGGCCGGGGCCGTCGCACTTCTCGTCCTGGGGGCGGGAACGGTCCTCCTGGTCCGGCGCCGCCGTCTGCGTTTCACGGCCTGACCCGCGTACGAAAATCTCCCCGGACCCACGACGGCCCGGGGAGATTTTCCGTCTCAGCAAGTGGTTCTCGGTGCCGATGAGTCGTGAGAGACCACGCGGAGGACGGGGGAGCCATGAGCCGGCGCTCGTCCGTGACGCGCACGCTGGCGTTCTCGCTCGCCTTCCTGGTCGCGACCTACGCCGGCCGCCTCACCGTGATGGACGCGACCAACCTGAGCCTGGTCTGGCCCGCGGCGGGCGTCTCCGCTGTGTGGTTCCTGGTGCAGTACCGCTCGCGCCGGCGCTCGTGGGACGTCGCGGCCCTGTGCGTCATCACGACCGCGGTCAACATGGCCACGGGCGCCTCCCTTGCCCTGGCGGCCTGGTTCGTGCTGGCCAACGTCGTCCAGGCCGGCCTGTTCGCCTACCTCGTGCGGCGGTGGCTGGCCCATCTGGTCGACGAACCCCTTTCCCGTACGCAGGAACTGTGGCGGTTGATGGCGGCCGCGCTCGTCAGCACCGGGGGCGGCGCGCTGATCGGCCCGACCGGCGTGTGGGCGGTCACCGGGGTGTACTCGTGGCCCGCGACCGCGGTCTGGATGACCCGTAACACCGTCAGCATCCTCGTGCTGGCCGCGGTCTGGTTCACCTGGCGGCACGCGTGGCGCGGCGCCTGGGCGCGGTGGGCCGGCGCCACCCCGCAGCGCCGCCTCGAGTACACGGCGGTCGTCGTGCTCTCGATCGCGGCCTACACCGCCGTGTTCGGCATCAACCACCACCTGCCGCTGGCGTTCACGCTGATCAGCCTCACCGTGTGGGCCGGTTCGCGGCTGAACACCGCCTTCGTGGTCCTGCACGGGCTGGTCCTCGGAGCAGTCGCGGTGCTGTGCACGCTCCAGGGCAGCGGCGCCTTCGCGTACGTCGGCTCCAACCCGGCGCGGGCCCTGGTCGCCCAGTCGTTCGTCGGGATGATCGCCGTGGTCGGTCTGGCCCTGGCCCTGGGCCGCGACGAGCGGGTCGCGCTGGTGGCCCAGTTACGGGCCGAGCAGAACGCCACCACCGACCAGGCCAAGCTGATGACCGCGATCGTCAACTCGATGGTCGAGGGGCTCACGGTCGTCGACGAGCAGGGCCGGCTGCTGCTGCGCAACTCGGCCGTCCGGCGGCTGCTGGGCGGGGTCGTCAGCCCCACGGATCACATGGGCAAGCCCGACTTCTACGGCCTGTTCCGCCCGGACGGCACCCCGGTCGCGCCGGACGAGATGCCGCACCGGCGGGCCTTCGCCGGGACGGACGTCCGCGGCATGGACATCCTGGTCCGCAACCCCGGCGTGCCCCAGGGGCGGCTGCTCAGCGTCAGCTCGGCCGCGGTGCCGGGCAGCCAGAACGGGGTGCGCTGCGCCGTCACCGTGTTCCACGACGTCACCGCCGAACGCCGGCACCGCGACGAGCTGGCCGCGTTCGCCGGGGTGGTGGCCCACGACCTGCTCAACCCGCTGGCCACGGTCGAGGGCTGGACGTCGTGGCTGCTCGACGCCCTCGACGAGCCCGGGGCGCCGGACGACCCGCAGGCCCGCGACGGCCTGGGCCGGATCAGCCGGGCCTCGCGGCGGATGCGCGGCATGATCGACGACCTGCTGGCGTACACCACGGCCCGTGATGCCGCCCTGGCCCCGACCCAGGTCGACCTGGGCGAGCTGGCCAACGACATCGCGATCGCCCGGATGGACCAGGCGCAGAGCGCGGGCACCCCGGTGCCGGCCTTCGACATCGGCGAGCTGCGTCCGGTCTACGCCGACCCGGTGCTGGTCCGGCAGCTGCTGGAGAACCTGGTCAGCAACGCCATCAAGTACACCGCGGCCGGGGTGGCGCCGCGGCTGCGCATCCGCACCGAGCTGGCCGACCACCTGGTCACCGTGACCGTCGACGACAACGGGATCGGCATCCCCGAGGGCCAGGAGGACAGCATCTTCGAGTCGTTCCACCGCGCCCACCGCTCCGCCGGCTACACCGGCACCGGGCTCGGGCTGGGCATCTGCAAGCGCATCGTGGAACGCCACGGCGGCACCATCAGCGCCGCGGCCGGGCCGGACGGGCACGGCTCCCGGTTCACGTTCACGCTGCCCGCCGACGCCACCGTCGTGCCGCCGCCCGAGGACACGGTCGCTCCCGCCGCCGCACCGCCGCCCGTGGCCGAGGCCGAACCCCTGGAACTCTTCTCGGCGGCCGGGTTCGAGCACGCCTCGCACCTGGTGCTCGACTATCTGCACGAACAGATGCCGCTGGCCTTCTGGGCCGTGACCCGGGTCGAGAACGGCCGGCAGACCTACCTCTACCTCGACTCCGACAACGGATACGGGCTGCGCCAGGGCCAGAGCCACCCGTGGGAGGACAGCTTCTGCATCCACATGGCCGCCGGTGACACTCCCGCCGTGACGGGGGACGCCCAAGCCGTGCCCGCGTACGCGAAAGCCGGGGTCAACAAAGGCATCACCATCGGCACGTACGCCGGGGCGGTCATCACCGAGCCCGACGGCAGCCTGTTCGGCGCGATCTGCGGGCTCGACCCCGACGTCCGGCTCCACGACCCGCGCCTGGCCGCCGCCGAACCGCTGCTCACCCTGCTCGGCCGGCTGCTGACGGCCGCGCTGGCCACCGACCGCGTGCAGGACCTGGCCACCAACGCCCTGCTGCGCGAACAGCTCAGCACCGACACCGACTCCCTGACCGGTCTGCCCGACCGCCGGGGCTGGGAGCGCATCCTCGAACGGACCCAGGCCCGGTACGAGCGTCTGGCCGACCCCACGGTGGTCGCCCTCATCGACCTCGACGGCCTGCGGACGACCAACGAGACCCGGGGCCGCGCCACCGGCGACGCCTACATCAAGGCCGCGGCGGCCGTGGCCCGCCGGGCGATCCGCGACACCGACTTCGTGGCCCGCACCGGCGGCGACGAGTTCGGCCTGGTCCTCACCCGCTGCACACCGTCCGCCGCCGAGGCCGTGATGAAGCGCATCAACGCGGAGCTGGAAGCGGCCATGGTGGCGGCGTCGATCGGCTGGTCGGCGACCGACCCGGCCGACGGGATCCCGGCCGCGCTCGACCGGTCCGAGGCTGCCCTGTATGCCGCGAAGCAACAAAAGCGCGCCGAACTGCTCTCGTCTCGCTACTGAGAACCTCTCGCGCCGGCCGCCGCGCACCCGATGGAACAGGGCACAGGCCCCTCGTCCACAGGAGCGTCCCATGCCCATGCTGCCCACCACCGTGCTGATCGCCGAGGACGACGAAGACGTCCGCGACCTGGTCGCCCTGCGTCTGGGCGCGGCCGGCTACAAGACGGTCACGGTCGACAACGGCAACGACGCCATCAGCGTGGCCAACTTCGAACGCCCCGACCTGGTCGTCCTGGACATCGACATGCCCGGCCTGGACGGCCTGACGGTCTGCCAGCAACTGCAGGGAATGGCCCGCACCTCCCGCATCCCGGTGCTGATCCTGAGCGCCCGCTCCCGCGACCTCGACGCCAGCCACGGCCGAGCCATGGGCGCCGACGACTACATCGCCAAGCCCTTCGACTCCGGCGACCTCGTCAACCGCGTAACCCGCCTCCTCGAGGACGCCCGCCGCTGACCGGCCGCCGGAAGGGCCAGGCGGGTCAGGCCGGGTAGGCCACGACGCGGTCGCGGCCGGTCTGCTTGGCTTCGTACAGTGCTCGGTCGGCGTGGGTGAGCAGCAGGCGCAGGTCCGGTGTCCGGCCGTGGGAGCAGGCCAGGCCGACGCTGATGGTGACCGGCAGCAGCCCGGCCGCGGTCGGCACCGGCTCGCCCGAGACGACCCAGTGCAGGCGGCTTGCCAGGTCCTCGGCCCGGGCCGGCGCCTGCGGGGTGACGACCGCGAACTCCTCGCCGCCGTACCGGCCCAGCACGTCGCCGGGGGCGACCACGCTGCGCAGCCGGTCGGCGACGACCCGGATGACCTCGTCGCCGACCGGATGGCCGTACGTGTCGTTGATGCTCTTGAAGTGGTCGATGTCGATCATGACGGCGGCCACCGGGTCGTGGTGCAGGCGGCCCGCCTCGGCGAAGAAGTGGTTGCGGTTGTTCAGGCCGGTCAGCCCGTCCATCGTGGCCATCCGGCGCACCTGGCTGAAGAGCCGGGCATTCTCGTATGCCGTCATGCCCTGGGCGGCGATGGCCGCGGCCACCTCGGCCTGGGCCTCGGTCACGACGGCCCGGCACCCCACCAGCAGGATGCCGAACTGCTCGTCGTGCCGCGCCACCGGGATCGCCCACCAGCTGCGCGGCATGCCGAGCAACGCGTCGAACGCGGGCGCCGCCATCCCCGTCCGCGGGCCGGTCAGATCGAACAATTCTTCCGGTACGGGATGAATCCGCATCCCCACTTGGGCCGCCGCGCCGTGGGTGGCCGCGACCTCGAGTTGCCCGTCGGCCGTCGCGGTCAGCAGCACCGAGGAGTCGGCGTCGAGCGTACGGGAAAGGCTGTCGAGCAGTCGTTGCATGACCTCGTCGGGGTCGAGCGACGAGCTCTGATCGGCCATGGCCGCGCGCAACGTCTCGGCCACGTCGCGCTGGCGCCGGGCGGCCTGCACCGCGACCTCGAGCTGGGCCGCCCGGGCCGTCTCGAGCGACACCGCGATGTGGTTGGTGATGGCCTTGAGGATGGCCACGTCGTCGGTGGTGAACACGCCCTTGGCGACCCGGCTGTCCAGGTAGACCACGCCGCGCAGCTGCCCGTCGAACTGCAACGGCGCGATCAGGATGCTGCGCAGGCCGTGCGTCTGCATGCTCTGCGAGCCGAGGGCCTCGCCCTCCTCGCTGCCGGTGACCACGATCGGCTCGGCCGTCTGGCGGACCCGGTCGACCAGGGTCGCGCTGTACCCGGTGAGCTGGTGCAGGTCGTTGCCGCCGCCGTCCCGGCCGACCAGCGGCACCAGCTGGTTGAGGCCGATGCCGGGCAGGAAGAGCAGGGCCCGTTCGGCGCCCAGGATGCGCAGCGTCTCGTCGAGCGCCACCCGGGCCAGCTCGCGCGGGTCGAGCACGGTGGCCGAGGCCAGGCTGACCTGCTGCAACGCCTCGAGGCGGCGGCGGAACAGGTCGGTCGGACGCCGGCTGTCGGTGGCCGCCCGCACCGGGCTGGCCGGTTCGGGCCGGCTGCCCGGGAACTCGTCCTCGACCCAGCGCACCCGCTGCGGCCACTGCTGCTCGGTGGCGATCGTGTGGGCCGCCTTGGCCTGCAGCGCGGCCGACGCGTTCTGGTTGAGGGCGGTCAGGGCCCGGGCCCGCACCCGGGCCGCCTCGTACGCGATCAGCGGCGCGTCCAGCGGCAGCAGCGCCACCTCGACATCGCTGAGCAGCCGCACCGCCTCGAGCGGGTGCCCGTCGAGCAGCGCGAACTCGGCCTCGGCGACCCGGTGGAACCCGGCCAGCGGCTTGTCGGTGGCCTTCTCGCCCAACCGGTCGACCGCCTCGCGGGCCGCGGTGCGCACGGCGTCCCGCGACGCCGACAGCCCGACCCGGCGCCACCGGGCGAGCCGGCCCAGCGCCTCGAAAACGTAGAACACCCGCTGCTCGGGGACCATCGAGCCGGGCTTCAGGCCGAGCGCCGCGAACTCGGCCGTGAGCTGGTCGAACGGCTCACCGAGCTGGTCGGTCTCGAACAGGGCGACCATCCGGGCCCCGTACAGATTGATCAGTTGCATGGGGTTGTCGGGGTTGGCCCGCAGGAAGCGGCGCAGCGCCTCGATGTGCGAGTCGGCCTCGTCGGCCCGGCCGAGCTGGGCGGCGATGATGGCCGCGACCGCCCGGAACGCCGCTCCCTCGGCCTCGGCGCCGGGGCCGAGCCGGGCCCGCCCGCGTCGCAGCCAGGCCTCGGCGTCGGCCGTGCGCCCGCGCTTGTAGAACTGCATGCAGACGCCGCCCACGCCGGTCAGGTAGTCGCCCAGCTCGAGCCAGCGCTCGTGCTCGATCAGCACCCGGCCCCAGATCTGCCCGTCCTCGTCGCGGCCGCCGAAGTGGCTGCCGACGCCGCGCTTCCACTCGACGTAGCCGATCAGCTCCGGGTCGCCGATCACGGCCGCGACCCCTGCCGCCCGGTCGAACAGGCGGTCGGCGTACTTCGGCTTGCCGGCCACGTCGGCGATCACGCCCAGACCGGCCATGTGCTGCGCGTACTCGCGACCGGGACCGAGCCGGTTGATCGGGTAGAGCGCGCGCAGGCTCATCACCGCGCGCATGATCCGGTGCATCCGCATGGACAGCGAATAGGTGGCGATGTCGTACAGAATCGCCTGCAACCGGAAGCGTTCGCGCTGGCGGCCGTCGGCGGTGCCGAAGCCGAGCCGGGTGCGGCCCACGAACAGCCCCAGCAGCAGCGAGTACAGGGTGGTCAGGGCCAGCCCGGGCCGGCTGCGGGGCAGCGGCGAGCCCAGCTCGGAGAGCCCGCGGCGCACCGCGTCGAACGCGCGGTCCGGGTTCCAGGCGCTGTTGTGCACCACGGCCACCAGGGCCCGGACCTCGGCCCGGCGCACCTTGTCGGGCTCGCCACGCAGCGCCTGGTCGAAGTGGCGCAGCGCGTTGGCGAACTGTCCGGTGCGGGCGCAGCTGGTGCCCAGCGCGACGTAGAAGCCCGGCTGCGGGGTGAGCTGCGCGACCTCGGCCGCCCGGGCCGCGACCTCGAGGAACTGGCGGGCCTCGGCCGGGGCGTGCTCGGCCAATGCCAGGCGACCGGCCGCGTAGCCGCTGAGATAGACCCGCTCGGGGCGGCGGCCGGGTTCACCGCGGGCGTAGTGGCGGGCCGTGGCGTACACGAAATTGGGCGCATGGAGCTGGGCGCCGTCGAGCACCTCGGCGATGCGCTGGTGCAGGCGGCGTTCGGTCTGCCCGTCCAGCTCGGCCAGCAGCGCCTCGCGGATCCGGTCGTGCGGGAAGCGGTAGCCGTCGGGCCCGGACGCGGTCACCAGCCGCCGCGATTCGGCCTCGGCCAGCAGCACCCGGGCCTGGCGGGGTTCGCTGTCGCAGACGGCCGCGACCAGGTCGACCGGGAAGAACCGCCCGGCCGCGGCCCCGGTGATCAGCAGGTGGCGGCTCTCCAGCCCGAGGCCGTCGATGCGCTGGAGCACCAGGTCGGCCGCGTCGCCGGTGACGTCGATGCGGTCGAGCCCGGCCAGGTCGAGCCGCCAGGCGCCCCAGGCCGGGGTGATCAGCCCGGCGTCGAGGACGGCCCGCACGTACTCGCCGACCGTGAACGGGTTGCCCCCGGCCCGCACGGCGAGCTCCCGCACCTCGTCGCCCGGCAGCTGGACGGCCCCCAGGTGCTCGTCGACCAGCCGGGCCACCGCGTCGTGGTCGAGCGGGCCGAGCGGGATCCGGGTGTCGAGCGTGGTGTCCATGTCGGCGCCGAACCGGTCGAGCGCGGCCGTGTCGTCGGCCCCGTCGCGGCTGGTCGCGATGATGAGCAGCGGCGTCGCGGTCAGCCGGCTCGTCATCTGTTGCAGCACCCGGCGGGTCGGGCCGTCGAGCCACTGCACGTCGTCGATGTGCACGACGGCGCCCTGGAACTCGTCGGCCAGCCCGATCAGGAAGGCCGAGACGGCGTGCACGAACTGCTCGTGACGGCTCTGCTCGCCGATCTCGGGCAGCTCCACCAGGTCGGCCAGCAGCGGCGACAGGGTGCGCAGGAGCGGCCCGCCGCGCCCGGCGGCTCTTTGCAATTTTTGTACGACGTGCACGCGCTCGGCCGTGGGCAGGCGTTCCACCGTACGCAGATACCGTTCGACCGCGCCTCGCAGCGGCGCCAGCGGCACCGGGTCGTCGTGCACGCACTTGCCGTACAGCACCAGGTCGCCGTCGACCTTGACCGCGTTGGTCAGCTCCCGCACGAGCCGGGTCTTGCCCGCGCCGGCCGGGCCCTCCACGATCGCCGCGCCGCCGGTGCCGTCGCGGGCCTGCAGCCAGCGGTTGGCCAGCGTGATCATCTCTTGATCGCGGCCGACCAGCAGGGCCGGACCCGTCGGCTGGATCGCCCGGCGGTCGGTGGCCACCGGGAACGGGCCCGTGTCGACCCGGCGCAGATCGCTGATCAGGCTCTCGCCGCTCTGATAGCGGTCGTCGGGGTCCTTGGCCATGAGCGTGGTGATGATCGTGGCCAGGGTGGGGGAGAGGCCGGGGCTGCCCTCGCGGGCGTCCGGGATCGGCGCGGTGGCGTGCTGGCGGATCAGCTCGCCGGCGTCGGTCGCGTCGTACGGCTTGCGGCCGGTGACACATTCGAAGAGCAGAACGCCCAACGCGTACAGGTCGGACCGGCCGTCGACGGGCCGTTTGAGCATGCCGGTCTGCTCGGGCGGGCTGTACGCGGGCGTGCCGGCGACCCCGCCCTCCTCGGTCCCGTCCCGCACCGCGAGTCCGAAGTCGATCAGCCGGGCGGTGCCGGCCGGCTCGACGATGACGTTGTCCGGCTTGATGTCGCGGTGCACCAGCCCGGCGCCGTGGGCGGCGGCCAGCGGCTCGGCCAGGTCGAGGGCCAGGCGCACCGCGTCGGGCTCGTCGAACGGCCCCCGGCGCAGCGCCTGGGCCAGCGAGACGCCCTCGACGTACTCCAGGACCAGGTACGGGCCGACGACCGTCTCGCCCACCTCGTAGATCCGGGGCAGCAGCGGATGCCCGACGCAGCCGAGCAGGGCGGCCTCGCGGCGGACGGCGGTGAGGGTGTTCCGGTCCGGTGAGGACAGCACTTTGAGCGCGTACTCGGCGCCGTGCCGCCGGACCCGGTAGACGGCCGTGCCGGTGCCGCGCCCCAACTCCGAGATCACCTCGAAGTCCGAAAGTGATCCGGGTGCCGTCCCAAAGATCGCGGTCAACGTGTCCTTCCCCACCCCAGCGAGCTATCCGGACGGTACGCCTTGGCCAGGGCATACACCAACCACGGAAAGTCAGTCCGGGCGCAGCCCCTCGGCGGTGAGGCGCTCCCCGAGGCGGTGCAGGGCGTCGCGCAGGCGCCATTTGGCCGTGCTCTCCGGGATGTCCAGGGTCCGCGCGACCTCCCGGTACGTCAAGCCGTCGTAGTAGGCCAGCAGCACGGCCGGCGCGAGCCGCCCGGCCGGCAACCGGCAGAACCGCTCGGCGTCCAGCGTGACCTCGGCGACCGCTCGGCCCGGCCCGATCAGATCGCCCGCCCGGAGCCCGGGGCGGCAGGTCGAGCACCGCCCGCACGTCCTCGGCGTGGATCCAGGCCTCGAAGCCGCGCTGATCAGGGCCTCCCGCAGTGGGCGGCGCACCTCACGCCGCCCGGCCAGCCGTACGGGCCGATCCAGCAGCGCGGTGTCCCGCCCGCCGACGGCGTCGAGGATGGCGTCGGCCCGGTCCCGCCACCGCCGCCGCACGGCCGGGACCTCATTCCCGGTCTCGGCGCCCGTCTGCGGCGCGCCCGGCCCGTGCGAACCGGCGGAAACCGGTTCGGCGTCGGCCGCCAGCGCGACCTGTTCGTCGTTGGCCGACAGGTGCAGCATGAGCGCCTGAATGGTGCGATGCGGCCGCGCGGGTCGCTGCCACTGCTCGGGGCGAGAGCGTCGACCTCGGCCGCGCAGCCCCGCAGGTGCTCGGCGACGGTGGCCGTCTCGCCCGGCGAGCAGTCCCCGACCGCGTACGGCCCGGCGAGGTCTCCGACATGTCCGTTCTCGACCATGAGGTCTCCGTTCCGGCGACTCCGCGCAGAGTTTGCACCGCCGGAGACCGTCCCCTGTCGCCAACCCGAAACTGTCGCGAGGGAGACAGGCCGCTCCAACCGCTCACGCGGCCCGGAGCGCGGCGTGGGCGGACAGAAACGGGACGAGCACTGGACGGGCGACTGGATTCCTAGGGCGTATCTGGCGGATCACGTGGGAGCGAGGCGAGGTCCAGGTCGTGGCTGGCGTCGGCCGCAGGGCGGTCCA
>NZ_JAMYJR010000029.1 GCF_024137025.1 Paractinoplanes aksuensis
GCGCCGCCCGCCTGCCGCCGGCTGCGCGCCGCCCGCCGGCTGCGCGCCGCCCGCCGGCTGTCTGCCCCCCTGTACGCGGCCCGCCGCCCGGGCGCGGTGTTCGGCTGTCCGCACGGCTCTGCTGATGCGCGCGGTGCTGGTCGTGGGTCAGGGCAGGCCGGCGGCTAGTTCACCGATGCGGGCCCACGCGGGGGAGGCGGCGCTGGTCGTAGCCGCAGCCAGGGCGGCTGTGGCCGGGTCGTTCGGCGGCGCTTCCTCGGCGGACCCGGCCTGGGACTCGAACCAGCGCCGCGTGCGTTGGGCCAGCCCAACCAGGCGCGGGTCGTCGGCCGACCAGTCGAACGCGGCGTCGTACTCCACATAGAGTTCGCAGAACTCCGGATCAGCGACGGCGGCCAACTTGTCAGCGATCCAGACCTCAGCCTGCTTCGGCGCCGCCGACTGCAGCATGATCCAGAGATCACGTTCGAGCCGAACGGTCCGTTCGCTGACCCCGATCTCCCGCAGGCGGCCGAGATAGTCGGCGACCTCGCCCGACACGAAGAGCCGATCCCCGCTTTGCAACTGAGCGATCCGCCGCCGCGCCTGCCGGATCTCCTCGGCCCGCGTGCGCAGATTCCGATCGATCTCGTCAACCGCCGCCGCGAACTCCTCCGCCCCCGCTCCGAGCAGCTCCCCGACCCGGGCCAGCGGCACCCCCGCCTCGGCCAGCGTCCGAATCTTGACGAGCTGAATCGCGTGCTCCGCCCCGTACCCCCGATATCCCGAGGAATCCCGCGGCGGCTCGGCCAGCAAACCGCGCTCGTGGTAAACGCGGACCGCTTTGATCGTCACCCCGGCGTACCCGGCAAGCTGCCCGATCGTCAGTAGCCGGCGCTCATCGCTCATGCCCCGCATCGTGTCAGCCCGCCGTGATCTCGTCCGCCCCTGACGGAACGCCTCGTGACCTGTCCGGCTCTCGATTATCGACTATCGCGAGTCTCCTCTCGATTATCGATTCGCGAGGGCGGTGCCGCCGCGTTGTGGGTGGTGCCGCCGGGTTACTGGTCATGCCGGTGTGCGGCGGGTCATGCGGCCGCCGGAGCTGCGGTAGGCCGCGTTGCCGTGATACGACACCAGGTAGTACGAGGGCAGCCCGTCCAGCGGAATGCCGTCCGGCGCGAAGAGGCCCTCACCGACCGCCACGTAGCGCATCGGCGGCGCCGCGAACGGGCCGCCCACGAAACCAGTGAAGATCCGCTTCTGGTCCGCGTCGGCCGGCTCGTAGGTCACCGTCTCTTCCAGCCCGCCGTCGACCACCCGCACGTCGATTTGCAGCTGATTCGAGCGATAAGTTCCCGCGTACGGCCGGAGGTCGATCTCCTGGGCCGTGTACCCGGCGTCCGGGGTCCCGTCGAGCAGCCACAACAGCAGCTCGTCGTGCAGTTCCAAAGCCCGGGCGTCATTCCCGTACGCCGCGAAGGCCAGCCCTCGGGCCGGCACGACGGCCAGCACCGCTATCCCGCCCGGCGACGCCCCCGTCATGGTCAGCACGGTCGTCCCCGCCACCTCCCGCAGCAGCCAGCCCAACCCGACCGGCGACGAGTCCGGCGTGCCGTTGTCCTGCTCGACCACCTGCATGCGCGCCACCGACTCCGCGCTCAGCACCGACGGCAGCTCCCCGAGATGCACCCGCCCGAAGGCCAGCAGATCATCGATGGTTCCGATCGCTGTAGACCCCGCCGGAGCCCAGGTCGGCGGCAGCATGAACATCTCGGTGGGCCGGGCGGCGCCGGTGGCCGGGTCCGGGAAGTGCCCGATCGCCGTGGACCGCAGGATCGCCCGCTCGGCCGACGTGCAGGCGGTGCTCATCCCCGCCGCCTCGAAGACTTCCCGCTCGAGCAGCTCGTGATAGCTGAGCCCGGTGACGACTTCGAGCAGCCGCCCCGCCACGATCATCCCGCCGTTCGAGTAGCTGACGTACGCACCCGGCTCGAACAGCTGCCCACATTCCGGGCCGAGTCGTTCCACGTACGTCGCGAGCGCCTCCCGCCCCGCCGCGTCCGGAAAGAAGAGGTCGGCGTCGATCCCGCTGCTGTGCGAGAGCAGGTGCCGCACGCGCAACCCCGGCACCCCGATCGATGGCAGATAATCGATTACCGATGCCTCCAGATCGATCGTTCCCCGCTCGACCTGCCGCATCACCAGCGTGGTCGTCATGATCTTCGTGATCGACCCGAACAGGAACCCGGTGTCCTCCCGCATGGGAGCGCCCGTCCCCAGGTTGGCCACGCCGTACGCCGCCACGCCGGCCTCGCCCCGGCGGTGAACGCCGGCCACGAACCCCGGCACCCCCGCCGCGTCACAGAACTCGGCGGCCCGCTTGCTGATGTGCTCGATTTCGTTCATGCACCGATCGTCGGACCTTGACCCTGGGGCAAGGTCAACCCCGAGCCACCAGAAAACCCAGCACAGCCATCACCACCCCGAACGGCGCCCGGCTCGCCCCGTCCGACCGACTCCGCGACGCCGATCGACGCCTTCACGCGCACCGAGCCGAAGCCGCGGCGCACACCGTCCGTCCGGTCGCGGATCTCGTCGGATTTCGAGGCCGGGATCGGGTGCGGGCCGGCCTGCGCCCCCGCCTGCAGCAGAGCGCTCAGCGCGAACGACCCGGTCAACACCGAGACACCGCACAACGCGACACCGTGCGGCACCACCCCGACCGAATGATCGGCCCTCGCAGCACCAGTAGCCAGATACGCATCCAGCGCCTGCGACGCCGACTCGGTCAACCCGCGCCGCCGCCGCAATCGTCCGCACCGCAAAGCAGGAGACTGGTCACCCGCAAGCTCGTAGGCGTCGCCCGGTCTGGGCACCACCGCGCGCGGCTTGGTTTGACGGAGGAGCGGCCGCGCGTATCTGCCGATGAAGTTGCACCTGATCCGGCCGGTTGGGAAATCACCAGAAGGCGGCGACTGTGGCCACCAACGCGACCGCTGACGCCGCGGCGCGGATGCGGTCGACGCGCAGGAGGGCCGCGATCCGATCCGGATCGTGCCGCGCGCCCAGCCGCGCGTGGGCCGGCGCCGCCGCAACCGCGGTGACGGTGAACGCCACCGCGGTCGCCGCCAGCGCCACCAGCGTCCAGGCGCTGGGGCCTGACCACAGCGCCCAAGCCCCGGTTGACACCAACGCGCCGTAGATGATGACGACAAGCCTGGTGATGGCCCGGGAATGAGCTTGGTGGGCGACCGGCCATTGCGCGGCGGGGACCTTGGCCAAGGCCGGATACACCACTGCCGTGACCGTCGCCTGGAAGCCGAAATGGGCCGCGGTCGACGCCAGCAGAGCGCTCTCGGAAGTGATCACGTCTGCGAGCGAATCATGCTCGACCACCGGGCCGCCCGGCGGAACGCGCTGATGACGCTCGGCTCAACTCCTGGGCCGTCTGGCGAGTAGGCCAACGCGTACAAAATGGGCATGGCCTATTGTCCGCACAGGCGGCGATCCGACTGTGCCGCGGCCGCCGTGTCAGGGGCCTCCCTGTTGAGAGTCAACGCGTTGGGACCAGCATTCAAGTGCCCAAGCCGGGGGCTGTCGCGGTGGTGATCGTCGTACCGTCCGTAGCGCGTGCGGTCAACCGGGCGCCGCCGACCGCGGTGCCCGGCGCCCAGATCAGGAACAGGTCGCGGTCGGTCGAGCCGGTGAGGGTGGCGCCGGACGGCAGTGACGCCGTGATCGAGCTCGCCCGGGCGGGCAGGCGCCCGATCAGCAGATGAGCCTTCAACACCGCGTCGGCCCCGCCGTAGAAGATGATCTTGTCTTGCGGTCCGTCGTCCGTCCTCGTGGCGAACGTCTCCTCCACCCCGGAAGCGCCGAGCCGGCAGGTGCTGATCCGCTCGTCGGGTTCGGAGACGTAGACGCGGATCTGCCCGTCACCGTCGCGGGCCACGAACCGCTGCTCCAGCCGGTCGGCGATCTCGCCGTTGAGTTCGGCGAGATCGCGCCGGCACGCCGCGCCCGCCTGCTCGTCGGTCAGCGGCCGCGCCATCTCGTCGGTGGTGGACGCGGCGCGGCACCCGGGCGCGGCGGCCAGGACCGCCAGGACAGCGGTCACCGTGGGTGCCCATCGACGGAACGAACTCGGCATGGTGGCTCCTCCAGGCGTCCGGCCACCCGGCATTCGATCACGAGCGGCTCCGCACTGTACGCCACCGATCTCCGCAGGCTCGATGAGCTGACGATGTCTTCACGGCCGGTCAGCCGAACAGGGTTCGGAAGTCCGTGCCGAAGAGCCCCAACAGGCCGACGACCGCGAGGAATGCCCCGACGATCACGGCAAAGGCCCGAGACACCTTGACCTGCGTGCTGTGGGCGGATCCCTTCCTGGCCCCGGGAGGAACGAACCGGCGGTTCATCACGATCGCGGTGATGCCCATGAGCAGCACGATGCCTGCGATGGCCCTGTCCACTCGTTTCTCCTCAGTACGCGCCGAAGGTGTTGCTGCGCAGGTGCCGATCCCGCCGCCCAGCCCGGACGTGCCGCCGGAGCCGGCAATGATCCCCCGCGCTGCAACCGGCTTCAGCGTGGCGTGGGGAGGAGGCCGGCGTCGATGGCGTCGAGGACTCGGGTGGCGCCGCCGGCGGCGGCTGCGCTGGAGTCGAGGGCGGAGGCGACGATGATGGTGCCTCCGCTGTCGGCGGCGGCTGAGCGGGCTGCCAGCTCGCTCGAAGCCGCCGGGATCAGCCACGGCGCCAGTTCGGTGAAGTAGCCGCCCAGCACCACGCAGGCCGGGTTGATGAGGTTGGCCAGGATGGCTATGCCGTGGCCCAGGTGGCCGCCCGTTTCGGTCAGGGCGGCCAGCACGTGGGGGTCGTCCGATTTGGCCAGGCGCTGGATCTCGTCCATGTGGGGGCCGAACTCCGAGGGCGACAGGGCCGTCTCGATCCCCACGTCGGGGAGGGCCCGCCTGATCACCGCGCCCACCCCGGCGTACGCCTCCAGGCAGCCCCGCCGGCCGCAGCCGCACGCGGGGCCGGCCGGGTCGAGGGGCAGATGCCCGAACTCGCCGGCGAAGCCCCGCGCGCCCCGCAGCAGGCGGAAGTCGCTGATGATGCCCGCGCCGATGCTGGCCCCACCGGTCAGATACACGAGGTCGCCCGCCCCCGACTGATCGCCCAACCTCTGCTCGGCCAGCACGGCCAGGTTCGCGTCGTTCTCGACCAGCAGGGGATAGCCCGGCTCGCCCAGCGCCGCCAGCAGAGATTTGCGTACGTCGACCCGTTGCCACCCGAGGCCGGCCGCGAGCTCGACCACGCCGTCCGCGTCGACCAGGCCCGGCACGGCGACCGTCAGGCCGAGGACCCGGCGGCCGTCGTGGGACAGCTTGGACACCGTACGCCGGGCCAGGGCCGCGAGGGCCGCTATCGCCTGGCCGGGCTGTCCCGCCGTACCGGTGAAGGCTCTTCGCCACGACAGCAGGCGCTCGCCGGCGAGGTCGAGCGCCACGGCCGTCAGGTAGTCGGTGTTGATCTCGAGGCCGACCGCGGCGTAGGGGGAGCCGTCGAGGACGAGCATCACCGCGGGGCGGCCGATGCGGTTCTCGGTCATGCCGACCTCGCGCACCAGGCGCCGGTCGATGAGGTCGGTGACCAGGCTGGAAACGGTGGCCTTGTTGAGGCCGGTGGTGGCCGCGATGTCGGCCCGGGAGCACGGCGCGTGGGTGCGCAGGTGGCGCAGCACGACGGCCAGATTGGTCGCCCGGACGTCGGCGAAATCGGCCGGTTGTGGCCCGTTCTCCCTGGTGAGCACCGACGACCCCCGCCCCACGAACATTCCCTCCGGCAGCGTACGGCACCGATCCCCGTCAGGTCTTGCCGGGCCGCACTTAGTTCGTTTACCGTCCCAACTAAAGACGGAGGAGTCAACGATGAAACTCGATAGAAGGCAATTGCTCGCGCTGACCGGGCTGGGGGCGGCGTCGTCGGTGCTGGCGGCCTGCGGCGACGCCAAGACGTCCAGCGGGCCCGGCACGACCACTCAGGACCAGCTGACCAAGCTGCTGCCGGCCTACACGCCGAACGAGCTCGTGAAGGCCGACATCCCCAGCGTCCAGGGCGCCAACGGCTTCTTCAGCAACCCGGCCTTCCTCAAATATCCGGCCAACCCCGTGACGACGGTGACGGGCGTGCCGGGCAAGGGCGGCAACTACACGACCATGACGCCGCTGTGGGGCGCCATTCCGTCGGCGAGCGGCAACGCCTACTACGCCGCCGTCAACAAGGCGATCGGCGCCACGCTCAAGCTGCAGCCGGCCGACGGCAACAACTACGACAAGGTTCTGCCGACGTTGTTCGCCGGGGACAAGCTGCCCGACTGGGTGCAGATCCCGGGCTGGAACATGGGCAACCTGGGCTTCGCCGACGCGGTCAACAAGTTCGCCGACCTGGGGCCCTACCTGTCCGGGGACGCCATCAAGGCGTACCCCAATCTGGCCGCCATCCCCACCAGCGCCTGGCAGTGCTGTATCTGGAACGGCAAGCTGTTCGGCCTGCCCGTCTACTACAGCGGCGCGACGATCGCCGGCACGCTCTTCCACCGCAAGGACATCCTGGCCAAGGAGGGCATCAACCCGGACGACATCAAGACGCCGGACGACCTGGCCGCTTTGGGCCAGCAGCTCACGAGCGCCTCGGCCGGCCGGTGGGCGTTCGACGACGTCTTCGACGCGATCGGCCAGATCTTCAAGTTCCCGGTCGACCCGAACCGCTGGGTCATCGACGAGGGCGGCAAGATCATCCACCGGTGGGAGACGCCGGGGCTGATCGAGGCGCTCAACTGGTACCAGACCCAGGCCAAGGCCGGGCACGTGCACCCGGACGCGCTGGCCGACAAGACCCAGGACGCCAAGCAGCGCTTCTGGAGCGGCAAGGTGGCCATCACCGGCGACGGTCCGGGCGCGTGGAAGGGCGACGACGCCAAGAGCGGCAAGGCGGCCAATCCGTCGTACGAACGTCAGGCCTTCAAATTGCTGTCGACCGACGGCAAGCCGCAGATCTGGATGAACCCCAGCGCCGGCATGTACAGCTTCCTCAACGCCAAGCTCAGCGGCGACCAGATCAAGGAGTGCCTGGCCATCGCGAACTACCTGGCCGCACCGTACGGGTCGAAAGAGTATTTGACCGTCAACTTCGGGGTCGAGGGCACCGATTACACGATGGTCGACGGCAACCCGGTGCTGACCGAGCGCGGCAGCAAAGAGGTGGCCACCACCTACCAGTTCCTCATCACGCCGATCAGCCCGACCACCGTCATCGCCGGGCAGACCCAGGTCGTCAAGGACTACGCCGCCTGGGAGGCCGACATGGTGAAGTACGCGGCCAAGCCCGCCTTCTACGGCATGAACGTCACCGAGCCCGCGCAGTACGCGAGCATCAACCAGCCCATGGTCGATCTGGTCAAGGACATCCGCTTCGGCCGTAAGCCCGTGTCGGCGTACCAGGAAGGGTTGAAGACCTGGAAGGCGCAGGGCGGCGACCAGTTGCGCGCGTTCTACGAGGACATCCGCAGCAAGTACGGCACGGGCCAGTGACAGCCCTCCACGAGGCGCCACCGGCTCTTCGGCCGCCGGACGAGAAGCCGGTCAAGAAGAGCCGGTTCAAGCGCGACCGCTCGCTGCTGCTCATGGTGATCCCGGCCGTGCTGCTGCTGATCGTCTTCAACTACGTGCCCATGTTCGGCACAGCGACGGCGTTCCAGCGCTACAGCATCTACGCCGGGTTCTGGCACAGCCCGTGGGTCGGCTTCGAGACGTTCCGGCAGCTGTTCTCGGATCCGCTGTTCTGGAGCGCGCTCGGCAACACGCTCATGCTCAGCCTGGTCCAGCTGGTCTTCTACTTCCCGATCCCGATCGCGCTGGCCCTGCTGCTGCACTCGATCATGAGCACCAAGATTCGTACGATCGTGCAGTCGGTGGTCTACCTGCCGCACTTCTTCTCGTGGGTGCTGGCCGTGACCATCTTCCAGCAGATGCTGGGCGGGGCCGGGGCGCTCAACCAGTTCCTGCGGCAGAACGGGCTGGGCACGTTCGACGCGATGACCAACCCCGACACGTTCGCGCTCCTGGTCACCTCGCAGGTGATCTGGAAGGAAGCGGGCTGGGGCATCATCGTCTTCCTGGCCGCGCTGGCCGCGATCGACACCCAGTTGTACGAGGCCGCGGCGGCCGACGGCGCCGGGCGCTGGCGGCGGCTGTGGCACATCACGCTGCCCGGCATCCGCGGGGTCATCGTGCTCATGCTCGTGCTGCGCCTGGGCAACGTGCTCACCGTCGGGTTCGAGCAGATGCTCATCCAGCGCGGTGCGGTCGGGCGTGATGCGGCCGAAGTGCTCGACACGTACGCCTACTTCTACGGCGTCGTGAACGCGAACTTCAGCCTCGGCGCAGCCGCCTCGCTGTTCAAGGGCGTGCTGTCGCTGCTCTTCCTGTTGGCCGCCAACAAAATCGCGCACCTGCTGGGCGAGGACGGACTGTATCGGCGATGACTGTCGTGACCCCGCCGGCGGACCCGAACCGCCGCAACCCCAACCGGCCCAACTGGGAAGAGCCGCCGACCGTGGCCGGGCAGACCGGCAAGGGCGTGGTGCTCTTCCTGGTCGTGGCCGTGGTCGCCATCCCGCTGTGGATGGTGCTGCTGACCAGCCTGTCCACCCAGAGCGCGGTCAACGAGGCCGGCGGCATGGTGCTCGTGCCCGACGGCATCACGTTCGCGGCGTACGAACAGATCTTCACCAATCAGCTGGTGATGCACTCGCTCGTGGTCAGCCTGGGCATCACGATCGTCGGCACGCTCATCTCGATGGTGGTGACGATCCTGTGCGCGTACGGGTTGTCCCGGCACGGCTCGTTCGCCCACCGCCCGATCCTGTTGCTGCTGGTGGCGACCATGTTCTTCAGCGGCGGCATCATCCCGACGTTCCTGGTCGTCTCGGCCCTGGGCGGGTACGACAGCTACTGGTCGATGATCCTTCCGACCGCGGTGAGCGTGTTCAACATCCTGGTCGTGCGCGCGTTCTTCTCGAACACCGCGCAGGACCTGATCGACGCGGCCGCCATCGACGGCGCGGGGGAGTGGCGGACGCTGTGGTCCGTGGTGCTGCCGACGTCACGAGCGGTCACGGCGGTGGTGGCGCTGTTCTACGCGGTCGGCTACTGGAACACGTTCTTCAACGCGCTGCTGTTCCTGCCCGACAACCAGAAGTGGCCGCTGCAGATGGTCATCTACACGTACACGTTGCAGGGCAACGCGATGCCCGGCTCGGGTCAGAACACGACAGGCCAATATTTCGGTACGCAGGAGATCACGCCCCTGGCCATCCAGATGGCCGTGGTCACGCTGACCCTGATCCCGATCCTGTTGGTGTACCCGTTCGTGCAACGCCACTTCACCAAGGGCGTCCTGCTCGGGGCGATCAAGGGATGATCTCGTCAGCACGCCACACCTCCTGTTCCCCGCGGTCAGCCCTCATCAAGGAACAACGATGATCTGGTCAGCACGCCAATCCCCCTGTTCCGCGCGGCCGAACTGCTCATGAAGGAACAGCGATGATCTGGTTCGGCGGTGATTGGAATCCGGAGCAGTGGCCGTCGTCGGTGTGGCTCTCTGACGTGGAGCTCATGCGCCGGGCGCACGTCAACCTGGTGACGGTCGGCGTGTTCTCTTGGTCGCGGCTGCAGCCGACCCCGGAGAAGTTCGAGTTCGGTTGGCTCGACGAGGTGCTCGATCTGCTGCGGGACAACGGGATCGGGGCCTGCCTGGCCACGCCGACCGCGTCACCGCCGCCGTGGTTCACCGACGGGCTGCCGGTGACGGCGGACGGTGTCGCGTTGACGTACGGCTCGCGGGACACCTACTGCGTCAACGCTCCGGCTTATCTGGAAGCCAGTTCGCGTATCGCTTCGGCGCTGGCTTCGCGCTACGCGGACCATCCGGCGGTGCGGATGTGGCATGTTCACAACGAGTACGGCACGACGTGTTACTGCGAGCATTGCGCGGTCGCCTTCCGGGGGTGGCTCTTCCGCGCGTACGGGGATCCGGAGGCGCTCAATGCGGCCTGGGGCACCGATTTCTGGTCACAGCGGTACGCGTCGTTCGCCGAGGTGCGGCCGCCCCGCAAGACCCAGTATCTGAGCAATCCCGCCCACGTGCTGGACTACCGCCGCTTCGTGTCGGACGCGATGCTCGACCACTACGTGCGGCAGCGCGAGATTGTCCGACCGTCGGGCAAGCCGGTGACAACGAACTTCGCCCTGGGCGGCTGGGTGCCGGTCGACCACGCCCGCTGGTCCCGCGAGGTCGACGTCGTGGCGGTCGACGACTACCCAACCTCGGTCGCCGGCCACCTCGACGACCGCGCCTTCGTCGCCGACCTGGCCCGCGGCTGGGCCAATTCCGCCGGCCCGCCCAATTCCGCCGGCCCGCGAGCTTCTGCTGATGCGTACGCCGGAGCTGGGCCTGATGGCATGGCCGGGGTGGCTGGGGGCAGGCCGTGGATGGTTATGGAGCATGCGCCGGGTGCTGTGCTGGAGCAGGGTGTCGTGCGGGCGCTGGCCGAGGGCGAGGCGATGGCGGCCGCCCAGGCCTATGTCGAGCGCGGAGCCGTCGGCGTCATGTACTTCCAGTGGCGGGCCAGCCGGAGTGGCGCCGAACAGTGGCACCCGGCGGTCGTGCCGCACGAGGGCCCGGACACCCCGGTCTTCCACGAGATCGCGGCCGTCGGCGCCGCAATCGTGGGCCGGATGCCGGAGAGCCCCGCCGATACCCGTGCACTGTTGTATGACGAACAGACGATGTGGGCTTGGCAGTCCCCGCACCTGCCCACGAACCAGATCGACTACGAGGCGACCTGCCGCCGCTGGCACCGCGCGCTCGGCTCGCCGGTCGACGTCCTTCCGGTCGACGCCCCGCTCGACGGCTACCGGATGGTGGCCGCGCCGCTGCTCCACCTCATGTCGGCGGCCACCCACGCCGCCCTGCGCTCCTACGTCCGAGCCGGCGGCACACTCGTCCTCACCTTCGCGTCCGCCCTGACCGACGAACATTGCCGGGTCACGCCGCAGGCCCTCGACGACCTGCTCGGCGTCCGGATCGTCCGCCGTCGCCCCGGGGACGGTCACGTCTGGCTCGACGAGGTCGAGCCCACCACCGCCAAGGTGCAGCTGCGCGACCCCGAAGACCGGCCGCTCGTGACCGAACACTCCTATGGCGAGGGCCTCGTCCGCTTCCTCGCCACCGACCTGCCCGACCTCGACCCCTGGCTCACCCCGGCCCGCTGACTTCGACTCGCCGCCGGCCGTCCGAGCGCAGCTCATCCAGAACGGCGCCGTCGGCGGTCGGCCGAGCGTGGCTGGACCGGACACGACGCCGTTGGTGGGTGGCCGGGTGCGCGCTGGTCCATTGACAGCACGGGCTGGGGCCCGGTCGGGTGCGCTCGTGCAAGCCTCGCTCTGCGCATTCGTGGGAGCGGATGGTCCAAAACGGCAGCGTCGGCTCGTGCCGGGTCCCGCCACGCCGACCACGCAGATTGTCGGACAACCGGACAATCAGACGGTCAGATGGTCGGACCTCGTTCAGGTGGTTTCGGTCAGGGTGAAGGCGTCGGTCAGGGTAACTGTGCGGCGCATCGTGGCGATGGCTCGGCTGGCCCGGCTCTTCACCGTGCCGGTCGAGCAGCCCAATTGCGCCGCGATCTCTTGTTCCGAGAGGCCGGCCCAATAGCGCAGCACGAGCACGACCCGCTGGCCGGGTGGCAGTTCGCGTAGGGCGGCCAGCACCACCTCGGCGGTGTCGTGACGGTCGTATGCGTTCCCGGCGGCGGCCCGGTCCGGTGGAGCGGCCGCCGGAAGCTCGCGCCGCCACATCCGTCGGCCCGCCCGCCAGGCCGCGCGGGCCATCACCTGGCGGGTGTACGCCTCGGGGTCGCCGCCGGCCGGGAAGCCCAGCCGTTGCCAGCCGCGATACGTCTTCACGAGGGCGTCCTGGGTCAGGTCCTCGCCGTGCCCGAGGTCGCCGGTGAGCAGCGTGCCGTAACGGACCAGCGCCGGATAGCGGGCGCTGACGAACTCGGTGAACCCGGGCGGTGCCGTCCCTGCGTTCACTTCTCGATCCCGATCAGCCTTTGGGGCCAGGTGAGTCCGGCGGGCGCGGTCGCGGCGTTCGGTTCTCGACCCCGAGCAGCGTTTCGAGCGCGTTGAGTCCGGCGGGCGCGGTTCCGGCGTTCAATCGCGGTCCCGATCCGCTCTTCGGGCCCGGTGAGCCCGGCGGGTACGGTCGCGGCGTTCACTTCTCGATCCCGAACAGCGTTTCGAGCTCGGTCACCGCGTCGTTGCTGAAGTGGACGCGGCCGCCGAGGGACGACACTGCCTCCTGGCAGTGGGGGCCGAGGGCGACGACCACGTGGGCCGTTCCGATGTCGAGCCGCAGGCCTTTCTGAGCGGGGCCCGCGCAGGCCTTGTTGTCGGGCACGGCCTTTGTCTGGTCCCGCAACACCCGTACGACCTCGAAGATTTTGGCTGTTTCTGTGGTTTTGCCGTGCCGGACGGAGTCCTGGTCGGGGGCGATCAGCTCCGCGACGGCCGGGACGTCGGGCACGAGCAGGCGGCCGGCGTCGATCGGTTCGGTGCGGATGGTGGCGAGGATCCGCTGGGTGTCGGCGAGGCTCATCCGGAAGAAGACGGTGGTGCGGGACCAGGGCAGCACCAGGTGCAGGTCGTACGCGCCTCCGATGGTGTCGGCGGCGGAGATCCGGTTCGACAGCCAGGCCGGCTCGCCACCCGGCAGCGTCATCGAGATCGGCGGTGCCGCGACGAGACCGTCCTCGGCCACGAGACCGCGCGCGGGAGCCGACATCTCCTCGTCCCGGACCGACACGGTGATGGCGGCGAGACGGCAGGCCGGCGCCGTGTCCTCCGGGATACCGTCCAGGCGGTCGGCGATGAGGATGGTGCGCTTCGAGTCGGCGCACGACCGGTCGCGGGTCTCGGTGGCGGCCTGCCAACCGGGCGGCACCGGCAGGCGCAGGCCACCGGACACCAGCACTCCGTCAGCGAAGTGCGGCACCGGCAGTGGCCGGTCGGGAACGGCGACCGGAACCGGCGGATCCTTCTGCAGCTGCGGCACGACCAGCCCACCGCCGGCCAGCACAGCCAGCACCGCGAATCCGCCGGCCACGAGCGTCCGGCGCCGCTGGGCCCGTCGGCGCCGGGCGACGGCCGCCGCCGGGTCGAGCGTGCGCGGCTCCACCCGGGACACCGCCTCGTCCAGCAGATCTTTGATGCGCTCGGTCATCCCGTACCCCAATTGGTCTTTCGCCTGTGAAGCCCCGACATCCTCCTCAAAGACATCGACCGTCCTTTCGGTTCCCCGTGTGTCCGGACGAAGCTGATACGTATGCAGAAGCGGATCGCCGTCGTCGGGGCGGGCATCGTCGGGGCCGGCATCGCCTATGAGATCGCGCGGGCCGGCGGCGATGTCGTGCTGGTCGACCAGGGGGAGCCCGGGTCGGGCGTCACTGCCCGTTCGTTCGCCTGGATCGGTGAGCCCCGCGACGGTGATCCGGTCGACGCGAGCACGCCCCTGCGGCGGGGTGCGCTGACCGACTGGCACCGCTGGGAGGACGAGGTGCCCGGCGTTCGGGTGCAGTGGCGCGGCGCGTTGCTGTGCGGCGAGGACGGTGACGCCGACGCGTCGCAGCTCGAGCCTCACCTCCGGCAGCCGCCTCCGCGTTCCGTCTTCCTGGAGAGCCACGGCGCCGTGGATCCCGTCGCCGTGACGCGAGCCCTGGTGAGCGGGGCCCAGAGTTACGGAGCACGATTGTCAACGCATACACCCGTCTCGCCGGCGGCGGTGCGGGCCGGCCTCGACGCGGACGTCGTGGTGATCGCCGCCGGAACGGGTGCTCCCGCGCTGCTGGGACTCGAGCTGCCCGTGACATCGTCGCCCGCCCTGCTCGTGCGCTTCGCGGCGCCCCCGGGTCTGGTGCGCACCATTTTCGTCACCCCGGACCTGGAGGTTCGTGAGGCGGCCGAGGGCGAGTTGCTGGTCGCTGCCGCCGGCGACACGCGAGATCCGGGGCCGGAGATGCTGCGGCGCCTCACCGCCACCTTCGACGCCCCCGGCGTGCGGCTGCTGGACGTGCGAGTCGGCGCGCGCCCCATGCCGGCCGACGGAATGCCGCTGATCGGTCCCGTCCCGGGCCTCGAGCGGGCCTACGTGGCCGTGATGCATTCCGGCATCACCCTGGCCCCGAAAGCGGCCCGGCTCATCGCCGGCGAGCTCGTCGACGACACCGAAGCCGACGAGCTGGCCGGGCTGCGTCTCAGCGCCGCACCTCGATGATGGTCCGGCCGGCGGCCCGGGTCACGAAGGCGTCGGCCGTCTCTTCCAGCGGCCGCACCGCGCCGACCACGGGGGCGAGGACGCCGGCGCTCACCCGCTGGGCCAGTTCGGTCAGGCGGCTGCGGTCGGCCTCGACGATGAAGAAGATGGCCTCCCCGTTCTGGGGCCGGACGGCCGGCGGCTCCGGGATCGTGACGATGCGGCCGCCCGGGCGCAGCACCTCCAGGGACTTCATATAGATCTCGCCCCCGATGACGTCGAGGACCAGATCGGCTTCCTCGCCCTTCTCCCACGGGTCGTGCCGCAGGTCGAGGAAGGCGTCCGCGCCGAGGTCGAGGGCCTTGTCGCGGTGGTCGGTGCGGCCGGTGGCGATCACCCTGGCCCCGGCGGTGCGGGCGAGCTGGATGGCGAGCGAGCCGACGCCGCCGGTCGCGCCGTGGACGAGCACCGTCTGGCCGACCTGGAGGCGGCCGTGATCGAAGAGCGCCTCCCATGCGGTGAGCCCCGAGACCGGGAGCGCGGCGGCGGTGACGAAGTCGACGGAAGCGGGCAGGGGCGCCAGATTGCGGGCCTCGACCGCCACGTACTCGGCGAGCGAGCCGTTACGGGTCCAGTCGGTGAGGCCGAAGACCCGCTGGCCCACAGTCAGGCCGGTAGTGCCGTAACCCAGCTCGGCCACGATCCCGGCCACCTCGTGCCCGGGCACGCTCGGGGTGCGGTCGTGGCCGTTGCGGTCGGTCCAGGTGCCGGGCCAGTCCAGCTCGCCGGTGGTGAAGCCCGCCGCGTGCACTTCGACCACGACATCGTTCTCCGACGGCTTCGGATGCTCGATCTCGGTCAGGGTCAGACCCCGGGCGCCCGCGTCACGGTCGGTCACAGTTATGGCTCGCATGTCCCCACTCCCTCATCGTCGAGGCGGCCAACAGTTCATTCTGTGCGGCCACCCCGACGACGGGAACGCCAAGTGGTGCGGACCTTCCCGTGCTCGGTTGCTACAGCGACGGGAACGCCAGGTGGGGCAGACCGGTCAGGTCGCGTACACCTCCACGGCTGAGAGCTGGCCGGCGGGCCAGCCGCTGTTGGCAGTCACGGTGACCCGGACAAAGCGCGCCTGGGTCGAGGAGCCGCTGACCGTCACCGTGTTGCCGGCGGCCGGGTCGAAGGCTCGGGCCGCGGCGGCCGCGAAGGTCGTGAACGAGGTGCCGTTCGTGCTGGTGGCGACGGCGATCGTCTGCGAGCGCGAGCCCCAGCCGGGCGGCAGCTTGAGGGCGACCCGGCCCACCGCGGTCGTCGCGCCGAGGTCGACCTGGATCCACTGCGGGAAGGCGTTGTTCGTGCTCTCCCAATACGTTCCGGCCTCGCCATCCACGACATTTCCCGGCGCGTACGACTGGGTGTGGCCACTCGAGGAGGCCGGCTTGCCCCGGGCGAGGTCGCCGGCCGGTGGCGGTGGCGTGCTTTCCGCGTACGCCTGTAGTTGCGCGAGCTGAGCCGCCGGCCACCCGGTGTTGGCCGCGAAGCTCAGCCGAAGGTAACGAACCGTGGCATTCGACAGCGTGACTGTCGAAGTGTTCCCGGAGGCCGGATCGAACACATAACCGGCCGGCCCGGCCAGCGTGGTGAAGGTCGTGCCATTCGTGCTGCCCTGCACCGTCAGGGTCTGCGTGCGCCGCTCCCAACCCGCAGGCAGCCGCAGCACGAGCCGGTTGACCGCGTGCCCGGCGCCCAGGTCGACCTGGAACCACTGCGGCAACGCGCCCGAGCTCTCCCAGTAGGTCGAGGTGCTGGCATCGACCGCGTTAACCGCCGCGTACGGGCCGTTGACGCTGCTCGCGGTGGCCGGCTTGCCCGCGGCGAGGTCGCCGGTGGGCGGCGGGGGAGTGCCGGTGACGGGCGGGGTCGGCCGGACGGCGGTGAGGGCGAGCTGGCCCTTCAACATCCGGCCGCCGTCCTGAGTGATGCGCAGGTAGTAGTCGGACGAGCAGAACGTGCCGTCCTCGTCGAGCGGCCGGATCCCGCTGCCGGCCGGGACCGAGGCGGCCGTCTCGGCGGTCTTGGCGATCTGGTTGCCCTCGTTGAACTCGTCGAACATCGACACGTAGAGGCCCTGAGCGCCCAGTTTGATCATGTTGTAGAGGCTGCGCCAGTAGAAGTCGCCGTGGTGGCGGGCGCCGGTCGAGAGATCACCCGGCAGCACACAGGGCTGATAATCGATCCCGTACGCGTTGCAGTCGGCCTGATCGGCCGTGTTCACATTGGCCAGGAACCAGTCGAGCCCGTCGAGTGTGCCGGTCCGCCCGACCATCCACGGCGAGATCATGTTGAACGCGTGGTAGACGTCGGAAAAGCCGGTCCGGCTGTCGTTCTTGCCCTCGCGCCAGTACGTGGGCACGCCGCCGATGACGTAGCAGCCCTGGGCCTTGAACCAGTTCACGACGTCGAGGCACGGGCCCGGGGCGAACGGGCGGGCGTCGTCGGAGAAGCCGAAACCCCAGATGCAGACGACCGGCTTGCCGTTCTGCCGGGCATACGCGGACGACGCCGTGTGACTCGACATCCTGGCTGTCCAATCGGCCTTGATCTCGCTCTGCATCGCCGTCCAGCTCGTGACGTCGTACATGACGTAGAACTTGCGGCCGGTGGCCTCGGCCGCCGCCCGCACCTTGACCGTCATGGCGTCGCGGGTCGGGCCCTCGTCGCCCATCGGGTTGAAGCGCTGCAGCGCGGCCGTGTCGATGCCGTACGTACGCATCCACTGGAAGTGCGTGTCGACTGTCTGCTGGTCATACGAAGAGAACAAAGTCGCAGGTCGGCCGTCACCGAGGTTCGGGTACGCCGTGGGGTAGGCGTGGGTGAAGTCGCGCATGTCGGGCCACGACACGATCGTCGTGTTGGTCGGCGAGGGCGGCTGGAAGCGGTCACGGCTCCAGTGCCACCAGCCGCCGATCGGCGCACCGTCGCCCGGGCACGAGAACCAGCCCTGATAGCCAACGCTGATCTTGCCGACGACGTCCCCCGGCGGCGACGCCGCCGAGGCCGGACCGGGTCTGGCGAGTAACGCGGCCGCCGAGCCGAGGGCCGCTGTGGACAGAAGGGTGCGACGCGAGACGGGCATGGGGAACTCCTGTCGATCCGGGGGATGCGGGGAACGGATCGACGGTCATCGTGACAGTTCCGTTCACGAGAACGCAATACTTGAACCATCGCCTGAAATAATGCGACCGTTAGTCGATGCTCGCTAATCGATTCGCGGTCCGATGGATCGACTCGGCGGTGCCAGGGGCTTTGGTCCCGGGTGGACGGGCACTGACGCTCTGCCCTCGACGGCCGCGGCTGCTCGAGATGGCCCGCGACGCCGAACTGCTCGTGGTGGGCAATCCCGGCCGGAGCGGCCTGGCCGCCCTCCGGCCGGACTCCCTGAGCCGCCGCATCGCTACCCATGCCCCCGGCTCGGTAGTCCTGGTGCGCGCCCACTCGGCCCCCGAGCAGGTGAGCCGGGAGCACAGCCGGTGCTGATCCCCGGTTATGAGGGCTCGATCCGCACGTCGGCGACGCCGGGGACGGTTCGGGCCAGGACGGCCGCGATTTCTCGTTCGGTGGAGTCGGTGAAGGCGCCCGACACCGTGGCCGCGCCCTGGTGGACCGTGGCCGTCCAGCGGCCCCGGGCGTACTCGTCGAGGCGATGTTGCACCTCGCGGACCAGGGTCTCGTCGGTGCGGACCATCGCGCGCAGAATGTCGCGGCGGCTGACTATGCCGACCAGGACGTCGTTGTCCAGCACAGGCATGCTGCGGACGTCGTACATCAGCATCGTCTCGGCGACCTCGGCCAGGTCGGCGTCGGGCCGGGTGGTGATCGGGGAGCGTGACATCACCTCGGCCACCTGACCGGGGCGGATGGCCGGGGCCGCGGGCCGGCGACTCAGCTGGGCCGTCGGGTCGGCCGGCACCCGGCGCCACAGCAGGTCGCCCTCGCTGACGATGCCGACCAGGTGGCCCGAACCGTCCACCACCGGCAGCGCCGTCACCGCGCGGGCGGCCATCAGCGCCGCCGCGTCCTCGACCGGGGCGCCGGGCTCGACAGTGTGCACGGGGCTGCTCATGATGTCCTTGGCTCGCACCACTTCAGCATCGCGCTTGGCGGCCGCGTGGGGCAGAGGCCGAAGTCCCGCGGTCGCATGACAGGCTGGGCCGTGTGAGCGCACCCGTGGACGTGGACCTGGCCCTGGTCGGAGGGGGTGGCGCGGCCTCGCTCGTCCTGGCCGCGCTGGGCCGGTACAACCCGGGCGTACGAGTGGCGATCGTCGACCCGGTGCACAAGCGCGGTCAGGATCGTACCTGGGCGTTCTGGGGCACTCCGGGCACGTTCCTCGACCCGCTGCTGAGCGCGACCTGGTCCGAGGCTGACGTCGTGACCCCGGCCGGCCGCCGGGTGCTGCCGCTCCAGCCGCTGCGGTACGCGATGTTGCGCTCGGCGCCCCTCTACGAGCTCGCCGGTCAGGCCGAGAAACTGCTTTCCGCCGTACGGGTCACCGAGCGCGCCGAGCAGGCCGTCGACGACGGTTCGCGGGTGGTGATCAGCGGGCCCGACGGCGAGCCCCTGGTCCGCGCGGCCTGGGCGCTCGACTCGCGCCCGCGTCCACCTCGGCGGCCCGGGCGCACGAGCTGGCTGCAGCACTTCCGGGGCTGGTGGCTGGAGTCGGACCGCCCGGTGTTCGACCCCGGCCGGGCCGTGCTGATGGACTTCCGCACGCCCCAACCGGCCCGCGGAGTGTCGTTCGGTTACGTGCTGCCGGTCAGCGACCGGTTCGCGCTCGTCGAGTACACCGAGTTCTCCCCGGCCGTGCTCAGCAGCGACGAGTACGACGCGGCGCTGCGCGGCTACGCCGACCTGCTCGGCCTCGACCTGGGCGAACTGCGGGTGCGCGAGATCGAGGACGGCGTCATCCCGATGACCGACGGGCCGTTCGACCCGCACCCGTCGCCGCGCGTGGTACGCCTCGGCACCGCGGGCGGCGCGACCCGGCCGTCGACCGGGTTCACGTTCTCGGCCATGGCCCGCCAGGCCGACGACATCGCGCAAGCGGTCGCCGCCGGTCGCCCGCCCGTGCCGTCCCCGCCGTACCCGGCCCGGCACCTCTGGATGGACGCCGTGCAGTTGCGCGCGCTCGACCGGGGCCTGGTCGACGGGGTCGCGTTCTTCGACCGCCTGTTCGCCCGCAACCCGGCCGAGCGGGTGCTGCGCTTCCTCGACGGCACCACGACCCTGCGCGAGGACCTGACACTGATGTCGTCGACCCCGCTCCTGCCCATGACTCGAGCCGCCTTCGGCGACGCGATCGGCCGCCTACGGCGCTGATGCCGTGGTCAGCCGGTCAGGCCGACGGCGGTGAGGCTGGACTGCCACAGGCGGGCGGCTCGGGCCGGGCTGGTCGAGCGCGGACTGGCCCGGAAAGGCGCCCGCCAGGCGAAGTAGCCACCCGGAACGAGGGCCGCCGGCTCGGTGGCCAGCCAGGTCAGCGTGTCGGCGCCTTCGTCCGGACCGCGGAAGAGCAGCCGGGCCACACTGAAAGCCGGGCTGGTGCTGCCGAACCCGCTGCGGATCAGGCCCGGGAAGTAGGCCGTCGGCACGATCCCGTACGACGCCCAGCGCCGGGCGGCCTCGATCGTGAACAGGATGTTGGCCTGTTTGCTCGCCCCGTAGGCCAGCCAGCGCAACTGCTGCCGCCGACCGGGCCGATCCACGTCCAGCGCACCCCACGCCTCCGCCGCCGAAGCGGTGGTGATGATCCGAGCGGGAGCCGCAGCCCGCAGCCGATCGAGCAGCAGATGCGTCAGCAGGAAGCCGCCCAGATGGTTGATCTGCATCGTCGGGTCGAGGCCGTCCACCGTCAGCCGGCGTGCGCCCGCCAGCCTTCCCGCATTGTTGGCCAGCACGTGAATCTGTTCGTGCTCGGCCGCTATCCGCTCACCGGCAGCGCGCACTTCATCGAGTACGGCGAAATCCGCCCGATAGGTCGGCGGCGTGCTCCCACCCGCCGCGCGCACCTCGTCCGCCGCCGCCGCGAGCCGCCCCGGGTCGCGACCCAGCAGGATCACCCGATCCCCACGGCGAGCCAGGGCCACGGCGGCCGCCCGGCCGATCCCCGAGCTGGCGCCGGTCACGACCACGGTTCGAGGCATGGGTCGACCCTATCGATCATGATGGAGGGGTGACGAGACTTGCGGCGATCGCCGGGGCGCTGGCGGTGACCGCGGGCGCCGTCGTCATGTTGGTCGCGTTGGTCGCGCCGCCAGGCAGCTGGTGGGACGGCTATGTCAGCGAGGCCGGCACGGCCGGTCAGCCGTACGCCGTTCCGTACCGAACCGGTCTGGTCGTGCTCGCGGCGGGTGTGGCCCTGGTCGGCTGGGCGTTGCGCGACCTGCGCCTGGTCGGCGGGAGCCTGTTGCTCTCGTCGGTGCTGGCCGCCACCTCGGGCCTCGTCGCGTGCAGCGACACGTGTCCGCTGCCGCCCTACGAGCCCGCCACCGCGGCCGACATCATCCACGCCTCGGCCAGCGTCCTCGGCATGATCGTGCTGGCCGGGGCGATGGCCGCCGTCTGGTGGGCGAACCCACGCCCCGCGCTGACCCGGCTGGCCGCCGTGGGGGTGGTGCTGATCGTCCCGGTCGGCGCGGCGCTCGGCCTGACCATGCTGTTCATCGGGCGCAGCGACTTCGGCGCCTACGTCGAGCGCCTCGCGCTGGTGATCGCGGTCGGCTGGCTGGTCGGCTCGGCCCTGGTCGTGGCGCTCAGCCCGGCCCGTCGACGAGTGCCCCGGCCGACGTCGTGACCGCGATCGTGTAGCGGTTCTTGCCGGCCGCCTTGGCCGCGTACATCGCCTCGTCGGCCGCGTGGATCAGCTGCTCGGCGTCGGCCGGTCCGGCATCGGCCACGACCACCCCCACACTGCAGCTGATGGTCACCGGCTGGCCGTCGATGTCGAACGGCGCGCGCAGGCTGGTCACGATGCGCTCGGCGAACGACGTCGCGGCCGGGGTGGCGGCCAGGATGGCGAACTCGTCGCCGCCCAGGCGGGCCACCGTGTCGCCGGTGCGGGCGCACTGGGACAGACGGCGGGCCACCTCGACCAGCAGGCGGTCGCCGGCGCTGTGGCCGAGGCCGTCGTTGACCGCCTTGAAGCCGTCCAGGTCGATGAAGAACACGGCCCGGGGCTGGTCGGGGGCGGCCTGGTCGATCCGTTCCCGGAACAGGGCCCGGTTGGGCAGGGAGGTCAGCGCGTCATGCATGGCCAGGTGGCGGAGCTCGTCCTCGCGGTCGAGGAGCCGGGCCTCGACGGTCTTGCGCCGTTCGATGTCGTGGCGCAGCAGGGCGGTCGCGTCGGCCACCCGCTTCAGGGCGCGGCGGCGGGAGTCGGCCAGCACCCCGGTCAGCAGGGTGACCAGCAGGCCGATGCCGAGGGTGGCCAGCGGCAGCCGGCGATCGGTGTCGCTGATCAGGCGCTCGGTCGGCTGGATGTTCAGCTGCCATTCGCGTTCGCCGACGACGACCGTGCGGACCCGGCGCAGGTCCGGATCGCGCAACGTGGCCGCGGACGTCTTCGTGGAGGCGACAGCGGTGGCGGGCGTTCCGCTCAGGTCGCTCAGCGTGACTTTGACGAGCTTTCCGGCGTACGTCTGAAGGGTTTCCTCGACGAAGTCGCCGCCCCGCATCGACAGGAACATCCAGCCCAGAAATTCCCCGGCGGCCGGTGTGCCCGGGGTTCCGGTGACCGGCGCGGCCAGGACGAACGACTGCTGGCGGTGCGTGAGCGGCAGATCGCGGTCCTTCAGCAGGATGTACGGGTGACTGGCCGTGACCTGGCCGCTGGCGCGAGCGAAGCGCAGCGCGTCGGCCGGCTCGATGGCCTGGGTGATGTCCCGTCCGGCCGCGAACGGGATGTGGTCGAGGGAGCGGTTGAAGATGAGGTACTGGTGCTCGTAGGCGTCACCGACGGTCTGCAGCCGCAGATTTGTCGCACCGTGTCCTCGCCAGTAGCGCTGCACCTCGGCCGTCTCGTCGGCCCGGGCCGGCACGATGAACCCGACCATGCTGGCTCCGGGCAGCCGGGAGCGGCTCAGGCGCGAGGTGATGGCCTCGAAATCGGTGGCGTTGAACTGGGTCTGCGAGCCGACGGCCACCGCCATGTCGGCCAGGGTCTCGGTGTATCGGGCGGCCTCGTTGGCCACCGCGCGCTGGATGGCGTCGGCGTTGTGGTCCATCAGCAGCGAGGCTTGTTGCCGCTGCACCCGGGACACCCCGGCCATGGCCGCCACCGAGGCGGCCGTCCCGCCCACCAGCACGGCCAGGACCACGGCGATGCCGATCCAGCGGCTCAGGCCGGTTGCCTTCATGCGGGCGGTCCTCGGGGTCGCGGGCGGGCGTCCCCTACTTAATCGGCGGGAAGAACCGCCGTATGAGGGTGCCGCCCGTAGCGGCACCCTCGAAAACGGTCAGACCAGGCCGTTCTCCGTCAGCCAGGCCTTGGCCACGGACGCCGTGTCCTGCTTGTCGACCTGAACCTTGGCCAGCGTGGTGGTCAGGTTCTCGGTGGTCAGCTTGGCCGAGACGGCGTTGAGCGCGCCGCTCACGGTCGGGTTGTTGGCCGTCGTGCGGATGAGCGGGATGATGTTCTCGGCCAGGTACAGGCTCTTCGGGTCCTCGAGGACGACGAACTTGTTGACCGTGATCGACGAGTCGGTGGAGAAGATGTTGCCGACCTGGATCTGACCCTTGACCAGCGCGTTGACGGTCAGCGGGCCACCGGCGTCGAGCGGCTTGAACTCCTTGAACTTGACCCCGTAGACCGCCTCCAGGCCCTTGAGACCCTGGTAGCGCTCCTGCCACTCGGGGCCGGCGCCGATGACGAGGTCCTTGGCCACCGGCTTGAGGTCCTCGATCGACTTGAGGCTGTACTTGGTCGCCGTCTCCTGGGTGACGGTGAGCGTGTCCTTGTCCTCGGCCGGGGACTGCTCGAGCACCTCGGTGCCCGCGGGCAGCACCTTCTTGAGCGCGCCCAGCACGTCCTCGGGCTTGCTCACACCCTCGGGCGCGCCACCCGGGGTCAGCGCCGACAGCAGGGCGCCGTTGTACTCGGGCAGCAGGTCGATCGAGCCGTCCTGCAGCGCCTTGAGGTAGAGCTCGCGGGCGCCGATGTTGAACTGCCGCTTGACCTGCACGCCCTTGGCCTCGATGGCCTGCGAGTAGATCTCGGCGAGCAGCTCGCTCTCGGCGAAGTTGGCCGAGCCGATGGTGATGGTGCCAGGGGCGGCGCTGCCGCCGCCGTTGTCGTTGGCCAGCGGGTCTTCGTCGGCGCCGCAGGCGGTGAGGGCAACGGTGAGAGCCAGGGCGGCTGTCACTGCGGTGAATCGACCGAAACGCATCATCAACGAACCTTTCATCGGGATACCCGGAGACCGGGCGAGACGATCCAGCGCTGTGCGAACGCCAGAACCAGATCGAGCAATACGGCCAGCACCGCGACGACAATGGCGCCGGCCAGCACACGGGAGTAGTCGTTGACGGCCAGGCCGTCGATCAGCAGGCGGCCCAGGCCACCCAGGCCGACCGCGGCGGCCACCGTCGCCGTGGCCACCACCTGCAGGGCGGCGCTGCGGAAGCCGCTCATCAACACCGGCAGCGCCATCGGCAGCTCGACGCGGGTGAGCACCTGCCACGGCCGCATGCCGACCCCGCGGGCGGCGTCGACGACCCGCTGGTCGAGCGAGCGCAGACCGGCGTACGCGGAGGTCAGGATGGGCGGGATGACCAGGACGGTCAGGGCGATCAGCACCGGGAGCAGACCCAGCCCGAGCAGGGTCACCATCAGCATCAGCAGGCCCAGCGTCGGCAGCGAGCGCCCGGCGTTGCCGGCGTTGATGGCGATGAACGAGCCGCGGCCGGTGTGCCCGATGTAGAGGCCGATCGGCAACGCGATCACGGTGCCGATGGCCAGGGCCAGCACGACGTACCAGAGGTGGGAGAGCAGCAGCTGCGGGATGCTGCCCGAGGTGCCGAACTCCCAGTGCGCCGCGTCGAACAGGTAGTCGAGGTTCATGCCCGGCCCCCTTGGAATCGGGTCCACGGCGTGACCGCCCGCTGGATGATCACGATGATCAGGTCGGCCACGCCCGCCAGCAGCACCGAGAGGATGACGCCGACCAGGATGGGCTCGAGGTAGAAGAGCTGGAAGCCCCGGGTGAACAGCTGCCCGAGACCGCCCACGCCGATCAGCGCGCCCACGCTGACCAGGCTGATGTTGGACACCGTGGCCACCCGCAGACCGGCCAGGATGACCGGGAGGGCCACCGGCAGCTCGACGTCGATCAGGCGGCGGAACCGGCGGTAGCCCATGGCGGTGGCCGACTCGGTGATCAGGTGGTCGACCGAGCGCAGACCGTCGGCGACCGTACGGGCCAGCAGCGCGACGGTGTAGATGGTGAGCGCCACGACGATGTTGAGCGGCGACAGGATCTTCGTGCCCAGCACCACCGGCAGGAACACGAACAGGGCCAGCGACGGGATCGAGTAGAGCACCCCGGCCACGTTGACCAGCGGGTGGTAGAGCCACGGGAAGCGGACACCCAGATAGCCGATCGGCAGCGCGATCAGGAACCCGAGCACCACCGGGAGCAGCGCGAGCCAGATGTGCTGCCGCAACGCGGTCAGCACGGCGTCGGAGTTGTTCTGCAGGTAATTGATCATCAGCCGCGCCGCGCCGCCAGGTAGTCGGCCAGGTCGTGGTGGGGGGTGATGCCGTCGGCCTTGCCGTCGCCGTCGACCCGCACGGCGATGCCGACGGGGGACAGGATGGCCAGGTCGGCGACCAGGCGCAGCGTGTCGGCGCTGGTGAAGGTGCCGCCGGTGGGCCGCACGTCGTCGGCGCCGGTGCGCCAGCCGACCGGGCGCCCGGCCTCGTCGAGAACCAGCTCCGCCGGTACGGGAAGGACCGGAAGTTCGGCCGCGGTGTCGAACGAGAGGCTGCGCAGCCCGCGGTCGCGGCCCACGAACTCGGCCACGAACTCGTCGGCCGGGTCGGCCAGCAGCTCCTGCGGGGTGCCGACCTGGGCCACCACGCCGCCCTGACGGAAGATCACGACCACGTCGCCCAGCTTGATGGCCTCGTCGATGTCGTGCGTGACCATGGCGATGGTCTTGCCCAGGTCTTGCTGCAGGCGCAGGAACTCGCGGTGCAACTGCTCCCGGACGACCGGGTCGACCGCGCTGAACGGCTCGTCCATCAGCATGACGGGCGGGTCGGCGGCCAGGGCCCGGGCCACGCCCACGCGCTGCTGCTGGCCGCCAGAGAGCTGAGCGGGGTAGCGCTTGGCGAACTCGGGGGCCAGGCCCACCCGCTCGAGCAGCTCGAGGGCGGCGGCGCGGGCCTCACGGCGGGTCTTGCCCAGGAGCACCGGCACGGTGGCGACGTTGTCGAGGACCGTACGGTGCGGGAAGAGGCCCGCGTGCTGGATCACATAGCCGATGCCGCGGCGCAGCAAGGCCTCGTCCTGGCCGGCGACGTCCTGGCCGTCGATGAGCACGCGGCCCGAGGTCGGGCTGATCATTCGGTTGATCATGCGGAGGGAAGTGGTCTTTCCGCAGCCTGACGGCCCGACGAACACCGTAGTTTTGCCGGTGGGGAGTTCGAGCGAGACGTGATCGACTGCGGTGCCGCCGCCGGGATAGACCTTCACGACGTCATCGAATGTGATCATGGCGCTCCAGGCTAGCGATTGAATACCACTATTCATACTTCAGGGGTAGTGAATAGGATGTCAACGGCCCGGGGGAGCCGTTACGGGTCCGAAACACGGTGATGGTGGGGCACTATGCAGGTGGAACGACTCGACGGTCGCAGTCTGTCGGTGGCCGCGCTGCTGGCCGTGGCGGCCGGCCGGTCCGGGGTCGAGGCCGATCCGGCCGCGCTGCGCCGGGTCGAGGGACGGCATGCGCGTCTGCAGCAAGCACGGGCGCATGGCGCAGTCTATGGGGCCAACACGGGTGTCGGCGCCAATCGGCACGAACGCGCGGCCGAGGACGAAGAGCGCGGCTTGCGCCTTCTGCGCAGCCACTGCGCGGCCGTCGGGCCCCTGGAGGACGACGTCACGGCGCGGGCGATGATGGCCGTCCGGCTCAACCAGATCCTGGCCGGCGGCTCGGGCGTGTCCCGCCGGGTCGCGGAGGCGCTGGCCGAGGCGCTGCACGACGGGGCGGTGCCGGCGATCCACTCGTGGGGCGCCATCGGCACCGGCGACCTGGCCGCGCTGGCCGAGCTCAGCCTCACGCTGGCCGGGGAGCGGCCCTGGCGCGACGGCAAAGGGCCGGTCACCACGTTCGGCGCCACCGATGCGCTGCCGATGATCAGTTCCAGCGCGCTGACCGTGGCCACGGCGGCGCTCGCGCTCGACCGGGTGCAGAGCCAGTTGCGCGCCTCCATCGTCGTGGCCGCGCTCAGCTTCCTCGCCCTGCGGGGCAACCCCGAGGCGTACGACGTGACCGTGCACCGCAACCGCGCCCACCCGGGCCAGGTCGAGGTGGCCCGGCTGCTCAGCCGCCTGGTCGCCGGCGGGGTGGCCCCGGTGCGCATCCAGGACCCGTTCGGTCTGCGGGTGCTGCCCCAGGTCACCGCGCCCGCCATCCACGCCGCCCGCACCCTGGACGACGCGGTCACCGCCGAGATCAACGCGGCCGTGGAGAACCCCCTGGTCACCCCCGACGGCGTACGCCACCACGGGCAGTTCCACACGGCCACGCTCGCGTCCCAGCTGGATGCGGCGCGTGGCGCCTTCCTGCCCGTGCTCTCGCTCTCGACGGCCCGGCTCGGGTTGCTCATGCGACCCGACCTGACCGGCCTGCGGGCGTTCCTGGCCGCCGGACCGGCCGGCAGCTCGGGCCTGATGATCAGCGAGTACGTCGTCCAGGACCTGCTCACCGAGCTCCGCGTCGGCATGACCCCGACCGCGGCCGGCACGCTCAGCATCTCGCTCGGCCTGGAGGAGCACGCCAGCTTCGCCACTCAGGGCGCCCGCTCGCTGCGCAACATGACCCAGCTCGCGCCGACCCTGCTGGCGGCCGAACTGCTGGCCGCCGTGCGGGCGCTGCGGATGGCCCCGGGCCGGTTGACGGCCGGGCCGCTGCGGGACGCCTTCGAGATGGCGTCCGAGGCGATCGACCCGTCGGAGGAGGACCGGCCGCTGGGCGGCGACCTGGAACGAGCGGCCGACCTGCTGCCCCGGCTGGGGGCGGTGCTCGACTACTCGTCGATGGGCCTGAGCTCGTCGGCGTAGCTGACCGCCTTGCGGCGCAGCACGCCCGAGCGGCTGATCGAGTACTGGCCCATCCGCCACAGCGGCGGCGAGTACGCGTGGATCGTGACCGAGCCGTCGACCGCCCCGCCCATCCGGTGGATGTGATCGGGCCCGAACGCGAACGTGCGTCCCGCCTCGACGACGCGGGTCACCGGCTCGCCGCCCATCCGCGGGGTGGCCTCGGTGACCGCGCCCCGGGTGACCGCGACGGCGCCGGAGGACGTGTCGTGGTCGTGCCAGCCGGTGTCGTCGGCGGTGTTCCAGCAGAGCACCCAGACGTCGATGTCGCTGTCGCGGTAGACCGACGCGTAGTGCCGGCCGCCGGTGTCGTGCCGCACGTGCTCTTGCCACATCTCGGGGTGGGCGGCGAAATCGCTCACCCAGCGCTTCAGTTCCTGCGTGTCCAGCACGCGACCGGGCGGGGCCGGCAACACGGTCATCGGGCGTCTCCTGTTAAAAAGTGGTGCGGGTTGGCGGTGAACAACGCGTGGGTGAAGGCCGGGCCCAGACCAGGGTCGACGGCCTGCGCGTACGGACGGTCGGAGCCCGACACGATCGGGTCGACCCCGACGACGCGGGTCATGGCGTCGACCGCCCGCGTGCCGTACGACGAGGTCTCGTAGAAGACGTTGGGATCGAGCGCACCGAGGCCGCCGCCGCGCGCGGCCAGGCGTTCGTGGTGCAGCGGGGCCAGGCCGGCCAGCGCGACGAAACCGATGCGCAGGGCCGGGTGCTGCCGGCGCCCGGCGACGTGCCAGGCCAGCCAGCTCTGGTGCAGTTGCGACACGTACGGGACCAGGGCCGGCCACCACGACGGCAGGCCGGGGTCGCACGCGGGTGCGGGGCCGGGGTGCACGAGCACGGGCTTGTCGGCCCGCTCGGCCTCGGCCAGCAGCGGGGCGACGTGGGCGATGCCGGCCGGGTCGGCCAGCGCGGTGGCGGGCAGCTGCAGGCCGGCGATCCTGTCCTCGCGCAGGATCTTGGCCAGCCCGTCCGGGTCGAGCTCGGTGACCGGGGCGGCGGCCCAGACGTGGAACGGTTCGCCCAGCTCGAGCGCGCTCTCGTGCCAGATGGTGATCAGCTCGGCGCCGTCGTGGGCGGGCAGGTGCTCGATGCCGAGCGGGCTCGACAGGGAGATCAGCGCGCGCTCGCTCCGCTCGGTGCGACGGCGGAGCTCGATGTCGTGGTGGGCGGGGTCGCACTCGTACGGATCCTCGCCCGGCAGGTGCAGCGTCCAACCGCGCAGGTAGGGGTAGCTCTGGCGGCGGCGGAGGGCCTCGACCAGGCGCGGCGGCCACAGGTGCTGGTGGCAGTCGATCACCATCGGCCCTCCTCACGGCTAGGGAAGCGCTTCACATCCGGGCACAAGTGAAGCGCTTCCCTCCCCACTTTGGCAATGTGTTCCCGGGCACCGGGATGAACTGTCGGCGCCCGCCTTCTCGTTCCCGGCTGTCCCGGGCGGTCGGAGCCGGACCGCGATGGGTGGTCTGGGCCGAAATCCGGCGCGGGCTGTGACTCGGCGCGGGTCGGGAGGTGACGGGTCGGCTGGGTCGGTATGCCGGCGGGTGGGCGAGGTCGGGGCGCGTGGGCGGGCGGTGGGTGAGGCGGCTGCGGGCGTCCGGGCGGGCCGGCCGGTGTTACTGTCGGCCGGTGTCGAGGCAGCCCGGGCGACGGACGCTGCAGGACCTGGCCACCGCGGCGGGCCTGTCGCTGGCGGCCACCTCGTACGCGTTGCGGGGTCTGCGCGGTTCGCCGGCGACCATCCAGCGGGTCCGTGAGCTGGCCGACGAGCTCGGCTACACGGTCGACCCGATCGCCCGCGCCCTGGCCTCCGGCCGGACCGGATGGGTCGGGGTCTCGGGCTCCTTGCGTGACCTCTGGCAACAGGACTTCTCGGTGCTGCTGACCCGGGCCCTGCGCCGCGAGGGCCGGTTCGCGACAATCGCCGACGCCGATGCCGACCCGGAACTCGAACGCCGCATCGTCGAGCAGTTCGCCGCCCAGCGGGTCGACGGCGCGCTGGTCTCGCCGGTCGACCCCACAGCCGACTACTGGCGGCTGCTGGATCCGTCGGTCGCGGTCGTCTCGATCGGCGACGCGCTGATCGGTCGCCCGGGCTCGAGCAGCGTGCTGTTCGACAACGAGTACGGAGTGCGGACAGCATTCGCCCACCTGGCCGAGCTCGGCCATCGGCGGGTCGGCCTGCTCGCACCCGCGCTCCCGTCCACGCCCGGACGCCCGGCCCAGCTGCTGGCCCCGTCGATCGCCGACGCGCTCGGCATCGAGCTGGTCGCCATCGCCGCGCCCGCCGCCACCGCGGACGCCATCGACGTGGTGTCGTCGCTGCTGGCCGCCCGTGACCGCCCGACCGGCGTGTTCTGCCTGAGCGACTCGCTGGCGTTCGCCGTCTACCGGGCCGCCCGCGACGCCGGCCTACGCATACCCGACGACCTCTCGGTGATCGGCTACGACGACCACCAGCTCGCCGTCCTGGTCGAACCGGGCCTCACCACCATGGCCTGGGACGAGGACGCCATCGTGACCGCCGCCGTCGAACAGCTCGACTCACCCGGCGGCGCCCCCCTGTTCCGCCCCGACCTGGTAGTCCGCGGCTCCACTTGCGCCCTCCGCTGAGCACTTCACCCGGCGCCTACCAGGCCCCCGTGCTCGCGCCGCGGGCGGTGAAGGGCGCGGGCGGTGAAGGGCGCGGGCGGCGAGCGGGCGGCTGGCGGCGAGCGCTCACCCGGCTGCTGCTGGCCGACCCGGAGCTCGCCGTCCTCGACGAGGCGACCGCCGAGGCCGGATCCACCCAGGCGGGTCCGCTCGATCGGGCCTCCCGGGCCGCTCTGGCCGGCCGCACCGGGCTGGTCATCGCCCATCGCCTGTCCCAGGCGGCCGAGTGCGACCGCATCGTCGTCATGGACCACGGCCGGATCGTCGAGACCGGTACGCACGACGAACTGGTCGGGTCGGGCGGCACCTACGCCGAGCTGTGGAAGGCGTTCAGCCGGCGGGCAGATGGTTGACGATGTGGTCGAGGTCGCGGCCGAACGGACGGTCGGCGGTGCCCGGCGGCAGGCCGGCGTCGAGCTCGTCCAGCGCCGCGCCGGACGGCGCGCCGAGGCGCCGGGCCTGAACGACGGCCAGCAGTTCGCAGGCGAGCACGTCACGCAGGCCGGTGAGCACCTCGTCCAGGCACTCGGCGGCCTCGAAGCCGAAGCTCTGCACGTCCTCCTGGCCCAGCGAGGTCTCGACGGCGCCGGTCAGCGCCGGGATCGCGAAGCGCCGCAACCGGTGGGTCACCCCGGCCGCTCGCTTGTGGACAGCGGCCATCCCCACGTGCAGGCCGGGGGAGTGAGAGAGCTGCGGGGCCAGACCGGTGACCCGGGCGTCGAGCAGGCGGTGCAGGCGGGCCGCGCCCACCTCGGCCAGGTGCACGAGGACCGTGGTCAACGCGCCCAGCGCGGCGGTGATCTCGGTGCCGGCGAAGCCGAACGTGCCCACGAACTCGCCGTCGAGATGGGCCGGGGAGTCGGTCACCGCGTTCAGGGAACGGTCGATCGCCGCGTCCAGGGTGTCGACCGCCCGCAGCGCGACGGCCAGGGCCGGTGCGGTGACCCGGAACGACACGGGCGCCTGCAACGCGCCCGGCTCGCCACCGTCGCGGCCGTCCCGCAGGCTTTCCAGTACGGCCCGCAGCTCCGCGCTGTCGGCCAGCGCCGGGTGCAGGGGGTCGAGGCTGGCCCGGATCGCGGTGTGCGAGGCGGCCGCGCCCACGACGACCTGGTGGATCAGCGCCCGGGCGTCGGCGCTGCCGAGCACGGCCAGCCCGGTCAGGCCCGGGACGCCCTCCAGGAACGCGACGCCCTCCTTGGGGCCGAACGAGTAGGGGGCCGGCTCGGGCCCGGCGAGCAGCTGCCCCCGGCCGAGCAGGGCCGAGCCGGCGTGGGCGAGCGGGATGATCTCGCCCGCCGCGCCGCTGCCCCGGGCCGGGACGGCCGGCACGACGTCCGCGTTGAGCAGGTCGGCCAGGGCCAGGCAGAGCTCGGGCGAGACGCCGGCGGCCGGGTCCAGGAACGAGCGCAGACGCGCGGCCAGCAGCGCCCGGGCCTGGTCGCGCCGCAGCCAGGGGGCGGAGCCGACTGCTCGTCCGACCATGAGGTTGTCCTGGTGGCGGCGCTGGGCCTCGGCGTCGAGGCGGAGGCCCGACATCGCGCCCATGCCGGTGTTCACCCCGTACACGATCTTGCCGTCGAGGTCGGCCAGCGTGGCCCGGCGACTCTCGGCCAGGGAGTCGACCAGACCTTCGGCCAGTTCGAGGTGGCAGCCGGCCCGGGCGACGGCGGCGATGACCGTACGGTCGAGGTCTTCGCGTTGCTGCAGCAGAACCTTCATCGGTAGCGCAGCATCGTGCCCACGTCGGCGGCCTCGGCGCGGGTCAGGATCAGGTGGGCCAGGGCCACGTCGAGGATCGACAGGCCGCGGTGCCAGAACAGGATGCGCTCTTCGTCGCGCTCGCGGCCCGGCTTCTGCCCGCTGACGACCTCGCCGATCTGCGCGTACAGGCTGTCCTCGCTCAGCCGCCCGGTATCGACGTGCGCGCGCAGGCTGCCGAAGCGCCCCGACCGGGACTCGCGCCAGTCGTCGACGACCACCTTGTCCATCACGTCGAGCAGGTCGAGTTCCACCGCACTGATCGTGCCGTAGGGAACGACGAACGCGCCGGGCTTCACGGCCGCCGTACGCAATAGCGGTTCGGGTCTTTCCAGCCGGGACGCCTCGACCAGGATGTCGGCGCCGTCGAACACCTCGTCGGCGGTCGCCACCGCGCGCACCGGCGTATCGGTGACCTCGCGCAGCCGGGCCGCGAAGGCCTCGCGCGACTCGGGCCGGCGGCTGGTGACCCGGATCTCCTCGAGCGGGAACAGGCTGTCGAGCATGGTGACGTTGGCGAACGCCGTGCCCCGCGCGCCGACGTGCCCGAGGACCTTCGAATCCTTCCGGGCCAGATACTTCGCGCCCACGGCGGTCATGGCGCCCGTGCGCACCTCGGTGATCAGCGTCGCGTCCATGATTGCCAGCGGCACGCCGTTGGTCGGATCGAAAACGGTCATCAGCGCGAGCTCGCTGGGCAGGCCCTGCTGGTAGTTCGGCACGAAGTCGCCGACCACCTTGACCCCGCTCAGCCCCCGCTCGCCCAGGCTGTCGACGTGGCCCCGCAGCACGTTGAAGTGGCCCGTGCCCCCGTTGTTGGGGACGAGATGCGTACGGGGTTCGAACACGGTCTCGCCGCGGCCGTGCGCGGCCACCACGTCCTCGACGGCGCCGATCACGTCGGCCGCGCCCAGGTTCAGGGCGTCGATGTCGGCGCCGTTGAGAAACCGGAGCCAGATCTCCTGAATCATGTCATGCACCATATAGCCTTGGTGTTTCAGCGTATTCAGGTTCTCTCTAGGCGGTGTTGTGACGTTTCGCGCCGAGGACTGGTTGCTCGACCTCGCGCAGCGCAACCGCCTGTCGCCCAGCCAGCGCCAGATCGTGCAGCGGATGCTCGGCATGTTCCCCGAGGTGGCGTTCCTGTCCACCATCGAGATCGCCGAGCGGGCCGGGGTCAGCCAGCCCACTGTCACGCGCCTGGCCACCGCGCTCGGCTTCGCCGGTTACCCCGAATTCCGTACGGCGATGCGGGAAGTGGTTCTGTCGGCGCCGGTCGCCCCGCGGCAGGGGGCCGTCGACTCGGTCGGGCAAGAGATCGACAACGTCACGGGCCTGCGGCGTGAGCTCGGCGGGGAGGCGATGGCCACGGCCGTACGCCTGCTCGCCGCGACCTCCCCGCTCGGCGTGATCGGCCTGCGGGCCTCGGCCGCGCTGGCCGACTACTTCGGCTACTTCGCGCGCCGGGCCCTGCCCGCCGTGTCCGTGCACACCGACGCCGGCACCCTCGACGACGCCGTGCTGCAGTTGCACGAGCAGGGGGCGAGCGCGGTGCTGGTGTTCGCCATGCCGCGCTACCCGGCCGCCACCGTCGCCGCCATCGGCCTGGCCCGGCAGCTCGGACTGGCCACGGTGGTCGTGGCCGACAGCCCGCTGGTCCCGTTCGCCGACGACGCCGACGCGCTGCTGGTGGCCCCCGTCGGCACCGGCCTCGTCTTCGACTCGCACGCGGCGGTCGTGGTGCTCGCGGTCAGCCTGCTCGACGCGATCGCCGGCACCGACCCGCAGCGCACCCAGCAGCGGCTCGAGGCCCACGAGTCGCTCATCGACCGGTGGGCCCTGTGACTGCTACTCGCACTTCTCGCCCGGACCCCAGTCCCGCCAGACCAGCTTGAACCCGTCGCCCTGGTGCTCGTAGCGGTAGAAGAGCTTCAGGTCGGGGCAGGCCCGGGTGCCCTTCGGGCTGGTGCCGTACGCCTTGACCCCGATCATGCCGGCGTTGATGCTCAGCCCGGTCACGACCGGCTCGTCCTCCTTGTGCCGCTCGGTCAGCAGCGGCTGCCCGATCCGCTTCGGACGCACCGGGTCGGACGCCCCGTCGAACACCTCGATCGTCGACGGCCAGTACGAGGTCGACGCCTCACAGGTGCGCGCGACGATCGTGTCGGCCCGGCCGTCGCCGGTGACGTCACCCTCGAGGACCTGCTGGATCTCGACCTTCTGCCCCTTGTTCGGGCACGCCTCGACGAGCCGGGCCCAGGCCGGTCTCGCCTCTTCCGTCTCCTTCGGCGGCGGCGGCGCCGTCGTCGTCGTCTTCTTGACAGGCGCCGGCTTGGTCGTGGTGGGAGCGGCCGCGCCGGCTCCACCGGTGGCCGGGTTCCGGCCGATGCCGCTGTCGGCACTGGCCGTCGTCCTCGGCGCCGCGTTGTCGTTGGTGCTGCCGGCCTGCGCGCATCCCGCCGTGGCCAGGACGGCGACCGCCGCCAGCAGTACTGATCCCCGTGTGACATCCATGCCGGTCACGCTACGGAGAGCCGCGGGAACTCTGATCCCCCCTTCATGCCACCCCGTCCGGGATCGGCTGGGCGGTGGATGCTGCGGCGGCGGAAGGGTCTTATGGTGATCGCGTGAGTGAACAGCCGGTGACCACTGGCGGTTCGGCCGGCGTGGTCGAGGTGCGCACGGCGGACGACGGCAGTGTGATCATCCTGCTGCGCGGCGGCGTCGGCCCGGAGTGCGCGGTCGAGCTGCGCCAGCTGGTCGTGCGCACGGTCCGGCGGGTCCGGCCGTTGCGGCTGGTCGTCGATCTGACCGAGGTCGTCACGCTCGACCCGATCAACGTGGGCACGCTGATCGCGGCCTGCCTGCTCGGCGAGGACCACGCGGTGGCCGTCTTCCTGGTCAACCCGGGCCCCGAACTCGCCTCGCGCCTGGCCCTGGCCGGCGTGCCCGAGGGGTCGGTCATCCGAGGCTGACCAGGGACGGGCTGACAGCCTGATCAGTGGCCGCGGAACGCCTCCTCCAGCCACCAGGACGGGCGGCCGGCGGCGACCTTGGCGTCGACCAGCATCGGGACCTCGCGCGGGCCGGCCAGCCAGGCGGCGACCGGGGCCAGATCGGCCGGATGGCGTACGGTCACGGCCTCGCAGCCATAACCGCGGGCGATCGCGGCCAGGTCGGTCTCGGGGAACGTAACCGTGGCCAAGGGGTGGCCGTGCGGCCCGAAGTGGTGCACCTCGGCCCCGTACGCCTCATCGTTGTAGATCACGATCAGCAGGCCCAGGCCGAGGCGGCGCACCGTTTCCAGCTCGGCGATGCTCATCAGGAAGCCGCCGTCGCCGCAGGCCGCCACGGGCACGCGGCCGGGTGCGGCCAGGGCGGCGCCGAGCGCGCTGGCCAGGCCCAGGCCGATCGACTGGAACGCCTGGGTGAAGCAGAAGCCGCGCTGATCCGGAACGGACAGGTACGTCGACGGGTAGCCCATGAAGTTGCCGGAGTCGACGGCCACGACGCGTTCGCGCGGGATCAGGTCGTCGAGCGCGATGCTCAACGTCCGCGGGTCGATGTGGGTGGCGTCGCCGTCGTCGTCGTACGACACGTCGCGCCACCGGCCCTCGGCGACGATCCGCTCCAGGACATCGGCGGTGCGGTAACCGGCCCTCTCTCCCGGCACCGACGGAAACCGCGATTCCGGCGGCTCCACACCCGCCGTGGCGTTCAGCAGGGCCTGGGCCGTGGCGGCGACATCGCCGGTGACGCCCAGGGTGACTGCATGGTGGGTGCCCGGCTCGAGGTCGACCTGCACGACCGTCGCCCTTTCGAGCAGCCGACCGTGCCGGGTGGTCCACATGTTCAGCGATGCGCCCCACGCCACCACGACGTCGGCGGCTCCGATCAGATCGGCCGCCAGCGGGGTGGCGAAACCGCCCGACACGTCCAGGCTCCACGGGTTTCCCGCGAACAACCCGCGGGCCACGGCTGAGGTGGCGAGCAGCGCCCCGTAGGCGGCGGCCAGCGCCTCCAGCGGCGCACGCGCGTCGAGGGCGCCCCGGCCCGCGATGAACACCGGCCGTTCCGCGCCGGCCAACAGGTCGCGCAGCTCGCCGACGGCCTCGTCGGACGCGCGGGGTGGCGAGATCCGGACAGGCTCCGGCGGGGCGGTCAACTCGGCGGGCGTGGCCTGCACGTCCAGGGGCAGGTTGAGGACGACGGTTCGGCGCTCGTCGGCCGCCACGCGCCAGGCTCGTACGGTGTCGGCAACGGCGGTGGCCGCGCTGCGCACCCGCTCGCTCGACGCCCCCACGGCCACAGCCAGCGCGTCCTGGTCGACCCGGAAGTTCGACCGCAGGGCCGAGGCAGCCGGCTCGGCGGCCAGAACAATCATCGGCGTACGGCTCTTGGCCGCCTCGGCCAGCCCGGTCATCGCGTTCGTGAGGCCACACCCCTGATGCACGCTGACCAGCCCGACCTGCCCCGACACCCGGGCGAAGGCGTCGGCCGCGGTGGCCGCCCCGCCCTCGTGCCGGGTCGCCACGAACCGGACGCCGTGCGCGACCAGCGCGTTGGTCACGTGGAAGTTGCCGCTGCCGACCACCCCGAACACGTGCGTCGCGCCGAGCCCGGCCAGGGTGGCCCCGACGACCTCGGCGACGTTCACCGTTCGACCAGGGCCAGCACCCGCGTCGGACTGCCCGAGCCGCCCACGATGGGCAGCGGCGCGGCGATCACGACAGCGCCGGTGGGCGGGAGGACGGCCAGATTCTGCAGCTGGGTCAGGCCGTACTTGCCCGCCCCGAGCACGTACGAATGGCAGGGGAACGCCGGGTCGAACCCGAACGCCTGCCCCGCATCGGTGCCGACCGTCTCGACCCCGACGCCGATGACCGGCGCCTCCTCGGCCAGCCACTTGGCACACTCGACCGAGATGCCCGGCGTGTGCGGCCCGGTGTCGTTCGCGTTGAGATAGTCGGCCTGGCCGGCGGAACGGGCGTCCCACCCCGTACGCACCAGAAGCCACCCACCGGCCGGAAGCGCCCCGTGCGTGGCCTCCCAGGCCCGGACATCGGCGATCTCGAGCAAAAAGTCGTGGTCGTCGGCCACCCGCTCCGACACGTCGATGACCGCCGCCGGCGCGACCAGTTCCATGGGCGGGATCTGCGAGACGTCCCGGCCGTCCTTGGCAGTCACCCAATGCACCGGCGCATCGAGGTGCGTGCCGGTGTGCTCCCCCGTGTGAATGTTGTTCCAGTACCAGGCCGGCCCCCGGTCGTCGTACCGGCTGATCTCCTCCAGACCAAACGGGATCGTGTTCGCGAACGGCGGCGGCAACTGCAGAATCGGCGTCTCACTGGACAACGGCGCAGTCAGGTCCACAACCTCCACCGACCCGGTCCGCACCGCGTCCACCAGCTGACTGAGAATGCCCACGACTGCTCCGCCCTGTGATCACCGCCACGACGCGAGCAGACTACGACGCTCACTGGCCGGCTGGGTAGGGCGTCGCGGCCAGGGCGTGGGCCAGGTGGGCGGCGTTGGCGGCGAGGTCCTTGACCGAGGCGCCGGTGGTGTCGGGCTTGGGGCCGGCGTCTTTGTAGTCGACTTTGCCCAGGGCCTCGCCGACCCAGTAGGCGGAGCCGGCGGCGGGGATGGTGAAGCCGACGTCGTTGAGGGCCTGGATGACCTCGGCGACGGTGTGGTGGGCGCCGTCCTCGTTGCCGACGACGCCGACTGCGGCGACCTTGTCGTACATGGAGGGGCGGCCGCGGGCGTCGGTCTCCGACAGTTCGGCGTCGAGGCGTTCCAGCACCATTTTGGCCACGCTGGAAGGCTGGCCCAGCCAGATGGGGGTGGCGATGACCAGGATCTGGGCGGCCAGGATCTTTTCCCGGACGGCGGGCCAGCCGTCGCCGTCGCCCTCGTCGGTGCTCACGCCGAACTTGATGTTCTGGTCGGCCACGCGGATCAGGTCGCCGTCCACGTCGTGGTCGGCCAGGGCGTCGAGGATCTGGCGGCCCAGCAGGTCGCTGCTCGATTCCTGCGGGCCCGACTTGAGGGAACAGCCCAGCACCAGGGCACGCAACGTTGTCATGGTCCGGTGCGTGCCCGGTGCGGGGGCGATCAAACTCCCTGCAGGGCCTCGGTGGGCAGCAACCGGGCCGCGCGCATGGCCGGGTAGAGGCCGGCCACCACCCCGATGACCAGGGCGCCGGCCAGGCCTGCGACGACGGTCCAAGCCGGTACGACCGGGGGCCAGCCCTGGTACCACGCGTACCCCGCCGTCGCCGCCAGGCCGGCGGCCGCGCCGGTGATGCCGCCCAGCAGGGACAGGATTGTCGATTCGGTGAGGAACTGCAGGCGGATGTGGCTGCGGTGCGCGCCCAGGGCCCGGCGCAGGCCGATCTCGCGGCGGCGTTCCAGCACGGCGACGATCATCGTGTTGGCCACGCCGACACCGCCGACGAGCAGGGACACCCCGGCCAGGGCCAGCAGCAGGGAGCCGAACGTCTCGGCGGCCGCCCGCTTGGCTGTGAGGGCGTCCGAGGGGCGGCTGACCTGCACCAGTCCGGGCAACGCGGGGTTGATGGTGGCGGGCAGGACCGCGCGCACGTCCTCCAGGGCGCGCTCCTGGCAGCGTACGTAAAGCACTGTGGGGTGGCCGTCGAAGGCGAGCAGGCTGCGCGCGGCGGCCCAGCCGACGATCACCGACTGGTCGAGGTCGGGGGCCAGCGGCACCGGCTCGAGCGTGCCGATCACGGTGAACCAGCGGTTGCCGATGCTCACCTGCGGGGGTGAGCCCAGGCGGGCGGCGGCCTCGGCGCCCAGTACGACCGTCGGGAACGCCGCGGTCGAGGCCGTGAGGAAGCTGCCGCGGGCGACCTGGCCGTTGACCGCGGCCAGCAGGTCGGTGCGGCCGGCCAGCACCGTGAGGCCCGAGCCGTCGAACGGGTCGACCAGATCCGAGCGGCGCACCACGGCGTGCACGTTGGCCACCGCGCTGACCTCGGTCACGGGAGCCACCCGGGCGACCATGTCGACCGACTCGGCCGGCAGCGGCGACGGTTGACCGCCGGCCGAGACGGGGGCGGCCCGCAGCATGTTGCTGCCCAGGGCGGCCAGGCGGTCGTCGAGCGCCTTCTGGCTGGCGGCCGGGATGCCGGTGACGACGATCATCGTGGCCACGCCGATGGCGATGCCCAGCGCGGACATGGCGGCCCGGGCCTTGCGGGCGCGCACCCCCTGCAGGCCCAGGTCGAGCAGGTCGAGGATCACCGAATCACCCGGCCGTCGTGCATGACCACCTGGCGGGGGAGGCGGGCCGCGATGTCGCGGTCGTGGGTGATCACCACGATGGTCGCGCCCTCGGCGTTGAGCGTGGTCAGCAGGGCGAGCACGGCCTCGCCGTTGGCCGAGTCGAGCGCGCCGGTGGGCTCGTCGGCCAGCACCAGGTCGGGCGAGCCGGCCAGGGCACGGGCGATGGCCACCCGCTGTTTCTCGCCGCCGGAGAGCTGGTGCGGGCGGTGGCCGAGCCGGTGGGTGAGGCCGACCCGGTCCAGGGCCTGGGTCGCGAGCTCCCGCCGGCGGCGGCGCGGCACACCGGCGTACAGCAGACCGGTCTGGACGTTCTCGACCGCGGTGAGCGTGTCGGCCAGGTGGAACTGCTGGAAGACGAACCCGAGGCGGCGGGCCCGCAGCGTGGAGAGAGCGCCGTCTTTGTACGTCGTCACATCGTCGCCGCCGAGGCGGATCGTGCCGGTCGTCGGACGGTCGAGCGTGCCCATGACGTTGAGCAGCGTCGATTTGCCGGAGCCGGACGGGCCGACCACTCCCACCAGTTCGCCGCGGCTGATCGTCAATGTGACGTCGTCGAGGGCTTTCACGCCGCCGGGGTAGACCCGGCTGACCCCGGCGAGATCCAGGACGGCGGTCACGGCGTGGTCACCACGGTCGCGCCTTCGGTCAGCGCGGAACCGCTGACCTCGACCAGACCGCGCGCGAAGACACCGATCTTGGCCGGGACCAGCGAACCGTCGGGGCGTTGCAGGGCATATCCGCCCTCGCGCAGCGCCACCAGCGCGCCGACCGGGACGGCCAGCACGTTCCGGCGGGTGATCGTGGTCAGCCGCACCTGGACCGGGGCCGCGTCGTGATCGGCCTTCGCGGGCTTCACGACCACGGTCACTTCGGGTGGCGCGCCGTCCTGGGACTCACTCACCGTACGGCTGACGGCGGTGACACTGCCGGCCACCGACTTCCCGTCGGGCATCACGACAGTCACCTTCGTTCCCGTACGCACCGTGCCGGCTTCGGTCGGGCTCATGGGCACGGTGACGACCTTGGTCGTGCTTGTCATCGTCAGCACCGGCTCGGCCGCCGGATCGCCCAGCGCGGCGGTCACTGTGTCGACCCGCCCCGGGCCGTCGACGACGACCACCTGACCCGGTCGCAGGACGCCCGGCGTGGGCAGATCGAGGTGCTTCTGCCAGCGCTTCAGCGCGTCGAGCAACGGCTGATCGACTTCGGACGAATCGCGGGCCCAGGTGCGGTAACCGAGCGCGTTCAGGTTCCGCCGCAGCTGGCGGACGTCGCTGCCGGTCAGCCCGACCTTGTCGATCGCCCGGAACATCGGCGTGCTGCCGTAGAACACGACCACCGGCTGGTCGTCGACGCGGAACAGCTTCTTTCCCCGCGTCACCGACGTGCCGGCCGCGGGGAGCTTGGTGATCACCCCGTCGCCCGCGCCCTTGAGCGTGCGCGCCGAGCCGAACCCGAGCGTGCCCGGCAGCAGTCGCGCGTCGGTCAGGTCGACCCGTTCGATCTGTGTTGTGGCCAGGACCGGCTCGACCTCGGACGAGGCCGGCGCCGGCCGGTGGCGCACCACGGCGTACGCCCCGCCGCCGACCAGCAGCACCGCCGCCACGACCGGGGCGACGACCCTACTTCTTCCCACCGAACGCCTCCAGCAGGCAGGACTTCTCCAGCTCGTCCTGGTTGGCGGGGATCGGGTGGTCGCCGTCGTCGTACGTCCACGAACCCGGCTCGGTCGCGTGCACCATGAGCCCGTGCGCGCGCAGGCACCGCACGTTGTCGTTCCACTGGGCGGCGTACTGCGGGTTGATCTGGTCGTCCAGCTCCGGCGGCTGCAACGGCAGCTTTCCCTTGCAGGCCACGTACGCCGACTTGGGCTCGCCGCTCTGGTCGAGGCGCCGCCCCGGCCCGGCCGGTCCCGGCTGGTCGACCGGGTTGACCTTGACCCCATTGGCGACCAGGCAGTCGTCGTACGCGGTCCAGAAGCGCTGGGCCTCCTCGTCGCTGGTGTCGAGTCGCAGCTGAGGGCGGCCCGCATCAGCGGCGGGCGCGCCGGCGACCGGAGGCGCGCTCGCCAGCGTGGCAACTTGATCTTGCTCGACCGGCGTGGAACAGGCCCCGAGCAGCACGACGGCGAGCAGAAGGTATCGAGACATGGCCGGGACTCTGGCCGCCACTTGTCAGAGACCTGTTGTGATCCGGTAGTACTGCCGTTCTCACCCGATTCGGCTCGCCGGCCCGGCCTAGACTCGCCGCCGTGTGCGCATATCTGCTGGTCGCGGAGGACGATCCCAAGCAGGCCGAGCTGCTGCGGCGCTACCTCGAGCACGAGAACCACGCCGTGCTGGTCGTCCCCGACGGCCGGGCCGCGCTCGACGAGGCCCGCCGCAACCCGCCCGACCTGCTGATCCTCGACGTCATGATGCCGCGGGTGGACGGGCTCGACGTGTGCCGGATCCTGCGCCGCGACTCCGACCTGCCGATCCTCGTGCTGACCGCGCGCGGCGGCGAGGACGACCTGCTGCTCGGGCTCGACCTCGGGGCCGACGACTACATGACCAAGCCGTACAGCCCGCGCGAGCTCGCGGCCCGGGTGCGAACTCTGCTGCGCCGGAGCCGGCCCACCGACCGGCCCGCCGATCCGGTGCTGCGGCAGGGAAATCTTCAGGTCGATCCCGTACGCCATGAGGTGCGGGCCGACGGCAGGCCGATCACCTGCACACCCGGTGAGTTCCAGTTGCTGCACGCCCTGGTCGCCGAGCCCGGGCGGGTCTTCACACGCGAGCAGCTGCTGCGGCACCTGCACGGCTACGACTCGTACGTGACCGCCCGCACGGTCGACGTGCACGTGATGAATCTGCGCCGCAAGATCGAGGCCGACCCGCAGAATCCCGTACGGCTACTGACCGTCTACGGCGTCGGCTACAAACTCGCCGATGCGTAGCCACTTGCTGCTACGGCTGCTCGCGTTGTCGGTCGTGGTCTCGGTGCTCTCCGTGGCCGCGACCGCGTGGCTGGCCGTCCGCACCACGACCCGGGCCATCCAGCAGGAGCAGGTGCAGGCGCTCACCGACGACGCGCGGATCTACGACGCGCTGCTCGGCTACGCTGCCACCCACCGGGACTGGTCCGGCGTCGGCCCCCTGGTCGACGACCTCGCTTCCCGTACGGGCCATCGCATCGCCCTGACCGACCGGGTCCGGGGGCCGCTGGCCGATTCCGCGTCGGGCGCGCTGCCGCCCCGCGTCTCGGCGACGGTCGACGCGCTCGGCGTCGACCCCGACCTGCTGCCCTCGGCCCACGACGACCGCATCGACGACCGGGCCGTGGGCCCGTTCCGGCTGACCGCGGCCGAGCGGGCCGACCTGCGGATCGTCGCCGACCGGGTGGCCGGTTGCCTGCGCGAGCCACCGGCCGGCCCGGCCGCCGAACAGCAAGAGTCCGTCTTCCGGACGGCCGTGGTCGTCGACCAGCCCAGCGGCCGCCCCCGCATCGACACTCCCGGCACCGATCTCTCGACCGATCTGGCCTGCGCCCGTCCCCGAGCCGCGCTGGCCGAGCCGACCGCGACCGAGAAGCGGGCCCTCGGCCGTCTGAACACGCTGGTCGGGGCCTGTCTGAAACGTCAACGGCTGCCCGCCGTACGGGTCGGTCTGGACAACACCTGGACCTGGGCCGACCAGGCCGCAGCGCGGGCCGGGGAGAGCCGGGCCGGGGCGGTCGCCGACTGCCTGGCGGCGTCGCGTCGCGAGCAGTTGGCCGGTTACGTGGCCCCGGCGGCGTTGCTCTTCGTCACCACCCCGGGCGCACCCGCGGGGCCCAGCTTCGACCTGTCGCCGGGCAACCGGAACCGGGTCATCGGCGTCGCGGGCCTGGTGCTGCTGCTCGCGGTGGGCGTGACGGCGCTGGTCGGCGTGCGGATGGTCCGGCCGTTGCGGGCGCTGACGGCGGCGGCCGGGCGGATGCGCGACGGCGACGACGGCACCCGGGTCGCGGTGACCGGCCGCGACGAGATCGCCCGGCTCGGCACGGCCTTCAACGCCATGGCCGAGCGCCGGCACGAGGTCGAACAGCTGCGGCGGGCCATGGTCGGCGACGTGGCGCACGAGATGCGCACGCCGGTGACCAACATCCGGGGCTGGCTCGAGGCGGCCGACGAGGGCGTGGTGCCGCTCGACCGGGAGCTGACCTCGTCCCTGCTCGAGGAAGCGCTTTTGCTACAGCATGTCATCGACGACTTGCAGGACCTGGCCGCGTTCGACGCCGGGGAGTTGCGGCTGACACGGTCGGCGGTTGCGGTGGACGACCTGCTGCGGTCGACGGCCGACGCGTTCGCGGCTTCGGCCGACCGGGCCGGGGTCGAGCTGGTGGTCGAACCGTCGGCGGGGATCCTGCAGGCCGACCCGGTGCGGTTGCGGCAGGCCGTCGGGAACCTCGTGGCCAACGCCATTCGGCACACTCCGGCCGGTGGACGGGTGACGCTTTCCGCGCGTACCGAAAAGGGTTTGACCTCGATCAATGTCGCGGACACCGGGGAGGGCATCGCGGCCGAGCACCAGGAGCTGATTTTCGAGCGCTTCTGGCGGGCCGACAAGAGCCGCAACCGGCGTACGGGCGGAAGTGGCCTGGGTCTCTCGATCGTGCGCAAACTGGCCGAGGCGCACGGCGGGAAAGCCACCGTGACCAGCACATACGGGCGCGGCTCGAGCTTCACGATAAGTCTTGGAGAGGGTGGAAATAACCGGGGTGGGTCCGTGGTTGAGACCAACGCACTCCCCAGGAGGACAGAGACATGAAGAACGGCATTCACCCCGCCTACAACACCGTCGTCTACCGTGACCGCAACGCCGACTACGCGTTCCTCACCCGGTCCACCGAGACCAGCGAGAAGACGGTCGAGTGGAGCGACGGGAACACCTATCCGGTGATCGACGTGCAGATCTCGGCGGCGAGCCACCCGTTCTGGACCGGTCGGACCCGGGTCATGGACACCGAGGGCCGAGTCCAGAAGTTCCGCAACAAGTACGCGAAGTTCGCTAAGTAACACAGCATCAACGCCCGGCGTCCTTGCGACGTCGGGCGTTTTTTATCGCCTTCATAGGGCAAAATGCGCTGTATGAGGGCAATCGCGCTGGACGAGTTCGGTGACGTCGACGTCATGACCCTGCGGGAGCTTCCCGACCCGCCGGTCGGGCCGGACACGGTCCGCATCCGGGTGCGGGCGGCCGGCGTCAACCCGGTCGACCACATCATGCGGGCCGGGTACCTCGAAGGCGCCTACCCTCACCACTTCCCGCTCATCCCCGGCTGGGACGCGGCCGGCATCGTCGACCAGGTCGGGCCCGCGGTCACCCGGTTCGCGCCCGGCGACGAGGTCATGGCGTACGCCCGAAAGGACCACGTGCAGGACGGCACCTACGCCGAGCTGGTCTCGGTCAACGAGCGCGCGGTCGCCCACGTGCCGGCGGCGATGTCGCTGGTCGAGGCGGGCGGGCTGCCGCTGGCCGGGCTGACGGCGTTGCAGGCGCTGTCGGCGATCGGCGTCAGCCACGGCGACGTGGTGCTGGTGCACGCGGCGGCCGGGGGAGTGGGGCACCTGGCGGTCCAGATCGCCCGCGCGGTCGGCGCGGCCCGGGTGATCGGCACGGCCTCGGCCGGCAACCACGAGTTCATCCGGTCGCTGGGGGCCGAGCCGATCGAGTACGGTGACGACCTCCCCAAACGGCTGGCCGACCTGGTCGGCGGGGACGGGCGGGTCGACGCGGTGGCCGACTTCCACGGGGGCGAAGCACTGACTCAGAGCCCGGCGCTGGTGCGGCACCCGGTGCGGCACTGCTCGGTGGTCGACACCGCGGTCAAGGAACAGGGCGGTCGGTACGTGTTCGTGCGCCCCGACGGGGCCGAGTTGAGCACGCTGGGCGCGCTGGCCGCCAACGGCCGGCTGCGCGTCCACGTCTCCCAGGAACTGCCGTTCACCTCGGCCGCCGAGGCCCACCGCCAGATCTTCGACGGCCACGTCAACGGCAAAATCGTCCTCACCGTCGATTAGAGCTGCCTGTCTCGGGGCCTCGCCTGGCTCAGCTCTTTGGCCGGGCTTTCGGCTGGCTCGAGTATCGGCTCGGGCGGCGACTCGGGCGTCGGCAGGAGCGGTTGCTCGGGCGTCGGCTCGAGCGGTAGCTCGTGGGCGTCTGTTTGGTGGTAGCTCCGGGCGCCGGTTCAGGCGGTGGTTCGGCGTCGGTTCGGTCGGTGGGCTCGGGCCGGCTTGCCGTTGGCCCGGTGCGGAGGCGTCGGCGTCGTTGGCTCGGGCGACGGCTCGTTTCGTTGGCTCGGGCGGTGGGCGCGGAGCGGCGTCGTTGGCTTGGCGTCGGCTTGGGCCGGCTTGGTGTTGGCCCGGGTGGCGGCTCGGTTCGTTGGCTCGGGTGGTGGGCTGGGGTCGGCTTGGCGTTGGCTCAGGCGGTGGCTGGGGTGTCGGTTTTGGCGGTGGTGAAGCGGCGGCGGTAGTCGGCCGGGCTGATGCCGAGGTGGCGCTTGAACAGGGCGCGCATGTTGGCCCCGGTGCCCAGGCCGGATCGGCGCGCGACGGTTTCCAGGCCCGGGGCGCCCTGCTCGATCAGGCGGCAGGCCAGGGTGACCCGTTCGACGGTCAGCCAGGCCAGCGGGGTGGTGCCCAGTTCGGCCCGGAATCGGCGGTGCAGGCTCCCGGTGCTCATCCCGGCCCGGCGGGCCAGGTCGGCGACGGTGATCGGCTCGTCCAGGCGCTGCTGGGCCCAGGCCACCACCGCGCCGAGCGAATCGTCGACGGCCGGCGGCATCGGCCGCTCGACGAACTGCTGTTGGCCCCCGTCGCGGTAAGCCGCGAACACCAGCCGGCGGCTGACGTGGTTGGCGACCTCGGCGCCGTGGTCGAGCCGCACGATGTGCAGCCCGAGATCGAGCGCGGCGGCGCTGCCGGCCGAGGTGAGCAGGTCCCCGTCGTCCACGAACAGGACGTCGGGCTGAAGATCGACTGCGGGGAAGCGCTGCCGGAACTCATCGGCCAGATTCCAGTGGACCGCGGCCCGGCGCCCGTCGAGCAGTCCCGCCTCGGCCAGCGTGAACGCACCCGTGCAGAGCCCGACCAGCCGCGCACCCCGCTCGTGAGCGCGGCGCAGGGCGGCGAGCAGCGCCGGCCGCGACGGCGTCTCGACATACGGCCGGTTGGGCACGATCACCGTCCGCGCGTGCTCGATCTCGTCGAGCCGCCCGACCGCCCCGATGCTGAACAACGAATCACGCATCGGCGTGGACCGGCGCGGTGCGACCACGCGCAGGTCGTACAGCGGGTATCCGATCTCGGGCCGCAGCGGCCCACCGAAGATCTCGCAGGCGCAGCCGACCTCGAACGGATTGGACTGCTCATCGACGACCAGGACGACCCGGTGTGAGGATCCTTGCGGCACTGGTCATTTCTAGCAGGGCCGCTTCCGGTGCGGGCGGTCCAGGATCGATGCATGCTCAATAAGTTCGCTGTCGCCTCGGAAGCGGCCGCCCTCACCGAGTTCTGGTCCCAGCGCGTCCTCGCCACCGCTAACGGCAACCTGCTCAAGGTGGCCAAGGGCACCCGTTCGACGAACTGGCACGCCCACGACGACCAGGACGAGACGTTCCTGCTCCTGTCGGGCGATATGACAATCCAACTGCGCGACGGCGACGTCCACCTGACCCCCGGCGACCTGCTGGTGATCCCGCGCGGCGTAGAACACTGCCCCCGGGTCAACGGCGACGAGGCCCACTTCCTGCTGATCGGCCCCGAAATCACGTCGAACGCGGCCGGCGGCAAGCCGGACTGGAGCCACCGCGACCCCGACTAGCGCTGACTCCGGTGATCGGGCCGGCAGTGCGACTCACCCCGACGAGACGAGCGGCCGGAACCTGGGCACACGATGGACCACTACGTGGAGGCGCAGATCCGCGCCTGCGCTCGGATGCGAACGCCATCTGCCCGGCCAACAGGCCCGCCCGCTTCGCCCCGGGGGCCGCTCACCCACACCTGATCGTTTCCCGTCACGAGGCACGACCACCTCGGCCAGGCCTCGTGGTGGTGGGGCCGGGCCGTGTCGAACGCGCAAGCCGCCCGCAGCGCCTCCACCACCAGCGCGTGATCTCGGCCGGCTATCGAGGGTGGGCGCGTTGTTCCACCCGCAGGGTCCTGTCGCGGGGGCCGGCCCTCCGTTTCCACAGCTCTCAGCACCCGGCCGAGACGATACGTTTCGCCTCGACCGCTCGTGAGGCGAAACGTATCGTCTCGCGTCCGGTCGAGGTGGTGACTGCTTTGGTCGCTGCTCGCGACGGTTCGTGAGGCGAAACGTATCGTCTCGCGTCCGGTCGAGGTGGTGACTGCTTTGGTCGCTGCTCGCGACCGTTCGTGAGGCGAAACGTATCGTCTCGCGTCCGGTCGAGGTTGTGACTGCTCTGGCCTCCGCTCGCGACCGGTGGCGAGACGAAACGGTTCGTCTCGCCTCGGGTCTTGGTGGTGACCGCTCCGCCCTTCGCTCGAACCGTTGTGGAGACGTCCGCGCGGAGGCGGAGCAGGGGTCAGGGGATGGCGGGTTCCTTGTCGGGGGTGGGGCGGCGGTTGAGGGCGGGCGCGCACGCCGCGGCCAGGGCGAGCAGGGCCAGCACGACGATCATGGCGTTGCGTAGGCCGTAGTGTTCGCCCAGGAAGCCCAGGGCGGGTGGGCCGACCAGGAAGGCGACGTAGCCGGCGGTGGCGACCAGCGACACGCGGGCCGTCGGGTTGGGGCCGGAGTCGCCGGCTGCGGAGAGGGCGACCGGGAAGCCCAGCGCGGCGCCGACGCCCCACAGCAGGACGGCCGCGCCGGCCACGAGCTGGTTGTCGACGGCGATGACCAGCAGCAGGCCGATGCCGCCCAGCACGGCGCTGGCGCCCAGCACGGTGGCTCGTCCGAAACGGTTGAGGAACCAGCCGCCGCCGAAGCGGCCGATGGTCATGGCGGCGGCGAAGGCGGTGTAGACGGCCGAACCCCACGCGGCGTCGAGGTCGTGGCCGTCGACCATGATGAGCGGCAGCCAGTCGTTGGCGGCGCCCTCGGCCAGGGCCATGGCCAGCACGATCACGCCGATGAGCCACAGGCGTTTGTCGCGCCGGACCGGCTCTTGGCCGGCCTCGTGAGCGCTGCCGGTCGGGGTCAGGCCCACGCCGTACGGGACGTGACGGATCGCGGCCAGAGCGACCGGCACGCTGATCAGGCCGATCAGCACCAGATGCCACAGCACCGGGAACGCCACCGCGGTCAGGACCATGCCGATGGCGGCGCCGACCACCGTGCCCAGGCTGAAGAAGCCGTGCATGGTGGGTAGCACTGCTTTTTCGGTGATGCGTTCGACGTCGGCGCCCTCGATGTTCATGGCGACCTCGCCGCTGCCCATTCCGAAGCCGAACAGGAACAGGCCGGCCGTGACCAGGGCGGTCTGGTGCAGGCCGGCGCCGGCCCCGATGACCGGGATGCTGAGGACCGTGGTCAGGATGCCGGCCGCGACGACCGGGCGGGTGCCGAAGCGGGAGACGACGCGGCCGGAGCCGAGGATGCCCAGCATCGAGCCCGCGGACAGGCCGAACAGCACCAGGCCCATCTGCGCGGTGGACGCGCCGAGCAGGTCGCGGATGTCGGGGGTGCGGGTCACCCACGACGAGATGCCCAGGCCGGGCAGGAAGAAGAGAGCGAACAGGGCGAGGCGGCGGCGTGCGGTGTTCATTGCGTACGAACGTACACACCGGGCCCCGGCCGTGTTAGCGGCGCGGGAGTGGGGAAAGCTCACACTTATGCGCCTTGATCTTGCTGGAAAGACGGCTCTCGTGACCGGATCCACCCAGGGCATCGGCCGGGCCATCGCGGCCGGGCTGGCCTCGGCCGGAGCCCGGGTCGGAGTCAACGGCCGCTCTCCGGAGTCGGTCGACCGGGCTCTGTCCGAGCTGGGCGAGGGGGACTTCGTGCCGGTTCCGGCCGACGTGAGCACGGCCGAGGGTGCCGCAGCCGCGCTCGAGGCGGTCGGATCGGTCGACATCCTCGTCAACAACCTGGGCATCTTCGGCGCCCAGCCCGCACTCGAGATCACCGACGACGACTGGCGGCGTTATTTCGAGGTCAACGTGCTGGCCGCAGTCCGCCTGACCCGTGAAGTGCTGCCGGGCATGCGGGAGCGCGGCTGGGGCCGCGTGCTCTACATCGCCAGCGACTCGGCCGTCGTCACCCCGGTCGAGATGATCCACTACGGCATGTCCAAGACGGCTCTGCTGGCCGTGTCGCGCGGTTTCGCCAAGGAGGCGGCCGGCACCGGCGTGACCGTCAACAGCGTCATCGCCGGCCCGACCCACACCGGTGGCGTCGAGGACTTCGTCTACTCGCTGGTCGACAAGGATCTGCCGTGGGACGAGGCGCAGCGCGAGTTCATGCGGGCCCACCGGCCGCAGTCGCTGCTGCAGCGCCTCATCGAGCCCGAGGAGATCGCCAACATGGTCGTCTACCTGTCGTCGCCGCTCGCCTCGGCCACCACCGGCGGCGCGCTCCGCGTCGACGGCGGCTACGTCGACGCGATCCTGCCCTAGGCCTTCAAGACCTTTTCATACAGGTACGTGGCCACGGCGCCGCCGAGCAGCGGGCCGATGAGGTACGCCCACCAGTCCGTGAACCGGGCGGCGGCGATCATCGGCCCGAGGGCCCGGGCCGGGTTGACGCCGGCCCCCGTGACCGGCCCGCTGATCAGGATGGCCACGGTCAGCGCGAGCCCGATGGCCAGCGCCGCCGCGCCCCGCCCGACCCGGGCGTCGTTGGCCACCAGCACCACGACCAGCACCAGCACGAACGTCACCAGCGCTTCCACGAACAGCACGCGCAGGCTGCCGACCTCGGCGGCGGGACCGGTCGCGCCCAGGTTCGCCACGGTGCGGGCCTGATCCCCGTACGCACCCCAGGCCGCCACCGCCGCCAGCAGCGCCCCCGCCAGCTGGGCCACGACGTAGGCCGGCACCCGCCCCCACGGGAACCGCCCGGTCAGCGCGAGCGCAACCGTCACCGCCGGATTGAGATGGGCCCCGCTCAGCGGTCCCAGCGCCGCCACGACCAGGGCCAGCGCCCCGCCGCCGGCCAGGGCCACCGTCTCCGAGCTGTACGCCCCACCGGCCACCGGCGTGTTCAGCGTGGCCGCCACGGCCACGCTGACGATCGCCAGCACCAGCACGAACGTCCCCGCCACCTCGGCCACCGCGGCGCGCCCGGTCTCGCTGTGCAGTTCGTGCCCGTGCAGCCCCAGTTCCCGCCGCTGCGCTGTCTCTGTCGCCATTTTCCGGCCCCCCAGCCTCGCATCCCTGTATTTCGAGGGTGCGACGGCCGCAGCCGGGAAGCATCGGTCGAATGACTCGTAGGTCGTCGGAGCCGGTGTGACGTCGCTCGCACTCACCATGCAAATAGTCCGATGTGGAGGCGCGGTCATCCACTATGATCCGCACGTGGGCGAGGCAGGGGAGACCATCGATACGTCGGTGCCGCATCCAGCACGGCGTTACAACTACTGGCTGGGCGGCAAGGACCACTTCGCGGCCGACCGCGCCTCGGGCGACGCCATCGCCAAGGCGTTCCCGATCGTCGTCGACCTGGCCCGGGCCAACCGCAAGTTCCTCGGGCGGGCCGTACGCTTCCTGGCCGCCGAGGGCATCCGGCAGTTCCTCGACGTCGGCACCGGCCTGCCCGCCCCCGACAACACGCACGAGGTCGCCCAGCGGGTCGCCCCCGAGGCGCGCGTCGTCTACGTCGACAACGACCCGATCGTCATGACCCACGCCCGGGCCCTGCTGCAGGGCGACCCCCGCGGTCGCACGGCCTACATCGAGGCCGACGTGCGTGATCCCGGCGCGGTGCTGAAGCACGAGGCCCTGCGCGACACCCTCGACCTGGGGCAACCGGTCGGGCTGCTGCTCATCGCCGTCCTGCATTTCGTGCACGACGACGGGCAGGCTGCCACCTCCGTGCGCACCCTGGTCGACGCCCTGCCGCCGGGCAGCTTCGTGGCCCTCACCCACGGCACGATGGATGTCAGCTCGGCCGAGGGGGTGGCCCGGTACGAGAAGATGTTCGCCGCGGGTGGCACCGACGTCCGCGCCCGCGGTCGCGAGCAGATCCTGGGCTGGTTCGACGGCCTCGAGATCGTCGAGCCCGGCCTCACCCTGGTCAGCGACTGGTGGGCCGACGACGACCCGGCCGGCCGCCCGGTCAGCGACGACCTCGGCATCTACGCCGTGGTGGCCCGGAAGAACTAGCGGCGCGGCCCGTGTATCTCGCGGTGGAGCAGTTCCATGCGGCGGTCGAGGCGGGCGGCGTCCTCGGCGGCCGCGGCGAGTTCGTCGCGCAGGGACTCGGGCACCCGGGGGTCGTACTTGTAATGGATCTTGTGTTCGAGGCTGGCCCAGAAGTCCATGGCCGCGGTGCGCAGCTGGATCTCGACCGGCACCTGGACCACGCGCTCGGACAGGAAGACCGGGATCTCGACGATCAGATGCAGGCTGCGGTAGCCGTTGGCCTTGGGCTGGGCGATGTAGTCCTTGGTCTGCAGCATCGTGATGTCGGGCTGGCGGGTCAGCATCTCGGCCACGGTGTAGACGTCCGAGACGAAGCTGCACACGATGCGGATGCCGGCGATGTCGCGGATCCGGGCCCGCAGGTCGTCGAAGGCGAGCGGGCAGCCGATCCGCCGGGCCTTGGCGCTGATGCTGGCCGGGGTCTTGAGCCGGGGGAGCACGTGCTCGATCGGGTTGCCCCGGCCGCGGTGGGCCAGCTCCTCGGACAGGATGCTGATCTTGGTGCCGATCTCGGCCAGACCGAACTTGTAGACCAGCATGAAATGGGTCAACTCGTCGGTCATGCCCCGGAACGGGTCGAATTCCCCCGTGGTGGTCGCCGGTAGCGGGTGGCCGGCGCCGCTCCAGCGCGCGACCTGCCGATCGCTGTCCTCGGTCGTCAAGGTTCCAGTCTCCGCCGTTGAGATCCACTCGCGCCGTTCCCCACCGTAAGGGCCCGGCGCCACCATCATCCCGGAGACACAAGAAGTGGGCGGACCAGGGTCGGCCCGCCCACTTCGAGGTGAAACTACTTCGCGTACGCCTGGAACTCGGACACCCGGACGTTGAGCGCCTGCGGACTGGCCGTGGCACAGTCCGTGTTCGCCCGCGGGTCGGCGTCCTGCTCGCCGGCGTAGTCGGGCGCGCCGGTGCACTGGTTGGTCACGACCTCGAGGCGCAGATGCGTGGCCTTGGTGTCGCGGATGTCGAACGACTTCACGACCAGGTCCTTCACGCGCGGCCGCGGGGCGCCCGACGGGAAGGCATCCGGCTTGCTCGTGAACACGGTCTTGAACTCGGCCGCGTTCGAGCAGGTCACCGTGGCCGTCGCGGTGCACGCGAGCACCTTGAACTGCCGCAGTGCCGTGTACCGGTTCTGGGTGCCGGCGTCGACGTCACCGGTCACCGGCGGTCGCAGCTGGGCGCTGACCTGCACCCGGCGTACGGTCTGGGCCCCACCGGTCAGGTCGACGGTGACCTGCTTGCCGGCCACCGCGCTGCCCAGCGAGGCCCAGTTCGTGGCCTCGTCGTCGTCGGTGATCCGGGCCAGGTTGACGCCGTCGCCCGTGGCCACCGCGCCGGTCGTCGTCGAGGCCAGGTTGGCCGGCATCGAGACGAACAGCGGCAGGGTCAGACCGGGCAGCACCAGCTTCGGGCTGATCCGGGTGTGACCGTGGCCGGGGGCCTGGGCGATGAAGCCGTACGTGCCCGGCACCAGCTTGACCTCGTCGGTCAGCGGCGTGGCCGGGTCGGTGTCGGCCACCGCGACCGCCCGCGCCTGGTAGTCGCCGACGAAGAGCTTGGCCCCGACGACGGGCTTGCCCTTCTCGTCGACCGGGCGGAACTTGAAGGTCCCTTCCTTGGCGTACGCCGACGAGAAGCTCGGCGTCGGGTCGGCGTCCCCGGCCCCCACGCTCACGGCGCCCTCGCCCAGACCGCGCTTGGCGAACGCGTTCCACATCAGGGACTGGTTGGCCCCGTTGAAGCGCACCAGGTCGGCCCCGAGCATGGCGTCGCGCGCGTCGACCATGCTGTTCTGGCTGTTGGCCATCAGCAGGAACGAGTCGAACATCAGCTGGACCCAGCGCCGGTTGCCCGGGCACTTGGTGACCGGCGTCTTGCCGTTGGCGCACGACTTCTGCAGCGCCGGCGTGCCCGCGCCGTACTTGCGGATGAACGCCTGCCGGATGTCGTAGTTGGTGGCGCTCCACACCTCACCCGAGGCGTGCACCTGCAGCCCGACGAAGTCGTAGTCGACGCTCGAGTAGTTCAGCGGGCTGTTGCTCATGTTGTAGTTGCGGATGCCCGCGACCTTGTCGGTGGTGACGTACTCGCCGATGGTGAAGCCCCGCTCGCCCTTGGGCGCGTAGCCGTGCTCGGCCAGATACTCCACGGCCATCTGGTCGGACCAGCTCTCGCTCATGCCCTGTGGCGTGCTCACACCGGCGTCGGGCCCGGCGATCATGCGGCCGGTGATGGCGTGGCCGTACTCGTGCCCGATCACCGACATGTCGTAGTCGCCGTCGACGCACGCGCCGTAGAAGGCGGCCGCGATGGGCTGCCACAGGTACATGTTGGTGATCGGCGCCTCGCCGTCGGGCGGGGTGATCTGGTTGGCGTTGTTGCGGGCGGCGAAGCTCGGCGGGCCGCCGCTGATGCCGCCGGCCTGCGCGTTGCCTTGCTCGTAGTCGTCACCCAGACCGCCCGGGCGCAGGTTGTCGTCCTGCATGTTCCAGGTCGCTTCGGTGAAGCCCAGGTGGTACGACCAGTCGTGCATGCGGTTGTGCATGCCGAACAGGTTGGCCCGGGCCGCATCCAGGTCGTTGCGCTGCGGCGTGGTGTGGACGTCGGGCGAGCAACGCTCCCGGTACCACTGGTTGGTCCACTTGTAGTTGTAGTCGCGGTCCGGCTTCGCGGTCGCCGTCTCGGTGCCGACCGAGAACGCGTCGTTCGAGTTCAGATTTTCGACCGCGATCGCGTTGTTGCCCTTGGTGGTGAACGTCGGCTCGTTGGTGGCCGGGTCGACGTCCCAGGCCAGCGGGGAGGCGGTGGTCGCGACGATCTCGTCACAGCCCCGCTGCGGCCCCCAGCACCACGTCTTGCGGGTGTCCCGCGACGAGTAGTCGGTGGGCGGCGAGTTCGGGAAGACGTCCCACGACGGGTTGTCGCTGTCGTGGTCGACGATGTCCTCGCGGACCAGGATGCCGCCGTCACGGGCATCGACGTACGAGGTGTACGCGACCGGCTCGACCCCGCTCAGGTCGGCGCCGAAGGTGACCTGCCAGGCGGCGCGGACCCCCTCGCTGGGCGTGGGCACGGCCACGAGCTTGTTGGCGATGACGGTCGGGTTCGTGACCCCGGCCTCGGCGGCGGCCGCGGTCACGGCCTGCTCGGCGGTCAGGGTGGCCGGCTCGGGCGCCACGGCGTCCCGGGCCAGCGACGAGCTCACGAACCACACCTTGCCGTCGCGCACGCCGACCGAGATCAGGCCGTCGCGCCCGGCGACCAGGTCACCGAACTTCTGCCGGAGGACGACCGCCGCGCCCTCCCCGATCGGCGAGGTGGTCAGGTGTTCCAAGGCCTGCGCGCCCCGGGCCGTGAGCCCGAGAACGTCCAAGTTCTTATTGACGTACGCCCGGGCGGCCGCGACCGGATCGGCCGGCAACCCGGTCTCGAGGGCAGCGCCGGTGGCGGTGAGCGTGGCCGGCGTGCCGAGGGCGTTCCAGCGGGCCGAGGTGCCCACCGCGGCCGCCCGCTGGCCGGTGGTCGGGGCGACCCGGCCCTGCCTGTTGTCGACGACGTGCTCGTGGTGGTCGTCGCCCTGCACCTTCTGGGTCGGGGCCGGGGCCGGTGTCGCGGGGGCCGCGTTGCCGCCGGATGAAGCGGTCAACACGATCGCGGCGGCCAAAAAGCCGGCAGCGGTTCCCGCCAACGCACGGGGTGGGGTGCGCACGGTACCTCCTCTGTGGATTAATTCGTTACCACAGCCATCCGATCGCACCCCCGACCTGCGGAACATGGGCCAAACATCTAAATACATCTATAACGACGTGATGCTTAGCGGGCTCAGGCCGAGCGTCCGGGCCGTGTGCTCGTACACCTCGGACGCCAGGGCGGGGTCCACCTCGACGCTCTTGCCGAAGATGGCGCCGCTGGGTTCGGGCGTGGCCGCCGTGGCCAGGCGGACAGGCGTGCGGGCGGCCTGCTGCGGCATGGTGGCGAACAGGTTGGTGACGGCCGAGGTGAGCCGGAGCAGGCCGCCCGCCTTGGCGTTGAAGCCGGTGCGCATCACTCCGGGGTTGGCGCTGTAGGCGGACATCCCGGCCGAAGCCGCTCGGCCAGGGCCGAGGTGGCCAGCACGGCCGCGAGCTTGGCTGTGCCGTGGACAGCGAGCTGCGAATATCTGGTACGCCAGGACGTGCCGGTGACGTCAGGCCGGGCGAGGTCGCGGCGGCCGCGGGTGACCAGGTCGCCGGCGATCGTGATGACGCGCGCCCCGGGGGCCAGCGTGCCGTCGGCCAGCAGCCGGCGGCGGTTGGTCGAGGCCGAAATCTGGACCACTCCTTGCTCCAGCCCTCGCTACGAAGGCAGGCGCTAGTCCTCGTCGCCTTCGTCCTCGTCGTCGCCATGATGCTGGGGTTTCTCGGCCTTCGGCTTCGGCTTGGGGGCCGGGGGAGCGGGCCGGGTGGCCGTTTTCGTGACGGCCAGCGGTTGCACCGACATCTGGGCCTGACAGGCCGTGCCGTTCAGTCGGAACGTGACAGGCAAGGCCGCGACCTTGCCGTAGGTGGTGGAGAAGCTGGTGGCAGCCTTTCCGCCCGCGGGCAGGCGGCCGCCGGCGGCTTGGACGGTCCGGCCGTTCTGCTGCCAGGTGGCCGACCAGCCCTTGACCAGTCGCTGGTCCGAAGGCAGGGCGAAGGAGAGCTTCCAAGCGGGCACCGGGACCTTGCCGGTGTTGTGGATCGTCACCTTGGCCGCGGCCCGGCCGGTGGCCGTGCCTCGCAGGGCGTAATGGACGGTGCAGGCCTGCGGCTTGGTCGCGGCTGGTGAGGGGGTGACCGGGGCCGCTGCCGCCGCGGCCGGGCTGATCGGGGCGTCGGCGTCGCCCGAGCGCAGGGCGAGGCCGCCGGTGAGCACGGCGACGCCGGCTAGGGCGCCGACCGTGAGGCGGCGGCGGGCCGGGCTGGTCAAGGCAACAGATCGGCGGCGGGCCGGGGTGTTCAGTGCGGCGAATCGGCTGTGGGCCGGGGCGGTCAGGGCGGCAAATTGGCTGCGGGCCGCGCTGGTCAGGGCGGCGATCCGGCGGCGGGCCGCTTCGATCGGGGCGTTCGCCAGGGCGGCCGCGACAACCGGTTGCGTCGTGAGGCTGCTCGCCGACCGGCCGACTCGGTTCGGCCGGTCCGTCGACCAGCGGGCTCGGGTCGGTCGGTCGAACTCGGACACGTCGAGGAGCTTTGCCGGCGGCAGCCCGGCCACCTTGCCGAGACGCTCGGCCACCTCAGCCGCGCTCGGCCGGTCGTCCGGCCTCTTGGCCAGGCAGCGGCGCACCAGGCGGGTGACCGACGAGGGCAGTCCGGCCACCGACGGCAGCGGCTCCGGATCGGCGTACACGTGGGCGCGCAGCATCTGCGTGACCGTCGACGTCTGCCAGCGTGGCTGGCCCGCGAGCGCCAGATGCAATAGCAAACCCACGGCGTACACATCGGTGGCAGCGACGACCGGCCCGCCGGCGATGCGCTCGGGGGAGAGGTAGGCCGGCGTGCCCAGCACCTCGGCCTCCGGGTCCTCGACCGCGCCGACCGCGGCCGCGATACCGAAGTCGACCAGCTTCACCCCGGCGTCGGTGACCATCACGTTGGCCGGCTTGACGTCACAGTGCACGAGCCCGCGCGCATGGGCCGCGGCGAGGGCGGCCGCTACCTGCGCGCCGATGGCGACGGCGGTCCGCCACGGCAGAGCGCCCCCACGGATCAGCTCGGCCAGGGTCCGGCCGTCGACGAGTTCCATCACCACGTACGGAAGAAGGTCCTCGCCGTAGTCGTAGACCTCCACGATGTGCAGATGCCGCAGCGCCGCCGCCGCCCGCGCCTCATCCCGCAGCCGTCTTAGGACCGTCGGATCGTCAGCCAATTGCGGCGCGAGCACCTTGACCGCGACGTCCCGGCCCAGCACCTCATCGGTGGCCCGCCACACGACAGACATCCCGCCGTGCCCGAGCCGCTCGCGCAGCCGATACCGCCCACCGGCCAGGTGCCCGCTCATCACGAGCATCACCCCTGCCCGCGAACCCCCCACCCGAAACCGCCGACCGACGCCCGCCAGGAGCAAACCCGCCCCCGGCCACCATCGACCCGGTCGATTTGTGCGGTATCCGGCTTTCCCTACGGTCCGCAGTGCCACCAGCGCGTCGCACCGCAGGTCGTGACAGCGGGAGCGGCGGGGCGGCCGGCGGCGGTGAACTTGGGCCCCCGCTCCGAGTTGGCCGGCTCGCGCCACAGATCCCGGCTGCGGGAGCGGAAGCGGCGGCCAACTCGGACGGCCCGCGCCGAGCTGCCCTGGTCGCGTTGCAGGTATCAGCTGCGGGCCGCGTTCAGTCCGGAGCCAAGCGGTTTCCGGCCAATACGACGAGACTGCGGTGTGCCGCGGAGGAGTGGCGGCCGTTGAAGCGACTGCGGTGGGCCGCGGGCGAAGGCGGTTGACGGGTCAGGCGTCGAGGGCTTCGGTGACTATCGCGCAGGCCTCGGCGGTGTGCAGGGGGCCGTTGCCGGCGGCCTTGGTGAGCAGGCGGCGGAAGATGACCCGTTCGCGGTCGTCGAGGTTGGCCAATGCTGCCTCTTCGGCCTCGGCGACCTGGCCGCACAGGGAGGCGATGGCGGCTCGGCCACCGGGAGTGGCGACGATCTGGCGGCGGCGGCGGTCGTACGGGTCGGGCTGGCGTTCGACCAGGCCGGCGTCGGTCAGGTCGTCGATCAGGTAGGTCATCATCGTGCGGTCGATGCCGAGCTTCGCGGCCAGGGCGGCCTGGCTGGGCGGATTACCGGCGACGACCTCGCACAGGGTCTGGTAGCCGCGGGCGCCGTGCGGGAAGCCGTCGAGCTTGGGGCCGACCATCCCGCTGTACGACCGCAGCAAGGTGCCGAGGGCCGCCCCGAGGTCCGCTGTCGTCTCGCTCACCTGTCCATCCTATCTGTTGGCCAGATCGTCTTTTCGCAATACTATCTCTGCAGACGACGATGGAAAGTGCGGAGGATCGCATGACCGAGGGGATCGCGCTCGACCTGGCGGCGGCGCAGGCCGACCCCGACGGGTTCGCGGCGCTGGCCGAGCGGGCCGGGGGCACGGTGTTCCTGCACGAGAGCGACGACGGTGGCCTCGACCCGTGGACGACCGCGGTCTGGCTGGCCGGTCGCACGCAGGGGGTGCGGATAGGTCTGCCCGGAACCGTGAGCGCGGCCTCGGCCCAGATGCGCGAGAAGTCGTACGAAAGCTTGGAGATTTTGGCTGGTCCGCGGCTCGCCGCGGCGATTCAACGGCGCGACGGCATCGACTACGACGGCATTCCGGCCTCGCTCGCCGACGGGGCGGTCGCGCCGGGCGATCCGCGCTACCGCGGCCGCAAGTCGACCTACATGCGCGGGGGCTCGCCGGGGCTCGTGCTGCGGCCGCGGACGGTGGCCGAGGTGGCCGACGCGCTGGCCTTCGCGAGCCGCCATCAGCATCTGCCGCTCGGGCTGCGCAGCGGTGGCCACGGCATCAGCGGACGGTCGACCAACGACGGCGGGCTGGTCATCGACGTCGGCCTGATGAACGACGTCCAGGTGCTCGACGAGCCGCGCCGGCTGGTCCGGGTCGGGCCCGGCGCCACGTGGAAGCAGGTGGCGGCCGTGCTCGACAAGTACGACTGGGCGATCGGCTCGGGCGACTACGGCGGGGTCGGCGTGGGCGGGCTGGCCACGGCGGGCGGCATCGGCTTCATGTCGCGCGAACACGGTCTGACGATCGACCAGCTGCGCGCGGTAGAGCTGGTGCTGGCCGACGGCACCGCGGTGCGGGCGAGCGCGGACGAGAATCAAGAGCTCTTCTGGGCCGTACGCGGGGCCGGTGCGAACTTCGGCGTGGCCACCGCCTTCGAGTTCGAGGCGGCGCCCGTCCACGAGGTCGGCTGGGCCCAGCTGGCGCTGGTCAGCCCCGACCTCGAGCAGACGCTGGTGCAGTTCGGCGAGGTCGCCCGCACCGCGCCGCGCGACACGACGGTCTTCTTCCTCACCGGCCCGCCGCGGCAGGGCCAGTCGGTCGTCCAGCTCTACGGCATGGTCGACTCGGGCGACCCCGACACGGTCGTCGAGCGGCTCACCCCGTTCGCCTCGACCGGTCTGCTCGCCCAGCAGCAGGTGGTCATCACCCGCTACGCCGACGTGATGGGCCAGGCCGCCGACGTCGGGCCGGGCGGTCACCACGGTCAGGGTGAGCCGGTCGCGCGCTCGGCCTTCCTGCCCCGGCTGACCCCCGAGTTCGCCCGCGACGTCGTCGAGCTGCTCGCATCGGGGCAGGTCTTCTTCTTCCAGTTGCGGCACATGGGCGGCGCGATCGCCGACACCCCGTCCGACGCGACGGCGTTCGCCCACCGCACTCCCGAGTTCTCGGTGACGGCCATGGGCAGCTCCGGCGCGGTCGACGAGGCCTGGGACCGGCTGGCCCACCACTTCGACGGCCTCTATCTCAGCTTTGACACACGAACCGATCGTCAGACAGACGCGTTCCCGCCCGCTACCTTGGCCCGGCTGCGCACGCTGAAGCGCGAGCTCGACCCGGGCAACCTGTTCCGCGACAACTTCAACATCGATCCCGAGGTGCAGAAATGACCGACTACGGGCACAACCTGCTTTTCGGTACGTTCGTCACCCCCAACGGGCCCCAGGCCGTGGACCTGGCGGTGACCGCCGACCGGGCCGGCCTCGACCTGGTGACGTTCCAGGACCACCCGTACCAGCCCGCCTTCGTCGACACGTGGACGCTGATGGCCTACGTGGCGGCCAGGACCGAGCGCATCCGGATCACCGGCAACGTGCTCAACCTGCCGCTGCGCCCGCCGGCCGTGCTGGCCCGGGCCGCGGCCTCGCTCGACATCCTCAGCGGCGGCCGGATCGAGCTGGGCCTGGGCTCCGGCGCTTTCCCCGACGGCGTGGCCGCGATGGGCGGCCGCCGCCTGACCCCCGGCCAGAGCATCGACGCGCTGTCCGAGGCGATCCCGATCATCCGCGACCTGTGGAACACCGACACCCGCGAGCGGGTCAACCACCAGGGCCGGTACTACCAGGTCGTCGGCGCGAAGCGCGGCCCGCGCCCGGCCCACGACATCGGCATCTGGATCGGCGCCTACAAGCCGAAAATGCTGGCCCTCACCGGCCGCCTCGGCGACGGCTGGCTCCCGTCGATGGACTATCTGCCCAAGGGCGCCGACTCGCTTCCGGAGATGAATGCCCGCATCGACGAGGGCGCTGAGTCGGCCGGTCGCGCCCCCGCCGACATCCGCCGCCTGCTCAACTTCATGCGCCTCGACGGCGGCCCGGCCCAATTGGCCGAACAGTTCGCCGACCTGGCCCTCAACCACGGCATCAGCGGCTTCATCCTGGGCGGCGACGACCACGAACTGGCCGAGGTGCTGGCGGCCGAGGTCGCCCCGGCCACCCGCGAACTGGTCGAACGCGAACGCAGTCACTGACGGGCGTCAGGTCTGCACGCCGAGCAGGGCGTTCGCCCCGAACGCCTGGCCAACCTGGGGCGCGCTCAGCACACCGTTCGGTACGTCCATCGGCCGACAACCCGGGTCGAACCGGCGGCCCGGCCCTGAAGCTGATCGCTCACCAGGCGGGGCCGCGGGCCAGCCGGATCGGGCCGGCCGCGGTGGCTATGTCGACGTCGACGCCCTGTTGACGGACCACGATGGTGCCGGACCGGGCCAGCTCGGCGGCGACCTCGCGAGCGGTGTCCATCAGGTCGCGCCAGCCGTCGCCGCCGGTGGCGCGGGCGGCGTCACTCGGGCAGATCGTGGAGTCGGGGCGGCGATGCCATAGCAACGACCGCATTGCTGCAGCCAAACGCTCCCGAGGGTCACCCTCGGTTCCCAGGGCCAACTCCGCGTCCCGTACGCGGTCCGGGTCGGCCTGCGCTGCCGTCAGCTCGCTCTCCAGCTCGCGTCGCAGGGCGTCCGGCTTCACTTCGCTGTCGCTGTCGCTGTCGCTGTCGCTGTCGCTGTCGCTGTCGCGAAGACGCGGCGTAGTGAGTCGAACGTGTCCAGCGAGCGTCGGCCCTCGGCCTGCATCGCTTCCACGGCTGGATCGGATGCATCGGCCGCGAGCGCGTCCTCCCACAAGACGCGCTCGGCGCGACGCCACTCGGGCTTCTCCTGCACCTCGACGTCGGCGAAGCCGGCCTCCGTGAGGTCCCGGCGCAGGTCGACCGCCCGGATCCGTGCCGGCACCTGATCATCCGCGGGGTCGGCCGCCTCCCAGCACGACAGGGCGAGCCGCCCACCGGGCCGTAGCAACCGGCGGAACTCGACCAGCGCGCTCAGCGGCGGATCGGCGAACTGCACCGCGTCCACACACATCACCCCGTCGGCCGCACCCGTGGGCAGGCCGGTCGCGGTCAGCGTCCCGAGCCGGAACTCGGACCGGCCCGCGGGCAGCCGGTCGTTCGCGGTCGACCGCGCCTGCTCCAGCGCCACGGCCGATAATTCCACCCCGATCAGGCGTACGCCGCTGCGCCGGGCCACCTCGATGCCGTACCCACCGCGGCCGCAGGCGATGTCGAGCAGCAGCCCGTCCGCCGGCAGGCGCAAACCCGCAGTCACCTGGGCGATGCCCTCTTCGGGCAACGTGCCGGCGTCGCGCAGCTCCGCCGGCAGCCGCACCGCGCGACGCATGATGTCATCGCGGACCGGCGACGCGACGATGTCCGCATACCACCGGTCGAAATACTGCGCGTCAGTCACCCCGGCCACTCTAATCTGCACGGATGACCCAGCCGATTTTGCGTACGGAACGGCTTGTGATGGTTCCTCTGGCCGACCGGCATCTGGAGCTTGAGGTCGCGCTCGACGCCGACGCCGAAGTGCTGCGCTATCTCTGGGGCCGGGCCCGCTCCCGCGACGAGGTCGTGGAAAGCCATGCGGAACGGATCGCGCTGGCCCGCCCGGTCGACGGCCTCGGTTACTGGATGGCTTTCCGGGAAACCGAATCCGACGACAATTTTGTCGGGTTGATGATGCTGCCGCCGGCCCACGACCACGACCCGCCCGTCGCTGAGCTCGGCTACCGCGTGGCCCGGCGCTGGTGGCGGCAGGGATTCGCGAGCGAGGCGTCTCGAGCCCTGCTGCGGCACGCTTTCGACACTGTGGGGCTGAACCGGGTGATCGCCCAGACCATGGCCGTCAACGCCGGGTCGCGCGGCGTGATGAAAGCCGTCGGCCTGCGTTACGTACGCACGTTCTTCCCGACCTGGGACGACCCGCTGCCCGATTCGGACCAGGGCGAAGTCGAGTACGAGATGACTCGCGAGATGTGGAGTGTCGGATAGTGCCGTCCCCGTTCGTGGAGAGGGTGGAGGGCGGCTGACCAGTCGCCCGCGACTACTCCGGAAGGAACCGAAATGACTGCCGAATACACCTGGGACGTCTTCTCGACCCTCGACGGCTACGGCTCGTTCGTCGAAGGGGCCGACTGGGGTGGCTACTGGAGCAAGCAGGGCCCCGAACTGCTCGCGCGCCGGTCCGCCACTTTCGACACCGAGCAGCGCATGGTCTACGGCGCGACGACGTTCCGCGAGATGGCCGAGATCATGTCCTCCGGCATCGACCCGAACGCGCTCGACGAGTGGAACCTGCGCACGATGCGCTCCCCGGCCACTGTCATCTCGTCGACCCTGACCGACACGCTGGGCTGGCCCGACGCGACCATCGCGAGCGGCGACGCCGTCGACATCGTCCAGCGCCTCAAGCAGGAGTCGGACGTGCCGCTACGCTCCCAGGCCAGCCTCTCGCTGAACTGGGCCCTGATGACGGCCGGCCTGGTCGACCGCCTGCAGGTGACCGTCTTCCCGGTCGTCTCCGGCAAAACCGGCACCAGCCCCATCCTCGGCGGCGCCGGCGACTTCGACCTGGAACTGCTCGAGAGCCGCACGCTCGACGGCCACACCCTGGAACTGACCTACCGCCCCACCCCTCGGTAGGACCGTCATACAAACCCGAAACCGCCACTCCGGCGTACGAGGTCAACGGCCTCCCACAACGCAGCGCCGGCCGCCGTAGCCGCGGCCGTCGCCGTGAGGAGCGTCGGCCAGGGCCGCCACAGCCGCAGCTCCGTGGCCACCCACGCCAGCACCAGCAGCGGCAGCACGACCCGAACCATGTCGGCCACCACGGCGCCGCCGAAGAACGGATCGTCAACCGTCAGCAGACGCCACGGCGGGGTCCGTACGAAGGCATGCCAGCCCTCGGCCGACAGCAGCCCGCACGCAACGCCCAAGCCGGCAGCCGCGGGTCGGGCGGCTGAAGCCCGCACCGCATGACCAAGCAGCCCGAGAATCGGCCCCGCGACCAGCGACCCGACCATCCACAACGAGGTCATCACGCCCACCGACCTCAGCCCCGGCAGATCAGCCCAGCCGATGTCGGACGAGTACCCGCCGGACCAGCGCCGGCTGACGACGAGAATGAGCAGGTAGTAAACCGCAGTCGCCAGGACCAGCAGTGAAGCCCCGACGGCGGCCGCCCGCCGCGCGGTAGGTGCATATCGGCCGGCCAGAAAGGCGGCCAGGCTCCAGGCAAACCCGCTGGACGTCAACGCCACCATGATCTGCCCGGCGGCACCATCAACATAGTCCGCGACAAATGCCAGCAGCCCCAACGCGCCCGCGGTAGCGAGAAGACCTCGCAGTTCAGCTCTTCGCTTCGCGAACGTCGGTCCCATGCTCGGCAAATGCCTCGAAGTCTCGCATGTGCTGCAGCGACTGCTTACGGAAGGTCCCAGGCATCAAGAGCCCGACCAGCCGCATCATCAGCCCGCTGAACCGATACTCGTTCTCGCTCTCCCAGAGCGTCTTCCCCGGCCCGATTTCGGTCAGCCGTTCACGCGCGGCGTTCCACATACCCTGACCGACGATCTCACGCTCGAACCGAACGACGACCCCACTCGGAATCTGATGCAGGTCCACCGGTTCCCGAAGCGTGATGGTCTCGGTGCACTCGAACTCCTGCTGCCCCATCTGCAACACCACGCGTGACCGGGTGCCGACCTGCCCGTGCTCCCCGCTGACCGGCTCGTGCACCACCAGCCCCCGCAGCCAGCTCGGCATGACCGCCGGGTCGGCCAACAGCTGGGCCACCCTCTCCCGCGCCTGTTCGATCTCGATCGAGACGGTGTATCTCATGGCCGCATGCTAACAGCTCCAACTTATATAAGCTGAAACCGATTCGAAGCGAGCGGGTCGGGGCGGCCCGGGTGGCCGCCCCGAGGCCCGTCGTCAGCCGGCGTGGGCGGCGTTGACCTGCAGGATCCACGTCACGCCGAACCGGTCGGTGAGCATGCCGAACCCGGCCGAGAACGCCGACGGCCCGAACTTCTCGACGATCTCGGCCCCGTCCGACAGCTTGTCCCACAGCGCGCTGACCTCGTCCGCGGTGTCCCCGCCAACGGCCACGAAGAACCGCTCCCCGGTCAGCGTCACCCCGTTCTCCCGGGTCGTCGCGGTCAGCGGCGCAGGAGCAACAGCCTGGCTAGGAACGTCATAGGCCAGGATCGTGAACCCACTCTCCGCCGTGACCTGCCCGAACACCACCTTGTCGGCGTCCGGCAGCTCCTTCGGCATCCCGAAGTCGCCGTAGGCGACGACAGTCAGGTGCCCACCGAACACCGACTGGTAGAACTCCAGCGCCGCCCGAGCGTCCCCGCGAAAGTTCAGGTGAGTGTTGGTGCTGATAGCCATGGTCTTGCTCCCTCTTCGTCAGTGCGCATCGGCGCTGAACAAAGACTCTCAACAGAAGGTGCCAGGATGTGGCACCTACTGAACCCGGTTTCCTCGCCATGTCGGCCGCCCATACTCACCTGTGTGATCGACAGTGCCCCCCTCGCGGTACGCGAGGTCCGGCGATACGCCGCCGCCCTCCACGAGACCCGCGAACGTCTGTTCCAAGACCTGGCTCCGATCACCAATGTGGCCGACCTCCTCCGGGCCGTGCGAACCCGGCAGCTGCCACGAGCCGGCTCAACCACCAGCGGCATCGAATACCAGGCCCACAGCATCGGCTGCCGCATGACCACCCGAGACGGCCGGGACGTCGACGTCGACCTGGTCGTCGACCGCGCAACGGGCGAGCAACTCGAGGCCTTCGACGCTCACCGCATCCGCTGGTTCCTGGACGAAACAGCCAGGGCCCGGTTGACCGACACAGACCTGAACGCCGCCTGCAGCCACCTGGCCGGGGCCGGCGAGCTACGCGAAGTGATCCCCGGCCAATGGTTCACGATCGAACACCGCTGACCTCACAGCAGCCGCCCCAGCAACGCCACGAGCCCAGCTGCACCCGACCCGTCCGGATCCAGGTCAGGGCGATAGTCAGCAATGCTGACGCCTACCAGCGACGGCGACTCCGCAAGCGGCGTGAGCATGGCAACAAGCTGGTCGAAGTCCGGACCACCCGGCTGCGGATACGTCACGGCCGGCATCACCGCCGGGTCAAGCACATCAACATCAATGTGAAGCCACATCGGCACACCAAAGTCCGCACCCAGCGCCTCATCCCGAGTCAAAACAGCGCCCGGCAGCCGACCCAACTCAGCCAAGGACTCCGGATCCAACCCAGCAGTACGATGCCCGATCAACCCCACCTGGTGAGCCTTCGCCATAGGCGTCGACCCACCCAGACCAGTCAACACAGCAGGCCCACCACCAACCAGAAAAGCCAGTTCCGAGTCCGCAACCTCCCCGGTCTCGGACGCGCGCGGGTCAGTGAAATCGGGATGTCCATCAACGATCCAAAGCCCTACATCACCGACAGCAGCCCGCAAATGAGCGAAGACCCCCAACAAAAGGCTGCAGTCCCCACCAACAACAACAGGCCGATGCAGAGGATGTTCGCTCATACCGTTCTGTAGTGCCGCAGCCAGCGCGCGAGCGGCCGCGACACTCTCGGACAGCGCCCGAACCCCGGTCGCCTCATCGCGCTCGGCGCTCGTGATGTGAGTCGGCGCGTCACCAAAGTCAACGTCAACGAGCCCGGAAAGCCCAGCCCGCCGAAGCACCGCAGGCGCCTCAGCCTCCCCACGCCCAGTCCCCGACGAGTCCCAGGGCGCACCAAGAAGGAACCACACAACTCAGAGTCTGCCTGACACATCCGCAACCGGCACGGTGCGAACGCGCACCCACCACAAAGCCTGGCCTGAGTAAGAAAGAGTCCCAGCTTCGTCCACAGAGCGGAAGCCACACCACCAAGCCGCACGGGCGCCCTCAGCGAAACCAGGCACCCAGAGAAGCGCCAACCACAACGCTGGAAAACGGTGAAACCCCGCAAGATTGGGGCCGAGGGTGGCCACGCAGGGCATAATTGCTCCACAGCCCAGCGTGGCCACCCTCGGCCCCAATCGTCCAAGCGCAACCAGAGAACGTCAGGCAACCTCGGTAGCGCTCACAGGAACAACATCGGGAGCACCAAGCCGAGTAGCGTCAGCGGTCTCATCATCAGGCTGCTCCTGAGACCCCCGCTCAGCCTCAACCCGAACGCGGTAGTTCTCAACCTCCCGCGCAGTCTGCTCCGACGTCCACCCGAGAACTCCGGCCATGAGCTCAGCCGCCTCCTGAGCGCAGTTCACACCGCGGTCGAACGTCTCGATCGAGATGCGGGTGCGGCGGGTAAGCACGTCTTCGAGGTGCCGAGCGCCCTCGTAGGCGGCGGCGTAAACAACCTCAGCTCTCAGATAGTCGTCGGCTCCAGACAGGGGAGAACCAAGAGCCGGCGTGGCCGCAATCAGATCGATGACCTCCTGGGTCAAATTCCCGAACCGCCCCAGCAGGTGCTCGACCCGAGCCACATGCAACCCCGACCGCTGAGACAACATGCGCCGCTGATTCCACAATGCCGGATACCCATCGGCCCCCACCAACGGCACCCGATCCGTACACGACTTGGGCACAGACCTTCCCAACCCGTGCACACAGGCGTCCACAGCATCCCGCGCCATCACGCGATAAGTCGTGTATTTGCCACCCGCGACGACCACGAGCCCAGGCGTAGGACTCCCCACCATGTGCTCGCGCGACAACTGCGACGTAGCCTCAGATTCGCCCGACAACAGCGGACGCAGCCCCGCGTAAACCCCTTGGACGTCCGTACGGGAAAGTGGCGTAGCCAGAACCGAGTTCACGTGCTCCAGCAGATAGTCGATGTCCGTGCTGGACGCCGCCGGATGAGCTTTGTCCAGGGACCAGTCCGTATCCGTGGTGCCCACGATCCAGTGCCGCCCCCACGGGATGACGAACAGCACGCTCTTCTCGGTGCGCAGGATCAGCCCGGTTGTCGACTGAATGCGATCACGCGGCACAACCAGATGAATCCCCTTCGACGCCCGCACGTGGAACTGTCCGCGCTCGCCGACCAAAGCTTGCGTGTCGTCCGTCCACACCCCGGTCGCGTTGATCACTTGTTGAGCGCGCACTTCGAACACGCGGTCAGTTTCCAGATCCTTCACACGTACGCCGGTAACCCGCTCACCTTCGCGTAGGAAACCGATTACTTCAGCGCGCGACGCCACATGAGCGCCGTAGGACGCAGCCGTGCGAGCCAGGAACATGGTGTGCCTTGCATCGTCGACCTGAGCGTCGTAGTACTGGATCGCACCCACCAGTGCGTCCTTGCGCAACGCCGGACAGGCCCGCAATGCCGCCGTACGAGTCAATTGCCGGTGACGCGGCATGCCGCCGCCCATCGCCATGGTGTCGTACAGGGTGACGCCGGCCCCCGCATAGGCCCGCTCCCACGCCCGGTGTTTGAGCGGATAAAGGAACCGGAGCGGCCTCGCCAAATGCGGGGCGAGCCGCGACACAATCAGATCTCGCTCGTGCAACGCCTCCTTGACGAGCGCGAAGTCCAGCATTTCGAGATAGCGCAAACCACCGTGCAGGAGTTTGCTCGATCGGCTGGACGTGCCGGACGCCAGATCGCGCGCCTCGACCAGGCCGGTGGACAGGCCGCGGGTGACGGCATCGAGTGCCGCCCCCGCGCCCACCACTCCGCCGCCGATCACGAGGACGTCGAGCTCGGCGCCGGCCAGCGCGGCCAGCGCCGAGTCCCGATACTGCGGGGAGAGTGCAACAGCCACTGCTCTGGTTCCTTTCGGTTCCGCCTCGTTCAGGCGCGGCCGGGTTCTGGTCTTCGCCGCGGATTCCCGTTGTCGGCCGGCTCAGTCCTCGGTTTCCCTGTGTTCTCGCGAACGGGCGAGCTCAGTCCACGTCCACCCAGTTGAGCGTGCGTTCCACGGCCTTCTTCCATTTGCCGTAACCCTCGGCCCGCTGTTCCTCGGACCAGGACGGCTGCCACCGTTGCGACTCGTTCCAGTTCTCGCGCAGCTCGTCGGTGTTCTTCCAGAATCCGACGGCCAGCCCCGCCGCGTAGGCCGCGCCGAGCGCCGTCGTCTCGGCCACGACCGGCCGGCTGACCGGCACGCCGAGCACGTCGGCCTGGATCTGCATGGCCAGGTTGTTGGCCGTGATCCCGCCGTCCACCTTGAGGACGTCGAGGGTCACCCCCGAGTCCTGTGCCATGGCATCGACCACATCGCGGCTCTGGTAACAGATCGATTCGAGCGTGGCCCGCGCGATGTGCGCGCTGGTGTTGAACCGCGACAGCCCGACGATCGCCCCGCGCGCGTCGGAACGCCAGTACGGCGCGAACAGTCCCGAGAACGCCGGCACGAAGTAGACCCCGCCGTTGTCGTCCACTTGAGCGGCCAGCCGCTCGCTCTCCGACGCGTCGTTGATGATGTGCAGCTGGTCGCGCAGCCACTGCACCGCCGACCCGGTGACCGCGATCGACCCCTCCAGCGCGTAGATCGGCGCGGCGTCGCCGAATTTGTAGCAGACCGTCGTGAGCAGCCCGTTCTCCGAGCGTACGAGTTCGGTCCCGGTGTTGAGCAGCATGAAGTTGCCCGTGCCGTAGGTGTTCTTGGCCTCGCCCGGTGCGAAGCAGACCTGCCCGACCGTGGCCGCCTGCTGGTCGCCCAGGTCCCCGGTCAACGGCACTTCACCGCCGAGCGAGCCCGGCCACCGGGCCACCCCGTACGTGTTCGGGTCGGACGACGGCCGGATCTCGGGCAGCATCTGCCGCGGGATGTTGAAGAAACCCAGAAGCTCGTCGTCCCAGTCGAGGGTCTCGAGGTTCATCAGCATCGTGCGGCTGGCGTTGGTGACGTCGGTGAGGTGGTTGCCCCCGTCGACCCCGCCGGTCATGTTCCACAGCACCCAGCTGTCGGTGTTGCCGAAGATGGCGTCGCCACGTTCGGCCGCCTCGCGTACCCCGTCGACGTTCTCCAGGATCCACTGGATCTTGCCGCCGCTGAAGTAGGTGGCCGGGGGGAGCCCCGCCTTGCGGCGGATCACGTCGCCGCGCCCGTCACGGTCGAGGGCCGAGGCGATCCGGTCGGTCCGGGTGTCCTGCCAGACGATCGCATTGTAGTACGGTCGGCCGCTCCGACGATCCCACACGACGGCGGTCTCGCGCTGGTTGGTGATGCCCAGCGCGGCCAGGTCCTTGGCGCCCAGGTTGGCCTTCTGCATGGCCGTGCGGACGACGGTGACCGTGCGCTCCCAGATCTCGGCCGGGTTGTGCTCGACCCAGCCCGCCTGGGGCAGGATCTGTTCGTGTTCGAGCTGGTGGCGGGCCACCTCGTTGCCGCCGTGATCGAAGATCATGAAGCGGGTGCTGGTCGTTCCCTGGTCCACGGCGCCGACGAAGTCAGCCATTGCGTGCCTCCACGTTGTCTCGCGGCTGCTCGGGCAGCCGTCCTGGCTCCTCGGGACCGCCGCCGCTCAACCCGGGCAGGAACCGGCCGACCAGCCCCTGGTAGAGGCCGGCGCCGAGAACGCCGCCGATGATGGGCGCCACGATCGGGATCCAGAAATAGAGATACCCGGTCTGGTCGCGGAATGCGCCGCCGTAGCCCGTCAGGAAGCTGGCGAGTCGCGGACCGAAGTCACGCGCGGGGTTGATCGCGTAGCCGGCGTTGGTGCCCCAGGCCATGCCGATGCCGACCACGATCAGGCCGATGATGAACGGGGCCAGGTTGGCCTGCGGGGGAGTGCCCAGCGCGTCGGTGACGGCCAGGATCAGGAACAACAGGATCGCGGTGCCGATGATCTGGTCGCGGAAGGCGCCCCATTCGCCGACCGGCAGCGCGCCGTTGCCGGGCAGCGTCGAGAAGACGCCCTGGGTCTTGATGGTCAGCCCGGGGTCGGCCGCGTGCAGCACCTCGGTGTAGTTCCAGCGGACGATCAGCGCGGCCACGAACGCGCCCAGGAACTGGGCCAGGCTGTACGGAAGGACCTTGCGCCACTCGAAGCCTTTGAAGACCGCGAGCGCGACGGTGACGGCGGGGTTGAGGTGCGCCCCGCTGATGCGCCCGGCGACGTAGACGCCGAGCACCACGCCCAGGCCCCAGGCCCAGGCGATGCTGTCGTGGTCACCGATGCCGCCGCCGACCACCTGGGCCACCACGCCGACACCGAACAGAATGAGGATCATGGTCCCGGCGAACTCGGCGGCCAGTTCCGCCCAGATTCCGCCCGGGATCTTCAGTCGTGCTGCCATCTGCCCTCCTGAAGTGCCTCCTAGAGCTGCATCTTCGAGCGACGCTAGGTAGCCACCCGGGCACTAACAATGAACGCCATTCGACAATGTCGAACGCTGAGCTACTGGTCCGTCTACAGCCCGTCATAGTGTCGAAACGTGCCGGGAACAGTGCAGTCCATCGAGCGGGCCGCGGCCGTCCTGCGCCTGCTCGCGGGCGGTGCGGGCCGGCTGTCGCTCGGGGAGATAGCGCGCTCGCTCGACCTGGCCAAGGGCACCACCCACGGCATCCTGCAGACCCTGCGCAAGGTGGGGTTCGTCGAGCAGGACAGAGCCTCCGGCCAGTACCAGCTCGGTGCGGCTATGCTGCGATTGGGTACGGGCTACCTGGATGTGAACGAGCTGCGCTCGCGGTCGATCAACTGGGCCGACCCGCTCGCCGCCCGCAGTGGCGAAGCCGTCCGCATCGGCACCGTCCTCGAAGGGCAGGTGCTGGTCGTCCACCATGTCTTCCGGCCCGACGACACCTTCCAGACGCTCGACGTCGGCAGCCTTCTGCCCATGCACGCCACCGCCCTGGGCAAGGCCTTGCTGGCGTACGGGGCCACGCCGCCGGCCTCGCTCGACCGCTTCACCAGTCGTACTGTCGGCACCCAGCGCGAGCTCGCCGCGGCCCTGCAGGTCGTGCGCGAATGCGGGTGGAGCGCCGACATCGAGGAGCTGACCCCGGGCGAGGCCTCGATCGCCGCACCCATCCGGGCGTACGGGGGACTGGTGGTCGGCGCCATCGGCATCTCCGGCCACGTCGAACGTCTCTGCGACAGCCGCTACCACCCCCGGCCCCAGTTGGTGGCCAATGTCCGCGATGCCGCCCGGGCGGTGTCCCGTGATCTTGGAGCTGCCCGACGATAGGAGGGACGAATGACCGAGCGCTACGTGGTCGCCATCGACCAGGGCACCACCTCGACGAGATGCATCGTCTTCGACCGGCGCGGCCAACTCGTGTCCCTCGCCCAGCAGGAGCACAAGCAGTACTACCCCAAACCGGGATGGGTCGAGCACGACGCGGCCGAGATCTGGCGCAACGTGGAACGGCTCGGACCCGAGGCTCTGCGCCGGGCCGGGGCCACCATCGACCAGGTCGCCGCGGTCGGCATCGCCAACCAGCGCGAGACCACCGTTTTGTGGGACCGTACGACAGGCCAGCCGGTCGGGCACGCCGTGGTCTGGCAGGACACCCGCACCGACACGATGGTCAGTGAGCTCGACACGGCGCCGGGCGCGGAGGGCGTACGCCATCGGTCGGCCCTGCCGTTGGCCACGTACTTCTCCGGGCCGCGGATCCGGTGGATGCTCGACCACCACCCCGGCCTGCAGGAACGGGCCGAACGGGGCGAGGTGCTGTTCGGCACGATGGAGACCTGGCTGATCTGGAAGCTGACCGGCGGGCTGCACGTCACCGATGTCACCAACGCGAGCCGCACGCTGCTGCTCGACGTGCACACGCTCGACTGGTCGTCCGAGTCGCTGGCGTTCTTCGGCATCCCGCGCGCGATGCTGCCCGAGGTGCGCCCGTCGATCGGGGTGTTCGGCACGGCCACGGCGGCGTTTCCCGGTGTGCGCATCGGGGCCGCGCTCGGCGATCAGCAGGCCGCGCTGTTCGGGCAGACCTGCTTCGCCCCGGGGGAGGCCAAATGCACGTACGGGACGGGAAGTTTCTTGCTTCTCAACACGGGGTCCGAGCTGGTTCGATCGACGCACGGCCTGCTCAGCACGGTGGCCTATCAGATCAAGGGCGAGCCCGCGGCGTACGCGCTGGAAGGCTCGATCGCCATCACGGGCTCGCTGGTGCAGTGGTTCCGCGACCAGCTCGAACTGATCACCAGCGCGCCCGAGATCGAGACGCTGGCGCGGACGGTCACGGACAACGGCGGTTGCTACATCGTGCCGGCGTTCAGCGGCCTGTACGCCCCGTACTGGCGGAGCGAGGCCCGCGGCGTGATCGTGGGCCTGACCTCGTACATCACCAAAGGCCATCTGGCCCGGGCGGTGCTGGAGGCGAGCGCCTGGCAGACCCGGGAGGTCGTCGACGCGATGAACGCTGACTCCGGGCTGGCCCTGAAGACGCTGCGAGTGGATGGCGGTATGACAGCCGACAATCTGCTGATGCAGTTCATCGCGGACGTGCTCGACGTGCCGGTGGTCCGTCCGCTGGCGGCCGAGACGGTGTCGCTGGGCGCGGCCTACGGGGCCGGTCTGGCCGTCGGCTACTGGCCCGACCTGGAGGGACTGCGCCAGAACTGGCACCGGGCCGCGCAGTGGCTGCCCACGATGGAGGCCGGCAAGCGGGAGACCGAGTACGCCAACTGGCAGCGCGCCGTCGCCCGCACCTTCGACTGGATCCAGGCCTGAGGGGGTTCAGATCGTCAGTCCGGCCCGGCTGACGGGGCCGGTGGACCAGCTGGCGCTAAGCGTCGGTGTCGCGCTGGGTCGGGCCGGTGTCGATGAACAACGTCTGATCCGGGGTGCCGGGCAGCGGAAAGGCCGCCCATTCGATGTCCAGGTGCGCAGCAAGGTCCCATCATGCGCCGGCGGGCCGGCGCCGCCCAGCGGGGAAGGGGGGTCAAGCTCGCCCCCCGAGCACGGTGGCCGCGGCAGGCCGAGAGCACTCGTCCCGGAAGCGGCGAGTCATAGGTTCAGCGTGAGTCCCTCGCCGGCCACCGAGTCGACCGCGCCCGACCACCAGTTGGCGTTGCCGTTGACGTAGAGACAGGGGGCCACGGCGGTGATGTCGTCGCGTAGCGCGGCCAGCGGGACGCCGGGGATGAGGACGCGGATTGTCCGACCATCGGACATGGACAGGTCCCAGCCGAAGCGGCCGTCGCGGTCGGCCCCCGGGTCGCGCACGGGGTCGCCGTCGAGGTGGGCGACGCGCTGCCGGATCGGTACCTCGTCCATCTGCTCGGCCCGCTGGCGCACCGCGTCCAGGAATGCATCGAGATTGGCCCGCGCGAGTTCCTCGTCGGCGCCGTCGATCGGGGCCGTGCCCGGATTGATCATGAAGCGACGGTAGAGACGTGGCCGGGGCGGCCGGGGCCGGACGGCCGGCGGTCACCCGTCCGGGAGGGCGGCCTCGGCGTGGTCGCAGGCCGGGGTGAGGCGGGCCAGATAGCCGGCGGCGGCCCGGGCCCGCGGGAGGAATCGGCGCAGGGCGTCGTGGTCGGCCGCGGCCTCGAGGGTCTGGACGAGCAGCAGCGACTCGTGCGGGATCTCCTCGGGGCCGGGGCGGCGGCCCATCGCGACGAGGCGCTCGGCCTGCTTGCGCGCGGTAGCGACGTCGCCGCGATGCAGGGCCAGCCGGGCCCGCAGGACTTCGGCGTTGCCGGGGTGGGCGAGGTCGGGCTCCACGGTGGCGGCGACCTTCGTGGACTCCGAGGTGTCGCCGCGACGGGCCAGGGAGAGCGCTCCGACCAGCGGGCCGCTGCGGATGTAAGGGCAGGCCATCGTGGCGGCCGGCCCCTGCCGTAGACGCAGGTGCTCGTCCAGGAAGGGGTCGATCTCGGTGTCCCGGCCCAGCTGTTCCAGGCAGATCAACACGGCCGCGGTGCCGTGCAGGCGGTCGTGCGGGGATAGGCCACGAGCCCACTCGTACGATCGGTGGGCGTGGGACAAGGCTTGCTCGTAGTCCCCGCGGACGGCGCCGATGACCAGGCTGGCGATGGTGTGACCGAGCGCCCGGTCGCGGTCACTGCCCTCCTGCTCGACCAGGGCGACCTCGTGGAGGACGGCGGTGACCGCATCCTCGTAGTGGCCCTCCAGGAAATGCACCGCGGCGTCGCCGAGCAATGCTTGACCGCGCAGGGTGGGGGAGCCGAGGCGGTCGGCCAGGGCGGCAGCGTCGGTGGCGGCGCGGCGGCGGCCGGTCACCGGCACGGGGTCGGTGCGGCCGGTCCAGGCCCAGCGGCCGCCGCACAGGGCGCGTAGGGAGAGAAGCTGCGCTTTGGTGGGTGGATCGGTGACGGCGGCCAGGCCCTCGTCGAGCACTCGGTCGGCAAGCTCCGGGTCGGCCGGCTGGCGGAAGCCACCCCAGCGGGCGACCAGCATCTGGGCGGTCTTCAGGCAGAGCCCGGCGCGCCGGTCGCCGTGGCCGGGCGCGTCCCGCAACGCCGTGATGGCCTCGCGCCAGGCACGGACGGCCTCGTCACCGTCGTACGCGATCTCGTGGTCGTCGCCGATGGCCTCGAGCGCGCCGGCCCGTTCGGCCGGGTTCGCGGCGTGTCGCAGGGCCGCGCGGTGCAGGTCCAGGGCGCGCGGGACGGCGTAGCGGCGGCGGGCTCCGACCCCGGCTGTGATCAGCGAGCGGAAGGCCTTGCCGCGGGTCCAGTCACCGGCGTCCGGGCCGTCGGCGGCGGCGGAGTAGTGGACGGCGACCAGCTCGATGACCTCGCCGATGCGTTCACGCGAGACCTCCTCGAGCCAGGCGGCGACGGCGGCGTGGCCGGCCGCGCGCTGGGCGACGGGCAGGCTGGCGTAGGCGACATCGCGTAGCAGGGCGTGCTGGAAGGCGTACTCGTCCTGGCCGGTGACCAGGGCGGATGGGCGGGCTCGGATGAGGGCCCGGTTCTCCAGGGCCGTGAGCAGATCGGGGAGGGCGGGTCCTAGGCGCTCGCGGAGCGGGGCCGCCCAGAAGACACGGCCCATCACTGCGGCCGCTTGCAGCAGCCGCTTCTCGTCCGGCGGCAACGCGTCGACCCGGGCCGCAAGCAGCGCGTGCAACGAGTCAGGTAGTGGCGATCGTTCGCTGCCGCTGCCGCTGCCGCTGCCGCTGCCGCTGCCGCTGCCGCTGCCGCTGCCGCTGCCGCTTCCTGTGACTGTGCCTGTGCTGTTGCCGGAGCCGGAGCCGGAGCCGGAGCCTGAGATGGTGCCTGAGCCTGAGATGGTGCCTGAGCTGGTGCTGTTGCCAGGGCCTGTGCTGGTGCCAGGGCCTGTGCTGGTGCTGGTGCTGTAGCCAGGGCTGGTGCTGTAGCCGGAGCCGGAGCCGGAGCCGGAGTCAGAGCTGGTGCTGGAGCCGCTGTTGGTTCTGGTCCGGGGGCTGGTTACGTGGGCGGCCAGCTGGTCGAGGAAGTACGGGTTGCCCTCGGCCCGGGCGAGGATTCGGGCCTGGTCGGCCGGCGGCAGGTGACTGGCGTGGGGGTGAGCTGACAGTAGGGTGCGGCTGTCTTCGGCGGTCAGGGGTTGCAGCGACACCATCGAGACGCCGGGTAGGTCGGGTCGCGTCTCTAGGAACTCGGGGCGGGCCGTGGTCAGCACGACGATCGGGCCGGTCGACCGAGTGACCAGGCGCGACAGCATGCCTACGAGCGGGGCGCCGGCCCAGTGCAGATCCTCGACGACCAGCAGCAGCGGACCGCGGGCGGCGAACGCCGTGGCCAGGCGGGGCCAGGCCCGGCCCAGCTCGTCGGCGACGTCGCGGGGGTCGGCCTGGTCGAGCGGATTGTCCGACAGTCGTATCGCCGCGGTGGTGGCCAGGGCGAAAGTGGTCGTGTCGAGCTCGTCGGGGGTCATTCGCTGGCCCTCGAAGATGCGTCGCAGCCGGGAGCGCAGGCGTTGCGGGGCTTGGGCATCGGGGTCCCCGAGCGGGATGTCGCAGGCCTCGCGCAGGATCTCGCCCAGCGCCCAGAAGGTGATCCCGTCGCCGGCAGCCAGACAGCGCCCGCGCAGGACCCGCAGACCACTCTTTTCGTCGGACAGTCCGACCGTCTTATCGTCGGGCGGTGTCGCGGCGGTCTTGTCGTCAGGCGGCGGCGCGACTGTTTTGTTGTCGTGCGGTGGCGCTGTTGTGTTTTCGTCGGGCGGTGCCGC
>NZ_JAMYJR010000003.1 GCF_024137025.1 Paractinoplanes aksuensis
GAAGCTAAGCCCTCCAGCGCCGATGGTACTGCACTCGGGAGGGTGTGGGAGAGTAGGACGCCGCCGGACTCAACGTGAACAGTAGGCCCACCCCATGCGGGGTGGGCCTACTGCCGTTTACGCGGCATTTTCAGGGCGGAAAGTCGAAGAGGCGGGGCGCTCGGCCCGCGAATGCAGGAGTCGTCGCTCGGCTATTTCGGGAGGGACAGGCAGACGGTTGTACCGCCGCCGGGGGTTTCTTCTAGGGCGATCTTGCCGCGGTGGCGGTCGAGGATGCGCAGGCATGTGGCCAGGCCGATGCCGTAGCCCTTGTGCTCTTTCGGGTCGACCTGGGCGAACATCTCGAACACCCGCTCGCGCTGGTCGGCGGGAATGCCGATGCCATTGTCGGCTACGCGGATCACCCAGTGGTCCGGGACCGACTGGGCGCTGACCGTGATCCGGCACGGGCGGTCGGGGTGGTGGTATTTCATGGCGTTGTCGATCAGGTTCTGCAGGAGTTGGCGTAGCAGCACCGGGTCGCCCTGAATGGTGGGCAGGTCGTCGCCGGCCGAGATCTGGGCCCCGTTGCTTTCCGCGGCCGTGCGCAGGTCGGCCAGCACGTCCCGCAGCACTGCGGTCAGCTGCACCTGTTCCGCCTGGTAGGGAGTCTGGCCGGCCCGGGCGTACCGCAGTAGGGCGTCCACCAGTTTCTGCATGCGCTCGACCGCGCGGATCGCCCCGGTCAGCCACTTCGCGGCCCGGTCGTCCAGGTCTTTCGAGTATTCGCCGGCCAGCAGGTCGAGGAAGCCGAGGGCCGCCGCCATCGGGCGCACCAGGTCGTGGCTGACCGTGCCCGCGAACTGCTCGAGCTCCTCGTTCGAGCGGCGCAGCTCGACCAGGGCCGCCGACAGCGCCTCGCCGCGGGCCGCGATCTCCAGGCTGGCTCCCTCGATCTCGCGGCGGTACGCGCGGTCGGCGGTCACATCGTTCATCGCGACGACGGCACCGAGCAGTCGGCCGGTGTCGTCCAGCAGGCGTCGGCCCGTACAGTCGAGGCTTATCACCGGCCGTCCGGGCACCCGCACCGTCATCTCGACGTTGGAGACGATGCCCCCGCGGAGCGCTCGCAGCAACGGGACCTCGTCGGGGCGCAGCTGGCGTTGGCCCTCGGCGTCGTACAGGCCGTAGTGGCGGGGCAGCAACTCCGGGTCGAGCGTGGCGTCCGCCTCCAAGCCGTGCCATTCACGGGCCGCTCGGTTGAACACCGTGACGTGACCTTCGGCGTCGGAGACGACCACGCCGACGTCGATCGTCTCGAGCACGGCGCCGATGAAACGCCGGGTCTTCTCGTTGAGCCGGGCCTGGCGGCGCCGTTCGAACAGGGCGACCAGCACGTCGGCCAGGTCGGCGAGCCGGCCCACCTGGTCGTCGGTGAGCTGTTTGACGCAGTCGTCGAACACGCACAGCGTCCCCAGCGCGTACCCCTCGGGGGTGATGAGCGGGGCCGAGGCGTAGAACCGGACCGAGGCCAGCGTGCCGTCGACCCACGGATTGTCGCGGTAGAGCGGATGCTCGCGGGCGTCGGAGACGTGGACGAACGCGCCGGCCCGGAACTGGATGGCGCACATCGAGTCGGACCGGGCCGTGTTGCCGCCCTCGAACCCGTACGTGGTGAGCTGGCACTGCCGGCTCTCGTCGATCAGGTTGAGTGTGGCCGTCGGCACGCCGGCGACCAGGGCGGCCACCCGCACCACTGTGGTCAGCTCGTCGTCGGCGGGCGCGTCGAGCAGACAGTATTCGTGCAGGACGGCCAGCCGGCGCTCCTCATCGAGGTCGGAACCGACGGTCGTCACGTTCTCTTATCGGCACGAAGCGGCAATAACTGAGCCAAACTCAGAAGCCGCTGGTCATGATGTTGATGATGGCCGGGCCCAGCACCACGATGAAGATGACCGGGAACAGGCAGAAGATGACCGGGAAGAGCAGCTTCACCGTCACCTTCTGAGCCTTCTCCTCGGCGTACTGGCGGCGCCGCGTGCGCTGCTCGATGGAGTGCTCGCGCAGGATGCCGGCCACCGAGATGCCCAGCTCACCGGCCTGAACGAGCGCGGTGATGAGCGTTTTCAGATCCCGTACGGTGGTGCGCGCGGCCAGCGACCGCAGGGCTTCGGTGCGGGGCACGCCGAGGCGCATCTCCTGCAGCACGCGGTTGATCTCGTCCGGCATCGGGCCGCGCAGCAGCACCGCGACCTGGGCCATGGCCGCGTCCAGGCCGAGACCCGACTCGACGCCGATGACCATGGCGTCGAGCACGTCGGGCAGCGCGCGGGTGAGCGCGGCCTGCCGTTTGACGCCCGCGTCGTACACCAGCAGGTCGGGAATGTTCATGCCGGCCAGCGCGCCGACGAGCAGGCCCGGCAACGCCCACGGCCCGCCCGAGCGGGTGCCGACCCACCAGCCGAGAAGGCCCAGCAGCACGAAGCCGACCAGGCGGGCCCGGATGACCCGGTCGAGCGGCCACTCGGACGGGTTGCCGGCGTAGTCGAGCCGACGGGACAGGCGCTGGCGCACCCGGGGCGGGGTGATGGCGTTGCCGAACTGCTGGATCCCCCACACCACGGGCGCCCGCAGCTTGCCGCCGAAGGGCTGCTCGACCGCCCGGACGGCGTTTCGGCTGCGGTCGAACTGGGCCAGGATGCGCAGCATGCGCTGGCGGCGGCTGGCCGGGATGGTGACGGCGGCCGCGGCGCAGGCGATCGCCAGCACGGCGGCAACCGCGGCGATCGAGACCAGCGTTCCGGCCGTCATTGCTCAGACCTCGATCTTCGTGACCGAGCGCAGCCACAGGCTGCCGATGATGATCATGAGGAGGGCGACGCCCAGGATGATCAGCCCGAGCACGCTCTGCCACAGCACCTGCATGTATTCGCGCCGGGCGAAGAACAACAGGCCGGTGGCGAAGATCGGCAGGGCGACCAGCACGTACGCCGAGATCCGCCCCTCGGCCGACAGCGAGCGCACATGCCGGCGCAGGTAGGCCCGCTCGCGCATGGTCTCGGCGGTGGTCTGCATGACCTCGGCCAGGCTGCCGCCGGTCTCTTTCTGCAGGCGCAGGGCCAGCGTGAGCCAGCCCAGCTCGGGGCTCGCCAGGCGCTCGCCGGCCCGCTGCAGCGCCTCCTCGAACTCGCCGCTGATCCGCGACTCGGACAGGGCCCGCGCGAACTCCTCGGCCACCGGGCCCTCGTCGTCGCGGACCGCGGCGTCGACCGACTGCTGCAGCGTGAAGCCGGACCGCAGCGCGCTGAGGATCAGCTGGAGCATGGCCGGCAGGTCGTCCGCGAACCGCTGCCGGCGGCGCTTGATCTTGGCGTTGAGCAGCATCGACGGCACGAGGAAGCCGAGCACCAGGCCGAGCAGGAAACCGAAGAAGAGGTGGACCAGAACGGCCAGCGCGACCGCCGTGGTCAGCGCGATGCCGGCCCGGAAGACCAGCCACTCGGTCGGGCGCATCTGGGCCCCGGCCTGGTCGAGCTTGACCGTGGACCGGGCGGCCAGGCTGGTCAGGCCGGGCGACTGCTCGACCACGTCGCCCGCCGCGTGCTGCAGGCGCCGCAGCAGGGGCTCGTCGACCTGGCGTTCGCCCACTGTGTAGTGCTTCAGCGTCGATGCGAGGCGGCGCTGCATCGGCGTACGGCCGAAAAGCCTTTCCACCAGGACGAGGAACAGCAGGAAAGCGGTGGCGCCGGAGGAGACCGCGACGAAGATCATCGGGCCCCGCTGAAGATCGTGGCGGGCAGGGTCACGCCGTACATGGCCAGCGCGTCGACGAACCGGGGCCGGATGCCGGTCGGCTTGAGCTGGGCCATATGGGCCGGCATGTCGGCGGTGACCTCGAGCAGGAACAGGTCCTGCAATGTGACCGTGTCGCCCTCCATGCCGACGACCTCGGTGATGTGGCTGACCTTGCGCGAGCCGTCCTTGAACCGGGTGATCTGGATGATCAGGTCGACGGCGGAGGAGATCTGGTCGCGGATGGCCCGGCTCGGCAGGTCCATGCCGGCCATCAGCACCATGGTCTCGAGACGGCTGACCGCGTCGCGCGGGGTGTTGGCGTGCAACGTGGTCAGCGAGCCGTCGTGGCCGGTGTTCATGGCCTGCAGCATGTCGAGCGCGGCGGCGTCGCGGACCTCGCCGACCACGATCCGGTCGGGGCGCATCCGCAGCGCGTTCTTGACCAGGTCGCGGGCATTGACCGTGCCCCGGCCCTCGGCGTTGGCCGGGCGCGATTCCAGGCGTACGACATGGTCCTGACCCAGCCGCAGCTCGGCCGCGTCCTCGATGGTGACGATGCGCTCGTCGGTCGGCACGAAGCTCGAGAGCACGTTGAGAATGGTCGTCTTGCCGGAACCCGTACCCCCGCTGACCAGCACGTTACGGCGGCCGCGGACACACGCGTCGAGGAACTCGGCCGCCGGTCGGGTCATGGTCCCGTACGAGATGAGGTCGCCCACCGTCAGCGGCGTCGCCGAGAACTTCCGGATCGTCAGCGACGCGCCGTCCAGCGCGATCGGCGGCACGATGGCGTTGACGCGGCTGCCGTCGGGCAGGCGGGCGTCGACCATCGGGCTGGCCTCGTCGACCCGGCGGCCGACCCGGGCGCAGATCCGGTCGATGATCCGCCGCAGGTGCGACTCGTCGTCGAACTCGACCTCGGTCCGCTCGATGCGGCCGAACCGTTCCACGTAGACGTTCTTGGCCCCGTTGGCCATGACCTCGTTGACCGACGGGTCGCGCAGCAGCGCCTCGATCGGCCCGTGCCCGAGGACCTCGTCGGTGACCTCCTTGACGATGCGGGCCCGGTCGCTGCCCGACAGCGGGGTCTCCTCACGGGCCAGCAGGTCGGACAGCACGTCCCGGACGCGGGCCTCGAGCGCTTCGTCCTCGCCGCGACTGTTGTAGAGCGTCGGGCCGAGTTCGTCGGCCAGCCGCCGCTGAATTCTCAGGCGTACGTCGTAAACCGGGTCGGCCGCGCCGCGCCCGGCCGCCCGGTAGCGCTGGGAGGTCGCGGATCCTTTGCGGTCGGTCTCCTCGGCCTGTTCCGGTTCCTCCTCGGAGTTGACCTTGTTGCCGTACATGCCGAGCCGGGCCGAGAGGCTCATCGCGCCACCTTCTTCTTGCGGCCGAACAGACCCCGTTTCGGCTCGGGCGCGGTCTCGGTGCCGGCGCAGCGGTCGGCCAGCTGCCGGATGGCCCGGCTGACCGGGTGCAGCGGCTCGGTCAGCAGCAGCGGCTCACCCTGGTTGACCGAGATCGGCACGTCCCGGCTCGACGGCACGAGCGACGCGAACGGCATGCCGATCGCCTCCTCGACGTCGGCCGTGGTCAGACCGACCTGGGTGTTGGCCCGGTTGAAGACGAGCAGGCTGCGGTCGCGCGGGTACTCCAGCATGTCGAACATCTCGACGGTCAGCCGCACCGTCTTGAGCGTCGGCAGGTCGGGCGTGACGATCGGCACGAACCAGTCGGAGACGTCGAGCGCGGCCAGCACCTGGTCGGTGACGATGGCCGGTGTGTCGATCACGATGAAGTCGTAGTGCGGCCTCGCCACGTCGAGAATTTCCAGAACCAGTTCCCGGCGTACGTGTTCACCCTGCGCCGGATTGCCCGGTGCGAGCAACGCGTCGACCCCGGGCCGGTACGGGGTGACGATCGAGCGCAGGCCGGGCTCGTCGAGGCGGCCCGCCATCGCGATACCGCCGGCGATGCTGCGATCCGGTGGCAGCTTGAGCATGATGGCGACGTCGCCGAACTGCAGGTCGAGGTCGACGAGCAGCACCCGCCGGGCGCCACCGGCCCACAGGGCGACGGCCAGGTTGACCGCGACGAAGCTGCGGCCGCAGCCGCCCTTGCCGGCGAACACGGTGATGATGCGGCCGAACGGCGCGACCTCGGCTCCCGACCGGATCGACGTGCTGAGCGCCTTCGAGATGTCGACCGAGCGGGCGGTGGCCTGGCGGATGCCGTCCCAGTCGGCCTCCTCGACGACGTCGCGGACGCCGGCCTGCAGACAGCGGATGACCTCAGCCGGCACCACACCGTTGCGGACCAGCACCACGCCGATGAGCGGGCGTTGCAGGCGCTGGTAGGCGGCGAACATCAGTGCCTCGTCGAGGCTGACACTCGCCCCGATCAGCACCAGCAGCGTCTCGGGATAGCGGGGCAGATGGGTCTCGAGCTCGGCCATGCTGTGCACGATGGCGCCGCCGACCGACTGGAACTCGGGCCCGCGCTGGGCCAGGATCTCGCGGTCGGGTTCGAGGTATACGTAGAGACTCATCCGACTGCTCCGGTCTGCGTGGCTGTCGGTTCGGCCGTGAACGGAGGAGCCTCCGGGGTCAGCCGCACGCCCGGTCCGAGCACGCCCAGGTGCAGGGTCGCGCCGTTGTAGGCGGTGATCAGCTTCTCGGCCTGTATGGGTGTCACCGCCACGGTCACGACGTAGCGCTTCAACGTCTCCTGTGAATACACCGGGCTGGGCGTGGCCGCTGCGCTACCCGAGGCACTCGGGGTGAGGAGGAGTGACATTTGACCGTCCGGCGGGCTCTCGCCCGCGGTGATCACGATTGCCCGCTCGATGACGACGTACGAGTCCGTCAAGTTGTTCTCGGATCCCTTGATGGTCTGGGTGCCGTAAATGGCGACCGGGTCACCCTTCTTGACGTTGCCCGCGACCTGCCGCCCGACGTTCAGCTCCACACTGATCGCGATCTTGCCGCGGGGCACGCTGAAGGTCGGTGCCGGACCTTTCGGGCTCAGGTTCACGTCGAACTGCCCGTTCAACAGCATCTGATCGGGATTGAGGGCGGCATTGAGCTTCTTGGCGTCCAGCGATGTGTCGAGTTTGGTCAGCGCGCCCGAGGGGACTGTTTCGGCCGGCATCAACACCTGCCGTACCAGACGGCGGGAGCGGATCTGGGCGATTGTCGTGCCACTCGGGATCTTGTCGGTGGCCAGCAGCACCCAGACGCCCTTCTTGCCTTCGACGGCCCGGCGGTCGGCCCCGCTGGCATACGCGACCACCGCCACCGCGCTGAGGATCGCCAGCATGGCCGCGACACCCAGCAGTACGACGCGTCGGCTCATTACCCGTGCCCCCCTTTTGAACCCGTCATCCCGTACGCCCGATGATCGTGGCCCCGAAGTCGGGCCCGGTCCCGAAGTTCGGGAGGTCGACGGGCACCAGCGTCTTGGTGAAGTAGCCGTAGATGCAGGCGGAGATCGTGCACAACAGCTTCTGCAGGACCGACGGCAACCCGTTGCCCTGCAGCAGGTTGGCGACCGAGGTGAGTACCCCCGGCAGCAGCGTGTCGTAGCCGGTGAGCACGAACGGCGCGAAGCCGGCGATCCGGTACGTTGGCGCGAGGGACAGCAACGTCTGCTCGATCTGGTCGAAGATCGGGATGAGGACCGGCTGCTTGCTCGCGTAGATCGCCTGGAGCCGGTCCCGGCACGGCTTGCCCGCGAGCAGCCCGGACAGGGCGAAACCACGCGGCAGGTCGCCCACCTTGAGGCTGATCTCGCAGTTGGCGTCGGGCGGGTTGAGGCTGTTGTCGTAGAGCCAGGTCCAGCCGCGCGGCTCGGTCAGGTTCACCGGGGTCGTACAGGAGGGAAGCGGCAGGCCCAGCACCGCGGCCGGCAGCACCTGGGCGATCGCGCCCTCGGCGGAGGCAGTCGGCGGGTTCAGGCCGAGCATGCTGTAGAGGCCGAGCTGGCTGAGCAGGGGATCGAGTGGGCCGTAGAACTGCGTTCCGTTGCCGGTCATCCGCTTCCAGTCGCACATCGAGATGCCGAGCGCGAAGACCTTGGTGATGCCGGGCGGCCCCCAGGCGACCCGGCCGCAGGCCCCGGCCATGACCCCGGACGACACCGAGCCCGACATCGCGCTCGCGAACGCTGGGGGGAGCAGGGTCGTGGAGGTGGCCCCGCTTCCGGTACGGGTGCTGGTGCGCACCTCGACCGAGGTGCCGCCGGTGACTGTGGTGGTCGCGCAGGCCCCCGGGCTCTTCCAGGCGGTGCACTGGGCGGTCTGGTTGGACAGGCAGATCTGCGCGTCGGCCGTCCCGTCCTTGGTGTTGCGGGTGGCGTAGTCCGATGCGACCAGGCTCATCTTGGCCATCGTGCAGTCGGCCGGCTTGTTGATGCACTTGGCCGCGATCGTCCACGAGGCCGAGTCGGCGCCGTTCTGCAGCTCCTGGCGCTCCAGCGCGATCTGGCCGACGTCGATGACCAGCGCGCCCATGGCGATGACGACGCCGGTGCTGACCATCACTGCGAACAGCGCGGCCACCGCGCCGTGCTCGGAGTCGGAACGCCGCAAGGCCCGTCGCCATGCGCGACGGACCTGAGAGAGAGGAGGCCAGCGGGTCAGCCGGTGCATGCCATGACCCCGGTGGCCTTGAGGGTGGTGAGACTGCTGGTGGTGCCGTAGTACTGCATGAGCACGAAGACCGGCGTGAGCGCGGTGAAGGGCTGGGTGGCGGTGACCGTGGCGTCGGCCGTGGTCGACGAGCCGCCGGTGCACAGAGTCGTGGTCACCGCGGCGTCTGTGCCGGCGATGCCCTGGACCTTGGTCTGCACGGTGCCCGAGGTGCCGTTCAGGGCGGCCGTGCGGGCACCCTCGCGGACGGCCGCGACGAGCAGGGCCTGCTGCTGCAGGGCGCGGCCGAAGTCGACGATGCCGAACAGGATCAGCAGGATCAGCGGTAACACCAGCGCGGCCTCGACCGCGGCCGTGCCCTCCTCACCCCGGGCCGGCCGGCGTACGGTACCCGGCCCGGGGTTGAGGGGACTTCCGATGGCGGTGAGCACTGTCGTGACTACCGCCCTTTCATACTTACACCGGCATCTTGATCTTGCCGGCGACAGCAGCGAACAGGTCGCTGATCTGCTTGCCGAAGGTGGTGGCGCCGACGATGATGACCACGGCGACGAGCGAGACGAGCAGGCCGTACTCGACGGCGGTCGCGCCCTCGTCGCCCTTCTTGGCGATGCGCTCGCCGGCGGCGGTCAGGTGCGACTGGACGTAAGCGGCGACGTAGTGGAAAGCAAGCATTTGGGTCCCCCCGGATCATCTGGCCGACCGGATGTTTCCGGCCTGTGCCCTATGAATCGGAACCCCCACCGCCGACATGAGCCGGGTCAGGGTGCAGGAGCGTTGCTGTTGTGCTGGGCCAGAACCGACCGCAAAGTGCCCGCCAACTGGTCGGCCGTGAACGGCTTGGCGATGAACGAGGCCCCGCGCTTGATGATGCCCCGGCGGATGGCGATCTCTTGCGGCATGCCGGAGATGTAGACCGTCTCCATGCCGGGTCGCACCGCGTGGGCCGAGCGGGCCAGTTCACCGCCGGAGACGCCGGGCAGGCCGAGGTCGGTCAGCAGGACGTCGATCTTCCCCTCGTGCACCTTGCACTTGGTGATCGCGGTGACCGCGTCCGTCGCCACCAGCACCTGGAAGCCGCGCAGCTCGAGCATCTGCGATGTCATGTCGCGCAGATCCTCGTCGTCCTCCACGAGCAGGACGACCGGGCCCTGCTGGGGTGCCGAGGTGTTCCACATGCCTACCTCCTCGGGCTCGGGCGTGGCCTCACCAAAACGCTAGGCGATAGCGCACCCCGCCGGAGGAATTCGGCGAAAAGGGGCCTTAGTTGCCCTCGGCGCGTCCTAGACGCCAGTAACCCATGAAGGCCACCAGGCGGCGGTCGACGCCGCACTCGGCGACCAGGTGGCGGCGCAGCAGCTTGATCATCGCGGCCTCGCCGGCCAGCCAGGCGTAGAAGCGGCTGACGTCGGTGAACTCCTCGGGCACCTCCCACAGCATGTCGTGGTCCACGTCCACGTCCTCGAGCTCGACCGGGGCGCCCCCGACCTGCTCGTCACCGAGGATGCGGCGAGCTGCGGCGCGTACGGCGGGAAGCAGTTCGGCGCCGTAGGCGGCGTCCCCGCGGACCAGCCAGGTGACCCGGACGCCGGCCGGGGCGGTCAGCTCCAACGCGTCCTCGGCCGAGGGCACCTCGAGCAGCGCCTCGCCGCGCGCGTCGGCGGGCAGACCGGCCAGGATCTGGGCGATAGCGGGCACTGCGGTCTCGTCCCCGCCGAGCAGGATGCAGTCCGTGTGGGCCGGCGGGTGGAAGTCGATGCCGCCGTGCACCCCGTCGAAATCGGCGTTCGGGCCCAGCAGGTACGCACGCGTGCCCGGCCCGGCCTCGGCCGCGAACCGGGAGGCGGGCCCGTTCACACCGTGCAGCACCATGTCGACGTCGACCTCGCGGAGCTCGGGGCGGACGGCGCGCACGGTGTACGTACGGATGGGATTGCGGTGCTCCTCGGGCAGGGCGCGCCAGTCGGCGTACCACTCCGGGCCGGTCGGCAGGTGGGCCAGGCCCTCGCCGGGCAGCGGCGGGATCAGCTTGATCCGCTGGTCGAAGCCGTTGTCGGCGAAGCGGTCGAGGTCGTCGCCGGTGAAGGTCACCCGCAAGAAGTGGGGGCTGAGCCGCCGCACCGCACGCACCTCGGTGGCGAAGAACCGCCACGGCACCGTCTCGACGGCCGGGTCGGCGACGGTCTGGGTCACGGGGGCCTCCAGGGGAACTTCGGGACCAAAGGTATGCCTAACCTAACCCGTTGGTCCCGGTGGTTGCCACCGGGGGTCAATCCTCGCTGGGCGCCTCGGTCCGGCCGCGGGCCTCGGCTTCGGCCTTGGCGGCTGAGGTGTAGACGCGGGGTTGGGGGATGGCGGCTTTCGCGCTGACCTTTGCGCCTTCCTTCTCGGGCGTTCCCGATTTCGGTGCGGGCCGGCTGGGCTGCGTGGGGGTGTCCTTCCGGGGACTTTGCTCTTCCCGTGGCTCTTCACCGGGCGTCGCTTCCCTGAACGGCGCTGGATCGTGGCGCGGCTCTTTCCTTGGCGGCGTTGGTTCTTGGCGCGGCGGCGCGGTGGGCCGCGCTGGCGAAACGGGTGCGTGCGACGGCGCGGGTGCGTGGGGTGCGTGCGGCGGCGCGGTGGGCTGTGCTGGTGAAACGGGTGCGTGCGACGGCGCGGACGCGTGGGGTGGGTGCGACGGCGAGGGTGCGTGGTTTGCGTGCGGCGGCGCGGCGGGCCGCGCTGGCGAGACGGGTGCGTGCGGCGGGGCGGGTGCGTGGGGTGCGTGCGATGGCGCGGGTACGTGGGATGGCGCGGGGTCGACGGGGTTGTCGAGGGACTCGAAGCGGTCGATGGCGGGGGAGCGACTCGGGCTGTTGCGCGGGGCCGGGCCGCCTTCGCGTTCAGGCAGGCCGATCAGCACGGCTGCCACCCGGCCCGGCGCGACCTGCTCGAGATCGGCCGCGACCCGGGCGGCGCCTGCGGCGGTGGCGCGGCGATAGTCGGTGACCAGCAGGATCTGGTCGGCATGGGCGGCCAGCCCGAGCCCGTCGGCCACCTGCAGTAGGGCCGGCGAGTCGAGCACGACGACGTCGCACTGCTCCCGCAGCTCGTGCAGCAGCCCCGTGAGACCGCCCGCGGCCAGCAGATCGGCGCTGTTCTCGCGCTCGGCCCCCACGGCCAGCACCCGCAGGTTGACGATGGCCCCGGCTGCGAGCGTCTCGGTCAGCTGGTGCTGCCCGGTCAGCACATTGGTCAGGCCCCGATCGCGGGACAGGTCGAACATCAGATGCAGCGCGGGCCGCCGGACGTCGGTGTCGACCAGCACGACCCGCCGCCCGGCCTGGGCCAGAGCGACGGCCAGGTTGGCGGCCGTGGTGCTGCGACCCTCACCCTCACGCCCTCCGGCGATCAGGACGGTGGCCGGCCGCGCCAGCACGGGGTCGAGCCGCGCCCGCAGGTAGCGGTAGGCCTCGGCGTCGGCCGAATCGGGCGAGCGCAGCATCACCGGCAGCGGTGCCCCCGGCCCCCGCGACCGCCGCGCCCGCGGAACGGTGGCCAGCACCGGCAGCCCCGTCAGCTGCTCGTAATGGGTCAGACCGCGCAGCCGGTCCCGTCGCCGGGCCAACCAGTAAGCGCTGATCAGCCCCAGAAGCAGCCCCACGGCAGCCCCCGCGGCGAGCCAGAGCCAGAGCGGCCGCCTGTGCTCCACCGCCGCCCCGGCCGGCGACACGAGCGTGGCCGCCGTACCCGACTGCGTGGTCGTCGCATTGCGATAACGCACGTATTCCTCGGCCACGGCCTGCGCCCGCCGCTGCGCATCGTCCCCGGTGTAGGCGACGGTGATCGCGGCCCCCCGCTCAACCGGCTCCACATCCAGCCCGTCGGCAAGATCGGACTGGGCCATCTTCAGCTCTTCGGCCGCCACCCGCAGCACGGCGCCGGACCGGGCGATCTCACTCTCGGTGCCGGCATCAGCGGTCACCGGCGCGAACCCGGCCCGCTGCTTCGGCCCCGCCACAACGGTCGCGCTCGACCACTGCTCAACAGGCACGACCCGGCTCAGAACATAGGCCCCAGCCGTGATCAGAACGGTCACCAGAACGATCCACCAGCCGTACCCACGCAGAAGCCGCGCCGGTCTGCCATCAGTCGTCATGCCGGGCCGCCTTCCCCGTGATGCCGCTGCCCGCAGCCTACGACCGGATCATCAACCCCCGCCACCGCGGCGCCTGTCGGCTACCAGCGCCCCCACCCCCGCACACCGGGTCCGCCACGCCTCACCCCACTTGGTGCAAGCGCCGTCTCGCCCAGAACCAGCGCGGGCGCCGCTTGGTCGCGCCGTCTTGCCTGGAACCAGCGCGGGCGCCGCTTGGTCGCGCGTTCTCACCCGGAATCAGCACGCGCGCCAATGGGTCGCGCTGGTCGCCGCGGACCTCCGACAGTCGCCGCGGCGCCATCGCGACCGGTTCACCGAGCTGCCCGGCACGACCGCGTTCTCACCAAGGGCGGGCGGTTACGCCGTCCAGCTCGGACACGGCAACGCGCTGCTCGACGGCCAGGACCGTCAGCGTCTGCTCGACCTCGGCCAGAGTGGCGTACTTGCCGATCGACGCCCGGGCCGCGGCATCCGGGGTCTCCAGCCAGAGCCGCCCGTCCTCCCAGGCGACCTGCACACAACCGGCATCGTTCACGGCCGACAACCAGGCCTGGCCGCGGGTCGGCAGGCGCCGCACGATGTCCATCACTTCCAGCACGTTCCTCGGCCGCGCCTCCCCGTGCGACTGCGAAACTTCAAGGTCGAGCTCCGCCGTTCCGGATGACTTCTCCCCGTACGCGGCCATGCTCCCGTGCCGCCGCCGGGCCCACCGCAGCGGCACGTGGATCCGCTGCCCGGCCGACCCGCCCCAGTTGACGCTCAGCCCTTCGGCCCGCAGAGCCACGGCCACTTCCTCGCCAACCGTGGCCGCGGGCGCACCCTCGAAACTGCCGTAGCAGAGGTACACGCCGCCGCCTTCGACAGCCCGCTCAGCGTCCTGGTGGTGGTAGAACACGTAGCCGCGCGCCGGTAACTCCGGCCGCACCTCGTCGCCGATCTCGGCCACGCCGCAGTTCTGGCAGCAGGCAAAGTCCTGACGAGCAACGATCCCGGCCGTGTCGAGCGCACGGAAGGCATCGGTCAGCCGGTCATTGTCGGTACGCGATGGCCAACTCGCCTGCTCGGCCAGGTGAGCCGCGAACTCTTCCCGCGCGACCGCCCAGGCCACCTCGGCCAGGCCGGCGTCATCATGCTCGTCGGCCAGATACTCAACGGCCTGGTCCACGACCTGCGCACACGTCAGCCGCCCCCGGGCCACGTGCCCCGGATCAGCTCGGTAATTTCCCGCCGCAGATCGTCATCAGCCACGCCGCGCAAGATATCCGCCTCGAGGTGCCATCCGCCAGGCTGCCGTAGATGAGGCGAACTGCCCCGCGAGCGATGGGCACCGCGTTCCAGGGGCGGGTCGTACTGCATCAGGCCGGCCTGCGGTTGTCGCCGTTCCCTGAAGACTGGATTTTCAGGAATCGTGGGCAGCGGTCCGCGTGGGTGAGTCGGCTGGACCGAGCAGGCGGCGATCGAGGCGGCCGGGATCGAGCCGTGGCAGGTCGAAGCCGGCCAGTCGTCGCATCACCCGGAGGCCGCCCTGCCGGCCAGGAACTGAAGCAACGGCTGGAGAGCAGCGGGGACCGAGGCCTGCGAGACGGTGCCCCGCCAGTGATCGCTGCCCCGGATCAGGGTCAGGTCGTACTGGAAGAGGTCGGCACCGCCGGTGGGGTGACGGGTGCTGCGCAGCGAAGCGAAGTCCAGGCTGGACATCAGCAGCCGAAGTCGCGCGGCGTCGGCCGGCGGCAGGGTACGCGAATCAGCCACCGTGCTCACCGAACGCCCGACAAACCCGCCACTCCGGCGAAGCTCGGCTCGAACGTGCTCGGACACAAAAACCTCCCGGGACAGGTCTCGCAGGTCAGCACGGACGTCGGCGGCATCCTCCCAGTCGACGGCCCAAATCGCGACGCCCCGGCCTGGGCGTAGCCCGCGCCCGGCCGGCGTGGAGTTGGCGCAGATCGTCGCCCAGGAGAGCGGGAACGACGTAAGCGGCGGCCATTGGTGAGCGCGAACGGCGTGAGCAGGGGCGGTGCGAGAGGAGTGGAGGTTGCGTGGGTGTGGTCGTGGCGGTGAACGGGGAGGGCGTGAGTCGCGGCCGCATGGTGGGCGCGAATGTTGTGAGCCGAGGCGGAGTGGAGGTTGCGTGGGTGTGGTCGTGGCGGGGAGCGGGGAGGGCGTGAGTCGCGGCCGCGTGGAGCAGAGGGCTTGAACGGTGACCAGGTGGGTGGGGATGGCTTCGGTCGATGGCCGGGGGAGGGCTTGGCCGTGGATGGTGATCGGGTGGGTGGGGATGGCTTTGGTCGACGGCCGGGGAGGACTTGGCCGTGAACGGGGAGGTGGGGGTGGGCTCAACCGGCCACCAGGCGGAGTGGGGGGTGGGCGGCCGGGCTGTCGAGGATGGCGGTCGTGGCGGTGTCGGCTGGGAGGTAGGCGAGCAGGCGGAGGCTGTCGTCGGCGGGGAGTTCGAGGGATTCGTAGGCCAGGCGCAGGTCGCCCAGGGTGGGGTGGGTCAGCCGCAGCACGCCGGTGGGGGTGGGGACGCCGGGGACGGTGGCCACGCGGCGGGTGAAGTCGTCGCCGGCGGTTACGGCCAGTTCGTCGGCCAGGATCTGTATGTAGGGGTCGGCGCGGAACGGGCCGTTCTTGAGGGCGGCGACCCACTGGTCGGCCACGGCGGACCAGTCGGGGAACACCGCTCGGGCTCGTGGGTCGGTGAGGACGAAACGCAGGAAGTTGGGCGGATCGGCGTCGAGCAGGCCCAGCGGGTGGACCAGGCGGTCGAAGGCGGGGGTGCGGGCGACCAGGTCGCCGAGCTGGTTGACCAGGACGGCGGGGGTGGGCTCGAGCCGGTCGAGCAGGGTGCGCACGGTGGGGCGGACGACGTGGCCGGGCGTCTGGTCGGAGCGGCACGGGAAGCTGGACTCGGCGCCTTTGGTGAGGCGGAACAGGTGGACTCGCTCGTTGCCGGTGAGGCGCAGGACGTCGGCCAGGGCGCCCAGCACGGGTGGCGACGGGTGGCGATCGCGGCCCTGTTCGAGGCGGGTCACGTATTCGACGCTGACGCCGGCCAGGGCGGCGACCTCGGAGCGGCGCAGGCCGGGCGTGCGGCGGCGGGGGCCGGCGGGCAGCCCGACGGTGGCCGGGTCGATGGCCTCGCGACGGCTACGCAGGAACAGGCCGAGCTCGTTGGCGCTCACCCCACGACCGTAGCGCCGCGCGACCCGCACAGCGTGGCCCCGTCACTACCACGCTGAGCCTCCCACCCTGCGGCCGTGGGCACCGGACCCAGCGCGGTGCAGGCGCCCGGCGCCGGTGGACATGCCATTTACGGACATCTATGGTGGACGATGGTGTCGTCGAAGCGCTTCGACGATCGGGGCGGGGTCAGTAGGCTGAGCAGCGGATGGGGAGGGCGGATGCCGACGATCAACGACGTGGCCCGGGCGGCCGGGGTGTCGCCGAGCACGGTGTCGTACGTGCTGAGTGGCCGGCGCCCCATCAGCGCGCAGACCCGGGAGCGGGTGCAGGCCGCGATCGCCGAGCTCGGCTTCCACCCGCACGCGGGGGCCCGCGCCCTGGCCAGCAGCCGCACCAACGTGCTGGCCCTGGTCGTGCCGCTGCGGGCCGATGTCAGCGTGCCGGTCATCATGCAGTTCGCCACCGCCGTCGTCACCGCGTCGCGCACCCACAACCATGACGTCCTGCTTCTGACCAAGGACGAGGGCACCGCCGGCCTCGAGCGGGTCGCGCACAGCACCATGGTCGACGCGCTCATCGTCATGGATGTCGAGCGGGACGACGTGCGTATTCAGGCCCTTCGCAACCTCAAGCAACCTTCCGTGCTGATCGGGCTGCCCGAGGATCCGGCCGGCATCGTCTGCGTCGACCTCGACTTCGAGGCGGCCGCGGCCGAGGCCCTGCGCCATCTCGCGGGGCACGGGCACCGCCGGATCGCCCTGGTGGGCCCCTCGCCCGCCGTGTACAAGCGCGGGACCACGTACGCGGAAAGGTTCTTGACCGGTTTCACCACGACCTCGGCCGAGCTGGGGCTCGAGACGATGACCCACCCGTGCGAGCCCGACCGGGCGGGGGTGCGGGCCTGCCTGGCCGACATCGACGCGCAGCTGCCGGGGGTGACGGCGCTGGTCGTGCACAACGAGGAGGCGCTGCGCCTGGTGCTCGAGGAGGTGCAGGCGAGCGGGCGGCGGGTCCCCGCGGACATCTCCGTGGTCGCGGTCTGCCCGCGGGACGTCGCCCTCAACATGCCGTTGCCGCTGACCTCGGTCGACATCCCGGCGCACGACGTGGGCGGCCTGGCCGTCGAGACGGCGATGAAGCTGCTCGACGGGCGGCCGACGGAACCGGTGCGGTTGCTGCCCCCGACTTTGGTGCAGCGGGAGAGCACAGCACCTATTGCTGGTTGATCCGGACCATGTTGCCGGCCGGGTCGCGGAAAGCGCAGTCGCGCAGCCCGTACGGCTGGTCGATCGGTTCTTGCACGACGTCGCCGCCGGCCTTCTGCACCTGCTCGAACGCCTCGTCGACGTTGGGCGCGCTGAGCACGATGCTGGCGTAGCTGCCCTTGGCCATCAGCTCGGTGATGGTGCGCTTCTCGTCGTCGGTGAGGCCGGGGTCGACCGTCGGCGGGTGCAGCACGATCGAGGTCTGCGGCTGCCCGGGCGGTCCCACGGTGATCCAGCGCATGTCGCCGTACCCGACGTCGTTGCGCACTTCGAAGCCCATCGTGTCGCGCCAGAACGCGAGCGAGGCCTCGGGGTTGTCGGCCGGCAGGAACGTGTTGTGAATGGTGAGGTTCATGCCGACCACGCTATTGGCCGGGCGCGGGCGTTGCTTCTCGATTCCTGATCGGTCTGGTCACCTGTTTGACGACGCAGCCGGGCAGGCCCTCGACCTGGGACTGCTCGGCCGTCAGGCGGCGGTAGGCGCTGGGTGACATGCCGACCAGTTCACTGAACCGGGTGCTGAACGTGCCCAGCGACGAACACCCGACCTCGAAGCACACGTCGGTGACCGACAGGTCGCCCCGGCGCAGCAGGGCCATGGCCCGTTCGATACGGCGGGTCATCAGATAGCTGTACGGCGACTCGCCGAACGCGGCCCGGAACTCGCGGCTCAGATGGCCGGCCGAGACGTTGACGCCGCGGGCGAGCGCTTCGACGTCGAGCGGCTGCGCGTAGTCGCGGTCGATGCGGTCGCGGACACGGCGGAGCAGCCGGAGGTCTTTGAGGTGTTGTTCGTGTCTGGCCTGAGGGGAATCCGCACCTCTCGCCATGTCTAACGTATAACACAGTGGGGGTCTTGCCGCAAGACCCCGGTGACGGCGCAGAATCGCAGCGTGACCAGCGCTTTTGACGTATCCGAAGGCAAGTCCGACCCGGTGCTCATCGCCGGCGACGAGCGGCATTTCGCGGCGATCGCGAGCAACCTCGAGCGCACGATCGCCGACCTGAACGAGCGGCTGGAGATCGAGCGGAAGGCGCCCGCGGGCAAGGGACGCCAGGCCGTCGATCGGGACGACGCGGTGCGCCGGCTGACCAGCCAGTTGCGCGCGCTGCGGCGCTACCGCCTCGACATCTGTCTGGGCCGGATGGTGAGCGGCGGCGAGACGGTCTACGTCGGGCGGTTCGGGTTGACCGACAGTGACGGGCGACGGTTGCTCGTGGACTGGCGGTCACCGGCGGCCGAGCCCTTCTTCGGGGCCACCCACGCCAACCCGATGGGGCTGGACAGCCGGCGGCGCTACCACTGGACCGGCGGGCGGGTCACCGACTACTGGGACGAGGTGTTCACGCCGGACGCGCTCGAGGGGCACGCCGCGCTCGACGACCAGTCCGCGTTCATCGCCAGTCTGGGCAGCAACCGCTCGGCGCGCATGCGGGACGTGCTGGGCACCATCCAGGCCGACCAGGACGCGATCATCCGGGCCGGGTCGGAGGGCGCGCTCGTGGTCGACGGCGGGCCGGGCACGGGCAAGACCGTGGTCGCGTTGCACCGTACGGCGTATCTGATGTATTCGAATCCGCGCCGGGTGCTCTTCGTGGGCCCGCACGAGCCTTATCTGGCGTACGTGTCCGATGTGCTGCCGAGTCTCGGCGAGGACGAGGTCCAGACGTGCACGCTGCGTGATCTGGTGCCGTATCCCGTGACCGCGGTCGACGAGGGAACGCTCAAGTCGTCCGTGGCCATGGTCGGGGCGATCGAGTCCGCCGTCCGGTTCTACGAGGAGCCGCCGGACCGGGGGATGCTCGTCGAGACCGACGACGACGAGATCCGGCTGACCGCCGACGACTGGGCCGACGCGTTCGCCGCCCCGGGCCCGGGCACCCCGCACAACGAGGGCCGCGAGGAGGCGTGGGAGGAGCTGCTGACGATCCTCGAGGCCAAATACGCGGGCGAGGAGCCGACCGAACTCGTACGTAAGGCTCTGCTGCGCCACCGGGCGCTGGCTACGGCGTTCAACCGGGCCTGGCCCGTCCTCGACCCGGCCGACATCGTCGCCGATCTGTGGTCGGTGCCGGCCTACCTGCGCAAATGTGCGCCCTGGCTCAGCGCCGACGAAATCAAGAGCCTTCACCGTACGGATCCCCGCGCCTGGACGACGGCCGACCTCCCGCTGCTCGACGCGGCCCGGCACCGCGTGGGCGACCCCGGGACAGCGCGGCGGCGCCGCGAGCAGGAGGCGGCGGTGGCCCGGCAGAAGGCGGGCATGTCGCGGGTGCTCGACGACCTGATCGCCTCGCGCGAGTACGACGACGGCCAGGGCCTGATGTGGATGCTCGTGCAGCAGGATCTGCGCGACGTGCTGGTCGACGACGCGGCCGTACCGCGGGCCGAACCGGATCAGTTGGCCGGGCCGTTCGCGCACATCGTGGTGGACGAGGCCCAGGAGCTGACCGATGCCGAATGGCAGATGCTGTTGCTGCGGTGCCCGTCGCGCAGCTTCACGATCGTGGGCGACCGGGCCCAGGCGCGGCACGGGTTCACCGAGTCGTGGCCGGAGCGGCTGGCCCGGATCGGGCTCGGGCGGGTCACGATGACATCGTTGACGATCAATTACCGTACGCCGGCCGAAGTCATGAAGGCCGCCGAGCCGGTCATTCGGGCCGCGCTACCGGACGCCAACGTGCCGGTATCGATCCGCAACAACGGGGTGCCGGTGCGCTACGGGTCCACATCGGAACTGGAGTCCGTGGTGTCTTCGTACTCGGAGGGAATTGCTTGTGTCATCGGCGATCCGACTTTCCCGGATTCGCCGCGGGTGCGATCACTCACCCCCGTCACCGCCAAGGGCCTCGAATTCGACCTGGTCGTGCTGGTCGATCCTTCCTCTTGGAGCCCGGTCGACCAATACGTCGCCATGACCCGGGCCACGCAGCAACTGATCGTCCTTACGTCACCCGCTGATGTGGCGGAGGACGGCCAGGACGCGGCGGTTGTCGGTGTCCGATGAGGGCAGGCCGAGCTTGCCGAAGATCGCGGCCACGTGTTTCTCGACGACGCCGGGGGTGATGAACAGCGCGGCCGCGATCCCCGCGTTGGACCGGCCCTCGGCCATCAGCGACAGCACCTCGGTCTCGCGCGGGGTCAGTCCGGCCGTACGCTGCCCGGCCCGCATCAGATGGCCGACCACCTCGGGATCGAGCGCGGTGCCGCCCGACGCGACCCGGGTCAGCGCGTCCACGAAGTCGGCCACGTCGGCCACCCGCTCCTTGAGCAGGTAGCCGACGCCGGCCGGCTGGTCGGCCAGCAGCCGGGTGGCGTACCGGGTCTCGACGTACTGCGAGAAGACCAGCACGCCGACGCCGGGATGGTCGCGGCGGATGTCGATGGCGGCCCGCAGCCCCTCGTCGGTGTGCGTCGGCGGCATCCGGATGTCGACGATGGCCACGTCCGGCGCCGTCTCGGTGATCGCCGCGCGCAGGGCGTCGGCGTCGGCCACGGCGGCGGACACCTCGAAGCCGCGGTCGGTGAGCAACCGGACCAACCCCTCGCGCATCATCGCGGCGTCCTCCGCGATCACCACCCGCATGCTGGGCCCCTTCATCCGTACGCCGGCAATTCGATCTTGACTTGGGTCGGGCCCCCGGTCGGGCTGTCCACGCTGATCCGGCCGTCCACTACGGCGATACGCCGGGCCAGCCCCGACAGGCCGGGTCCACCCGGGTCCGCCCCACCGACGCCGTCGTCCGCCACAGTCAAGATCAGGTTCCCGCGTACGCCAAGAGTGATCCGACTGGCCCGGCTGTGCTTGGCCGCGTTGGCGAGCAGTTCGGCCGCGCAGAAGTAGGCGATGGTCTCGATCGCGGGTGCCGGGCGGTCGCTCAGATCCACCGTCACCTCGATCGGGATGGCGCTGCTGGTGGCGAGGGTGGCCAGCGCGTCGCCGAGACCGTTGTCGAGGACGGGCGGATGGATGCCGCGGACCAGTTCGCGCAGCTCGGCCAGGGCCTCCTTGGCGCCCTGGTGGGCCAGCGTCAGCAGCTCGCGGGCCTGATCGGGATCGTCGTCGAACTTCTCGCGGGCCAGGCCCAGGTTCAGGGCCAGCGTGGCCAGCCGGATCTGGGCGCCGTCGTGCAGGTCCCGTTCCAGGCGGCGCATCATCGTGGCCGCGTCGTCGATGGCCTGGGCCCGGCTGGCCTGCAACTCACGCACCCGCTCGGCCAGCCGGCCCGGACCGGGCAGGCGGCGCAGCGCGGCCAGGTCGAGCGCCGTGCCGGCCCGCAGCAGCCAGGGCGCGACCAGCAGCATGGCCAGTCCCGCCGCGGCGATGGGAAGCGTGCCGGCGAACGTCCTCGCTTCGAGGGCGCCGAACGGGGTGAGCGCCAGTACCGGATCCAGCGTGGTGCCGGGCGGGTGGTTGCGGAACAGCGGCCACCACACCGGGTAGCTGAGGTTGACCACGCCGAACACACAGCAGAAGACGCCGTAACCCTGGGGGATGGCCAGGGGCACCTTGAGCAGGGCGTACCCGACCGCGCGCCAGCCGTGGCCGGCCCGGGGCGGTGGGTCCACGTGCTCGTTCAGCAGTTTCCGGGCGAGGCCGCGCTGGGCCGAGGCCAAGGCGCGGCCCGCCGGGGCGGCCAGCACGACCAGCAGCGCGAGGGTGAATGGGAACAGGACGAGGAAGATCGGGGCGACGACGGGGGCGGGCTTGTCGGCCATGGCCCCGGTCGCCCACAAGATGAGGACGGCGGCGCCCGGGATGATCGCTGGGGCGGCCAGGACGGCGAGCGCGAGGACCACGCCGGCGAGGCAGAACACCGCCTGGCGCAGGGCCAGGCCGGTGAACGGGGCGCGCAGCGCGGTCATCGGCCCATTGTCGTCTTTCATGCGTCTTTCATGCGCAGGAGGACGCCGCCGGCGAGGACGGCCACCATTGCGTACGCGCACATCAGCAATACGCTGACGCCGCCATCGAACAGCCCGGGTCCTGGCGTGATCACCGCGACGGAGTTGAGCAGCATCAGCAGCGGGACGAACCGGCCGACCGCGACGCCGCCCTCGCCGAACAACCCGGCGGCGATCGTCGGGACGAACATCAGCGCGAACAGGATCCCGATGGCCGCGCCCGAATGCCGCACGATAGTCCCGAGACCGACCCCGATCAGCGCCGTGGCGCCCAGGTAAGCGCCGGTCAGCAGCACCGCGCGCAGAACAGCCGGGTCACCGAGCGAGGCTGTCGGGATGGCAGTGCCGCGGATCGTCATCTGCCCGCCCAGATAACCGGCGAAGCTCGCGACCAGCCCCACGGTCAGGGCCACCCCGCCGACCACGGCGACCTTCGCGGCCAGGACGACCCGGCGCCTGGGCACGGCGGCGAACGTCGAGCGGATCATCCCGGTGCCGTACTCGCTGGTCACGACCAGGACGCCGAGCGCACCCAGCAGCAACTGGGCCAGCATGGCGCCGCTGAGACTGTTGTTGAGAATCTGGGCCTCGGTGGCGACCGGGGTGTGCGACCGGTAACCCAGCCCGACCCCGATGCCGGACGCGGCCATCGAGGCCACCGCCGCGACGGCCAGCCACCAGGTCGACCGGACGCTGCGCAGCTTGATCCATTCCATCCTGACCGCTGCCTTCATGCCACGCTCCCTCGGTAGTCGGTGGCCTGCGAGGTGAGCCGGAAAAAGGCGTCCTCGAGAGTGTCGCCGCCGGCCGCGAGATCGGTCACCGTCGTCTCGGCCAGCAGGCGGCCCTGGCCGATGACCACGAGCCGGTCCGCGGTCAGGGCCATCTCGGCGATCAGGTGGCTCGACACGAAGACCGTGCGGCCCTCGGCGGCGAGCCCGCGCAGCAGGTCCCGGATCCAGCGGATGCCCTCCGGGTCGAGCCCGTTGACCGGCTCGTCGAGCAGCAGCACACCCGGATCACCGAGCAGGGCGACGGCGACGCCGAGCCGCTGGCGCATGCCGAGCGAGTAGGTGCCGGCCCGTCGGGCGGCCACATCGGACAGCCCGACTGTGGCCAGCACCTGGTCGACCCGGGACGGTGTGATGTCGTTGCCGGCAGCCAGGGCGAGCAGGTGGGCGCGGGCGCTCCGGCCGGGGTGGAACGCGCCGGCGTCGAGGAGGGCGCCGACTGTCCGCAGCGGACGGTCGATCGCGGAGTAGGGAACGCCGTCGATCAGGGCTCGACCGTGGTCGGGCGCGTCCAGGCCGAGAATCATCCGCATCGTCGTCGACTTGCCGGACCCGTTCGGCCCCAGAAAGCCGGTCACCACCCCGGCCTCGACGCGAAAACTCAACCGGTCGACGACGGGGCGGCCGCCGTAGCGTTTCGTCAGTTCACGTAGTTCGATCACACAAACGACGCTAGGCAGCGCGGGGGTCCCACTGAAGCCGGTCAGCACCCGCCTTCGAGTGGGGGTTTTCCACCAGGCGGGCCGGGCTCCTCGCTTGGCGTTTCGAACATAGGTTCGATAAGATGGCGGGGCCCTGGAGAGAGGGTCGGCTTCGTCAGTTCGTGACTGGTGCCGGTTGGGTGCATCGCGTGAACGTGATGCTGTAGTCGGCTACTGCCGGGCCTTGGCAGGTCTGCCGGGTGATTTCTTTCGGGCCGAAGCCGTCCTGGCGCGAGTCCGTGATGACCTCGGTGCGGCCGTCGGTGCCTGACGTGTAGGTGACCGGGATCGGGTCGCCCTCGACGGTGGGCCGGGTGACCGCGAGCCGCGCGCGGTGGCCGGCCTGAGCGGCGTCGACGAAGCAGCGGGCCGCGGTGTCGGGCAGCTTCTCGCCCTGCCCGAGCACGAACGTGCCGCAGTCGAGTGCCCCCTGGCCCGGGCGGAGGGTGGTGCTGGGGCCGCCGGATCCGCCGGCGCGCGGCCGGGGGCCGAGGCTCGGGTCGATCATCGGCGCGCTCTCCGAGGCCTGCGGCTCGATGGTGGCGGTGGCCGGCCCCACCCGGTTCGGCGGGTCTCCGGTGCCGCCGCAGGCCGCGAGCGCCCCGGTAGTGATCAATAACGACAACGCCAGAGCGGCCGGTCGAAGTCTCATGAGAGTGCCCCTTCGGCAAACAGGCTAGGCCACTTGGACGAGCCGCCCCGGCGATCGGTTGCCTCCCTTTCGGGCCCATACTTCGCGGCTTGCCTTTGGGTCGCGCTGCCCGAGCCGGGGTCACGCCGCCCCCGCTCATCGTGCCTGTTCGGGCCTCGCCGCCTGCGCCGTGCCGCCCGCCTGCGCCGTGCCGCCCGCCTGCGCCGTGCCGCCCGCCTGCGCCGTGCCGCCCGCCTGCGCCGTCCGCTTGCCGCGCCGTTCGTGCCGGCCCTGCTTGCGACGCCGGCCGCGTCGTGTCGGCCGTGTCAGCTCCGCTCGCTCTGCCGTCGGTGCCGTCGCGCCGCGCCGCCTCTGTCGCTGCGAGTGCTGTGCTGATCGGTAGCCGCGGCCGCCGTGCCGAGCGGGCCGTGCGGGGCGGCGCCGGGTGGGTGGGGTGTGGCGATCACGGTCTTGGAAATGTCTTCGTCACACCGTTGACATCTGTGTGGGGCGGAGCCTAGCGTCCTGTCAAAGTCCCGCGTCGAAGCGCTTCGACGAATGCCAGTCGAAGCGCTTCGACGGAGCCCCTCCCGGAGGACGAACAGACATGATTCGATCGCGAGCCGGTCTCTCGGCCGGTGCCCTCTTGCTTGCTGCCTCGCTCGGTCTCGCCGCCTGTGGCGGGTCCGACGACTCCTCGTCCGAGGAGGGGGCCGACGCCAAGGTGCTCAGCCTGTGGCACTACGAGGGTCCGAACAGTGCCATGGGTATCGCCTGGAACAAGGCCATCGAGGAGTTCAAGAGCTCCCACCCGGGCGTCGAGGTGAAGTTCGAGGAGAAGAGCTTCGAGCAGATCCAGCAGAACGCCCAGATGATCCTGAACTCCGACAGCGCGCCGGACATCATGGAGTACAACAAGGGCAACGCCACCGCCGGCCTGCTGTCGAAGCAGGGCCTGCTCACCGACCTCACCGAGGAGTCGAGCAAGCGCGGCTGGGACAAGGCCCTCAACTCGAGCCTGCAGACCACCACGAAGTACGACGACGACGGCATCATGGGCTCAGGCAAGACGTTCGGCGTGCCCAACTACGCGGAATACGTCGAGGTCTACTACAACAAGGACCTGTTCAAGAAGTACAACCTGCAGGTGCCGACCACGCTCGACGAGTTCACCAAGGTGATGGACACGTTCGTGCAGAACAAGGTCACCCCGCTCGCCGTCGGCGGCGCCGAGTACCCGGCCCAGCAGATTCTCTACTCGCTCGCGCTGAGCAAGGCCGACCGGGCCTGGGTCGACGACTACCAGCTCTACAAGAACAAGGTCGACTTCAAGGGCCCGCAGCTCAAGTATGGCGCGGACACCTTCAAGCAGTGGGTCGACAAGGGCTACATCGCCAAGAACTCGGCCGGCATCAAGGCCGAGGACATGGGCGTCTCGTTCACCCAGGGCAAGTTCCCGATCATGATCTCGGGCTCGTGGTGGTACGGCCGGTTCGTCAACGAGATCAAGGGCTTCGAGTGGGGCACGTTCCTGTTCCCCGGCAACAAGTTGCACCCGGGCTCCAGCGGCAACCTCTGGGTCGTACCGGAGAAGAGCAAGGCCAAGGCCCTGGCGTACGACTTCATCGACATCACCATGAAGCCGGAGATCCAGGCCCTGCTCGGCAACAACGGCGGTGTGCCGGTGGCGGCCGACGCCGCGGCGATCACCGACCCGAAGAACAAGGAACTCATCGAGAACTTCAACAAGGTCTCCGGTGAGGACGGGCTCGCGTTCTACCCCGACTGGCCGGCCCCCGGCTACTACGACGTGCTCGTGGCCGGCGTGCAGGGCCTGATCAACGGGTCCAAGACGCCCGATCAGGTGCTCGACGAGATCGCCAAGCCGTACGACGAGAACCTCGCCGACCTCGGCAAGTGACCCGGGACGCGGGTGGGGGCGCGAGCCCCTGCCCGCGTACAGGAAAGAGGGAAACGCATGAGGCGCAAGGGGTACTGGCCGTTCCTGATCCCGGGCGTGCTGGCCAGCCTGCTCGTGATCGTTGTGCCGCTGGTGATGACCGTCTACACGAGCTTCACGAAGTGGAACGGCGTCGGCGAGCAGCGCTGGATCGGGTTCGACAACTACACGCGGCTGTTCGAGGACTCGCTGTTCTGGGGCTCGTTCAGCAACATTCTGCTGCTCATCCTGGCCATGGCCGTGGTGCCGACGCTGCTGGGCCTGTTCCTGGCCGCGGTCCTGTTCGACTACGTGGCCAAGAAGTTCAGCAACCGGTGGGCCTCGCTGTTCCGGTCCGGGTTCTATCTGCCGCAGATCATCCCGGTCGCGGTCACCGGCATCGTCTGGGGCTGGATCCTGCACCCCGAGTACGGCGCGCTCAACAAGATCCTCGAGACGGTCGGGCTGGGCTCACTGGCCCACAACTGGCTCGGTGAGCCGGGATCGGCGCTGTACAGCGTCATGGGCATCATGATCTGGGTCCAGCTGGGCTATCCGATCGTCATGTTCATGGCCGGCCTGCAGCGGGTCGACCCCGAGCTGTACGAGGCGGCCGACCTGGACGGCGCGACCTGGTGGCAGCGGTTCCGCAAGATCACCGTGTATCTGATCCGGCCCGAGTTCTACGTCGTGCTGGTCACGACCACGATCGCGGCGCTCAAGATCTTCGGCCCGATCTTCGTGCTGACCGGTGGCGGGCCGAGCAACGCCACGCTCGTGCCGAGCTACTTCGCGTACAAGAACTTCTTCGAGAAAGCCCAGGTCGGGTACGGATCGGCGATCTCCACGGTGTTGACCGTGCTGATCATCGTGCTGTCCATCGTGTTCCTGCGGCTGCAGAACCGCGCGGAGCGTAAAGCATGACAGTCACGGCGAATCGTCCAAAGACCGAACCCGAGCCCACCGTACGCGCGGAGAAGCGGGCCAATCCGGTCCGTTTCCTCGTTCTCGCGGGCTTGCTGGCGTTGCTCCTGATCATCATCGCCCCGCTGCTGATCATCACGATCAACGCGGTCAAGAGCCCGGCCGACTACGCGAGCGGCGGTCCGCTGTCGCTGCCGCCCTCCCTGTACTGGGACGGGATCGTCGACTTCTGGAACCGGGTCGACTTCGGCCAGAAGCTCTGGAACAGCTTCATCACCAGCTTCACGGTGGCGGTGCTCGGCGTCCTGCTCTCGGTCCTCAACGCGTACGCCCTGGGCATCGGCAAGGTCAAGGGCCGGCTCTGGTTCCTGGTGTTCTTCCTGGTCGCGAACCTGCTGCCGCAAGAGGTGCTGGTCTATCCGCTGTACTTCCTGTCCAAGGAGGCCGGCCTCTACGACAGCCTGATCTCGATCGTCATCATCTTCACGGTCATCCAGGCCGCCTTCGGCACGTACCTGTTGACCTCGGTCTACCAGGAGTTCCCGACCGAGCTGCTGGACGCCGCGGACGTCGACGGCGCGGGCAAGCTGCGCACCCTGTGGAGCGTCGTCGTGCCGGTCAGCCGGCCCACGCTGGGCGTGCTGTTCACGTTCTTCTTCATCTGGACGTGGAACGAGTTCTTCCTGCCCCTGGTCTTCCTGGTCTCGAACGACAACCAGACGGTGCCGGTGGCCCTGGGCGTGCTGCAGGGCGACCGCCTGATGGACGTGACCATGACCAGCTCGTCCGGCCTGATCGGCATCCTGCCCGCCCTGCTGTTCTTCCTGATCTTCCAGCGCACGCTCACTCGCGGCATCACTGCCGGCGCGATCAAGTAAAGGACCCCCATGAAGTTCACCGACGGGTACTGGCTCAAGCGCAAGGGCTTCAGCGTCCTGCACCCGGCGCAGCTGCGGGACAGCCAGGCCGACGAGCGGACGCTGACCGCGTGGGCCACGACCAAGCCCGTACGCAGCCGGTCCGACACTCTCGACACGCCGCTGATCACCATCAAGCTGTCGTCGCCGGCGCCGGACGTCATCCGGGTCTCGATGGGCCACTTCCTCGGCGGCGCGCCGCAGGGCCCCAACTTCGAGATCGCGGAACAGGAGCACCCGGTCACGATCGACGCCACGTCGCTGACCGCCGGCAACCTGACCGCGCGTTTTGACGCCGGGGAGAAGTGGGGACTCGACTTCGTCGCCGAGGGCAAGCGGCTGACCGGCACCGGCTGGCGCGGCATGGGCATCGTGGACAGCGCCGACGGCGAGCACTACGTGCACGAGCAGCTCGACCTGGGCGTGGGCGAGGCCGTATACGGGCTGGGCGAGCGCTTCGGGCCGTACGTGAAGAACGGCCAGAGCATCGACATCTGGAACGAGGACGGCGGCACCAGCAGCGAACTGGCGTACAAAAATGTGCCTTTCTATCTGACCAACCGCGGGTACGGCGTCCTGGTGGATCACCCGGGCAAGGTGTCGTTCGAGGTGGCCAGCGAGATGGTGTCGCGCACCCAGTTCAGCGTGGCCGGCCAGACGCTGTCGTACCTGGTCATCTATGGCCCGACGCCGGCTGACATCCTGCGCAAGTACACCGCGCTGACCGGCCGGCCCGCGCTGCCACCGGCCTGGTCCTTCGGGCTCTGGCTGACCACGTCGTTCACTACGCCGTACGACGAAGAGACTGTGACGTCATTCGTCGACGGCATGGCCGAGCGGGATCTGCCGCTCAGCGTGTTCCACTTCGACACGTTCTGGATGCGCGAGTTCCACTGGTGCGACTTCGAGTGGGACCCGGCGATCTTCCCCGACCCGCCGGGCATGCTGAAGCGCCTGCACGACCGCGGCCTGCGCACGTGTCTGTGGATCAACCCGTACATCGCGCAGCGCTCGGCCATGTTCGCCGAGGGTCTCGAGAACGGGTTCCTGGTCAAGAAGGCCGGCGGCGACGTCTGGCAGTGGGACAAGTGGCAGGCCGGCATGGCGCTGGTCGACTTCACCAACCCGGCCGCCCGCGAGTGGTACGGGGCCAAGCTTGCGGCCCTGGTCGAGATGGGCGTGGACGCCTTCAAGTCGGACTTCGGCGAGCGCATCCCGACCGACGTGGTGTGGCACGACGGCTCCGACCCCGAGCGGATGCACAACTACTACACGCAGATCTACAACCAGGTGGTCTTCGACGTCCTTCGCTCCGCGAAAGGCGAGGACGAGGCCGTGCTCTTCGCGCGGTCGGCCACCGTCGGCGGCCAGCAGTTCCCCGTGCACTGGGGTGGGGACAACTCCGCGACGTACGAGTCGATGGCCGAGAGCCTGCGCGGCGGCCTCTCGCTGATGAGCTCGGGTTTCGGGTTCTGGAGCCACGACATCGGCGGCTTCGAGGGGCGGCCCGACCCGGCCGTCTTCAAGCGGTGGATCGCCTTCGGGCTGCTGTCGTCGCACAGCCGCCTGCACGGCAACCACTCGTACCGGGTGCCGTGGCTGTTCGACGACGAGTCGGTCGAGGTGCTGCGCTCCTTCACGCACCTGAAGTACAGCCTGATGCCGTACCTGTGGGAAGCGGCGCGGCAGGCCCACGAGCAGGGACTTCCGGTGATGCGCCCGATGGTGCTGGGCTTCCCGGACGACCCGGCGGTGACCCACGTCGACCGGCAGTACCTGCTCGGCGGCGACCTGCTGGTGGCGCCGGTGTTCAGCGAGGGCGGCGAGGTCAGCTACTACCTGCCGGCCGGCCGCTGGACCCGCTGGCACACCGGTGAGGTCCTCGAGGGGCCGGGCTGGCAGCACGAGACGCACGGCTTCGACAGCGTGCCGCTGCTGGTGCGGCCGGGCGCGGTCGTCCCGGTCGGCAACCGGACCGATCAACCCGATTACGCGTACGCCGACGGGGTCACGCTGCGGGTCTTCGAACCGGCCGAGGGCAGCACGGCGGTGCGGGTCGGGGACAGCACGTTCACGGTGACCCGCGACGGCACGGCCATCCGGGTCGAGCGGGACGGCGCGGCGCTGCCGTGGCGGGTCGAGATCGTGGGCGGGCCGTCGGCCGACCTGGGCGCCGGCGACGCGAGCTGGGTCGCCGGATAATCCGCAAGGTGGGGCTCGCCACCCTGGTCAGCGGGCCCCACCGACATAAGATCTGCAGATGAACCCGGCACTGGACCTGTTCGTCCCAGGTGTCGTCTTCCTCGACATCGTGTTCACCGGGCTCGAGGGCGTGCCCGAGCCCGGCACCGAGGTGTGGGCCTCGGGCATGGGCTCGTGCCCGGGCGGCATCGCCAACCTGGCCGTCGCCGCGTCCCGGCTCGGGCTGCGCACCGGGCTCGGCACGGCCCTGGCCACCGACACCTACGGCGACTTCTGCGCCGACATCCTGTGCGGGCAAGAGAACATCAATCTCGACGCGTCCCGCCGCATCGAGGGGCACTCCCCGGTCACCGTCTCGCTCGCGTACGACCGCGACCGCAGCATGATCACCCACGGGCACCCGCTGCCGCTCAACGCCGACGGGCTGGTCGGCGAGCTCCCGGCGGCCCGGGCGGCGTCGGTCTCGCTGACCAGGGACAGGCTGCCCTGGGTCCAGCGGGCCAAAGCGGCCGGCACTCTGGTCTTCGCCGACGTCGGGTGGGACGCCAGCGCCGAGTGGCCGGCCGAGGTGCTCGACATGCTCGAGGACTGCCACGCGTTCGTGCCCAACGCGGTCGAGGCCATGCAGTACACCCGCACGGCGACCCCGGCCGAGGCGCTCGAGAAGCTGGCCGGGCTGGCCCCGGTGGTGGTCGTGACCTGCGGCAGCGACGGGGTGCTGGCCCACGACGCGCGCACCGGCGAGACCGTGCACGTGCCGGCCGTACCGGTGCCGGCCCTTGACCCGACGGGCGCCGGGGACGTCTTCACGGCCGGGTTCATCCTGGGCAGCCTGCGGGAATGGCCGCTCGCGCAGAGCCTGGCCTTCGCCAACCTGATCGCGGCGCTCTCGGTGCAGCACTTCGGGGGATCGCTCTCGGCCCCCGGCTGGGGCGACATCGCGGACTGGTGGCGCGGGGCGCGGTCGTCGGCGCTCGCCGAGCGGTACGCGTTCCTCGACGACGTGATTCCCGAGGGTGAGCAGCGCACGGTGCGCCGCGCGACCGCCACCATCGCCCGGTTGTCGGACGCCCATGCCCGGTAAACGACTGGTCATCCTGGGCGGCGGCGGCTTCCGCGTGCCCCTGGTCCACGGCGCCCTGCTCGGCCGGGATTCTCCGATCACGGAGGTCGTGCTGCACGACGTCGACGTGTCGCGGCTCAACGCGATCGGGCGGGTGCTGCGTCACCAGGCCGCCGGTGTCGTCGGCGCGCCGTCGGTCGAGGCCACCACCGACCTGACCGAAGCGCTGACGGGCGCCGACTTCGTGTTCAGCGCGATCCGCGTCCGCGGGCTCGAGGGCCGCGTGATCGACGAGCGGGTCGCCCTCGGCGAGGGCGTGCTCGGGCAAGAAACGGTGGGGGCGGGCGGCATCGCGTACGGGCTGCGGACCGTGCCCGTCGCGCGGGCCATCGCCCGGCGGATCAGCCTGGTCGCGCCCGACGCCTGGGTCATCAACTTCACCAACCCGGCCGGCCTGGTCACCGAGGCCATGTCCGAGTTCCTGGGCGATCGGGTGATCGGCATCTGCGACTCGCCGTCCGCGCTGGCCCGGCGGGTGGTGCGGGCGCTGGGGGTTCCCTCGGCTTCGATCTCGTATGCCGGCTTGAACCACCTGGGCTGGCTGACCGCCGTACGGGTAGGGGAGCGCGACCTGCTGCCGGAGCTGCTGGCCTCGCCGGCGATCGAGTCCTTCGAGGAGGGGCGGCTCTTCGGGGCTGCGCACCTGCGGTCGCTGGGCGCGGTGCCGAACGAATACCTGCACTATTACTACGACAACGAGGCACTGGTCCGGGCCGAGCTGGCCGCCGAAGAGACCCGCGGCGAGTTCCTGCTGCGGCAACAGCGGGATTGCTACGCGATGCTGACGACCACTGAGGGCGACGCCTTCGAGGCCTGGGACGCGGTCCGGCGGCAGCGCGACGCGACCTACATGGCAATGGAGGGGCTGGGCGAACGCGACGACGCCGAGGGCGGCGGCTACGAGGATGTGGCCCTGGCCTTGATGCTGGCGATCGCCCAGAACTCGCGGCAAGAGCTGATCCTCAACGTACGCAACCGTGGCACCCTGCCCGAACTGGACGACGACGCGGTGGTCGAGGTGCCGTGCGTGGTCGACGGCTCGGGCGCGCGCCCACTGCCCTCCGACGGCCTGCCCTCCCACGGCGTCGACCTGGTGAAGCGCATCAAGGCCACCGACCGCGCCGTCCTGACCGCAGCCGACACCGGCTCCCGCGCCCTGGCCGTCCGGGCCATGGCCGCCCACCCTTTGATCGACTCAGTGCCGGTGGCCCGCCGACTCATCGCCGCCTATCAGGAAAAGCTGCCGGAGCTGAACTACCTGACCTGAAGATCGCCCGAAATCTCCGCGATCCTGGGCGCAGATTCGGACTCAAGAGCCGAGAAGAGTGCTTCGGAAGGCGACGTCAGCCGAACTCGATCCAGGGATACGCGCCTGATCAAGGGTTCGTGAATTGATCGTCCAGCTTGCTCGGCGATGCCACCATGCGCTCATGGATCCTGAGGTTGCCGTGGCCGCAATGGCAATGATCGTTTCGGTAGCAGCGCTGGCCGTGACGTCGACAATGTCCTCGAGGCAGGTCCGACGGTTTCGAACACCTGGCTGTTCGGGCATTTGCCACTGACCCGGTGTCCCTCCAGCGGAACTTGCGGCTGCAGAAAGTGCCACCTGACGCCCGGCGAATTGTTTTCCAACGCCTGGCGGCCGGACCAACCGCAGGTTGATAAGTTCCCCTCGACGACACCGGGCCGCGAAGCTCAGATCTTGGACTCAATTGTTGCGATCCACTCGATATCCAGGATCACGACCACCCGCCGGCCGCTTTGGTGTCCGGTGGGTTGTGAAACTTTGTCCCCGCCACTTTCTCTGTTGGTACGACTCTTACTTTGGCGTATGCGCCCGGTATGCGCAGGAGTGCGGAGTCAGCCGCGGGCGTTTCTTCGCGCGATGAAGAGGACGCCGGCGACAACGCCCAGGCTTGAACCCAGCGAGACGCCAAGAGCGAGGTTGTCGAAGAGAAGGCCGGCGAGGGTGCCGAAGAGAGCGCCGAACGCGATCCAGATCCCGAGATTTGCCCAGAGCCCGGAACCTGCGGCGCCATCGGGAGTGTTGTTGTTCGTCATCGGATCTCTCCCAGGATGAGGGGAAAGGCTGACAATCCGGCGGCCCACCACGGCGCATGCGCAACCAGCCCGAACCTAGCACCCGGCATCAATTGGCGAGGCGCTGCCGGGCGCTCATGGCACATGGAAAACAGCCGATCATCCGATCGCCTGGTAGCTCATAACGCCCAGCCACGCGCTTACCGGGATCGGGCGCCCGGATCTGGCGCGATCCGCTCGATACGAAACGTCGCGGCTCGGGCCGTTGTCTGAGAATCATCTGGCACACCCCAGGAATTGATCAACGCGGATCGGCGGCAGCGTAAGGCTGGGGTTCAGCGGGCCGGTCCGGTCGTGTCTCAGGCGTGCGCGAGGTTGGAGGAGCGGCGCATCTTGGCTGGGCGTGATCTGCATCGAGCCCGATGTCGTGCTGACAACCCGACGGGGCGGCCAGGCGGAGTCGCGTCACGTCGAGCCGCGGCGTCGGATTCTGTGGCGAGGTTCGGTGAGTTTCGGGTCGGGGGCGGGTCTGTTCCGGTGAGCGTCGCAGGACGTTGTACGACGCTGCCCGGGAACGGGTGCCTTGGAGGAGATCGTGACAACCACGCCGAACGTTGTTGACCTGGACACTTGGCAAGTTGCGCGGGATGAATTGCTGGTTCGGGAGAAGGCCTATACCCGCGCTGGTGATGCGCTCGCGGCGGAGCGCCGGCGGTTGCCGATGGTGGAGTTCGATCCGGCGGTCGAGGTCGTGGGTGGCGGCGCCGGTCGGTGGGGACATGGGGTGCCTGACCTCCTTCCTGCGCGACGGGGACCGGGCCTTCCTCACCTACGGGACGACCGGGCGGGGCACTGAGCGGTTCAATGCCACCTTCGGCCTGCTCGACATGACGCCTTACGGTCGCCGGGAGGCGTGGGAGGACAACCCCGCGGGACGGCCGGCGGGGAACCCCGCGTGCTGGTACCGGCGCTCCGACGAACGCGGCCGCGCTGACGGGGGTCCGGCCAGCCGTCCGGTGCCGCAGTGGACCCGGCCCGGTGTGACCCCGGAGCAGACGCTCGGGCGAGACGGTCACCGCCACTGATGGCGGCACGTCACCCGGTGCCGGCCCTCCGCTTTCGGAAGGCGGCTGCGCGGGCGCGGTTCTGGCAGGTCAGGCAGCAGAATCGGCGCTTGCCGGCGGGGGAGGCGTCGACGTAGACGTCGGCGCACTGGTCGTCGGCGCAGAGGCCCAGGCGGCCGGGGTGGGCGGCCAGGTGGTGCCGCAGGGTCAGGGCGGCGGCCGCCCGGTCGGACTGGGCCGCGTCGGCCACCGTCCAGGACTCGGCCAGATCAGGGGCCAGCTCCGGTCGTACGCCTGTGACCCGCAACAGCTCCGTGACCAAGCGGGCCCTGGTCGTGGGGTCGGGGGTGGCGAAAATCGGGTGCAGTTCGTCGGCCAGCGTGGTCAGCTCGGCGCCGGGGCGAGGGGCGCGGCCGTCGACCCGGCAGGGCTCGGTGCCCCACTCGTTGACGAGCGTCACCAGATCGGCGATCGCCATGGGTTCGACGTTCACGGGTCACCTCCGCTGCTCCCGGCTCGTTCGTTCCGAGGACGCCGGAGCCAGCGTAACGCAATGGGGCGTCTCTTCGCGTTGCGCGGTTCAGATTCTCGCCGTAACGTCATGAGGGTCTTCATTGCGTTACGTATCGAGAGGGTGTGGAACCATGCGTGCGACGGCCGGCGCACGGCAATGGGTCGGACTGGCGGTGCTCGCGCTGCCCTGTCTGCTGGTGTCGCTCGACGCCGAGGTCCTCAACATGGCGGCGCCGCAACTCTCGGCCGACCTGCGACCCACCGCGGTGCAGCTTCTGTGGATCATGGACAGCTACGTGTTCGTCGTGGCCGGGTTCCTGATCGCGATGGGTGTGCTCGGCGACCGCATCGGGCGCCGCCGCCTGTTGCTGGCCGGTGCGGTCGCCTTCGCGTTGTCGTCGCTGCTCGCGGCGTTCGCCACCAGCCCGGAGCTGCTGATCGCGGCCCGCGTGCTGATGGGCCTGGCCGGGGCGTCGCTGATGCCGTCGACGCTGGCGCTGATCCGGGCCATGTTCGCCGACGCGCGGCAGCGGGGGATCGCCCTCGGCGTCTGGAGCGCGTCGTTCTCGCTGGGCGGCCTGGCCGCGCCGCTCATCGGTGGCGTCATGCTCGAACACTTCTGGTGGGGCTCGGTCTTCCTGCTGGCCGTGCCCGCGACGTTGCTGCTGGTCGTGCTCGGCCCGGCGCTGCTGCCCGAGGCCCGCGACCCCTCGGCCCGCGGGTTCGACCTGGCCGGGGCCGTGCTCAGCCTGGTCGCCGTCCTCATATTTGTGTACGGGATCAAGCGCCTGGCCGCCGAAGGCCGTCCGGCCGTGCCGCTGCTGACGCTCGTGATCGCCGGTGCCGTCCTCACCCTGTTCCTGCGCCGCCAGCGCCGGATCGCGCAACCGCTGCTCGACTTGAGCATGTTCGCCGACCGCCGGGTGCGGGTCGGGCTGATCGCCAACGCGCTCTCGTTCTTCGTGCTTTACGGCACGCAGCTCGCCATCGTCCAGTACCTGCAGATCGTGCTCGACCTGTCGCCGCTGCGGGCCGGCCTGTGGGCGCTGCCGTCGGTGGGCGCGTTCCTGCTGGCGTCCTTGCTCGGGCCGATGCTGGTGCGCTGGTTCCCGGCCGGGCGGGTGATCGCGGTCGGCGCTGTGATCATGGCGGCGGGCCACGGGCTGATGGCCCTGGCCCCGTACGGCGGAGGTCTGCCGATCCTGGTCGCCGGCATGGTGATCGGCGGGTTCGGGCTGGCGCCGGTCTACACGCTCACCACCGATCTGGTCGTTTCCTCGGTACGGTCGTCGCGCGCGGGCATGGGGGCCGCGGTCACCGAGACCGGGGCCGAGCTGGGCGGGGCGATCGGCATCGCCGTGCTCGGATCGGTGGTGGTGGCGGCCTACCGCAGCGGGATGTCCGGGGTGCCCGGCCTGCCCGCCGACGGCACGCTGATGGACGCGGCGGCCGCGGCTGATCGGCTGCCCGGCTCGATGGGCACGGCGCTGCTGCAACAGGCCGACAACGCGTACGGGATGGCGTTCGCGGTGGTGTCGCTGGTCGCGGCCGGATTGGTCGCGGTGGCGGCGGTGCTGGCGTTCCGGGTGTTGTGGCCCACCCCGCCGGGAGCGGCCGCGCCCGCATCCGAACCGTCCGATATGGTCGTGCCGACTCAACCGTCGGAGCACTCAGCCGACGGCGGCGAGCGCGCAACAATGTCGGCCGTTGACCGCTGACGCTCGGTCGGCTGATCGCGGGCGACTGCGGTGGCAGCCGGGATGCGTCGGTGATGTCTGTCGGCGGCGGTGTTCACGGGCGGCGCTTGTCGGGTTCTCGGGTGGCGCTTGTCGGCGAGATTGCACACCGTGACGCGCGACGGTGACGTCGAGTGGCGGTCGGCGGATCGCCGTGGCCGAGAGTGACGATTGTCGCTTTGCGTTAACTCTTGTGCGGTGTCCTTAACGCCGGAATTCCGCTAGGCTATATCTCCTATCTGCGAAATAGAATTTGAAGGGGGTGGGGGCGATGACCACAGCCGCGCACAGCGCCAAGCCGGCCGACACGAGGCATCTCGCGCTGGAGGACGCGGCCACATGCGAGCCTTTCGCCCCCGCGTCGTCCGGTCGCGTCGCCGATGCCCGGCGGGTTCCGGGCGGTCGGATCGGCGCCGACCGGGGGCATGCTCCGGCCCGGGGAGTGCGCTCCCGCGGTATGGGATCGACCGAATTGTCGTACAACGCGCTCGACCGCGACGACATCTGGGGCCGGATCGTCAAGCCCGGCGCCCGGTTGCCCTCCGTGGTGTTGCTCGAGGCCGACCTGGGCCCCATCCATCTCGATCGGCTGCGGCAGACCGGCCCGATCGTGCTGGCCTTCTTCCCGTACGCGTCGAGCGAGACCGCCGATGCCGCCCTCGCCGACTACGAGCGCCGGCTGGCCCCCGCCCTGGCCGAGTCGGACGCCCACCTGGTCGCGGTCAGCCCGCAGATCCCGGCCCGCCTGGTCGAGGTCAAGCGCCGCCACGACCTGAGCTACTTCGTCGCCGCCGACCCCCGCCATCAACTGATCGACGCCTTCAATCTGGGCTTCCACGCTCCCGGGGCCGACAAGCTGCTGGGTGCGGGCCGGTCCGTGCTCCCGTTCCCGGCCGTCGTCATCGCCGACCGTACGGGCGTGGTCCGCTTCGCCGACGTCCGCCCTGACGGCGCCGCCCACCCCGACCCCAACCGCATCCTGACTGCCCTGTCCTGACGCGGCGCCGCCCACCCAGCCCGAGCTCGACCGCTCTGGCCCAGGGGCCGTCGGCCTTGCTGGTTAACGAGACGTGTATCAGAGGTGAATAGTCGGGTATAGCTGTCGCCATGCGGGATCGAGAACATGCGCTCGAGTTTCGGCTGGCCGGGGCGGCGGCCGGGGCGGTGGTGCTGCTGGTGCCGTTCGCCGTGCTCACGGCCATGGTCGTGGGCGGGGTGGACTGGCTGCACCGGGTCGATCAGGACGTCAGCGTAGCTGTGCACGACTTCTCGTCGGGGCGCCCGGCGCTGGTCGACTTCATGTGGTGGTGGTGCCTGGTCTTCGATCCGTGGACGTGGCGGGTGGCCGCCCTCGGCCTCGTGATCTGGCTGGCCCGGCGGGGCGCCCGCTCACTCGCCTGGTGGGTGGGTATCACGATGACGGCCGGTGGGCTGCTCGGCGTACTGCTGAAATTGGTTTTCGAGCGCGACCGGCCCTCCTTCCTCGACCCGGTGGCCACGGCGGTGGGGTATTCGTTCCCGTCGGGCCATGCGCTGAACAACGCCCTCGGCGCCGCCGTCGTGCTGGCCGTGCTGCTGCCGCTGACCCGCCGCCGGCCACGGCTCCGGACGGGCCTGATCGTCGCCGGCCTCGTCGTCCCGGCCGTGACCGGCCTGTTCCGGATCGGGCTGGGCGTGCACTGGCTGAGCGACGTGCTCGCGGGCTGGCTGCTCGGCCTGATCGTGGTCGCGGCGACGATGGCCGCGTTCGCCGTCCGCCGCCGCAAGCGTGACCCGGAGCGGGGAATAGCGATCGGCGTCATTGGGTAGACAGCGCGGTCATGCCCCCGCTGATCGCGCAAATCGCCAAGCGACTGCTGCTGCCGGTGACCATATTGTTCGGCGTGATGGTCGGTCTCGGCCTGCTGGTGACCCGGGTCGTCGACCAGTCCTGGCCGCTCACCGTCGAGGACGACGTCAACCGCTCGTTCGAGGCGCATCGCAACAGTCCGCTCAACGTGATCAGCGAGATCGTCAGCCTGATCGGCAGCACCCCGGTCATCATCGCCGTGACCGGCGTGGCCGCCGCCATCCTGTACCTGAAGCTGCACCGCTGGCGCGAGCCGCTGTACCTGTGCCTCGGTGTGACCGCCCAGGCCCTGGTCTTCTTCTTCACCACGCTGGTGATCGACCGGGAGCGTCCGGCCGTGCACCGCATGGACGACTCCCCGCCCACGTCGAGCTTCCCGTCCGGGCACACGTCGGCCGCGGTCGCCCTCTACGTGGGTCTGGCCCTGCTGCTGTTCACGCTGCTGCAGCACCCGTGGGCCAAGCGCCTGGCCTGGCTGCTGGTCCTGATCCCGATCGGCGTGGCCACCTCCCGCCTCTACCGCGGGATGCACCACCCCACCGATGTCATCGCCTCGTTCCTCAACGGCGTCACCTGCGTCGTCATCATGTTCCGCGAGGTGCTGAACCGCGCCGTCCAGTGGGCGGTTCCGGCTCGCTTCCGCCCCGGCGCCCGCCGGGTGGCCCACTGATCGCACCTTTGTGGACGGTTGACGCCCTCGGCGACTCTGGAGCCATGACTCAGGTGGTTGTCGCGGTCCTGTCGGTGACGGGCGCGTTGGTCGGCGTGATGCTGGGGTCTCTGCTCAACGCGCGGGTGCAGCGCGCGTCCTGGGCCCACCAGGAGAACAACCTGTCGCTCCGGGACCGGCGCACGACGTATGCCGCCTTCGTCGCCGCCTGCCGGGAATGGCGGGCGACGGTGCTGGGCCCGGACGTGCCGATCATTCCGGCGTCCTCGGTCTCCCGCCATCCGCACGCGGACGGCGGTCAGCCGCGCGTCCAGGTCGTCCGCTACCGGGCCGAGATCGGCCTGATCGCGCACACCACGGCGACCGTCCAGGCCGCCGCTGCCCTCATGCTCGCGGTGGGGCGGTTGTCCGAGATGAGGGCCGGCCACGAGGCCGGTCAGGTTCCCGAGCCCTTCGTCCAGGCCTGCCGGGACGCGGAACGCGAGTTCAACCGGGCCGCCCGGGCCGAGCTGGGCAGCCCCGGGATCAACTTGGAGACACCGACCGGCCTTACGGCCTGACCAGGTCCTCGAGCGTTGCTTTGGCGCCCCGGGTGTGCAGGCTTTCCAGCACCGAGGTGTACGTCTCGACGAAGCGCTCGTTGTCGGCCAGATCCCCGAACAGCTCGCGGTTCTGGATGAACGCCGTCGGATTGTCCCGCTGGGTCAGGGCGATGGCGTTCAACTCGTCGCGCAGCCGGTCGACGATCTCGATCGGGGCGCCCTGCTCGTCCGTGCCCTCGTCGTAGCGGGCCCACGACGCGACCACCGCGGTGGCCAGCTTGATCTCGCCGCCGGAGTCGAGGTTGTGGCGGATCACCGGGAGCAGCCACTTCGGGATGCGGTCCGAGCTCTCCGCGCACAGCCGGGCCACCGTGTCCTTGACCTGGGCGTTGGAGAAGCGCTCGATCAACTGGTGCTGGTACTCGTCGAGGTTGATGCCGGGCACCGGTTCCAGCGTCGGTTCGGCTTCGCGCTTCATGTACGCGAGCAGGAACTCCGCGAAGGCCGGGTCCCGGGCCACGTCGTGCACGAGCCGGTAGCCGGACAGGTAACCGAAGTAGCACAGCGCCTGGTGCGACGCGTTGAGCAGTCGCAACTTCATCAGCTCGTACGGCTCGACGTCCGGCACCACCTGCACGCCGGCCTCTTCCCAGGCCGGGCGGCCGGCGCCGAAACTGTCCTCGAGCGCCCACTGCGTGAACGGCTCGCACACCACCGGCCAGCCGTCGTCCACGCCGAAGTGTTTGCGCACCTCGTCGCGGTCGTCGTCGGTCGTCACCGGGGTGATGCGGTCGACCATGCTGTTCGGGAAGCGCACATTCTCTTCCACGTACGCCGCCAGAGCCGGATCCCGCAGGCCGGCGAACGCGACGAAGCTGCGCCGGGCCGCGTCCCCGTTGCCCTGGATGTTGTCGCAGCTCATGATCGTGAACGCGGGCAGGGCCCGCTCGCGGCGGCGCTCGATCGCGGCCGTGATCAGGCCGAACGTCGTACGCGGTTGATTGGGTAACGCCAGGTCGTGCTGCACGTCCTTGTTGTCGGCCATGAACTCGCCGGTGACCGCGTTGAAGTTGTAGCCGCCCTCGGTGACCGTCAGCGACACGATCCGCACCTCGGGGGAGGCCATCTTCTCGATCACCGCGTCCGGGTCGTCCGGCGCGAACAGGTACTCCTTGATCGAGCCGATCACCCGGGCCTCGAGCGTGCCGTCGGGCGCCTTGACCACCAGCGTGTACAGCCCGTCCTGGGCGTCGAGCACCTGCTGCATGCGCCGGTCGGCCGGCATCACCCCGACCCCGCAGATCGCCCAGTCCAGGGCTTTGCCCTCGGTCATCAGGCGGTCCAGGTACATGGCCTGGTGGGCGCGGTGGAAACCGCCCACCCCGAAGTGCACGATGCCGGTGCGCAGGGCACTCCGGTCGTACGCGGGGACAGCCAGGTCGGCGGGCAGGCGGGACACGGTCTCGGCGTTGAGGGGCAGCATGGCGGCTCTTCCTCCCGGCAGTGGTTCGCAGGATCACCCACAGCATCGCATTGGAACGGCCAGGTCACCGGCGACCGACCCGAGGGATCTTGTGCACGTCCCGGTCACGGCGACTGCGCGATCGTGCACGGACGGAACGCCACGCCGACCCCGCGATGCCCGAGTCTCCTCTTCCCATGCCCGTTTTCCGTGGGCCGAACCGTCGACCGCTACCGTGCACGCATGAACGATCGGGCCACCGGCATCGGATTCGCGGCTGCTCTGGGCGCCCTGGCCGGGGCCGCCATAGCCGGACGCAAGGGCGCGGTGGCCGGCGCGGCGGCGCTCGCGGTGACCGAAACGGTCGCCCGGGCCCGGCAGCAACCGGGCCAGATCCCGCCCTGGTGGTCGCGGGTGGTGATGAGCGGCGCGCTGGCCGCGATCGGCGGCCGGCTGGTCCGGGCGAGCCCGGTGGCGGTCGGCGCCGGGGCCGGCGCGGTGGCCGGTGCGCTCGGCCTGCGCCCCCAGAAGGTGCTGCTGGGCCCGGTGGTCGGCGCGGTCGTGGGAGCGGCCTTCAAGCGCGACGCCACCCCCGCCGTGGTGGCGGCGAGCGCCGTGGTCGGGTTCCGCGCCCTGTCGGCGGTGCTGTTCCGCGATCCGCAGGTCGACCTGCTGGCCGAACGCTTACGGGCCGAGGAACTGCCTTTCGTGGTCCCGCTCGAAGCCCGTACAAATTATGTGGGAACCGGCTATGTGCGCGAACTGGCCGACGTGCTGGGCGGCAGATACCAGCCCGACGCCCCCGACGTCGGCATCGTCGCCTCGCTCGACGACCTGGCCGGCCCGCAATTCGACCCGGCCGGCGTCGACCCGCTCGTGCGCGAGTTCTACGAGCACACCACCCGCTTCCGCCTCGACATCGTCCCCGAGTGGCGGCTGTGGGTGCGCCCCGGCTACCTGCTGTACCGCAACCTCGTGGCCCGCCCGCTCGGCCAGGCCAACCTGCCGATGAACCAACGCGAGACCCTGCGCGGCGTCCGCAGCCGCATCGACACGATCACCCCCGCCGGCACGGACCTGATCGGCGTACGCGGATGGATCCGCTCCTATGCCGACACCGACGAACCCATCTACATCGGCATCTACACCACTTACCGCCACGACGGCCGAGGCTTCGTGAGCGTCGGCTTCCCCGTACCCCAGACCAGCTTCACGGCGACGCTGCTCCCGCTACCCCGCCCCGGCGGCGGCCTGGTGCTGACGAGCCGCAGCGACCTGTCCCACCCCGGCCACTACCTGACCTACATCGACCCGAAGACCCGCGAGCTGACCACGCTGGCCGTACCCGGCTTCGCCGAACAACTCGACGTCCACACCGACAACGGCCAACTACGCGCCGAACACGCCTTCTCCCTGTACGGCCTGCCGTTCCTCGTCCTCCACTACAAGATCAACCGCAAAGCTCGGTGAAGGTCCGTCGACTCGCTGCCGCGTCAGCCGTTCCCCGAGGGTGCCTACGGACGCCGCGATGCGTTCGGGGATGTGGACCACCATGTCGTACGGCTCGCTGTCATCGAGGACTTCTGGGATGACCGGAGCGAGGACGTTGCCGGGCCCGCCCGGGACGCCCTCGAACACGAACTCGACCGACTGGCGGAGGCGCTCAGCGAGGGGCGGGGTCCGGCCGAGACGGTCGAGCTCTGGGGCGACGAGGACCACTGGGACGCGCCCGTCTATTTCTTCCGCGACCAAGACGGGCGAGATGCCGGCCTGGAGTCGCCCCGAGCTCGACCGATGGGTGGCGTTGGCCGTCGTTCAAGCCGACCCGGAACTCCCGTTCGAGTTGTTCGTGGCGGTGGGAGCGGGACCGACCTGGCTCACCGCCGAAGCGGCATGAGCCGGTCAAGGGCGGGCTGTCGTAGCTGGGCTGGAGGCCTTCAGTCCGGTCTTGGGTGGCGGGCGGGGAGGTCGGACGGGGGTACGGTTCGCTGCTCCCGCCGAGGGCCGCGGCGGGGCGAGCTGGCCGCCGGCGCGTCCAGGGCGCTCGCCCCACCACGGCGACGGGCGTGAGCGGTTGCGCTACAACCAAGAGCATGAGCTTGTCGACGAGCTTCACGCGGATGTTCGGAGTGCGGCATCCGATCGCGTTGGCCCCGATGGGTGGCACCGCCGGGGGCGCGCTCGCAGCGGCGGTCTCGGACTGCTCGGCGCCGGCGACGGTGACCCGCGCCGGCTGGCCCGGGAGGTCGCCGTGCTGACCGCGCGCACCGACCGTCCGTGGGGCGTCGGCTTCCTGACGTGGGCGACCGATCGGGCCGCGGTGGAACGGGCGCCGGCCTACGGACCCCGGGCGGTCATGCTGTCGTTCGGTGACCCCGGTCCGTTGCTGGAGCCGGTGCGGCAGGCCGGTGCGGCCGTGATCCTGCAGGTCACCGATCTCGACGAGGCGCGCCGGGCGGTCGACCTGGGCGCCGACGTGATCGTGGCGCAGGGCACCGAGGCCGGTGGTCACGGTGCGCGGCGCGGCCGTTCCACACTGCCCTTCGTACCGGTGGTGGTTGATCTGGCCGGGGGTGTGCCCGTTCTGGCGGCGGGCGGGATCGCCGATGGGCGGGGTGTCGCGGCCGCCCTGGTGCTGGGCGCGGCCGGCGCTTTGATCGGCACCCGGTTCCAGGCCACCACGGAGTCCCTGGCCCCGGCCGCGACCGTCGAGGCGATCGTCCAGGGGCGGGCCGAGGAGACCGAGCGGAGCAACCTGCTGGACGTCGTCCGGGGATCACAGTGGCCGGCCGCCTACTCGGCCCGCACGCTCGGCCATCCCCATCTGGACCGGTGGCGGGGCCGGGAATCCGAAGCCGCGGCCGACCCGCGGGCGCGCTCCGACTACGACGACGACGTGGCCCAGGGCCTCATCCCGCCTCAGCCGGTGTGGGCCGGCGAGGCCGTCGACCTCATCACCGACCGCCCGGCGGCGGCCACCCTGGTCACGACCCTGGCCGACGAAGCCCGGCAGGCCCTCACCCAGGCTCTGGCCGGGACTGGCCGAGCTACAGCCGCTTCGCCCGGGACTTCTCCGCTCGAGAGCGGTCCGGCCGAGGGCCGGGACCGCTAGCACCTGTTTCGCAGCGGGGGCGGGCTACAGCGAGGTCCGGATCCCGCCTGGCGGCGCCCGAGCGAAAGCCCGGCTCCCGGTATCGGAACTGGGCTTCCCAGCGGCCACCACCAGACGAAATTTGGACCGTCTGACCGCGGCTGCTGGCACGTAGTTGTCTGGCGCTGCAGTCGGCCCTCGACCACCTCGACCACCTCGCCCCCACCCCCGCTGCGGAACAGGCGGCTGGCCTGGAACCGCGCACGCCGGGACCGGCTGAGCCCCGACCCGTCGGCCCCGACCCGTCGGCCCCGACCCGTCGGCCCCGACCGTCGGCCCCGACCGTCGGCTTGGAGCGCTCAGGCCCGGGACGGCCGGGTCGGGGCTGGTCGGGCTGCAACCGGCGTGGGATGTGCGGTGGGCTGGGTCAGGGGTTGGTCAGCGGGATCCAATAGCGCTTCACGGTGTCGGGGCCGGTGGTGCGGGTGTCCTCGTAGACGCCGCCGTTCTTCTCGATCGTGCGGGCCGAGGCGGTGTTGGACGGGATGCAGGTGATCAGCACCCGATCCAGGCCCCGGGCGCGGGCGGTGTCGAGGGTGCGGCCGAGGGCCCAGCCGGCCAGGCCCTGGCGCCGGGCCGAGGGGCGGATGCCGTAGCCGATGTGCCCGCCCACGTTGAGCAGGAAGTCGTTGAGGGTGTGGCGCAGCGCGATCGCTCCGAGGTATTCGCCGTCCTCGACGATCCAGCGGTACGTGCAGTGGACCAGGCCCTCGTCGAGCGGGGTGGCCGGGTCGGCCTCGTCGAGCAGGCGCTGGACCCAGGTGGCGAAACCGTCCGCGGTGTCGACGTCGTCGGTGGCCCGGACGCTGTGGCCGTCCATGTGCGCGCCGAGCGGCCACTCGTCGCGGGCCTCGATCCACGAGGTGTGCAGCCGGGTGGTGGGGGCGATCAGCTCGGGCATGAGCCGAATCTACAGAGCCAGCTGCAACGGCTCGGGCGGGACGCCCTCGTCGAGCAGGGTGGTCAGCCGCTCCCGCAGGGCGCGGGGTGAGAACACGTCGGTTCCCCGGTAGTCGCTGATCTCGCGGGGTGACCACCAGCGCAGCCCCCGGATGCTCTCGGCGGCCAGCTCGTCGTCGGTCATCGTGCCGCGCGGTTCGAACCGTTCGGTGGGCACCAGGTAGTAGTCGTTGACCACACCGTCGTGGTTCGGCGCGAAGCCGGGCCCGACCACCTGCTGGTGCCAGATGTGCGTCGGATCGCCGGCGACCGAGAGGCCGGTTTCCTCCCGCAGTTCGCGGCGCAGCGCGGCCAGTTGCGTCTCGCCGGGCTCCACGCCGCCGCCGGGGGCGGCCCAGACGACGATCGGATCGGGCTCGGTGATGACGTGCCGGCACAACAGGATGCGGTCGTCGGGGTCGAGAATGATCGCGCGCACGGAGAAGCGCAGCCGGGGCGAGGACATCCGGACAACGTAGCGCCTGCGGACTCCGTCCGGATTCTTTGGTCAACTGGCGACCGGCGATGCCGATTCATCAAACCGTGCGCGATATCCACGAGGTGCTCGACGAGCGGGCGGTGACCACGCTCTTCCAGCCGCTGGTCGAGATCTCCACCGGCCGGGTGCTCGGCTACGAGGCGTTGAGCCGCGGGCCGGCCGGCAGTGCCTGGGAGCGGCCGGACGAGCTGTTCGCCGCCGCCCGAGCCGCGGGCCGGGGGAGTGAGCTCGACTGGGTCTGCCGCGCCCGGGCCTACGAGAGCGCGCTGGCCGCCGGGTTCGACCCCCGGCTCACGCTGTTCGTCAACATGGAGCCGGCGGCGGCCGGCGCCCCCTGTCCGGCCGACCTGCTGCCCGTGATCGAGCGGGCCGGTCGTCGCCTGCGCGTGGTCACCGAGGTGACCGAAAGGGCGCTCGCCGCTGACCCGTCCGGCCTGTTGCTGGCCGTGGCGGCCGCCCGCGCTGCCGGGTGGGGGGTGGCGCTCGACGACGTGGGCGCCGATCCGATGTCGCTCGCGTTGATGCCGTTCGTGCACCCCGACGTGGTCAAGCTCGACATGGGCCTGCTGCGCGCTCCCGGCGACCCGCACACCGCCCGCGTGGTCGCCGCCGTGGCCGCGTACGCCGAGGCCAGTGGGGCCATCGTGCTGGCCGAGGGCATCGAGAGCGAGGAGCACCTGGCCGTCGCGCGCACGATGGGGGCCACGGTCGGCCAGGGCTGGCACTTCGGCCGGCCGGTGCCGCTGTCGGCCGGGCCGGTCGCTGGGGCCACCCTGCCGTTCATCCCGCCGCCGAGCACCGGCGACCGCACCCCGTACGCCATCGTGGGGGCCCGCCGCCCGGTCACCCGGGCCACGAAGGCCCAGCTCATGCCCATGAGCCGCCACCTCGAGGCACTGGCCGGCGACGGCGGTGAGCCGTCGGTGCTGCTCGCCTGCTTCCAGGACGCCCGGCACTTCACGCCGGCCACCGCCCGCCGTTTCGGCCGCCTGGCCGCGGGAAGTCCGCTGGTGGCCGCGCTCGGCGCCGGCCTGACCGACGAGCCGGCCCCCGGCGTGCGCGGCGCCTGCTTGTCCGCCGGCGACACCCTGGGCGGCGAGTGGAACGTCATCGTGGTCGGCCCGCACCGGGCGGCCGCACTGGTCGCCCGCGACCTGGGCGACACCGGCCCGGAGAACGAGCGGCGCTTCGACTTCGCCCTGACCCACAACCGCGCCCTGGTCATCGAAGCCGCCCGCTCCCTGCTGGGCCGTCTGGCCCCCGCCCACCTGCCGGAGCTACAGCTCAACTGACCGGCTGCCACCCCAGCCATCACCGGCCCGCCGCGGCAGCCACCGGCCCGCCGCGGCAGCCACCGGGCCGCACCGCTCGCCGCCGGGCCGCCCGTCGTGACCAGGCCGCACCGGCCGTCGCCGGGTCGCGCTGGGCGTTGTCGGGTCGCGCTGGGCGTTGTCGGGTCGCGCTGGCCGTTACCGGGCCCCACCGGTCGTCGCTGGCCGAACTGGGCGTTGCCGGGCCGCCGGCCGTTACTGGGTCGCACTGGCCGTTGCCGGGCCGCACTGGGCGTTACCGGGTTGCGTCGACCGTTACCGGGCCGCCCAGCAGCCACTCGGTCGCTCAGCAGTCATCCGGTCGTCCGACTGCCGTTGGGGCTGCTCGGCTGTGGATCAGTCAGCCGGCCGCCGCCGGGTGGGGGCGAGGCTGGGTGGTCACCGTCTTGGCCAGGTGGACCAGGGCGGCCCAGACCACGGCCAGGGTGACCGACCAGATCAGCAGCGTCGGGTCGGAGTCGGCCGCGTTGACCGGTTCGTTGCCGGCCAGTGCGGTGAACGGCCGCCCGGCTTGGAGCAGGGTCAAGAGCAGCACGAAGCCGGCCGCGATCAGACCCGCCACGTGCAGCGCGACCACTCCGGCGGCCCGGCGCGGTCCGGGCCAGGGCTCGCGTAGCAGCACGATTGTGGCCGCGCCCAGCGCCATCAGCCCGAATGTGACCCAGGGTGGGGCCAGACCGAACAGGGCCACGGCGACGGCGAAGCCGGCCACCACCGGCCACCGGCGTTCGAGGACGCTCGGCTTCAGCGCGGCCAGGACGCACACAATCGTGGCGATCGCACAGACGACGTAGGCGGCCAGCCGGGACAGGGCGAGCTGCGGCTCGGCATCGCTCGGCGATTCCAGGGTGACGACCGTGCTCGCGGTGAACAGGCAGGCCAGCGGGATCCACAGGGCGAGCGGCCGGCGCGGTGGGCGCAGCGCGGCCGGGATCGCCACCGCGGTCACCAGGACGCCGGCGATCAGGGTGGCCGGCAGCAGCGCCGGACGTCCCGGGTCGATCCGGTCGAGCACGATGTCGGCCGCCAGCCAGGGCAGCGCCACCGCGACCAGCCACGACCGGCGGGACACCGCGGCCAGGACCGCCGACACAGCCAGGATCGCCGACCAGCGCACGTCGCGCGCCCAGTACGAGTTGTTCTCGGCCGACTCCCAGAACGGCGACCCGGGTTCACACAGCGGCTGCAGGACGGCCAGGCCGTACGCCCAGAGCCACGCCCCCGCCCAGCCCACCAGCGCAGCGATGCCGAGCCGCACCCCACCGATCATGCGCGGCAGCCTAACGCCCCGTGTCGTAGTGGGGGCGCCACGCCCGGAATCAGGCCCGCCGCTCGAGGAACTCGTAAACGTCCTGGGCGTCGACGCCGGGGAAGGTGCCGGGCGGCAGCGCGGCCAGCAGGTGGGAGTGCACGCGGGCGCTGGGCCAGGCCTGGCCGGCCCAGCGGTCGACCAGGGTGGCCGGTGGGCGGCGACAGCAGCCGGGGTCGGGGCAGCGGGACACCGTACGCCGGGAAGTGTCTCCGCCGCGGAACCAGCGCGCGTGCTCGTACGGCGTGCCGACCGTGACCGAGAATTCGCCCGAGCGGGTCGACTCGATGTGGACGGTGCACCAGTAGGTGCCGGCCGACGTGTCGGTGAACTGGTAGAACGACGAGTACGGGTCGTCCGAGCCGAAGATCGTGCGGGAGGCCCACTTGCGGCAGATCGGCTGGCCCTCGATGGCCCCGGTGACGTCGGCCGGGAAGCGGACCCCGTCGTTCTCGTACGCCTTGTAGACGATCCCGTTCTCGTGCACCCGGGTGAAGTGGACCGGGATGCCGAAGTGATGGGTGGCCAGGTTGGTGAAGCGGTGGGCCGCCGTCTCGTAGGAGACCCCGAACGCGTCCCGGAAGTCGTCGATGGCCAGCGCCCGGTCGGCCTTGGCGGCCTTCAGGAACTCGACGGCGAACGTCTCCGGCATCAGCAGCGCCGCCGCGAAGTAGTTGGCCTCGACCCGCTGCCGCAGGAAGTCGCCGTAGTCGGCCGGCTCCGGATGCCCGAGCACGAAGTGGCCCAGCGTCTGCAGCACCACGGCCCGCGGGTCGTGCCCCTTGCCGCTCGCCACCTGGGGCAGATAGATCTTGCGGTTGACCAGGTCGGTCACCGAGCGCGTGGAGCCCGGCAGGTCGCTCACGTAGTGCAACGTGAAGCCCAGTTGCGCTGCGATGTCGAGGATGCCGCGCTGACTCAGCGGGCCGGTCGCGTGTTTGACCGAGCGCGACACGTCGGCCGCCGCCCGCTCGATCTCGGCGAAGTAGTTGTCGCGCTCGCGCATGTCGATCCGCAGCTGCGCGTTGGCCCGGCGGGCGACCTCGGGCGTCGCGCTCTGCTCGGTCAGCAGCCGGTTGAGCTCGCGGTGCAGGCCGACCAGGGATTCGAGCGCGTCGGCCGGGAGCCTGCGGCCGCCCTTGACCCCGGGCAACCCCAGGGCGGCGTACGCCGGTGACTGCTGGAAATGGGCCAGGTCGATCTCGAGCCCGGCCCGGCGGGAGGGCGCCTCGGGCCGCAACAGATCTTGCAGGGGTACGCCCAACGCGCCCGCGATCGCCTCGAGCACCGACAGCCGGGGCTCGCGCTTGCCGTTCTCGATGAGCGACAGCTGCGACGGCGCCCGCCCCACGGCCTCGCTGAGCTGCTCCAACGTCAGGCCCTTGGTCTTGCGCAGGTGGCGCAGCCGCTGGCCCAGGGTCACGAGATCGGTCATGGCTTTTGACGCTAACAGAAATTCTGCGTTTCTTCTGCTCACAAATGTCTTCAGAGGGGCTTGTGGGAGACGCGAAAGTGAAGTTCTTCCACGGGAGCAAGCGGAGGGACTGAGAGAACATGACTGATCAGCTGACCGAAGTTCGGGGCGGTACCGCGGCGGACCTCACTCGGGCGTGGGCCGGCGATCCCCGGTGGCTGGGCATCAAGCGCAGCTACACGGCGCACGACGTGGTCAAGCTGCGCGGCACGGTCCAGGAACGACACACCCTGGCCGAGCGCGGCGCGGAGCGGCTGTGGCAGCTCCTGCACAGCGAGGACTACATCAACGCGCTGGGTGCGCTGACCGGCGGCCAGGCCGTCCAGATGGTGCGGGCCGGGCTCAAGGCGATCTACCTCAGCGGCTGGCAGGTCGCGGCCGACGCCAACCTGGCCGGCGCGACCTACCCCGACCAGTCCCTCTACCCGGCCAACTCGGTGCCGGCGGTGGTCCGGCGGATCAACAACGCGCTGCTGCGGGCCGACCAGATCGACACCGCCGCGGCGTATGCCACCGACGCCTGGTCCTCCGGACGGCGCGGAGAACCCGGAAAAAAGAGCGGTGAGAAGCACGACCGCGACTGGTTCGCCCCCATCGTGGCCGACGCCGAGGCCGGCTTCGGCGGCCCGCTCAACGCGTTCGAGCTGATGAAGGGCATGATCGCGGCCGGCGCGGCCGGCGTCCACTGGGAGGACCAGCTGGCCAGCGAGAAGAAGTGCGGCCACCTCGGCGGCAAGGTGCTCATCCCGACCGCGCAGCACATCCGCACCCTGAACGCGGCCCGCCTGGCGGCCGACGTGCTCGGCGTCCCGTCGCTGATCATCGCGCGCACCGACTCGCTGGCGGCCGACCTGCTGACCACGGATGTCGACGAGCGCGACCAGCCTTTCCTCACGGGAGAGCGTACGGCGGAAGGCTTTTTCCGGGTTCGCAGCGGGCCCGAGGCGGCCATCGCGCGCGGCGTGGCCTACGCCGACTACGCCGATCTGCTGTGGGTCGAGACCGGCCGGCCCGACCTGGAGTTCGCGAAGTCGTTCGCCGAAGCCGTGCACAAGGAGCACCCGGGCAAGATGCTCGCCTACAACTGCTCGCCCTCGTTCAACTGGAAGAAGAACCTGGACGACGCCGACATCGCGCGCTTCCAGAAGGAGCTGGGCGCGATGGGCTACAAGTTCCAGTTCGTCACCCTGGCCGGCTTCCACGCGCTCAACCACTCGATGTTCGAGCTGGCGCGCGGGTACGCGACGGACGGCATGACCTCGTACGTGAAGCTCCAGGAGGCCGAGTTCGCGGCCGAGGCCGACGGCTACACGGCGACCAAGCACCAGGCCGAGGTCGGCACCGGCTACTTCGACGCCGTCTCGACCGCCCTCAACCCGGAGAGTTCGACGACTGCCCTCAAGGGCTCGACCGAGACGGAGCAGTTCTGATGGGAACCGAAGAGATCACCATCACCGGTACGACCGATGGCCGCTACTCGGAGGTGCTGACCCCCGAGGCCATCGCGTTCGTGGTCGCGCTCGACCGTGAGTTCGGCGCCCGCCGCGTGCAGCTGCTCGACCGCCGACGCCGTCGGCGCACCACCCGTACCGACGAATTGGACTTTCTGCCCTCGACCATCGCTGTTCGCGAGGGGGAGTGGACCGTCGCGCCGCCCGCCCCCGACCTGCTCGACCGGCGCGTCGAGATCACCGGGCCGCCCGAGCGCAAGATGACCGTCAACGCGCTCAACTCCGGGGCCAAGGTGTGGATGGCCGACTTCGAGGACGCCACGTCGCCGACCTGGGACAACGTGGTGCTCGGCCAGCTCAACCTGCGGGACGCGCTGGACGGCCGGCTCGACTTCACCTCGCCCGAGGGCAAGGAGTACCGGGTCAACGGCTGGATCCCGACCATCATGGTGCGGCCGCGGGGCTGGCACCTGCCCGAGAGCCACCTGCGCATCGGCGGGCGGCCGGTGTCGGCGGCGCTGTTCGACTTCGGCCTCTACATGTTCCACTGCGCGCAGCGCCAGCTCGAGCGCGGCAGCGGCCCGTACTTCTACCTGCCCAAACTCGAATCGCACCTCGAGGCCCGGCTGTGGAACGACGTTTTCCTGTACGCACAAGAGGCGCTCGGGATCGAGCGGGGCACCATCCGAGCCACCGTGCTGATCGAGACCATCACGGCCGCCTTCGAGATGGACGAGATCCTGTACGAGCTGCGCGAGCACTCGGCCGGCCTCAACGCGGGCCGGTGGGACTACCTGTTCAGCATGATCAAGAACCGCCCCGACGTGGTGCTGCCGGAACGCTCGCAGATCACGATGACGGCCCCGTTCATGCGGGCCTACACCGAACTTCTCGTGCGTACGTGCCACCGCCGCAACGCCCACGCCATCGGCGGCATGGCCGCGGTCGTCCCCAGCCGTGACCCGGTGGCGGCCAAGCGCGCCCTCAACCAGGTGCGTCAGGACAAGCGGCGCGAGGTCGGCGACGGCTTCGACGGCAGCTGGGTCGCCCACCCCGGCCTGGTCGACACCTGCCGTGAGGTGTTCGACCAGTGGCTCGGCGACGAACCGCACCAGATCGTCCGCAAACGCGAGGACGTGCAGGTGACCGCGACCGAGTTGCTCGACGTGCGTACGCCCGGCGTGCAGGTCAGCGAGGTCGCGCTGCGCAACAACGTCAGTGTGGCGCTGCGCTACATCGCGGCCTGGCTCGACGGGCGGGGCGCGGTGGCGCTGGGCGGCCTCATGGAGGACGCGGCCACGGCCGAGATCTGCCGCACCCAGCTCTGGCAGTGGATCCACTCCGCCACCCCGACCGACTACGGGGTGCCGGTCAGCGCGGCCCTGGTCAGCCGGATGCTGCGCGAGGAACTGGACGTGCTCAGCGAGACCGGCGCTCTGGACGAGGACGCGGCCCGGCGCTTCGGCCAGGCCCGCACGCTGCTGACGGTGCTGCTCTCGGAACGCACCTGCCCCGAGTTCCTGACCCTGCCCGCCTACCTGCGCCACCTCTCCAACGGCACCCCGGCCCCGGAACCCGCGGAGACGACGGTCGCCGTCTGACCATCCATCGACAGGGGCGCGGCCACCGGGGTTCCCGGCGGCCGCGCCCTGATTCGCGCCCGGTCTCGGCGTCGTCTCAACGCGCCGCCTTGTCGGATGCCGTTTCAGCGCGCTGCCTCACGGGCCGAGCATGATGGTGCTGACCGCGATCCGTTCGGGCGGTCGTCCCGGCGTCCGGGCCGGCTCGTAGAGCTGGATCTCGTGCCGGCCGTGCGCAACCCCGCTGGGCACGCCGACTACCAGGAATATTTCGGTCGCCCGAGGAGTGCAGGAGCCGGCATGGCGCAGGAGCCGGTAACTCACCGGCTGCCCGTCGAACCGGATCTCCAGCGGGCCCTTCCGATCGCGGTGCCGGTAGGCCAGGATCGGGATCCACTCACCCGCGCCGGCCGTCGCCGGAGTCACGAGCCGGGTGCAGACCGCGGCCCCGACCGCCGCCGCCGCGCCGCCACCCCCAGGTACCACCGCGTTGCCGCCCACGGGGGCGGCGGCGGCTCCGGCGTCGATCGCCGCTACACCGGCCCCGGAGATCGGCGCGCCGCCGGCCCCGAAGACCGCCGCAACGCCGGACCCGGATGCCGCCGCGCTGCCGGCCAGCAGGCCGCCGCCGGTCAGGAGGCCGGCCATCAGCGTGGCCGCACCCCACCGTCGGGTTATTTCTCCCGTTGTTGTCATCGCGCTTCTCCTCGGGCTCTTCGGTGCTGACCCCTCGTTTGTCGGTCCGGGCGGTTCCGGTTCGCCGCCGGGGTGGTATCAGCGCGGTATCGCCGCCGTTGACACCCGCACCGACCTGGGCGGACAGTCCGGGAGTGGGTATCGCAGTGCTGGGCCCACTGACCATCGAGGACGGCGAGCGACCGGCCCGGATCTCTTCCCGCGACCGGATCGTGCTGGCCGCCCTCGTGGCCACGGGCGGGGACGCGGCGCGGCCGGAGCAGCTCGCCGAGGCGTTGTGGGGCGACCAGCCCCCGGCGTCCTGGCGCAAGGTGCTGCAGGGCTGCGTGGCCCGTCTGCGCCGAGCGCTCGGCGCCACCGCCATCGAGACCGTCCCGACCGGCTACCGCCTGGCCGTCGCGGCGACCGAGATCGACGCCCGGCGCTTCGAGGATCTGCTCGACCGGACCCGTGAGCTGCTGGTGCTGGACGCGGCCGACCACGCCCTCTTCATGGCCGGCGAGGCCCTGGCCCTGTGGCGCGGCCCGGCCCTGCCCGAGGTCGAATCCTGGGAACCGGGCCGCATCGAGGCCGTCCGACTGGCCGAACTTCGGCTCGACGCCGAGGAGTTACGGATCGAGGCCGCGCTGCGTGCGGGCCGCCAGGCCGAGGTGCTGGCCGACGCCCGGGCCCAGGTCGACGCGGCGCCGCTGCGCGAGCGGCGTTGGGCGCTGCTGGCCGAGGCCCAGTACCGCTCCGGCCGTCAGAGCGAGGCGCTGGCCGGCCTGCGCCGCGCCCGCCAGGTGCTCAACACCGAACTCGGCCTCGACCCGGGACCGGAACTGGCCGCGGTGGAACGGGCGATCCTGCGGCACGACCCGGCTCTGCGCCCGGCCGCCCGCGCTCCGGAGCCGGCCGCCGACTGTCCCTACCTGGGCCTGGTGCCGTACGACGTCGGCGACGCGGAGGCGTTCTTCGGCCGGGAGGACGACATCGCAGCCGGTCTGGAGCGGCTCGCCGCCACGGGCGTGCTGGTGGTCGTCGGCCCGTCCGGCGGCGGCAAGTCCTCACTCGTGCGGGCCGGGATGGCGGCCGCGCTGCGGCGCCAAGGCCGCCCCGTGACGGTGCTGCAGCCCGGCCCGCGGCCCGCGGACGCGTTGGCCGATCCCATGCCCGAGCCGGCGGCGGTCCTCGTCGTGGATCAGTGCGAGGAGGTGGTGACTCTGTGCCGGGACCCGGGCCAGCGGGCCGCCTTCCTGACCGCCGTGGTCGCGCACGCGGCGCGGGCGCCGCTGATCGTGGCGTTGCGGGCCGACCGGCTGGGCGAGGTCTGCGGCCATCCGGGGTTCGCCCGCCTGGTCGAGCGGGGCCTCTACGTGCTGGGCCCGATGTCCGAGGCCCAGCTGCGCACGGCCGTCGAGGCCCCGGCGCGACGGGCCGGGTCGGTGCTCGAACCCGGCCTGGTCGACCTGGTCGTCCGCGACGTCGAGGGGGAGCCCGGCGCCCTGCCGTTGCTGTCGCACGCCCTGCGCCAGACGTGGCGCCGTCGGCAGGGCCGCACCCTGACGGTCGCCGGCTACCGGGCGACCGGGGGCATCCGGGGCGCCGTCGCCAACACCGCCGAGGATTTGTACGACCGTACGCCCGTCACACATCGGCCGGTGCTCCGCGACCTGCTGCTGGGCCTGGTCGCGATCAATCCCGACGGCGAGGCCAACCGGGGGCGCGTGCCCCGCCGCCTGTTGCCCACCGGTCCCGGCCCCGAACAGATCCTCGAGGAGCTGGTCGCGGCCCGCCTGGTCACCACCGACGAGTCCACCGTGGCCCTCGCCCACGAGGCGCTGACCCGGGTCTGGCCGCGCCTGCGGTCGTGGCTCGACGAGGACGCCGAGGGCCAGCGGATCCGCCGGCACCTGAGCGTGACCGCCGATTCGTGGGCGGCCATGGGCCGCTACGGGGGTCGTGTTCGCGCCCGAGCCGGTCCGCTCGGCCGCCTTCGCCGACCTGCGGGCGGGGACGGCCCATGACCGGGCCATCGATGTCTCGGCGACCGGGGCGGCCTTCGCGCCCGACGGCCGCCGGCTGGCCGTGGCCGGGCGCAACGGCGAGGTTCTGCTGCTCGACGCGGGTGGCATCGCGGTGCGCGCCGCCGTCACCGCCCATGACGGACCGGCCGGGCCGGTGTCGTGGTCGGCCGACGGGCGTATGTTCGTCGTGGGTGGATCCGACGGCCGGGTCACCGTCTGGGACGGGCGGACCGGCGAGCCGCTGGGCGCGCTCGCCCCGGCCGCGCCCGGCGTCCGCACCTATCCCGTGTTCCGGCCCGACGGCCACACGGTCATGGTCGTCTCGACCGACGGCGCCGTGCACACGTGGGACGCCCGTCCGAGCGAGTGGGTGGCCCGGGCGTGCCGGATCGCGGCTTCCGGCTGTTGAGGCCCTTCCGGCGTACGTCTACCAGCTCTAGAGTCGGCCGGTGCTCAAGCGCGGAGTGGCGATCCTGACGGTGGCCCTGTTGCTGACCGGCTGCGCCGACGATCCGCCGACTCCGATGGCAGCTTCTGTCGCGCCGGTGACCTCGGCCCCCGTGCCCCCGCAGGTGACTCCGAAGCGGTCGGTCGAACCGAAGCCGTCGGCCACCCCGAAGCCGGTGAAAGCGCTGCCCAAGGCCGGCAATCCGAGCGGCCGGGCGACGATCCCGGCCGAGGCCAAGGCCGTCGATACCAGCAGACCCGACCGTACGGTGGGAAACGGCACCCCGGCCAGCTGCACCTCGGCCGCCGTGGTGAAGGCGGTCGCGCGCGGGGGTGTCATCGTCTTCGACTGCGGGCCGGCGCCGGTGACGATCACGATGAAGGCCACGGCCAAGGTGCGCAACACCAGCTCGACCGTGGTGCTCGACGGCGGTGGGCGGGTCACGCTCAGCGGCGGCGGCCAGCGCCGCATCCTCTACATGAACACGTGCGACGAGGCCCAGACCTGGACCACCTCGCACTGCGATGACCAGCCCACGCCGCGGCTGACGGTGCAGAACCTGACCCTCGTGCGGGGAGACAGCACGGGCGACAAGAACGGCGGGGGCGCGATCTTCGCCCGTGGCGGCCGGCTCAAGGTGGTCAACTCGCGCTTCACCGGCAACCGCTGCGAGCGTACGGGTCCCGACCTGGGCGGGGCGGCCGTCCGCGCGCTCGACCAGAGCGGCGACAAGCCCGTCTACATCGTCAGCAGCACCTTCACCGGCGGGGTGTGCTCGAACGGCTCGGCCCTGAGCAGCATCGGCGTCTCCTGGACGGTGCTCAACAGCTTGTTCACCGGCAACGCCGCGGTCGGCCGGGGCGCCAACCCGGCCCGCGGCGGCACCCCCGGCGGCGGCAGCGGCGGCGCGATCTATCTGGACGGCAACACGTTCACGCTCACCCTGGACGGCACGGTCATCCGCGACAACAAGGCGACCGAGGGCGGCGGCGCGATCTTCTTCGTCAGCAACGACCGCACGGGCACGCTGAAGATCCGCCGCTCCCAGCTGCGGGACAACCCGAGCGCCGGTTTCGAGACGGCCGGGCTGCCCGGGATCTTCTACCTCGGCCGGGGCAAACCGTCAATCAGCGCCTCAACCCTGCAGAAGTAGCCACTACTATCTGCATGTGGACGATCCGGGCGACGACTCCGAGTGGCCGTTCGAGAGCTCGGACGCGAGCCCCTCGACCCGCCGCGGCTGGCCCTGGGTGATCGGCCTGATCCTGGTCGTCATGCTCGTCTGCGGCGTCGGCATCCTCGCCCTGAACGCCTGGGTCGGCCACAAACTCGACGAGTCGGCCGCCTCCACCGGGCCGCGATAGGCGAGGTCACCGGTTCGGGGGATTCCGGCGTCCCGGGTGACGAGCAGACTCGGGCTGTGGGGAGCCGGGCGGACGACGCCGCCGCTGTGCTCGCGGTGATCGAGAGCGCGGCCGGCGGGCACTCGGGGACGCTGCTGATCTCAGGCGAGGCCGGCGTCGGGAAGACGACGCTGGTCCGGGAGGCGTGCGCCGCCACCCGCGGCCACGTGTTGTGGGCGCCCTGCCTGCCGCTGACCTCGCTTTCCGTTCCATTGCTTCCCTTGCGTACGGCCCTCCGCAGCGCTCCGGACCCGCCGGAGCTCGGCCACGCGGACGCCCTGCTCGCGTTCGACACGTGGCTCGACGAGCAGAACTTCAGCATGGCCGTCGAGGCCATCTACTGCATCCTCGACAACCACGAGGGGCCGACCTGGAAGGCGATGGCCGAGGACGTCCGCGCCAGCCGGACGGAGCTCGAGCGGGCCGGTGCGCTGCACGTCCACGTGTCGGAGGTTTGTTCCGTCGAGGCCGAACTCCTGCTCATGGCCGGGGACTGGCGCGTCGGCCTGGACCGACTGCGGGACCTCCGGCAGCGCTAACCGTTCGTGGTCCTCAGCGAGGGCGGCCTCGACGACCTGACGCGGCGGTGGGTGGCCGCGCTCACCTCGTGGTCGGGCGGACCTACAGCGAGATCGCCCACGCCCTGGTGCTCAGTGGGAAGACCATCGGTGTGCACGTGTCGAACATGCTGCGCAAAACCGGGACGGCGAGCCGGGCCGGACTGGCTGAGCTGGCCAGCCGCCGCGGTTAGCCGAGCAAGCGGCGTTCCCAGGCCCAGGCGGCGATCTCGACGCGGTTGCGGGCGTTCAGCTTGGTCATGACGCTGCCGACGTGGGTCTTGACCGTGCCGATCGAGATGAACAGCTGGGCCGCGATCTCGGCGTTGGTCAGGCCCTTGGCGGCCAGCCGCACCACGTCCAGCTCGCGCGGCGACAGACCGCCGTCGTCGCCCGACGGGGCCGGTGGGGACAGGTGTTCCAGCAGGCGGACGGTGATGGACGGGCTGATCAGGGCGTCGCCCGAGACCGCCGCCCGCACCGCCTCGACCAGCAGGGCCGGGCCCGAGTCCTTGAGCAGGAAGCCGGCCGCGCCGTTGCGCAGGGCCTGGTGGACGTACTCGTCGAGGTCGAAGGTGGTGACCACGACGACCTTGACCGGGTCGGTCACGCCGGGGCCGGAGAGCAGGCGCAGGGCCTCGAGCCCGTCCATCTTCGGCATGCGGATGTCGAGCAGGGCCACGTCCGGCTTCAGTTTGCGGGCCATGGCCACGGCCTCGACGCCGTCGGCGGCCTCGCCCACGACCTCCATGTCGGGCTGGGCGCCGATGATCATGCCGAAGCCGGTGCGGACCATGGCCTGGTCGTCGGCGATCAGTACGCGGATCATGCGTCCGTCCTGGGGTCGATCGGGAACGCGGCGTCGACCACCCAGCCGCCCTCGATGCCCGGCATGGCCGTGATGCGGCCGCCGACCGCGCGGACCCGTTCGGTCAGGCCCACGAGACCGTACCCCGCCCGTTCCCGCGGCGCGCCCGTGCGGGCCGGAACCACGCCGTCGTTGGCCACCCGCACCAGCAGCCACTCGGGCGTACGCCTGATCCAGATGTCCGCGGCCGAGGCCTCGGGCGCGTGCTGGCGGACGTTGGTCAGCGCCTCCATCACCACCCGATAGGCCGACGTGGAGACCTCGACCGGCAGGCCGCCGAGCTCGCCGTCGAGGTGCATGCGGGCCGTGGCCTTGCCGGCCGCGTTGAACTGTTCGAGCAGTGCGCCCAGGTCGTGCACGCCGGCCACCGGGGCCAGCGGGGCGTCGGGCTTGGAATCGGGGTCGCGCAGCACGCCGACCATCCGCCGCATCGAGGTCATCGTCTCGGCGCCGGCCTGCTCGATCTGGTCGAGCGCCTGCAGCACCCGTTTCGGGTCCTGCTCGGCGATGAACTTGGCCCCCTGGGCCTGGACGACGATGCCGGTGACGTGGTGGGCGATGAAGTCGTGCAGGTCGCGGGCGAACTCGGCCCGCTGCTCGGCCCGGACGGCGTCGACCGCGCGCTGCCGGGAGCCCTCGATGATGCGCAGGTAGATGCCGAGGCCGATGGCGGCCGCGGCCGCGAGCGCCTGGATCAGACCGAAGATCACGTAGACGGCGGTCTGCGCGCTGCGCAGCGGCATGAAGCTGACCGCCGCCCCCACCACGAACAGCGCGGTCACCGCCAGGCCGGGCGGGGAGTGGCGGGCCAGGACGTAACAGACGCCGAGCAGGGCCGCCGACTCGGCCAGGCCCCAGCTCGTCCCGTACGAGGAGTCGGCCGAAGCGCTCAGCAGCAGGGTCGCCACCAGCGAGGCGGAGCCCAGCGCGATGGCCGCCTTGGGCAGCCGCCGGGAGCCGGTGCGGTGCATGGGCAGCCAGACGGCGGCCGCGGCCACGGCCAGCACGACCTGGGCCAGCCCGGCGACCTCGGACCCGCTGAACAGGCCCTGGGCCACGTCGAACAGGCCGAGGATCGCCATCCCGAAGAGCGCGAGGAACTGCGCCAGGCGGCGAAGGATGATCCGGTTGGGGTTGGTCTGCATCGCCGTCCAGCGTAAGCGCTGGTAAGGGGGCTCTCATCGGCCGAAAGACAGATCCGCCGCCGATCGCGGGCCTGGCCTGCGGCTGATGTGCCGGTCGTGCGGCTCCCCACATGATTTGCCGCGTCGAGAACGCCACCGAGTAGGTAAGTGGAGCAATCATGCAGACGCAGAGCGTGGACACGTTGGCCGCGGTCGCCGCCGTCGACCTGGTCAAGGTCTACGGCAGTGGGGACACGGCGGTGCGGGCGCTGGACGGTGTGACCGTCGGTTTCGCCCGGGCCCAGTTCACCGCCATCATGGGGCCGTCCGGCTCCGGCAAGTCCACCCTGATGCACTGCCTGGCCGGCCTGGACACCGCCACGTCGGGTCAGGCGCTGCTCGGTGGCACCGACCTGACCAAGCAGTCCGACAAGGTGCTGACCAAGGTGCGCCGGGAGCGGATCGGCTTCGTCTTTCAGGCCTTCAACCTGCTGCCGCAGCTGACCGCGGCCCAGAACATCATGCTGCCGCTCGAGCTGTCCGGCCGCCGGCCCGACCCGCACCTGTACGGGCACCTGACCGAGTCGCTGGGCATCACGGCCCGGCTCGACCACCGGCCGGGCGAGCTCTCCGGCGGTCAGCAGCAGCGGGTGGCCATCGCCCGGGCCCTGATGTCGCGGCCCGAGGTCGTGTTCGCCGACGAGCCGACCGGCAACCTGGACTCCCGCTCGGGGGCCGAGGTGCTGCTGTTCCTGCGTAATTCGGTCCGCGAACTGGGCCAGACGATCGTCATGGTGACCCACGACCCGAGCGCCGCCGCGTACGCCGACCGCGTCGTGCTGCTGGCCGACGGCCGGGTCGCCGGCGAGCTCGACCGCCCCGACATCACCTCGGTCTCCGACGCCCTGCAGAGCCTGGCGGTCGCCCGATGAGCGTCCTGCGGACCCAGTTGCGGGGTGTGGCCCGCCGGCCGTCGCGCCTGCTGCTGACCGGCCTGGCCGTGCTGGTGGTCTCGTTCGTCGTCTACGCCACCGTGCTCGCGCAGCAGATCACCGAGCGCAGCGTCCTCAACGGCCTCAGCGGCACACCCGAGGCGGTCGACGTGGTCGTGCGCAACGGCACGATCGACACGGCCGAGCTGGCCACCGTGCAGAAGGTGGCCGGGGTCGAGGAGGCCGTGGGCCGGATCGACTACGGCGGCCAGGTCGGCGGCGAGTACTTGCAGTTGCTGTCCGACCCGGGCACCGGGCCGCTGGCGCTGACCTCGGTCAGCGAGGGCCGGTTCCCGACCGCGCCGGGCGAGGTCGCGGTCACCCCGCGCACGGTCGAGCGGATGGGCCTCAAGCTGGGCACCACCGTCGACGCCCAGCTGCGCTACGACGACGAGGGCAAACCCCTGGCCACGTCGAAACTCAAGGTGGTCGGCATAGTCCAGGCCCGCGACGACTTCGGTTTCCAGGCGTACGCGCCATCGGGCGCACTGGTGAAGCTGACCGGCGCGGAGTTCCTGAACCAGATCGACGTCCGCCTTGCTCCGGGCACCGACCCGGCCGTTGTGCAGGGCCGGCTCGACGCACTTTTCCCCGCCGGCGAGAACCACCCCGAGGTCAGCGACGGCGCGACCGTGCGGCACGACGAGGCCCAGGCCAAGGTCTCGGACGTCAACGCCATCTTCGCGGTCATCGCCATGTTCGTCGCGATCGCCGTGGTCGCGGCCGGACTGGTCGCCACCTCGACCTTCCGTATCGTCTTCGCCCAGCGGATGCGCCAGCTGGCCCTGCTGCGCGCGGTCGGCGCCGGCCGCAGGTCGATCACCGGGGCCCTGGCCACCGAGGGTGCGCTGACCGGCCTGGTCACCGGCACGGTGGGCGTGCTGATCGCGCTCGGCGTGGGCCATCTGGTGCCGACCGCGGCCGGCTGGTTCGACAAGCAGATCGCCTCGCCCGGCGTGCCCGTCCCGGCCGCGCTCGGCACGATCCTGCTCGCCGTCGTCATCACCGTGCTGGCCGTGCTGGCCCCGGCCGCCTCGGCCTCGCGGGTCTCGCCGCTGGAGGCGCTGCGCGGCGCCGGCACGACCGGCGCCCGGCGTGACATCGGCAAGCTGCGCTGGGCCACCGGCATCCTGCTGACCGCGGGGGCCGTGCTGCTCGCGGCGTACGTGATCATGAACCTGCCCGGCCGGGACCCGGAGAACTACCGGGCCCAGCCGATGCTGTTCGCCATCGTCGCCTCCGGCGCGTTCGCCTTCTTCGCCCTGGTCGCGCTGGGCCCGGTGCTGGTGCGGCCGGTGCTGGCCCTGCTGGGCTGGCCGATCCGCCGCTCGGGCCCGGTCGGCCGGCTGGCCGCCGGGGGAGTGGGCTCGGCCCCGCGCCGGGCCGCCGCGGTCTCGGTCGTGGTCGCGCTGGGCGTCACGCTGATCGCCGGCGCCCTGGTCGGCGGCGCGTCGTTCCGGGTGCTGGTCGACCGCGAGACGGCCGCCTCCTCGCCCTCGGACTACGAGCTGACCGGGGTCAACCAGGACCCGGTGCCGGCCGCGCTGGTCGACCAGCTGCGGAAGAACGACAAGGTCAGCAATGTCAGCCCGTACCGGCGGCTGGAGGCCAAGATCGGCGGGCAGATGGAGCTGCCGGTCACCGACCTCGTGATGACCGGGCTGCCGCAGCTGAAGAAGCTGGACGCGGCTTCGGGCGCCCTGGCCGACGCCGGGCCGGGCAAGGTGGTGCTCTCCGGGTTCGCGGGCGACGTGACCGGGGCCCGCGTGGGCGACCAGGTGGCCTTCCAGGCCGGTAAGCGCACGGTGAAGCTGGCCGTGGCGGCCATCCTGCCCGACGACGCGCCGCTGCACGCCTCGGCCGTGCTCGACCCGTCCGACCTGACGAAGCTGGGCGCTGCCGCGACGTACGCCGGGGTGCTGGCCGACGCCGCCGCGAGCGGGGAGAAGGCCCGCACCGACGGCAACCGGGCCATCCAGGACGTGCAGACCGCGGCCGGCGGCAAGTGGCGCGTCGACGTGCTGGCCGACCAGCGCGACCAGATCAACGACAACGTGACGTTGCTGCTGGTGATCGCGATCGGCCTGATCGGGCTCACGGTCATCATCGCGGTGGTCGGCGTGGGCACCACGACCGCGCTGTCGGTGGTCGAGCGGGTCCGCGAGTCCGGGGTGCTGCGGGCGGTCGGTCTGTCCAAGGCGGGCCTGCGCACGATGCTGACGGCCGAATCGGCACTGTACGGGGTGATCGGCGCGGCCATCGGTCTCGCGCTCGGGGTCCCGTACGCCTGGCTGGCCGTCAAGGCACTGGGCGTCAACGCCCCGCTGACCGTCCCGGTCGCCCAGCTGGCGGCGGTGTTCGGAGTCCTGGTCGTGCTGACCGCGCTGGCCGGGGTGCTGCCCGCCCGCCGCGCCGCGAAGGTGAGCCCGGTGGCCGCGCTGGGCGCCGAGTAATACAGAGGCGGAAGGTCGGCCGGTTGCGCTAGGAAACAGGGGTGGACGAGTTCTGGCCCCTGTTCGGCCTCCGGCTGGCCTTTCGTGACGTGGTGCTGCGCCCGATGACCGAGACCGACCTGCCGCGGCTGGCCGCGGTGCTGCCGGGCGACGTCGGGCACGACCCGCGGCTGGCGTTGTTCGAGTCGCAGAGCTATGCCGAGAACGAGCGCCGCCTGTTCTGCCAGGGCTACTGGAAGGCCCTGGGCACCTGGTCGCCGGAGTCGTGGGTGCTGCACTTCGCGGTCGAGCACGGCGGCGACCTGGTCGGGGTGCAGACCCTCGAGGGCGACAACTTCCCGGTCCTGCGCACCGTCGACTCGGCGTCGTGGCTGGTGCCCGGGGTGCGGGGCCGAGGGGTCGGGGTGGCCATGCGGACGGCCGTGCTGCAGTTCGCGTTCGGTGAGCTCGGCGCGGCCGCGGCGATCACTTCGGCCGTCACCACGAACGCGGCCTCGGCGGGTGTCTCGCGCCGGGTCGGGTACGCCGAGAACGGGGTCAGCACCATCGTCGACACCGGCGGTGACGTGGCCGAACTACTGCATTTCCGGCTTACCGCCGAGCGCTGGTCCGGGGCCGGCGTCGATGTGACCGGATTCCCGCCCTGCCGAGCCTGGTTCGGGATGGCGAGCTGATTTCGCTTTCGATACCCTCACGCCCGGCTTTGGACAACATAAACGGGGGTCAGCGTGAGGCGTCGACTGGCGATAGGCATCGGAACCGCGGCGGCGGTGCTCGCGGCCGGGGGCGGCATCGCCGTCCTGACCGGGCCCGGGGACGCGGTGGCGCGGTTCATCTCCGGTGAGCCGGCGGCCGGAAAGAAGGCGGCGCCGGTCAAGGCCGTCGCGGCCGCCGCCAAGCCGGCCGGCATCCGCATCGACCAGGTCGACCTCGGCAGTCTGGGCCGCAAGTTCTCGCTGCCGCAGCGGCCGACCAAGAACTTCAGCATGGTCAGCGTCAGCTGGAACAGCCCAAAGGACGCGCCCGACGGCACGGTGCAGGTGCGCACCCGCGACGCCCGCAGCGGTCAATGGACGGGCTGGAAGAACCTGTCGATCGCCGAGGACGCGGCCGACCTGTCCGGCGAGCGGGCCCGCGCCCGTGGCCGCACCGCCCCGCTCTGGACCGGCCCGTCCGACGGCGTGGCGGCCCGGCTCGTCGGCGCGGCCGCCAAGCCGCTGCCCGCCGGGCTGCTGCTCAAGCTCATCGACCCCAATGCCCCCGAGTCCGGTGGCCGCGGTGGTGGTGAGCCGGTTCCGACGACCACTGTGCCCAAGGCGCCGCCGCCCGCGAGCACCGACCCGGCGGCGGAGGCCACCACCAAGCCGCCCGCGACCACGGCTACGCCGCCCACCCCGAGGGCCACGACACCGACTCCGCCGCCGCCGGGCACGCCGACGCCGCCGCCCACGTCGGTGCCCCCGCCGGTGCCGAATCCGGGGATGCCGGCCTACGTCTCGCGAGCCGGCTGGAAGGCGAACGAGAAGCTGGTCAAGGCCCCGCCGACGATCGCCCCGGAGGGCGTGAAGCTGGTCTGGGTGCACCACACCGGCACCGAGTTCCCGAAGACCTGTGCCGACGCCCCGGACTTCGTCCGCGCGATCATGGCCACCGACATCTCCGAGGGCTTCGACGACATCGGTTACAACTTCCTGGTCGACAACTGCGGCACGATCTACGAGGGTCGCGGTGGCGGCGTCGGCAAGGCCGTGGTCGGCGCGCACGTGGCCGGCTTCAACACCGCCACGGCCGGCATCGCGCTGATCGGCGACTACACCACGGTGCGGCCGAGCAACGCGGCCCTCACCTCGATCGCCAAACTGGCGGCGGCCCGCCTCGGCGCGTACGGCAACGACCCGACCAGCACCACGACGCTGGTCGCGGGCATCGACGGCATGAAGTGGCCGAAGGGCACCGTGGTGCCCTTCCCGCGCATCGCCGGTCACCGGGACGGCGCCGAGACGGAGTGCCCGGGCGACCTGTTCCACCCGTTGCTGGGCCAGGTCCGCGGCCGGGCGGCGCTGCCGGGCCTCGAGCTCGTCTCGGTCAGCGGCGGCGAGCCGACCAGCCCGCCCTTCTACGTGCGAGAAGAGGGGACCGTCTACTACCGGGTCGGCGGCCAGGCGGCCGACGTCAGCCGCTTCGACGTGCTGATCGACAGCAAGGTCGTCGCGACCGGCCCGGGCGGCAGCCTCACGGGCAGCGCGAAGATCACCGTCACCCCGGGCTCGCACAACGTTGCGGTCCGCGTGGTGCACGTGACCGGCGCGACCGACATCACGCCGGTCACCAAGGTCATCGGCGACGTGACCAAGCCGACCTTCCCGACCCCGCCCTGGGTGGCCCTGAAGACCGGCACGTACTCCGCCACCTCGGTGCCGGTCGCGGTGAACTTCAAGTCGGCCGACAACAACGGCAGGATCGCCCGTCAGTTCGCCCTGTCGCCGAACGAGGTCCCGATGCTCGGCACCTCGACGGTGTGGAACGCGACGGTCAAGCCGAACGTGGCCGTGAAGTACACCGTGCAGGCCTCGGACATGGCCTACAACGAGGGCGTCTCGACCGTGACCCGCACGATCGTCCAGATGCCCGAGACGTCGGCCAAGCGCACCGGCACCTGGAGCACCCGCTCGGCCGCCACCACCTACCTGGGGGGCAAGGCGCTCGCCTCCTCGGCCAAGAACGCCAAGCTGGCGTATGTGTTCAACGGCCGCTCGGCCGCGCTGACCTTCACCCGTACGACCGCCACGGGCCAGGCGGCCGTCTACGTCGACGGCAAGAAGGTGACCACAGTGGACACCAAGGGCACGGCGACCGCGCACCGGCAGACGATCTGGGTCAAGGCGCTGACCGCCGGCGCCCACACCGTCTCGGTCGTGGTCGTGGGCACCAAGGGCCGCCCGACGGTCATCTCGGACGGCCTCACGTACGTCAAGTAGTGCTCAGCCGTTCCGGCGGGCCTGGGCCCGCCGGTCCGGTCCGCCGGGGTCCGGGGCCGGGGGCAGCGTGAACCAGAAGGTCGCGCCGCGCCCGTCCTCGCCCTCGGCCCAGATCTCGCCGCCGTGCCGCTCGACCGCCCGGTGCACCGTGGTCAGGCCGATGCCGGTGCCGGGGAAGTCCTCGGCGCTGTGCAGCCGGGCGAACGGCCGGAACAGCTCACCCGCCTTGCCCGCCGGGAAGCCGGCCCCGTTGTCCCGCACGTAGAAGCCCTCGGGCGCCTCGCCCACCTCGATCGCCGGGCGCTCGACCTTGCGCGTGAACTTGACCGCGTTGTTGATCAGGTTCTCCAGGATCACCCGGACCAGACCCTCGTCGGCGTCCGCCCCCATGCCCTCGCGCACAGTGAACGCGACCTTGTGTTCCGGGTCGCGCGCCTCGACCTCGCCGATCACCGACCACGTGGTGCTGGTCAGGTCGAACTCGGCCCGGCGCAGGTCGCCCCGGCTGGCCCGGGCCAGGATCAGCAGCGACTCGACCAGGTCGGCCATCCGGTGCGCGGCGGCCTGGATCCGGCTCAACCGGCGCCGCATCTCGGTGCTGAGCGGGTCGTCCTCGTCGTCCAGCATGTGCTCGGCGAAGCTGCTGATCACCTGGAGCGGGCCGCGCAGGTCGTGCGAGACCGAGCCCGAGAACGCCTCCAGCTCGCGGTTGCGCCACTCCAGCTCCTCGACCAGGGCGGCCCGGGTCTCGGCCAGCTGCCGGGCCGACCGTTCCTCGGCCGCGTCCAGCTCGCGGCGCATCAGCTCCTCGCGGATGCGGCGGCTCTCGTCGTGCGACTGCTTGCGCCGGATCTGCGTACGCACGTGGGCCCGCAGCGCGTCCGAGCCGGAATCCGCCCGCACGTAGTCGTCGGCCCCCGCCTCCAGACAGGCCAGCATGTCGTCGTCGGTGGCCCCGGTCATCACCACCGGGGTCTCGCCGATCACCGGCACTTCCTTGATCCGCCGGCACGCCTCGCGGCCCAGGTCGCCCGACAGGCCCAGCCCGAGCACGATGCAGTCGACCGGCTGCGCGGCCAGCAGGTCGAGCGCGTCGGCGGTGTCGGCCACCGTGATCACGTCGTGCCCCTCGTCGCGCAGCGCCGACGCCAGCTCGGCCAGCCGCTGCCGGTCCGGGGTGAGGGCCAGCACCTTGCTCGGCCCGTGCGTGCTGCCGGTGAGATCGATCGGCAGCTGCTCGGAGGTCTGCCGCAGCACGGCGTTCAGCTTGGCCGGCACGATGGCCAGGTTCTGCTGCTTGCGCACGAACGCGTCGGCCCCGGCGTCGAGCATCTGCAGCTCGGTGGCGTAGTCGTCGGCCGCGGTCATCAGGATGCACGGGATGTCGCGCAGCGCCGGGTCGAGCCGGATCCGCCGGATCACCGTGGCGCCGTCGATGCCGGGCATCACACCGTCCACGATCATCGCCTGGGGCCGCCGGTCGGCCGCCACCCGCAGGCCGTCCTCGCCGCTGGGGGCGGTCAGCACGGCGTAGCCCTCGGCCTCGAGCAGCTCACGCAGCTGCTCGCGGAAGGTCATGCTGTCGTCCACGATGAGCACGGTCGTGCGGTCGTCGGGGAGCGCCGGGCCCTCCCGCAGCAACTGGCGCACCCGGGCCACGACGTATCCTGCATCGTACGGTTTTCCGACGTACTCGTCGGCCCCCGTGCGTAACCCGGCCAGCCGGTCGGCGACCTCGTCCTCGCTGCTCAGCAACACGGTCACGACCCGGGCCCGGCTCGGCATGCCCCGCAGCTCGGTCAGCAGCTCGAGCCCGTCGGCGTCGGGCAGCAGCACGTCGAGCACGGCCACGTCGAAGTCGTCGCCGACGAACGCGGCCCGGGCCTCGGCCCCGGTGGCACACAGGATCGTGCCGAAGCCGTCGGCCTCGAAGGCCTCGTGCAGGTCCATCCGCACGGTCAGGCTGTCGTCCACGATCAGCACGCGCTGGGTCATCGCCGGCTCCCCGCGGGCTGCAGCTCGACGATCCGGGCCGCGATCCGGGCCGGGGGCAGCACGTAGGCGGCCGCACCGAGCAGGGCGGCCTCGCGCGGCATCCCGTACACGACACAGCTCGCCTCGTCCTGGGCGAAGGTGACCGCGCCGCGCGACCGCATGGTCAGCAGGCCTTCGGCGCCGTCCCGGCCCATGCCGGTGAGCAGGCACCCGGCTGCGGTCGGGCCGTACTCGGCGGCCACCGAGTCGAACAGCACGTCGACCGAGGGGCGGCAGGAGTGCCGGGGCGGGCCGTCGCTGATCCGCACCAGGCCGTCCCGCACGATCAGGTGCCGGTCGGGCGGGGCGAGCACGACCCGGCCGGTCAGGGCGGCCACCGGCGTCCGGTCCCGGGCATAACTGACGTCCCGGCCGGTCTGCCCGGCCAGCCAGTCCGAGAACGCGACGGCGAACGGCTCGCTGGCCGCGATGTGCTGCACGCACAGCACCGGCGGCAGGAAACCGGCCGGCAACGCGCGCAGCAGCTCGGTCAGCGCGCCCGGACCGCCGGTCGAGGCGCCGAGCGCGACCACCCGCAGGCCGTCGGTGGGCGGCAGCGCCGGCGCGGCGGCCGGTGGCGGGGCCGGCTCGGCCGGGGTACGGCCACGGCCGTCGAGCCGGGCCCGGGGGTGGGTGATCACCCGGATGCGCGAGACCAGGCGCACGGCCGCGCACAACCGCCGGCCCCAGTCGGAGTCCGAGGCGTCGCCGCGTGGCTTCTCGAGCACGTCGACCGCGCCCGCCGCCAGCGCGTTGTAGGTGCTGAAGAGCTCCTTGCGGTCGGCCGACGAGACGACCAGGATCGGCGTCGGGTGCTCGGCCATGATGTGCTCGGTGGCGACCAGACCGGTCATCGTCGGCAGCATCATGTCCATGGTGACCACGTCGGGTCGCAGCCGGGCCACCATCTCGACCGCCTGGCCGCCGTCGGTCGCCTCGCCCACGACCTGCAGCTCCGGGTCGGCGGCGAGCGACTCGCGCAGGTGGTGACGCATGGTCGCGGAATCCTCCACGAGCAGGACACGGATCATCAGAGGATCAGCCTCCGGATGTGCGCCAGCAGTTCCTCCTGGTTGAACTCGCCCTTGATCACGTACGCGGCCGCGCCGGCCTCGGTGCCCCGGCGTTTGTCCTCGGCGCTGGCCCGCGAGCTGACCAGGATGGCCGGGACGTGCGCGAGCTGCGGGTCGGCCTTGGCCCGGGCGACGAACGTGAAGCCGTCGATGCCGGGCATGTCGATGTCGGACAGATACAGCCCGTACTCGCGACTGCGGGCCCGTTCCAGCCCCTCCTCGCCCGACGCGGCCAGGTCGACCTCGTAGCCGGCCGACTCGAGGATGCTGCGCTCGAGCATGCGGGTGGTCAGCGAGTCGTCCACGACCAGGATCGGCATCCGCGGCTTGGCCGAGGCCGAGGTGTCCCCGCGCGCGGTCGAGCTCTCCTGCCGGGCCTCGGCCACCAGCCCGTGCGCGTCCAGCACGAGCCGGGGATTGCCGTCGAGGTCGATCGAGACGCTGGCGATGACCGGGGCGGCCGGGGCCAGGTCGGGCAGCGGCCGGGCGACCAGGGTCGAGATGCCGGCCAGCCGGTCGACGCCGATGGCCACCGTGTCCCGGTCGGCCGCGAGCACCACGGCCACCCCGGAGCGGGGCTCGGCCTCGGCCGGGACGGCCTGCAGGGCCTGGGCCAGCGGCAGGAACGGCAGCACCTCACGCTCGTGGGCGAGCCGGGCGCTGGCGGTGGCGGCGGCCATCTCGTCGGCGGCCAGGCGCACGCAGCGGCGCACCGCGTCCAGCGGCATCGTGACCGTCGTGCCGCCCGACTCGACGATCAAGCCGTTCATGCTGAGCAGGGTCAGCGGCACGACCAGGCGGACGGTGGCGCCCTGGCCGGGCCGGTTGGCGATGGTGACCTCGCCGCCCAGCTGCAGGGCCACGTCGCGGGCGACGTCCATGCCGATGCCGCGACCGGCCACCTCGGTCACGCCCGGCGCGGTGCTGATCCCGCCGTGCAGCACCAGGTCGATCAGCCCCTGCGGGCCCGGATTCACCCCGGGGGCGAGCAGTCCGCGCTCCTCGGCCGTGCGGCGCAGCGCGGCCAGGTCGAAGCCGCGGCCGTCGTCGACGCAGCGGAACTCGGCGTACCGGCCGCGCCGCTCGACGTGGACGCCGACCGTGCCCTCGGCCGGCTTGCCCGCGGCCACCCGCTGTTCCTCGGGTTCGATGCCGTGCACGACCGCGTTGCGGACGACGTGCAGGAACGCGCCGCTGATCAGGTTGAGCAGGTTGGGGCCCATCCGCACGTCGGCCCCGGTGGCCTGGAAGCGCACCCGCTTGCCCTCCGCGTCGGCGGCGTCGCGGACGGCCCGGCGCAGCGCCGTGAAGATCGATCCGGCCGGCACCAGGCGCAGGCCCTCGGCCCGGCCCCGCACCTCGTCGAGCTCGCGTTCGACCTGGTCGACGGCGTCGGTCAGGCGGCGGCCGAGCGCGCCCAGCTCGCCCGCCAGGCGCCGCACCGACGTCCGGGCCGTGGCGTCGGAGACGGTCGTGCGGCCGACCCGCATCCGCTCGCCCAGCGTCTCGACCTTGCGGTGCAGGCGGCCCAGCGTCCGGTTGCCGTCGCGCAGCGGGGCGATCCGGGCGCTGGCCTCGCTGATCGCGTCGAGAAGCTCGTCGAGGTCGGCGGTGGCGGCCCGTTCGGGCCGGTCCGAGGCGGCGTCGGCGCCCCGGGCCAGCTCCGCGTCCTCGTGCGCCTGGTCGACTTGGGCCTGGGTGTCGGGGGCGTTGAGCGGAACCGTGCGCACGTGCTCCGGCGCGGCCGGCGCGGAAGGAGGGGCCGGCTCGGCCGCCGGCGCCGACAGCGAGTCCACGTACGCGGAAATCTCGTCGTTCAGCCGCAGCAGCTCGCGCATCTGGTCGGCCGGGAGCGCCGGCACCGCCTCGTCGCGGTGCGGGACCAGCACCTCCTCGAACTCGTGGGCCCGGTCCGCGATCTCCGGCTGCTTCACGACCCGGGCCGCGCCCTTGAGGGTGTGCGCGAACCGCAGCAGCCGGGCCACCACGTCGGCGCCGGGCTGCTGGTCCAGGTCGAGCACGCCGGCGCTGATCTGGTCGACCAGTTCCTTCGCCTCTATCCGGAAGTAGCGCAGCGGATCGCGTTCCCCCATGTCAGTGGCGCCCGGTGCCGACCAGGTCGAGCAGCTCCCCGGAGAGCGTGCTGAGGTGGGCCGCCGTCTGCTTGGTCTGCACGGCGCTGGCCTCGGTCTCGCGGGTGACCCGGGCCGTGTCCGAGGCGGCCACGTTGACCTGCTCGACGGCGGTGGACTGCTGCTTGGTCGAGAGCTCGATCTCGCGGGTGGCGTCGCTGGTGGTGGCGACCAGCCCCGCGATCCGGCGGAACGAGCTGGTGGCGTCGTCGAACTGGCGCGAGCCGGAGTCGACCGCCTTGGCCCCGATCTCGGTGGCCATCACTGTCGTGTTGACCGCGCCCCGCACGTCCTCGATCAGCGCCCGGATCTCCTTGGCCGACCCGGCCGTCCGGTCGGCCAGCTTGCGGATCTCCTCGGCCACCACGGCGAACCGGCGGCCCCACTCGCCGGCCCCGCTGGCCTCGATGGTGGCGTTGATGGCCAGGATGTTGGTCTGCTCGGCCAGCTCCGAGACCAGATCGACGACCCCGCCGATCTGCTGCGACTTCTCGCCCAGGGCCAGCATGTGCTGCACGATCTGATCGACCTGGGTGCGGATGGCGGTGATCGAGGCCCGGGTCTGGTCGATGGTGGCGTCGCCGGTGCGGGCCGCGTCGGCCGTCTCCTCGGCGATCTTGGACACCCGCTGGGCGCTGTCGGCGATCTGCCGCGAGGTGATCAGCAGTTCGCTGATCGTCGTGGTGATCTCGTTCATCGCGCTGGCCTGGTCGCGCCCGCCCGAGGCCTGCTGGGCCGCGGCCGCCTCGAGCTGGGCCGACGAGCTCTGGATGTGGCCGACCGCGGCGCCCACCTCCCGCCGCAGGTTCCGGCTGAGCTTCCAGGCCACCAGGGCCGAGGCCGCGATCAGCAACAGACCGATGACGATGATGAAGATGCTGGCCGCGGTGGCCCGATCCGACGCCTCGCTGCTGCGGGAGTCGACCACTGTCGACTGCCGGGCGATCAGCGCCTTGATCGCGTCCTGCACGGCGATGCGCGCCGGTTTGACCTGCTCGTTGCCGGTGATCTGGTTGACGCTGCGCAGATCGGTGATTCCTGCCCGTTGCGCCATGACCGGGGCCAGGATCCCGGCGTGCTTCTCCTCGGCCGCGGTGACGTCGTCGAGCAGCCGGCGGGACTGCGCATCGGTGATGGACGCCCGCAGGTTGGACACCTCGGCCAGGAAGTTCTCGCGGTCCTGTTTGGTCGCGTTGAGGTACTCGTCGGTGCCGGTGAGCAGGTAGCCGCGGTAGTCGGCGATCCGCGACTCCATCAGGGCGCTGAGCATCTCGGTGCCGACCAGGTTGACCCGGGCCGACGTGATCACGTTGTCCTTCGTGGTCAGCACGTAGCGCAGCGCCGCCACCGAGGTCGCCGTCATGATCAGGGTCAGGGCCAGGGTCAGGCCGAAGCCCGCGGCGAGCTTCGTGCCGAAGGTGCGTCCGGCCATCATGGTGCGTCTCCCTCGTCGGTGGTTTGCGCGTGCCCGGTCAGCGCGTGAACCAGGGCCCGCGTGGCCGGGATGTCGATGATCGGGCGGCTGCCGCCCGGCAGGTCGACCAGCCCGCGCAGGGTGCCGCCGCGCCCGTGCCCGCCGTCGCTGCCGTCCTCGCCCGTCTCGCGGATGAGGTCGTCGGTGGTGGCCCGCACGTGCCCGTCGAGCTCGTGGAAGGCCAGCCCGAGCTGTGGGGCGCCGGCCGCCAGCACGAGCCAGCGGGGCACCTCGGCCACCGGATGCCCGAGCAGGGCGGCCAGGTCGTAGACGGGCACCACGGCGCCGGCGAACCCGGCCAGGCCGAGCAGCGCGGGCAGGGGGCCGGGCAGCGGCGTCACCGGGCGGTCGGGGTGCACCCCGGAGCTCTGCGAGAGCCTGATCGCGTACGGGCGTCCACCGGCCCGGATCGTCAGGAGTTCCAGATGCTGTTCGTCGTGGCTGCGCGCGGGTTCGGCGAAAGAATGGTCGAAGTCGTCGCGCAGCCGTCGCAGCCGCCGCGACACGCTGCCGCTGGGCGCGGTCACGGGTGGACCCCGCACGCGTCGAGCTCGGACCGGCACTGCACGGTCAGCGCGATCCGGCCGAACCCGCCGCCGAACAGGGTGATCCGCTCGTCGTCCTCCCGGGCCAGCAGCTCCAGCGCCCGTTCCAGCTCGCCGGCCGCGGTGCGGTCGTCGCCCTGCCGCCGGGCCAGCTGGCCCAGCCGCATCCGGGGCAGGGCGAAACCCGGGTCCAGGTACGCGGCCAGGCGGTACTGCCCGACGGCCTCGGCCACGGCCGACCCGTCCTCGAGGCAGAGCCCCAGCAGCTGATGCGCGTCAGGGTTGAGGCCGTTCTCGTCGCTCAGCCGGCGGGCCAGCACGATCGCCTCGTCCAGCCGTCCCGACTGGGCCAGCAGCACGCCGTGCAACAGCTGGTCGCGGGCCCGCAGGGGACCGGTGCGGGGCGCGGCGATCAGCTCGAGGGCGGCGGTGAACCGCTCCTGGCGCAGCAGCTCCAGGCTCTTCTCGTAGACGTTCTCGTCGACGGGTGGGGCCGCCTTCTCCGGGGCCCGGTCGGGTGACGCGGGCTCGGCCGGGGCGGGCAGCGAAGAGATCCGCTGGGCCGGGGTCGGGCCGCCGTTGCGCCGGTAGTAGAACGTCCGGTGGGTGTGCCGCAGCTCCAGCCCGGCCGGGTCGCGCCCGAGCGAGTCGGTGTGCCCGAGGAACAGGTAGCCGCCGGGCACCAGCGCGTTGGTCATCCGCTCGACCAGGGCCGAGGTCACGTCCGCGGTCAGGTACATCAGCAGGTTACGGCAGAAGATCACGTCGTACTGGCCGGGGTTCCACACCCCGTCGCCGGACTCGGCCACGTTGGCCCGCTGGAACCGCACCAGCTTGCGGATCTCGTCGACCACCCGGAAACCGCCGTTGTCGGGCCGGAACCAGCGCCGCCGCACCCCGTCCGGCGTCTCCCGCAGCGACCACGCCGAGTACCAGGCCGCCTCGGCCTTGCGCAGCACCGCCGGGTTGGCGTCGATCCCGGTCACGCTGATGATCCAGTCCGGGTCGGGCCGCACCTGGCGCCCGGTGATGGCCAGCGAGTACACCTCCTCGCCGGAGGAGCACGCGACCGAGAGCATCCGCAGGGTGCGCTGCGACGACCGCGCGTCGGCCCGCTCGGGCAGGGCGTCCTCGCGTAGGGCGGCGAACTGCTCGCCGTGCCGGAAGCAGTAGGTCTCGGTGATGCTGAGCCGCTCGACCAGCACCGACAGTTCGGCGTCCCACGACCGGGCGGCCAGCCGGACCAGGTAGGCGTCCACGCTCATCCCGTTGTCGGCGGCCCGGTCGCGCAGCAGGCCGCCCAGCGGTGGCGCGTCGTTGTCGGCGAACGTCCAGCCCAGCGACCGGGCCAGCAGATCCCGGAAGCGGGTGATGTGGGCCGGCGTGCTCACGACGGCTCGCCCGTGCTCACGGCGGCGGCCGCCTCCCACACCTCGTCGGGCACGGTGCGCATGCTCTGCAGCAGCAGGAGCGGCTCGGCCCCGAGCGTGCCGACACCGGCCACGAGCTGGGTGTTGCCCCCGCCCAGCAGGGCCGGGTGGCCGCCGGTCGGTTCGGCCTCGACCTGCCGGATGCCCAGGATCTCGCCGGTGGCGAACGCGATGGCCCCGCGCTCGGTGCGTACGGCGAGATAGCGCTCGGCATCGGCCGGCCCACCGCCGAGCAGCCGCGACACGTCGACGACGGGGGTGGGCACGCCGCGCAGCACGGTGATGCCGCGCACGAAGGCCGGGGTGCCGGCCAGGGCCCGGGTCGCGAGCGGCCGCATGGTCTCGATGACCTCGTCGAGCCGAATGGCGCACAGCAGCGGCCCGGCCCGGAAGACGAGCGCCACCACTCCGGCGCCCTCGGCCTCGTCGGCGAGTGCGGGTGCTTGTCCGTACTGCCGCATTCGCTCAGATTAGCGAGACTTCATCCCCCTTTTCCGAGATTCCTTCACACGGCTCATCTCGCTTCGTCGCCGTGCTCCGGCGGCGACCGGAACCAGTCGACGGGCCCAGCCGCGTCCAGCGGCTCGGTACGGCGATCGGGCGCCTCGCCGACCGGGCCGGGACGGCGGCCGGCCACCGGGAAGCCGGGACCGGGCGCGGCCGCTTCCTCCTCACCGCCGCGGGGGATCGGTGGCCAGTTGGCGGGGGCCCGGGTCATCGCGGCCGCGGCCGAGAAGCGGGCCATCGCGGCGCCGGTCGGCTGGTCCGGGGCCGTCGTCGCCGGCACCGGCTCGGGCTCGGGTGGCGCCGGAGCGGCGGACGGCTTCGTCTCGGGCCACAGGCGCGGGCGGCGGCCGGCGGCCACGTCCTCGGCCCAGCCGAAGGCGACCATCGCGCCCAGCGTGAGCGCGAACGCCACCACCAGATCGGTGGCCGCCCCGGCCCGGTCGCCCAGGTCGTCCAGCGCCACGAAGGCCAGCACCGGCCACACGGCGGCGATCGCAGTGTTGTGCCACAGGTACACGGTCACAGCCCGCGCGTTGAGCACCGAGACGGCGTGGTCGAGCGGCCGGATCCGGGCCAGCCAGCCCATCGGCGGCTGCCAGCGCAGCACGACCAGCACGAACGCCAGCGACCAGAGCGCCTGCGACTCGGGGACGTCGTTCAGGTCGTACGTGCCGTAGTCGTACGCGAAATAGGCCGCCCCCGCGGCCATGGCCAGCGCGACCGGGAACGACACCCACGGCCGGAGCGCGCGTAGCCGGCCGTCCTGGTGGGCGAAACCGGCGATCCAGCACGCGCCGTACGCGACGAAGTCCCACAGCGCGGCGTCGGCTGTCTCCGGCAGCTCGAAGCCGGTGACGTCGAGCCCGGCCATGACGACCAGGGGCAGGGCCACGGCGGCCCAGCCGATCCGCTTCCACAGGGCGAACAGCGCCGGCGAGAGCAGGACGAACCACAGGTACGCGCGGAGGTACCAGAGCGGTTCCCACACGTCCGCGGCCTGGTCGCTGCCCGGCGGATCACCCAGCGGCAGGATCCAGAAGGCCAGCCGGGCCACGCTGAACGGGTGCTCGCCGTCGCTCTCGGCCGTCCACCCGGCGACCAGCATGACCGGCACGGCGATCACGCCCAGCAGCCACAGCGGGGGCAGCAGGCGGCGCAGGCGGGAGCTGACCACCCGAGCCGCGTCGCGCTTGGTCAGGGAGGCCGCGGTCAGCGAGCCGGCCAGCGCGAACATGATCCCCATGGCGGGCAGCAGGACGGACAGCCAGGGCCAGCCGAACAAGTGGTAGACGATCACCCGGACGATCGCGGCGGCACGGAGAAGATCCAGGTAGCGATTGCGCACCGCGACGAGGTTGCCAGTCCGGGGCGACACGCTGCGACCTCCGGGCGGATCGGAACAATCGCCCCGCAGGCTTACCCCGTACGCATGAACTGTCCGGTTTGTCTGTGCGCTTGTGCGACGTCCGTGCATCGGACCGGAACGGCATAACGCCTGCTGGCAGTACCCGGAAGAGCGACTGCGGCCGGTGCGTCGCCGGTGACGGGCGGACAGATGCCAAGTGACCGGGCCCGGTCTGTGCCGTTGACCTCCGATGGAAGGCGACCCGGAGCGGCCGGGTGGCCGTGGAGGACGGGGATCACGGGGTATGCGGAAACCAGTCGTGGTGGTCAGTGCGGCGGCGGCGCTCCTGCTCGGGGGCGGCTTCGTGGCGACCTCGGCGGCCGCCGACGAGAGGCCCTCGTCGGGCTGGAGCAGCTTCTGGTGGCCGAGCCTGTTCGGCGAGGACGACGACTTCGCCGACTCCTCGGACGGGGACTTCGCGGACGGATCGGATTCCTGGGACGACTCCGACTCCTCGGACGGCTCGGACTCCTCCGACTCTCCGGACGGCTCGGACGGCTCGGACGGGCCGGGCGGCTCGGACTCCTCGGACGACGAGGGGCCGGCTGAGGGGCCGGGGCTCGACGACCCCGGGGCGGACGGGGACTCGCCGGACAACGATTCGGCGAACGGCGGCACGACGAACAGCGACTCGGCGGACGGCAACTCGCCGGACGGTTACGAGGTGGACGGCGACTCGGCGCAGGGAGAGGACCAGGTGCAGCAGCCCCAGGACCGGGCCGCTCTGCCTCCGGCTCAGCCCCAGAATTCCGTACAAAAGCCTGCGCAAGCCCCCACTCAGCCGAAACATCAGGCGCAGCCGAAGCAGGTTCGTGAGCAGCCGCGGCGGGCGCAGCAGCCCGCGATGGACGTGATGGCCGGCGCCCGCCGGGCCGTGACCGCCCGCGACGTCTCGGCCAGCCCGGCCGCGCCCGTGCAGCAGCGTGTCCTGCGGCTGATCAACCAGAAGCGGCGGCACGGTGGTTGCCGTCCGTTCATTCTGGACCGCCGGCTGATCGAGGCGGCCAACGACCACGCGGCCGACATGGCCCGCCGCGACTACTTCGCGCACAGGTCGCCCCGGGGTGACAACGCGGGGGACCGGGTCAGCGACGCCGGCTACCGGTGGAAGCGCTACGGCGAGAACATCGCGCGCGGCGCCGACAGCGCGTACGAGGTGGTCAACGGCTGGATGAACAGCCCGAGCCACCGCGAGAACATCATGGACTGCCGGCTGCACGAGATGGGCGTCGGCCTGGCCATCGGGCGCGGCCGGACCCCGTACTGGGTGCAGGACTTCGCCACCCCACGATCCTGACCAATTTCTCTCAACCGGCGTGCGCACGGACCGAAATGACCTACCGGTTCCGTGCCACGCTCCTTCCCGTGGAGTCGTGAGCGGCACTGCTGTGCTTCTATGTGCGCACACGTTTCCTGGGGAGGAACCACAGTGGGATCCAGACGGGTTGCGGCCGGGGTCGCGTTGGCGGCCATGGTCGGCGGCGGTCTCGGCGCGGTGGCGCTGTCACCGGGCGGGGCAAGTGCTGCCGTGCCCACGACGACAGTGGTCACCAAGGCCGCCGCGGCGGGCTGTTCGACCGGCAAGTACCAGAAGCAGGTCGAGGGCTACATCAACAAGCTCGGCATGTTCGGCAAGACCAAGGTCGACGGCAAGCAGTCGGCCGCCGATTGCAAGATCATTATCAAGTTCCAGAAGCGGTACGGCATTCTGCCCGCCGCCGGTCTGGCCGGGCCCACGACGCACGACGTGGCCAAGCGGCTCGCCTCGACCAAGGTGGCGGCGTGCAAGCCCAAGAAGTCGGGTTACACGTTCTGCGTGAACCTGACTCAGCAGACGTCGTGGATCATGAAGAACGGCAAGCAGTTCGCCGCTCCGACCGTGGTCCGCACGGGCATGAAGAACTACCGCACGCCGTCCGGCACATACAAGATCAATAAGCGGACGAAGAAGGAATGGTCCGACCCGTACGAGGTGTGGCTGCCCTACTGGCAGCGCTTCCAGGGCGGCAAGGGCTTCCACCAGACGACGACCTACATCCACGACAAGTGGCGCGGGTCGCACGGCTGCGTGAATCTGCTCCAGAGCGACGCTCGCACCTACTGGAACGTCGGCAAGATCGGCATGACGGTCAAGCTGATCGGGCGTCGTCCCGGCACCTGATCTGCAGCTTGAGCGCAACGACGAAGGCGGGCCTCCACGGGGGCCCGCCTTCTTGGTTTCCCGCCCACTCCCCGCCTCTCTGCCTCCCGCTCTCCCACCTCGCTCCTGCCGCCTGCCTGCCTGTCGACCTGACTGCTCTTCCCTTCTTTCTCCTTTCTTCCTTTCTCCCTCCCGCCGCGTCCCTCCCTCGTAAGGGCCGTCTTCTGCCTTCGATCGTGCCCTCTTCACTGGGGCTGGGTCCTGTGGCGTCGGCATCGCCGGTTCTTGTCGGTGGGTCGACATAGAGTGGCGTGCGTGTCCGAACACCGCCGCCGCCCTTTTGTCCTTGCTGTTGCTGGGACGCTGCTGGTCTCGTCGACCGCTGCGTCCTGCGGTGACGAGCCGAGTGACGTGCGCCTGGGTGCGGCCGCGCGCGGCACGGTGGCCGAGATCGTCGAGGCGCCGGGCTCGGTGACGGCCCGGGCCGCCGCCACGGTGAGCGCCCCAGCGGCCGGCACCCTCGATGACCTGCGCGTCGAGCCGGGCCGACGGGTCAGCAAGGGCCAGGTTCTGGCGGTCATCGACGCGCCTGAAGTCGAGGCTCGGCGTTTGTCGGCCGAGCGGGCGCTCGACCAGGCGTCCCGCGGTGGTGGCTCGGTCGGCGGCACTTCGGGCTTTTCTTCCGTGCGGCGAAAAACCGACAAGCAGGCGGCCGAGGCGTTCAAGCAGGCCCGTGACGCCGCCGCCAAGATCACCGACCCCGCGCTGCGCGAGGTGCTGCTCAAGCAGGTCGACGCGGCCAACGAGCAGTACGCGGCCGCTTCGTCCGCGGCCGCCGCCGCCCTGCGCTCGGTCGAGCGGGGCGTGGCGTCGCTGGGCGAGGCGGTCAGCTCGCTGTCGGCGGCCCAGCGGTTGCAGGCCCAGCAGGCCTACGAGCTGGCCGATGCCGCGGTCGAGGCGCTGACGCTGCGGGCGCCGGTGGCCGGTGTCGTGCAGTTCGGTGGCACGGCCGGGGCGAGTCCCTCGTCGCTGGGCGATCTGCTGTCGGGCGGGGGCGCTGCTCCGCCCGCGGCCGGCGGGGGCAGCGGCCTGCCCGGGGTCGACACCGCGGTGCCCCGGGGCGCCTTCGTGGCGGCCGGCACGCCGCTGTTCACCGTGGTCGACGTGTCGCGGCTGGGGCTGCTGGCCGAGGTCGACGAGACGGATGTGCTGCTGGTCAAGCCCGGGGTCAAGGCCACCGTCGAGCTCGACGCGGCCACGGGTTCGACCTATGCGGCCAGTGTGCGCTCGATCGACCTGCTCCCGACGACGTCGGCCCGCGGCGGGGTGTCGTACAAGGTACGTCTGGATCTGACCCCGGGCCCGGACGCGCCGACGCCCCGGCCCGGCATGAGCGCCGTGATCCGGTTGCAGGTGCGCGAGGCCGACGACGCCGTCACCGTGCCCGCCTCGGCCATCATCAACGTCGACGGCCGCGACACCGTGTGGGCGGTCCGGGGCGACAGCTACGAGCGTGTGCCGGTGACGCTCGGCGTCCAGGGTGAGGACGTCGTGCAGGTCACCGACGGTCTCGACGCCGGCCAGCGGATCGCCGTGGCCGGCGCCGACGAGATCCAGCCGGGCGACCGAGCCTCATGACGGCGGCCATCGTCGCGACCGGCATCAGCCGCACGTACGACCTCGACGGCGTCTCCGTGCCCGCGCTGCGCGGGGTGTCGCTGACCATCGAACCCGGCGACTACCTGGCCATCGTCGGCACCTCGGGCTCGGGCAAGTCGACGCTGATGCACCTGCTGGGCGGGCTCGACCGGCCCACCGGTGGCACGCTGCTGATCGGCGGGCGGGACGTCGCCGGGCTCACCCCCGGCGAGATGGCCAAGCTGCGCAACGAGACCATCGGCTTCGTCTTCCAGTCGTTCCACCTGCTCGCCCGCACCACGGCCCGCGACAACGTGGCCCTGCCCCTGGTCTACCGCGGCATCGGCCGGCGCGAGCGGCGGGCCCGGGCCACCGAGATGCTCGACCGGGTCGGGCTGTCGCACCGGGTCGACCACCGGCCCAACCAGATGTCCGGTGGCGAGCAGCAGCGCGTGGCGATCGCCCGGGCCCTGGTCACCGACCCGTCGGTGCTGCTGGCCGACGAGCCCACCGGCAACCTCGACTCGGCCACCGGCCAGTCCGTGCTGGCCCTGCTCGAATCGCTCAACGCCGAGGGCGTCGCCGTCGTCCTGGTCACCCACGACCGCGAGGTGGCCGCCCGCGCCCACCGCCAGATCGTCATGAAAGACGGCGTGATCGTCCCCGACCCTTCGTCCGCGGCGGTCGCGCAGTGATCCCCACCCTCGTCCGCGGCGGTCGCGCAGTGATTCCCGCCTTCGTCGCCGGGGTGACGTCGTGAGGGTCGCCGAGGCGTGGCGGGTCGCCCTGGACGCGTTGCGGGCCAACCGGCTGCGCAGCGTCCTGACCATGCTCGGCGTCGTCATCGGCGTGGCCGCGGTGGTGGCCCTGGTCGGCATCGGCACCGGCACCAAGGGGCAGATCGAGCAGCAGGTCGAGGGGCTCGGCTCCAACCTGCTGCTGGTCGTTCCGGGCCGCCTCGAGGCCGGTTCGGCCCCGGCCGCCTCGACCATGACCATCGACGACGTCGAGGCCGTGGCCCGCGTGGTCGGCGACCGCGACCGGGTGGCGGCCACGATCGCCTCGGGCGAGACCCTGCGCGCCGGCTCCCGGTCGGCCTTCGCCAGCATGCAGGGCGTCCTCGAGAACACGCCGACGGTCTTCGTGCGCAAACTCGACCGCGGTTCTTACCTCACCCGTACGGATGTGACGACCGGCCGCCGCGTGGCCGTGCTGGGCGCGGGCACGGCGACCGCCCTGTTCGGCGACCGCGACCCGATCGGCCGCCAGATCACCATCGGCGGCGTCCGGTTCCGGGTGATCGGCACGTTCGAGCGGCTCGGCCAGAGCCTCGGCGTCGACCGCGACAGCGAGGTCCACGTACCGGTGACCGCGGCCCAGCGCCTGCTCGGCACCGACCGCATCGACGGCCTGGCCATCCGCGCTCCCGACCGCGAACGCATCAACCAGCTCAGCACGGCCGTCGTCGACACCCTGACCGAACGCCACCCCGACTCCGACTTCAGCGCCGTCACCCAGGAACAGATCCTGGGCGTGCTCGGCGACATCCTCGGCGTGCTCACCGGCGTGCTGGCCGCGATCGCCGGCATCAGCCTGCTCGTCGGTGGCGTCGGCGTCTCCAACATCATGCTGGTCTCGGTGCGCGAACGGACGAAAGAGATCGGACTGCGCAAGGCCGTCGGCGCCCGCCCCCGCGACATCGGCGTGCAGTTCCTGCTCGAGGCGGTGCTGCTCACCACCATCGGCGGCGTCCTGGGCATGGCCCTCGGCGTCACCGCCGCCCTGCTGGTCGACGCGCTCTCCCCGGTGCCGGCCGCGATCACCTGGTGGTCGCTGGCGCTCGCGTTCGGCGTCTCCGCGATCGTCGGCATCATCTTCGGCGTCGTCCCCGCTCAACGGGCGGGCCGGCTCGACCCCGTCGTAGCCCTGCGCACCGAGTGAAGTCCTCGGCCCCGGTCTCGGGCTTGATGGTCCTCACCGCCATCATCTCGGTGCAGGTGGGCAGCGCGATCGCCACCGGTCTGTTCGACGAGCTGGGCGCGTCCGGCGTGACCCTGCTGCGCCTGACCTTCGCCGCGCTGATCCTGGCCGCCGTGACCCGCCCCAGGATCCGTACGTGGACACCGGCCGCCTGGCGGGCCGCCACCCTGCTCGGCGTGGCCATGGCCGGCATGAACCTGATCTTCTACCTGTCCCTCTCCATGGTCCCCCTGGGCATCGCCGTCACCGTGGAGTTCCTCGGCCCGCTCCTGCTGGCCGTGGTCCAGACCCGCCGCGCCCTCGACCTGCTGTGGGCCGCCCTGGCCGCGGCCGGCGTACTGCTGCTCGGCGTCGACAGCGGCGACTCGGCCCCCGCACTCGGCCTGCTGCTCGCGTTCGTGGCCGGCCTGTTCTGGGCCTCGTACATCGTGCTCAGCGCCCGCCTGGGCGGCCTGGTCCCCGGCACCGGTGGCTTGGCCGTCTCGCTGGCCGTGGCCGCCGCCCTCGTGCTGCCGTTCGGAGCGCCCGGCGCAACCGCAGTCGCCGACCACCCGTCCCTGCTGCTCAGCGTGGCCGCCGTGGCCCTGCTGTCGTCCGTACTCTCGTACGGCCTGGAACTGAACGCCCTACGCCGAATCCCGACCCGAGTCTTCGGCATCCTGATGAGCCTCGAACCAGCCGCCGCCGCCGTAGCCGGCCTGATCCTGCTCGCCCAACGCCTGGGCCCCACCGAGATCGTCGCCCTGCTCCTGGTCACCCTGGCCAGCGCCGGTGTAACCCTGGCCCACCGCGACCGCACCCCCACCTGACCCGCGCAGGCCCACGGTTCGAGCCCTGGGGCGTCGCTCCGCACTCGCGCCGACCCTGTGCGGCAGGTCGTTACGCTGGCGCGCTGCGCCGTTGCGTGTGCGGGGCGGCTCATGATTTGGCCGGGGCGGCCGAACGGTGGGGTGACGAGGGAGGGCGGACGGTGCGTTACCAGCTCCGCGACGAGCAGGGGGCAACCCACAGCGTCGCGTACCTGATGCTGGCCGCGGCCCCCGTCGTCTTCCTCACCGGCATCGTGCTGCCCGACACCCACCCGACCGGCTGGGTCGTCGCCATCCTGGCGACCTGCGTGTTCATGGCAGGCGCGGGGTCGGCGGCGCGGTGGCGGCCGGGCTGGATCCCGCGCGTCTGGTGGCTGATCGCGCCGTTCGCGGCCATCGCGATCATCGCCGGGATGAACTTCGCCTCGCATGACGCCAGCGCCGGGGCGCAGCTCTTCTATCTGTGGCCGGTGCTGTACGCGGCCAACTTTCTCAGCAACCGCATCGTGGCCGTCGTGCTCGTGCTGATCTCGGCCGGGCACGCGGCGGTGGCGTTCTCGACGCTGACCCCGACCAAGGCGCTCTCGGACTGGGTGTCGGTGACGGTCGCGCTCAGCCTGACCGCGTTCGTCGTGGGTTCCCTGCGCAACCGCCACGACCGGCTGCGCCTGGTGCTGGAGTCGCAGGCGCTGGCCGACCCGCTGACCGGGGTGGCCAACCGGCGGTCCTTCGACGGCGAACTGGCCCGGGCGGTGACGTGGGCGCGGCGCAGCGGCGAATCGCTGGCCCTGATCACGGTCGACATCGACTACTTCAAGAAGATCAACGACACGTACGGGCACGGCGTCGGCGACCAGGCCATCCAGGTCGTCGCGAACGCGCTGCGGGTGGTCGCGCGCCGCGAGGACGACCTGGTGGCCCGCATCGGCGGCGACGAGTTCGTGGTGCTTCTGCGGACCGACCGGGTCAGCGCGGCGAAGGCATCAGAAGAGGTGCGTACGGTGTTGGCCGCAGTTGAGGGTCTGCCGTGCGGCCCACCCGGCTTGAGCATCGGCGTCGCCATGCTGCCCGACCACGCGACCACGGCCGACGAGCTGCGGGCGGCCTCCGACGCCGCTCTCTACGAGGCCAAACAGGGCGGCCGCGGACGCACGGCGATGGCCCGCCCACCGAGGCCGGCCCGGACCGACGAGATCAGCGCGGCGGGATGATCGGCTGCTCGGCCGTCGACTCCTCGAGCGCGGCCTGGAGCCCCAGGATGTCCTCGCGGGTGCGCGGGTAGGGGCCCCAGCCGTCCCGCAGCACGTGGATGTAGACCGCCTCCAGGCAGACCCCGACCCGCGCCGCCAGCTCGGCGTCCTCGGCCCGCCCGAGCCGTACGGCCCGCGCGAAGTGATCGAGGGCCTCCATGTGCCGCCCCTGATCGAAGCAGGACCGCCCGGCGTTCTCGTGCACCACGCTGCGCAGCGCCTCCGGCACCTCGGACCCGGTGGCCTTGGCGAACAGCCGGTCGGCCTCCTTGAAGTCCCCGCGCAGCCGCAGGATGTGGGCCAGCTCGGCCTGCGCGATCACCTCGGACTGCAGGTCGCGGGCCGACTCGGCGTGGGCCAGAGCGAGCCGGCTCGCGGCGGCGGCCATGCCGAGCTCGCCGAGCAGCCGGTAGACCTCGGCCCGCACGCTGAGCAGCCCCGCCTTGGCCACGTTGTCGACCTCGTCGGCCAGCGGCCCGTCGAGCCGTTCACCCAGCTCACGCAGCGCCTCGCGGTCGTCGACGACCTCGCGCAGGGTGCCGCCGTCGAGCCGCCACCGGATCGCCTCGAGGTCCGCGGCCGACAGCGCCGGACGTTCCTTGACGGGCTCGGGTTCCCGCTCCCGGGGCATCCGCGGCGCGGCCATCCGCTCGTCGATCCGGGCCCGCACCGACGCCGGATCCACCGGCTCGTCCTGGACGGCCGGCTGCTCCCCGGTGATCGTCACACCCTTGAACAGCTCGGACACATCGAGGTCGATGACCCGCCCGTCCTGAGCCCCGGCCTCATCCGGCTCGCGCTGCGCAGCCACGGGTTCGGACGGCGCCTCCGCCTGCTTGGCCTGCTGTCCAGGTGCTGCCTGCTGTTCTGCGGCCGCCTTCCCGGGCGGAGTGGGCTGCCGGCTCGGCTCCTCGGCCTGAACCGGGTCGTTCGCGTCCGGCTGAACGGCCGTGGCGACCTCGGTCGGCGGGTCCGGGGTGTCCGGCGCGGCTGTTGCGGGCTCGTCCTCCGCCGGCCGGGTGAACCACATGCCGCCGAACGCGGTGTCGGCGATCCGCTGCGGTTCGTCCGCCCCCGACACGGCCAGCCGCCCGATCGGCCGCAGGTTGTGCAGCGTGCCGTCCGGATCCATGTACGGCGCCGCGTGCGCACCCAGCCGTGTGGCGTCCGGCGGCGGGGTGTCAGCACTGTGCGGCTCGTCGTCCGGGCCCCCGTGCCGGGAGACCCGCTCCGACTCGGGAGCCGGGGCCGAAGCATCAGCCTCCGGGACGGCGAGCGGACCCTCGGACGGAGGCCGCTGGGCGGGCACTTCCACCCCACGCTGCTCGGTGTCGGTACCAGCCACGCGCAGATCCGGGTCGACGGCCGGCCGCGGACGAAGCGGAAAGCCGATCTGCGACGACGTACCCGGCGCACCATTCTCGCCGTCGGCCGTCTGGCTGCCACCGGGAGCGCCCAGCGACTGAGTCGGAACATCGCCCTGCGGCTGACCATCCGCCGCCGGGCTGCGCGGCGCCACCACGGGCGCCGGACCACGAGGTGCACTGACCGGCGCTGTGGCCAGCGACGTAGGCCGCTCAGCAACCCGCGCCCACGGAGACTCGGCCTCGGGACCACCGACCCGCTCGACGGCCGGATCGGACGCGGCCGCGGCAACCTGCTCACCGGCCGCGCGCTGGCCGTCCCTGTGCTGTTCCGGCGCCGGCGGCCGACCCGGCCCGTGCTGCCCCGGCCCGTGCTGCCCCGGCCCGTGCTGCCCCGGCCCGTGCTGCCCCGGCCCGTGCTGCCCCGGCCCGTGGGGACCGGAAGCCTGCGCCGCCGGCCCGTGCTGCTCGGGCGCGGGCCACTCGCCGGCGGCTTGACCGGGAACCTGCTGCTGCGGCGCTTGCGGCCCAGGCCCGTGAAGATCCGACCCGGGCGCCGGGCGCTGACCGGACACGGCCGGTTCGGCCGCGTCCTGGCCCGTTACGTGCTGACCGTGCGTCGCCTGGTCGGACGCATGCTGACCGGCCACGTCCAGGCCCGTTGCGTGCTGACCGCGCATTGCCGGGTCGGTCGCGTCCTGACCGGGCGTGTGCTGACCCGTCAAGTTCTGACCGTGCTTCGCCGGGTCGGTCGTCTGTTGACCCGGCGCGTGCTGGTTCGCCGCGGACTGAACCGACTCGCGGTGACCGGGAACCTGCTGGTCCGGCGCGTGCTGTTCAGAAATGCGCTGACCAGGTGCGTGCTGACCAGGTCCGTGGCCGGCCACGTGCTGGCCAGGTGCGTGCTGGCCAGGTGCGTGTTGACCCGGTCCGTGTTGGGCAGGCACATGCTGACCCGGCACATGCTGACCAGGTGCCTGCTGTGCGGGTGCGTGCGGCGCGTGCTGGCCGGGAGTGGCCTGGGGGTAGCCGAACTCCTGCTGGCCGGGCGTGGCCTGGCGGTAGTCGGGCCCGTGCTGGCCGGGGATCGACTGGTCCGACGCGTGCCGGTTCGGGGCGGCCTGACCGGGAGCGGGCGCGGCCGGCGCGGGTGTGTGCTGACCCGGGCCACGCCGGTCGGCGGCGGGCTGCTGGGGTGCCGGCTGGGCCGGGCTCCGCTGGCCGGGCACCGGTCGATCGACGACGGGGTGGCCCGCGGTCGGCCAGCCCCGGTCCGGCGGCGCGGCGGGGGAGGGCTGACCCTGCGGGTGCTTGTCGGTGTCGTGGGAGCCGCCGAAGAGCTTGTCCACGGCCCGCCGGAAGAAGTCACCGGTCTTGTGGTGCCCGGAGGCATGCTCCTCAGCCGGCTGCGCGACGTTCTGCTCGTCGTTCCGCGGCGCCCACTCGGAAGCCGGCTGCCCCGGAGCAAACCCGTTGTCGCGCCCCGGCTGGAGCCGGGCCCGCGGATCAGTCGTCGCCGGATCGCCGTGGGCCGCCGCCGGGAACGCGGACTCCTGAGGAGAGTCCGGCCCGACCCCCGCCGGACCGTACTGCTTGATCGGCAGCCCATCCATCGCGGGTGCATCGCTGCGGGCAGCCTGAGCCTCCGGCGCGCCGTGCCGACCAGCGCCCGGCGTCTCGCCGAACGGCCGCTGACTCTGCGAGTCGCCAGGCACAGCCGGAGCGTCCCCACGCGTCCCCTGTCCCGGCCCGGCCGAGACGTCGTGACGCGGGTCCTGACCCTGAGACGCGCTGGGCGTGCGCGGGTCCTGACCCTGCTGCGCGCCAAGCGCAGCGGGGTCGCTGCTGCGCGGTTCTTGCCCGCGTGGCGTGCCCGGCGTGGTCGGGACGTAGCTGCGTGGGTCCGGCGTGCCCGGCATAGCCGGAGCACTGCCGCGCTGGTCGGGTCCATGCGGCGTGTCAGGCGCGTTGCCGCGCGGGTCGTGACCCTGCGGCGGGCCGGGCACGGCCGAGGCGCCACCACGTGCGTCCTGGGCCCACGGCGCGCCGGGGCCGTTGCCGCGCGGGTCCTGGGGCGTGCCGGGCGTGTTCCCGCGTGAGTCCTGTCCGTGGGATGGGCCAGGCATGGCCGGGGCGCCGCCTTGGCCCGGCTGGGCGCCGCGCGCAGCGGGAGCGTTGACGCGCGGATCCTGGCCGGCCGGAATACCACTGCGCGGCGACGGACCCTGTGGGCCACCGTCCGCAGCGACCGAGCCGGCGCCATGCGGAACCGGACCCTGCGGCGCCGCCGGACGATAGGACTCGGGTGCCGGGCCGTGGACTGCCGGCGGCATCGCGCCCGGAGGCGTCCCACCTTGCGGCTGCGGCTGGCCCCCATGACCGGGAGCACCCGGCGACACCGGGCGACCGAGCCCACCGCTCGGCAACGCGGCCGGCGGAGCCTCGTCGGCCACCATCGACCACGGATCGTCGCCCTCGGCCAGGAAGAGGTGAGCCGTACGCGGGCTCCGCCGCGACCGCGGCATCTGCAGCCGCGGGTCGGTCGCCATGAGCGACGGGTCGACAGGCCCGCGCGCCGCCGGCCCGGAGCCCTGCGCCGAGGCGGCCTGATCAGGAGCCTGCCTCGGACGCGACTCGGGTCCCGGAGCGTCGGGGGCCCGGTCAGCCCGCCCACCAGCCGGGTAAGGCACCGGCCCACGCGCGGCAGGCTGATGCCCCTGACCACCTGAAGTCGACCCGCGCTGCCCAGCCCCGAACTCCGGCCCGTACTGCTCTGGCGCGACATCCGGCGCTTGCCCGCGCTGGTGCGGCCCGCCGTCCGAAGCCGGCCCGCGCTGGCCCGGCGCAACGTCCGGCCCGTGCCCACGCCGCCCCGGCGCATGTCCGCGCTGCTCGGGCCCGCGCTGACCTGAAGCGACATCCGGTCGATGTCCGCGCTGGTCCGGCCCGCCGTCCGGGACCGGCCCACGCTGGCCCGGTGCAACGTCCGGCAGCGGCCCGCGTTGCTCAGGCCCGAAGTCGTGGCCGCGCTGGCCGGGCGCGACGTCTGGCAGTTGCCCGCGCTGCTCAGGCCCGAAGTCGTGACCGCGCTGACCCGGCGCGACGTCCGGCCCTCGCCCGCGCTGGCCGGGGACGCCGTCCGGGAGCGGGCCGCGTGCTGCGGGCTGCTGCGCGGGCGACACAGAACCATGCCGGCCCTCGTCGCCGGTCGGCACCGAGCCATGAGTGCCGGGCAGGTCGAGCGTCGTCGAGCCGGGCTCGGGCCGGGCCGGCTGCTCCGGGCCGGCCGGAGTGCGGCCGTCGGCCGGGATCAGGCCCGGCGGCTGCGGCGGCACGGACGGCCGCGCCGGAGCCGGGCGCGGCACGCTGGGAGCCGGCGTCGGGACCGCGCCCCGGGTCGGCGGCGCGACCGGTCGAGCAGAAGCAGCCGGAGTGGGCGGCACCGGCGGCGGGCTGACCACCCGCGCGGCCGGGGTCGGCGCATGCGTCCCGACCACCCGCGGAGCGGTCGGCGGGTCGGCCTTGACCACGCGTGGCGCCGGCGGCGGCTCCTCCTTGCCGACCACCCGCGGCGGGGCGGGCGGCTCGGCCTTGCTGATCACCCGAGGCGCGTCGTCCTGCTCCGGCTCGAGAACCGGTGCCGAGGCCGCAACCGGGGGCACCGGCGCCGAGGCCGCAACCGGCGGCACCGGGGCGGAGGCTGCAGCGACAGTGTCGTGTTCGGCCGTGCCCTCGCCGACCCAGGCCGGCGACACCCGCGCGCGGCCGCTGGTGCGGGGCGTCTCCTCGACCCAGCCCTGGCCGCCGACGGGACGGCCGTCGTCCCAGCGCTCGTCGGAGACCCAGCCCTGCTGGTCGTCCCACGTCTGGCGGGCCGCCGGGGCGCGGCGGTCGTCGCGGTCCGGGCGGCGGCGTTCCTCGACGATCTCGCCCTCGATGGTGCGCGGGGCCCGCTCGTCGAGGATCTCGCCGTCGATGGTGCGGCGGTCGTCGCGCGGGGGACGGCGGCGCTCGTCGAACTCGTACGCGTCGGGACGGCGGCGCTCGCCGCGCCCCCGGCCCCGTACGTCGGAATTGTCGTCTTGACCGGGCGGCGTGACCGCAGGCTCGTCCCAAAGCATCTCGGCCCGGCCGCCGGAGCGCACACCCTCGTCGTTGCGGGAACGGCGGGGCCGGTCGTCGTAGTCGTAGGCGTCGTCGCGCCGCGAGGCGGGTCGCCGATAGATGTTGTGCGATTCTTCCGGTACGCGGGCCCGGCCGCTCGCCGCGGGGGCGGCGGGCCCGGGACGCTCCTCGGGCCGGCGCGGGCGGCGTCCGTCACCCGAACGGCGCGGGTCGTGATCGTCGGCGAACCGGCGTGGGTCCTGCTCGAACCGGCGGGCGTCACGCTCGTCACCGAAGCGCCGCGAGTCGAACTCGTCGGCCGAGCCACGCGAGTCAACGGATCCACGCGAGTCAGCCAAGTCGCGCGAGCCACGCAAGTCGTCCGAGCGGCGCGAGTCGTCCGAGCGGCGCGAGCGGCGGGTGTCGGCCGGGCGACCGGAATCGGCCGGGCGACGCGAATCGGAGGTGCGTCGCGGCTCGGGGGAGCGCCGCTGCTGACGCCGCCGACCGGCCGCTTCGTCCTCGTCGCTGCGGCTGACCGTCCGGGCCCCCGGATTGGGCCCGTGGCCGTACGCGACCAGGTCGCGGTGGTCGTACGGCTCGTCGATGTCGTCGTGCAGGTCGTAGCGCTCGTTGTGGCGGCGCTGGACCGCGTCGGCGAACGTGTCCGGCGCGTCGAAGTCGGCGCCCAGCTCGGGCCGGTTGAAGTCGACGTCGCTGAAGTCGTCGCCGGCCAGGTTGGGCTGGGACGTGTCGACCGGCGCGAAGTCGGGGTCGTCGAGCCAGCTCGGGCGCTGCGTGTCGAACGCCGCGCGCGGCTCGCCACCCGCGTTGCCGTGGGCCCGGCGCTGACGGCGGGCGGCCAGCTCGTCGACCTGACCGTCGCCGCGGCGGGTCGGGATGATCGGGTCGGGAGTGTCGCGCCGCTGGAACTGGCGTTCCTGGACGACCGCCGACTGCGGCATGATCGAGTACTCGGAGTACTCGTCCTCCCAGTATTCGTCGTCCTCGAAGCTCATGCCGCGGCCCCCGGGCGGTGCCGACGAACGTGCGAACGGCACCAGCGGGAGTGCACCCCACCCCATCGCCGCATGCCTCGCCCCCCGTTCGTCGCGCGTGCCCGGATCGTCCCCTCCCACGCGGTGGATGTGGAAGGTTAACCACGGATTTGCGGGCCGCGCCAGCACCCGGCCGAGCGCTTCCCGCGGCGTCGCCCGGTGACCGGGGGCGCGCTGGACCCCCGGCTCGTGGCCAAGCCGTGTTGATTCGTCGGCGGAGAGTACGCGGACCAGCGGCGAACAGTTCAAATGCTGTCAGCGGGCCGACAGATCAGTAGGCGGAGCGACCGCGCTGTCACCAAGCGTCGTGCGCCGAACTTAAGCAACACTTAAACCCGTTCCGGCGATACGGACGAGTAACCTCCCGCTCCAGCAGTGGCGCAACACACGCTCCCCAGAAACGGATCAAGGTGCTAAGGGATGTCACGGTGGAGGAGCGCCCGGGACGACGGTGTCCCGGGTGGAGCCACGACACCGATAGAAAGGAGCGGTACATGCCGCGCCTCGACCTCGGCGCCGTACGCGCCACCTGGCGGGCGGCCTTGCGCCGCCTCGACGTCTGGACGCTCGAGACCCTCAACTCCCCGGCCGGCGGCCGTCGCCCCCGTCTCTGAAGGCCGCCGCCGCGCATCAGTTACGCGAACGCTCACATCGTCCTGCCCCCCATGCCGGTGTGAGGTCGTGCCTGCGCGGTAGTGCCGGGACCAGGAACGGCGGCGGGGTATCACCCCGCCGCCGTTTCGCCTCATCATTGTTTTGTCACACCCGGGGCGTAGCGTCCCCGGTGTGAGTAGCTTCGAAGCGGATCCCGAGGTCGGCCTGTCCGCGCCGGCCGCCATGGAGCTGCTCGAGGGCGCCCCCGTCGCGCTGGGCGGCCCCCGCGGCTTCGCTGTCACCCGCACCCTGCCCAACCGCCAGCGCCGCATGGTCGGCGCGTGGTGCTTCCTCGACGCCTACGGCCCGCACGACCTCGCCGAGTCCGAGGGCATGCGGGTCGGCCCGCATCCCCACACCGGCCTGCAGACGGTCACCTGGTTGGTCGCGGGCGAGGTCTTCCACCGCGACAGCCTGGGCAACGCCCAAGAGATCCGCCCCGGCCAGCTCAACCTCATGACCGCGGGCCGCGGCATCTCCCATTCGGAAGAGACGCCGGCCGCCCACACCCCGGTCCTGCAGGGCGTCCAGCTCTGGGTCGCGCTGCCGCACGCCGTCCGCGACATGCCACCGGCCTTCGCCCACCACGCCGATCTGCCGGTCGTCACCGAGCCCGGTTACACCGCCAAGGTCATCATGGGTACGTTCGCCGGCGTCACGTCACCGGCCCGCTGCCACACCCCACTGATCGGTGCCGAGCTCACCCTCGCCCCATCGGCCCAGGCCACGCTGCCTTTGAAACCCGATTTCGAGTACGCCGTGCTGGCGCTCGACGGTGCTCCCGTGATCGACGACGTCACGCTCAAACCGGGCCCCCTGCTCTATCTGGGCTCGGGCCGCACGTCCGTGGCCGCCGCCACCGAGTCCCCGTCCCGCTTGCTCCTGCTGGGCGGCGAGCCCTTCGAGGAACGCCTGGTCATGTGGTGGAACTTCGTCGCCCGCGACCACGACGAAATAGTCCAGATGCGCGCCGACTGGTCCGACCACACCCCCCGCTTCGGCGAGGTCCACGGCTACGACGGCCCACCCTTGCCCGCCCCACCCATGCCGATCTCCCGCTTGGTCCCCCGGGGCCGCGTCCGCTGACCACACAGTCCCTGACCCGGCACCGCGGGGGCGTTGCCGATCGCGCAGACGTTCCGGCCCACATGGGGGAGCGGTGTCGGTCGGCGCTGTCGATCTTCCTGCGGCGTTGTGGAGCCAGGCTCGTTGATCATGCGGATGTCTCCCGTGTGCCGTTGTCGATTGCGCTGACGCTCCAGTTGCTGTGGGGCGGTGTCGTCTGGCGCTGCGGATCTTCCGGCAGTGTCGAGGATCCGCGCTCGTTGGCCATGCGGATCTTCCGGCGGTGTGGTGGAGCCGTGCTCGTTGACCGTGCGGATTTTTCCGGTGTGTCGCGGGGGCGTTTGTCGACTGCGACGACGTTCCGGTTGGTGTTGGGAGCCGTGTCGGTTGGCGCTGCGGATCTTCCGGCGGTGTTGTGGAGCCATGGTCGTTGACCGTGCGGATTTTTCCGGCGTTCCGCGGGGGCGTTTGTCGACTGCAACGACGTTCCGATTGGTGTCGGTTGGCGCTGCGGATCTTCCGGCGGTGTTGTGGAGCCGCGCTCGTTGACCATGCGGATTCTTCCGCTGTGCCGCTGTCGACTGGGCCGACATTCCGTTGGTTGGGGAGCGGTGCGGGTTGGCGCTGCGGATCTCCCGATACCGGTGAGGAGCTGCGCTTGTTGACCTTGCGGAGTCCGTCCGCTGTGCCGCCCGGCGATGTTGGCGGACTGTGCCCGTCGACGGCTTCGCGCCCTGAGTTGCGTGTCGTGTTTTCGCACGTGACGCACCACGGGTGCGTTGTGCGAGGCAATCGGGTTGACGCTGATCGCGGTGCGACGGATGGTCGGAGGACGGCCTCGCCGCAGCGAGCCCGGAGCCGGAGCGAGAGCAGCCGTGAGCCGGGGGCCGCACGAGCGCCGGAAACAGAACTAGCCGTGTGTCGGGCGGAGTCGGGAGCCGGCGGAAGCCGGGTGTCGGGCTGGGGCCGGGGGCCGGGGGAACCGGGTGTCGGGCTGAGGCCGGGTGCTGGTGAAGCCGGGTGCCGGGCTGAGGCCGGGTGCTGGAGAAGCCGGATGTCGGGCTGGGGCCGGGGGAATCGGGTGCCGGCCGGGGCCGGGGGCCGGGGAAGCCGGGTGTCGGGCTGAGGCCGAGGGCTGGGAGAAATCAGTACGCCGGGAACGAACCGGGAGCGTCAGTGGATCTCTGGGATGTGGGAAAGCTCGCGCTGATCGTGGCCGCACCGACCTTGCTCGGCGCGGTGGTGGTCTGGGCGCCGAAGTGGTGCGGTGCGATCGCCGACCGTTGGGAGGCGGCCCGGCCGCGTCCGCCGGAGCCGTTCGGGCCGCCGATCGAGCAGCTCGCCGCCGATCTGCGCCGTCTGCTGCGTCTGCACAATGAGCTCACCGCCTCGGCCCACCTCGCGATGCGTGCCCATCGCCTGTGGGCGGTAGAGGCGGCCATTGGCACCCGGGCGGTCGAGGCGGCCCAGGCTCTGGGCGTGGCCTATCCCGAGATCGCCCGGCACGAGACGTTGCCCCGCCGCCAGCTGCACGACCTGCTGATGCGCCTGTCCGCCGCCGGGCTCGTGCTGCCCGCCCGCGTCGGCCCCTTCACCTCGGACGGCCGCATTTAGAGGCGGCAGCGGCGTTGCAGGCGGCAGCGGCGTTGCAGGCGGCAGCGGCGTTGCAGGCGGCAGCGGCGTTGCAGGCGGCAGCGGCGCTAGAGACAGTAGGGGCGCTAGAGACAGTAGGGGCGATAGAGACAGTAGCGGCGCTAGAGGTGGCAGCTGTATTGGAAGCGGCCGCCGCGTTGGGTGGGGACGGCTGCGTGTAGAAGCGCCGACAGCATTGACGTCAGCCGGGCCCGCATCCCGCCGGTGCGCAGCCCAGGTGTGCTCCGGCAACCGCCGGTTCGCCGGCCACGCCTCAGTGACGGGCCTAGATGACCTGGTCGCCGGATCTGGAACTGCGTGGATGGTGTGGCTTGCACGATCTAGAACTCCAGGCATTCAGATCTATAATTCACGCGGGGCTGATCTGGCGCGCCACGAACGGGCGGCAGGCCCTACGATCCCGGGGTGACTACTGCGGCGACGGCAGAGACCGAGCTGAATCCTGAACCGCCGGGGAGCCCGGAACCGGCCGGCTCCGTGCCCGACGTCGTGCGGCGGCGCCTGGCCACCCTGGAGAACTGGCTCAACCCGTACTCGTGGCTGGTCACAGCGGTCGTCGTGGTGATCGCGGGCATTCTGCGGCTCAACGGCCTGGCCGACGCCAAGGGGTACATCTTCGACGAGGTGTACTACCCGACCGACGCCTGGGACATGCTCACCCACGGGGTCGAGTGGGACGCCGAGAAGACCAACGGCCCGGCCTACGTCGTCCATCCGCCGCTCGGCAAGTGGCTGATCGCGCTGGGTGAGCTGGTCTTCGGCAACAACGAGTGGGGCTGGCGGGTCCCGACCGCGATCGCCGGCACGCTGATGGTGCTGATCCTGATCCGGGTCGCCTACCGGCTGTTCCACTCGATCCTGCTGGCCGGCACGGCCGGGCTGCTGCTGTCGCTCGACGGCTTCCAGCTGGTGCTCTCGCGGGTGTCGCTGCTCGACATTTTCCTCGGGCTCTTCATTCTTGCCTCGTTCGCCGCCGTGCTGCTCGACCGTGATCACTACCGGCGCAGCCTGCTGCGGCAGCTCGAGACGGGCCAGAAGCGCTGGATCGTCCCGTGGTGGCTGCTGGTCGCGGGCGTGCTGTTCGGCCTGGCCTGCGGCGTGAAGTGGAGCGCGCTGTTCTTCCTGCCCTTCTTCGGTGGGCTGGTGCTGGTGTGGCGGGTGCGGGCCCGCCAGTCGGCCGGGTTGCGCCGCTCGATCCTGCCCGACCTGGGCTGGGGCGTACTCAGTGTCGTTCTGACCTTCATCTTCTATCTGGCCACCTGGACCGGCTGGTTCGTCACCAACACCGGCTACTTCCGGCACTACCGCGAGGCGAACGGCCTGAGCGAGCCGCCGATCCTGGGCGCCCTGCTCAACCTGCTGCACTACCACCAGGAGGCCTACTCGTTCCACAGCGGGCTGACCTCGAAGCACCCGTATCAGTCGTGGCCGTGGCAGTGGCTGCTGATCGGCCGGCCGGTCAACTTCTATTGGCCGGGTGGCACCGACTGCGGCGCGCCGAACTGCGCCCGCCAGATCATTCTTCTCGGCACGCCGATCCTGTGGTGGTCGTTCCTGCCCGCATTGGCTGTCGTGCTGTGGTTCGGCCTGGCCCGCCGCGACTGGCGCGCGTGGGCGATCCTGGTCCCGGTGGCGGCCGGCCTGCTCCCGTGGTTCTACTACGCGATCAAGGACGGCCGGACGATGTTCTCGTTCTACGCGCTGCCGGCCCTGCCGTTCCTGATCCTGGCCGTCGTCTACGCCCTCGGCGCGATCATGACCCCGCGCGAAGGCATAGCCCAGGGCAAGGCACGAACAGATCGCCAGCTCGTGGGCACGGTAGTCGTCGGCATGTACGTGGCCATCGTGGCCCTCTGTTTCGCCTACTTCTTCCCGATATTTGTGGGCATATCCATTCCGTACGAGGATTGGAGCGCCCGCATGTGGCTGGGCAGCCGCTGGATCTAAGGCGTGTCGATCACGCAGTAGCCCGCGTGATCGGCAGGACACGCCCCATACGGAAAGGACCCGCTATGGTCGCCGGACCGCTCGACATCACGTTCACCGCGACGCTCGGCAAGGTCCGGGAGCGCGACACCTGGACCTGCGTCCAGCTGCCCGGCTCGGCCGAGATCTTCGGGACGCGGGGCCTGGTCAAGGTGGCCGGCACCGTCGACGGCGAGCCGTTCGAAGGGGCCTTCATGGCACTCGGCGACGGCACCCACAAACTCCCCGTCAACGGCGCCGTCCGCAAAGCGATCGGCAAGACCGACGGCGACGAGGTGGTCGTCCACCTCGCCCGCCGCCGCTACTAGCAGCTCCCATCGGCGCGCACCGCCGGCGGGTCAGGAGTCGAGGAAGCGGCTCGAGCCGAGGATCTTGGTGACCGTGACCTCGATGGCCACGCGCGCCGGGTTGGGGCGGGGCGTGCGGTAGCGGGCGGCGTAACGCTCGACGGCTTCGGCCACCGCGTCGGGGTCGTCGCGCACCACGGCCAGGCCCTCGACGGTGGCCCAGCGCGGGCCCTCGACCTGGCAGATCGCCACCCGTGTCTGACCGGCGCGGACGTGCCGGACGTGGGCCGACGTGGAGGACGAGATGACCCGGGCCAGGCCGGCCGCCGGGTCGAGGGTGGCGCCGACCGCGACCACGTGCGGCGAGCCGTCCGCGCGCAGCGTGGTCAGCGTGCACAGGTGCCGCTCGGTCCAGAACTCCAGCAGCTCAGGGTGGTCGATCTTGACGCGGCCGCTCATCGGGGGCCCGCCCCGCGGTTTCGGATGCTCACCCGATCATGATGTGGGCCGGGCCGCGACGAGCCGCAACCGGGGTGCGGCGAACTGCGGAACAGCGGCGGGGTCAGGCGGTCTGAGCCGGGAGGATGCCCTGGCGGACGGCGGCGGAGAGCTCGGCGTGGTCCCGTTCGACCTGGTCGGCGTACGTGCGGGCGAAGCGACTCAAAGCGTCGGCCATCTTGCTGCTGCCGCCGATGTAGCCCGCGATCATCGAGGCCCCGCTGGTGCGGGCGTGCGACTTGGCCAGCAGGTAGCCGCAGATGCCCGCGTAGTCGCCCAGGGCCGGCGCGTCGATGCCCTCGACGACGATCGCGCCCTTCATGTCGCGGAACTGCCGCACATAGAACTGCATGTCACCGACCGTGGCCCAGCCCAGGAGCGGATCCGACACCGTCTGCAGCGCCTGCTGATACTCGACCACCCGCTGCCCCTGGTGCCGGTGCCAGGCCGCGTCGCCGTGCTGGTGGTGCGCCACGACCGACCGCCGGGCCTGCTTGAGCTGCAGGAACAGCACGTCCGAAGAGCTCGAACCCTCGCACAAGGCCACGTACGCCCGGAGCCCGACCGACCCCACGCCGACCACCTTGTGTGCGATGTCGACGATCCGGTAACCGGCCAGGATGCGCGCCCAGTGCGGCGGCAACGTGTTCAGGTAGCCGTCCAGCGCCTCGGCCAGCAGCTCCCGTTCGCCGTCGCTGGGCCGGGTGATCAGCGGCGGCTCCTCGACCAGGCGGGCCGTGCCGTCGTGCCGTTCGGTGAAGCGGGGGAGCGCCCGGTCGCTGGTGCGGCGGCGGGCCCGGCGGGCGGCCCGGTCGATCTCGGCCCGGAAGCTGGGCCGCGACGCCGCCGAGCGCAGCCGGTCGACGTCCATCTGGGCGAACGAGCGGGCCAGCAGCGGCTGGTCGGCCAGGTGCTGGATCTGCAGCTGGTATTCCTCGACGCAGTGCCGCACGGCGTCGGCGCAGGCGTGCTCCTTGAAGCCGTTCTGCCGGCCGGCCACGTACACGCTGGTCACGAGCCGGCGCAGGTCCCACTCCCAGGCGCCGGGGTGGGCCTCGTCGAAGTCGTTGAGGTCGAACACCAGCTCGCGCTCGGGCGAGGCGTAGAAGCCGAAGTTGCCCAGGTGGGCGTCGCCGCAGATGACCGGGGTGATGCCGGTCGCGGGCAGGGTGGCGAAGTCGTCGGCCATCACGTTGGCCGAACCCCGCAGGTACGCGTAGGGCGAGGCGATCATCCGGCCGACCCGCACAGGTACGAGCCAGGGCTGCCGGCCCGCATTGGCCCGCTGGATCTGGGTGACCGGGTCGACCCGGGTCGCCGGCGCCGACCAGTGCGCCATGTCGGACCGGTGCGCGCGTTCGCGCAGTGACCGGCCCAACTCGTACCGCTCGGCCCGGGGGCGCGCGGGGAGCCGCAACGAGGCGAAGCCCTCGTCGACGGCGCTCTCGAGGACGACGTGCCCGGTTGCTGGTTCCATCACGGCCACCCTAAACGCAGAGGTGGGAGGGCTATGAGGTCCAGTACTCCTCGATCAGGTTAACGTTCGTTCAACACCCGGTGTCAGAACGTGGTCGCGCACCGGAACGTCGAGACCGTGGCCAGGCCGGACGCCGGCGCCTCGTCAGCGGGCCGCGACCAGGCCGAACGTCGACGGTGCGACCGAGGGAAACACCCCGTCGAGGGACCCGAGCCCGCAGCGCTTCTGCAGGATTTCGCCGATCACGGACCGGTAGTCGGTGGTCACCGCCAGGTCGCCCGCCACGAGCGCGGCCGGGGCCAGGCCGGGCCATTTCGCGTACACCTGACCGCCCTTGACCCCGCCGCCGAGCAGCAGCATCGCGTTGCCGTGCCCGTGGTCGACCCCGCGTGAGCCGTTCTCCTGCACACGGCGGCCGAACTCGCTGATCGTCAGCAGGGTCACCGAGTTCATGCCCTCGGGGCCGAGGTCGGCCGCGAACGCCGCCAGGGCCAGGGCCAGGTCGGTCAGGTTGTCGTACATCCGCTGGCCCTTGACGGCCGGACCGAGCCCCTCGTGCATGTCCCAGTCACCGCAGTCGACCGCGGCCGTGGCCAGGCCGACCTTGGCCTTGATCAGCCGGGCCACGTCGCGCAGCGCCCCGCCCAGCTCGGTCGCGGGATAAACAGCGCCGTTGGCCGGGGTGTACGTGGCCGAGCGCACCGCGGCCGAGGCCGTCAGCGCTTTGTCGGCGGCCAGGGCGGGCGCGGCCTGCAGCGCGGGCGCGTCGGCGTACATGGCCCGCAGCGCCGCCGCCCGCGGGCGGGACGCGGAGTCGCCGGCCAGCGTGAACTTGTCGATCCCGGCCATCGAGACCGACGGCGTGGGCCCGGCGAACAGGCGGTCGGGCATGGCCGCGCCGACCGAGACCCCGGCCAGGGCCCCGGTCGCCCCGGTCGCGCCCAGCATGCGGCCCAGCCAGCCCGTGCGCAGCGAGGTGCCGGGGGCGGCGTTCTCCATCGCCTCCATGGCCGCGAAGTGTGAGCGGGTCGGGTTGGACTGGCCGACCGCGTGCACCCCGGCCAGTTTGCCGCTCTTCCACAGGGGCAGCAGCGGGGCCAGCGCCGGGTGCAGGCCGAAACTGCCGTCGCCGGCGATGACCTGGGCCTTGGGCACGGCGATGCCGGGGCGCGCCTTGTAGTAGTCGGGGTCGCCGATCGGGGCCAGGGCCGACAGCCCGTCGAAGCCCCCGTGCAGCGACAGCACGACCAGCGTGTCGCCGGTGTAACCGGGCGCCGCGTACGCGAGCTGGGTCGACACCCCCGCGCCGGCCAGCCCGGTCAGGGCGGCCGCGCCGAGCAGCCCACGCCGCGAAAGCGTCTTCTCACCGCAATCGAACATCAGTGATCACCTCAGCTGGAAGGACGGCGCGTCGAGGACCAGCGCGATCAGGTACGGCGCGTGGCCGGCGAGCGACTTGTCGGATGCGGTCAGAGGACTGGTCGGCAGCTTGCCCGCGACGCTGAGCACGGCGGCCGTGTGCGCGGCCGGCAGCTTGACCCCGATCAGGCGTACGGCCAAAGCGTCGACCAACCCGCCGTAAGTGCCCGGCAGGGCCGGGACCAGCGACTTCAGCATGTCGGCCGGTCGCACCAAGGAAGTGGGGTACCAGCCGGCGGCCAGGTTGAGGTGGTTGTTGCAGCGCATCAGGAAGCCGGACGGCGACGCCCAGGCCGCGGCCACGTCGGGGAAGCCGTTGGGCGGGCTCCACCGGAACGGCGCGTTACCCGCGTTGACCAGGCCGTTGTACAGCGCATCGAGGGCCTTGACGCCCGAGGACTCCGGTCCCAGCCCGAGCGTCCGGATCGTCGCGATCAGGTCCTCGAACGGCGTCCGTGCCTTCTGCCCGAAAGCCGCCGCGAACTCGGGCGAGGTGAACAGGGCCTTCAGCACGGGCTTGATCGCCGTGCCGTTGTCCAGGTAGACCTTGGCCAGCTTGCTGACCAGCGACGCCGGCGCCTCGTCGGCCACGAACCGCTGGCACAGCTTGACGGCCAGACGCTGCGCGGTGGCGGGGTGCCGGGCCAGGTGGTCGGCGAACGCCAGCGCCGCCGCCTCGCCCCCGGCCGGGGTGGCGTTGGCGTGCTTGAACCCGACGATCTCGACCGCACCGACGATGTGGCGGGAACCTTCGTACACGTACGAGCCATTGCTGTTGACGGTGAGGCCGGTGAGCAGCCGGGCCGCCGCATAGACGTCCTGCTCGGTGTAGACCAGGCCGACGGTGTGCAGCTCCATCAGCTCACGCGCGTAGTTCTCGTTGGGGTGGGCCTTGGTCGACGAGCGGTTGTCGAGGTAGGTCAGCATCGCCGGGTGCTTCATCGACGCCTTGAGCATGTCGGCGAACGTGCCGAACGCGTGCTTGCGGATGACCTGGGTGTCGTAGTCGGAACGGCTGTCCCAGACACCGCTGGAGGGCGCGGCCACGTGCAGGTGGTTGGCCCAGAACGCGACAGTGACCTCGAACAGCTGCCGGTTGCTCCACGCGGCGCGGGCCACCGCGGCCCGGCCCAGCTGCTTGAACGCGTCGTACGAGTTCTTGGCGATCGACGAGCGCACGGTGGCGATGCTCGCGCCGGCCAGCGGCAGCCGCGCGACGAGCTTGTCGCAGGCGGCGTCCTCGATCGCGGACGGGTTGAGCTGCCGGTCGAGCCAGCCGTTGACGCCCAGCTTGGCCGCCTCGGCCAGCGTGGCCGGGGTGGGGCCGAAGGTGGCCCGGCGCAGCAGGTGCGCGAACGGGTCGGCCGAGACCAACTGGGCGGAGCTCAAGGCGGTCGGGGCAGCGGCGGCCGGAGCGGCCACGGCGGTGGCGACAGCAGTGGCGGCACCGGCGGCGAGAAGCGTGCGTCGGGTCGTCATGCCAGATTGTTCGACCCGCCCCGGCCGGTCCGTCGCGGCTGCAACCATGACTAACGGACCCGCAATCCGCCCGCACCCGTACCGCCGGGGCGAAGTCGGACGTACGCTCACCGGTGTGGATCAGGTTGAATCGGTACGGACCCCCGCCTCCTGGGTCGTCGTCGGTCTCGACAACGGCGGCACCTGCAACAACGCCACGGTGCTGGACGCCACGGGGCGATATCTGGTCGACAGCCTCGTCGAGAATCCGAGCCTGGTCACCGACGGCCCGGAATCGGCGATCGAGCAGCTGGCCGGCGCCTTCCACAACATTCTCGAGCTGACCCGCACCCCGCTGACCTTGGTCCGCGCGGTCGGGCTCGACACCCCCGGGCCGGCCAGCGCCCAGGGCGTCATCTCGTCCAAGGGCGCGACCAACTTCAGCATGGTGTCGTGGCACGGCTTCGACATCCGCAGCGCGCTCGAGGCCCGCATCGGTCTGCCCGTCTTCTATCTGAACGACGCCAACGCGGCCGCCCTGTACGCCCACCACCAGCTCTTCGGGGCCGAGGCGATGACCAAGTCGTCGGTCGCGGCGATCGTCGGCACGGGTCTGGGCGGCGGCGTCGTCGAGGACGGCAAGGTGGTCAGCGGGGCCGCGGGCATGGCCGGCGAGCTCGGCCACGTGCAGATCCCGCTGCACGGCGTGCTCGAGGTCGGTCAGCCGGTACCCGAGTGCAACTGCGGTTTCACCGGCGACGTGGAAAGCATCGCGTCGCTCACCGGCATCAAGAAGAACCTCCTGCCGTACTGGCTGACCCGTTTCCCCGACCACCCGCTGGCCGCCGAGCCCCTGCCGCAGGCGGCGAAGCAATTGCGGTCGTACGCGGAAAAGGAGGACCCGCTGGCCCTCGCCGTCTTCGGGCAGCAGGCCAAGGCCATCGGCAAGTTGTTCACGATCGCCGCCAACTTCACCGACCCGGACGCCTACCTGCTGGGCGGCGGTGTCGTCGAGGCCTCCCCGAAGTTCCGGCAGTGGTTCCTCAACACGGTCCGCGAGAGCACCGAGCTGCGGGCCGAGCAGCAGGCCGCCGCCACCTTCGCCCTGGTCGCCGATCTCGACATGGCCGGCGCCCGCGGCGCCGCCGTGGCCGCCCTGGAGGCCGTTCAGCCCAGCTGATCACCGCGTACGCGAAAGCCGCCCCGGACCGGTTCCGGGGCGGCTTTTTGTCACCTGTGTTTCGCCCTATCGACATATGTAGATATTGACGATCGTCTTCAGTAACGTCGGCGGTGCCGTTGGGTGGCCGGGGGGCCGCCGACGAGCTGAAGGGGGAAATAGATGCGACGAAGCATCGCGACCGTCTCCGTGGCGGTTCTCGGTCTCGCGTTGATCACGCCCGGGGCCGCGCAGGCGGGGCCGCAGGCTCTTGCGCCGTCCGGCGACAAGCTGAGCCCGGCCGACCAGGCCTCGCTCGCGGCCGGGGTCGGCATCGCGCCCAAGGCGCCGTACGGGTCGAAGCCCAAGGGCCCGAACCCGTACCTGGCCGAGGTGGCCGATCCGGCCAAGGTGGACTACTCGGGCTGGGCCAACTACATGAAGACCCAGTCCAAGGCCAAGGCGGCCACGCGCGACAAGGCCGCAAAGTCGGCGGCCGTCAAGGCCGCGGCGGCCAAGCCCGCGGTCGTGGTCGACGAGGACGAACTGCCCGGCTCCTCCGGCGGCAACGACGTCCCGGTCAACGCGCAGCGGATCAACGGCTACGGCACCGGCGCCAACCAGTTCCCGAACATCCGGATCCTGGGCAGCCTGGACAACGAGGTCGTCAGCACGCCGACCGTGGCCGCCGCGCCCGAGGACAACGGCGCGATCCCGCTGGCCGGCCCGACCGGGATCGGCGTCGGCACCCAGAGCGGCGCGGTCATCACCTCGCAGATCGGCGACGGCCCGCACGGGCGGCAGACCGGCGACGGCAGCAACGACTTCGACTTCTACAAGCTCACCGCGCCCGCCGGCAAGGTGCTGACCCTGTCGACGGCCACGCCGACCGGTCCGCTGGACACGGTGCTGCAGCTGTTCACGCCGGACGGCACCCTGGTCGCGGTCAACGACGACTTCTCCGGGGTCGACAGCCGCATCGTCTACCGCGTGCCGGCCACCGGCGACTACTACCTCGCGGTCGCGGCCTACGGCGGCCTGCCCGCCGACCCGTTCGACTCGGGCAGTGGCGGCGGCATCGGCGATCCGACCCCGCCCACCGAGGGCCCGTACACGCTGACCCTGACCTCGGGCGGCGTGGACGAGGACTTCTACGCGATCAAGCTGCGGGCCGGTGACGTCATCGGCGGCTCGGTCACCGGCTCGGCGACCTACCTGACCGTCTACGACACCGAGCCGCGCGAGGTGCACGGGTCGCGTCAGGACGCGTCGTACATCTACCCGGTCGACTCGCCGCTGCCCGCCGGCGGCAACGCGGTCACCGATTACGTGGCGACCAAGGCCGGCTGGCACTACGTCGGCGTGGCCAGTGGCTCCGGCGCCTACCAGATCACGGTCGAGGCGTACCGGCCGGTGCTGCAGGGGGCCAAGCCGCAGCAGACGCTGTACCTGGACTTCGACGGCGCCCGGGTCAACACCGGCGTCTTCGGTGGCGCCGGCAACCGTGACCTCTCGCCGCTGGCCGCGTTCCTGACCCGCTGGGGCCTGACCCGGGCCGACGAGGACGCGCTGATCGACGCCGTCGTCGCCGGGGTCACCGAGAACATCAAGCACGACCTCGAGGAGAGCGGCCTCAACCCCAAGTTCAAGGTCAAGATCGCCAACAGCAAGGACAACGCCGACCAGTGGGGCAAGGCCAACGTCAGCCGCGTCGTGGTCGGCGGCACCATCGACGAGTCGGGCGTCGACACGATCGGCATCGCCCAGAGCATCGACCCGGGCAACTTCGAGACCGAGGAGACCGCCCTGGTGCTGCTGGACGTGCTGAGCGAGCCCGCGGGCTCGTCGCCGGCGTCGCTCAACTCGTACCTGACCAGCGAGAGCGACCGGCTCGCGTTCGTCGCCCAGGGCCTGGCCAACGTGATCTCGCACGAGGCCGGTCACTTCTTCGGTGACTTCCACACCGACAACCAGGACGCGCTGCCCAACCTGATGGACGCGGGCGGCACCGGCTTCGGCACCCTGTTCGGGGTCGGGCCGGACGGCGTGGGCGGCACCGCGGACGACATCGACGTCGACTTCGGTGACAGCACGTTCCTGCCCGCCGAGGGCTTCGTCGGCACCGAGGACACCCTCGGCCGGATCGTCTTCGGCCTGACCAGCTAGAACACCGTACGGGAAACCGCCTTGGGGGTTAATCCTTCAGGGCGGTTTCCACGTCGGGGAACAGGGCCAGGTAGTCGGTCAGCCCCAGCGTGTCGAAGAGGCGGCGCAGGAAGCCCGACGGCGCGGCCAGCCGGACCCAGCCGTCCTTCTCCTGGGCCCGGCCGTGCGCGGTGACCAGGACGCCGACACCCATCGAGTCGCAGAAGTCGAGCCCCGACACGTCCACCACGACCCGGGGCGCGGGCCGGTCGACGAGACGGGCCAGATTCGCCTTGAGCACGGGTGCGGTGTCGATGTCGAGGGAACCTCGCAGCACCAGCACGGCCGTGTTCGGCGGGTGGTGCGCGACCGAGACCTGCATGGGTGTGTCGCTTTCGGTGGAGATGTGCGGGGGACCGGTGGGTGGGACTTCGATGTCTCTCACCCTAGGGGAGACGATGCCCGATGGCCGAATCGCCTACTGGGCGGTAAGTTTGCCCGGTGAGCATCAAAGCGGGCGACGTCGTCGATGATTTCGAGCTTCCGGACCAGGACGGCACGCCGCGGCGGCTGAGCGCGCTGCTCGCCGACGGCCCGGTGGTGCTGTTCTTCTACCCGGCCGCCCTCAGCAGCGGCTGCACGGCCGAGGCCTGCAACTTCCGCGACCTGGCGGCCGAGTTCCGCGAGGCCGGCGCGCAGCGGGTCGGCATCAGCCGCGATCCGGTCGAGAAGCAGAAGCAGTTCTCGGACAAGCACGGCTTCGACTACCCGCTGCTCAGCGACCCCGACTACTCGGTCGCCTCGGCCCTGGGCGTCAAGCGCAAGCTGCCGCTGGGCCCGCTCAGCTCGAAGCGGATGACCTTCGTGATCGACACCGACCGCTCGATCCTCGAGATCATCCACACCGAAACCAATATGAACGACCATGCGGCGAAGGCTCTGCAGACCCTCGCCGCGCGTAAACCCAGCTAAATCGTGTTCTTCCAGGCCCGGCCGGAGCGCCCGATCAGGCGGTCGGCGTCGGTCGGGCCCCACGAGGCGGCCTCGTAGGTCGGGATCGGCGAGTTGTCCGAGGCCCAGTGCTCGATGATCGGGTCGACCACGCGCCACGACTGCTCGACCTCGTCGCTGCGGATGAACAGCGTCGGGTCGCCCAGCAGCGCGTCGAGCAGCAGCCGCTCGTACGCCTCGGGGCTCTCCTCGGCGAACGTCTGCTCGTACGAGAAGTCCATCGACGCCGTGCGGACCCGGAACGAGTGGCCCGGCACCTTCGCGCCGAAGCGCAGCGAGATGCCCTCGTTGGGCTGGATGCGCAGGATGAGCGCGTCGGCCTCGAGCCCGGTCAGCTGGTCCTGCGGGATGGGCAGGTGCGGCGGCCGCTGGAACTGCAGGGCCACCTCGGTCACCCGGGCCGGCAACCTCTTTCCCGTGCGCACGTAGAAGGGCACGCCGGCCCAGCGCCAGTTGTCGACGTTGAGCCGCATGGCCGCGTACGTCTCGGTGCGCGACAACGGGTCGACGCCCACCTCTTCGCGGTAGCCGGCCATCAGGTCGTCCCGGGTGCCGCCGCGCGTGTACTGCCCGCGCACGGCCAGGTCGGCGATGTCGCGGTTGGTGGGCAGCCGGATCGCCTGCAGCAGCTTCACCTTCTCGTTGCGCAGGCCCTCGGCCTCGAACGACGCCGGCGGCTCCATGAGGGCGAGCGCGAGCACCTGCAGCACGTGGTTCTGCACGATGTCGCGCATCGCGCCTGCGTGCTCGTAGAAGCCGCCCCGGGTGCCGACGCCGAGCGTCTCGGCCACGGTGATCTGCACGTGGTCGACCCAGGAGCGGTCCCAGATGGGCTGGAAGATCGAGTTGGCGAAGCGCAGCGCGAGCACGTTCTGCACGGTGTCTTTGCCGAGGTAGTGATCGATCCGGAAGACCTGGGGCTCGTCGAACGACCCGTGCACGACGGCGTCCAGCTCGCGGGCGCTGGGCAGGTCACGCCCGTACGGCTTCTCGATGACCAGCCGCGAGAACGAGCCCTCGCGCGCGTGGTTGAGACCGGCCCCGGCCAGCCCGTTGATCACCGGCTCGAACGCCTCGGCCGGGGTGGACAGGTAGAACAGGCGGTTGCCGGCGGTGCCCCGCTCGGCGTCGAGCAGGTCGAGGGTCTCGGCCAGCCGCTTGTAGGTGTCGGGGTCGTCGTAGCCGCCCGATACGTACCTGATGCCGCCCTGAAGCTGGGGTTTGTCGAGCAGGCGGCGGTCGCCCAGCAGGCTGTCGGCGAACTGCTCGTCGCCCATCGGCGTGCGGGCCACGCCGACCAGGGCGAACTGGCTGGGCAGGCGATTGTGCCGGGCGAGGCTCTCCACGGCCGGGAGCAGCTTGCGCCGGGTCAGGTCGCCCGAGGCGCCGAAGATCACCAGCGTGGCGGGTGGGGCGCTGCGCTCCTGGATGAGCTGTGGGGCGTTGTCCATGGTTTTTACGTGTCCTCCGACCGTTGGGACCGTCCAGCAGAACTTTACGCAGCGTCGAGTCGGAAAGGTTCACTTCCATCCCCCGATGCGACCCGGGATACACCGACAAAAGTGGCAAACTAAGGCAATGAAGTATCGGCTGGTGACCCGAAGCGACTTCGACGGCTTGGTCTGCGCGGTGCTGCTGCGGCACCTCGACATGATCGACGACATCAAGTTCGTCCACCCCAAGGACGTGCAGGACGGGGAGGTCGAGGTCACCGAGAACGACATCCTGACCAACTTGCCGTACGCGCCCGGGGCCTACATGGTCTTCGACCACCACCACTCCGAGACGCTGCGCAACGAGGGCAACCTCGACAACCACATCATCGATGCCGACGCGCCCTCGGCGGCCCGGGTCATCTACGACTACTACGGCGGCCAGAAGCGCTTCCCCGACGTCTCCAACGGCCTCATGTACGCCGTGGACCAGGCCGACTCGGCCGACTACGCGCTCGAGGACATCCTCGACCCGCAGGGCTGGTCGCTGCTGAACTTCCTGATGGACAGCCGCACCGGGCTGGGCCGGTTCCGCGAGTTCCGGATCTCCAACTACGACCTGATGATGCAGCTCATCGACGCCTGCATCGCGCACAACGACGTCCGCGAGATCCTGGCCCTGCCCGACGTGGCCGAGCGGGCCGACCTGTACCGGGCCCAGCACGACCTGTTCGTCGAGCAGCTGAAGCGGGTCAGCCACGTCGACGGCGACGTGGTCGTGGTCGACCTGCGGAACGAAGAGGTGATCCACGCCGGGAACCGGTTCATGGTGTACGCGCTGTTCCCGGAGTCGCGCGTGTCGGTGCACGCGATCTGGGGCCGCCAGAAGCTCAACACCGTCTTCGCCTGCGGAAAGTCGATCCTCGACCGCACCTCGCCGGTGGACGTGGGCGAGGTGATGCTGCGCTACGGCGGCGGCGGGCACATCGCGGCCGGCACGTGCCAGGTGCCGCACGATCAAGCTGAACGGGTTGAGCGCGAGATCGTCGACGCGCTCAAGTCACCGCGGACTGTTTCGGTGTAGGCAGACATACTCGAGGGGCGGAAGAAGTGAATCCTCCGCCCCTCGTCCGCGGGTCGCGTGCCATGCCCAATGGCCCCACCCGCACGTCGTGCGCCGCGCCCCACGCGCGCCATCACGACGGTGTCCCGCGTCCACCATCGCGGGAGTCTTGATCAGCCCTTGTAGGCCCACTTGCTGCTGCCGGCCGCGACGGGCTCCTTCTCCTCGGCCGCCGGTTCCTCGACGGTCTCTTCCTCGTCGGGTTCGTCGTCCTCGGCCCGGTGGCGGTTGCGCAGCATCATGACGGCGCCGCCGGCCACGGCCAGAGCAGCCACGACCCAGCCCGCGTACGACCAGATCGACGAGCCGCGGTCCGCGTTCTCGATGGCCTGCTGGAACAGTTGCTCCTCGCCGCTCGCGGTCGTTCCGCTGGAGGTGGCGCCGCCGCCACCGTGCGCGTGCGCCGCCGCGGCGTAAGCGCCGGTGGGGTCGGGGGTGAGCGCCATGGTGGCCGGGGGCATCGCCGGGCCGGGCTTGCCGTCGGCCAGGGTGGTCGCGACGTCGAGCTGAACGGCGCTCAGCTGCGGCAGCGGGCCGACCGCGACGCTCAGGTCGGTGCTCGATCCGGGGGGAAGATCCTTGCCGGGCATGGCGAGCCAGGTGATCGAGGCGGCGACCTCGGTCGTCTCGGTGCCGCCGTGCAGGGTCTTCAGCGGCGTGTTGATCTTCCGCATCTTGATGCTCGGCGCCCAGTTCTCGACCGACAGCGGATAGGCCTCGGCCAGCGGCGTGTCGTCGCGGAACTTCACCGTGATCGTGTGGATCGGCGCCGTGCCGTCGTTGGTGACGCGCAGGGTCACGTTCTGCCCGCTGCCCTGATAGGCCGTCTCGGGCGCCACGACCTTGGCGTCGGCCAGGGCCGGGGTGGCGACGAGCGCGCCGAGGGCGGCGGCGACGACCGGGACGCCCGCGCGGCGGGCCAGCTGAAAGTGCCTCACGAGGGGTAGTTCGGATCACAGGCGTCAAAGGTTCAACGCCCGCGGAAAAGTTTTGCCGGATGATGTCGGGATGCGTGACGTTCCGATCGACGGCGACATGATCCGGCTGGGCCAGTTCCTCAAGCTGGCCGACCTCATCGACACCGGTGGCGAGGGCAAGGTCCTCATCGCCGCCGGGGACGTCTCGGTCAACGGCGAGGTGGACACCCGCCGGGGCCGCCAGCTGCACCCGGGCGATGTGGTCGAGGTCTTCGGCAACGAGGCGCGGGTCGCCTCCAGTTAGGACGTTCGGCCGAATGGCGAATGCCCTTATGTCCCACGGAGCGTGACGAACGGTTGACATCCTGTCGATCTCAGGCATGTACTGAGGCCCGGATGTTACCGGCGTCACAGCTTTGGGTAGTGCCGCTGGACCAGCAAGCCTCGCCGGGGAGGCCCTATGTCACGCAGGCACACACGCGCCGTGCTCGCTGCCGCCGCCACCTTCGTGCTCACCCTCACCGGGTGCGCCGGGTGGGGCGGCGGGCCGGGTGGTGGTGGTCCTAACAGCATCAACGTCCTGATGGTCAACAACCCGCAGATGATCGACCTGCAGCGGCTCACCGCGGACAACTTCACCAAGCAGACCGGTATCAATGTCAACTTCACCGTGCTGCCCGAGAACGACGTCCGCGACAAGATCAGTCAGGAGTTCTCGAGCCAGGCCGGCCAGTACGACGTCGCCTCGCTGAGCAACTTCGAGATCCCCATCTACGCCAAGTCGAAGTGGATCGCCCCGCTGGACGACTACGTCGCCGCCGACCAGCAGTTCGACCAGGACGACATCCTCGCCCCGATGACCCAGTCGCTGACCGCGGACGACGGCAAGCTCTACGGCGAGCCGTTCTACGGTGAGTCCTCGTTCCTGATGTACCGCAAGGACGTCCTGGAGTCGAACAACGTCCAGATGCCCGAGAAGCCGACCTGGCAGCAGGTGGCCGACATCGCGGCCCAGGTCGACAACAAGCAGCCCGGCATGCGCGGCATCTGCCTGCGCGGCCAGCCCGGCTGGGGACAGATCTTCGCGCCGCTCACCACGGTCGTGAACACCTTCGGCGGCACGTGGTTCGAGGAGGACTGGACGCCCAAGGTGGACGCGCCCGAGTTCACCGAGGCCACCAAGTTCTACGTGGACCTGGTCCGCTCGCACGGCGAGAACGGCGCCCCGCAGGCCGGCTTCACCGAATGCCTGAACAACCTGATCCAGGGCAACGTGGCGATGTGGTACGACGCCACCAGCGCCGCCGGTTCGCTCGAGGCCGACGACTCGCCGGTCAAGGGCAAGATCGGATACGCCCCGGCCCCGGTCGTGAAGACCGACAGCTCGGGCTGGCTGTACGCGTGGTCGTGGAGCATCCAGCAGGCCAGCGACAAGAAGGACAACGCCTGGAAGTTCATCTCGTGGGCCTCCAGCAAGCAGTACGAGGAACTGGTCGGCCAGCAGGTCGGCTGGTCCAGCGTCCCGGCCGGCAAGCGCGCCTCGACCTACGAGAACCAGGACTACCTCGGTGTGGCGTCGTCGTTCGCCGAGCCGACCAAGGCCGCCATCGAGTCGGCCGACCCGCGTAACCCCGGCGTGCAGGCCCGGCCCGCGATCGGCATTCAGTTCATCGACATCCCCGAGTTCACCGACCTCGGCACGCAGGTGTCGCAGTACGTGAGCTCGTCGATCGCCGGTCAGATGAGCGTCGACGAAGCCCTGGAACGCGGCCAGCGCCTGGCCGAGGACGTCGCCGAGCGCTACCAGTCCCGCGAGGGGGGCTAGACATGACTGACTGCACCGGAGTCAGTGAAGCGTTCGTAGGGCCGGGAAGGCATGTCACAGGAGGCTCAGCATGACATCGGTCGCCGAACAAGCCGGGACTACGACCGACGCGCCGAAACCCGCGCCGGGCGCCGCTCGCCGGGCGTCGGCCTGGGTCCGCCGCGCACCGCTGCTGCCCGCGCTCATCTTCATGATCGTCGTGACCCAGCTGCCCTTCGTGGCCACCCTGGTCATCTCGTTCATGGACTGGAACGCGTACTACCCCGAGGAGCGCGGCTTCGCCGGGTTCGACAACTTCGTGCGCGTGTTCACCGACGTCAACATGCGCGACGCCGTTTGGACGACGATCCTGCTCACGGCCGGGGTCGTGCTCATCAGCCTCGTACTGGGACTGGGCATTGCTCTTCTGCTCGACCGCAAGTTCCGGGGCCGGGGCTGGGTGCGCACGATGATGATCGCGCCGTTCCTGGTCGTGCCCGTGGCCGCGGCGCTGATCTGGAAGCACGCCCTCTTCAACCCCGAGTACGGCCTGTTCAACGGCGCGCTGACCTGGATCTGGGGCCTGTTCGGCTCGGACAACCCGCCCCAGCCGGACTGGATCAGCAACGCGCCGCTGTGGGCGGTCATCTTCGCCCTGGTCTGGCAGTGGACCCCGTTCATGATGCTGATCCTGCTGGCCGGCCTGCAGGGACGCCCGCTCGACGTGATCGAGGCGGCCCGCATCGACGGCGCCAACAACTGGCAGATCTTCCGCAGCATGACACTGCCCCACCTGCGGCAGTACCTCGAACTGGGTGCTTTGCTGGGCTCGATCTACATCGTGCAGAACTTCGACGCGGTCTTCACGATCACGTCCGGTGGCCTGGGCACGGCCAACCTGCCGTACACGATCTACCAGATCTTCTACCAGGCCCACGACTACGGACGGGCCTCCGCGGCCGCCGTCGTGGTCGTCATCGGCACCATCATCATCGCGACCTTCGCCCTGCGTACGGTCTCGTCGCTCTTCAAGGAGGAGACCCGCCGATGACTGCCACTGCTGTGCGCACCGCACCTCCGGGAAAGAAGGAAGGCCGCGGCGGAGCCTGGCTCTCGCTGCTGGCCTGGGTGATCGGCATCCTGTTCGTGCTGCCGGTCCTGTGGATGGTCCTGACTTCGTTCCACAGCGAGGCCGAGGCCGCCCAGAACCCGCCCGCCGTCTTCGCCCCGCTGACCCTGGAGGGCTACCGCGAGTTCTTCAGCGGCGGCGCCTCCCCGTGGCCGCCCCTGCTCAACTCGCTGACCGCCAGCGTGCTCTCCACGGCGCTGGTGCTGCTGCTGGCGATCCCCGCGGCGTACGCGTTGAGCATCAAGCCCGTCAAGAAGTGGAGCGACGTCCTCTTCTTCTTCCTGTCGACCAAGATGCTGCCGGTGGTGGCGGGCCTGCTGCCGCTGTATCTGTTCGCCCAGAACGCCGGCCTGCTCGACAACATCTGGCTGCTCATCCTCTTCTACACCTCGATGAACCTGCCGATCGCGGTCTGGATGATGCGCTCGTTCCTGTCCGAGGTGCCGGTCGAGATGCTCGAGGCCGCCCAGATGGACGGAGCCAACCTGGTCAAGACGCTGCGCTCGGTCATCGCGCCCGTGGTGACCCCCGGCATCGCCGCCACCGCCCTGATCTGCTTCATCTTCAGCTGGAACGAGCTCCTGTTCGCCCGCGTCCTCACGGCCACGGTCGCCGAGACCGCGCCGGTCTTCCTGACCAGCTTCGTCACCAGCCAGGGCCTGTTCCTGGCCCAGCTCTGCGCGGCCGCCTTCGTGGTCAGCCTGCCCGTCCTGGTGGCCGGCTTCGCCGCCCAGGACAAGCTGGTGCAGGGCCTGTCGCTGGGCTCGGTGAAGTAAAAGCGTCAACTCCGCCCCCGATGAACGGTGGCCGGTCCATTGCCGGGACCGGCCACCCATCTGTTCTCAACCGACGACGGCCAGCGCGAACCCGGCGGTCGGGATGGCGAAGAACAGGGAGAGCACGGCCAGGCGGGGGATCGAGGGGCGGCGGGTCAATATCGCGTACGCGGTGAGGAGCACCGGGATCGTCACGAGCTGCCCGGTCAGTGTGGAGCGGGGGACGACCACGTCGGCGGCGGCGCAGGCCACGCTGACGGCCAGGGCGGCGGCCCACAGGGCGAGCCCGGTGACGTACGCGGTGCGGGCTCCGAAGCGTACGGCGAAGGTCGTGTCACCCGCGTCCTCGTCGGCCGGCCGGTCGGTGACCGTGGTCGGCACGTAGAGGGCGGCCGCGAACAGAAGTCCGATCAGGCCGAACTGCCACGGGAAGTCCCACGGGTCGCGGGTGATGGACCAGCCCGCGGCCGGCGAGACGACGCCCACGACCAGCGCGTTAACGGTGACGTCCCAGCCCGGCCGGGTCTTCAGGCGCAGCGGGGGAGCGCTGTAGGCCCAGCCCAGCAGCAGCACCCCGGCCACGCCGAGCACGAACAGCGGGCCCACGAAGATGGCGGCGATCAGCGTGACCACCACGATCCGGCGGTACCAGGCGCGCAGCGTGGCCTCGTCGACCGCGCCGGTGACCAGGGGCGCCGTCGCCTTGCGGGGGTTGGCGCGGTCGCTGGTCAGGTCGTGCCGGTCGTTCTGGGCCAGCACCGCGCCCCACACCAGCGGGCCCAGCACCAGCAGGGCGATCAGCGCCCGGGGCAGATCGGCCGGCACCCACCGCCCGCCGGCCAGCACCGTGCCCAGATAGGCCGGCACCCACGACACGGGCCAGAACCAGGGCCGCGACACGGCGACCACGAGCGTGGCGGTTGTCATGACCGGATCCTCGGCCGTCGCCGCTGACAGGTCGCTGAGAACCCGGACCCCACCCGCGAACGGGTCAGCGCCAGGGGAGAACACTGAGTATCGTGCAGATCCGGCAGTTCACCGAGTCCGACTGGCCGCAGGTGTGGGGGATCGTCCGGTCGGTGGTCCGCCCGGCCGACACGTTCACCTACGACCCCGCGATGACCGAACCGGAGGCCCGGGCGACCTGGCTCGAATCCCCGCCCGGCGAAACCGTGGTCGCCGTCAACGGCACCGAGGTGCTCGGCACGGCCAAGGTCGGCACGAACAAGCCCGGCCCCGGCGCGCACGTGGCCACGGCCAGCTTCATGGTCGCCGCGACCAGCCGCGGCCAGGGCGTCGGCACGGCCCTGCTGCGCTACACCCTCGAGTGGGCCCGCATTCACAAGTACGCCGGCATGCAGTTCAACGCGGTGGCCGAGTCCAACCGCAACGCCGTCGGCCTCTACGTACGCGAGGGCTTCACCATCATCGGCACCGTCCCTGGCGCTTTCGCCCACCCCACCGAGGGCCGCGTCGGCCTCCACATCATGTACGCGCCTTTGTGACCGTGCTGTACCGCTACGGCCGCGACGGCCGCACCCGCTTCGCCCGCACCGGCCGCGTCATAGCCGACACCGCCGACGGTGTCACACTGTGGACAGCCGCCGGTTCCCCGCAGATCGAGTCGCTCCTGGCCGACGGCCGCCCGCTGCGCTCGGTCCCGGTGGCCGACCGCTTCGCCCTGCCCCGCATCCGCCGCGAAACCACGTGGCGCGGCCCCGGCATCGTGCAGTTCGCCCCCACCGCCGGCGAGTTCTCCATCTCGTGGTTCTTCACCGACCAGGGCGACTTCGAGGGCTGGTACGTCAACCTGGAGTCCCAGCCCGTCCGCCACGACCACTTCATCGACAGCACCGACCGCGCCCTCGACGTCTGGATCACCCCCGACCGCATCCCCCACTGGAAGGACGAGGACGAGTTCGCCCACCTCACCGACCGCCCCGGCCGCTGGACCACCACCGAAGCCACCGCCATCCGCGCCACCGCCACGGCTCTCGTGTCCAGGGCCGCAGCCGCCGAGTTCCCCTTCGACGGCCGCTGGACCGACTACCGCCCCGACCCGACGTGGCCCCCGCTCACCCTGCCGCCGAACTGGGACGACCCGCATCTGGCCACCCCCTGAGCCACCACGCTCCGATCATGTCGGTTGTCCGGTCTCTTCGACCGACGGGGGCATTGACATGACACGTCGTCCAGGTCACGTCCGCCGCCTGCGCGGACGTTGCCACTCCACTATCGCCTCAACACAATCGAAGTCTGCTCGACCAGGCCTCCCCCCATGCCAGATCAGAGCGAAACGCCTCACCGCCCAGCGCCGGCAGAAGCGGACGCGGACCCCACCCACTCGCCTTCCACAGCCAGGCGGACACCGCCTCGTGCCCAGAGAGCACGCTGCACCACCGGGATCAGCTGATCCCACCCATAGATCGATGACAGGGTCGCTGAGCCGTTCACCGGCGAAGTGCAATTCGTCTGCGCCACAGGCCCGCGTGAACTCACGGGCTCGGAGCCACTGAGCTGTGGCAGCTGATGCAGCTCGTACGCCGTCGCAACGAGCACGAGCCGCCGGAACACCCGCTCAGGCACGCCGGCGGTCGGCTGGGCTGTCACGGCAGAGGGCCACGACGGGAGCTTGAGCGCGAGACCCTGCACGGCCGCCGCGCGTTCACCGACGAACGCGAGGCCTGGCTGACCTCGTTCCGGTGGCTGCACCGCTACGACACCGTCCGCCGACACTCCCGGCTCGAGCAGCAATCCCCGATCAACTACGAGATCAACATCCGAACAACGCCGGCTACGCCGGCGTCAGCCGCATGAACCCCGTGCCCAAGATCCGCGGTCAAGGTCCGTCTTACGCGAGTGTTCGGTTTGGTGCTGTGTTTCCTGTTACCGGACTTCTGGCTCCGCCTTCCCGCACTTTCCGGAATTGGCATGGACTTTGTTTGGCGTGTCGCGGCCCGGGTTCGGGATAATAGTGCATGGCGCAATTGAGTCTGTTCTCCCGGTCGCAGATCACGGCCTGGCGGGATCGAACCCGGTCACGCCGTTATTCGCCGGACAAAGAAGAATTCCGCCGCGATCATGCACGCCGCCGGAACTGGGGGCTGAAAAGACGGCACGCAACAAAGCTGTGCCGATTGCAAGGTTGTTCGCGGGAATGCGGAGCGCTGGGACTGCATGATCCGGTAGATCCGATACCACCGCTGATCTGGGACGACCAAACCAGTGCCACCCGCCCGGTGCCCCGTGGCGGTGCACCGGCCGGTCCGCAACACCCGCCCACCGCCACGGACCCAGCCGACCGGCCCCCGCCCGTCAATCACGCACTGCCCGCAGATCGCGCTGCTGTGGCAGAGCCTGCTCCGCACGGCGGGCACCCTCAGACCAAGACGCCACACCCGGCAGACACGAAAGCCGACGAATCGGGCCAGGACACCGCTACGACACCGCCACCACAGACCGGGACACCCGACACAGCGGGCCTGGCCACCGCGGCAATTCCGGTGGCTGCGCCGGGAATCGCGGGCACAGCGGGCCTGGTTGGCGCGGGAACGCCGGTGGCGGTGCTGGGGGCTGTGGGCGCATCGGGCCTGGTTGGCGCGGTAATGCCGGTGACAGTGGCGAGACCGACGGGGCCTGCCCTCGACCGGTCGCCGCCGGTTAGCGCACGGATACGTGTCGTCCGGGCGGCATCAGCCGATCCGCCGGCCGCGACCGGTCACGCATCACCTGCTCACCCGCGGGAGCGAGCCGGTCGACCACAGCCGGTCAGGCCGCAACCGCATAACCCAGCGCCACCTGTTGATCGGCCCGCGGCCGGCGCCACGCTGCCGCCGCAGGTGCGGGCCGCGCTGACGTTGCGGTGCCTGGCCGACTCGCCCAGCAACGGCATCCCAGCCAGACACCCCGCCGACCGACACCATCGACGGCGTCACAGCACCACCGACGACCGTCCCACCGGTACACCAAACCGACATCAGACTGCGTCAACAACAGGCCGCCTACTGTCGACCAGCAGAAGACTGCCCTTGGGAACCGGCTGGACCAACGGTCTGCCCTATACCGGAATTCCGCCACCGGCCGGGACGCAGGCAACAATTCCAGCAACCGTTTCGCCATCTTCGATGACATAACGACGTGCACTCATCCGCGCGAATCAGTACGCTTTTGCAGCGCGTCAGGTCATCGGTGCACGGCTCGGGAATGCCGCCCTGGTCGGAGTTTTCGCCTGTCTTTAATCTACTTTACCCGGTAGGCGCTTCACGGCAGGTTGCCTTATTCGTGAACGGTTCAGGGACGGCGCTGCCGATATTGTGGTGTCGTTGTGACGTGCACGGGCCCTTGATCGGGTGTCCGATTCTCGGCAGGTCCGGGAACTCGAGACCGGTGCGGCTTCCATCCAGCGTTCGCGGGCCCGGGTGCGGCTGCCGGGCGGCCGCCATTCGGGAACTGTCCTGGGTGCAACGCCCGGAGCTACGGACCACGGGGGTGGCCACGTGGTTTCCGGGGCGCGGGGGCGGGTTGTCGCGGGCGACGGTGATCTCAGAGGCATCGGCGGGGATGCCGTTGGGGGATCGGAGCCGGGACCGTGAGTGTCATGGCGGTAGGGCCGCGTGCGAGGAGCGCGGTTGAGGCAGAGGAGTTCGTGGCGGCGAGGCCGCGGTTGATGGCGTTGGCCCTGCGGGTGCTGGGCGATCCCGGCGAGGCGCAGGACGTGGTGCAGGAGGCGTGGCTGCGCTGGCGCCGGGAGGACCGGTCGGGGGTGATCAATGCGCCCGCCTTCCTGGCCACCACAACCACGCGCCTGGCCATCAACGTGGCCCAGTCGGCGCGGAAACGACGCGAGACGGTAGCCGGCCCTTGGCTGCCCGAGCCCGTGGACCGGCAGGCCGACCCCGCGGTCACCGTGGAGCGGCACGACGCCTTGGACGGTGCGGTGCGGCTGATGCTGCAGAAGATGACCGCGCCCGAGCGTGCGGCCTACCTGTTGCGCAAGGCGTTCGACTACCCCTACCAGCGGATCGCCGAGATCCTCGGGGTCAGCGGGGACAGCGCCCGCCAGCTCGTGCGGCGGGCGCACGAGGGGCTCGGGTCGGGGCGGCGGCGGGTCGTCGACGAGGCCGAGCACCGCCGGCTCGTGCGTATTGTGCTCGCGGCCGCGCGTACGGGAAATCTGGCCGAGCTCGAAGCGGTGCTCAGGCCGTAGCGGCCAGGCCGCGGATCTCGCGCCGGGACGTGATGCCGAGCTTCGTGAAGACCTTGCGCAGGTGCCATTCGACGGTGTGCGGGCTGATGAACAGCTGGGCGCCGATCTCCGGGTTGGTCAGGCCCTCGCCGGCCAGCCGGGCGATCTGCGCCTCCTGCGCGGTCAGGGCGGCGTGCGTCGCCACCGCCCGGCGGCGGACCGTCTCGCCCGTGGCCTGCAGTTCGCGGCGCGCCCGGTCGGCGAACGCCTCGGCGCCCATGTGGCTCAGGCTTTCGTACGCGAGACCGAGCTGCCGCCGGGCGTCCGTGCGCCGGCCTTCGCGGCGCAGCCACTCGCCGTACAGAAGCCTGGTTCGCGCCAACGCCGTGCGCACCTCGGTCTGTTCGAGCCGCCCCAGCGCTTCCCGATAGAGGCGGTCGGCGGTGGCCCCGGAACTGACCTGGGCCTGCGCCCCGGCCGCCGTGCCGAGGGCCCAGTCGGTGCCGGCCGCCTCGGCCATCTCGGTGATCAGGCGGGCCCCCTCCGACGCCTCGGCCGGACGGCCGCTGCGGGCGGCCGCCTCGACCAGTTCGACAGTGGACGAGATGGCCAGGCCGAACTCCTCGGGGTGGGCGCAGCCCCGTTCGGCCGCGGCGTACGCCTCCTCGTAGCGGCCGAGCCCGTTGTTGAGCACGGCCAGGGCCCACTGCGTCGCGCTCATCACCTTGCCCTCGCCCCGCAGCACCGGGTCCCGCATGATCGGCTCGAGGACGGCCCGGGTCGGCGCCTCGCGCCCCCGGTGCGGCTCGAGAACCATCGACGCGTACTGGGCGAAGAACCGGCTGCCGGTCGCCTCGCCGATCGTCACCGCCTCGACGGCCAGCGACTCGGCCAGGCCCAGCTCGCCCGCGAAGACCCGGTTGGACAGCCGCAGCAGCAGCGCCGAGGGCAGGATCGACAGGTCGCCGGTGGCCCGGGCCTGGTCGACGAGCCGGGCCGACAGTTCCGACCAGGCCTCGAAGTCCCACACGTTGTGGCTCATCCGGCAGGCCAGCGGCAGCCAGCCCAGACCCATCGGCTCGGCCCGGAAGCGGGTCAGGGCGGCGCGGACGATCGGGGCCCCGGCCGCGTAGCCGTCGGTGACCATGGCGGCCGAGCCTTCGAGCAGCGGCACCGCCGGGGGCGGGGCACCGCGGGCGGCCCGGGCCACGTCGAGCACCTGGGCCCCGGTCGGCAGCCGGCCCGCGGTCATCGCCGCGTAGAGCGCGTCCCGGTACGTCTCGTGGGCCAGCCCGGCGTCGACCGGTTCGAGCTGCTTGGCCGCCCGCAGCAACAGTGGCAGCCCGGCCCCGGCGCTGCGCGAGGCGAACGTGATCTGACCGCGGAGCAGGCCCGATTCGGCCCGCCCGCGCTCGTCGAGGGGGCTGAGCTCGGCCGCGTCGAGCAGCGCCAGCGCCGCGTCGTACGCCCCGGCCTGGTGTTTGGCCCGGGCCGCGGCCAGCGCCCGGGCCCCGCGGCGCTCGGCGTCGGGGCTGAGCTCGGCCGAGCGTTCGAGGAAGGCCGCGGCCGCGGCCACCCCGCCCCGGGCCTGGGCTCGGCCCGCGGACTGTTCGAGTTCGGCCGCCACCGCTTCGTCGGGGCTGGTGGTGGCCTGAGCGCGGTGCCAGGCGCGGCGGTCGGGGTCGGCCGCGGGGTCGGTCGCGTCGGCCAGGCCGGCGTGCACGGCCTGCCGGTCCGCGGGGGTGGCGGCCCGGTAGGCCGCCGAGCGCACCAGCGGATGCCGGAACCGCACCCGGGTGCCCACGGTGATCAGGTCGGCCGCCTCGGCCGGGGCGACGGCGGCGGGGTCGAGACCGAGCCGTCCGGCCGTTCGGGTCAGCAGCGACACGTCGCCGACCGGTTCGGCCGCGGCGATCAGCAGCACCCGGCGGGTCTCGGCCGGAAGCGCTTCGACCCGGCGCAGAAAGCTGAGCTCGATCTGGTTGGCCAGCGGCCGCGCGTCCGGCCGCCCGAAGCCGCCGGCCAGTTCGGCCGCGGTCAGCCCGCGGGGCAGTTCGAGCAGCGCGAGCGGGTTGCCCTGGGTCTCGGCCACGATCCGGTCGCGGACGTGCTCGTCGAGCCGCCCGGGGGTCACGGAGTCGAGCAGCCCGCGCGCGTCGAGGTCGCTGAGCCGGCCCACCTCGAGCTGGGGGAGGGTCCGCAGATCAGGGTCGACCCCGGGTTCCCGTACGGCGAGAACGAGCCCGATCGGTTCGGCCAGCAGCCGCCGGGCCACAAAGGTGAGCGTCTGCGCCGACACCCGGTCGAGCCACTGGGCGTCGTCGACCAGGCAGAGCAGCGGCTGCTCGTCGGCCGCCTCGGCCAGCAGGCTGAGCACGGCCAGCCCGACCAGGAACCGGTTGGGCGCTGGGCCCGCGCTCAGCCCGAACGCCGTGGCGAGGGCTTCCCGCTGCGGGCCGGGCAGGCGGTCGAGCCGGTCGAGGAACGGGGCGCACAGCTGGTGCAGGCCGCCGAAGGCGAGTTCCATCTCGGATTCGGCGCCGGCCGCGCGCACGATCCGGAGCCCGGCGGCGGTGTGCCGCAGATGACCGAGCAGGGCGGTCTTGCCGATGCCGGCCTCGCCCCGCAGCAAGAGCACCGCGCTGTGTCCGCCGCGCACGGTGCCGACGAGCCGATCCAACGTCGCGCTCTCGCCCTGCCGGCCGCGCAGCCGTGGCTGCCGGTCTGTCATCCGATCGCCCCCCGGGGCGAGGGTATACCGCGGCGCTGCCCGTGAGCAGCGCCGCGGTGCAGGTCACTGCACGCCGAGGAGATCCACCACGAAGATCAGCGTCTCGTTCGGCTTGATCACTCCGGGGGCGCCCTGCGCGCCGTAGCCCAGGTGCGGCGGGATGGTCAGCTTGCGGCGGCCACCGACCTTCATGCCCACCACACCCTGGTCCCAGCCGCCGATGACCCGGCCGCCGCCGAGCGGGAACGCGAACGCCTCGCCACGGTTGTAGGAGGCGTCGAACTCGCGGCCGGTCGAGTGCGCCACGCCCACGTAGTGGACGCTGACGTTCTGACCGGGCGTCGCCTCGGGCCCCTCGCCGACAGTGATGTCCTCGATCACGAGGTCGGCCGGGGGTGCGCCCTCGATCGGACCGACGTCGGGCTTGTCCATGGGAACTCCATTCGTTGACAGTCGAGCCCCGCCATGCAATCACACGCTTCGTCACAGCTGGTGGTGGACGTGCTGAACGACTCACGCGAGTTATCCGTATTGCACGGGCGTGAGGATTCATCGTCTGGCCGCGGCGGCACTGGCTGTGACCGCCGCCGCCGCGCTCGCGCCCTCGGCGGCCCAAGCCCACGGGTCGCCGACCACGCCGATCAGCCGCACCTCGGCGTGTGCTGCCGGTGGTTCGGAAACAGGAAGTAAGGCCTGCCAGGCGGCCCGGAAGGCGAACGGCCGCAGCTTCGGCAAGTTCGACAACCTGCGCATCGCGAACGTCGACGGCAAGGACCGCCAGGTCGTGCCGGACGGGCAGCTGTGCAGCGGCGGGCTCGCCCCCTTCCAGGGCCTCGACCTGCCGCGCGACGACTTCCCGGCCACCGAGGTCACGCCGGGGAAGAACCTGACGATCCGCTACCGGGCCACCATTGCGCACGCGGGCCAGTTCCGGGTCTTCCTGACCAAGCCTTCGTACGACCCCAGCCGGCGCCTCACCTGGGCCGACCTCGGCAGCAAGCCGCTGGTGGCGGTGACCGACCCGTCGTTGGAGGACGGGGCGTACGAGTTGAGGGCGAAGCTGCCCGAGCGGACCGGCCGCCACATCCTCTACATCGTGTGGGAGACGTCGAGCACGCCCGACACGTACTACTCGTGCTCGGATCTGGCGTTCCCGGCCGGGCCCAAGTCTGTGCCCGCTCCCGCGACAAAAGCCGCAGAAACCCCGAAAACTGCCGAGCCGATCATCAAGGCCACGAGTACGGCGCCCGCGCCCGCGGTCGTGCGGGCGACCGCTCCCAAGACGTCGGCCGCCGCCCCCGCGCCGCGCGCCATCACGCCGGTGAGTGACAACAGCCGGGTCACTCTGGGCCACTGGATCGTCGCCGGCGCCGTGGTCCTGGGTTCCGGCGCAGTGGCCTGGGCAGGCACGGGAGCAATTCTTCGCAGACGCCGCGAAAACCGTTGAACCGCAACGGTTCGCGCCTCGTACTGATGGGCGTCGACATCACAAGCAAGTCCGTTTCTCCCCCTGAGGAAACACGAAAGGCCGAGCAATGAGGCGAGTTCGTTACGGTCACCAAGGAGTGAACCGCCGCCGCGTACTGGCGATTGCCGCCACTGCGGGTGTCGGGGTCTCGGTGGCCGGCGTGGCCGGTCTGAGCCTGGCCGGCGAGAACGGCGAGACCCCCAAGGGCGCCGGTCCGCTGGTCCTGTCGTTGCGCGACGCCGAGAAGGGCACGTTCGACGTCTTCGTCGGCGGCTCCAGGAGCACGCTCACCGACAAGAAGCTCGCGGCCAAGCTGCTCAAGTCGGCGAAGGGCTGAGGGAGAATCCATGTCATCGCACCGCGAAGCGCCCGAGATCAGCAAGGATCCGGTGGCCGACAGCTCCGACCTGTACGCGTTCGTCAGCCCCGACGACCCGGACACCGTGACGATCATCGCGAACTACGTGCCGCTCCAGCTCCCGTCGAGCGGCCCGAACTTCTTCGAGTTCGGCGACGACGTCCTCTACGAGATCCACATCGACTCGAACGGCGACGCCCGGCCCGACCTGACGTACCAGTTCCGGTTCCGCACCGAGCTGCGCAACGAGAAGACGTTCCTCTACAACACCGGGCCGATCGACGCGCTCGACAGCGAGAACTGGAACCGTCGCCAGTTCTACTCGGTGACCAAGGTCGACGCGTACGGGAAAAGCACCGTACTGGCCAAGAAGTTGCCCTGCCCGCCCTGCAACGTCGGCAAGCTGTCGATCCCGGACTACGACGGCCTGGCCGCCGACGCCGTGGCCAAGCTGAAGACGGGCGAGAAGGTCTTCGCCGGTCAGCGCGCCGACGCGTTCTTCGTCGACCTGGGCGCCATCTTCGACCTGGGCACGCTGCGCCCCTTCCAGGACAAGCACCTGGTCGGCCAGACCCTGTTCAACTACGCGGGCAAGGCGGTCAACGCCACCGACAAGCTGAACGTGCACAGCATCGCCATCCAGGTGCCCCTGAGCGCCGTACGCCGGGACGGCAAGAAGAAGGTCCGCGGCCGCGACCCCGAGGCTGTCATCGGCGTCTGGACCTCGGCCAGCCGCCGCCAGGTGCAGGTGCGCAACGGCGACAAGAAGAACGACGACGTCGTGGTCGGCCCCCAGGTGCAGGTCTCGCGGCTCGGCAACCCGCTGTTCAACGAGGTCATCGTGCCGATGGCCGAGAAGGACAAGTGGAACAGCCTCTCGCCGGCCGAGGACAAGCGGTTCGCCCAGTTCGTCGAGAAGCCTGAGCTGCAGACGCTGCTGCCGGTGCTCTACCCGGGCCTGTTCGACAACCTGGCCGAGCGCGACAAGCAGGACAAGCCCCGGGCCGACCTGGTGGCGATCCTGCTCACCGGCATCCCGGACGGGATCATCGAGAACTTCCAGAACAACACCGGCGAGGTGCAGGCCGACATGCTGCGCCTCAACACGGCGATCCCGCCGTCCAAGGAGCCCAGCAAGTTCGGCCTGGTCGGCGGCGACCTGGCCGGCTTCCCCAACGGGCGCCGCATCGCCGACGACGTGGTGTCGATCTCGATCCGGGCCATCGCGGGCGTGACACTGCCGCTGGTCGAGAAGGACTTCGAGCCGGACGCCGCGGCCGCGCTGGTCGAGCAGGGCCTCAGCATCAAGGACGCGAGCGCCGGCCTGCTCAAGAAGTTCCCCTACCTCGGCACCCCCTTCGACGGATTCGGTAACCCCAAATGAGCCCCTATCCAACCACCCCGGCCACCACCCCTAAACCGGAATCAGGTCCTTCTGCCGATCACAGCTGGCACAGCATGACCCCGTCCGGGCAGGGCACAGTGATGCTCAACATCGGCGACGGGATCGGTGCGCTGATCATCAATACGCCTGGTGGCATGCACGGCCGGGAGATCGAGGTCAGCCCGGTCGAGGATCCGGCCCGGCGTACGCACGCGGCCGTTCGCGCCCGCTACGTGTGGGGCGGCGTCTGCTTCAGCGTCGTGCTCGACAGCCTGCCCGAGGGCCGCTACACCGTCTGGGACGACCCGGTGACGCCGCTGGGCGAGATCGACGTCCGCAGCGGCGCGGTCGCCGAGTTCACCTGGCCGGTGGCTTCCCTCGTCGGATAGGCGCCCGTCGGGTCTAGGGTGGACGCCATGGTCGGCGTCCCCCTGACGACTCTTCCGGGCACACCCGGTGCGGACGCGCCCGTCCACTTCTCTCTGGACACGACCGATGTGGACGAGGCGCGGGCCTTCTGCCGCCGCATGTTCTACGGTCCGTTGCGGGTGGACCCGGTCGGTGACCGGTCCGGGTTCGCCTTCCACGGCGACGTGGTGGCGCTCGGGTCGATCACCGTCGGCGAGATCAGCTACGGCAGCGACATCCGGGTCGCCATAGCCGACCTCGAGACGTCCTACCACGTTTTAGCACCACTGACGGGTGTGCTCCGGTCGCGCCACCGGGGCACCACGGTGCTGGCCGACCAGACCCGGGCCGCGGTCTACCGTCCGGTCGGCGACATCGACCTCGACTGGCCGGGGAGTTGCCGCCTGCTCAGCGTCAAGGTCGAGCGGGCCGCCCTCGAGCGCGAGCTGGACGCCGCCCTGGATCAGCAGATCGTCAGCCCGCTGCTGCTGGGCGACAGCTTCAATCTGACGGAGGCCCCCGGGCGTACGTGGATGGCGCTGGTCCAGTTGTTCTTCGGTGAGCTGCTGCGGGGCCGCGGCCTGGCCACCCAGCCCCGGATGGCCGGCCGCTGGCGCGACATGGTGGTCAGTGGGCTGGCGCTGACGGTCGAGCACCCGTACGGCGAGGAGCCGCACGGCATGCGCGGGCCCAACCGCCCGCGGACGGTCAAGCGCACGCTCGACGCCATGCACGCCGAGCCCTGGCGCCCGTTCACGGCCACCGACCTGGCCGGCATCGCCGGGGTCGGGGTGCGGGTGCTGCAAGAGTCGTTCCGCCAGCACGTGGGCATGTCGCCGCTGACCTACCTGCGCCGATTACGCCTCGACGGGGTGCACGCGGAACTGTCGCGTTCGGACCCGTGGCAGGTGAACGTGTCCGAGGTGGCCTACCGCTGGGGGTTCACCCACCTCGGGCGGTTCGCCGGCGCGTATCGGGCCCGGTACGGCGTACCCCCGTCCCAGACCCTCCGCGAACGCCGCTAGAGTTCCCCCTTCCAACCACCCCGGCCGCCACCCCTGAACCGGATTAGAGCTCCCCTTCCAACCACCCCGGCCGCCACCCCTGAACCGGATTAGAGCTCTACTTTTTGGCCCTTGCCGATCACGACCACCCCGTTGTCCGAGACCGTGTAGAGCTTCCGGTCGCGGTCGAGGTCGACGCCGATCTGGGCGCCCTCGGGCACGATGACGTTCTTGTCGATGATCGCGTTGCGGATGACCGACCGCCGGCCGACCTTCACGCCCTCCATCAGCACTGAACCCTCGACGTGGGCCCACGAGTTGACCCGCACGTTGGGCGAGATCACCGACCGCTCGACCAGCGCGCCCGACACCACGACCCCGGGCGAGATCATCGACTCGATCGAGCGGCCCTGCCGATCGTCGAAGCCGTGCACGAACTTGGCCGGCGGCCACGAACCGTAGTTCGTGAAGATCGGCCAGTCGTGGTTGTAGAGGTTGAAGATCGGCTCGGTGGCGATGAGGTCCATGTGGGCCTCGTAGAACGAGTCGAGCGTCCCCACGTCGCGCCAGTAGCCACGGTCGCGGTCGCTGCTGCCCGGCACCAGGTTGTCGCGGAAGTCGTAGACGTTGGCCTCGCCCCGCTCGACCAGCATGGGGATGATGTTGCCGCCCATGTCGTGCTTGCTGTCGGGGTCTTGCGCGTCTTTGGTGACGGCCTCGCACAGCGCCCGCGTGGTGAAGATGTAGTTGCCCATCGACGCGTAGATCTCGTCGGGAGCGTCCGGGAGGCCGTCGACCTCTTTCGGCTTCTCGCGGAAGGCCTTGATGCGCTTGCCGTCCTCGGCCACGTCGATGACGCCGAACTGGTCGGACATCGACTTGGGCTGCCGGATGCCGGCCACCGTGACCGCGGCCCCCGAGGCGATGTGGTCGTTGACCATCTGCTTCGGGTCCATGCGGTAGATGTGGTCGGCGCCGAACACGATCACGTAGTCGGGCGACTCGTCGTTGATCAGGTTGAGGCTCTGGTAGATCGCGTCGGCCGAGCCGGCGAACCACCGCGGGCCGAGCCGCTGCTGCGCCGGCACCGGCGTGACGTAGTTGCCGAGCAGGGTCGACATGCGCCACGTCTTGGAGATGTGCCGGTCGAGCGAATGGGATTTGTACTGAGTCAGGACGACCATCTTCAGATAGCCGCCGTTGGCGAGATTCGACAGCACGAAGTCGATCATGCGGTAGATGCCGCCGAACGGGACGCCGGGCTTTGCCCGGTCGGCCGTCAGGGGCATCAGGCGCTTACCTTCACCACCGGCCAGAACGATCGCAAGCACCTTGACAGCCATGGAAGGACGCTAACTTTCCGCCAGCCGGAGCGCCAGCCGAAGAAGGGAACTCGCCGTGGTCATCGCGGCGACGGCCAGGGTAACTGATCTTGGTCCCCTGAGGCGAGGGATCGGAACAAGCATTAGGCTGCGGACGTGACCGAGAGACTGCGCGTGGACCTCATCACCCGGGAATACCCGCCGGAGGTGTACGGCGGGGCCGGGGTGCACCTCGAATACCTGACGCGCGACCTCCGGAACCTGGCCGACGTCCGCGTGCACTGCTTCGGCGCCCCGCGCGACGAGCCCGGCGTGACCGCCTATCCCGAGCCGGCCGAGCTGGCCGGGGCCAACGCCGCGCTGCGCGTGATGGGCGTCGACCTCGAGATCGCCGCCGGGGCCGAGGGCACCGACATCGTGCACAGCCACACCTGGTACGCCAACTTCGCCGGGCACACCGCCAAGCTGCTGTACGGGGTTCCGCACGTCGTCACCACGCACAGTCTCGAGCCGCTGCGGCCGTGGAAGGCGGAGCAGCTCGGCGGGGGTTACGCGCTCTCGTCGTTCTGCGAGCGGGTCGCGATCGAGAACGCCGACGCGGTCATCGCCGTCTCGGGCGGCATGAAGCGGGACGTTCTGACCGCGTACCCCTCGGTCGACCCCGACAAGATCCAGGTCGTCTACAACGGCATCGACACCACGTTGTACGCGCCCAACCGTGACACGGACGTCATCGAGCGCCTGGGCATCGACCTCAACCGCCCCAGCGTGGTCTTCGTCGGCCGCATCACCCGCCAGAAGGGCCTGCCCTACCTGCTGCGCGCCTGCCGGTCGCTGCCGCCCGAGACGCAGATCGTGCTGCTGGCCGGCGCCCCCGACACCCCCGAGATCGCGGCCGAGGTGACGGCGCTGGCCGACGAGCTGCGCGCCGCCCGCGACGAGCACGGCGTGATCTGGGTGCAGGAGATGCTGCCCAAACACGAGGTCATCCAGGTCCTGACGCACGCCACGGTCTTCGTCTGCCCCTCGATCTACGAACCCATGGGCATCGTGAACCTGGAGGCCATGGCCTGCGAGACGGCGGTCGTGGCCACAGCGACGGGCGGCATCCCTGAGGTGGTGGCCGACGGCGAAACCGGCCTGCTGGTCCCGATCGAGCAGGTGCAGGACGGCACGGGCACCCCCGTCGACCCCGACAAGTTCATCGCCGACCTGGCCGCCGGCATGACGGAGCTGATCCAAGACCCGGCCCGAGCCCGCGAAATGGGCCTGGCCGGCCGCCGCCGCGCCGTCGACAAATTCAGCTGGTCCCGAATCGCCGAGGAAACACTGGCGGTCTACCGCTCAGTCCTCTGACCAGCCGCGTCCTGCGTCGCCGTGTTCCGGTCGACCGCTCGTCGCTCTGATCGGCCGCTTGCCGGGCTCTGACGAGACGTGTCCTGCGGCGATGTGTTCCGGCTGACACCCGGTCGACCGCTCGATGCTCTGGTCGGCCGCTTGCCGGGCTCTGACGGGACGTGTCCTGCGGCGATGTGTTCTGGCTGACACCCGGTCGACCGCTCGATGCTCTGATCGGCCGCTTGCCGGGCTCTGACCGGCCGCGTCCTGCGCGCCGTGTTCTGGCCGGGACGCGCGTCTATGGTTCCGTGCTGTGACAAGGGCGCGAACTAGCGCCCCACGCTTGTCCGCGCCCTGAGAATGTCGCGGGCCACCGCGCGGCCGCTCAACCAGGCGGTCTGCACCCGCGGCCGGCCGAAAACATCGCCGCACAGATAGACGTTGCCGCTGCGGGCGAAGTCCCCTGGCAGCGGTTTCGGTTGCGCGTACGGCCACCGGCGGAGCGCGATCTCCGGCACCCCCTCAATGCCGAGCAGCGCGTTGACCGCCGCCGCCATCTCGGCGCCCCCCTCATCCCGGTCACCCCTCGCGAGACGATCCGTTTCGTCTCGCCCGCGCTGCTCGAGACGATCCGTTTCGTTCGCGTGTGCTGGGCGAGACGATCCGTTTCGTCTCGGGCGAACTTCGGGGTCGAGTGGGCCACCAGCACGGGGGCGCGGTCGCCGCGGCGGTCGCCGTCGTCGCAGACCGTGGACAGGACGGGGTGGTCGTTGACGAACAGCCCGCCGAAGTCGTCCCACGTGCGGCGCGGGTAGGTCAGCACGGCCGTCAGCACCGGATCCCACGACTGCTCGCGGGCCGCCGGAAAGTCGGTGATCCGGAGCGCCTCCGGCCCCGGCATGGCCAGCACCACGTACTCGGCCTCGGGCAGTTCCGCGACCTCGATGCCGTACGTGATGTCGAGCTCGGCGGCCAGGCTGACCGCGAGGCTGCGCAGCCCGCCCGGCGCCGACCACCGCATCGGCCCCGGCCCGTGCTGGCCCCGGAACGTGTCGGTCCACGGCCGGGTCAGCCCCTCGATCCGCCAACTCTGCAATCGGCCCTGGAACGAACGGTCATCGGCCGTCACATAGGCCGCGCCGACATCGGCATACCGGCCGCCCAGATACGAACTGGCCAGCCGCCCGCCCGGTTCGTTCCCGCGTTCGAGGACGCGCGTGGGCACCCCGGCGTCGACCAGTTCCCGGGCGCAGGCCAGACCGCTGATCCCGGCTCCCACCACCACGACCGTCACCCGCACGACTCTACGGTCGCGCCTACCGATCCGGGTGACGTCCGGCGACGCGGCATCTACGGTGATTCGTGGAGATCGTCGGGGCAAGGCACACTGGTCCCCATGCTCCGCGTCCCCCGCCCACCCGTACGGCTGACTCTCGTCGTCGTCTCGGTGTTCTTCGCGACCGCGGTCCTCGGCGCCGGCCTGCTGCGGGCGGCCACCTACAAGCCGGCCCCGGCGGCTGGTGCGCCCTGGTCGTCGGCGTCGGTGGCGCCGGTGCCGGGCGTCGAGGGCCGATGCGGCACCGTGCCCGTCAAGGCGGCCCGGCAGCTGCGGGGCATGTGGCTCACCACGGTGACCAACATCGACTTCCCGAGCAAGCGAGGGCTGAGCCAGGCCCAGGTCAAGGCCGAATACCAGCGCTGGCTCGACCTGGCCGTGGCCCAGCGCCACAACGCGATCTTCGTGCATGTGCGGCCCAGCGGCGACGCTTTCTGGCCCTCGGCGTACGCACCCTGGTCCGAGTGGTTGACCGGCAAACGCGACGGCAAATCGCCCGGGTGGGACCCGATGGACTACATGGTGCGTGAGGCGCATGCTCGCAACCTCGAGTTCCACGCCTGGTTCAACCCCTACCGAGGTACGCAGCCCGGCCCGGCCGGCCCCGGGGCCGACTTCGCGAAGCTGGCCCCCAACCACCCGCTGATCAAGCACCGCAACTGGGCCATCTCGTATCCGAAGGGCAAGAACGGCCGCCTCTACTTCGACCCGGGCATTCCGGAAGCGCGCAAGTTCGTCGAGGATTCGATGCTCGAGGCGGTGCAGAAGTACGACATCGACGGCGTGCACTTCGACGACTTCTTCTACCCCTACCCGCAGGCCGGCCAGGACTTCCCGGACGACGCCAGCTTCGCCCGCTACGGCGCCGGCAAGTCGCGGGGCCAGTGGCGGCGCGACAACGTGGACACGCTGGTCCGCGAGATGCAGGAGCGGATCAAGCAGCTCAAGCCGTGGGTCAAGTTCGGCATCAGCCCGTTCGGCATCTGGCGCAACAAGACGAGCGACCCGGCCGGTTCCGACAGCAAGGGCCTCGAGGCGTACGACGCGATCTACGCCGACACCCGCAAATGGGTGCAGCAGGGCTGGCTCGACTACATCGTGCCGCAGTTGTACTGGACCATGGGCTTCGACAAAGCCGACTACACCAAGCTGCTGCCGTGGTGGACGGCGCTCATCAAGGGCACCGACGTGCAGCTCTACATCGGCATGGCCGACTACCGCATCGGCGAGGACGGCGCCTGGAGCGACCCGGGCCAGCTCGACCGCCAGATGACCCTGAACGAGAAGGCCGGTGTCCAGGGCCAGGTCCACTTCAGCGCGAAACAGATCCGGGCCGACCGTCTGGGTGCGGTGACCCGCTACAAGGACAACCACTACGCGTCCCCGGCCCTGCTGCCGCGCATGTCCCGCCTGCCCGCCGACCCGCCCGCGGCTCCCCGGCTGATCGCGGCGACCCGCTCCGGCCCGGCCATGAAGTTCGAGGCCTCGGCGGACGGCGCGACGAGCTGGGCCCTCTACCGCGTCACCGGCGACGCCGCGTCCCTGGTGGCGACCGGCCGGGCCGGCTCCGCGGTCATCGACCCCGCGGCCCCGGCCGGCCCCGCCACCTACTGCCTGAGCGGCCTCGACCGCTCCGCCAACGAGGGCCCGATCAGCCCACCCCTGGCCACATCCTGACAGCCGACGACCGACAGCCATTGCGGGCCGACCGCTCCTTCGGCCCACTCCAGGCCGTGGGGCGGCTGACGGCCATGGCCCCAAGCGGTGGGACGGTCGGCGGACGATGGCGGCCCTGCGTCTGAAGTCGTGGGCGGTCAGTGGGCCTTGACGGCTTCCTCGGCCAGGGCCCACAGGCGGTCGGCGGTGGTGGGGTCGACCGACCACTCGGCGACGCCCATCATCGGCTCGGGGCCGCCGGGGACGACCGCGGCCTCCTGGTTGTCCTCGTCGAAGTAGCGGCCGGTGACGCCGGCCAGCAGCGGCGAAGCGGCCAGCAGCACCTCGGCCGCCGCCCCCTGCTCCGGCGTCTTGAAGCCGTCGGGGTGGATCAGGTTGCCGTCGTCGTCCATCGCGCCCAGCGCCTGCATGGTCGCCTGGTCGATGTGCCGCTGCAAGTTGGTGTGGATGCTGCCCGGCGCCATAGCGTTGGCCGTGACCCCGTCGAGGTGCCGGCCGATCGCCACCGCCAGCAGCACCACCGCCGTCTTGGACTGGCTGTAGGCCACCCACGGGTCGTACGCCCGCTTCTCGAAGTGCGGGTCGTCGAGGTCGACCCCCGCGCGCAGTTGCGCGCCCGAGCTCACCAGCACGACCCGGGCCTCCGGGGCGAAGTGCGGCTGCAGCCCCTTGACCAGCGCGAAGTGGCCCAGGAAGTTGGTCGCGAGCTGCAGCTCCCAGCCGTTGGCGGCGGTGCGGCGCTCGGGCACGGCCATGATCCCGGCGTTGGCGATGACCGCGTCGACCGTCCCGGTCCAGGCGTCCGTGTAGGCGCGCACCGAGTCGAGGTCGGCCAGGTCGAGCTCCTTGCGGGCCGGCGTGATGACGTCGGCGCCCGCGTCGCGCAGCGCGTCGGCGGCGGCGCGGCCCAGCCCCGAACCGCCACCCGTGATCAGAATGTGCTTACCGGTCAGGTCGATCCCGGCGAGCACCTCGGCGGCGGTGGACCGGGCGGTGAACGGAGTCTTGATCGTTGTCATGCTCCCAGTGTGCGGCGGCACACTTGGATTCTGAATGGCTCAGGGTCCAACATAGTTGCGTGAGAGTCCAAGCCGATCCGCTCGACGACGTCCTGGCCCTCGTCGGCACCACCAGCAGCCTCTCCGCGGGCCTGATCGCCGGCGGCGAGTGGGCGGTGGCGTTCGAGCCGCCGCCCGCGGTCAAGTTCAACGCCGTGCGCCGCGGCCGCTGCCTGCTGCGGGCCGACGGGCAGGAATTCGAGTTGCAGGCCGGCGACTGCTTCCTGCTGACCCGCCCGATCGCGTTCACGCTGGCCAGCGGCCCCGACGTGACGCCCGAGCCGGCCGGCCCGCTCTTCCGGGCGGCCGGCGAGGACGGCATCGCCCAAGCCGGCCGCGGCGACGACGTCGTGCTCATCGGTGGCCGCTTCGGCTTCGGCGAACGGGCCCAGGAACTGCTGCTCGACGCCCTGCCCCCGGTCGTGCACGTGCCCGGGGCCAGCACGGCCGCGGCCGCGGTGCGGTGGGCCCTCGAGCAGATCGACACCGAGATGCGCGACCGCCCACCCGCTTCGAGTCTGCTCACCGAACACCTCGCCCTCGTCATGCTCATCCACCTGCTGCGACTGCACCTGGCCGCGGCGCCGCCGGCCGGGGGCTGGCTGGCCGGCCTGGCCGACCCTGTCGTCGGGTCCGCGCTGCGAGCGATCCACGGCAAACCGGCGTACGCCTGGACGGTGGCCGACCTGGCCGCCGTGGCCGCGGTCTCGCGGTCGACCCTGGCCGCCCGCTTCAAGCGGGTGGTCGGCCAGGGCCCGCTCGACTACCTGACCCAGTGGCGGATCGAGCTGGCCTCGGCCCGCCTGCGCCACGGCGACCACACGCTGGCCGCCATCGCGCGCGAGGTCGGATACAGCTCGGAGAGCGCCCTGAGCACAGCCTTCAAGCGCGTCACGGGCACGTCGCCGCGCGCCTACCGAGCCGCGCGGGTCGCCTGACCGCCCTCAGCCGTTGGGGCGGCTCTCGATCGCCTGGAGCGACCAGCTGTTGCCGTCGGGGTCGCGGAAGTGGACGAAGTTGCCCCAGGCCTGTTTGTCGACCTCGCTGACCTCGATGCCCGCCTCGGCCAGGCGGGCCCGGGCGGCCTCGGCGTCGGCCACCACGCACTGGATCTCTTGCGTGCCCGGCGTCTTCTCGGTGATGCCGTCACCGAGCACGATGGAACAGGCCGAGCCTGGTGGTGTCAGCTGCACGAACCGCAATCCCTCGTGGACGCGATAGTCGTGATCGGCGTTGAAGCCCGCGCGCTCGTAGAAGGTCTTGGCCCGGTCGACGTCGGTCACGGGGACGGGGATGAGCTCAATCTTCATGTCCATGGGCTCACCGTAGGCCTCGGGTGCGACAGTTTTCCGCCCCGTGCGCGCCGGCGGAAATCAGCCGAAGGCGCCGGCCGACCGGTCGTCGGCGTCGATGGCCTCGAGAATGTGACGGCCCAGCTGGTCGGCGCCGATCACCGTGCCGCCGGGGCTGGCCGCGTCGACCAGGTCGGGCAGGATCGAGGCGAGCTGCCAGGCCACGGCGGCCGAGCTGCCCCCGGCGAACGTCGCCAGATCATCGAGCGGTCCCTCGCCGACCGTCGAGCGCACCTGGTCGACCGTCATCGGCTGGTTGTGCGCAGCATCGGAGAGCCAACTGCCGTACTGCTCAGGGGTGGTCGTCTCGGCCAGCCGCAGCACGACGGAGTGCAGATGGGCCGGGCCGGTCGGACGGGCGCCGGTGTGCGCGAGGCCGAAGAGCAGGTCCCGCACCTCGGGGTCGTCGAGCAACGTGGACAGTTTGGCGATATCGGTCATCACCGGTCTCCCTCCGCACGGTTTCCCTCTCAGACCGCGCGGCCGGAAGATCTGTGACAGTCCGTCGTCAGTATTCGCCGCCGAGCGCGCTGACCAAGCGGTCCGGCGTCAGGCCCAGCTCATAGAGCATCGCCGTGTCCTTCGGCTCGTCGAGGTCGATCCGGTCGGGCAGCCGGCCTTTCACGGATTCGGCGTAGTCGGGCCCGTAGGCGCGGCGGAGAACGGTGAGCGCATGGGTCTTCGTGATGACAGCCATGCCTACAAGGACAGGACTGCAGGCCGGTTCCGTGACATCGGGCTCGTCACAGTTCCGGCGGCTGTCCGGTCTTGCCGGACGAAGCGGGTCATCAAAGGAGGGGCGGTCGCGATGCGCACCAGTCGGCTCGAGGCGTTCAGTGACGGCGTGCTCGCCATCATCATCACGATCATGGTGCTGGAGTTGAAGATCCCGGAGAGCCACGACCTGTCCGGCCTCCTGCACGACACCGGCGACGGGCTCCTGACCTATCTGCTGAGCTTCGTCTGGATCGGCATCTACTGGGTCAACCATCATCATATGTTCCATTTGGTACGGCACGTAGCCGGCGGAGTGCTCTGGGCCAACCTCGCGCTGTTGTTCACCCTGTCGTTGCTGCCGTTCACGACGGCCTGGATGGACGAGTCGGCCTTCGCTCGCACCCCGGTCGTCGTCTACGGCCTCAACCTGACCGCCGCGGCGCTGGCTTACCTGGTGCTCCAGAAGCTGATCATCAGGCACCAGGGGGCCGAGTCGCCGCTGCGGCAGGCCGTGGGCAGCGACCTCAAGGGCAAGATCTCGCCGTTCTTCTATCTGGCCGGCGTTCTCACCGCTCTGTTGGTCGAACACGCGGCGATCGGCGTCGCTTTCTTCGCCGCCTGCGCGCTGCTGTGGCTGATCCCCGACCGCCGCATCGATCGGATGGTGCACGAACTGGAACCGGTCGACTAACGACGGCCGGTGCGGGGCGCGGTGAGCGGGGGACGGCAGCCCTGGCGGGCCGGAACGGACTCGGTCCGCTCCGGCCCGCGATCGATTCCGTCGTCCCCCGCGACGTCGTCGCGGCCGGAATCGAACGGCTCCCCGAGAGGAGTCATCGGTTTCCCTTGAACTGCACGCAGCCCTTCTCGTCGGGCAGCAGCGGCCGGAAGGTGATCAGGTATTTCACACCGTCGGCGGTCCACGGGGTCAGCTGGTTGGCCTTCTTGGCCGCGGCGACGACCTTGTCGCTGTCAGCGCCGGTCACGACCACGCAGCCGATCTTGAAGGCCGGGTTGATGAAGTCGCCGGGCAGCGCCGGACCGGGCCAGGCCACCTCGGGCTGGGCCGGCTGGTCGGCCCCCTGCTTGACGTACGGGCGGGCCAGTGCGGCGATCGACTCGGCCTCGTACGGGCCGGCCGCCTTGGGGTCGCCGCTGGACGACAGGTCGCTGAGCTTGTTGACGAACGCGGCCAGCGTGGACCGGGCCGCCTCTTGCGGGGCGGTGAGCATCGGGTCGTCCTTCTGGGCCTCGTTGAGCGCCTCGACCGCGACGGCCTGGGTACCCTGCGCGGTGGCGACGGTGACCCGGGTGGTGGGCGCGTCGGCCACGTTGGGCCGCCCGAAGTCGGTGCCGGAGCGCACCCCGGCGTCGGTCGCCTCCTTGACCAACTGTTGCACCTGGTCGGGCTCGAGCGTGACGACCTGGAGGTTGGGCAGCGCGGGCCCGGGATAGATGGCGGGGACGGGGCCCTGGGTGATCAGCCGCCCGTCGGCGTAGATGCTGATCGCGGGCAGGGTGCCGACCGTGCGGTCCGGCGGGACGAAGCCGCCGGAGGACTCCACGCGCAGGACCAGTTCGTCTCCGCCCTGGGGGTAGGCGGAGGGACTCTCGCGGGAGTCCGGCGCGCCCGCGCCGGTGGTGCCGGGCTGCGCGCATGCGGCGAGCAGGAACAGGGGAACGGCGGCGGCCATCAGGGTGCCGCGGAGACGAGTCATGCCCCTTCAGACGATTTGGGGGCGTCCGTGGTTCCGGCCGTGTCAGGAATTTCGCCCATCCCGACCGATGCATTGCAGTCGTATTGGAAAGAGGTTAGCCTTGGCGATGCAGTCGTATTGCCAAAGGAGGCGCGGTGACCATCTTCGATCTGCGTGACGTGTCGGCCGACCTGGTCGACCGGGTCGGGGGCAAGGCCGCCAACCTGGGCGAACTGCTGCGGGCCGGCGAGCGGGTGCCACCCGGCTTCTGCCTCCCGGCCGAGGTCACCGACCTTCCCAAAGGTCAAATTATTGCGGCGTACGACCGTTTGGGCGGGGGACCGGTGGCCGTGCGCTCGAGCGCGACCGTCGAGGACGCGCCCGGCGCGAGCTACGCCGGCATGTTCGACACCGTCCTGGACGTCCACGGTCCCGAGGCACTGCTCGCCGCGATCGAGGCGTGCCGTGCGTCGGCCTCCAACGCGCACGCGGCGGCCTACGCCCCGGGCGAGATCCACATGGGCGTCGTCGTTCAGCGCATGGTCCCCGCCGAGCGGGCCGGCGTGCTGTTCACGGCCAACCCGCTGACCGGCTGCCGCACCGAGATGCTGGTCGAATCCGCCCCCGGCCCCGGCTCCACGGTTGTCGACGGCCACACCGACGTGGATCGCCACGTGCTCACGTCGGCCGACCCGTTGTGGGCGGTGGGGCAGCGGCTCCAAGCGCTGTTCGGCTCGCCGCAAGACGTCGAGTGGGCGGTCGACGAGCACGGCGAGCTGTGGATCCTGCAGTCGCGGCCGATCACCACCCTGTTCCCGGCACCCCCACCGACCGACGGCCCGCCCCGCCTCTATCTCGAGTTCGGCCATGTCCAGGGCATGCTGCAGCCGGCCACCCCGATGGGCATGGACACGCTCCGCCAGCTGATCAAGGCGATGCTGGCGCCGCTCGGGCTGCGGGTCGAGATCATCGACATCGGCGGTCGCCTCTACGGTGACCTGAGCGATCTGGTCCGCGACCCGGTCGCGCGCCGCCGCCTGATCCCACTGATGGCGGTCGACTTCGGTCCGCGGGCCCAGGCCGTGGTGCGCCACGTGCTCGACGACCCCCGCTTCGCCCCCGGAAAGGGCCCGAAAAAGAAGCGTGAGGGCAACCTGCCACCGATCGGCCGAGCCGTCCGCGGCGTTCTCGGCGCGCTGGCCGACCCCGAGAAGGCGCGAGCCCGCCTCGACGCCGCCGTCGAGCGCATCCGGCTCTCCTCGGTCAGCGACGCCGGCCACCTGACGACGGCCGACCGGCTGCGCCTGGTCCGCGACCACGACCAGACCGACGGACCCGACGCGATCATCTGGCCCATCGTGGCCGGCATGCTGGCCGGCGCCCTTCCACCCCGGCTGCTCGGCGACGTCGCCCAGCCGGGCGAGATCCACACCGTGCTGGGCGGCATGCCGCACAACGTCACGATCGAGATGGATCTCGCCCTCTGGGCCCTTGCCCGCGACGCCGCCGACCCCGAAACCGTCGACCTCACCGGCTTCCTCGCCCGCTACGGCCATCGGGCCGCGGCCGAGGTCGACCTGGGCGTCCCACGCTGGTCGGAAGACCCGGCCCCGGTCCGGGCCGCCCTGGCCAACCTGATGCGGCTCACCGACCCCGAACAGGCCCCCGACCACCGCTTCGCCCGCGCCGCCGAACAGGCCGAGGCAGCCCTGGTCACCCTCGGCGCGCGGGCCCGCCGCCGTCGCCCGGTACGCGGCCGGCTGGCCATCTTCCTGCTGAACCGCGCCCGGCGCCTGGCCGGCCTGCGCGAGGCAGGCAAGTTCGCCGGCCTCTACCGCATCGCCGAAATGCGCCGCCACCTCCTGGCCATCGGCACCGACCTGACCAACGCCGCCGTCCTGTCCCACCCCGACGACATCATGTTCCTGACCCTCGACGAGGCCGAAACCGCCGCCCGCCTCGCCGACCGGCTCTCGTCCGACCCCCTCAACGCCGATGCGAGCGGACACCACGACGCCAACGAGTCGCGCGACACCAACCAGCCGCGCCGGCCTGGCGAGTCCCGCGGGGCTGTCGGGCCGGACGGCGTCGACGGGTCGCGTGGGGCTGGCGGGCCGCACGGCGTCAGCGGATCGCGAGGGCCCGGCGGGCCGCAAGGCATTGTCGAGTTGCGCAAATCCGGCGGGCCGGACTTCGCTGGCGGGTCGCACCGCCTTGGCGAGCCGCACGGCGCTGACGGGCGGTGGGTCGCTGGCGGGTCGCATGGCGTTGGCGAGCCGCTCGAGGCCGGTGACTATCGGCAGTTGGTCGCTGAGCGCCGCGCGGAACATGAGCGTGAGCTGCGTCGCCGGTCGGTGCCTGTGGCGCTGCTTTCCGATGGCACCGATGTCGAGGCGGTGCTGCCGGCCGCGCACGATCCCGGGGCACTGCGGGGCGTTGGCGCGTCGGCGGGACGGGCGACGGGGCGGGTTCGTGTGGTGCACGACCCGGCCACCGCCCACCTCGAACCGGGCGAGGTGCTGGTCACCGCGACGACCGATCCGGGGTGGACGCCGCTCTTCCTGACGGCAGCCGCCCTCGTCACCGAGACCGGCGCCGTCATGGCCCACGGCCCCACGGTCGCCCGCGAGTACGGCATCCCCGCCGTCATCTGCGTCCCCGGCGCCACCGAACGCCTGCGCACAGGCCAGCTCGTCACGGTCGACGCCGCGGCCGGCACCGTCACCGTCGTGACCGACGGGGCTTCCATTGTCACCATCGAGACCGACGCCGTCGCTGAAGAAGCCGGCACCGACGCGGACCGGGAAGTCGCAGATGGCGGAGCCTCCAGTGTTGTGCCTGGTGCCACCGGCGATCGGTCGGCTGCTGCCGCAGGCGGATCGGTCGGCGCAGACGTAGGCGCCCACGCGGGCCGGCTGGCTGCAGGCCTGGAGGCCGCGGATGGCGGGGCCGCTGATGAGGTGGCCGGCGCCGACGAGCGCTCGACTGGTACGGGCGGATCGGTCGCTGCGGAAGTCGGCGCCGACCCGGGGCGGGCGGCGGCCGGTGGGGCGGCCGGTGTCGGGGCTGGCGCGGCCGACAAGCGTTCTGCTGGTGCTGCGGGTGGACCGGGTGACGCGGATGGTGCTGGTGCTGTGGCGAGGGGACTGTCGTGAGTGTTTTGCGTCGTGCTGCTGCGGCTGAGGCTGCGACCTGGCGGAATCTGGCCCTCTGGGTCACCCGGCGGCCGGTCGAGCTGCACGGGGGTCAGGCCTTCGGGTATCTCGGGGTGGTCAAGCCGATCCTCGGGGTCTTCCTGGGGCTGTCGGTGGTCGAGATCCCGGTGCTCGACCTGATCGTCAAGCATGTGATTCCGTGGGGTCCGGCTCGTCTCATCATGCTGGTGATCAGTGTGTGGGGTCTGTTGTGGATGCTCGGCTTCCTGGGTGGGCTGATCCGGAACCCGCATCTGGTCGTCGCCGAGGGGCTGCGCGTTCGGATGGCGTCCAGCGTAGACATCGTTGTGCCCTGGGAAGACGTCGTCTCGGTCAGCAAGCATTACCGGTCCATGCCGTCCAGCAAGGCGGTGCAGTACGAGGACGGCGCGCTGCATATCGTGGTCGGCAGTCAGACCAGTGTCGACGTGCGTCTGCGGCGGCCGCTGTCGTTCGAGCTGCCCCGCGGGACGGGCGAGCAGGTCGATGAGGTACGGCTGTACGCCGACGATCCGGACGGTCTGGTGCGGGCCGCCCGGGCCCACCTCGAGGCGTACGCGGAGTGACGACATGCCCAAGAAGGTCGACCATGACGAGCGTCGCCGGCTCATCGCCGACGCGTTGATGCGGGTGGCCGCCGAGCAGGGGCTCGAAGCGGTCAGCCTGCGGCACGTGGCGGCCGCGGCGGGGGTCTCGGCCGGGATGGTGCAGCACTACTTCCGCACCAAGGACGAGATGATGTCGTTCGCCTTGTCGGCGGTGAGTGAGCGTAGCGAGGCCCGGGTGCGGGTCGCTGTGGGGGCGCTCGGGGCCGACCCGCCGCCCCGGGCACTGTTGCGCACGATGATCGCCGCGCTGCTGCCGCTCGACGACGCGGCCCGTGAGGACGGGCGGGTGGCGCTCGCGTTCCTGGCCTACACGGCGGTGCGGCCGGCGGCGTCGGCCGAGTTGCACCCGAGCACGGCCGAGTTCGTCCACTTCATAGCCCGCCAGCTGCCGAGCGGCGAGATCCGCCAGGCCACAGGCCTGCTCGCGCTGATGGAGGGTCTGGGCGTCTACCTGCTCGGCGGCCAGTACGAGGCCGAACAGGCCCTCGACGCCCTCGACGCCCACCTCGACCTGCTGTTCGGCGCGCCTGCTCCGGACCGGACCGCCAAACCAGGCTGGGAGTTCCGCACCGGCCTCGCCTCCAGCAACACACCGTCGATCGAGCTGGCCGACGAACCCGACCGCGTCGAGCGGCGATAGCCGGAACCCCGGGATGCTGTGCGGCGGGATGCTGTGCGGCGGGATGCTGTGCGGCGGGATGCTGTGCGGCGGGATGCTGTGCGGCACGGGGTTGTGCGGCGTGGTGTTGGGTCGGCGCGATGCGGGGCGGCGCGCGGTGCCGTAGGCCCCGCGAGCAGGGCGTTCTCGTGCGTACGGCGTCGGCGCACCCAGACCGGCGATCCGTCGACCAGGGCCGCATTAGGGCGGCGCGATGTTCGGCAACGCGATGCTGGGTGGCGCGGTGTTGGGGCGGCGCGATGTTCGGTGGTGCGGTGCTAAGTGGCGTGGTGTTCGGTGGTGCGGTGCTAAGTGGCGTGGTGTTCGGTGGCGCGGCGATGAGTGCGTGGTGTTCGGTGGCGCGGTGCTAAGTGGCGTGGTGTTCGGTGGTGCGGTGCTAAGTGGCGTGGTGTTCGGTGGTGCGGTGTGAAGTGGCGTGGTGTTCGGTGGTGCGGTGCTAAGTGGCGTGGTGTTCGGTGGCGTGGTGCTGGGTGGCGCGGTTTTGTGGTGGCGTGGTGTTCGGCGGCGCGGTGTTGGGTGGCGCGGTGTTGGGTGGCGCGGTGTTGGGTGGCGCGGTGTTGGGTGGCGCGGTGTTGTGGTGGCGCGGTGTTGTGGTGGCGCGTGTGGGGTGGCGGGGTGTGGGGTGCGGGGGTCAGTGTTTGACGGCTCCGGTGAAGCGGGCGCGGTAGGTGGAGGCGCTCAGGCCGTAGTGGGACTTGAAGCGGCGGGCGAAGTAGTTCTGGTCGGGCCAGCCGACGGACTCGCCTATGCGGTTGATGGGCTGGTCGGTGTGGAGGAGGCGGTCGGCGGCCAGTTCTACGCGGAAGCGGGACAGGTAGGCCATGGGCGGCAGGCCAGTCGCCGACTTGAACAGGCGGACCAGGTAGCCGGGGGCCAGGTGCAGGTCGGCGGCCAGCTCGGTCAGGGTCCACTGGTGGGCGGGACGGTCCTCCATCATGCGCATGGCGTCCAGGACTGCGGTGTGGGTGCCGGCGGTGACCTCGGCGATCTGGTCGGTGTCGGCCACGGCTCGGGCCAGGCCGCTCAGGAACAGCATCAGGCGGCCGATCAGGTCGCCGCGGTAGTTGCCGGGGGGTAGCGTGCGGAGTTTCTGCAGGCCGTCCAGGTGTTCCAGGCTTGCTGTCAGGGCGTCGTCGTGCAGGTGGGTGTAGAGGATGCCGCGGCGCTGGTTGGCGTAGGGGCCGGTCCAGAGCAGGTGGCCCAGGTGCGGGTCCTGGCGGGTCCAGGCCAGCTCGCGTTGGAGCAACTCCGTTGAGAAGCAGCAGTTGTAAAGGTCCAGGTGGCGGCAGTTCTCGTAGCCGTGCCAGACGCCGGGGCGGAGCAGGATGGCGTCGCCGACTTGCAGCTCCTGGCGGCCGGCGAGACTGTGATGGACACCCGAGCCGGACATGACCACGGCGATCTCGACGAAGCTGTGCGTGTGCACGGGATGTGTGTCCTCGTGCAGATAGTGGCCGGCGTACGCCACCGAACCGTCGATGAAGTGCAGCAACGTCCGGGTGTTCTCGACCGGGGGCTCTTCGGTCATGCCTCACCGTAGGCCCCCAGGTGAATTTCGTGCTACCTCCGGTTCATCACGGGCTATGTCGTGGGCCACACCGACCCAGAGGATCGGGGGCACGGCGAAACGTTCTCGCCACCAAAACGAAACATTGTGATCGCCTTCTCGTCGCGTCGGTTCTTGAATCGTTTCACCGGCGGAAGGCGGTACGTAACGCCCGCACAGGAGTGACATGCCGGACATTTCTCCACCCGCCGCCCTTCGCTTCGACCATCACCCCGCCCCTGTGCTCGGCCTCGGCAATCCCACCCCGCGCCTCTCCTGGCAGGTGTCGTCCGCCCCCGCCACCTACACACAGACTCGATACGAAATCGAGATCACCCGCCCGGCCGCCCCGGCCTCCACGAACAGCGGCGCAGCCGCCCAGCCGGCCGCCGAAGGCAGGGGGAACAGCGGTCCGGCCGCCCCGGCGTCTACGAACAGCGGCGCAGCCGCCCAGCCGGCCGCCGAAGGCAGCGGGAACAGCGGCCCGGCCGCCCAGTTGGGTGCCGAAGGCAGCGCGGACAGCGGGCCGGCCGCCCAGGCGAGCAGCGCGCCGGCCGGTGGCGCGGCCACCGAGGTCTTCACGGTTGTGTCGGGGGAGCAGGTTCTGGTGCCGTGGCCGGGGGCGCCGCTCGTGTCGCGGGAGGCGGCATCCGTACGGGTGCGGGTCGGGGACGACGACGGCTGGAGCGACTGGAGCGAGGCGGCCACGGTCGAGACCGGGCTGCTCGACGCAGCCGACTGGAGCGCCCGCTTTGTCGCCGCGCGGGAGATCGGCGCCTGGGGAAGCCCGTCGCCGATTCTCACCGGCACGGTCGAGCTGCCGGCCGGCGTTGTGAAGGGGCGTCTCTACGCCACCGCGCACGGGCTCTACGAGGCCACGCTCAACGGCACCCGGGTCGGCGATGAGCAGCTCGCGCCGGGCTGGACCGCCTACCAACACCGGCTGCGTTACCAGTCGCACGATGTCACCGCGCTGCTCGCCGAGGGTGTGAACCGGCTCGAGGTGCAGCTCGGCAACGGCTGGTTCCGTGGTTACCTGGGCTTCCGCAACCAGCACAGCCTCTACGGCGACCGCCTCGCGCTGCTGGCCCAGCTCGAGGTCGAGACCGCCGACGGCCGCGTCCACACGCTCGCCACCGACGGCTCCTGGACCGCTCGCGAGGGCACCACCACGAGCGACGACCTCTACAACGGCCAGCACATCGACCTGCGCCGCGAGCTCGGCCCGCAAAGCCCGGTCGACGTCCTCGACGCCGACCTCGGTCGGCTGGTGGCGCCGGACGGCCCGCCCGTCCGCGTCACCGACGTGCTGCCGGCCGTCGCCGTCACCACCTCGCCGTCCGGGAGGACGCTGGTCGACTTCGGCCAGAACGTGGTCGGCTGGGTCCGACTCACCGTGCGCGGCGCCCAGCAAGGTCAGCCCGTGACAGTGCGGCACGCCGAGGTGCTCGAGGACGGGGAGCTGGGCGTCCGCCCGTTGCGGGAGGCGAAAGCCACCGACGAATGGATCTTGAGCGACGACGATGAGGTGGTGCTCGAGCCCGGCCTGACGTTCCACGGATTCCGGTACGCCGAGGTCACCGGCGTCGACAACCTCGAAACGGCCGACATCGAGGCCGTGGTCGTCGGCTCCGATCTGCGCCGCACCGGCTGGTTCGAATCGTCGCACGAGCTGCTGAACCGGTTCCACGAGAACGTCGTCTGGGGCATGCGCGGCAACTTCGTCGACGTGCCCACCGACTGCCCGCAGCGCGACGAGCGCCTCGGCTGGACCGGCGACATCCAGGTCTTCTCGCCCACTGCGTCTTTCCTGTTCGACTCGGCCGGTTTCCTCACCAACTGGCTGGCCGACCTGGCCGCCGAGCAGCAGAAGGACGGTTCGGTGCCGCATGTCGTGCCGGACGTGATCCGGCAGACCGGCCCGGCCGCCGCGGCCTGGGGCGACGCCGCCGCTATCGTGCCCTGGGTGGTCTACCAGCGCACCGGCGACGCCGGCCTGCTGGAGCGGCAGCTGCCGAGTATGCGGGCCTGGGTCGACCGGATCGCCGGTCTGGCCGGGGCGGGCCGGCTGTGGGCGGGCGGCTTCCAGTTCGGCGACTGGCTCGACCCGGCGGCCCCGCCCGAGGACCCGTTCCGGGCCAAGGCCGACCCCGACGTCGTGGCCACCGCGCACCTGGCCCGCTCGGCCGAGATCGTGGCCCGGGCCGCCCGGGCGATCGGCGACGACGACGTGGCCCGCGAGTACGGCGAGCTGGCCGAGCAGGTGCGGGCCGCGTTCGCCCGCGAGTACGTGACGGCGGGCGGCCGGGTGCTCAGCGACGCCACCACCACGTACGCCCTGGCCCTGCAGTGGGCTTTGCTGCCCACCCCCGAGCAGCGCAAGCACGCGGGGGAGCGGCTGGCCGATCTGGTCCGCGCGTCCGGGTTCCGGATCAGCACCGGCTTCGTCGGCACCCCGCTGATGACCGACGCGCTGACCGACGCCGGGCAGCCCGAGCTCGCATACCGGCTGCTGCTGCAGACGGGCGTGCCGAGCTGGCTCTACCCGGTGACCATGGGCGCGACCACGATCTGGGAGCGCTGGGACAGCATGCTCCCGGACGGCTCGATCAACCCGGGCCAGATGACCTCGTTCAACCACTACGCGCTGGGGGCGGTGGCCGACTGGCTGCACCGGCGCGTGGCCGGCCTCGCGCCCGGCGAACCCGGTTACCGCCGGATCGACGTGCGCCCGCAGCCCGACCGGCAGCTCACCCGCGCTGCCGCCAAGCACCTCACCCCGTACGGGGAAGCCTCTGTCTCTTGGCAGCGCGACGGCGGTGAGCTGCGGCTCGAGGTGGTGGTGCCGGTCGGCGCGACGGCCTCGGTGCACCTGCCCGGCGGCGAAAAAGAAGACGTACGCCATGGGACGCACGCGTGGGTGGTCGAGGACCCGTACGCCGGGGAAGCCGCCCTACCCGCCGAGCCGACCATCCGGCAGCTCATGGATCACGCGCCGACCTGGGACAAGCTCGTCGCCACCGCTCGCGAAGCGGGCGTGGTCGACGGCGAAGCCGCGCTGGCCGACAGCGTCCAGCGCTACCTGGACGCGCCCGCGACGGAATTCGCCGACGCCGCCACCGCGCACGGCTTCATCCCCGGCGGCGACCAGCTCGCCGCCCGACTGACCGCCCTTCTCTCCCCCTCTTCCGACAAATAAGGGAGCCACTCCATGACACGACGCCACACACCACGCATAGCGATCGCCGTGTTCTCCGCCGCCACCCTGGCCCTCGGCGCGTGCAGCGCGGGCAGCCTCGGCAGCAGCGACGACGAAGGCAGCGGCGGCAGCAAGGTCGCGCTCTCGTTCCTGACCGACAACCAGCCCGAGACGGTCAAGATCGCCGAAGGGCTGGCCGCGGACTTCACGGCCAAGAACCCCGACATCACGATCAAGGTCGAGACCCGGCCGCAGGGCACCGAGGGCGACAACATCGTCAAGACCCGGCTCTCCACCGGCGACATGACCGACATCTTCATGTACAACTCGGGCTCGCTGATGCAGGCGCTGGCGCCGCAGAAGAACCTGACCGCGCTGGACGACTTCGCCGGTCAGCTCGACGACAACTTCAAGAAGGCAGTCGGCTCGGACGGCAAGATCTACGGCGTCCCGTTCGGCAACTACATGGCCGGCGCGATCCTGTACAACAAGGAGGTGTACGACAAGAACGGGCTGAAGGTCCCGACCACGTGGGACGAGTTCCAGGCCAACAACGCCAAGCTCAAGGCGGCCGGGGTCGACCCGGTCATCCAGACCTACGGCGAGACCTGGACCTCGCAGCTGTTCATCCTCGGCGACTACCACAACGTCGAGGCGGCCACCCCGGGCTGGGCCGATCAATACACCAAGAACCAGGCCAAGTACGCCACCACGCCCGCGGCCAAGGCCGGTTTCGACCACCTGCAGCAGGTGCACGACGCCGGGTACGTGAACAAGGACTTCGCCTCGGCCAAGCTCACCGACGGCCTGAACAAGCTGGCCAAGGGGCAGGGCGCCCAGTACCCGATCCTGTCGGCCATGGTCAGCCAGCTCATCGCCGACAACCCGGGCAGCGAGAACAAGATCGGCCTGTTCGCCATCCCGGGCGCCGACGCGGCCAAGAACGGTCTGACCGTGTGGGCGCCCAACGGCCTCTACATCCCGAGCAGCACCACCGGGGACAAGCTCGAGGCGGCCAAGAAGTTCGCCGGCTTCGTGGCCAGCCCCGACGGCTGCGCCTCGATGGGCAAGGCGTCCACCCCGACCGGCCCGTACGCGGTCACCGGCTGCAAGCTGCCCGACTCGGTGCCGCAGGCGGTCAAGGACATGCAGACCTACATCGACAAGCAGGGCGCGTCGAGCCTGGCCCTCGAGTTCCTCTCCCCGGTCAAGGGCCCGGCCCTCGAGCAGATCTGCGTCGAGGTCGGCTCCGGCATCCGCAAGGCCGACGCCGCGGCCAAGCTCTACGACGAGGACGTGAAGAAGCAGGCCCAGCAGCTGGGACTCGAGGGTTGGTAAGCACCCAGGCCCGGCCACGCACCAGCGTGGCCGGGCTGGCCCCGGCCGCCGGTCGCAAGCGGAGCCCGTACCCCAGCTGGTTCTACCTGCCGGCCGCGATCGTGTACGCGGTGCTGTTCCTGGTGCCGACGGTGACGTCGTTCTACTTCAGCCTGACCCGGTGGAGCATCTTCGACTCCCAGTTCATCGGGTTCGACAACTACGTCACGTTCTTCCGTGAGCCCGCGCTGGTCTCGGGCCTGTGGCACACCGTGGTCTACGCGGTGATCACCTCGGGGCTCAAGGTCGTGCTCGGCCTCGGCCTGGCCGTGCTGCTCACCTCGCAGATCATCGGCCGCGGCTACCTGCGCTCGGTCGTGTTCTTCCCGGTGCTGGTGAGCACGATCGGGGTCGGCCTGACCTTCACGATCCTGCTCGACCCGGAAGAGGGGCTGATCAACGAGTCCCTGTCGCTGATCGGCATCCAGGGCCCGGGCTGGCTCACCGACCCGAGCTTCGCGCTCTTCTCGGTGGCGCTGGTCGACGTGTGGAAGGGCGTCGGCCTGGCCACGCTCATCTACATCGCCGGCATCGTCTCGATCCCGCAGGAGTACTTCGAGGCGGCCCGGGTCGACGGGGCCACGGCCTGGCAGAACTTCCGCAGCATCGTGCTGCCGCTGGCCCGCCCGGCCACGTTCACGGTGATCCTGCTGTCGCTGATCGGCGGTCTGCGGTCGTTCGACCTGATCTGGGCCATGACCCGCGGCGGTCCGGGCTTCACCTCGGACGTGATCGCGTCGGTGATCTACAAGCAGTACCAGGCCGGCTTCTACGGCCTGTCGACCGCGGGCAACGTGGTGCTGTTCCTGCTGGTGACGGCGATCATCTTCCCGCTGTCGCGGTACCTGAACAAGAAGGAGGTGGACCTGTGACCGCCGCGGTCGAAGTGCGCCGGAAGCCGCGCAAGAACGTCGTGCTCAGCCTGGTGGCGATCCTGCTGTCCATCGTGGTGTTCCTGGTGCCGTTCGCGTTCATCCTGCTGACCGCGGTGAAGAGCCGGCAGGAAGCCTCGCAGCTCGACTTCTCGTGGCCCACGCAGTTCCAGTTCGTGCAGAACTTCGTGGACGTGGTGCAGGCCCGCGACTACATGCTGATCATCGCGTTCATCAACAGCACGATCCTCACCGTGGCCTCGGTGAGCATCATGGTGGTGCTGGCCGCGATGGTGGCGTTCGTGCTGCAGCGGCGGCGCACGCGGTGGACCGGGTTCGTCAATTTCCTCGTACTGTCGGGTCTGATCATTCCGCCCGCGGTCGTGCCGACGATCTGGGTTCTGCAGAAACTGGGCCTTTTCCGTACGATGCCCGGCCTGATCCTGGTCGAGGTGGCGTTCGGCCTGTCGTTCTGCATCCTGCTGTTCCGCGCGTTCATCGCGACCATCCCGCGCGAGCTCGACGAGGCGGCGATCATCGACGGCGCCGGGCCGATGCGGTTGTTCTTCCGGGTCGTGCTGCCGCTGCTCAAGTCGGTGATCATCACGTGTGTGGTGGTGCAGTCGGTGACGGTCTTCAACGACTTCGTCAACCCGCTGTACTTCCTGCCGGGCGACCAGAACGCCACGGTCCAGCTGACGCTCTACAACTTCTCGAGCGCCTACTCGACCCAGTACAACCTGCTCTTCATGGACATCCTGCTGATCACGATCCCGCCACTGATCATGTTCTTGTTCTTCAACAAGCGCATCGTGGCCGGCATGACCGCGGGCGCCATCAAGGGCTGACGAGCCGGGGGTCGCGCTGTTGCCTCAGCGCGGCCCCCTCACACAGAGCAGCGCGTCCGGCGTCCGGGAGGAGAAGATCCTTCCCGTGTACGCGACGCCGGCCGCGTATTCGTCGGCCGCGCACTGCCCCTTGTAGTTGCCGGTCGCGAACTCCCCGCCCGGGTTGCCGGCGGGCCGGTTGTCGCCGCGGTCGAACCAGACCGCGCGCCCGGTGCCCGCGGCCGCAGTGGGGGAGGACCCGCAGAGCACGCTCGACATCGCGGCCCCGCGTACGGCGTGACCGACCAGCAGGGAACCGGCCGGGCACTGCAGTTTGGTGTAACCGCTCGCCCAGTCCGTCGTCACGTGCTGCTCGCCCTTCACGACCTGATAGCCGGTCCACGGCGAGCCGCCTGTGCACAGGGCGCGGTTACCGGTGTGGGCCAGCCCGGCCAGGCGCTGGCCGTCGGGGCAGGTGGCCTTGCGGGCGCCGCTGTCCCAGTCGGGCTCGGACCGCATCCGCTGCGACGCGATGAAGTCGCCGTGATCGGGGCTGAGCATCGACCACGGGATCACCGGCTCGATCGGGCCCGTGCGGCCCGAGGCGACGAGGCGGTTCCAGATCGGGGTCCGCCAGTCGTCGAAGCCGCTCAGCACGCCCGCCTTGTCCCAGAAGAGCAGGCCCCAGCCATTGCTCCCGCGTTGCTCGGTGAAGCCCACGGCCGGCCAGTAGGCGAAGTCGGCGTCCGTCCGGATCAGGAAGTCCGTGAAGTTCGTGAACCAGGTGCGCTGGGCCGAGCCGGCGGGCGAGTTGCCGCCCACGCCGAACTCGCTGATCCAGACCGGCGCGGTGAAGTGCTGCCCGGCCTCGGTGGCCACGTAGAGAGCGTCGCGTTGCAGCACCTGGAACAGTTCGTCGCGGCTGAAGTCGCGGTAGCGGGGATCGGTCGTCTCGCCGGTGCCGGTGGCGCCGCTGTGGTTGGGGCCGGTGTAGTCGTAGAAGTGGGCCGCGTAGACGAGCTTGCCGGATCGCACGAGCGTGTGCGACAACGACCGTACGGGCTTGAGGGTGGGCCTTTCGTGGGCGAAGCCGTCGACCGGGATGCCGGTCCAGTTGATGCCCTCGACGATGATCAGCAGGTCGGGGTCGGCCTCGCGCAGGATCCGGTCGCCCAGGCGCTGCGAGGCCGCGAACCAGTCGTGGTCGTTGCCCCAGCCCCAGTTCGGGTCGTCCAGCACCGTGCGGCGCACCTCGTTGTAGAGGTCGGCGCCGACCACACGCGGGTTGTCCCGGTAGCGCCGCGCCATAGTCAGCCAGGTGTCCGCCCAGACCTGGGCGCTCTGGGACGTGTTCCAGCGCTCGTTGCCGTCGACCGCGCAGCACCAGCGGGTCGTGTTGGTGTGGTTGTTGAGGATCACGGCCAGCCCGGCGCCGGTCAGGGCGGCCACCACCTCGTCGTACACTTGAAGCGGGGTCTTGCCGCGAAGTTGCGGGTTGGCGGCCACGTAGCGGTCGGCCACGGGGGTGGCATCGGAGACCATCGCACTGGAGAACGGCAGGCGCACGCTGTTGACGCCGATCGCCCGGAAGCTGTCGACGATGCCGGCGATCGGCGCCCGGTCGAGGCCCATCGGCACCCGGCCCGAGTTCTCGCCGGCGTGGTGGTTGGCGTCGGTGTCGACGTCGCCGGAGCCGTTCCAGGTGCCGCTCGCGCCGTGCCAGTTGACCGAGCGCAGCTTGAAGCGGTGGCCGTCGGCATCCACGATGTAGCGCCCGCGGGTGCTCAGCGGGGCGGTCCAGCCGGTTTCCTGAGCCTGCGCCGGCTGCGGAACGAGCAGAGCGGTGGCAACGAGGGCCAATACGAGCGGGACACGCATGAGCATCTATATATCGTCTCCGGCGGCCGAAGGCGATCCTTCCGGCTTCCCGTAACGTTGCAGCATGCTCGTATCCCGTCTGCACGCCGCTGGTGACGTACGCCTGCACCAGGAGCCCGAGCCGTCCGGCGACGGCACTCTCGTCGAGGTGACCTCGGTCGGGATCTGCGGGTCGGACCTGCACTGGTTCACCGAGGGCGGAATAGGCGACGCGGTGCCGGCGAAGCCCCTGGTGCTCGGGCACGAGATGGCCGGGGTCATCCGCGGTGGGGCCGACGACGGCGTACGCGTGGCGATCGACCCTTCGATCCCGTGTCACCACTGCGAGCCGTGCCTGTCCGGCTGGCCCAACCTCTGCCTGAACATCGTCTTCGCCGGGCACGGGGCGACCGACGGCGGCCTGCGCCAGCTGCTGACCTGGCCCGCGAACCGCCTGCACCGGCTGCCCGACTCGCTCTCCGACGACGACGGCGCGATGCTCGAGCCGCTGGGGGTGGCCCTGCACGCGTACGACCTGGCCAAAGTGCGGATGGCGTCGACGGTGGCCGTCGTCGGGTGCGGCCCGATCGGCCTGCTGCTCGTGCAGCTGGCGTTCCGCGGTGGCGCGACCCGGGTGCTGGTGGCCGAACCGCTGCCGCACCGGCTGGCCGCTGCGGTCGAGATGGGCGCCGTCCCGATCGAGGACGACGCCGCCGCCGACGTGGTGTTCGAGGTGTCGGGCTCAGAGGCGGCCGTGGACCGGGCGCTGCGGGTGGCCCGGCCCGGGGCGCGGGTGGTGCTGGTCGGCATCCCGGACGGCGACACCACGACGTTCAGCGCCTCGATCGCCCGCCGCAAGGGGCTGACCCTGGTCACGGCCCGGCGGATGGGTGAGGTCTATCCGCGGGCGATCGCCCTGGCCGAACAGAAGCTGGTCGATCTCGGCTCGGTGGTGAGCGACAGCTATCCACTCTCGGCGGTGGCCGATGCGTTCGGGGCGGCGGCCGCGCGTACGGGCCTGAAGGTGGTTGTCCACCCCAACGGTTAATCCATTGTCCGGCAGCGAGCCGGACCCTACCGTAGAGATCACCAACGGGTCGGGAGTTCGGATGCTCTTTCTCAAGTCGCACGGTGGCGTGGCCGCCGTGTGTCCCGACCGCATATCCGGGTGACGCTCCAGCGGCGCTTCCCGGACGTACGTTCAAGGAGGTGACCCGGTGAGTGATGTGCTGGTGCTCAACGCCGACCTGGGGCCGCTGCACCGGGTGAGTCTGCGCCACGCCGTGCGGATGCTGGTGCGGCAGGTGGCCGAGGTGCACGAGGCCCGCCCCGACAGTGTCATCGGCGTGTGGCCGGTCCCGACGGTGGTGCGGCTCGTTTCGTACGTGGTGACCCGCTGGCGTCACAGCCGGGGCCCCTCGTGGTCCCGGGCCGGGGTGCTGGCCCGCGACGGCCGGCGCTGCGCCTACTGCGGCCGCGCCGCGTCCACGATCGACCACGTGCTGCCCCGCTCGCGCGGCGGCGCCAACAGCTGGCTCAACACGGTGGCCGCCTGTTACGCGTGCAACCAGCGCAAAGGCGACCGTACGCCGGCCGAGGCGCGCATGCCCCTGCGTGTCACGCCGGTCGGCCCGACGTGGGTGTCGTTCGCCCGGCTATAACCGCTCACTATTGCTCAAGCGTCATCAATAGTTCCGCTGCAGTGCCGGCCCCGCCACGCTGATCGTCATGACCACAGGCAACGCACGACTCGGCGTCGACATCGGCCGGGTCATCATCGACGGTGGTGGCCCGGGCGGGGCCGACACACAGTTCTTCAGCGGGGACACGGCTCGGATGCTGGCGACTCCGGCCGTACCGGAAGCTCTGGAGACTTTGGCCCGGCTCGTGCCGCTCTTCGAGGAAGTGTGGCTGATCTCGAAGTGCGGCGAGCGGGTGCAGCGCCGCACCCGGCAGTGGCTCGACCACCACGACTTCGCCGCCCGTACCGGCATCCCGCGCGACCACCTGCGCTTCTGCCGGCGCCGGCCGGACAAGGCGATCCACTGCGCCGAACTCAGGATCACGCACTTCGTCGACGACAAGGCGGACGTGCACACGGCGCTGCGCGGCATCGTGGAGCACAGGTATCTCTTCGGGCCGCAGCGAGCCCCGGCACCGGCCGGAGTCGTGCCCACCCGAACCTGGCGCGAGGTCGAGGCTCAGCTCACGAAGGCTCAGCTCACGAAGGCGCCCCGGCGCGCTGGCGCAGCGCCGGGGCGGTTCACAGGGCACGCCCGTCCGTAGCCGGGGGACCAACGGACGGACGGCCCCGGCTTGCTACCAGCGGCGGCGCTTCTTGTAGTGGCCGTGGTGCCGGTAGTGACCGTGATGCTTGTAGTGGCCGTGATGGCCGTAGGTGGGCGGCGGCCCGTACGCGCCGTGGCCGTAGCCGCCGTGGCCGTAGCCACCCTGGCGGTAGTGACCGTGGTGGCCCCGCTTCTGCAGCTTCGACGCGATCAGCGACATCAGCATTCTCTTGATGGAACCGCTCAACGTGCCTCCTCGACTGGTGACTACCACGGTAGGTGGCCAAGTCCAGTACAGCCTGTGACCTAGCTGGCTGTTTCCTGAGACCGGGGCTGGTCCACGCGGTATTCCTCGACCAGGCCGGCCAGGATGTCCCTCGTCCGGTGGAGGTCTTCGATCTGTTTGTTCACCCGGTCGAGTTCCGAGGTCAGGCGGTCGGCCAGCCAAGGCGTACGGATGGCTTCGTTGCTGATGCAGGGCAGCACGTCCAGGATGGCCGCGCTGTTGAGACCGGCCGAGAGCAGCGACTGGATCAGCGAGACCCGGTCCACCGCCGTCGACGGATAGTGCCGCTGCCCGCCGCCGCTGCGGGTGCTGGCCAGCAGGCCCTGCTCCTCGTAGTAGCGCAACGAGCGGGCGCTCGCCCCCGTCGCCGCGGAAAGATCGCCGATACGCATTTTCCGAAAGTGCTTGACCCTCACACGGATGTCAAGTTTTAGCGTGGTGCCATGACCACCACATCGGCCCTGATCGAGCCCGTCACCCTCGCCGGCCTGTCGCTGACCAGCCCCTTCGTCATGGCCCCGATGACCCGCGAACACTCGCCGGGCGGGGTGCCGACGCCGGAGGTCGCCGCCTACTACCGCCGCCGGGCCGAGAACGGGGTCGGCCTGATCATCACCGAGGGCGTGCTCGTCGACCACCCCAGCGCCGGGCACCAGCGCGACGTCCCGCGGCTCACGCCGGGCGCCGCGGAGGCCGGGTGGCGCCACGTCACGGCCGAGGTGCACGCGGCCGGCGGCCGGATCGCGGCCCAGCTGTGGCACCTGGGCAGCCAGTTCGAGGGCGACCAGGCCTGGACGCCGCGGACCATGACCACGGCCGACCGCGAAACCCTCCTCCGGGCGTACGCCGAAGCCGCTCGCGTCGCCGTCCGGGCCGGATTCGACGCGGTCGAGGTGCACGCCGCGCACGGCTACCTGCTGGACGAGTTCCTGTGGCCGGTGACCAACCCGGGCGGACGGCACCGGGACTTCCCGGCCCAGGTGGTGCGGGCGATCCGGGCCGAGATCCCCGCCTGCGTGCCGCTGATCGTCCGGTTCTCCCAGTTCAAGGAGCGCGACTACAGCGCCCGCATCGCTTCGACGCCGGACGAGCTGGGCCTCCTTCTGGAGGGATTCCGGGCCGCCGGCGCCGACGTGCTGCACGCCTCGCAACGCCGCTTCTGGGAGCCGGTGTTCGACGGCAGCGACCGCAACCTGGCCGGCTGGGCCAAACACCTCACCGGCCTGCCGGCGATCACCGTCGGCTCGATCGGGCTCACCCGCGACTTCGCCCGCTCCGACCGGATGCGCGAACTGCTCGACCGGCGCGCCCGCGGCGAGTACGACCTGATGGCGCTGGGCCGGGTGCTGCTGGGCAACCCGGCCTGGGTGCGACTGGCCGAGGCGGGCCGGCTCGACGAGATCAACGACTACCGCAAGGCTGACCAGGACCAGTACTCCTGAAATCCAGCGGGACGTGTGCTCCGCTTGGTGCAATTGTCGCCATGGGTGCAGAAACGCCGCGAGCGGCCGTCCGCGCCTGGCGGGACGGGCTGGTCAACCTGGACGCCGGCAACCGGCTGCTGAACCACCGCCCGTCCGCGACCGGGAGCCTGGCCATCACCGGGCCCGCCGCCCCGGAGCTCGTCGCGGCGCTGGGGGAGGGGCGGGCGTACGGGTTCCTGCCGGCCGGCGCCAAACCGGCCCCCGGGTGCCTGTTCCGCACCGGGCTGGGGGCGGTGCCGCTCGGCACGACGTTGCGGCGGCTGCTGCGTCGATCGCGGCAGGACCTGCTCGATCGGGGGGTGGCCACGCTGCACCTGGCGGTGGGGGCGCTGCATTGGCGGGACGAGGAGGAGATTCCGTACGCCAGTCCGGTCCTGCTGCTGCCGGTCGAGCTGGTGACACGGGGGCCGGGCGACGTGCCGCAGCTGCGCGGGCGGGACGACGAGGCGGTGGTGAATCCGGCGCTGGTGTTGCGGTTGCGGCGGATGGGGATCGTGGCGCCGGGGCTCTCGGGGCTGGACGTGCGGGGGTACCTGGAGGAGTTGCGCGCGACTGTCAGTAACCGGGACTGGCGGGCGGACGAGAGCCTGATCCTGTCGTGCTTCAGCTTCCACAAGGAGGCGATGTATCGCGACCTGCTCGACAACGAGGCGCGGATCGTGGGACATCCGCTGGTGGCGGCGCTGGCCGGGGTGGCACCGGCCGGTGCTGCGCCGGGCGGGGCGGCGCTGGGCGGGGCGGCGCTGGGCGAGGGCAGGAGCGCAGAAGTTGGCACGGCTGCGGGCGGGATTGCCTGTGGACAAACGGTTTTTGACGAGTTTGGCGGCGTAGAATCTGCCACCACCTCCCCCACCCTTGGTGGGCGGGCCGTGCACAGTGGCGAGCGGACCGTGAACAGCCCGGGCGTCTTCGAGCTGCCGTTCGTGCTCGATGCGGATGCCACGCAACGGGCCTGTGTCGAGGCCGCCGTCGCCGGCCGCAGCTTCGTGCTCGACGGCCCGCCCGGCACCGGTAAATCGCAGACGATCGCCAACATGATCGGCTGCCTCCTGCACGCCGGGAAGCGCGTCCTGTTCGTCTCCGAGAAGGCCGCCGCCCTCGAGGTCGTGCGGAACCGGCTGGCCGCGGTCGGCCTCGACCCGTACCTGCTGGAACTGCACAGCCACAAGGCGACCCGCAAAGAGGTGGCCCGGGCCCTGGCCGACTCGATCGAGCGGACACCCGTCCCGCCCACCGCCGGCCGGGTGGACCGGGCCCGCCTGCGTGAGCTGACCCGGCTCCTGGACGACTACGCCCGCGCGATGAACGAGCGCCGCGACCCCCTGGGCCGCACGCTCCACGAGGCCCTGGGGGAGTGCGTCCGCCTGGCCGACCTCCCCGCCGCCCCCATGCCCCCCGACCCCGGACTCGACCCGGAACGCCTGCGCCAGATGCTGGACGCCGCCGACGAGCTGGCCCGTTGCCGCCGCGCGGCCGCCGAGGACTTCCCTTGGCGCGGAGTCATCGCCACCGAGCCCCTGCACGACACAGTCAGCCGAGCCGCGGCCGCACGACGCGCTCTCGACGCGGCCCTGGAGCCGTACGACGAGACGCACGACCCTCGCACCCTGGCCGCCTTGGTCACGCTCACGGGTAACCGCCCCACCACCGTTCCCGACGAGTGGCTGTCGGCCCCCACCACCGACCCGATCGACCGCGCCGCCGACCAGCTGCGCAGTTTCACCGACGCGGCCCGCCAGGCGCGCGAAGCAGCCGGCGTCGACTGGCAAGAGCTGCCCGACCTCAATCCGCCCGCCCTGGAACAGACCACGTTGACCGCCTCCGCCGCCGAGGCCGCCGCCCGCCGCAACACTGTGGAGGCGGCCGCCCTCGAGGAGATGCTGCGCGAGGCGGCCCCGCTCGCCGTCCGGCTCGGGTTGACCGAGGTGGCCACGTTCGCCGAGCTGGCCCGGTTCGGGGCGCTGGCCGAGCTGGCCGCCCGGACCCACCGGCCCGAGCCGTTCTGGTTCGGGCCGGGTGTGCTGAGCGGGGTGGCCGAGGCCGCGGCCGTGCTGCGCCGCTGCGCCGAGGCGGTGGGGGCGACCGGGGCCGAGTGCCGCCGCTGGTTCCTCGACACGATCGTCGACCAGCCGGTGGAGCAGCTGGCCGACCGGCTCGCCCATGAGCACCGCGGCCTGCGCAAGCTGCTGCCCGCGTACCGCCGGGACTGGGACGCCGTCGCCGGGTTCGCGCTGCCCTCGGTGTCGCCGGGCGACGCCGTGGCCCATGTCGGTGCGGCCGTGGCCTGGCAGCGGGCGCTGCGGGAACGGGCCGCGGCCGAGCGCCAGTACGCCCCGCTGCTCGGGCGCTACCGGCGGGACGAGTTCGCGGTCGAGGACGCGCTGCGGACGGCGGCCGACCTGGTGCGGCTGTGCCCGCCCGACGCGCTGCCGGCCGCGGCCGACCTGATCTGCCGCCCCGACCCCGTCCTGGCCCGGCTGGCCACCCAGGCCCGGATCGTCGCCGGGTGGGAGGCGCCTGCGGAGACCTTGAGCTACGCCGCCGCTCGTCGCCGCGCCGCCATCGGGCCGCTGACCGAGGCGGCCACGGTTCTCGCGGCTTTCGACACGGCCCTGGGCCGGCACGTCGACCTGGCCGAGGCCGACCATCTGGCCCGGTTGCGCGCCACCGTGGTCTTCCACGCGACCGATGTCGACGAGGATGCGGTCGCCTGGGCCCGGGAGGCGCGCGGGAAGACGCTCATCGAGGGCGACGGCCCGGCCCTCACCGGGTGTGTCGACGCCTGGGAGAACGCCCGCGACGCCGTGGCCGCGGCCTTCGCCCCCGGCACAGAGATCGACGAGGACCTTCTGACCCGGCTGCGGGACGACCCGCACGGGCAGCAGGAGTGGCTCGGTTACGCGCACGCGCGGACGGTTCTGGCCGACAGCACGGCCGAGTTCTGCCTGGAGTTGCCGTCCGAGCAGATCCGGCCGGTCGTCGAGCGAGCACTGTGGACGGCCTGGGTCGACGCCGTGGTCCGCGACGACAAGCGCCTGCGACCCGTCGACGGGCTCGAGCGGGACCGCCTGGTCGACGAGTTCCGCACCCTGGACGCGGCGCTGGCCGTCGAGGCGCCCGCCGTCATCGGCGCCGCGGTCGACGCGCGCCGGGCCGGCGGGCCGGACGAGATCGCCCTGCTGCGGCGCGAGGGCCGCAAGCAGAGCCGGCATCTACCCGTACGGGATCTGATCGGCCAGGCCCGGACGGCCGTGCAGACGGCCAAGCCCTGTTTCCTGATGTCGCCGCTCGCGGTCAGCCAGTACCTGCCGCCCGACCTGACGTTCGACGTCGTCATCTTCGACGAGGCGTCCCAGATCGCGCCGGCCGACGCCATCAACTGCATCTACCGGGCCGGCGCGCTGATCGCGGCGGGCGACGACCGTCAGTTGCCGCCGACGTCGTTCTTCTCGACCCGGTCCGACCGGGACGACGGCACCGACGTCAACGACTTCCAGTCCGTGCTGGAGCTGGCCGAGGCGTGCGGCGCGTTCCCCGGGCTCGGGCTGGGCTGGCATTACCGCAGCCGGCACGAGGCCTTGATCGCGTTCGCCAACCACCGCTTCTATCAGGGCCGGCTGCTCACCTTCCCGGGCGCCAACGCCGACCCCGAGACCGGCGTCGAGCTGGTACCGGCGGCCGGCGTCTACCGGCGGGGCGGGGCGCGGGACAACCCGGTCGAGGCGGAGGCGGTCGCCGGGCGGATCATCGCGTGCCTGACCACGCGGCCCGAGCTGTCGCTGGGCGTGGTCACGTTCTCGGTGGCCCAGGCCGAGGCGATCGAGGCGGCCGTGGAACGGGCCGCCGCCCGGCATCCGGGGCTCGAACGGTTCCTCGACGGCGACCGGCTCACCGGCTTCTTCGTCAAGAGCCTCGAGTCGGTGCAGGGCGACGAGCGCGATGTGATGATCTTCTCGATCGGGTACGGCCGCGACGAGCAGGGCCGGGTCAGCACCAACTTCGGCGCCCTCAATCAGCCCAACGGCTGGCGGCGGCTCAACGTCGCCATCACCCGGGCCCGGCGGCGCGTCGAGATCATCTCGTCGATTCGCGCGCGCGACCTGCCCGAGTCGGCCAATCCGGGCGTACGACACCTGGCCGCGTACCTGGAACATGCCGAGCGCGGCCTCGCCGCCGCCCCGGTCCGGGCCGTCACCGCCGATCCTTTCGTGTCCTCGGTGCTCGCGACCGTGCGGTCGTGGGGGTACGACGCGAACGTCTCCGTGGGAGGTCAGGGGTATCGCGTGGACATCGGCGTGCGGCATCCGACGCCGGGCCACGGCTACGTGCTCGGCATCGAATGCGACGGCCCGCGCTACGGCGCGATCGGCGCCGCCCGCGACCGCGACCGCCTGACCCACGACGTGCTGACCGGGCTCGGCTGGCGGCGGCACCGCGTCTGGGGCACGGCCTGGCACCACGACCGGGTGAGCGAACAGGACCGGTTGCGCGCGGCCATCGAGGCCGCCGTGGGGCCGCTGCCCGCGCGTCGCAAAGGTTTGCTGCGCCTGCAGCCGGTGGGCTGACCGACCGCTAAGGACCGACTGCGGTATTGACTCATTGCGCCTTGGTGTCCAGCATATGTCGCGTGACAGCAGGGAGCGCCCCGGCGCCAGCCGCGCCGGTCAGCTGCGTCGCCTTCCGCGCCGACGGCCGGCGGCTGGCCAGCGGCACCCAGGCCGGCGCGGTGACCGTGTGGGAGACCAGCGACCCCGCCCGCCCCGTGACCCTGACCGAATTTGCCCATCGTTCGGCCGTGCTGGCCGCGTCCTGGAACCCGGGCGCGTCCGATCTGCTGGCCACCGGGTCGGCCGACGGCACGGCCGCGGTGTGGCGGGTCGTCGACGACCGGCCGCCCCACCTGATGAAGGTGCTGGGTGGTCACCCGGCCCCCGTCACCGGGGTCAGCTGGATGCCCGACGGCCAGCACCTGCTCTGTCAGCTGGGCGACGGGCGGGCGGCGGTGTGGCAGGCGTTCGGCGAGACCTATCTGGGCGAGATCGGTGATTGCGTACGCCTCGACGTGAGCGCCGCCGGTCTCGTGGCCACCGTGGGCACGAGCGGGTTCGTCGCCGTGCGCGACCTCGCTCAGGACCGCTCGCCGCTGGCCGGCCGGGCCGCGCCCGCGGTCGAGGCCTGCGCCTGGTCGCCCGACTCGTCGACGCTGGCCCTGGCCCGTCGCGACGGCGCGATCGAGCTGCGCAACACCCACCTCGACCCGATCCGCACGCTGCGGGCCGGGGACGCGCCGCTGCGCTCGGTCACCTGGTCGGCCGACGGGCGGCACGTGCTCGCGGGCGCGTACGACGGCGCGGTGTTCGCCCTCGACCCGTCGAGCCGTCCGGTGTGGCGGCTGACCGACCCGACGATCCGCACCCGCTCACTCGCGGTGGGCGGGCCGGTGCTGGCCACGGCCACGTTCGCCACCCGGCCCTACCTGCTCGACGGCACCTCCGGCGTACCGCTGACGCCCGGTCTGTCGCTGCCCGCGCTGCCCGCGCCGACCCGGCCGTTCCGCAACGGCGTGCTGGCCGCGGAGGGGCGCGTGGTCACGGCCGGGCCGCCCGACAACCGGTCGGTGGTCGTCGAGCACGACCTGCGGGTCGGCGCGATCGACTCGCTGGCCGACCGGGTGATCGTGTCGGCCGCCCATCAGGCGGTGCGCGTGGCCCGGCTCGACCCGATGGCGTACGAGGTGGAACGCGGCATCACCCTGCGGGCGCCCGAACCCGTACGCACGGTGGCCCTGCTCGGCACGCCCGAGACCACGGTCGTGGTGGCCGCGTCGTACGAGTTCCGGCTCTATTCGTGGACCGTCGACTGGTCCGGCCCGCCGGTCGGCCCGACCCCGGCCGGCGAGTTCCCGGCCGGCGTGGCCGCGCTGCAACGGCTCGACGAACAGCGGCTGACGGCGACCGACCACCGCGGCGAACTGGTCATCCTCGCGCTGGGCGCGGACGGCGCGCTCTCGAGCTGATTCAGGCCGAGAAGCGCGACGGGTCGCCCGCGCCGACCCGCAGCACCTCGGGCTCGCCCTCGGAGAGGTCGACCACGGTGGTCGGCTCGACGCCGCCCTCGCCCGAGTCGATCACGGCGTCGACGGCGTGGTCCAGGGTCTCCTTGATCTCCCAGCCCATCGTCATCGGCTCGTCCTGACCGGGCAGCAGCAGCGTGGTCGACACGAGCGGCTCGCCCAGCTCGGCCAGGATGGCCTGGGCCACCACGTGGTCGGGGATGCGCGCGCCGACCGTTTTCTTCTTCGGGTGCAGCAGGCGCCGTGGCACCTCTTTGGTCGCGGGCAGGATGAACGTGTACGGGCCGGGGGTCGCCGACTTCACCGCGCGGAAGGCCGCGTTGTTGATCTGCACGAACTGGCCCAGCTGGGCGAAGTCCCGGCACATCAGCGTGAAGTGGTGCCGGTCGTCCAGGTGCCGGATCTCGCGGATCCGGTCCAGCCCGGCCTTGCTGCCCATGCGGCACCCCAGCGCGAACAGCGAGTCCGTCGGGTACGCGATCACCCCGTCGGCCCGGATGATGTCGACCACCTGCTTGATGGAGCGCGCCTGCGGGTTGTCCGGGTGCACGTCGAAGTACTTCGCCACCAGCGCAGCCTAGTGAGTCCGTTCCGGGAAGGCGTGCACAACCGCCGCCATGTCCGCCTCGGCGTGACCGGAAGCGGCGGCTGCGGCGTACAGGTCGCGGCACACGTCCAGCAGCGGTGACGGGATGCCCCGGCGCCGGGCCGACGCCACGATCAGCTCGTTGTTCTTGAGCACGTCGTGGATGGCCGCCTGCACCGCGAAGTCCCCGTCGGCGATCTTGCCGCCCTTGCCCCGGGAGACGGCGCTGGCCATCGGCCCGGCGTCGAGCACCTGCCGCAGCAGGTCGGCGTCGACCCCGTGCCCCCGGGCGAAGTGGAAGGCCTCGGCCAGCCCGGTGACCAGGCTGATCAGGAACGTGTTGACCGACAGCTTCATGAGCAGCCCGCCCGGCACCGGGCCGCACTCGAACACCTGGCGGCACAGGGGCGCGAGAATCGGGCGTACGCGGGAAAGGTCTTCCGGTTCTCCGGCGATCATGGCGACGAGCTCACCCGCCTCGGCCGGCCCGCGCGAGCCGGAGACCGGCGCCTCTACGTACCGTCCGCCGGCGGCTTGGATCCGGGCCCCCAGCGCGGCCGAGTATTCCGGGCTGGTGGTGCCCATGTGGACGACCACGGTGCCGTTGAGTCCCGCGGGCAGCACGCTGTCGATGGCTTGCTCGGTCGCCAGCATGAGGATGACGACCTCGGCCCGGGCGAACACCTCGCCCGGCTCGGCCACGCGGGTCGCGCCCGGAGGAGTGTCACCCCGGTCCGTACGACTCCAGACGACCAGATCGACGCCGGCCCGCACGAGATTGGCCGCCATCGGCCGCCCCATCACGCCGAGCCCCAGAAACCCCACGGTCATGCCGCTACCGTACGACCGCACCCGGCCCGGCCGAGGCAGCCAATTGCCGGTTCGTGGCTGTGGTGTGATCATGCGGTGGCACTCACTCACCGACTGGCGACCCGCGACGACATCGGCTCGCTGGAGGCACTGGTCAACCTGGCGATCGCCGAACTGCAGAAAGACTTCCTGAGCGACGACCAGATCCGCAGCAGCGTGGCCATCATGGGCCTCGACACCCAGCTGATCGACGACGGCACGTACTTCGTCATCGAGTCGGACGGGCAGCTGGCCGGCTGCGGTGGGTGGAGCCGCCGGGCCACCCTCTACGGCGGCGACCACTCCACGACCCGCGACTCGGCCCTGCTCGACCCCATGAAGGACCCGGCCAAGGTGCGGGCCATGTACACCCATCCCGGCTTCACCCGCCGCGGGGTGGGACGGCTGATCCTGACATTGTGCGAGCAGGCCGCTGCGGCCGAGGGCTACACGCGGCTCGAGCTGATGGCCACCCTGGCCGGCGAGCCGCTCTACCGCCATTACGGCTTCCGCGAGGTCGAGCGGATCGAGGACGACCGCGGCGGCGCCCCCGTCCCGATTGTTCGCATGCGCAAACAGATCGGCGGTTGACGGGTACACAGTGGACCGCGATGCTCGAAGCATGCCCGTCTCAGTGAACCTGGACGCCCTGCTCGACGAACCGTTCCGCGACCTACCCCTGGCCGAGCTCGTCAACGCGCCCGTCGCCGCCCTCTCCGGCGTCAGCGACGAGGAGGCCGAGGGGCTGCGCCTGGCCTTCGGCATCGCCACGATCGGCGATCTCGCCGCCAACGATTTTGTCCGTGCCGCCACCGCCATCGCCCGCCTGGCCGAAGTCACCCAGGCCCCGCCACCCCCGCAATAACCGCCCGCTCGGCCGAAGCGGCTGTCCCGCCGGGCTGGCTACGCTGTCGTCGTGACGGGGGTGGAGCACGACGTTCCGGAGGACTACGTGCCCGGGGCCGATCGGCTGATCGGCACTCCGGAGCGGGTGTCGGCGCGCGAGGCGCTCGAGGATCACCTGGCCGAGAAGCGACTCGACCCTCCCGAGTACGAGCGGCGCGTGGAAGCCTCGAAACGGGCCCGGACCCAGTCCGAGTTGATGCGGATCTTCGCCGACCTGCCCGTTCCGCATCCCGAACTGCCGCCCGCCGGCCCGCCCGCGGCGACCGCCGTCGACGACGAGGATCCGCCGGCCGTGTTCTTCGCCGGCTGCCTGACCCTCGCGCTCGGGCTGCCGGTGGCGGTGGTGCTGGGTTTCGCGTACGGCGCCTGGTGGTCCCTGGCCGTGCCGGTCGCCGTCACCGTGGCGATGGCCTACATCGAGCACCTGCGCACGCCCCCGAAGGCCGAACCGTAGTCACTTGACCCCGCCCATCAGTTCGCGCAGTGGCTTGGCCAGGGCCAGCAGGGCCGCGCCGAGCACGATGGCGATCGCGCCCAGGATGCCGAAGTACGGCACCTCGTTGTCCTCGCTGTAGTAGCCGGCCAGCGTGCCCGACAAAGCTGTGCCCAGCGCGACCGACAGGAAGAACAACGCGACCATCTGGGTCCGGAACGCTTCCGGGGCCAGCTTGGTCGTCAGCGACAGGCCGACCGGGGAGAGCAGTAGCTCGGCGATCGTGAAGACCAGCAGGATGCCGGTCAGGCCGAGCAGCGGCACGCTCGCGGTGCCGGCGAACGGCAGGAACAACAAGAACGCCACGCCCATGACGGCGGTGCCGGCGGCGAACTTGACCGGGGTCGAGGGCTGGCGGTCGCCGAGCCGGGTCCAGATCGCGGCGAACACGCCGGACAGGATGATGATGAAGACCGGGTTGATCGACTGGACCCACGAGACCGGCATCTCCCAGCCGAACAGGTCGCGGTCGAGGCGCTTGTCCGAATAGATCGTGACCACCGTGAACTGCTGCTGGTAGAGCGACCAGAACGCGGCGCTGGCGATGAACATCGGAATGAAAGCGAGCACTCGGCGCCGCTCGACGTCGCTGATCCGGTGGCTGGTCAGGATCACCGCGAAGTAGGCGACCGCGGCCAGGATGCTGAGCACGACCACGATGTTGGACAGCCAGTCGGCCTTGACCGCGCCGGTCAGCGCGAGCACGACCACGAGCGCCACCACCACGGCCGCGGCCCCGAACACGAGCGGGCGGCGACCGGCCGGCAGCGGGTTGGCGATCTCGCGGGCGGACGGCGGCAGGTTGCGGCGGCCGACGGCGTACTGAATGAGGCCGATCGCCATGCCGACCGCGGCCAGACCGAAGCCCCAGTGGAACCCGGCCTCGGACTGCAGCACCCCGGTCAGCAGCGGACCGGCGAAGGCGCCCAGGTTGATGCCCAGATAGAAGATCGAGAAGCCGGCGTCGCGGCGCTCGTCCCCGGCCTCGTAGAGCAGGCCGACGATCGTGGTCGCGGTCGCCTTGACGCCGCCGCTGCCCAGCGCCACCAGCACCAGGCCGACCGCCACGCCGGGAATGCCGGGAATGACGGCCAGCGCGATGTGCCCGGCCATGACCAGGACGGCGCTGCCGAAAAGCACCTTCTCGGGCCCGAACAGGCGGTCCGACAGCCAGGCGCCGACCACCGTCGAGAGATAGACCGAGCCGCCGTACGCCCCGACGATGCTGGTCGCCGTGGCCTCGTTGATGCCCAGGCCACCGCGCGAGGACTCGTAGTACAGGTAGATGAGCAGGATGCCCTGCATGCCGTAGAACGAGAACCGCTCCCACAGCTCCACGCCGAAGAGGTTGGCGAGGGGCCGCGGCTGCCCGAAGAAGGTCATGCGGCGTCGCATACCCCACAACCGTGGCGCCGAAAAGCGACCTGCACCATGCTGGGGCTGTGGAAACTGAACTCTTCATCGGCGGTAAGTGGGTTCCCGCGTCGTCCGGGAACCGTTTCGACGTGCTCGACCCGGCCACCGGCGACGTGATCGCCACGGTGGCCGACGGTGGTGAGAGCGACGCCATCGCGGCCGTGGACGCGGCGGCCGAGGCCGGCCCGGCCTGGGCGGCCACCCCGCCCCGCGTACGGGGGGAGGCTTTGCGCAAGGCCTGGGAGCTCATGACCGAGCGGGCCGACGACCTGGCCAAGCTGATCAGCCTCGAGAACGGCAAGGCCCTGACCGACGCCAAGGGCGAGGTCACGTACGCGGCTGAGTTCTTCCGCTGGTTCGCCGAGGAGGCCGTCCGGGGCGCCGGCGAGTTCGCGACCGCGCCCTCGGGGGCCAACCGGATCCTGGTCACGCGCCAGCCGGTCGGCGTGTGTGTGCTGGTCACGCCCTGGAACTTCCCGGCCGCGATGGCCACCCGCAAGATCGGCCCGGCCCTGGCTGCCGGCTGCACGGTGGTGCTCAAGCCGGCCAGCGACACCCCGCTGACCGCGCTGGCCATGGCGGCCATCCTGGCCGAGGCCGGGGTGCCGTCGGGCGTGGTGAACGTGCTGCCGTCGCGCAGCTCGGGCAAAACCGTGGGCCGGATGCTGAAGGACCCGCGCGTCCGCAAGCTGTCCTTCACCGGTTCGACCGAGGTCGGCCGGCTGCTGCTCGCGCAGGCGGCCGAGGGCGTGGTCAACACTTCGATGGAGCTCGGCGGCAACGCGCCGTTCCTGGTCTTCGCCGACGCCGACCTGGACGCGGCCATCGAGGGCGCCATGATCGCCAAGATGCGCAACGGCGGCGAGGCCTGCACCGCGGCCAACCGGTTCTACGTCGAGTCGTCGGTCGCGGCCGACTTCTCGCAGCGGCTCGCCGCGCGCATGTCGCAGCTGCGGGTGGGTCCCGGCACCGACGAGTCGACGCAGGTCGGCCCCCTGGTCAACGAGGACACCGTGGCCAAGGTCGACTCGCTGGTCCGGGGCGCGCTCGAGGCCGGGGCCAAGGCCGAGACCGGGGGCAGCCGGCCCGAGGGCAACGGCTTCTACTACCCGCCGACGGTGCTGACCGGGGTCGCGCCCGACGCGCCGATCCTGCGCGAGGAGATTTTCGGCCCGGTCGCCCCGATCGTCACGTTCACGAGCGAGGACGAAGCGGTGCGGCTGGCCAACGATACGGAGTACGGCTTGGTCGCGTATGTCTACACGGGCGACCTGGCCCGGGGCCTGCGGGTCAGCGAGCACATCGAGGCCGGCATGGTCGGGCTCAACCGGGGCCTGGTCAGCGACCCGGCGGCGCCCTTCGGCGGCGTCAAGCAGAGCGGCATCGGCCGTGAGGGCGGCCATGAGGGCCTGCTCGAATACCTGGAGTCGAAGTACATCGCCGTCAACTGGTGACGCCGGTGTTCTCACCTCGGGGGCCGTCGCTGCGCGAGCTCGCGGTGCAGGCGTTGTCGTCGGTCGAACGCGGCTACGACCTGCTGGCGCCGAAGTTCGATTTCACCCCTTTCCGTACGCCCGACAGCATCCTCGCCGCCACGGCCGGGGCGCTGTCGGGCCTCGGTCCGTTCGGCGCCGGACTGGACGTCTGCTGCGGCACGGGCGCCGGGTTGTCCGTGCTCGAGCCGCTGTGCGACCGGATGACCGGCGTCGACTTCAGTGCCGGCATGCTCGCGCAGGCTCGTGCCGCCCGGCCCGGGGCCACCCTGGTCCGGGCCGACGCACGGGCGCTGCCGTTCACCGAGGGGTTCGACCTCGCGGTGTCGTTCGGGGCGCTCGGCCACTTCCTGCCGGCCGAACGGCCCGCGCTGTTCGACGGGGTGTGGCGCGCGCTGCGCCCGGGCGGGCTGTTCGCGCTGGCCCTGGGCGCGCCGCCGCCGGTGATCTCGCTCGCGCACTGGGCCACGGTCGGCTTCGACCTGGTCATGCGGGTGCGCAACGCGGTGTGGCGGCCCCCGTTCGTCATGTACTACCGGGTCAGCCCGCGGCCGGCAGTCACCGCGGATCTGCGGGCCGCCGGTTTCACCGTGGAGCATCGGCCGGGCCTGTTGCTGGCCCGCAAATTGGCCCACTCAGAAGGGTCATGATTGGCGGCCGGGTCGAGCCGATCGCCTCGTACCGTAGAGGCGTGACAAAAGTTGATTTCTATTTCGACCCGGCCTGCCCGTTCGCCTGGATCTCGTCCCGCTGGATCCTCGAGGTCGAGCAGCAGCGCGACCTCGACCTGCGGTTCCGCGTGATGAGCCTGTACGTGCTGAACGAGGGCCGCGACCTCGACGAGTGGTACCGCGACCTGATCGACCGTTCGCTCGGCACTGTCCGCGTGGTCACCGCCGCCGCGCAGCAGCACGGCGAAGAGGTGCTGCGCGACCTCTACACGGCTCTCGGCACCCGCATCCACAACAACGACAACAAGGACTTCGAGCAGGTCATCGCCGAGGCGCTGGCCGAGGTCGGCCTGCCCGCCGGCCTGGCCGAGGCGGCGGCGAGCACCGAGTACGACGAGGCGCTGCGCAAGAGCCACCACGAGGGCATGGACCCGGTCGGCGAGGACGTCGGCACCCCGACCATCCACATCGACGGCGTCGCCTTCTTCGGCCCGGTGCTCAACAGCATCCCGCGCGGCGAGCAGGCCGCGAAGATCTTCGATGGCGCCGTGGCCCTGGCCGGTTATCCCGACTTCTTCGAGCTCAAGCGCACGCGTACGGGCGAACTGAACTTCACCTGAGCGCGGCCCCACGACGATCGGACCGATTCGCCCGGCCGGGTGAGCCGGTCCGATCGTCCGTCCGTACCGAACTTGATCGTCTTTTCCGCCGCCGGCCGGCGACGGGCCGCTTGACGAGTACCCTCGCCGACGAAGATGACCAGGCAAGATCGTCAGGTTCTGCACAGTCTGTGATGCGAGTGTGCTCACGGACCGGAAATGAACTATTTTTCTTCCCGGCGCCGTACCCCCTGTCGGGCGCGCCCGGGTCTGCCTGATACTTGGTCGGCCCATCGCCCGGGCCGAGGTCGAGTTTCACCGGAGAGGACGACTCACCAAATGCGCAAGAAACTGTTGGCTATCGCCGCCGTCGGCCTGATGGCGACGGCCACCATGACTGCGTGTGATGACTCCGGTGATTCGGGTGACACGAGTAGTGGCAGTGGCAACACGTCGTCGGGCAACGGCAAGGCGCGGGTCGGCGTGATCCTGCCCGACACCGAGAGCTCGAAGCGGTGGGGCAACGAGGACCCGAAGTTCCTGAAGGCCGCGTTCGACGAGGCGAAGGTGCCGGTCGAGATCGTGAACGCCCAGGGCGACCGGGCCAAGTTCGTGCAGACCGCCGAGTCGATGGTCAACAGCGGTGTCAAGGTGCTGATCATCGCCAACCTCGACTCGATCAGCGGCAAGGCCGCCCTCGACCTGGCCAAGAAGAAGAAGATCCCGACGATCGACTACGACCGTCTGACCCTGAACGGCGGGGCCGACTACTACGTCAGCTTCGACAACAACAAGGTCGGCAGCCTCCAGGCGTACGGCCTGATCAAGTGCCTCGAGGCCAAGGGCGCCCAGAACCCGATCGTCGCGCAGCTCAACGGCTCGCCGTCGGACAACAACGCCCGCCTGTTCAAAGAGGGCTACGACATCCCGCTGAACGAGAAGTACGACGCCGGCGAGTTCACCAAGGGCCCCGACCAGTGGGTGACGGACTGGGACCCGGACGAGGCCACCAAGCTCTTCGAGCAGATGCTCTCGCAGGCGCCGAACATCCGGGGCGTGCTCGCGGCCAACGACGGCATCGGCGACGCCGTGATCAAGGTGCTGCGCAAGAAGAAGCTGAACGGCATCGTCCCGGTGACCGGGCAGGACGCGACGCTCGAGGGCCTGCAGAACCTGCTGACCGGCGAGCAGTGCATGACGGTCTACAAGGCGACCAAGCTCGAGGCGGTCAACGCGGCCAGCCTAGCGGTCAAGCTCTTCAACAACGAGAAGCCGACCGTGGCCAACCAGCTGAAGGACCCGGAGTCGGGCGCGTACGTGCCGTTCGTGAGCCTGGAGCCCCAGGCGATCACCCTCGCCAACATCAACAAGGTCGTGGCCGAGGACAAGTACGTCCCGCAGGCCACCCTGTGCAAGGGCAAGTACCTCGCGCTCTGCAAGCAGCACGAGGTCGGCACCTTCGTCAAGGCCGACGATGACGACGAGGACCGCTGAGCCGGTCAGTCACTCAGCGCCAGGCCGCCCGCGTCGAACCGGAGCAGCCGTGAGGTCGAGCCGCTCCGCAGCTCGACCTCGGCGCCGGGCCGGCCGTCGAGGTCGAGGGCGCGGACCGGAACCGGCTTCTCGTCCCGCCGGTACGGCAGCGTGAGGTCGAAGACCTGGCCCGCGGTGAGCACCGCCCGTGCCGTCCAGGTCCCGGCCCGCTCGTAGATCAGCACCGTGTCGGTCCGGCCGTCCCCGTCGAGGTCGGCCCGGACCGACGTGCGGCAGGTCGAGTCGGCCGGGACGAACGCGCCGCCCAGGCCGGGCCGGCAGACCCCCGGGCCCATCGCGCCGATCCGCTCCGCCTCGTCCGCCGGGAAACCGCCGGCCGGCTGGTCGTGGGTCAGCGCGGTCCAGGTGCCGTCGAGGGCGACGCACAGCCGGTAGTTCTGGCCACCGGCGGCGGTCTGCCGCACGATGCCGACGTCCTCGGGCGGCAGGCCCAGGTCGGACAGGCGGGCCGGATAGGTGAGCAGGTCGGGGTCGGCCAGGCCGTAGACGTACCCGTCGCGGGCCGTCTCGTCGCACGGCCAGCGCAGCGGCGGCGTGGTGACCAGGGCGGCCACGGCCTCGGTGACGGCCCGGCCGGTCAGGGTCGTGTTCGACCACACCAGGCCGGGCGGGGGCAGCGCGCCGGGCAGGGCGTCGCGCAGCGCGGCCGCGTACAACTTCTCCTGGGTCGCCACGACGGAGGCCGGGATGGACCCGCCGGGCTCGTTGAGGGCCTTGCGGGGGATGACCGGGCTGCGCTCGGCGGTCACCCGCCAGCCCGCCCCGGCGCCGTCGTCGGGCCGGCCGGCGACGCCGGCGGGCAGCTCGCGGATCGCCGTCAGCACGGCCTGGGCCATCCCGTCGCGGTCCTGTTTGGCCAGCTTCTCGTCGGTTCCGGCGACGTTCTCGGGCAGGATCCGCTCGGCCGCCAGTGCCGCGGTCACGCACAGCAGCACCCGATCGCCCCGGGCCGGATCGGCCGCGGGCCGGTCCAGCACGCACCGGACGGCCTGCACGGTCACCTCGGCCGGGACGAAGGCCCGGCTCATGACCTCGACGACGTACTCGGCCACGGCCACGTCGGGACCGGTGCGGGTGACGAACTCGATCGTGCGGTAGTTGCCCGGCAGCGTGAGGTCGAGGGCGCCCTGACCGGGCAGGAACGTGTGATCACGATCGGCCGCGGCGACCCCGCGCCAGACCTCGTCGGCCAGGCCGGTGTCGCCGGGCTGGGCCACCGTGATCGGCGGGTAGGCGCCGAGCTCGGCGAACTGGCCGTAAGCCCGGTTGCCGGTCACTCGTAGCAGGGCCGGCCGGTCGACGGCGCCCGCGGCCACGCAGGTCTTCACGGCCTCGCCCTCGGCCCGGGCGGTCCACCGGTCGGAGCGGGTGGTGCCGCACTCCGGGTCCGGGGCGTCCTCGGCGCCGGACCCGGACGAGAAGTCGGGGGCGGTGACCCTCGTGTGCCCGGCCGACACGATCGACAGGTGGCCGACGATCGTCGTGATCGTGCGGGCCGTGGGGTCGACCAGGCCGCCCTGACCGCTCCACACCCCGTCCTCGCCGCGCGACACCACCGTGATGAGGTCGTCGGTGGCGGCCTCGCGCAGCGGCAGCCGCAGCGTGGCCGAGGTCAGCAGCCGGGCCCCGCCGAGCTCGATGTCGACCGGTTCGGTGAGCCAGCTCAGCCCGTGCGGGGCGGCCACGCTCGGCCGCGGCACGACCCGGACCTCGGTGTCCTGGCTCAGCGCGCCGGGCGCGAACCGCACCGCGACACCCTCGTCGGTGGTGACCGTGCCGCCCCGGAGCGCGCTGACCTGGACGGCCGTCACCGGCGAGCGGAGCGACCACACGACGACGCCACCGACTGCCAGCAACACGGCCGCCACCATCGCGGCCAGGGCCACGCGCACGAATCTCCTCCTGGGTCCCGGGGGACCCACGGTAGGAAGGGCTCTCAAGTGCGGTGAACCTCCGGTCGGGCACGACCGTGCGCCTATTCGACGGCGAGCTCCCCCAGTTCGGACCAGCCGTCCTGGTCAACAGTCTGACTCACGATCTTGGGAGTCGCCCGCAGATACTGTGGCAGGTCTTGCTGGGCCTGCTTGAAGTGGGCCGAGCCGACGTGCGCAGCGCCCGCGTCACCGTCGCGGAACGCCTCGACCAGCACGTACTCGGTCGGGTCGTCGAGACTGCGGGACCAGTCGAACCACAGGCAGCCCGCTTCGCCGCGGGTCGCGGTCGTGAACGGGCCCGCGATCTCGGGCCAGCTGTCCGCGAACTCGGGCTTGATCGGGAACTTGGCCGTAATGAAGATCATGTCGAACTCCCTTTCGCGCGATCAGTCAACGGTCTTCCACCATCTGTACCAGGGCCGCAGGCTGGGGTGATGAACAAGGGCACCGGGGTCCTGCAGTCCGTCGAGCGGGCCATGCGCGTGCTCGACCACATCGCCGCCGCACCCGGTCCGGTGCAGGCCAAACAGGTCGCCGCGGCCCTCGGGCTGACCCTGCCCACCACGTACCACCTGCTCACCACGCTGGTCACCGGCGGCTATCTGGTGCATCTGACCGACGAGCGGGCCTACGCCCTCGGCCACCGCGTCGACGACCTGGCCCGCGGCCTGCACCGCCAGATCGAGGCGTCGCCCGAGGTGCAGCGGGTGGCCTCGGTGATCCACCGCGAGGCGCAGGCCGCGGCCTACTACGCCGCGCTGCGCGACGCCGAGATGATCGTCGCCCACGTCGTCGAGTGCGCCCTGCACCCGCGCATCCAGCCGCTCGCCATCGGTTTCCATCAGGCCCCGCACGCCACCGCGTTCGGCAAGCTGATGCTGGCCCAGCTGCCCGCCGACGACCGCGAGACCCTGCTCGAGCACACCGGCACCCCGGCCGTCACACCGGCCACGGTGACCGACCGCGACCTGCTCGCCCGGCAACTGCGGCAGGTCCGCGGCACCGGCCTGGCGGTCGAGGTGGATGAGTTCCAGGCCGGTCTGAGCTGCATGGCCGCCCCGGTCACGGACGCCGCCGGACGTTTCGTCGGCGCGGTGGCCGTCTCCATGCCGACGACCCGGCTGCGCGCGGACAGGTGGTCGGTCGAGCGGGCGGTGCGGCTGGGCGCCGTCCGCGCCACGCGGGCCGTCGCCCTCACCACCGCCGCCCGCACCGGCCGCATCACTCCACCTTGAGGTCGTACAGGTGGGCGGCGTTCAAGCCCAGGATCTTCTGCTTGATGGCCGGCGTGAGGACCCCGTACTCGCTCTGCAGGTCGTCCGGGATCTGGAAGTCGACGAACCGCTCGACCAGCCACTTCGGGTGCCCGACGGCGTAGTTGCTGCCGAACAGGATGCGGTTCTCGCCGATCCAGTAGAGCAGCTCGCCGATGATCCGCGCGAAGTAGCGCGGCCGGGTGTGCAGGAACGGCAGGGCCACCGCCAGACCGCCGTACACATTGGGCTCCTGAGCCGCGGTCCAGCAGAAATCCTCGATCCGGGGCAGCCCGACGTGCTCGACGAAGAAGCGCAACCCAGGGAAGGCGGTGGCCGCGTCGTCGACGTCCGCCAGGTCTCCGTTCGTCGGGTGCACGTGAATGTTGCGGATGCCCAGTTCCTGGCACTTCTCGAGATACCGGTGGGCCCACGGGTCGCTCAGTCGCCAGCCCTTGCTGATCCCCTTCCACTCGGCCGGGCCCACCAGGACCCCCGGTAGCTGCCAGCGTTCGTGCAGCGCCTCCAGTTCGGCCAGCCCGGCCTCGCCGTCCCGCGGATCCCAGCGGCCGTTGACGATGAACCGGCCCGGATGCCGCTGGGCGATCTCGCCGTTCTGCTCGGTCGTCTCGAAGCCGTTGACGAACCAGTCCGGCCGGCCGGTCGGCTGCAGGATCGCCACGTCGTCGGGCCCGGCCTCGAACAGGTCGTCGATCAACCGCTGTTCGGGGTAGCGCTCGAACTCCTCCAGCGTCCACCGGTGTTCGTCGGGGGAGAGGCGGCGGTGGAAGCCGTACAGGCCCCGGACGAAACCCTCGCCGTACCGGTTGATCTGGTTGGCCGGGCTGCCGTCCCAGAAGTGCACGTGCCCGTCGACGACGAAGTAGCTCTGCCCGTCGGAGTGGAACACGTCAGGGCACCAGGATGCCGCGCCCCTGCAGCCGGCCGGCCTCCAGATCGTCCATCGCCTCGTTCACCGCGCTCAGCGGATATTGCCGCGTGTGCAGCGTGACCTTGCCCTGGGCGGCCAGCGTCATCAGCTCGTCGAGGTCGTTGTACGAGCCGACCAGGTTGCCGATGATGTTGCGCTCGGTCGAGATCAGGTCGATCGTCGGGATGTTCACCGCGCCGCCGTAGCCGATCACGTAGTAGCTGCCGGCCCGCCGGGTCATCGTCAGGCCGAGCGCCTCGGCCCCCTGCTCACCGACGAAGTCGAGCACCACGTCGGCGCTGTCGGTCAGGTCGTTGCCGTTCGCGACGACCTCGTGCGCGCCCAGTTCGGTGGCGAGCTCGCGGGCCTTCTCGTTGGGGTCGATCACGACGACCCGGGCCGCGGTCATGGCGAGCAGGCACTGGATGCCGATGTGGCCGAGCCCGCCGGCGCCGATCACCACGACGGTCTGGCCGGGATAGAGCAGAGGCACTGCTTTCCGTACGGCGTGATACGCGGTCAGCCCGGCGTCGGCGAGCGCGGCCACGGCCGCCGGTTCCAGGCCGTCCGCGAGCTTGACCACCGACCGCGCGCTGGTCAGCAGGTATTCGGCCATGCCGCCGTCGGTGTCGATGCCGGGGAATTGCGAGTTCTCGCAGTGCACGTCGTCGCCCGAACGGCACGCCCGGCACAGCCCGCAGGTGACCAGCGGGTGCAGGATCACCGCGTCGCCGGGGGAGACGTTGGTGACCGCGCTGCCGACCGCCCGCACCCAGCCGGCGTTCTCATGACCGATCGTGTACGGCAGTTGCACACCCGACTTCTCGGCCCACTGCCCTTCGATGATGTGCAGGTCGGTGCGGCACAGTCCGGCCGCGCCGACCTGCACGAGCACGTCGAACGGACCGCTGACCTCGGGCTCGGCCACGTCGTCGATCGACGGTCGCTTGCCATAGGAGTGAACACGGACAGCCTTCATCGGCTACGCCTCCCTGATGGTTACCGGAGGTCTTCGAGAGTGCGCAGCCGACGGCTCAGTGCGTAAGTTCGGGTTCAGATGATGACAACGGCTGGGCCGATTTGTCGTCCGGCTCGTCGAGCTTGTGGGTCAGCTTGCTCGGCCACCACATCCAGCGGCCGACGTCGAGGTTGAGCGCGGTCACCAGCACCGACCGCACGATCAGCGTGTCGAGCAGGACGCCGAAGGCCACCGCGAAGCCGATCTGCACGAACGCCACCAGCGGCAGGCTGGCCAGCGCGGCGAACGTGCCGGCGAGCACGATGCCGGCCGACGTGATCACGCCGCCGGTCGCGGCCAGGCCGATCAGGGCGCCGCGCCTCGTGCCGTGGGTGATCGCCTCTTCCCGCACCCGGGTCATCAGGAAGATGTTGTAGTCGATGCCCAGCGCGACCAGGAAGACGAACACGAACAGCGGGAACGATGTGTCCTCGGCCGGGAAGTCGAGGATGTGGCGGAAGACGAGCACGCTGACACCCAGCGCGGCCGCGAACGACAGCACCACGGTCGCGATGAGGATCAGCGGCGCCACGATCGCCCGCAGCAGCAACCCGAGAATGATCAGCACCACCAGCAGCACGAGCGGGATGATCAGCCGGTTGTCGTGGTCGTTGGCGGTATTGATGTCGAGCAGGATGGCCGAGCCGCCGCCGACCTTGGCGTCCGCGCCCGGTATCGCGTGCAGCGCGTCGCGGGCCCGCTCGACCGTCTGTTGCGCGGCCTGGCTGTCGGGCGCGCTGGCCAGCGTGCCGTCGATCAGGGCCAGGTTCCCGCGGACGACCGGTTCGGCCACCTCGCTGATGCCGGGCACCGCGGCCAGACCGCGACTGACCTCGGCCGCGCTCGCCGCGTTGGCGATCACGGTGACGGGCTGGCCGCCGCCGGCCGGGAAGTGCCGGGCCAGCGCCTCCTCGGCCACCGTCGAGGGCTGCTCGGTGGTGAACTGGTCGGCCTGGGTCAGCCCGGTCGCGTTGAGCTGAAGCAGCCCCAGCGCCATGGCGCCGAGCACGAGCGACGTGGTGATCCAGACGCGGCGCGGGTGGCGGGCGATGCGGCCGCCGAGCCGGGCCCAGACGCCGGTCGCGGTGGGTTCGGGCGTGCCGAACCGGGGGCGGGCCGGCCAGAACAGCCAGCGGCCGAAGATGACCAGCAACGCCGGCAGCAGGGTGACCATCGCGGCCAGGCCGACCACGATGCCGAGCGCGGCCACCGGGCCCAGACCGGCCGTCGAGTTGAGCTCGGCCAGGGTCAGGCAGGTCATGCCGATGGCCACCGTGGCCGCGCTGGCGATGATGGCCGGGCCCGCGCGGTGCAGGGCGAACTGCATCGCCTCGTGCCTGTCCTCGTGGCGGCGCAACTCTTCGCGGTAGCGGGCGACCAGCAGCAGGGCGTAGTCGGTGCCGGCGCCGAAGACGAGCACGGTGAGAATGCCCGCGCTCTGCGCGTTGACGGTCAGCCCGGCGTGCTTGGCCAGCAGATAGATCAGAGCCTGGGAGCCGGCCAGGGCCACGCCGGCGGTCAGGATCGGCAGCAGCCACAGCACCGGGCTGCGATATGTGACGAGCAGGATGATCGCGACGACGGCCAGGGTCGTGTAGAGCAGGGTGCCGTCGATGCCGGCGAAGGCCCCGGCCGAGTCGGCCGCCACGGCGATCGGGCCGGCCAGATAGACGTCGAGGCCGCCCGGCGCGCCCTGCTCGGCGGTGTTCTTGAGGCCGTCGGCGATGTCGGGCAGCGCCTCCCAGCCGTCGCTGTCGATCTTGATGGGGACGATGACCTCGACGGCTGCCTTGTCCGGCGACTCGATCGGGCCGACGACCTGGCCGCTCACGCCCTCGGCGCCGGCCAGGGCCCGCGCGTCGTCGGCGGCCGCGGCGCGGTCGGCGTCGGTGAGCCCGCCGGTGCGCTCGTAGACCACGATGGCGGGCGCGATGTCGTCCGGCTGGAACTGCCGCTGCAACTCGGCGACCTGGGTCGACTCGGCGCCGCCGGGCAGCCAGGCCGAGTTGTCGTTCTCTTGCACCTCGCCCAGCTTGCCGGCCAGCGGCCCGGCCAGACCCAGCACGACGATCCACAGAGCGAGCACGATCCACTTCGACCAGCGGCCGCAGACCAGTCTCGCCACCCCACCCGTTGCCATACGTTCCCCCCGAAACGTGGTGTCAGACGGGCGGAGCGTATGCCCGAGCGCGGTTCCAGCTGAACCCTACTCAGGGTGATTTAAGGGTGACCCCTGACACGTTCCGTCCACAATGGGCACTAATGAGGGAAACGTCCCTTGGGCCACTCCGGTCGCGGCGACCAAGGTCATTTCGGCATAATGCCATGGGTGACCAATTGGGAATACGCGCGGCTCGAATACCGCGCCGCGGGCACGCTCGGCGCCGACCGGTTCATGGACTGGACGGCCACCTTCCACCACCCCGGCGGCATCCTGCGCTGGGGCACCGACGAGCGCTTCGACGACCTGCGCCACCTCAACCGGGCCGGGGCGGCCGGATGGCAGGCGTACGACCGCACGGCGATGCACGTCCACAACGAGCCCCACCGGCTGAGCAGCGTCACTTATTCGATGCGGCGATCCGTGCCGTAAAGCTATGGTTCCTGCGTGAGCAGGGAGACCGGGCGCAAACTGATCGCCTCGAACAAGAAGGCGCGGCACGACTACGCGATCCTCCGTACGTACGAGGCGGGTCTCGTGCTGGCCGGCACCGAGGTCAAGTCACTGCGCGAGGGTCGCGCGTCGCTCGTCGACGCGTTCGCTCAGGAGCACGAGGGCGAGATCATGCTCTACGGGCTGCACATCGCGGAGTACGGCTACGGCAGCTGGACCAACCACGCGCCCCGCCGCACCCGCAAGCTCCTGCTGCACAAGTCCGAGATCCAGCGGATCCTGGCCCAGCTGCGCGACGGCAACGGGCTCACCCTGGTGCCGCTCTCGATGTACTTCAACGAGGGCTGGGCCAAGGTCGAGCTCGGGATGGCCCGCGGCCTCAAGTCGTACGACAAACGGCAGGTGCTGGCCGAGCGCGACGCCAAGAAAGAGATCGCGCACGAGATGGGCCGCCGGTTGAAGGGCCGCCCGGCTCGGTAGAGTGATCATGGTGGAATTCGGACTGGACACCTTCGGCGACGTCACCGTCGACGACAAGGGCAACAAGATCCCGTACGCGCAGGTGATCCGCAACGTCGTCGAGCAGGCCGTGCTGGCCGAACGGGTCGGCGTCGACGGATTCGGCCTCGGCGAGCACCACCGCGACGACTTCGCGGTCTCGGCGCCCGAGATCGTGCTGGCCGCCATCGCCGCCCGCACCGAACGGATCAAACTCGGCACCGCGGTCACCGTGCTCAGCTCGGACGACCCGGTACGCGTCTTCGAGCGTTTCGCCACGCTCGACGCGGTGTCGAACGGCCGGGCCGAGATCATCCTGGGCCGGGGCTCGTTCACCGAGTCGTTCCCGCTGTTCGGCTTCGACCTGCACGACTACGAGCGGCTCTTCGAGGAGAAGGCCGACCTCATGGTCAAGCTGCTCGACGAGGGCCCGGTGAGCTGGGAGGGGACGGTCCGCCCGCCGCTGAAGGACCAGCAGGTCTACCCCAAGACCGAATCCGGACGCATCCGAACGTGGATCGGCGTCGGCGGCAGCCCCGAATCGGTGGTGCGGGCCGCCCGCCACGGCCTGCCCCTCGTGCTCGCCATCATCGGCGGCGAGCCGGTGCGCTTCGCGCCGTACGTGGAGCTCTACCAGCGGGCGTTGGAAGAGTTCGAGCAGCCGTCGCAGCCGGTGGCCGTGCACTGCCCCGGGTTCGTCGCCGAGACGGACGAGGAAGCGGTCGAGACGCTGTGGCCGCACGCCCGCACCATGCTCAACCGCATCGGCCGCGAACGGGGCTGGCCGCCACTGAGCCGCGACCGCTTCGAGAACGACATCCGCGACGGGGCGTGGCACGTGGGCTCGCCCGAGACGGTGGCCCAGAAGGTCGCGCACACCATCAAGCACCTGGGCATCCAGCGCTTCGATCTGAAGTACTCGGCCGGCACGCTGCCCCACGACAAGATGCTGAAGGCGATCGAGCTGTACGGCACCGAGGTCGTACCCAGGGTCAAGGAACTCCTCGCGTCCTCATCCGCCTGACCCCGGCCTGACCGCTGGGTCGCCAACCGGACTGATGCCCGGCGGCCGGAGGTGTGTGCTGGGGTGATGAACGAGCGCACGTACGCCCTCTCGGCGGCTGCCGCCGAGTTCTACGAGACGAATTTTGTGATCGCGGGCTACTTCGCGACCGGCGATCCCGACCGGCTGGCCGCGCTGTGCGAAGAGGCAGGCCGGCGGATCGACCGTCTCACGACCTGGATGACCGCCACCCGCCTGCCCTCCATGGACGCGTTCGTCGAGGCCGAACTGCTGCCGTTGGCCGGCCACCTGAAGGGCGAGGCCCGCCGCCGCATCGGGGCCGACTGCCGGCGTTCGCTCGACCGGTTCGTCACCCCGGGCGGCGAGGTGGCCGCCCCGATCGAGATCCAGTTGGTGACCGGCCGCGGGTGACGTCGGCTCAGATCCAGATGTGTTCCTCGGCGATGGCTCCGTCGCGCCAGCGGGCCAGGGTGACCATGCGGCTGCCGTCCCCGAACTCGCCGACCACGCACGTCCAGTCGCCGGCGCCGAACTTGATCGGGTGGGACTGGACCTGGGCCGGGGTCCCGCCCATGGTCTGCACAAGGGCCTTCATGGCGTCGACGTGTTCGGCGAGCCCGTGCGTCGGGGCCTGGCCGTGGAAGTTGACCACCACGTCGTCGGTGTGCAGATGGCTGAACAGGCCGTCCCAGTCGGCCCCGTTCCACGCCTTGAAGTCGAGATCGTCCATGCTCTTGAGATGGCGTTCGACCGCTTCGTCGCTCATGTGGACACTCCTTGAGTCTCGCTGCGGACCGACCGCCCGCCGTGGGCCCGACCGGCCCGCCCTGGCGACGTTACGCCTGCTCAGGACCGTTGACCCTGTGTCCATCGGCACGGGTCGACAGTGTCACGACAGCGTTGATCATCGGGTCCCGCCGACTGGTCGGGACGCGCGCGACGCGCGGTGAACTGATCGCCGTGCGTGTCGCGATCGGCGCCGGCCCCACTGTGCCGGCGCTCGTGGACGAGGTGCCGGCATGACCCGGTCTGCCCACTGACTCATGCGCCGGGCCGGGTCGACGGTGAAGGCGACCCGGCCGCGTGCGGGCTTTGGCGAGACGAACCGTTTCGTCTCGCGTTCGGCTCGGCCGGCGCTGGGGAGGCCGAGGGACGCGGTCAGCCGAGGGCGGCGGCCAGGGCGGGATACCAGCGGTTGGCGATCTTCACGTTGCCGGCGTCGTTGGGGTGGACGCCGTCGTAGGTGTCGGTGGCGGGGACGAAGCCCGAGAACTGGTCGACCACGGTGATGGGGGAGGCGGCCGTGGAGAGGCCGGCGGCCCAGGCCGGGATGGCCGCGTTCAGGTCGACCACGCGCTGAGCGCATTCGGCGCAGTTCGAGGCGTTCATCGGGATGATCTGGGCGACCAGGATCTTCATGGCCGGGTTGGACGCCCGCATCTGGCCGACCATGCGGGTGAACGCGGCCAGGATCGTCGACGGGGGCAGGTTGTTCCAGACGTCGTTCGTGCCGAAGTGCATGAGCACGATGTCGGGGTCGGTGGGCGCGAGCCAGCCCACCAGATGGTCCTGGTTGGCGACGTTCGTGGCGAGGAAACCGCCGTGGCCCTCGTTTTCCCCGTCGTACGCGAAACCGCAGCCCTGGCCGGGCAACGTGCCCACGAAGTCGACGCGACTGGCGGGCAGTTTTTGCCATAGCAACGCGCGCCAGCAACCGGGCGAGCCGGTGATCGAGTCCCCGAGCGCCATGATCTTGACCGGCGAGCCGGCGGGCGGCGGCGTGGTCGGGGGCGGCGTGGTGGGTGGCGGCGTTGTGGGAGGCGGGGTGGTGGTGGGCGGGGGAGTGGTCGGGCCGTTGCAGGTCGTCCCGTTGAGGGCGAATGACGTGGGCACCGGGTTGCTGCCCGTCCACGAGCCGTTGAAGCCGAACGAGGCCGTGCCGTTGGTGGCCAGCGCGCCGTTCCAGCCGGCGTTGCGCACCGTCACGGCCGAGCCGGTCTGGGTCGCCGAACCGTTCCACAGCTGAGTGATCGTCTGGCCGGCGCCGAACGAGAACGTCAGCGTCCACGACGACACCGGATCGCCGAGGTTGGTGATGTCGACGGCGGCCCCGAAGCCGCCCGGCCAGGAACTCGAGACGGCGTAGCGGACCTGACACCCGGCGGCGGCCGAGGCCGGGCCCACGGCGGCGACGGTCAGCGAACCGGCCAGCACGGCGGTGGTGGCGGCGAGGACGGTCGATCGGAGTCTGGACATCGGCGCTCCCGGGCGAGGGCAAAGGGATCGATCGAAATGGATTAGCAAGCACTATGACATGGGAGCGCTCCCAATCCAACCTTGACCGAAACGTCACGATGCTCCACCCTGGGAACGCTCCCATTTACGTCTCTCGATCTAAGGACCGCCAGTGGCCAGAAGAGGAAAGATCGCGGCCGTCCTCGCCGTCGTGACGGCCGGCGCCGGCGTCATGGTGGCGACCCGGGCCGACGCCGCGGCCGGGTGCCAGGTGCGCTACACCGTCACCAACTCCTGGCCCGGCGGTTTCGGCGCGAATGTCGACGTCACGAACCTGGGCGACCCGCTCAACGGCTGGACGCTCGCCTTCGCTCTGTCCGGCGGTCAGACAATCACGTCGTTGTGGAACGGTGCCGTGACCCAATCCGGCTCCGCGGTCTCGGTCAAGGACGCGGGCTGGAACGGCGCCCTCGCCACCAACGCCACGACGGGCTTCGGCTTCAACGCCAACGGCACCGCGGCGACGCCGGGAACGTTCACATTGAACGGGGTGGCATGCACCGGCTCGACCCCGCCGACGACGCCCCCGCCCACCACGACACCGCCGCCCACCACCACGCCGCCGCCCACGACGCCCCCGCCGACCACTCCGCCCCCGACCACGACGCCGCCGGCCGACGGGAAGCAGCGCGAACGCCTCGACCGCGGCGTGATCAGTGTCCGCTCCGGCTCGGCCAACCTGGTCAGCTGGCGCTGGCTGGCCACCGACCCGGCCGGCATCGGCTTCAACGTCTACCGCGGCACCACCAAGGTCAACGCGTCGCCGCTGACCTCGTCGACCAACTACCTGGACTCCGGCGCGGCCGCCAACAGCGCATACACCGTACGGGCCGTACTGAACGGGGTTGAGCAAGCGGCCGAGGGCCCGTCGCTGACGTTCGGCAACGGCTATCTCGACGTGCCGATCCAGAACCCCAACAGCTCGCTGTACGCCGCCAACGACGCCTCGACCGGTGACCTCGACGGCGACGGCAAGCTCGATCTGGTGCTCAAGTGGGAGCCGCTGAACGCCAAGGACAACTCGCAGTCCGGCGTCACCGACCCGGTCTACGTCGACGGCTACAAACTCGACGGCACGCGGCTGTGGCGCATCAACCTCGGCCGCAACATCCGGGCCGGGGCGCACTACACCCAGTTCCAGGTGTACGACTACGACGGCGACGGCCGGGCCGAGGTCGCGATGAAGACGGCCGACGCGACAGTTTCCGGCACCGGCCAGGTGATCGGCAGTTCGAGCGCCGACTACCGCAACTCGTCGGGCTACGTGCTCAGCGGCCCCGAGTACCTGACCATGTTCGACGGCCGCAACGGCGCCGCCCTGTCCACGGTCAACTACGAGCCGCCGCGGGGCACGGTCAGCAGCTGGGGCGACTCGTACGGCAACCGGGTCGACCGCTTCCTGGCCGGCACCGCCTACCTCGACGGCGCCCGGCCCAGCCTGATCATGGCCCGCGGCTACTACACCCGCAGCGTGATCGTGGCCTGGGACTTCCGCAACGGCGCGCTGACCCGCCGCTGGACGTTCGACAGCAACAGCTCGACCAACAGCGGCACCGCCGGCCAGGGCAACCACCAGCTCTCGGTGGCCGACGTCGACCGCGACGGCCGGGACGAGATCGTGTACGGATCCCTCGCGATCGACGACAACGGCGCGAAGCTCTGGAACACCGGCTACGGACACGGCGACACCCTGCACGTCGGTGATCTCGACCCGTCCCGTACGGGCCTGGAAGTCTTCAAGGTCGACGAGGACTCCAGCAAGCCGTCATCGTGGTTCGCCGACGCCCGCACCGGCCAGATCCTGTGGAGCACCCCGGCCAGCGGCGACAACGGACGCGGCGTCTCGGCCGACATCTGGGCCGGCAGCCCCGGCGCGGAAAGCTGGTCGTCCGCCGTCGACGGCGTACGCGGCCCGTCCGGCTCGGTGGTGTCGAGCCGCAAGCCGAGCTCGACCAACTTCGTGCTCTGGTGGGACGGCGACGCCCAACGCGAACTGCTGGACCAGACCCGAATCGACAAGTACGGCACCTCAGGCGACACGCGTCTGCTCACAGCCGGCGGCGTCCACTCGAACAACGGCACCAAGGCCACCCCGTCCCTGAGCGGCGACCTGCTCGGCGACTGGCGCGAGGAGGTCATCTGGCCCACCTCGGACAACACCGCCCTGCGGATCTATTCAACCCCGATCCAGACCGACCGCCGGGTGGTCACGCTGCTGCACGACATCCAGTACCGCGAAGCCCTGGCCTGGCAGAACACGGCCTACAACCAGCCTCCGCACCCCTCGTTCGCCCTCTCCTGAATCAACCCCGGCCCCGGCGCCGATCCGGAGCCACGGGAGCCGGAGCCCGCAGCGCAGCGCATTCACAGCCCGATGCGCTCACTGCGGGCTCTCCGGCATCAAAGGCGCACTGCTGGGCACGGCGCTCTGCCTCCGCGCCGGCCGCGGGATCGGCCAGATACGCCCTAAGGTGTTGCCATGATCCTTCGACACGTGACCGTCGACAGTTCCGAGCCGTACGAGTTGGCCCGCTTCTGGAGCGAGGTCACCGGCTGGCCCCTCGGGGAGGGTGACGAACCCGGGGACGACGAGGTGCTGGTCGACGCGCCGGCGCCGGTGCCCGGTCTGCTGTTCATCCGCGTGCCCGAGGCCAAGACGGTCAAGAACCGCCTGCACATCGACTGGCAGCCCGACGAGCGCACCCGCGACGAGGAGGTCGACCGCCTCACCGCCCTGGGCGCCAAGCTCTTCGAGGACCACCGCACCCCCGACGGCCTGGGCTGGGTGACCATGCAGGACCTGGAAGGCAACGAGTTCTGCGTCGAGCGCAGCACCCTCGAACGCGGGGTCTAGCCGGTCAGCGCAGAACCAGCGGCTCGCCACCGTGGGCTGATGCCACTCGCTTCTTCTGGTCGCCTCGCCCGTGCGAAGCGGAGACGACGAGCTGGTAAGTGCCGGGTCGCGGCACGGCCGCCAGGCGAAGGTAGCGCCGGTACACCGCAGTCCCGGCGGCGACCCACAGCCACCGGTCGTCGAGCCGGTGGTGATGGTCCCGGCCGTTTTCGCCGATCAGGCTGGCGCCCAGCTGCACCAGCGCCGCCGGCCCGCCCGAGCGGATCACGTAGTCGATCGTCAGCACGCCCGCGTCCACACCGAAGTCGACATGCCGGATCTTCAACTGTGGCCGGTCGGCCGAGCCGGTCGGAGCAAGATCCTCGGCGCAGTCGTTCAAGGCCGACTTCAACCGCCGTGACCAGACCTGCTCACGCATGTCGAGCTGTTGCCATCGGCCCAGCCGGGCCGGGGTCTCGGCGTCGTCCAACCGCAGCGGGAACAGAAATCTCTGCCCCGCGGGGCGTGTCTCGGCCGCGTCGAGGATGAGCTTAGTCCTGGCCGGCCAGCAGGCAGTACTTGTCGAGCCAGACGCCGTGGCCGGCGGACAGCAGTTGGTCGGCCACTTCCGCGGCGGCCTTCTCGTCCTGAGAGGCGTAGCTGATCAGCGTGGCCGGGCGGCCGTGCCCGGCCGGAATGTGAGGGGGGATCGACACCCTCGTGAGTGTAGGGCCGGGGCTCAGTCGCTGAAGGCCTTCGGGCCGAGGTTGCGGATCGAGGCGTCGAGCACCTGGGCGGTGTGGGCCATCGCCATCGTGGTGCCGTTGCGGTTGAGGGCGGCGGCGACCTGCATCATGCACCCAGGGTTGGCGGTGACGAGCAGGTCGGCGCCGGTGGCGAGGACGTTGGCGGCCTTGCGATCGCCCAGTTCGGCCGCGGGCACGGGGTTGAGGATGTTCCAGATGCCGGCCGAGCCGCAGCACAGGTCGGCGTCGGCGATCTCGCGCAGTTGCAGTTCGGGGATGCCGCGCAGCAGCGCCCGGGGCTGGGCGCGGATGCCCTGGGCGTGACCCAGGTGGCAGGCGTCGTGGTAGGCCACGGTCAGCGGCAGCGGATGGCGCGGGGCGACCGGCCCCAGCTCGTCGAGCAGCTCGGCCAGGTCGCGCACCTTCGCCGCGAACGCCGTGGCCCGTTCCGCGTAGGACGGGTCGTCGGCCAGCAGCTGGCCGTACTCCTTCAGCGAGGAACCGCAGCCGGCCGCGTTGACCACGAAGTAGTCCAGGCCGGTGTGCTCGAACGTGTCGATCAGGCGGCGGGCGAAGCCGAGCGCCTCGTCCCGGCGTCCGTTGTGGACGCTCAAGGCGCCGCAGCAGCCCTGGCCGGGCGGGATCACGACGTCGCAGCCTTCCGCGGCCAGGATGCGCACGGTCGCGGAGTTGACCTCGGGGAAGAACGCGCCCTGCACACACCCGGTCAGCATGCCGACGACCGCGCGGCGGGTGCCCCGGGCGGCCACACGGCGCGGCGGTGGTGGCACCTTGCGCAGCCGCGGCGCGAGCGATTCGAGGGTGGTCAGCGTCGGGCCGAGCCGGGCCAGCAGGCCGCTGCGGGCCACCCACCCCTGCAGACCCGATTTCTGGTACGCCCGCAGCGGCCCCCGCAACAGCCGGAGCCGCCGCGGATAGGGGAAGACGGCGAAGATCGCCCGCCGCAGCAGCGCGTCCCCCGGGTCACGGGTGAAGCGCCGCTCGACCTGGGCCCGGGTGTCCTCGATCAAGCGGTCGTACTGCACGCCCGACGGGCACGCGGTCACACACGACATGCACCCGAGACATTTGTCGAAGTGCTCGACCATCGAACCGCTCAGCGGCTCGCCGTTGACGCCCTCGTTCATCAGATAGATCCGCCCCCGCGGCGAATCGGCCTCGGCCCCCCACAACACGTACGTAGGGCAGGCCGGCAGACAGAACCCGCAGTGCACACAATCGGCGATGAGATCGGCCCGCGGCGGATGATCATCGTCGAACGCCCGCCCGTCGGCGACGGGCCCGAGCACGTCCCGGAGCGGTTCCCCGGTGCCCCACGTGGCATCGACCATCAGGCGCCGCCCCCAAAGATCGTCGGGCATGAGCTCGCGCTGACTCTCGGCGGCCGCTCGCCGAGAGCGCCGCACGTCCCCGAGAATCGGCCCATCAGATGCCTCCCACGAAGCGTCCCGGTGCGAACCGGTGGTCCGGATCGAACTGGTCCTTGATCCGGCGCATCACCGCGAGCCCCGGCACCGGCCCCCACATGTCGAGGATGTCGCGCACGTCGGCCGGCGCGGTCAGCACCACGGCATGCCCGCCGCTGCGCACACACTGGGCCCGCAGCCGTTCGACCTCGGTGATGTCGTGGGCCGCGGCATAGAGCACCCCTGTCCCGGCCGACCCGCGCAGCGTCGACCCCGATTCGATCAGCCCCGGCACCATCGACAGCGGCACCGACAGCTTCATCCCGATCTCGTCCGCCGTCCACGGGTCGCGGCCCCACCACCCGGGCGCGGCCTCGCTCACCTCGCCGGCCAGCAACTTCTCGAGCAGACCAGACCTTTCCCGTACGCCGCCCGGCGTGCCTTCGAGCAGCACGGCCAGCTCGCCCGTGGCGGTGTCGATCTCGATCGCGGTCGGCGCCACCTGGGCGGCCAGGATCGCCGGCACGGCCTGAGCCGGTGCCGTCGTGCGCACGTACGCCGCAGCGGCCGGCCGCGGATGCAGCCGGAACACGCATTCGGTGATCAGCCCGAGCGTCCCGTACGACCCGGTGTAGAGCTTGCCCAGGTCGTAGCCCGCGACGTTCTTGACCACCTTGCCGCCCGCCTTGGCCACCACCCCGTCGGGCCGGACGACGGTGATGCCGATCAGTAGGTCACGTGCCGTGCCGTAGTGCAGCCGCCGCGGCCCACTGGCCCCGGTCGCCACCACCCCGCCGACGGTCGCCCCCGGCGCGGCGTCGATGGCCAGCTGCTGATCACCGAGCGCGAGCTCGTCGAGCGGCGTGCCCGCGCCGAGCACGGTGATCAGGTCACCCGCCGCATGCTCGACCACCCCGGCCAGCCGCCGCGTGTCGATGATCAGGTCGAGCGCCCGCGGGGAAGGCCCCCAATGAATCTTGGTGCCGCCACCCCGCACGACCACGGTCAGGTCACCAGCCGCCGCGACCAGCGCCGCCGCCTCGGCCGTCGAGGCCGGTGAGGCGACCAGCCGCGCCGGCACCCCACCGACATGGTCGTCGTCCCCGGCCGGCCGGGTCAGCTCGTCGAGCGCCCCCATCAGAACCTCCCGGCCAGGACGCCGCCGGCGGTGGGCGGGTCGACCTGCCCGATCGGGATGACGGAGGCGGCGGACGTGTCGACGTCCCCGACCGAAACGCCGGGGGCGGTGAATGGGCCGAGGCCGCTGGCCCGGGCGCGGGGAGGGGTGAGCGGGTCGAGGTTGCCGGGTCGCGCGGACGGAGGGGGGAGCGCACTGCGGTCGCCGGCCCAGTTGGGGGAGGGGGTGAGCACGCCGAGGCCGCCGAACAGGGCGCGGGAGACGATGAGCGCGCCCATCAAAAAACTTCCACGCCTGGGAAGCGGGCCGCGAGGTCGCCGCCGGGGCGCTCGCCGCACAAGCGGGGTGCCGGGAAGACCTTGCCCGGGTTGGACAGGTGGTCGGGGTCGAAGGCGCAGCGCACCAGCTGCATCGTGTCGAGGTCGTCCTCGCCGTACATGCGGGGCATGTATTTCGCCTTGTCCAGGCCCACGCCGTGCTCGCCGGTGATCGAGCCGCCGTACTCGATGCAGAGGTCGATGATCGCGCCGGAGACCGTCTCGGCCCGCTCGGCCTCGCCCTCGACCCGGGCGTCGAACAGCACCAGGGGGTGCAGGTTGCCGTCGCCCGCATGGAAGACGTTGGCCACCCGGACGCCGTGCGAGTCGGCCACGTCGCTGATGCGGCGCAGCACCTCGGGCAGCGCGGTGCGGGGGATCACCCCGTCCTGCACGATGTAGTCGGGGCTGATCCGGCCGACCGCGGCGAAGGCCGACTTGCGGCCCTTCCAGAACAGGGCGCGTTCCGCCTCGTCGGCCGCGATGCGGATCTCGAACGCGCCCTCGCCCCGGCACAGCGCGGTGACCTCGGTGAACTGGGCCTCGACCTCGGGGGCGGGCCCGTCGAGCTCGACGATCAGCACGGCCGCCGCCCCCGGCGGATAACCACAGGCGACAGCGGCCTCGGCCGCCTCGATGGCCAGCGCGTCCATCATCTCGATGGCGGCCGGCACCACCCCGGCCGCGATGATCGCCGAGGTGGCCGCCCCGGCCGCGTCGATGCTGGGGAAGGCCGCGAGCAGCGTGCGCACCGACTCGGGCAACCGGGTCAGTTTGACCGTCACCTCGGTCGCCACGCCGAGCGTGCCCTCGGACCCGACGAACGCGCCGATCAGGTCGTAACCCGGCGGGTCGAGGGCCCGGCCGCCCAGCCGCACCAGCTCGCCGTCGGGGGTGACGATCTGCAGGCCGGTGACGTGGTTGGTGGTGAAGCCGTACTTGAGGCAGTGGGCGCCGCCCGAGTTCTCGGCCACGTTGCCGCCGATCGAGCAGATCTGCTGGCTGGACGGATCGGGCGCGTAGTAGTAGCCGTGCGGGGTGGCGGCCCGGGTGACCTGCAGGTTGATCACCCCGGGCTCGACCACGGCCCGCTCGTCGGCCGGGGCGATCTCGAGGATGCGGCGCATCTGGGCGGTGACGATCAGGACGCCCTCGGCGTGGGGCAGGGCGCCGCCGGACAGCCCGGTGCCCGAGCCGCGGGCCACGAACGGCACCCCGGCCTCGGCGCAGGCCCGGACCACGGTGGCGACCTGACCCGCGGTGTGCGGCAGCACGACCAGGGCCGGGACGACCTTGTAGTGGGCGAGCCCGTCGCACTCGTACGTCCGGAGCTCTTGCCGGTCGGTCACGACCTGCTCAGCGCCCAGTTCGGCGGCCAGCCGCCGGGCGAGTGCGTCGATGTCCGCCATGAAACGGACCCTATCCCGAGGGTCCGACATTCGTCACCGAGAGTCTTCCGATCTGTGCCGGTGCGTAGTAGTTCCGCCATCGTGGCCGGGCCCGCTCACCGGTCTGGCACGATGGCCCGATGTTCGTGACCGGAAGAGTTGCCCGCCTGGCCGCGGTGGCGGTGGCCGCCCTGCTCGGGGCGGCCGGATGCTCGTCGGACGACGAGCCGGCGCCGGAGCCGACCGGGCTGATCGCGGTGACCACCATGCGCGGCGCGCTGCTGCAGGCGGCCGAGATCGGCCCGACCTGGCAACCACCGGCCTCGCCCCCCGACAACGCCAAGCTGGTGAGCATCTGCGGCGGCACGACAGCCGGTCCCACGGTGCCGCCGGGGGGCGAGGTGGTGGCGTCGTCCTTCGTGGACGAGGGACAGAAGGGCGCGCAGACGCTCGACCAGACCGCGCTGGTCTTCGGCGACGCGACGCTGGCGACGGCCGCCCACACGGCGCTGCGGGCGGTGGCCGACGGCTGCGAGGCCAACCTGTCGGTGCCGGCCACCGTCAACGACAACAAGGCCGAACCGGCGTACACCGAATCTGTCGAGATCAAAACGTTGGACGAGGCCGGCTGGAAGGGCTTCGTGGTGATCCGCCACAAGACGTACGACAAGGCCCACCCGGGCTCGGCGGACACCGCCGTCGCGGTGTTGAACAGCCGAAACGTCGTTCTGGTGGACCAGTACGCGCTCTACCGGCTGGGCACCGCGAGCGCCGCCTCGAACTTCGACGCCGACTGGCAGAAGCTGGTTGGCACGGTCGTTCAACGTGTCGGATAGCCGGGCGGGATAGACACGACGGCCTGGTGTCGTCTAATGTTCCGAGTGCGCCGTTGCGAGTTCTTCCCCCGTGGAATTCGCAGCGGCGTCTTACTGTCTCGGCCCTAGTCGGTGTTTACCGGCAGGGTGTCGAAGCCGCGGATCGTCAGGCTGTCGCGCCTCTCCGCCCCCTCCACCCGCCGCAACCCCGGCAGCCGTTCGAGCAGCCGCGGAAAAGCGATCTGCGCCTCGAGCCGGGCCATCGGCGCGCCCAGGCAGTAGTGGATGCCCCCGCCGAACGACAGCGACGCGTTGTCGGTGCGGCCCAGGTCGAGCCGGTCGGGGTCGGTGAAGCGGCGCGGGTCGCGGTTGGCGGCGCCGGTGTAGGCCACGATCCGCTGCCCCGGTTCCAGGGTCACGCCGGCGACAGTGGAGGGCTCGAGCACCGTACGGTCGATGTTCTGCACCGGCGAGTCGAAGCGGAGCAGTTCCTCGACCGCGGCGGCCGGGTCGGCCAGCAGGGCGTCCCGCTGCCCGGGATGGTCGAGCAGCGCCGCCAGCCCGTTCGAGAGCAGGTTGGTGGTCGTCTCGAAACCGGCCGCGAACAGCAGCCCAGCCATGGTCAGCAACTCGTCGCCGGTGAGCCGGTCGCCCGCCTCCTCGTGCTCGACCATGGCGCTCATCAGGTCGCCGCGGGGGTGCCGGCGCCGCTCGGCGGCCAGCCCGGCCAGGTAGTCGCGGACCGCCTGGGCCGCCGGGTCGGCCTTGAGCAGCACCTCGGGGGTGATCTCGTCGAGCACCGCCGACCAGTCCTGCACCAGGTGCTGGAACTGGGCCCGGTCGGCCTCGGGGACGCCCAGGAGCTCGCTGATCACGTTGCAGGGCAGGGGAAACGCGAACACGGAGACGAAGTCGGCGGTGCCCGCGGCGGCCATCGCCTCGATCATCTCGTCGATCATGCGGGTCGTGGCCGGGCGCAGCTCCTGCACCCGGCGCACGGTGAAGCCGGAGCTGACCAGCCGCCGCAGCCGGGTGTGATCGGGCGGATTGATGCCGAGCAGGCTGGTGAAGTACCCGTACAGCGCCGGGTGCTCGGCCCAGTCGGCCAGGCCCAGGTGCGGCAGCAGCTCGACCGGCATCTTGCCGAGCTTGTGATCCCGGGAGACGGACTGGCACTCGGTGAACCGGGTCACGATCAACGTGCCGTCGGCGTCGCGCAGCACGGGGCCCAGCTCACGGAGCCTCGTGTAATGGCCGTAGGGATCCTCGCGCCCCACCATGGTGGTGAGCTCGTCCAACAAGGCGGAAACTTCGCGACCTTCCACAATGCTCGCCACAACTTGGACGATACAAGTTCGCGGCTGCGAGCAGTACAAGGCGACTTTTCGGGCTCTTGAGCAGCGGGATCCCGTGTTCTAGGCTGCTACGGGTCCGTCAACGTCAGTTTATGGCGCCTGCATCGGGGGATGTGCATGGACGAGAGGCTCGCGTCCCTGCTCATGGCGTCGTAAGCTGCGTGTTGACCAACGGGGAGGAGGGGCGTGGTGGGCGCCTTCTCCATCGCCGGCCGCCTGGACAGGCTGTTCAAACAGCTACGGCCCGAGCCGAGTTACATGGCCGTGGCTGAGGCCGTCCGGGCCGAGCAGGCCGTGTCGATCTCGCACACGTACATCTGGCAGTTGCGCACCGGGCGCCGGGACAACCCGACGATCCAGCATCTGACCGCGCTGGCCACCTACTTCGGCGTGCCGGTGTCGTACTTCATCGACGACGACCAGACGACCCGCATCGACTCGCAGCTCGACCTGCTGCGGACCATCCGCGACGCCGGGGTCACCGAGCTCGCGCTCCGGGCGGCCGACGTGTCGCCGCGCGGCCGCGACACGATCAGCGAGCTGATCCAGAGGGTGTGGGAGTCCGAGAAGGGCCTGCGAGACCGCGGCTCACCCGGCTGAGCCAGGCCACCTCGTCGGCCATGGCCGGGCCCACCGGCGCCCACGAACCGGGCTCGGCCAGCGGGTTCGTGGCCGCCCGGCGTTGCAGGGCCTCGACGATGGCGGCCGCCTCCTCGGCCGGCGACGGGCCGTGCGGGGCCGCGTACGGGCGCAGGGCCAGCATGCCGTCGCGGATCTCGATGACCCGGCGGTAGAGGCGCAGGTGCACGTCGTCGACGCCGGCCAGCTCGATCACGGCCCGCCGTGGCGTGAAAAGGATCACTTCGGGGAAGGCGTCGCGCATCGCCTTCCAGAGCGGGCGCAGCACGACCAGCGAGCGATAGGCCTCGTACGCGGCCCGGGCCCGCCGTGTGGCCGGCACCAGCAGGCCGGCGATCGTCAGGATGAGCCCGCTGGTCTGCGTGGTCCGGCCGATCGGCTCGACGGTCGAGAAGTCGATGTGGGTGCCGAGGTTGTGGACGAGGATGAGGCTGCCCTTGATCGCGGCGTAGGCGGCCACCAGCGCGGTGCCGGTCGAGGTCACGCGTAGTCCGGCCCGCGGCAGCCCGGCGGGTGCTTCGCCGCTGATCCGCCAGAACAGCATCGACGTGGTCACCAGCACCGTGCCCAGGTAGGCCTCGAGCACCACCCAGTAGCCGACGACGGCCCAGCCCTGCTCGGTGGCCAGCAGGTCGGCCTCGGTGTCGATGCCGTGGGCGAGCACGTCGAGCCCGCACAGCGCCACCAGCACGATCACCAGCAGGGCCAGCTGCCGGGCCCGGACGCCGGTGTGGGTGACCAGCGCGATGAAGCGCAGCAGGAAATAGGCCGACGTCACGCCGAGCAGGTGGGGCAGGATCGGCACCGCCAGCTCGGCCGCGATCGGTCCGAACGACACGGTCTTGGCCAGCGCGATCGCGCACACCGCGGCCCACAGCGCGCGCTGCCGGGAGTCGCGCCAGAGCGTCGGGATCCGGATGACGGTCGCGCCCCACAGCAGTGCCAGGAGCGCGACGTCGAGGATCATTCGAAGCCCAGCGCGTCGGCCACCCGGCCGAGCGTCGTGCGCGGCCCGCGGGCGGAGCGGCCGCGGATCAGCGAGGCCATCATCTCGGCCTCGCGCTCCTGCGCGTCGGTGTAGGCGACCCGGCCCAGCATGCGCCGCACGGCGCCCGGCTCGAGATCGGGGAACAGCCGGGCCAGCGCGGCGTCGGCCCCCGAGTGTCCGCAGAGGATGTGCGACAGCTCGTGCAGCACGATGTGCTCGGCGTGCAGCGGCGACGTGCCGGGGTCGAAGAAGACATGGTCGGCCCGCTCGGTGCCGATCCACAACCCGCACGGGGCCTCGGCGCTGAGCCCGGGGACGGGCCGGCGGATCAGCGGGCGGCCGCGGCGGGCCGCCACCTCGTCGCAGAACTGGTCGAGGTCGAAGGGGTCGGGCACGCGCAGGCCACGCAGCTTCTTCTCGCACCGGCGCCGGAGTCCCTCCACCGCGGCCACGCTACTCGACCGCCCCGCTGCGCGGAACTGCGCGGAGAAAGCGCTTACCGAACAGCGGGTGTCTAACGCCTGTGGAATACCCCACCGGACTGTTAACTATTCGGTGATCGTCTGCTTAGCCTTACGAACCTTGGGGCAGAAACCAGTTCGGCCGAGGATTCAAAACCGGAGGTGGCTGCGATGGCAAAGTACGTCTACGACTTCGCCGAGGGCAACAAGGATCTGAAAGACCTTCTCGGGGGCAAGGGCGCCAATCTCGCGGAGATGACCAATCTCGGCCTGCCGGTTCCGGCCGGCTTCACCATCACCACCGACGCGTGCCAGCGATTCCTGGCCGAGGGATCACATGTCGACGGGCTCGACGACGAGATCGACCGGCATCTTCGCGACCTCGAGTCCGCGATGGGCCGGCAGCTCGGCGACGCGGCCGATCCGCTGCTGGTCAGCGTGCGCTCGGGGGCCAAGTTCTCGATGCCCGGCATGATGGAGACCGTCCTCAACGTGGGACTCAACGACGAGTCGGTGGCCGGTCTCTCCCGCCAGGCCGGGGGCAATGACCGATTCGCCTGGGATTCGTATCGCCGGCTGATCCAGATGTTCGGCAAGACCGTGTGCGACGTGCCGGGTGAGGAGTTCGAGGACGCGCTGCACAAGGCGAAGGAGGCCAAGGGCGTCCGGGACGACGTGCAATTGGACGCCGACGATCTCAAATCGCTCGTGGCGGCGTACAAAAAGGTCTTCGTGAAGCACGTCGGCCACGATTTCCCGCAGGACCCGCGGCAGCAGCTCGACCTCGCGATCGAGGCCGTCTTCCGATCGTGGAACGCCGACCGGGCCGTGCTCTACCGCCGCCAGGAACGCATCCCGGCCGACCTCGGCACCGCCGTCAACGTCGTGGCCATGGTCTTCGGCAACCTCGGGCCCGATTCCGGTACGGGCGTCGCGTTCACCCGCGACCCGGCTACCGGTGAGAGCGGCATCTACGGCGACTACCTGCAGAACGCGCAGGGCGAGGACGTGGTGGCCGGCATCCGCAACACGCTGCCCCTGGCCGACCTCGAGAAGATCGACAAGAAGTCGTACGACGAGCTGCTGCGGATCATGGCCACGCTCGAGGGGCACTACCACGACCTGTGCGACATCGAGTTCACCATCGAGCGCGGCAAGCTGTGGATGCTGCAGACCCGGGTCGGCAAGCGCACCGCGGCCGCCGCCTTCACGATCGCCGCGCAGCTGGTCGAGGAGGGCATGATCGACCTCGACGAGGCGGTCACCCGGGTCAGCGGGGGCCAGCTCGCGCAGCTGATGTTCCCGCGGTTCGACCTGGCCGGCGACCCGGCCGCGCTGACCCGGGGTGTGGGCGCCTCGCCCGGCGCGGCGTACGGGAAGGTCGTCTTCACCTCGGCCCAGGCGGTCGCGGCGGCGGCCGCGGGCGAGCAGGTGATCCTGGTCCGCCGCGAGACGAACCCGGACGACCTGCCCGGCATGATCGCGGCCCAGGGCATCCTGACCTCGCGCGGCGGCAAGACGTCGCACGCGGCCGTGGTGGCCCGCGGCATGGGCAAGACCTGTGTCTGCGGCGCCGACCAGGTCGAGGTGGGCCGCGACCAGTTCACGGTCCACGGCGAGGTCGTGCACGAGGGCGACGTGATCTCGATCGACGGCACGACCGGCCGGGTCTACCGGGGCGAGGTTCCGGTACGCCCGTCCGAGGTGGTGCAGTACTTCGAGGGCGACCTCGACCCCGGGCTGGCCAACGAGCCGCTGGTGGCGGCGGTGCACCAGATCATGACGCACGCCGACGAGCGGGCCCGGCTGCGGGTGCGCACCAACGCCGACACCGGACCCGACGCGGCCCGGGCCCGGCGCTTCGGGGCGCACGGGATCGGGCTCTGCCGGACCGAGCACATGTTCCTGGGCGACCGCCGGGAGCTGGTGGAACGGCTGATCCTGGCCCACAACAAGGCCGAGCGCGACGACGCGCTGGCCGCGCTGCGACCGCTGCAACGCGACGACTTCCTCGAGATCTTCCGCGAGATGAACGGGCTGCCGGTCACCGTGCGGCTGATCGACCCGCCGCTGCACGAGTTCCTGCCCTCTTTGGAGGAACTGGCGGTGCAGGTCGCGGTGGCCAAGGAGCGCGGCTCGTCGGGCGAGCAGGCCGAACGGGACGAGCGGATGCTGGCCGCGGTGCGGCGCATGCACGAGTCGAACCCGATGCTCGGCCTGCGCGGCGTGCGGCTCGGCCTGGTCATCCCGGGTCTGTTCGCGATGCAGGTGCGGGCGATCGCCGAGGCCGCGGTGGCGCTGGCCGCCGAGGGCGGCCGGCCCCGGCCCGAGATCATGGTGCCGCTGGTCGGCGCCGTGCAAGAGCTCGAGACCGTACGCACCGAGGCCGAGAAGATCATCGCCGAGGTGGTCGGTGACTCGGGCGTCGAGGTGCTCATCGGCACGATGATCGAGGTGCCGCGGGCGGCGCTGACCGCGGGCCAGATCGCCGAGGCGGCCGAGTTCTTCTCGTTCGGCACCAACGACCTGACCCAGATGGCGTGGGGCTTCAGCCGCGACGACGTCGAGGGCGCGTTCTTCTGGCGCTACCTGGAACTGGGCATCTTCGGCATCTCGCCGTTCGAGTCGCTCGACCGCGACGGCGTGGGGCGGCTGGTGCGCATCGCCACCGAGGAGGGCCGGGCGACCCGGCCCGGGCTCAAGCTCGGCGTCTGCGGCGAGCACGGCGGCGACCCGGAGTCGGTGCACTTCTTCCACGAGGTCGGGCTCGACTACGTGTCGTGCTCCCCGTTCCGGGTGCCGATCGCCCGCCTCGAGGCCGGCCGTGCGGCGGTGGAGTCAACCGGCTCGGATCACCGCTGATTCGTCGGTTTCGCCCCGGGATCGGCACCCACTGTTCGGGTGCGGATCCCGGGGAGGACTCAAATTCGCCGCAGGTCAGGTCTAGCGTCGGGGTCGTTCCGCAGTCGTTCCAGCAGCCAAGGGAGTCTGTGATGGCGTCTCAGCTCAACCCCTACCTGACCTTCGACGGCACCGCCCGCGAGGCCATGGAGTTCTACCGCTCGGTCCTCGGCGGCGACCTCAAGGTCAACACGTTCGGCGAGTTCGGCAAGCAGATGTGGGGCGACGTCTACGGCCAGCTCGTCGACAAGTTCGGCGTGCCCTGGATGGTCAACGTGGTCGCCCCGCACTGAGGACGCGCGTCCGGCTCAGCTGCCCTTCGAGGCCGACGGGCCGCAGAGGTGGGTCTTGGCGATGGCCACGACCTTCTGCGCCGTCTTGGCGTCCACCTGGAACAGGTCGATCGCGTCGATGACGGTCTCGCTCGTGGTCATGCCGTTGGTGAAGTCGACGCAGAGGTTGTAGCCGTTGTCGATCGCGGCCTGCTTGTCCGCGGTGAGCTTGGTGTCGAGCGAGGCCAGCGCGCCCAGGTACTTCTCGTCGTCGCCCTTGGGCAGGCTGTTCTCGGCCGCCTGCTTCTCGGCCTCGACGAAGGCCGCCTTCGACGACTTGTCGTCGTCCGAGCAGGCGCTGAGTGTTCCCAGGCCGGTCAGCGCGACCAGAACAGTGCCCACCACGGCCAGACGTGCCCCCACGGTGCGTCCCCCTCGTTCCCGTGTCGAAGCGATCTTCACGCTCCGTACCGCAGGCACGGTACGGGGCCCGCGCCAGCCCCGGCCACCGTCACCCGGCCGACTTTCCCGGCCAATCGGCCAGGTCACTCATAGTCGGGCGGCGGGGGCTCGTGGTCGTAGTCGACGTCGGGCGGCTCCTCGTCGAAGATGTGGTCGCTGTCGCCGAAGCGGGAGCTGACGCCCGGGCTCGGCGCCGGGACCGACGGCCCGGACGAAGGCCCGTCGTGCAGGGTGTCGAGCACCTGCTGGCCGAATTTGGTCAGTTTGCCCTGGCCGACGCCGCTGACCGTGCCCAGCTCGCCCAGCGTCTTCGGGTTGAGCGCCGCGATCGCCCGCAACGTGGCGTCGTGGAAGATCACGTAGGCGGGCATGCCCTGTTCCTTGGCCACCGAGGCCCGCCACGTCCGCAGGCGCTCGAAGGTCGAGGCGTCGGCGGGGGAGAGGTCGGCCGCCGGGGCCGCGGCCGCCCGCTGCCGGGGCGCCTTGACCTTGGCCGGGGCCTCGCGCCGCATCATCACCTTCGTCCGGCCGCGCAGCACGTCGGCGCTGGCGTCGGTGAGCACGAGCGTGCTGTATTCGCCCTCGACGGCCAGCAGGCCCTCGGCCAGCAGCTTGCGCACGACCCCGCGCCACTCGGCGTCGCGCAGCTCTTTGCCGATGCCGAAGACCGACAGCTCGTGGTGGCGGAACCGCTGGATCTTGTCGGTCTCCTTGCCGAGCAGGATGTCGATGGACTGGCCGGCGCCGAACTTCTGCCCGCGCTCGCGCTGCAACCGCAGCACTGTCGACAACAGCTTCTGGGCCGGGACGGTGCCGTCCCACGATTCCGGTGGCACCAGGCACGTGTCGCAGTTGCCGCAGTTCTCGCCGGCCGGGACCTGGCCGAAGTAGTTCAGCAGCTGCGACCGGCGGCAGGTCACCGTCTCGCACAGGGCCAGCATGGCGTCGAGGTGCCGGCCGGCGTTGCGGCGGTGGGCCAGATCGCCGTCGGAGCTGTCGATCATCTTGCGCTGCTGCACCACGTCTTGCAGGCCGTAGGCGAGCCAGGCCGTCGACGGCTGCCCGTCGCGGCCGGCGCGGCCCGTCTCCTGGTAGTAGCCCTCGACCGATTTCGGCAGGTCGAGGTGGGCCACGAAGCGGACGTCCGGTTTGTCGATGCCCATGCCGAAGGCGATCGTGGCCACCATGACCAGACCGTCCTCCCGCAGGAAGCGGGACTGGTTGGCCGCGCGCACCCGGTTGTCGAGCCCGGCGTGGTAGGGCAGCGCGTTGACCCCGTTCTGCTGCAGGAACTCGGCCGTGCGCTCGACCGACGCCCGGGACAGGCAGTAGACGATGCCGGAGTCGCCCGGGTGCTCGGTGCGCAGCAGCTCGAGCAGCTGCTTGCGTGGTTCGTTCTTGGGCACGATGCGGTATTGGATGTTGGGCCGGTCGAAGCTGGCCGTGAAGTGCCGCGCGTCGGTGAGCTGGAGCCGGGTGGCGATCTCGTCGCGGGTGGCACTCGTGGCCGTCGCCGTGAGCGCGATGCGCGGCACGTCGGGCCAGCGCTCGTGCAGCATCGACAGGCCCAGGTAGTCGGGCCGGAAGTCGTGGCCCCACTGCGACACGCAGTGCGCCTCGTCGATGGCGAACAGCGAGATCTTGCCCCGGTCGAGCAGCCGCTGGGTGGCGGCGACGCCGAGCCCCTCGGGCGCGACGTAGAGCAGGTCGAGGTCGCCGTTGACGAACTCGGCCTCGACCAGGCGGCGCTCGTCGTAGTCCTGCGCGGAGTTGAGGAAGTTGGCCCGGACGCCGAGCGTGCGCAGCGCGTCGACCTGGTCCTGCATCAGGGCGATCAGCGGCGAGACGACCACGCCGGTGCCCGGGCGGACCAGGGCCGGGATCTGGTAGCACAGCGACTTGCCCCCGCCGGTCGGCATGAGCACGAGCGCGTCGCCGCCACCGGCCACGTGCTCGATGATCTCGTGCTGCTGCCCGCGGAAGGACGGATAGCCGAAGACCCGGTTGAGGACGTCGACGGCGGCCGAGTCGCGGGCGGGAACCTGGGAAGCCGAAGTCACCCCGCGACAGTACAGAGAAACGCGTCGCCCGTGCGAAGCCCTGTGGACAGCGGCGAATTGTGGATAACCCGCGTCATCAGCGCGCCGGCAGCAGCGCCACCAACGCGAGAATCACCTGTGCGGGGGTGCCCGGCGTGGCGTCGAGCACGAGCGGAGCGTCCTGGGCCGCGTGCTGACCGGCCACGTGGTGCAGGGCCGACACCCCGGCGCTGGACAGATGCGTGACCGCCGACAGATCCACCGTCATCGGCACCGTGCCGCCCCGGCTGCGCCGCAGCAGTTCCTGCCGGGCCAGCGTGGCCGTGGTCAGGTCGAGCGGCCCCTCGACCCGCACCCGGGTCTCGTCGCCGCCGGCCTGCTCGACGATCCGGAAGGTGACCTCGTCCGCCGTCGGCTCGGCGGCCGCGCGGGCCGTCGACAGATCGAGCAGCCGGGCCGGCCGGCTCAGCGGCTGGGACACGCGGGCCACCGTGCCGGTCGCGGCGTGGTCCACCTTGAGCAGGGCCACGAGCTGTGCCGCCAGGGCCAGGCCGCGCCCGCGGTTGACCTGTCGCTGCGGCTCCTGCCACCGTCCGCTGTCGGCCACCGAGGCCAGCACGACCCCGGCCGGGGTCAGCGTCGCGGTGACCGCCACGGTCGCCCCCACGGTCGTCCCGGCGTGCTCGACGGCGTTGGCCAGCAGCTCGCCCACCGCGTGCTGCAGGGCGAAGACGTCCTCCCCGGTCGCGCCGATCCGGCCGAGCCACTCGCCCAGCCGGCGCCGGGCCGCCCGCAGCTCGTGCGGGTCGGCCGGCAGCTCGAGGGCGAGATCGGGCACGACCGGGACGCGTTGCACGGCGAGCAGGGTGATGTCGTCGGTGTGCCCGGTCGCCCGCACCAGCAGCTCGACCGTGTGCGTGCAGACCCGCTCGGCCGGGGTCGCCGCCGGGTCGTGCAGCGCCCGCCCGGCCGCGCTGTCGGCGGCCACGTGGGCCAGCTCCTCGGCGCTGGTCCGGTGGTCGCGCCCGGGCCGTTCGAGGATCCCGTCGCTGTAGAGCAGCAGCAGGTCGCCGACGTCGAGGCGGTCGCGGCCGACCGGGAACGTGCCGCCCGTGCCCAGCGGCGCCCCACCGGTCAGCGGCAGATAGCGGGTGGCGCCGGCCGGCCCGACCACCAGCGGCGCCGGGTGCCCGGCCGTGCAGTACGTGAGCTCGCCGCTCACCGGGTCGAGCGCGACCAGCGCCACCGTGGTCGCGTGGGCGGCCGGCACCCGGGCCGCGAACCGGTCGGCCGCGGTCAGCGCCTCGTCGATCCCGGCGCCCTCCTCCAGCCTGTCCTGCAGCACGGCGCGCAGCTGGCCCATCACCCCCGAGGCGGTGACCCCGTGACCGACCACGTCGCCCACGATCAGGGCGATCCGGCCGTCGCGCTGGGCCACCGCGTCGAACCAGTCGCCGCCGGCCGCCGAGTCGGCCTCGGCCAGCAGATAGCTGGCCGCCACCTGAGCCCCCGGCAGCACGGGGAGCCCGGCCGGCAACAACTCGCGCTGCAGGGCGGTGATCACCTCGCGGCTCTGCTCGTAGCGCCGCTGCAGGGTGGCCGTCCGCTCGGCCTCGGCCTGACGCTGCCGCACGGCCTCGGTGACGTCGAAGCCGATGCCGATCACGCCGCGGCGTTCGCCGTCGACGACCCAGGGCGTGATGGTGAAGTTCGCGAACATCTCGTGCACCGACCCGTCGGGGGCCGAGATGTGGGCCCGCCACTCGCGGCCGTTGACCGGCTCCCCGGTGCGGTAGACCTCGTAGTAGGCGTCGACGAACTGCTGGCCGGCCAGGTCTTTGATCACCTCGCGGATGGGCCGGCCGCGGAACTCGCGACCGGCCAGCACCGAGCGGGTGGCCGCGCTGAGCGTGAGCACCCGCAGCTCCGGGCCCTCGCACACGGCGAGGATGAAGGGCACCTGGTCGACCGCGGCCAGCACCAGCGAGGGGTCGTCCACCATCCGTTCATCCTGCCTGACCCCGGGCCATGAACGTCACTCGGCCAGCGGTAGCTCGATCGTGTGAGCTGTGTGGGAGGCCTTCGTGGCCAGGTAACGGACGTTCGCCGCGGACATGTGGACCCCGGTCGGCACCCGCTGGGCGACCTCGATGCCGGACTTCTCGAGCTGGATGGCCTTGTCCGGGTTGTTGCTCAGCAGCCGGATCCGGTCGGCCCCCAGCGCCAGCAGCATCTGGGCCGCCGCGGTGTAGTCGCGTTCGTCCTCGCCCCGGCCCAGCGCCACGTTCGCCTCGTACGTGTCCAGACCGGCATCCTGCAGGGCGTACGCGTCGAGCTTGGCGTAGAGCCCGATGCCGCGCCCCTCCTGCCGCAGGTAGAGCAGGAAGCCGCCCTGCTCGGCGATCCGCTCGACGGCCTCGCGCAGCTGGGGGCCGCAGTCGCACCGCTGGCTGCCGAACACGTCGCCGGTCAGGCACTCGCTGTGCGGGCGCACCAGGGGCGCCCGGCCCCCGGCGGCCGACTTCTTCAACGCGCGTTGCCAGTCACCCAGGCCCAGGGCCAGATGCTCCTTGCCGTCGACCAGGCCGTCGAAGGTCATCACCCGGGCGGTCGTGGCGTAGCCGTCGCCGAAACGCAGTGGCACGGACACCTGCTGCCGCAGCGTGGCTTCTAACATCGGTCCTCCTCGTTGGTTCCCCGTTGATCCGCTATACCCGCCGGCGGAGTCACCGCACCGCAACAGAACGCGAATGTGCCAGTAATCGTGTCGCGGATTATCTTGGACGCAACTGTCGGCCCGGGTGACGATCGTCGCTCTACTGGAGGCGTCATCAGTGGTCCTGCGTCCTTACACCCTGCTGAGCTGCGGCATGTCGATCGACGGATACCTCGACGACGCGGCCCAGGAACGGCTGTTGCTGTCCAACGAAGCCGATTTCGACCGCGTCGATGCCGTTCGTAGCAGTTGTGACGCGATCCTCGTCGGGGCCGCGACCATCCGGCAGGACGACCCGCGCCTGCTGGTGCGCTCGGCCGAGCGCCGCGCGGCCCGGGTGGCGCGCGGCGAGGCGGCGAACCCCGTGAAGGTCACCGTGACCGGCCGGTGCGACATCGATCCCGCTGCACGGTTCTTCACCGTAGGGGACGTGGACAAGCTGGTGTACTGCGCTTCCTCGACCTGCGACTCGGCCCGGCAGCGGCTCGGCGCGGTGGCCACCGTGATCGACGGCGGCGACCCGCTCGATCTGCACCGGGTGACGGCCGACCTGGCCGGGCGCGGCGTGCGCCGGCTGATGGTCGAGGGCGGCGGCACCATGCACACCCAGTTCCTGACGGCCGGGCTGGCCGACGAGCTGCAGCTGGTGGTGGCCCCGTTCTTCGTGGGCGACTCGCGGGCGCCGCGCTTCGTCAGTGACGGCGAGTTCCCGTGGGGACCGGGGCGCCGCGCCACGCTGGCCGAGGTGCGCCAGATCGGCGACGTCGTCCTGCTGCGCTATGCGCTTTCCGACCGGTTCGAGGCGAATTGAGCTCGTGAGCATGCGTTAGGCGCGGACGAGCTCGCGGGCGACCGGGGCCGGTTCGACCACCGGAGCCGGGACGGCGTACGGCACCGCCGGGGAGATCGGCGCGGCCAGGCGGACCGCGGTAGCGGTGCGCAGGCGGGCCAGACCGCGAACGATCAGCACCGCGGCACCCGGCAGGGCGGCGACGAACGCGAACACCCCGTACACCACGGCCGTGGTCAGACCCTGGGTCGCGCTCAGACCGGCCGCGCCGAAGGCCCACGCCGTGACGGCCTCGCGCGGGCCCCAGCCACCGACGTTGAGCGGCAACGACATCGCCAGCAGGGCCAGCAGCATCAGCGGGACCAGGCGGACCAGCGACTCGGCGGAACCGGCGGCGCGGGCCGCGACCACGAACGTGGCCAGGTGGCCGACGACCACGACGACCGAGGCCAGCGTCACGCCCGGCCAGTTGCGGCGGGCCAGCAGGCCGGTGCGGATCTCGGCCAGGCCCGTGCGCACCGCGGACGCCACCCGCGACCCGCCCTGGCGCAGCTTGCGGAAGGCCATCAGCAGGATCACGGCGGCCAGGGCCACGGCCAGCAGCACGGTGGCGACGACGAAGCCGTGCTGCTGCAGGACGGTCAGGACGGGGGAGGGGACGGTCAGCAGCACGGTCACGGCGATGACCAGGAACACCAGCTGGCCGGCGGTGCGTTCGAGCACCACGGCTCGTACGCTCTTGGCCACGTCACCCTCGTCGCGGCCGTGCTGCACGGCCCGGTCGACGTCGCCGAGCACCCCGCCCGGCAGCGCGGCGTTGAGGAACAGCGCCTTGTAGTAGTCGGCGATCGCGGCCGGGAACGAGAGCCGCAGGCCGAGGCCGCGCGCCACCAGGCACCAGCGCCAGGCGCTGAACACGGTGGTGGCGACCCCGATCGCGAAGGCCAGACCCAGGGCGGGCAGCGAGATCACCCGCAGGCCGTCGACGAAGGCGCCGGTGCCGAGCCGCCACAGCAGGAAGGCCAGGATCCCCACCCCGCCCAGGATCCGTGCCCAAGCCCAGATTCGCCCCACGTCGCGTTCCCTTCGAATAGCCCGCTCTTTCCCCTAGTACGCCGGGGCGGGCACAAAGGGTTCAGCCGAAGGTCGCCAAAAGATCGACATGTCCGACCGAGGCCCGGGGGAGGTCGCTCAGACGGGTGGTCAGGTAGTCGTCCCGCACGACCGCCGGATCCTGCTCCTGAGCTGCGGAGACCCAGCCTCGCAGCCACTCCGCGGTCAGCTCCGGGAGCTCCGGTCCGAGGCGCCAGACACTCGGCCGGGTGACGACCGTCGCGCCGGCCTTCTCGAAGGCCTGAGCGGCGTACGCCGGCGCGTCCGGACCCAGCAGCCGGCGCCCGCCGTCCACGCGGCGCTGGTGCGCGTCGAACGCGGCGGCCACGGCGTCGTCCTCGGGGCGGGCCGGGTCGAGGCTGACCTCACCCGCCACCGACAGCGTGAACAGGGCGGTGACCCGGGCCGCGGCCAGCACGGCCACCAGCGAGTCGATCTCGGCCTCGGTCAGCAGGTCGAGCAGCGCCGAACAGGTCACCAGGTCGGTGCCGTCGAGGTCGGCCGCCGTCAGCGCGGTCACGTCGCTCAGCGCGCCCTCGACGGTGACGTCCGGCAGCCGCACGTGCGAGGTGGCGTAGTGCAGCAGCTTCGGGTCCCGGTCGGCCAGGATCCAGTGCTGCGGCCCGCCCAGCTTCGGGGCCAGCCAGCGCGCCATCGAGCCGGTGCCGCAGCCCAGGTCGCGGATCACATTGACCGGCCGCGGCAGCCGGTCGACCAGGTCGGCCGCGCGGGCCTCGGCGTCGGCGGGCTCACGCAGGCTGAGCCAGGTCGGGCTGAACTCTCCGGTCATGCGGGATCTCCTGTGCAGATGGTGGACAACAGGCGGGCGGTTCCGGCCCAGGTCGGGAGGGTTTCCCGCCGGGCCCGGGCGGCGGCGCGCAGGCGTTGGCGTAGCGCGTCATCGGTGAGCCAGGATCGCAGGGCGGCGGCCAAGGCGGCTCGATCGTCGGGTGGGATCAGGATGCCCGGCCGGATTCCGGGCTCGGCTGCGCTGTCGGGCGGTTCGGCGCCGAACGCTGTGGTGCCGGCCACCGTGCCGAGGGCTTCGGGCACGCCACCGACCGCCGTAGCGATCACCGGTAGGCCGCGGGCGAGGGCCTCGGTCACCACCATCCCGTACGTCTCGGCCCGGGAAGGCAAGATCAAGACATCCGAGCTTTTGTACGCGCCATCGAGCTCAGCCGGAGGCAGTGCCCCCGCGAAGCGCAAGCGGCGGTCGTGGTGCGGGACGGGCCGGATCAGCGCGCCGGCGAACGTGCACTCCCAGTCGAGCTCGGCGAGGTCGTCCTCCAACGCCGCGACCAGCAGGTCCTGCCCTTTGCGGGGGCTGACCGCGGCCACGCACAACAGCCGTCGACCGTCCGGACGCGGTTCGGCCAGGTCGGCCGGGTCGACGCCGGGCGGGGCGACCTCGACCCGGGGCAGGTCGTGCAGGATGGCGACCCGCTCGGCCGCGGCCTCGCTGGTGGCGATCACGGTGGTGGCCAGATGCAGGGCCCGGCGTTCCTTGGCCCGCAGGTCGTCGGCGAGCGCGGGGGAGAGACCCGTCTCGTCGCTGAGCGGCAGGTGGACGAGCACGATCAGCCGCAGGCGCAGGGCGTGCGGGGCCAGGATCTCCGGCACCCCACACCCGACGAGCCCGTCAATCAGCACATCGGACTTGTCGGGAATGTCGGCCAGGGCGGCCGTCAGGGCGCGGCGGGCGGCCGGCTCGGGGCTGGGCCACGAACCGGGTACGGCGATCTCGTGCACGTCCGGCAGCAGCGACAGCACCGCCCGGTCGTACCGATTGCCGCCGCTCGGCGCGGTCGGGTCGTCGACGCCGCCCGGCAGCACCGCCCACAGTGTCCGTGTTCCGCCGCCGGCGGCGGGGGTGGAGCTCGAGGTCACAGATCGCGCTCGTACGAGGCCCAGGCGATGTGTGACTCGTGCAGGGTGATCGTGAGGCCGGTCAGGCCCGCGGCGCCGGGGCCCAGGTCGCCCGCCCCGATTTTGTCCGCCAGGCGGTCGGCGATCACCTTGGCCAGGAACTCGGTCGACGTGTTGATGCCCAGGAAGTCGGGCTCGTCGTCCAGGTTGCGGTAGCTCAGGCCGCCGCAGATCGCGTGCAGCTCCTGCGAGGCCAGGCCGATGTCGACCACGATGTTGTCGTCGTCGAGCTCGGGCCGGCGGAACGTCGCGTCCACCACGAAGGTCGCGCCGTGCAGCTTCTGCGCCGGTCCGAACACCTCACCGGAGAAGCTGTGCGCGATCATGATGTGGTCGCGGACGGTGATGCTGAACAAGAGCTACTCCTCGGGATAGTCGATCACGTGGCAGAGGGCGGGAAGGCTACCGTCCGCGAGGCGGGGCAGCACCTCGGGCAGCTCGGCGAACGGGGAGTGCCCGGTGACGAGCGCCTCGAACCGGTCGTCCCGCAGCAGGTCGAGCGAGAGAGTCAGGCGGTCGGCGTACGAGCGGCGGCGGCCCGGGACGATTCCGCCGACCTGACTGCCGCGGATGGTCAGGCGGCGGGAGTGGAAGAACTCGCCCAGCGGCACGCTGACCGGTTTGTCGCCGTACCAGCTGAGCTCGACCACCGTGCCCTCGGGAGCGACCAACTCGAGCGAGCGGGTCAGGCCGGCTTCGGTCGCGCTCGCGTGGATCACCAGATCACAGTCACCCAGCGCCGTCTCGGGCGATGCGAATCCGGCGCAGAGTCGCGCTGCCATTTCTGCGCGCCCCGCATCTGTGTCGACGATCTGGACCCGTACGCCCGGAAAGCGCGCGAGAATCGCCGCCGCGCACCCACCCACCATGCCCCCGCCCACGACGGCGATCCGGTCGCCGATGAGCGGGCGGGCGTCCCAGAGGGCATTGACCGCGGTCTCCACCGTGCCGGCCAGAACGGCCCGGTGCGCGGGCACGTCGTCCGGAACCACCGTGACGGATGAAATGGGAGCGATAAACCGAGTTTGGTGGGTATAGAGGCTGAAGACGGTGCGTCCGAGCAGCTCGGGCGGGCCCTGCTCGACCAGGCCGACGTTGAGGTAGCCGTATTTCACCGGGGCCGGGAAATCACCCTCCTGGAAGGGGGCCCGCATCGCCGACCACTGACTCTCCGGCACCCGCCCGGAGAACACGAGAGTCTCGGTTCCCCTGCTCACGCCCGTGTGCAAGGTGCGGACGAGCACCTCGTCGGGGCCCGGCTCACCCAGCGTCACCGGCCGGATCTCACCCCGGCCCGGCTCGGCGATCCAGAACGCGTACGCGTCACTCGACATGACTGTTCCCTCCGCCCGCTGAACCGAACGCCGTCGCAGCGCGTGTTAAGCGCTGACGACGGCAACCATACGCGGCGGCCGATCTTGCACATGGAGGCCACGGTGACTTCAGTAACCGCACCCACCAGCGACTCGTCTCGGGCGCCGGTGGTCGGCCTGGCCGCCCAATTAGCGCTGCTGGCGCTGCTCGGCAGCACGCTCGGACTCACCGCGACCGGCCTGATCGCCGGCGCCGCCTACGGCCTCGTCCTCTGCGGTCTGCTCGGCGCCGGGCTCGACCGGGCCCGCATGCACCACATCGGCGCCGCCAACGCGGTGACCCTCTCCCGCGCGATCCTGGTCGGCGGGGTGACCGCGATGGTCGTCACCTCGTTCGTCCACCCGGTGAGCACGCCGGCCCTGGTCGCCATCGCCGGCGTGGCGCTGGCCCTGGACGGCGTGGACGGCCAGGTGGCTCGCCGCACCGGCACCACGACGGCCCTGGGCGCCCGCTTCGACATGGAGATCGACGCCTTCCTGATCCTGGTCCTGAGCGTCTACGCCGGCGACCGCTTCGGCTGGTGGTGGGTGGCGATCGGCGCCTTCCGGTACGCATTCGTGGTCGCGGCCTGGGCCCTGCCGTGGCTGAACGCGGCGCTGCCGCCGCGCTTCTCCCGCAAGGTGGTGGCCGCCCTGCAGGGCATCGTGCTGGCCCTGGTCACGGCCAACCTGCTGCCGACAACGTTGACGACGGTCGTGCTGGCCGTAGCCCTGGCCTCCCTGACCTGGTCGTTCGGCCGCGACACCCTCTGGCTGTACCGCGCCTCCCGCATCCGCGCGGCGGCTCGTGAGCGCTGGGCGGCCCCGCACCGCCACCCCGCGCTCGTGCACTGAGCAGGCCGCACTCCGCGCCCGCCGCGCCTGGTTCCCGCGCGGCGGGCGCACTCTATCCACCGCCCTGTGCTCGCGCTGCTTGTTGCTCGCGCTGCTTGTTGCCCGCGCTGCTTGTTGCTCGCGCTGCTTGTTGCGCTCAGCGCACGCGGGCGACGGCACCGGGCGGGGGTAGCGGGACTGCGCCGGGGTGCAGGATCGCGGCGATCGCTTCGACCCCGTCGACCAGGCGGGGACCGGGCCGGACGATCAGGCCGTCGGCGTCGAGAGCCCACACCTGTGCGTCCGGGAAGTGCGGAACCACACGCCGAGCCTGCTCAACAGCACCGTCGAGGTGGAACCCGCATGGCGTGACCAGCACGATCTCGGGCGCCGGGGTCGCCAGTTCGGCGTACGTGGTCTCGACCGACCGTTTGCCACCGCGGGCCGCGACCGGATCGCCGCCCGCCGCCACCACCAGGTCAGGCACCCAGTGCCCAGCCGTGAACGGGGGATCGACCCACTCGACGACAGCCACCCGCGGCCGTCCCCGACCCGCCACAGCCGCAGCGACAGCCGTCAGTCGCCCCCGCAGACCTGTGATCAACTTCTCGGCCCGATCCTCCACCCCGGCGGCCGCCCCCACCGCCCGGATCGTGCCCAGCACCTCATCCAACGTGTAGGGATCGAGCGACACCACATCAGCCCGACACCCCAGGTGCTCGAGAGCATCCGTCACATGCCCCGACGGCAACGCACAAACCCGGCACAGATCCTGGGTCAGGATCAGCTCGGGATCCAGATCAGCCAGCGCATCGGCATGCAGCGTGTAGAGGTCCCCACCCTCAGCCAGTCGCCCCCGCACATAAGCATCGATCTCTCCCGGCGCCATCCCCCGCGTGTCCTTGCCCCCCACCACCACGGTCTTCTCAACACGCGCGGAGGCCGGCTCGTCGCACTCGAAGGTCACGCCCACCAGATCATCCCCAAGCCCCAGGGCATAAACGATCTCGGTAGCCGACGGCAACAACGAAACAAGGCGCATACCCCCATCCTCCCGCGCTGTGGTGGGCGGCTGCCGCGTGGCCGGTCGCGGTGCGGGGTCGGCCGAAAGTCGTAGGCGGAGGGTGGGATCCGGTCCGCGGGCTGATGTTGCGAGGGCGGGGAATGTCGATGCTGGTTCTACCGCGCCGAACAGCTCAGGGGAGACAGGATGACGACGGCACCGCTCGCTCATACGGACGTGATCGTCCTCGACTATCTCGCTGCTCTCTGGGCCCAGAGCGAGGATCTCGCGCCCGAACTGCGCGACGACCTCATGACGACCGTGGCCGACTACATCTCGCTGCGGCGCACCTCGCCGTCCTCGCCCATCGAGGACCCGGCCGAGATCGTGCGCCGGTTAGGGCCACCGGAGGCCCTCGTCGCGGCGGTGCGGCGCGGACATCTGCCGCCGCACATCCGGTTGCCCGCCCTGGTCCCGCCTCCCCCGCCGGCCGCCACCGGTGGGGGAGCGGCTGAATACACGGCGATCGGCCTGATCACCGCCGGGGCGTTCGTGCTGCCCGGCGTCGGCCCCGTCGCCGGGATGCTCATGGCCAGCGCCTCACCCCATTGGACGCCCGCCGAAAAGGCCACCAGCTGGTTCCTGGTGCTGGGCTCAGGCGCAGCCTCGATCGCAGCCGCCTTCTTCTTCGCCGTGGCCGGCACCGGAACGGCAGCCGCGCTCTTCCTCTGCTACCTGATCGCAGTCGGCGGCTCAGCCCTCGCCGGCAAGCGCCTGATGGACGGCCTACGCCACTGACCGCCGCTGGCCGCGAGGCGGTCGGCAAGCCGCACGATCGCGATCATCCCGTGACGCGTCTTGGTTCGGGCAGTAGTAGTGGGTCGGCGACCTGCGTGCCGCGATGTGTTGACTGCATCAATGTTGAAGTCAACATTGATGCAGTCAAGATGAATGGACGGTCACGCGGGTTGGGTGCGGCGGTCGGGCTGGTTGATGATCTCGTCGATCACCTGGGTCCAGACGGCGACGGGTGGGAACTCGTGGCCTACGCCTTCGAGCCAGACGAGCCGGGCAGCGGGGATGGCTGCGCACAGCGCCTCGGCGTGGGGCGGGGTGAAGAACGGGTCGAGGGTGCCGTGCAGGATCAGCGTCGGGGCGGTGATCTCGGCCAGGCGGTCGCGGATGGGTGGGCCCTCGGCGCAGATGTAGTGGTTGGTCTGTGAGGCGGGCATGTCGCGGGTTCGGTCGACGACACGCTGGGCCAGCCGGCGCAGTTGGGCGACATCCGCGGTGAACGGGCCACCCAGGCGGCGCGTGGACGTCACCAGGGCGTCGATCGCGGAGCGGCGGTCGGACCAGTCCGTCGGTTTCTCGTCAGCGGAGGACCCAGTAGAAGACCCGGCGGAAGGGTCGGCGGAGGCTCCGGTGGGGGACCCGGCGGGAATGTCGGTGGAGGCCTCGGCGGGAGAGTCGGTGGAGGAGTCCGGGAACGACAGCTCGTAGGCCGGCGGGGACGTGCTCGTCGACATCAGCGTCAAGGACAGCACGCGGTGGGGGCGTTCGACGGCTATGCGCTGGGCCAGCATGCCGCCGATGGACAGGCCGGCCAGGTGGGCCCGGTGGACGTTCAGGCCGTCGAGCACGCCGAGCGCGTCATGGGCCAGGTCCACATCGGAATAGGGTGGGGCGCCGGCCGGGAACGATGTCGACCGGCCCGTGTCGCGGTGGTCGTAGCGGATGACGTACCGCCCGCCCGCGGCCAGGCGGCGGCAGAACTCGTCGTCCCACCAGTCCATCGAGCTGGCCGCCCCCGCGATGAGCAGCAGGGCGGGATCGCCGGGCTCGCCGAACGTCGCCACGCACAGCTCGATGCCGTTGACCGGCATCATCGTCTCGGTCACCATCTGCTCATTGTCGAACATCACACTTGACGCGCAGGTTAAAACTCGGTGCGAGACATGGTTTGATGATCGGGTGCTGCCTGATTTGAGCGGATATGAACCGCATCGGACTGTCCTCGACGCGCCCTTCGAAGGCGTTCCCGTGCCGGGGTTGAGGGCCGATTTCTTCCGCCGGGCCGAGGGCGACCGCATGGCGACGGTCGGCCGCTACTCGATGGGTGACCGTGAATTACTCATGGCGTGGGGCTATGTGGACGAGGAGCACTGCCGCCACAACGCCGTTCGTAACCCCGTCGGGGGCTGGCACGCCCCGGTCAACGGCTGCCCCGACGTCGAACTGGTGCGCGACGGCCAAACCGTGATCGGTCTGGCCGTACGCGCTCCGGGCGGGGAATGGATCAGGGCTTGACCGGCGCGCCAAGCAATGGGTCAGCTTGATGGGCGCGTCGGATGGGTCGAGGCTTGGCCGGCGCGGCGGGGGAGTGGGTCAGGGCTTGGCCGGTTGCGGCGGGGGAGTGGGTCAGGGCTTGACCGGCGCGGCGGCCACGCGGGCCTGCTGGCGGACGACGCGCAGCGACACGCCGGTCAGGAGGATGGCCGTCGCGAACAGGGCCAGGTGCAGCCACGGGTCGGCGATCGGCACGAAACCGATGACGGCGACCGGGATCTGCACCACGGCGATCAGGCCGGCCAGCCACCAGCGGTTGCCGCCGCTCCACAACAGCGCCGTCCAGACCGGGGCCGAGGCCACGACCAGGGTGAGACCGTCGAGCAGAGCGTGCAGGGCGGGGCTGTGCACAGCGTTGTGGGCGAAGGCCTGCGCGGGCGTGGCGATCCACAGGCCGGCGAGGACGAGGGTGAGTACGGCGGCGGCACGACGCATGGGAGCCTCCAGCGTGGTTGGACCGTTGCTCTGTGTCATCACGGTACGGACGTGACTTCAGCGCCGTAAAGCTTCACTCACGAAGTCCATCCCCGCGGGCAGGCAGCGCGACCAGTAACCGAAATTGTGCCGCCCCTCGGTGAAGCTGCCGGCCGCGGGCGGTTCGGGCAGGGTCCGGGCCAGCTCCCGCACATAGTCGAGCAGCCCGTCCTGACGGCCGCACCACAGGCCCACCTTCGTGCCCCGCAGCTGCCCGGCCGCGGTGAAGATCTCATCCCCCGGGCGTACGGCGGGGGACAGCGCGACCACCGCCCGGGCGAACCCGGGGTACGCCGCGGCCAGCAGCAGCGACCCGTACCCGCCCATGGACCAGCCGAGCAGGGCGATCCGCGAGGTGTCGAAGCCGCGCTCCCGGCACCACCGAGGCACCTCCTCATGGGCCATCCGCTGCGGGTCGTCGCCACCGTCGGGGCGCCACCACAAGCGGTCGCCGGTGGCCCCGGCCAGCACGAACGGGGGCTTTCCCCGGCGTACGGCATCGGTCAGGAACCGCCCCAAGCCGAGCGCCGGGAAATCGGCGGCCGTCTTCGAGCCACCGTGCAGGATGATGCAGACGGGCAGGCCGCGACCGGCGCCGTGACCCGCCGGCACCGCGGTGTAGAAGTCGACCAGGCGTCCCCGGGCGGCCGATTCACGCCTTTCGAGGCGCTCGTCACCCACCGGGGCATGCGGGATGACCGGTTCCAGTTGGCCCGATCGGCTGCGATATCCCACCATTCCGGCGACGCCGGCAGCGGTTGCTCCGAGGGCGAGGAATGTTCGTCGTCTCATCGTCACCCACAACGGCGATCGACCGCATTGCGTGACGTTCATACGCTCACGACGTGCGCAGACGTGGCTCCTTTTCGATATCCGGACCGCGTCGCGCCCTGGCCCGGGCATCGAGGCGGAGCCTCATCGTGCTGGCCCTCCTGGCGCTGCTGCTGGACGGCCTGGGACCAGCCCGGCCGGCGGCGGCGCAGGGGTCGGTGGTGAGCCGGCTGCTGGAGCTGTCGCGGGGTGCCGACCGGCCGCTGCCGACCACGCTCTGGTATCCGTCGGCGCTCGCCGGGCGTCACCCGATCATCCTGTTCAGTCACGGGTTGGGTGGGCTGCCGCGGCACTTCGCGCCGCTCGCCGCCGGTTGGGCCGAGGCCGGGTACGTGGTGGCGGCGCCGACCTATCCGTTCACGAACGGCTTGGGCCGGGTCGACCGGCGGGACATCGTCAACCAGCCGGCCGACGCCGCGTTCGTCATCGAGGCGGTGCGGGCGCTGAACGGCGTGCCCGGGGACGTGCTGGCCGGGCATCTCGACATCGACCGGGTCGCGGCCGTCGGGTTCTCGGCCGGCGGCACCACGACGCTCGGCCTGTTCGGGCCGGGACATCCGGCGTACCTGCGGGCCGGGGTCTCGATCAGTGGCCGGCGCCCGCCCGCGGAGTTCGGCGGTTCGCCCGCGCCGCTGCTGTTCCTGCACGGCGACCGGGACCGGGTCGTGCCGATCCGGGCCGGTCGGCAGGCGTACGCGTCGGCGCAGTTCCCCAAACAGTTCGTGACGATCCCCGGCGCCCGTCACGGCGAGTTCCTGCGACCCGGTGACTCCCGGTACCCGCGGGTGACGGGCCGGATTCTCACCTTCCTCGGCGCGAACGTCCCGGTCGCCTGATTCATCAGACCTTAGGCGTTGTACCCAGAGTGACACTCAAGGCGGGCAACCTCGTCCGTTCGGCCAGATGAGCACGCTCGGTGAAGATGACTAGGCTGCTGACGTGCATGTTTCCCACATCGCGGTGGCAGCGACGGTCACTCTCAGTATTTCCGCCGTTTGTTACTCACAGTTCGACACTCGCAAGGCCGAGCAGCAGGCCCGCGCGGTCGCCGACAAGGCCACGTGCCGCTCGGTCGACTCCGCGATCCTGGCCTACGTCGGCGCCCACGGCGACGCCCCGACGACGACGGCTCAGCTGGCCGGCTACCTCGACGGCAACATCACCGCCTACCGCATCGTCCGCGGCCGAGCCGCCGGCCCGGGCTGCACCCCACCGCCCCGCTGATTTGCCGGTCGGCCCACGTCGCATGGGCTCGACCGTGACGGGCTCCCGCATCCACAAGTCGCCGCCAGTGCCCCGCCTTGTCCGCCCTCGGCGGCGTCGGTGGAGACCAGCAAGCGAGCGCCGTCCCCGCTGATTCAACGCGCCCGCAGTTGTCCACAGGCGGGTTGAACGCTTGACGATCGGCATCAGGAAGTCCGAAGGCGCGTTGAAGCGGCGCGGCCGCGGTTGTCCACCGGCTGGCCGAACGGCATGAGGACCGGCATCGGGAAGCTCGAAGGCGCGTTGAAGTCCGCTCATCCCGGTTGTCCACAGGTGGGCCGCGTATTTGGCTACCCGTCAGTGGATGTGCGTTGCGATCAGTGCGGCTGCGGTTCGTCCGCGGGCGGGCGGCGAGGCGGATGTCGGGTCGTCCACGGCCGCGACCACTGCATGCCTTGACGGTTATATGCCTGAGGTGGCATGTTGGGGGCATGGACGCCCTGGCTGTGCTGGCTGAGCCGACTCGGCGGCGGATCGTGGATGTGTTGCGGGTGCGGGAGTGCACCGTTTCCGAGTTGGTGGGGTCGCTCGGCATGAGCCAGCCCGCCGTCTCCAAGCATCTGCGGGTGCTGCGGGAGGCCGGCATCGTCACCGCGCAGGTCCGTGCTCAGCAGCGGGTCTACCGGCTCGAGCCGGGGCCGTTCCGGGAACTCGACGCCTGGCTGGCGCCGTACCGCCGCATGTGGACGCATCACCTGGCGGAACTCGAGCGCCACCTCGACCGCAAGGAGGACGGATGACACTCGACGTGGGAACGGCCGGAGGCGCGCGCCTGGAGGGCGGTCAGGACCCCTGGACGCTGGTCTTCATCCGCGAGTTGCGCCAGCCACCACCCGTGGTGTGGGCGGCGCTGACCGATCCGGCCGAGCTCGACCAATGGGCGCCGTTCAGTGCCGCGCGCGATCTCGGCGCCACCGGCGCGACGACGCTGACCATGGTGGACGGTGACGAGAAGCTGGACCTGCCGGCCGAGGTCCGGGTGGTCGAGCCGCCCTCGGTGCTCGAGTACTCGTGGGGCGCGGACCTTCTGCGATGGGAGCTGGAACCGGCCGGCCGTGGCACGCGGCTGACGTTGCGGCACACGCTGGTCGAGCCGTCCGACCACGCGTCGGTGGCGACCGGGTGGCACGTCTGCGTCGTCGTCCTGCAGCATCTGCTCGACGGGGATCCGCACGGGGTCGTTCGCGGGCAGGCGGCGAAGGAGCACGGGTTCGACGAGCTGCGTGCGGACTACGCGAAACTGCTGATGCAACCTTCCTGACGTTCCCGTTGTCCTGATGGATGACGGGGGGAGACCGAATGGGGTTCGACGACTTCGTGCGAAGTCGATCGACGGGGCTGTTGCGGGTCGCGTATCTGCTGACCGGCGACCGGCACGCCGCCGAAGACCTGCTGCAAGAGGTTCTGGAGCAGATGTACGTGCGATGGCGGCGGATCCACGGCGCCCCCGAGGCGTACGCCCGCCGGGCCCTGGTCAATCGGGCCACGAACCGCTGGCGGTCGCGGGCCCGGCGCCCCGAGACGCCGCTGGACGCGCAGCACGAGCAGCCGGGGCCGGACCACGGCGAGGACGTGGCGCTGCGCTCGGCGGTGCTCGACGCGTTGCGCGAACTGCCGGCCAAGCAGCGGGCCGCGGTCGTGCTGCGTTATCTCGACGATCTGCCCGTGCACGAGGTCGCCGCGGCCCTCGGGTGCAGCGAGGGCACGGTCAAGAGCAACGCCTCGCGCGGGCTGGAACGGCTCCGGCAGGCGCTGGCGATCCCGGAAGGGGTGGAACGGTGACCGACACCGAGATCCGGGACGTGCTCAACCGGGCCGCCGGCGACGTCAGCCCGGCCCCCGACCTGCTCGACCGGGTGCGGGCGGGCGGCCGTCGCCGGGTGATCCGCCGGCGGACGGCGATCGGCGGGGCGCTGGCCGTCGTGGCCGGGGCGGGACTGGCCCCGCTGGCCCGGCGCGGCGACGGACCGCTGCCGGTCGACGACCGGGTCCGCGGCGACCTGGCCGGTGATCTCGCGCTGGTCGGCCGGGTCAGGAAGGCGTACGGGGAAGGGACGAGGGTCCGCTGGATCGGCCGGACTCCGGGCGGGCCGGTGGCCGCGGTCACCGGACCCTCCGGGATGCGGGACGGGTACGACCTGCAGAGCTTCGTCGAGACGGTCGACGGGGAGTTGCGGCCGGTCGACGGGGCCACGCTGGTGCCCGAAGGCACGGTGCAGCCGGCGGCGATGCTGGCCGGACCCGACCGCGACGTCCTGGTGGTCTTCACCGGCGGGAGCGATGTCATGTTCTCCGGCGAGTACCGGATCGATGCCGGGGGCCGGGTCGGGCGGACGTTCGAGCCGCTGATCGAGGTCGACGGAGCGGTCGTGCGGCCGATCCCGGACCCGGGGCGGTTCGTGCCGTTCGCGCTGCGGTCGGGCGGGTCGCCGGACAAGGTGTGGCTGGCCAACATGCACACCGTGGCCGACGACGGCAGCAACGCCCAGAACCTGATGCCGGAGCGGATCGACCACGCGCTGCCCGGCCGTGCGAAAGCCTGGGCGGACGAGCCGACCGGCTCCGAGAAGGACTGGTGGGATGTCGGCGCGCAGCAGGCCTACCTCGACCCGTACGGGTATCACGCCTGGACCGGCCCGACCCAGTGGCGCCTCAGTGGATCGACGGCCGACGGGCGCCGGTTGGTGGTGCAGACCCTGGCCCTGGACGGCCGGGCCCGCGCCTTCTGGCTGGCCGCCCCGCCCGGTGAGAAGCCGCGCGTCAACTACCTGGGCCGGCTCGAGGACGGGTTGTCGAGCGACGCCACCGACGGTTTCGGGCTGGCCTATCCGATCCTGCACGCGCGCCTGCCCCAGGAACTGGGCGTGGCGGTGGCCGCGCTCAACTGCCAACTGCTTTTCCGCGTACGAAGGGAAGCCTGGCTGCCGGTGGCCGGGTCAGCGGCCGTGATCCCGGCGGCGGCGACCGAACTGGAGGTGCGCCCCCGCCGCGGACAAGCGGTGCGCGTGCGGCTGCCCTAAGTTTGTGGCACCGGACGAGCAGGAGGCCGCGCATGGACGTCGTGATCGGGATCGACACCGGAACCACCGCCACCAAGGGGGTGGCGGCCGGGCCCGACGGCACGATCCGCGCGCTGACCAGCGTCCACTACCCGCTCGCGGTGCCCGGGCCGGGGCGGGCCGAGCTCGACGCGGTCGCGCTGCGCGACGCCGCGGTCAAGGCGCTGGTCGACGTGACCGCGGCCTGCCGCGAGCACGGCGACCGGGTGATCGGCGTCGGGCTCAGCGGCTTCCTGCACGGGATCGTGCCGATGGACGCCGGCGGCGCGCCGCTCGGACCGCTGGTCACCTGGGCCGACGCGCGGGCGGGGGAGCAGAGCGAGCGGATCGGGGCCGACGGCCGGGGGCATCGCCTCCAGGCGCGTACGGGAACGCCGGTCCACCCGATGTCGCCGCTGAGCAAGCTGGCCTGGTGGCGCGACAACGACGCCGAGACCCTGCTCAAGACGCCTCGGTGGGGCGGTGTGAAAGAGCTCGTGCTGGCCGCGCTGGCCGATGGCCCGTACGCGGTGGATCTTTCGATCGCCAGCGGCACCGGGCTGTACGACCTCCACGAGCGCCGCTGGGACCCGGAGGCGCTCGACCTCGCGGGCGTGACCGCGGGGCAGCTGGCCGAGGTGCTGCCGACCACAACCGTACTGAAATTGCGGTTGGACGTGGCCCGGGCGGCGGGTCTCGACCCGGCGACGCCGCTGGTCATCGGGGCCGCCGACGGGCCGTTGGCCAACCTCGGGGTGGGCGCGACACCGGCCGGGGTGGCGGCGGTCTCGCTGGGCACGAGCGGCGCGCTGCGGACGGTGGTCGACCGGCCCACGGCCGACGAGGCGGGGCGGCTGTTCTGTTACGCGCTGACCGAGGACCGCTGGGTGATCGGCGGCGCGGTCAACAACGCGGGGTCGGTGGTGCGCTGGGCCGGGCAGAGTTTCGCGGCCGGCTTCGAACGCCCCGGCGCCGAGGGTGAGGACGCCGACGAACGCGACGCGGCCCTGCTCGTCGAGGCCCAAAGCGTGGCCGCCGGCAGCGACGGGCTGCTCTGCCTGCCGTACCTGTTGGGGGAACGCGCACCGTGGTGGAAGCCTGGCCTGCGCGGCGCCTACCTGGGGTTGCGGCGCGAACACGGGCGGGCCCATCTCGTGCGGTCGGCCGTCGAGGGGGTGTGCCAGCAGCTCGCGCTGGTCCGCGACTCGTTCACAGCCCAAGGCATCGCCATTTCCCAGGTACGGGCCACCGGCGGGGCGGTCGCGTCCGAGCTCTGGGTCGGCGTGCTCGCGGCCGCGCTCGACGTGCCGGTCGCGGTGGCCGAGACCCCGGAGGGCACCGCGCTCGGCGCCTGCCTGCTGACCCGGCACGCCCTCGGTGAGCTGCCCGACCTCGACGAAGCGGCGGCGCTCGTGCCGGTCGGCGCCCCGAATCGTCCCGACCCCGACGACGCCGCTCTCTACGCCCGGATGCGCCCGCTTGTCGAGTCGTCGGCGCTGGCCGTGCTCGACGTCGTCAAGGAACTCGACCGGCTCGCCCCGCCGCCGCTGCCCACGACCGAGAAGGCGGTGGGGTAGGGCTCATATCACCCCGCGTTGACGCGTCGACCGGCCGTGAGAAAGCATGGCGGACGAGCGGTTGCGGAGGAACCCGGTGCGAATCCGGGACGGTCCCGCCACTGTGACCGGGGAGCGACCCGCCACCGGGCCACGGCCGAACCAGGCCGGAAGGCGCGCGGCGAGCGACGATCCGGGAGTCAGGAGACTCCGGCCGCTCGTGCTGACCGCCGCGCGGGCGTGGACACCCGCGCAGAGAGGGATCCTGTGACGCCGTACCCGTTCTCGGCCGTGGTCGGCCTGGCCGACCTGCGCCTCGCCCTGCTGCTGACCGCCGTCTCACCCGCTGTGGGCGGAGTGCTCGTGCGAGGTGAGAAGGGCACAGCCAAAAGCACTGTCGTACGAGCCCTGGCCGCGCTGCTGCCCGAGGTCGCGGTGGTCCGCGGCTGCCGTTTCGCCTGCGATCCCGCGGCGCCCGACCCGCACTGCCCCGATGGTCCCCACGCCGCGGACAGCCCGGCCCTCCACCGGCCGGCGACGCTGGTCGAGCTGCCCGTGGGCGCGACCGAGGACAGGGTGGTGGGCACGCTCGACCTGCAACGGGCGCTGGCCGACGGGGTCAAGGCGTACGAGCCGGGGTTGCTGGCGGCGGCGCACCGCGGGGTGCTGTACGTCGACGAGGTCAACCTGCTGCCCGACCACCTGGTCGACCTGCTGCTGGACGCGGCGGCGATGGGGCGGGCCCACGTCGAGCGGGACGGGGTGTCGGTCAAGCACGCGGCCCGGTTCCTGCTGGTCGGCACCATGAACCCCGAGGAGGGCGAGCCGCGGCCGCAGCTGGTCGACCGGTTCGGGCTGGTGGTCAACGTGACCGCGCCCCGGGACGCCAAGGACCGGGCCGAGGTGGTGCGGCGGCGGCTGGCCTACGAGCTGGACGCGGACTCGTTCGCGGGCCGCTTCGACTCGGACGAGCGCGAGCTGGCGGAGCGGATCGTGGCGGCGCGGAGGCTGCTGCCGAATGTGGTGCTGCCGGATCGGGAGCTCGACCGGATCGCGCTGATCAGCCTGGCCTACGGGGTGGACGGGATGCGCGCGGACATCGTGGTGGCCCGGTGCGCGGTGGCCCTGGCCGCCTGGTCGGGGCGGTCGCGGGTGACGCGGGAGGACGTGCGCGACGCGGCCCGGCTGGCCCTGCCGCATCGGCGGCGCAAGGATCCGCTCGACCCGCCGGGGACCGACGAGCAGCGGCTCGAGGAGGCCCTCGACCAGGCGGACACCGAGTTGGGCGAGGACGACCCGGACGACCCGCCGACCGGCCCCGACGACAACGGCCCGAACGACAACGGCCCGAACGACAACGGGCCGGACGACAACGGGCCGGACGGCGATGGGCCGGACAGCCGCGGGGCGGGCGACCAGTCGCCGGGCGGGTCGAAGGACTCGCGCGGTGAGCAGTCGCCGGGTGCTGATTCGCGGGACCGCGGGCCGCAGGGCTCGGACCAACAGCCCGGCCACAACAGCCCGCCGCCGCCCGCCAGTTCCACCTCATCCGACATTTCGGAAATATCCGGAAAGCAGGAGGAGCGGTCGGGGGTGGAGGCGGCGGCCGTGGCTCCGGGGTCGGCCTTTCGCACCCGGAACCTGAGCATCGCGCGGCGGGGCGAGGGCGGTCACGCCGGACGGCGGTCGCCTTCGCTGTCGCGCCGGGGCCGGGTCGTGGGTTCGCGGGTGCCGACCGGCCGCCTGGCCGGCGCGCCGCACCTGCCGGCCACCCTGCGCGCCGCCCTGCACCGAGCCGGCACCGAGCGCGCGAACTCGGGCCGAGCCGGTACTGAGCACCCTGGTTCGAGTTGGGCGGGCTCTGAACGCCAAGATTCCGGGTGGGTAGAGACCGAGCGCCCTGATTCCGGTTGGGCGGGCTCTGAGCGCTCAGATTCCGGGTGGGTAGAGACCGAGCGCTCTGATTCCGGTTGGGCGGGCTCTGAGCGCTCAGATTCTGGGTGGGTAGAGACCGAGCGCCCTGATTCGGGTTGGGCGGGCAACGAGCGTCCCGTTTCGGGGTTGGCAGGCGCCGAGCGCGCGGCGGATGTTGCGCGGGTGGAGCTGGGTCGCTCCGGGGCCGAGCCGACGGGCCCGCGAACGGCGGACGAGCCGGCCGTCGCCGGCCGGGCGGGCGCTGGGTGGGGGCGGACTGCTGGGGCGCGGCCGTTGGTTCTGCCGCGGGATGTGCGGGAGGCCGTCCATGTGGGGCGGGAGTCGAATCTGGTGTTGTTCGTGGTTGATGCTTCGGGGTCGATGGCGGCGCGGAAGCGGATGACGGTGGTCAAGACGGCGGTGCTGTCGCTGTTGCGGGACGCCTATCAGCGGCGGGATCGGGTGGGCATGATCACGTTCCGGGGGAGTACGGCCGAGCAGGTGCTGCCGCCCACGTCCAGCCACGAGGTGGGGGTGCTGCGGCTGGCCTCGTTGCGCACGGGGGGTCGTACGCCATTGGCCGCAGGCCTGCGGACCGCGGCCGCGACCATCGCGACCGAGCGTCGCCGGGATCCGCGCCGGCGGCCGTTGTTGATCGTCGTCACGGACGGGCGGGCCACGAGCGGACCCGACCCGGCCACTGTCGCGCCGGCGCTGGCCGGAGTGTCCACCGTGGTCGTCGATTGCGAGTCCGGGCCGATCCGGCTGCGGCTCGCCGCGCGGCTGGCCACGGCGCTCGACGCGGATCTGATGCCGCTCGAGAGCCTGGGGCGGGCCGCCTGATGCCGCAGGGAAATGTTCTGATGCCGCTCGAGAGCCTAGGGCGGGCCGCCTGATGCCGCAGGGAAAAGTCACGACCGTACCGGATGACGGTCTCACCACCCGGCAGCGCCGGCGGCAGGCCGTGCTGGCCGTACACACCGGGCACGGCAAGGGCAAGTCGACGGCCGCGTTCGGGATGGCGTTGCGGGCCTGGAGCGCGGGCTGGCCGATCGGCGTGTTCCAGTTCGTGAAGTCGGAGAAGTGGCGGGTCGGCGAGGAGACCGCGCTCAAGGCGCTCGGCGCCACCGGGGGCGCGCCGGTGACCTGGCACAAGATGGGCGAGGGCTGGTCATGGATCCAGCGCGCCGGCACCGAACGCGACCACGCGGCCGAGGCGGCCGAGGGCTGGGAACAGATCAAACGGGACCTGGCCGCCGAGACGCACAAGTTCTATGTGCTCGACGAGTTCACGTACCCGATGAAGTGGGGTTGGGTCGACGTCGACGACGTGGTGGCCACGCTGGCCGCGCGGCCGGGCACGCAGCACGTCGTGATCACCGGGCGCGACGCGGCGCCGGCCCTGCTCGAGGCGGCCGACCTGGTCACCGAGATGACGAAGGTCAAGCACCCGATGGACGCGGGCCGCAAGGGTCAGCCGGGCATCGAATGGTGAGCATGCCGCGCGTCGTGATCGGCGCGCCCGCGTCCGGTCACGGCAAGACGACGGTGGCGACCGGGCTGCTGGCCGCGTTCGCCCGCCGGGGCCTGCCGGTGGCGCCGTTCAAGGTCGGGCCGGACTACATCGACCCCGGTTATCACGCGTTGGCCGCGGGGCGGCCCGGTCGCAACCTCGACCCGGTGCTGGTCGGCGAGGACCTGATCGGGCCGCTGTTCGCGCACGGCTCGCAGGGCGCGGCCCTGGCCGTCATCGAGGGCGTCATGGGTTTGTACGACGGTCGGACCGGCGCCGGCGAGACCGGGTCCACGGCCCAGGTCGCCGGGCTGCTCGACGCGCCGGTGATCCTGGTCGTGGACGCGGCCGCCCAGGGCCGGTCGATCGCCGCGCTCGTGCACGGGTTCCGCAGTTTCGGCAGCGTGCGGATGGCCGGGGTGATCCTGAACCGGGTCGGTTCGGACCGGCACGAGACGATCCTGCGCGAGGCCTGCGAGGAGGTCGGCACGCCCGTGCTCGGGGCGCTGCGCCGGGCCGACGCCGTGGCCGCGCCGTCCCGCCACCTCGGGCTGGTGCCGGCGGCCGAGCGCCGGGCCGAGGCCCGGGAGTCGGTCGACGCGCTGGCCGCGCTGATCGAGTCGTCGGTCGACCTGGCCGAGGTGATGGCGATCGCCCGCTCGGCCCCGCCGCTGGCCGCCGAGCCGTGGTCACCGGCGGCGGCGGAACCGGTGGCCGGGCGTCCGGTGGTGGCGCTGGCCGGTGGGCCCGCCTTCTCATTCGCGTACGCCGAGACCGCCGAGCTGCTGGCCGGAGCGGGCGCCGACGTGGTGACTGTCGATCCGCTGCGTGACGAGGCGCTGCCCGCCGGCACCCGGGCGCTGGTCGTCGGCGGCGGCTTCCCCGAGGTGTACGCGTCGGAGTTGTCGGCCAACGCCGGGCTGCGGGCCTCGGTGGCCGCGCTGGCCTCGTCGGGCGGCCGGATCGTGGCCGAGTGCGCGGGCCTGCTGTGGCTGTGCCGGAGCCTCGACGGCGCCCCGATGTGCGGGGTGATCGACGCCGAGGCGGCCATGACCCCGACGCTGACCCTGGGCTATCGCGACGCGGTGGCGCTCACCGACAGCCCGCTCGCGCCCGCCGGCACCCGGGTGACCGGGCACGAATTCCACCGGACGACCGTGCATCCGCGCTCGGGTCTGCTGCTGTCCCCGGCCGGTGGCGCCGCCTGGGCGTGGCGGGGGGCCGACCCCGAGGGCTTCGCCACGGACACCGTGCAGGCCTCATACCTGCACCTGCACTGGGCGGGCAACCCGGGCTTCGCGACGCGGTTGCTCGCCGGCCTGTGACCGGCTTCCGGATCGGTGCCGGCACCCGTGCTGGTGATGGTGCCGGCGCCGGTTCGGGCCCGGTCGTGGCGGTGGGGATCGGAGCCCGGCCCGGGGTGGCGGCGGCGGCCCTCCGCGCGGCGGTCGACGCGGGGCTGGCCACGGCCGGGTTGAGCGTCGCCGACGTGACCGTGCTGGCCACGGCCGACCGCCGGGCCGGCGATCCGGGCGTACGGGACCTGGCCGTTGATCTTGGCTGGCGCTTGCTGGCGTTCGCTTCCGCCGACCTGGCCCGCCAGGACGTGCCCAACCCGAGCCGGACCGTGGCCCAGGCGGTCGGCACGCCAAGCGTCGCCGAGGCGGCCGCCCTGAGCGCGGTCGGACCCACCGGTTCACTGCTGCTGGCCAAGCACAATTACGGCGACGTGACCGTGGCGATCGCGCGATCCGCGACCGCCGGATTGGCCCGTTCCGAGGAGCCACCTCTTCACTAGCGTCGATCACATGAGCACCGCGGAGATCAACGGCATCACGATCGGCTACGACGACACGGGCGCGGGCCCGCCGGTCGTGCTGGTGCACGGGCACCCGTTCGACCGCTCGATGTGGGACCCGCAGGTGACGAGCCTGACCGGCCGTTTCATCACGGCCGACCTGCGCGGCTACGGCTCGACCACGGTCGTCGGAGGCAGGACGCCGTTGCCGGTGTTCGCCGAGGACGTGGCCGGTCTGCTCGACCACCTGGGCCTGGACGAGGTGGTGCTGGGCGGCCTGTCGATGGGCGGGCAGATCGTCATGGAGTGCTACCACCAGTTCCCGGACCGCATCCGGGCCCTGCTGCTGGCCGACACGTTCCCCCGCGCCGACACCCCGGAGGCGCAGGCCCACCGGCGGACGACGGCCGACCGCCTCGAGGCCGAGGGCATGATCGGGTACGCCCGGGAGAATCTGGCCAAGATGATCGCGCCCTACAACGTCGAGGCGATGCCGGCCGTGGCCGCGCACGTCATGACGATGATGGCGAGCGCCCCCGCCGCCGGGGCCGCCGCCGCCCTGCGCGGCCGGGCCGAGCGCCCCGACTACCGCGACCTGCTGACCACGGTCACCGTGCCCACGCTGATCGTGGTGGGCCGCGACGACGAGTTCACCCCGGTCGCCGACGCCGAAGAGATGCACGCCCTGATCCCCGGGTCGACCCTGGTGGTCGTCGAAGGGGCCGCGCACCTGCCCAATCTGGAGCAGCCGGCCGCCTTCAACGAGGCCCTGGGGGCCTTCCTGCGGGGTTGACGGGGCCAGATGCCACCCGGCGGCGCGGGTGCGCCGGCAGCGGGGCGAGCATGGTGCCATCAGCCGGGCGGTCAGGCCGGTGGCCGAGGGTCCGTGGCGGGTCTACGTGATGGCTTGCGCCTGGGCGATATGGGCGATGTTGGAGGCGACGCCCGGGGCTGGCGCGGCGGCTGCGGACGATGGCCGGCACCCCGCCGTCGATGGCCGGCACCCCGCCGTCGATGGCCCGGCTGTCGACGGAGATCACTGCCTACCTGATGGCGGAACTCGGGTGTGACGTGCGGTCCGCGGCGCTCGTCATCGCTACGGTGGGCGACATGGCAATCGACTCGCATCTCACGGTCGAGGCTCTGGACGCACCCGTGCCGGGGGTTGCCGGGGGGCCGACGGGGCGCGATCCGACATTGCGGCTCGTGGATGCGGCGGCGGTCGGCGGGGAGGCCGTCGCAGTGGCGTACGCCGATGTCACGCGGGCGGCGGTGGGGTCACCCGGGCGGCCCAGCGCGTGGTGGCGCGACAAGATCGAGCTGGTGCTGGATGGTGTCGAGTATCGATTGCAGCGAGAGCCGGTGGCATGGACCGCGCTCCGTCTCGGTCGGCTTCATGTTGACTGAATCAATATTGACGTCAACGTTTACCGCTTCAAGATGACCGTCGGGAAAGGCAGTCGTTCGGACGCGCCTACGAGCGCGTCCATGCATCGTTGACTGTCTGTGGGCTGCGTTGTTCACGATGACGCGCTGAATAGAAGGCCGTCGTCGGCGTCTCGGGCCGCCGTCGGCACGGATCGTTCTCAAGTGGTGCCGGCGGCGACCGGGGCGTCATGCCCGGCCGTCGATGGGGTGGCTCCAGCTGAAATCTCCGCCTGTCGATTCGAGATGTGGGGATCGGCATCCGCCGGCGGGATGCGGGTTCACACGCGAACATCACCTTCCGTAGCGGTGGAGGAGGGGCGTGGTCGTGCGGCCTCGGCCGGCGGCGGATCGGTCGTGGCACCGGCCGGGCCGCGCCTTGCTCGATCGGTGCTCATTGCCTTCGATGTGCGTCTCATTCGGAATCCGCTCATCGGTCATCTATGGCGCGGTCATCTCGAACGGCGCGGCTCGGGAGAGCCTGAACTCCCAGAGGCCCGCGCCGTCTTTGGCCCGCCCCGGTCCATGTCGCGAGCAGGGCTGTGCCGCCATCGATGACTGTGCCGGTACGAGCTCGCTGAGGTGCCCGTGTTCGTGAGGCCGGAACGCCTCTCGTCCGGGTGGGTCCCTGGAACTGTGTGGTCATCCGCGGCGGGGTCGAGGGCGGGCGGCTAGGCCCAGACCCTTCGGGAGTTGTCGATGTCAGGCGCGGCCGATCGGCAGGCTCTATGCGGGCGATCACCGTTGCCCTTGACACGACTGGCGACCCTGCGAGGTGCGTGTCCGCCGCCTCGGAGTTGCGTGTCCGGCGCCCCGGAACTGCGTGTCCGGCGCCCCGGCGATCGTGTGTGTCCAGCCTTTCGCGAGATGCGTGTCCGCCGCCCCTCCGGGGGCCCGTTGCTAGAGATCCGCTCGTGGGCGGCGGTCCCGCCGTGCCGGGGTTCCTGCCGGGCGATGCTGCCTGTTCAAGGCGCTGACGGAGGGTTCCGGGATCGATCGTATGGCAATTCTCGTAGCAATACCTCTGTTTAAGTCAGACGTATCAAGCATATCGACGTGCGCTTTCCTCTGGTAAACAGCGGAATACGTACGTCAAGCGGCCATTTTTGCTCGCTCGGGCCGGCTGGTCGCGGCTGAAACGGCCCGCATCGGGCGTGGTCGATGCCGATCGACTGACGGCGAAAACCGTTGCGGCGCAACGTCCGGAGGCGTTTTTGAGGTGGCCCGCGGCGTGCTCGCGCGCGGCCGGCGCGTTCCACTGAGGAATCGGCGGGCCGGCGGGCCGAATTTGATATTCGGGGGTCACGGGCGGGGCTGCTGGGGCGGATGTTACGAGAGGGGAAACGCTAATTGCTGGCAGTTGTCTGAAAGAAATGGCGAGACATTCGGCGAACGAAGGACTTATCGCTCCGGACGCCGTGAAAATCGACTCGTGCTCTTCCACAGGCGTATTCCGGTCAAGCAGCTGGCTCTCCTGGTGGTCGCCGTCATGGCGCTCACGCTGGTCTGGAGCCCTGGGGCCGCCTACGCGGCCACGTCCGTCACCACCACGGCCAACGCTCTGCGGGTGGGCCTGACCGTGCTGGGTCTGCCGGTCAACGTGACTACGCCGGCCACGGCCAACTGGAACGGCGGGACGGCGGTCAGCAACACGCTGCTCAGTGCCAACATCCCGAACGTGGCCACCACCGGCGTCGTGTCGACCAGCGGAGGCCCGTCGGGGGACGGCGCCACGGCCGAGGGAAGAGTCGCCGGCCTGAACCTGCTGACCAGCACGATCAGCGCCGACGCGGTCGGCTCGACCTGTCTGATGACGAGCACCGAGATCAGCCGGACGGTCACGACGGCCAACCTCAAGCTGCTGGGGGCGCCGGTCACAGTGCGGGCCGACGGCACGATCGGCATCAACGGGGTGCTCACGGCCACGATCGACTACCAGGACGCGACCTGGAACACGAGCACCGGCGCGCTGGCCTATACGGTCCGGGCCATCGACCTCAAGCTGCTGAGCGCCCTGGGTGTGGTCGCCGGCGGCAACGTGGTGATCGGTGAGTCGATCTGCCGCGGCAACGTCAAGCTGGGCGCCGTCACGAGCGCCGGCACCTCGGTGGCGCCCGGCCAGTCCGGCACGCCGACCGTCACGGTCAGTAACACCGGGGACGTGGCCGCGCCGAACACGACCATCCGGATCCCGAAGCCCAACGCGACCTACTACACGCTCGGCGCCCCGACCGTGACCGGCGGCGGCACGTGCGACAAGGACGGCAACGCGAGCTTCATCGTATGTACGGGCGTCACTGTTCCCGGTGGGGGCACGGCCAAGGTCTCGCTGCCGGTCACATTGAAGTCGACCGCTACCGCCGCCGCCCCGGCGTGGGCACCGGCAGCGAACTCCATCACTGCCCAGAGCACCCCGATCGCTGCGGCCGACACGGTCAGCATGACCATCAACGGTGGTGGCACCGCCCTCGCGACGGCCCTGCCCCGCACCACCACGGGTGGCACGATCACGGTGACCCCGGCCGCTCTGGCCGCCGGCAAGACGGCCCCGGCCACAGTGAAGATCACCAATGCCGGACCGTCGGACGCGGACGGCGCCACGGTCACCATCCCGATCGGGAACGCCCCGGCCGGAGTCAAGGTCAACTCGGCCACGTCGACCAGCGGCACCTGCGTCACCGACTCCTCCAACGTCGTATGCAGCAATGTCGCCGTCGGCGCCGGCCAGGACGTGACCATCACCCTGAACACCGCCGCGACGGTGTCCACCCCACCCGGTACGACATGGGACCTGGCCAATATCACGACCACGCTGAACAACAAGACGATCACCGGCTACGGCCGGGTGGCGACCGTCAGCGACCCGGACGTCAACATCGACAACGGTGTGTCGATCACCCCGGTCGCCGGCACCCCCGGCGGGGCCAAGGTCAACGCCACCGTCAAGATCACCAACGTCGGCATCCAGCCCGGCTCGGCCACCGTCACGTTCCCCGCGGTGCCGACCGGCTACACGATCGACACGGCCGGGATCACGGCCGGCGGCGGCACCTGCACCGTGACCGCCGGGGTGCTCAAGTGCACCGGCGTCACCGTCCCGAAGATGACCGGCGGCACCCCGGGCAGCGTGACCCTGACCGTCCCGGTCACCCTCGCCTCCAACGTCACCGCCAACACCGGTGACTGGACCGGGGCGGTCACAGCGGTCGCCGGCGACTCGACCGGCACCGCCACCGGCACCCTGGTCAACGCCGTGGTCCGGGCCAACCTCGCGGCCGCCGCCCGAGGCCCGGCCGTCCGTACGGTCAGCCCGGGGCAGTCGACCACGATGACGGTCGACATCGACAACCAAGGCCCGTCCGACGCCGTGACCGTGCCGTTCGTGGTGGTCGCCCCGCAGAGCACGACGTTCGGCCCGCTCACCGGTGCCGTCGGCAGTGCTTGCCAGCTCGTCACCCCCGCCTCGACCCCGCCGCCGCCCGGGAACTACGCCGCCAATACGGCGGTGCGCTGCACGGTGACGCAGAAGCCGGACGACCCGATCCTCTCGCTCGACCTGCCGCTGCTGGTGTCGGCTACCGCGGACGCCTCGACCCCGCTCGGCGGCGGTTGCGTGAGCCTGGACAACGACACCACCTGTGGCGGATCGGCCGATACGACGCTGCCCAGCATCACGCTGCGGGCCAAGCTGGCCGACCGGCTCACCGTGCTGGCCACGCCGGCCACCGTCACCCCGGGCAGCAGCGGGATCGGCAAGATCACCCTGACCTCGACCCAGGCCGAGACCGATGTCAAGATCACCGTGCCCAAGGCCGTCCTGCCCACGGGCTTCTCGGTGACCGCGGCCACCGTGCCCGGCGGTACCTGTGACATCACCGGCGCCTCGGCGATCGTCTGCACCGGCGTGCCCCTGGCCGCCAACACCCCCAAGGACATCCAGCTCACCGTCCAGGTCGCGGCCTCGGCCACTGCCACCCAGACGTGGACGGCGGCCATCGCCACCGAGACCGGGGGCGAGAGCGTGACGACCTCCGGCGCGCTGGCCACCACCGGCGTCCCGGCCTACAAGCTCGAGGCCGTCGTCGGGGTGCCCACAGCCGGCACGATCGAGCCCGGCGGCACCGCCAACGTGCTCGTCACCGTGACCAATAAGGGCCCGTCGCTGGCCACCGGCGCCTCGTTCACGGTCGCCGCCCCGACCGGCGCCACCTTCGACGACCAGAACCTGCCGGGCATCTGCACCGTCAACGCCGACAAGAACCTGCTCACCTGCACCACGACCCTGGCCGTCAACGCCGCCACCGCCCAGCTCACGCTGCCGCTCAAGGTGGCCGCGAACGCCGATCCGGACAAGGCGATCAGCGGCAGTTGCGTCAACCTCGACGGCTACCCGGGTTGCGGCGTCAACGACGCCACGATCCCGCCGATCACCCTCAAGGTGCCGGCCGCGGCCCAGGTCGGCTTCGCCTCGGACACCGTCATCGTGACGCCGGGCGGCACGGTGACCCCGGGCGGCACGGTGACCCTGAACGACCCCGTGCCGGCCAAGCTGCGCGTCTCGGCGACCCGGGCCCCGCTCACCGGCACCGTGGTCACCATCCCGCTGACCCCGCGTCCCACCGGCCTCACGGTCACCACGGTGACGCTGACCGGCGGCGGCACCTGCCCGATCAGCAACGATGTCGCGACCTGCACCATCCCGACGATCAACCCGGGCACGCCCCAGGAGATCAACGTGAACCTGGTGGCCGCGGCCAACGCCGTCCCCGCCACCTGGACCGTGTCCGGCATCGCGGCGGCGATCACGGCCGGCACGGTCACCGCGGCCGACCAGGCGCTGGCCCGCATCGGCGACCCCGTCAACCGGGTGACGGCGACCGTCACCGTCCCGAACACGCCGATCCTGCCCGGCGGCACCGGCACCGTCGGGGTCGTCGTGGACAACACCGGCCCTTCGGACGCCCTGGGCGCCAAGGTCACCGTGATCGCTCCGGCCGGGGCCACCTTCACCGCCCCGGGCCCCGCCGGCTGCCCGGTGGCGAGCGGCGGCAAGAGCGCCACCTGCACCTTCGACCAGACGGCGGCCGCGCCCGCGACCACCTTCACCTTCCCGATCGAGGTCAGCGCCAACGTCCAGGCCGGGGCCGACCTGACCGGCGGCTGCGTCGACCTCGACCGCAACGGCATCTGCACCGCGGCCGACGGCACCTTCCCGCCGATCCCGGTCGACGTGCCGCTGCAGGGCCGCCTGGTCGTCACCACCACCCCGGCCACGGTCGTCCCGGGCGACCCGGTCACCAAGACAGCGAAGCTGACGCTGACCTCCGGCGCCGACATCAGTGACCTCGTGGTCTCGACCGCGACCGCGGTCCCCGCCGGTCTGCAGGTCACGGCGGTGACCGCGCCCGGCGGCCTTTCCTGCAACCCGATCGCCAACGGCACCTTCAACTGCGGGGACGTCGACCTGACCGGCCCCGGCCACAACGCCGAGATCACCCTGACCCTGAAGGCGGCGGCCAACGCCGACCCGGCCACCTGGACGCCCGCCTTCACGATCACCGGCGGCGGCCAGAACGCCACCGCCGGCGGCCCGCTGGCCGTGATCGGGGCGGCCCAGCCGACCCTGTCCGCCGTGGCCACGGTCCCGTCGACCGGGACGCTCAATCCCGGTGACACCGCGACCGTGAACGTGTCCGTCACCAACTCCGGCTTCTCGGACGCCAAGAACCGCACGGTCATCGTGACCGCGCCGACCGGCACCACCTTCGATGTGGCCACCCTGCCCGCCGCCTGCCAGGCCCTCGTGGCCACCCGCGTCCAGTGCACCGTGAACGTGGCCGCCGACCCCAACGCGAGCGCCGCCCTGGCCCTACCGGTCGTCATCCCGGCCAACGCCGACCTGTTCACCAGCATCGGCGGCGGCTGTGTCGACTACGACGGCACGCCCGGCTGCGACGCGAACATCCCGAGCATCACGCTGCGGGCCCCGGTCGACCGTCGCGCCGCGGTCAGCGTCACCCCGGTGACGGTCACGCCCGGCGACAGCGGCGACGCCACCGTGCGGGTCACCGCGGAGAACGGCGCCCTGTCCGGCTTCTCGATCGAGATCCCGCTGACCCTCGGCGCCGGGCTCACGCTCGGGTCGATCAACCCGGGCAGCCCGACCTGCGCCGTCACCGGCTCCACGGTGACCTGCACCCTGGGCAACCTGGCCAAGGGCGCCTCGCAGGACATCACCATCCCGGTCGCGGCCGGCGCCGGCGTCGCCGCGGGCGTCACCGCCACCGCCGCCAACATCAAGATCCAGGACAGCACGGGCCCGGTCACGCTGACCGGCGTCCGGCCGCTCGCCGTCACCGGCGTCCCGCAGGTCACCCTCACGCCGACCTTCGGCGCCGTCAGCGCGGTCGAGCCCGGCGGCACCGGCAGCATCCCGGTCACTCTCAAGAACGAGGGCACGTCCGACGGGCTCAACACCAAGTTCAGCCTGGTCGCGCCGGCCGGGGTCACCTTCGGCACGCCGCTGCCGGCGGGGTGCACGGCCGACCCGGCCAACACCCGGCTGAGCTGCACGGCCACCATCGCCGCCGGAGTGACGGCACCGACCTTCGCCGTGCCGATCGTCGTCGACCCGACCGTACGCCCGACCGGCACGATCACCGGCGGCTGCTTCGACCGCAACGACAACGGCGTCTGCACCACCCCGCCCGACGTCGACCTGCCCGCCATTCCGCTGACCACCCGCTTCGACCAGGAGGTCACGGTCCGCGTGAACCGGGCCCAGCTGTCCTCACCGGCCGACACCAAGACGGCCGACGTGATCATCACCTCGACCAAGGTCCAGAACGTCGACGTGTCGATCCCGATCACCGCGCCCGCCACCGGCTGGACCATCGGCGCCGACAGCGGCTGCACGGTGAACACGAACGACATCACCTGCACGGGGCTGGCCCTGCCGGCCGGCTCGAAGACGATCCAGCTGACCGTCACCACGACCAACGCGGCCGACGGCGACATCTGGGACGCCGGGGTCAAGCTGACCGGACGCGGCGGCGCGACCACCACCACGAACAGCCAGCTCGCGCTGGTCGGCCCGGTGCCGTACGACCTGAGCGTGGCCGTGAGCGGCGTGCCCGGCAACAACGGCGTGCTCCCGGGCGACACCGTGCCGCTGACCGTCCAGGTCACCAACAACCCGGTCACCAACCTCACGTCGGCCACGATCAAGGCGCCGGTGGTCATCACCGCCCCGGCCGGCACCACCTTCGGCACGCCGCTGCCGGCCGACTGCACGCGCACCACGCCGACCACGCTCAACTGCCGGGTCGACGTGTCCGCCGTCGGCCCCCGGGCCACCTGGACCGTCCCGGTCGTCATCCCGGCCAACGCCAACCCGGCCACGCCCATCGCCGGCGGCTGTGTCGACCTCGACTCCACACCCACCTGCGACGGCTCGATCGGCTCGTTCACCCTGCGCAAGCCGCTCGGCACCGTCGTCGGCACCGGCGCCATCACGACAGCGACCCCGGCGCCCGGCCAGAGCGGCACCGCGACCGTGAACCTGACCGCGGCCGAGGTACGGCCCAACCTGGGCGTGACCGTGAGCCTGGCCGACCTGCCGGCCGGGGTGGACGTCACCGCCGTCCGGCTCGGTGGCCGCACCTGCGCCATCGCGGCCGGCACGGCGACCTGCCCGGCGACCAACTTCCCGGACACCGGCCCGACCCAGCTCGCCGTCGACTTCACGACGGGCTCGGCCACCCTGCCCGACAGCACCTGGCGTCCCACCGTCACCCTGACCGACCCCGGCAAGGACTCGGTCGCGCTGCACCCGCTGGTCTTCACGGTCAGCGCACCGACCTCGGACACCTCGGTCGACCTGGTCCTGCCCGCGTCGGGCACGGTGCTGCCGGGCGGGACGGCCGACATCCAGGTCACGATGAACAACAACAGCGTCTCCGACAACCCGAACGCGACGGCCACGTTCACCGCGCCCGCCGGCACGACCTTCGACCTGGCCGGCACGACGGCGGCCGATTACTGCACGGCCGACTCGGTTACCCAGATCACCTGCCGCTCGGCCCTCGCGGCCGGGGCCAAGGCCCAGTTCCGCCTCAAGGTGAAGGTCGCGAGCACGGCCGGCTCGGGCGCCGCGGTGGCCGGGGGCTGCGTGGACGTGCCCGGCGGCACCACCTGCGACACGAAGATCGAGTTCACCCTGGGCAAGCCGTTCGCCGACCAGGCCCAGCTGGGCTTCACCCGGGCCGACGTCGTGCCGGGGGCGATCGAGAGCGGGTACGTCACCGTCACCACCGACCGCGCGCTGAACGGCCTGACCGTGACCGTGCCGTTGGCCGGCAAGCCGGCCGACCTCGAGATCGCGGGCGCCAGCAGCCCGACCGGCGCGCCCTGCACGGTGAACAACAGCGAGATCACCTGCAGCGGCATCACCGTGGCGGCGGCCGGACCCGATCAGCGGCTGGTCGACGTACGCCTGCACCCGGTCTCACGCACGCCGGCCAGGGTCTCCTGGTCGCCGACGGCCACGCTCAGCAACGGCACGGGCGGCACCAGTCAGAGCAACGGGGAACTACTGCGCACGCTGGCGCCGGTGCCGCGGGTCACCTACACGATGAGCGCGCCGTCGACGCCGGTCGCGCCGGGGAGCACGGCCACGATCACCGGCACGCTCGACAACACCGGCTTCTCGGATCTGACCAATGCCTCCGTACGGGTGAAGGCTCCGACCGGCACGACGTTCGGCTCACCCCTGCCCGCGGGCTGCACCGCGGTCGGCAGCTCCCTCATGGACTGTGTCGTCAACCTGCCCGCGGGGGCCTCGGCGCCGGTCTCGTGGTCGCTACCGATCCAGATCCCGGCCAACGCCAATCCGAACACGCCGGTCACGGGAGGCTGCGTCGACTTCAACCGGGACAACACGTGTGGGGCGGGCGAGCCCGTGCTGCCGCCGATCGCGCTGACGGCGACGCTCGACCAGGCCCTGACCGTCCGCACGCCCACCGGCGGCGGCGCGACGCTGACGCCCGGCGTCACCGGCACGGTGACCGTGACCGTGGCCTCGACCCAGGCCAAGAACGGCCTGACCGTCACCATCCCGACCGACACACTGCCCAGCGGCCTGCAGGTCGTGCAGGTCCGCAGCGACGCCGGCTCCTGCGCCATCGGCGACAAGGCGGTGACCTGCACCAACGTCGGCGTCACGAGCGGCGGCACGGCCGACGTCGTGCTCACCACCCTGGTCGCGGGCAACGCCCCGGCCGGCACGTGGTCGCCGAAGGTGCTGGTCTCGCAGGGTTCCCAGTCGACCGAGCAGACCGTCTCGGCCGCGGCGACGATCGGCGCCCCGCGCACCGACCCGAAGCTGACGGTCAGCGTGCCGGTCTCGGGCACCGTGCTGCCCGGCGGCACCGCCACCCTGACCCTGGTGGTCGTCAACGAGGGCCCGTCGCAGGCCACCGGTCTCACGTACACCGTGCTCGCCCCGACCGGCACCACCTTCCCGGCGCTGACCGGCCCGGCCGCGAGCGCCTGTACGCGGGTGACCGACAAACAGCTCAACTGCACGGTCAACGTGGCCGGCAACGGGCGGACGTCGGTGCCGATCGCCATCGCGGTCGACCCGACCGTCAGCGCGGCCAACCCGGTGACCGGCGGCTGTGTCCGCTCCACTGTGGGCACCACCTGCTCGCCGTCCGACTACTCGATCCCGTCGATCACGCTGTCGACGCCGCTCAGCGGCAAGCTGCAGATCGCCGGGGCCCCGGTCACGGTCGTGCCCGGTCGCAGCGGGTCGGGCGTCCTGCGGATCACCGCCACCGGCGCGGTCACCAACGCGACCGTCACCATTCCGCTGGCGGCCAAGCCGGCCGGCTTCACGGTGACCGGCGTGAGCGGGCCGCAGGGCTCGACCTGCACCAACGGCGCCACCGAGATCCGTTGCACGGGCGTCAACCTGGCTACCGGGGCCAACACGGCCGTCACGGTGACGACCAGCGTGGCCCCGAGCGTCACCGGGACGCCGAGCTGGCAGGCCACCGGAATCACGGTGACCGCGGCCGGCGAGACCGTCACCGGTGGCGCGGCCCAGCTGATCAGCGCGGGTGAGCCGGTCGCGGCGGTCACGTTCAGGCCGACCACGCCCAGCCGCACCGTCAAGCCGGGCGAGACCACGTCGCTGACCGTCGCGGTCACCAACGCCGGCCCGTCCGACGCGACGCGGAGGACGGCCACCCTGATCGCGCCGAACAACACCAGCTTCGGCCCGCTGTCCGGCCCCGCCGCCACGGCCTGCACGGTCACCAGCGCCAGCGTGCTCACCTGCACCTACGACCTGGCCGCGGGGGCGACGACCTCGTGGACGGTGCCGCTGCAGGTCTCGGCCGGGGTCAAGGACGGCGACAAGCTGACCGGCGGCTGCGTCTCGGCCGACGGCAACCGAACCTGCGGCGACAGCCTGGACGTCTCGATCGACGACACCCCGGTCAACTCGTCGATCAGCGAGACCGGGACGCTGACCCTGGACGGCGCGGTGGTACCGGCCGGCGAGTCGGGAACGGCGCTCGTCCGGTTCTCGGCCACCACCGCCTTCACCGGGCTGACCCTGACCGTGCCGCTGAGCGGCCTGCCCACCGGGTTCAGCGTCACCGCGGCCTCGGTCGACGGCGCCACCTGTGCCGTGGGTCAGACGGCGATCACCTGCACCGGGATCGACCTGGCGGCGGGAGAGCCCAAGGCGCTCGCGCTCAGCATCGACGTCGCGGCGACCGCGTCGGGCACCGCGGCCTGGCGGGCCAACGGCATCACGCTGAGCGACCCGGACGACGCGGATGACAAGCTGACCACCTCCGGTCTGCTGGTCAGCACCACCGCCGCGCCGTACTCGGTCGCGGTGACGGTCGGCAGCCCGTCGGTGACGGCGCCCGCGCCCGGCCAGACCACGGTCCTGCCGGTCACGCTGTCCAACGCCGGGCCCGGCGCCGCCGACCCGTACGTGGCCACGATCCGCCTGCCCGACGGCGCCGTCGCCGGCACGCTGCCCAGCGGTTGTGTGGCCGGAAGCTCGGCCCGCACGGTGGTCTGCACCCTCTCGCTGGCCGCGGGCGCCTCGCGCACCATCCAGCTGCCGATGACGGTCAGCCTCGACCTCAAGGGCGGTGAGACGCTCACCGGTGGCTGCGTCGACCAGGCGCTCAGCACCACCCCGGAGCCGGACGGCGCGTGCGGCGGCGACGCCGACGTGGCCATCCCGAGCATCCCGGTGGCCCGCCACAAGGTGAACCTCGCGGTCGAGTACGGCAAGCCGGCCGTGACGCTGACCCCGGGCGCGGCGGTCGTGATCCGGGTGCCCTACACCAACGACGGCACCGAGACCGCCGACAACGTGCGGTTCACCGTGCGCCCGCCGGCCGGTGTGGTCGTGCGTTCGGCCGCGATCCTGCTCGAGACCGGTTCGGCCGAGTCGCTGGCCGCGGCGGCCGAGACCAACACCGTGGCCGCGACCTGCATGCCCCTCGGGGGCGGCGAGGCCGCCAACGCGGTGCTGTGCGAGGCGCCCGACCAGGCCGCCCTCGAGGGCAGCGAGCTCTGGCTGACCATCGACGCGTCGGGCAGCACCAAGTCCGGTGTCCAGCCGATGCGGGTGACCGTGAGCACGAGCAGCGCCGACGGTAACTCGACCGACAACACGGTCGAGGTCCCGCTCAAGTTGACGGCCAAGGCCGACAGCGACAACGGTGACGGCGGCGGGGACGACGGGGACAACGACGACGACAAGGGCGGCGACCTGCCCAAGACCGGCCCGGGCATCGCGGGCGCGCTGCTCACGTCACTGCTGATGATCGTGGCCGGTGTGACCATGCTGCTGTCGATGCGGCGGCCGGGCGCGATCGCGACCGCCGGGCGGGCGCCCGCCGTGCACGTCGCGCGGCACCGCCGCCGGGCCGGCGACGCTCAGGACGGGTAGGGCCACTCGTGCACGGGGAGGTTCTCGTGCATGAGCGGCAGGTAGCGCCGCAACATCTCGTGCAGGGCGCCCTGGCGGTCGACACCGTCGGCCTCCAGGGCGTGCAGGGTCTGCACCTGCCAGGCCGCGCCGTTGCGGTGGGTCAGGCAGCGCTGCTCGATGATGCCGAGCAGCCGGTCGCGTTCGGCCTGCGAGACACCCCACCGCTCGAGCCCCTGGTGGGCCATCGGCAGCAGCCGGCGCAGCACCAGCTCGGTGACCTGGATGTAGCCCAGGCCGGGCCAGAACACGGTGGCGTCGATGCCGTGCCGGGCGCAGGTGTGGAAATTCTCCTCGGCCGCGCTGAAACTCATCTGCGTCCACAGCGGACGTTCGGCTTCGGCCAGCGTGCGGATCAGCCCGTAGTAGAAGGCGGCGTTGGCCATCGTGTCCACAACGGTCGGTCCGGCCGGCAGCACCCTGTTCTCCACGCGCAGGTGCGGGCGGCCCTTGACGACGTCGTAGATCGGCCGGTTCCAGCGGTAGACGGTGCCGTTGTGCAGCCGCAGCTCGCTCAGCTCGGGCACCTCGCCCCGCTCCAGGATCTCGGCCGGGTCGAACTCGTCGCAGATCGGCAGCAGGGCCGGGAAGTAGCGGACGTTCTCCTCGAACAGGTCGAAGACACTGGTGATCCAGCGTTCACCGAACCACACCCGCGGGCGTACGCCCTGGGCCCGGATCTCTTCCGACCGGGTGTCCGTGGCCTGTTCGAACAGGGGGATGCGCGTCTCGCGCCACAGCTCGCGCCCGAACAGCACCGGCGAGTTCGCGCCCAGCGCCACCTGAATCCCGGCGATGACCTGGGCCGCGTTCCAGTACGCGGCGAACTGGGCCGGGCTGACCTGCAGATGGAACTGGGTGCTGGTGCAGGCCGACTCGGGGGCGATCGTGTCGGTGGTGACGGCCAGCCGGTCCACGCCGTCGATCCGGATGTCGAGGTCCTCGCCCCGGGCCGCGAAGATCTGCTCGTTCAGCAGTTTGTAACGGGGATTGGCCGAGAGCGCGTCGTCGGTCATGTGCTCGCGCCGCAACGTCGGCAGGATCCCGATCATCACCGTGTGCGCGCCGACCGTACGGGAATGCTTCTCGGCGTTGTTGAGACTGGCCCGCAGGCTGCGTTCGAGATCGGCGTTCTCGTCACCGGCCAGGCGCCGCGGCGGAACGTTTATCTCGATGTTGAACTGCCCGAGCTCGGTCTGGAAGTCGGGGTCGGCGATCGCGCCCAGCACCTCGGAATTGCGCATCGCCGGGTCGCAGTTCTCGTCGACCAGATTCAGCTCGATCTCCATGCCGGTGAGCGGCCGTTCGAAATCGAAGCGGGACTCGCGCAACATGGCCGCGAAAACATCCAGGCTGCGGCGAATCTTGTGCCTGTACCTGGCGCGGTCCTCACGGGTGAAGTTGGCCTGATCGACGTCCTCGCCCACGGCGCACCACCTCTCTGCCCTGCCCACACATTCACACACGACCGGCGGCCACGCCAGACGACACCAAAGCATGAGATCGCACGCCCTGTCCTTCTCCAACGGCGGGAATGCGGTGGATGGTGTGACCGGCGGGCACGTCCGATGCGGTACCCCTCCGCAGCGGATTTCACGCGGATCTGCACCTTCGGGAGGGCAAGATCTTGAACGTGCGGCGGTTGCTGATCGGTGTCGTGGTGGCCTCGGTGCTGGCCACGGTCCTGACGGTCTCGTGGGCGGCCCTCGGCCCGCTGCGGGCCGGCGTGCCCTCCCCGCAGGCTTCGGCCCAGGCCGCGGTGGCGCCCACGGCCGCCTTCCCGGCCCGGCCGGGCTGGTCCACCGCGTGGTCGGCCGCGCCCTCGTCGGCCGGGCGGGGCCGGCCGCCCGGGCACACGGTGCGCAACGTGGTCCACACGACGATCGGCGGGCCGAAGGTGCGGGTCCGGCTCAGCAACCGGTTCGGCGTCGAACCGGTGCGCTTCGGGCGGGTGACGATCGCGCTCTCGGCCCACGCCGGCGGCCGCCGCGACGGTTTCCAGGACCCCAGCGACGGTACGGCGGTCCCGGGCTCGATGCGCGAGGCCGGGTTCGGCGGCCGCGGCCAGGTGACCGTGCCGCCCGGCGGGGACGTGCTCAGCGACGCCGTGCCCCTGGCCGTGCCGGCCGACGCCGACCTGCTGGTGAGCGTCTGGACCCCCGTACGCCCGAAAGCCGCCACCCTGCACGCCGAGCCCAAGCAACGCTCGATGGTCAGCCCCGGCCCCGCCGACCGGGCCGGCGACGAGACCGGCCGCTCGTTCCGGCAGGGCGTCTGGGCCTGGTTCTACGTGACCGCGGTCGAGGTGACCGGCGCCCCCGGCACGATCGTCGCGTTCGGCGACTCGATCACCAACGGGGCCGCCTCGTCCCCGGGCCGCAACCGGCGCTGGACCGACCTGCTGGCGGCCCGGCTGGCCGACGCCCCCGAACCGGACTACGGCGTGGCCAACGCGGGCATCAGCGGCAACCGGATCCTGCTCGACGCGCGCCACCCCCACTACCGGATCACCGCTGTGGCCGGGCGGTCCGGGCAGTCCCGCTTCGCCGAGGACGTGCTGGAACGCTCGGGCGCCCGCACGGTGATCCTGCTGGCCGGCATCAACGACATCATGCAGGCGCCGCGGCAGACCGACCCGGCCCGGATCGCGGGTGGCCTGGCCGGGCTGGCCGCGCGGGCCCGGGCCGAGGGGTTGCGGGTGATCGCGGGCACGATCACGCCGTGGCAGGGCTACCACTCGTACACGCCGGCCGCCGACCGGGTGCGGCTGCGGGTCAACGCGTGGATCCGGGCCGGTGGGGGCGGCGCCTTCGACGGGGTGGCCGATTTCGACCGTACGCTGCGGGATCCGTTGCAGCCGCTGCGGTTGAACCCGCGCTACGACGGCGGCGACCACCTGCACCCGAACGACGACGGCATGCTCGCCCTGGCCACGGCGGTGCCGCTCGAGCTGCTCTAGCTGAACAGAACGGCCAACAGCACGGCGACCACGATGACGCCGAACACTGCTTGCAGCAGCAGGGCCGGACCCAGGTGCGACCACATCGTCGGGATCCGCGGGGTCAGCGGCTGCATGGTGGTCAGATTGACCACCCGCACGAGCCGGACGGGGAGGGTCGCGTCCCGCTGCGGGGCGGTCGTGACCTGCACGAGGTCGCCGCGGCGCAGGGCCGACTGGGGTAGCTGACCGTGCATCTCGACCTCGTAGGTCTGGCCCAGGTCGTCGCGCAGCCGCACGGGCGTCACCAGGAACTCGGGCCCTTTCTTGAGCTCCTTGAAACTGCGGCGGCTCGCCTTCATGCGCAGCATCGCGCCGAGCATGTGGAACACGCCCGAAGTGAGAAAAACGGCCATGAGCAGGGGCTGACCGATCCGTACTTCCCGGGTGTACGAGGTCAGGAAGCCGGCGAAGCGGCCGGTGATGATGGGTCCGACATGCCGGAGGATCTGCTCGCGGTGCAGGTCGAGGTCATCCATGGGGGGCACCTCCTGAGGGATTCTCATATCGTACGGAGAGTTAACTGGTGAGCACCGTGAGTGAATGCCGCTCGCCTCAGCTTCTTGCTCGTTTGTCACCTGCGTCGCCGAAATGCTGAAAACCCCGCGAATCGCCACCGATCGGCGGTCAACTGGTTCCGTGTCGGCGAGGCGCTCGCCCCGCCGCGGAATTTGGGGGCGGCTGACGTGGCACCGACGAGAGCCTTCGTGGATCCGGACAGCATCCTGGCCCGCACGGCCCGCGAAGTGCTGGCCGCGCACGCGGGCGGACGTGGCCCCGGCGACGGGCTGACCACCTGTCCCGCCTGTGGCGAGCGGTTGCCCTGCGCGACCGGTCAGTCGGCGGCCGAGGTCGTGACGGCGGCCGGCCTGGCCGAGGAGTCGGGCCTGGTGGCCGCGTCCCGGCGCGGTCTGGGGGAGCCGTACGGGGAGATGGCCCCGCTGCCGCCCTTCGACCCGGCGGCGACGTTCGGCGCCGATGCTTCCCCGGGTTCGGGTGGTCTCGGGTCCGCGGCTTTCGGCCCGGCCGGCGGTCTCGGTCTCGGCGACTTCGATCCGGCCGATGGCCTTGGCGGTTCCACGGGGGCTCACCCGCTTGACTCCGCGCAGGATGAGCGGCCCTACTCCATCGGGGGAGGGTTGTCGGCGGCGTTCGGTTCCCGGGGCGACCGGCCGCTCACAGCGTTCGGATCCGCGGACGCGCTCGAATCACCGCTCCCCGGCTCGGCGGAGAGCCCCGAGCCACCGAAAGCCTTCGGATCCGCGTTCGAATCATCGACGGCATCCGGTTCGGCGGAGGGTCTCAAGCCGCCGACGGCGTTCGGATCCGCCTTCGATTCGTCGAGCGGCTCGGACTCGTCGGCCGCGTTCACGTCTCCCATCGCTTTCGGGCCTGCTGCCGAGCCGCCGTCGCCGACCGCCTTCGGGTCGCCGCTGGCCTTCGGGTCACCCATCGAGATCTCTGCCGAGGGCGAGCCGGCGAGGTCCGAGTACATGGCCCGCCGCGCCGCCCCGGACGACGACGGCCCGTCGGTCGGCCCCGGCTACCGGGAGGCCGGCCGTGAGGCGCCGGTCGACATCTCTTTCGTCTCCCCGGTCTTCCCGGCGCCGACCGCGCCCGATTCGCCGACGGCGCCGCCTTCGGCCGCTACGCCCGCTCCCATGCGGTCCAGGCATGGCTCAGCCCCTGAGATGCCTTCGGAGCATGGATTATCTCCGGCCATGCTGTCGGCGCATGAGTTCGCGTCTCCGATGCCTCCGGAGCATGGCTTACCGTCCGCGATGCGGTCGGCGCCTGACTCGAACTCTCCCATGCCGCCGGGGAATGGTTTCCCGTCTCCCATGCCGCCAACGCATGGATCCGCGGCCGCAATATCGAGCGAGGGCTCCGGTTTGCCCGACCGCACAAGCGTTCTCCCGCCGGTGAAACCGGCCGACGAGAGCACCCAGCGACCCTCTCAAGAGGAACCGAGCGGCCCGCGGCTCGCCATGAGCTTCCGCGACACGGCGGACGAACCACACGACCCCAACTCGGGTCTGACCTCAGACACAGCTTCGGGTGCCGGGCAGGCGCCGGGTGTTGACGGGGCACCCGGTGCGGGGAAGAGCGCGGGCACGGAGGAGGCGCCGGCCCAGCGGAAACCGGCACCGCCCCTGCCGCCGAACTGGCATCAGAGTCGTCCGCTCGATGCGCCCAAGTTCGTTCCGGCTCGGCCGGTTGCGCCGCGGGCTCCGGGTGGGATGCCGGGTGGCCCGGCCGCGCCGCCCGCGGAGGTCTCGGGGCGGCCCCGGACTCCGGTCTCGCCTCTCGCCGGGCCGCCGGAGCCCACGCCCATCGCCGGGCCCGTGACCCCGGAGCCGGTGGCCGAGGCTCCGATGCCGCAGCCGGTGGCTCTGCCGTCGTCGCCCGCGGCCCGGGAACCGAATCAGACTCAGCCCGCAGTCCCGTCCGGACATGAGCCTTCCGGTCTGGGGGCTCACCCCGGCGGCGGTCCGGCTTCGGCGCCGTCCCCGGCTTCCGCTTCCGAGGGCGGCCTCTCCGGTATGACCGCCGGCCAGGAGCTGTCCGGCCTGCTCGGCCGCCGGCCGGTCACCGGCGCGGCCCCGGGCGTACCAGGAGCCGCGGACGACCGGTCGGCGACGGGCGGCGCCGGAGGCCCGGGTGGCGGGACGGCAGCGGGTGCTTTCGCGGGCCAGGCCGCGCCCGCGGACCACAGTGGGCTCGCGGGCCGTCCTGCGACCCCTGGCGGCCTCGCCGCGCCGGGCGGCCCTGCGACACCCGGCGGTCTCATCGCGCCGGGCGGTCCTGCGACCCCTGGCGGTCTCGCTGCGCCGGGCGGTCCGGCGACGTCGAACGGACCCGGGGCGTCCGGCGGGCCGGCGGGTCCGGGTGCTACTGGGCCGGGGGCCGGGGGCGAGCAGGAGCCGTCGGGGCTCGGGCGGGCTCCCGGGTACTCTGGGCAAGCGCCGAGCGCACCGTCCAGCTCGGCCGGTGCGGAGCCGTCCGGTCTGCCCGGTCGTCCGGCTCAGGCGCCGGCCGTACTCCCTGGTCTCGGCAACAGTTCGGCCCACTTCGGTGATACCGCGCCCGATCAGAACTCCGCGCCCCGCGCCGCCCTGGCCGAGCCGGGGCGTCCGCCGCTGGAGGCTCCGGGCCTCGGGCAGGCCAACCGTCCCCCCGCCGCCGGGCATCAGGGCACACCGCCGCCGGCCGCCAACGCCGGGCCGGGCGAGGCCGGGCCACGGACCCCGCGGCCCAAGCTCGAAGCGCCCAACATGGGCCAGCTCAACAAGCCGCTCACCGACGGAGACCGCCCCGAACGGTGAATTCCCGGTGCCTCCGGCCGAGAAGTTTGAGCGCTGATCGGACAGGGAAGTAGGGTACCGAAGGGAGGCCTCGGTCGTCCGACATGCGCAGCGTCCGGTCGAAACCCGGGGCGGGGTCGCTGATGGGAGTGCCGATGTCCGAGAGCATCTTCCCGCAATCCTCGGCCGAGCGGGGCCTGCTCGAGCGGGCGGCCACGCCCACCACTGAGGGCGGTCTCGAGGATCTCGACGCCGCCGCGCTGGCCTACTCCGAGCGCGCCGCCACCTCCGGGCCGGCCGCGCGGGCCGCGCTCCGCGACAGCCTCACCCGCCTGTGTCTTCCGTTCGCGGGCCGGTTGGCCCGGCGCTACCGCGGTCGCGGCGAGACCTTCGAGGACATCGAGCAGGTGGCGCGACTCGGTCTGGTCAAGGCGATCGATCGCTACGACCCGGACCGGGGCTCTTTCACGGCGTACGCCGTCATCACCATCTCGGGCGAGATCAAGCGCCACTTCCGGGACAAGACGTGGGGTGTCCACGTGCCTCGCCGGGTGCAGGATCTCAGCCTCGAGGTCGGGCACGCCACCATGGTCCTGACCAGCGTTCTTTCCCGGACACCGACGGCCGCCGAGATCGCCGGGCGGCTGGGCGTCCCGGTCGCGTCCGTGCTCGAGGCGCAGGAGTCCTCGGCCGGGTACTCGCCCTCGTCGCTGAACGCGCCGGTCGGTGGCGGTGACGGCGCCGTCGAGTTCGGTGACCTGATCGGCGGGGTCGACAGCGAGCTCGAACTGGTCGACGACAAGGTGACCGTGGGCGACCTGCTGCTGCGGCTGCCTCCCCGCGAGCGCCGCATGCTGGCGATGCGCTTCTACGGCAACCGCACCCAGGCCGAGATCGCGGCCGAGCTGGGCATCTCCCAGATGCACGTGTCGCGCCTGCTCAGCCGGGCCCTGACCTGGCTGCGGGAGGCGATGCTGAGCGACAACCCGCCCCGCTGGGAGGGGGCCGAGGGGCGCTGCGAGCGTCACCCCCTGCAGGTCGAGACGATCCGCGAGCCGCAGGCGGTGGTCGCCCGGGTCCGGGGCGAGGTCGACCGGGACACGGCCGAGCGGATGCGGATCGGGCTGCGGCACACGATCAGCCGGGCCGGCGCCGGCCCGGTCGTGGTCGACCTGTCGGGCGTACCCCTGCTGGACGCGGCCGGGGTCGCGGTGCTGGTCGACGCGGCGTCGGCGGCCGCGGTGGCCGACGTCCCGCTGACCTTGACCGGCGCCCAGCCCTACGTGGCCGGCATCCTTTCCGTCACCGGCCTGGCCCGGCTGCTGGCCTGACGAAAGGTCAGCGACGCAGCGACGCCCAGACCACTTTGCCGTCGGCGGTCAGCACGCAACCCCAGGCGTGCGCGGTCGCGTCGACCAGCATCAGCCCGCGCCCGCGCCGGGCGTCCAGCGGCACGTCGACCGGTAGCCGCACCTCGACCGGAGACCCGTCCCGGACGGCGACCGTCAGGTAGCGCGGCAGCAGCGACAGCCGCAGGGTCATCATCGTGTGCGCGTGGTCGACGACGTTGCCGACCAGCTCGTTGGCGATCAGGCTGGCCGGGCCGGCCAGGTGCGGCAGGTCCCAGCGCAGGCAGGCGTCGGTGGCCAGGTCGCGGGCGTGCCGAGCCGCGCCTCTGACCGGCAGCAGTTCCTCGAAGACCCTGGGCCCGGCCCCGGGGTCCTCGGCCAGCCGGGCCCGGGCCTCGGCCAGGCCGCCGAGAACGATCAGCCGGCGGTAGGCGGACCCGTTAAGCAGCTCGCGGGTCGGCGGCGGCGGACCGAACAGCAGCACCGGGGTTTCGGGCCAGCGCGCCGCCTGCCGGGTGGTCGCGCTGAACACGGACAGCGCCAACGGGTCGGTGACGTGCATCGCCGACAGGTCGAGCAACAGGGCCGTGGGCTGCTCGGCGAGCGATTTGAGCAGGTTCACGTGCAGCGATGAGACGTCTTCCAGCGCCAGGGAACCCCGGATCGACCCGATCAGGACGGTCTCGTCGCCCCGGACGTCGTACGTGATGGCCATGCTTCCCGCCTTCCGAGCAGTGACCGCCCCGCGCCGCATACCCACCGCTCACGGGGGCAAACGGGCGGGTCAGGCCGGTTCCACCGGGCCCGTCTCCATCACGATGATCGCCCCTTCGGGCTGGATGCCGCCCTCGCGGCGCCGCAGCGGGGTGCACGCCACCCGCACCGAGATGGGCCGGCCGCGCCGGTTGACCGCGTCCACCAGCAGCTCGGTGCCCGTGGCATCGGGACCGAGGGCGGCCCGCAGGATCGGCCGCAGGCGCTCGATCGGCAGCCCTATGTCGAGGTTGAGGAAGTGCTGGCCGATGACCTCGCCCGAACGCAGCCCCCACAGGTCTTCGGCCCGGCGGTTCCACATGCGGATGCGCAGGTCGGGGTCGACGACCGCGACGCCGGCCTCCATGCTGGTCAGCACCGTCTCGAGGAAGTCGTTGGCCTCGTCGAGCTGGGTGCTCGAGATGCGCAGCTGGTCGTTGATGCTCTGGAGCTCGTCGTTGGTCGACTGCAGCTCCTCGTTCATCGTCTCGAGTTCCTCGTTGGTCGACTGGAGCTCTTCGTTGGTGGTCTCGAGCTCCTCGACCGTGGACTGGAGTTCCTCGTTGGTGGTCTCGAGTTCCTCGTTGGTCGACTGCAGCTCCTCGTACGCGGCCTCGAGCTGCTGGTTGGCGTGTTCGAGCTCGTCCTTGAGGCGCCGGGCCGAGGTCACGTCGTGGAAGATGATGTTGACGCCGAGCAGGCTGCCGTCGGCCCCGACGAGCGGGCTGATCTGCACCTCGACGTTGACCATGTCGCCGCCGCGGGGGAAGTCCACGTCGGAGATGCGCAGCGTGCGCCTCTCCAACTGCACCTGTTCGATGTAGCGGCGCAGCTCGACCGGGCGGTACGACAGCTCGAGGTCGCGGAACGGCCGGCCGATGTCGCGCGACGACACGCCGAACAGCTTCTCGAGCTGACGGTTGGAGACCGCGACGAGGCCGTCGGAGGTGAGCGAGATCTGGGCCAGCGGGCTGGCCGCGAAGGCCTCGTTGCGCAGCTCGTCGAGCCCGGTGGCGGGCAGCCCGGCCGGCGGCGGCGGGTCGGCGAAGGCGACGCCGGGCCGGGCGTACAACCGGGGGACCCGGCGGAAGACCCGGCGCTTGAGGTCGATCGGCGTGAACAGGCTGGTGTGGCTGAGCAGCATCTCGGCCTTGCCCAGGAAGAGCACACCGTCGTCGCGCAGCGCGAAGTGGAATCGTCCGAGAATCTTGGCCTGGGTCTCGGCGTTGAAGTACATCAGCGTGTTGCGGCAGGTCAGCAGGTCGATCCGGGAGATCGGGGCGTCCTGCACGAGGTCGTTGCGGCCGAAGATGACCGAGCGGCGCATGTCCTTGCGGAAGGCGAACCGCCCGTTCGACTGCTCGAAATAGCGCTCGGCCAGCTCGGGCGGCACCGCTTCCATCTGGCGATCGCTGTAGGTGGCCTGGCGGGCCTCGTTCAGCTGTTCCTCGTCGACGTCGGTGGCATAGATCTTCACCCTCTCCTTGAACGCCTCGAGGCCGAGCAGCTCGGCCAGGGCGATGGCGAGGGTGTACGCCTCTTCGCCGGACGCGCAGCCCGCGCACCAGATGCGGATCGGCGAGCCGGCCGGCTTGCCCGCGAGCATCGGGCCGAGCACGTCCTTGCTCAGATAGTCCCAGGCCTCGGGGTCGCGGAAGAAGCCGGTGACGTTGATCAGGATGGTGTTGAAAAGCGCGGTGAACTCGTCCGGATGGACCTGCAGGTGGTCCACGTAGTCCTGGTAGCCGCCCGCGCCGACCTGGCTCATCCGGCGGTTGACCCGCCGCACCAGGCTGGACCGCTTGTACCCGGTGAAATCGAAGCCGCGCGACTCCTTGAGATAGATCAGTAGCGCTTCGAATTCGGGATCCGTCGGCTGCACCCGGAAACGCTATCGCACCTCAGCGCAGGCGCGCGCTCTCGGTCCGCGACTGTTCACAGCGTGTCCGGGCGCATCCGGGCCCAGACGACCTTGCCGTCGGTCACCGGCAGAACTCCCCAGGCGTCGGTCAGGTCGCGCACCAGGCGCAGGCCACGACCGCCCGGGTCGGACAACCGGGCGTCGCCCGGCTTGGGCATGCGCCGGCTGTGATCCCGTACGGTCAGACCCAACCGGCCGCCCCGCAGCGGCTGCACGGTGAAGTCCATGGTCGTCTGCGCATGCCGCACGACGTTGGCCACCAGCTCGGTCGCGATCAGGGTCGCCGTCGCGGCCAGCCCCGACCGCTGCCAGGACGCGCAGGCCTGGGTGACCAGATGGCGCACCTGCCGGCAGGCGTCGGGCACCGGGCGCAGCCGCACCCGGATCCGCGGCGGGACGGTCTCGGCCCGGGCCGCCGCCACCGCCGCCCGGAAGTCGTCGGCGTACCGCAGTCCGGCGCACTCGGGCGCTCCGGTGATCATGCTGAGGGTCCGGCGGTCGGCGCCGCACAGCACGACCGGCACGTCGGGCCACTCGTGGGCCTCGCACACCGTCGCACTGAGCGCGGAAAGTCCCACCGGGTCCCCGATGCGCAGTCCGGCCACGTCGAGCAGCAGCACTGTCGGCTGGTCGGCCAGGCGCAGTCGCACCGCCTGCTGGAGCGCGTCGCCGGTCACCTGGTCGAGGGTGCCGCTGACACGTAGCACGGCCACGGGGAAGCCCCGTTCCGGCCGGCACACGAGCTGACTCGGCACCCTGCCTCCTTCGCTTTCACTTTCCGCCGGCTCAACGTGCCCGCCCGGGACCCGACACAAACGCGGTCGGCCGTGGCAGTCGTCACCAACCACTCAGGGAAATGAAGTACCGTTGCGCGCCATGGGTGTGTCGCAGCGGCTGAAGAGCCGGTTCCGCAAGTTTTTGCAGCGTCCGGGCACGACGGTCGACCTGGCGCCGTTCAGCAAGCGTCTGCCGGCCATCGAAGCGCGTGAGGACGCGCTGCGCGAGCTCGACGACGAGGCGCTGACCAAGGCGGCCGGTGAGGCGTCCGACTTCACCGAGATCTGCGCCGTCGGCCGCGAGGCGGCCCACCGGGCCCTCGAACAGCGGCCGTACGACGTCCAGCTGCTCGGTGCGATGGCCCTGCTCTCGGGCAAGGTGGCCGAGATGGCCACCGGTGAGGGCAAGACGCTCACCGCCGTCGTCGCCGCGTACGGCCACGTGCGATTGGGACACGGCCCGGTGCACGTCCTCACCGTCAACGACTACCTGGCCCGTCGTGACGCCGAGTGGATGCAGCCGGTCTACAAGCTGCTCGGGCTCAGCGTCGGCTGGGTCACCGAGGCGTCGACCCCCGAGGAGCGCCGCGAGGCCTACCTGGCCGACGTCACGTACGTCTCGGTCAGCGAGGCCGGCTTCGACTACCTGCGCGACCAGCTGGTCACCGACGTGGAGGACCGGGTGCAGCGCGAGCTGGCCACGGGAATCGTCGACGAGGCCGACTCGATCCTGATCGACGAGGCCCGGGTGCCGATGGTGCTGGCCGGCAGCATCGCCACCGAGGCCGACCCGGTGCACGACGCGGCCGAGCTGGTGCGCGAGCTCAAGGCGGGCAAGGACTACGAGGTGGCCGAGGACGGCCGCAGCGTCGCCTTCACCGAGGCCGGGCTCAAGAAGATCGAGGAGCAGCTCGGCGACGTCGACCTCTACGCCGACGACCAGGTGCTGCAGCTGTCCGCGGTCAACGTGGCCCTGCATGCCCACGCCCTGCTGCGCCGCGACGTCGACTACATCGTGCGCGACGGCTCGGTCGAGCTGATCGACGAGATGCGGGGCCGGGTCGCCCAGCGCCGCCGCTGGCCCGACGGCCTGCAGGCCGCGGTCGAGGCGAAAGAGGGGCTGAGCGCCACGGCCGAGGGCGAGGTCCTCGACACGATCACCGTGCAGGCCTACATCGCGCTCTACAAGACGGTGTGCGGCATGACCGCCACCGCCGTGCACGTCGGCGAGCAGCTGCGCGAGTATTTCAAGCTCGAGGTCGCGGTCATCCCGTCCAACGCCGAGAACATCCGCGACGACGAACCCGACCGTATCTATTCCGCGCACGAGACGCGCGACGAGGCGCTGGTCGAAGAGATCAAGATCGCCCACGAGAAGGGCCGCCCGGTGCTGGTCGGCACGCTCGACGTGAAGGCGTCCGAGCTGCTGGCCAAGCAGCTGGCCGCGGTCGGCGTGCCGTCGAACGTGCTGAACGCCAAGAACGACGCCGAGGAGGCGCGGATCATCGCCGAGGCGGGCGCCAAGGGTGCGGTCACCGTCTCGACCCAGATGGCCGGCCGCGGCGTCGACATCCGCCTCGGCGGCAGCGCCGAGGCCGACCGCGACGAGGTCGTCGAGCTGGGCGGCCTCTATGTGATCGGCGCCGGCCGGCACGACAGTCGCCGCGTCGACGACCAGCTGCGCGGCCGGGCCGGCCGCCAGGGCGACCCCGGTGGCTCGGTCTTCTTCGTCAGCCTCGAGGACGAGCTGGTCACCCGGCACGCCGGCGACATCCTGCCCGCCTCGCCGCGGATGGACATGGACGGCGTCGTCCACGACGAGCAGGTCGACTACGCGGTCGAGCACGCCCAGCGGGTGGCCGAGGGCGTCAACCACGAGATCCACCGCAACACCTGGCGTTACAGCGTGGTCATCGAGCAGCAGCGGGTGGCCATGGCCGAGCGCCGCGAGCGGCTGCTGACCTCCGAGGTCGCCGCGATCATGCTGCTCGAGCGTTCGCCCGAGAAGGCCAAGGAGCTCGACGAGGACGTGCTCTCCGACGCCGCCCGGGCCATCGCGCTGTTCCACCTCGACCGGCTGTGGGTCGAGCACCTGGCCGAGCTGTCCGAGGTGCGCGAGGGCGTGCACCTGCGGGCGCTGGGCAAGCTCGACCCGCTCGACGAGTTCCACCGGGCCGCCGTGCCGGCCTTCCAGAAGGTCCTGCTCGAGATCGAGAAGCGGACCATCGAGACGTTCGAGGAGACGGACTTCAGCGACGGCTGGGAGCCCGACCGCGCCAAGATCGTCCGGCCCAGCGCCACGTGGACGTACCTGGTGCACGACAACCCGTTCGGTTCGGAACTCGATCGGCTCATCGCCGCCGTCGGTCGTCGCCTGGTCGGCCGGAGCGAGTAACAAAGGGCATCAAGCATCCGGGCGTTCCTTCAGGAACGCCCGGATTCTTTTTGCACGAGCAACGAACAATGGTGTGGCACTCGTCTCAGAATGCTGTCGTGATCCGGCCGTGATGCGGGCCCTCAGCAGGGAAAACGCCGGTCAGGGCTCATATGGTCGGCCCGCCATGCGTTCGGCAACGCGTAAACAGTCTGACAGAATCTGTTACCGGAATGCATTTTCCGCCGTGGAACGATTTTCCCACAGTGTGGTTGACGGGTTGACCCCGCAACTCGGCTGGCGGAAATATCATCCGCGGCTTTACGGAGGGTGATCGGACGTATTCGGTTGCCGAAGCGTAATTTCAGGGGGATCAACTAAATGCCGGCCAGTGCGCTTTCACCACGGCTCGCCCGACATGCCACCGGCCCGGGCCGCGGCTCCACCGCCACCCGGCGCCCGGCGGAACCGGCCCTGACCGTCACGGTCGCCATCCCGCTGACCGGTGACTCCATCTCGCCGCAGGCCCACAAGCTCATCGAGGCCGTGCGCGAGCTGGTCGAGGTCAGCCAGGGCACGGTCACCATGGAACCCGCCGTCGCGCCGGTCGAGGCGCCCGCGCCCGGCCCCGAGGCCGACAGCGCCGCCGGTCCCGAGGTGCGTCTGCTCACCGGCACCCGGCAGGTGATCGTCGACGGCGCGCCGCTGCCGCTGACCCGGCTCGAGTTCGACCTGCTGCTCTTCCTGGCCGAGCGCCCCCGCCGCGTGTTCACCCGGGCCCAGCTGCTGACCGGCGTCTGGGGCTACGACCACACCGGCGAGCGCACGGTCGACGTGCACGTGCGGCGCCTGCGTCTCAAGCTGGGCGGCACGGCCCCGCTGATCACCACCGTCTACGGCGTCGGCTACCGGCTCTCCGACGACGCCCACGTGGTGATCAAGCCGAACGAGTAGGGGTGCGCGTCCGCCCCGTCTCCACCGACGTCCTCGTCGAGGAGCTCGCTGATCTGCTGACATGTCGGGAATCCGACAAGCACCTCCGGGTCGCCTTCGACGGCGCGCCGGCGGCCGGTCCCGAGGCGCTGGCCGACGCCCTGATCGGCCCGCTGCGGGCCCGGGGCCGTCCCGCTATGCGGATAGACACCGCCGACTTCCTGCGACCCGCGTCACTGCGCCTGGAGTTCGGCCGCGACGACCCGGACTCGTACTACCAGGGCTGGTTCGACGAGGCCGGCCTGGCCCGTGAGGTGCTCGATCCGGCCGGGCCCGGCGGCTCCGGGCGGGTGCTCCGCCGGCTCTGGGACGCGACCGTCGACCGGGCCGCCCGGGAGCCCTACACCACCCTCGCGCCGGGCACGATTCTGCTGGTCAGTGGCCCTCTGCTCCTTGGCGGGGGTCTGGCCTTCGACGTCACCGTGCACCTCGAGATGTCGGCCGCCGCACTGGCCCGCCGGACCCCGGCCGACCAAGCTTGGACGCTGCCCGCTTTCGGCCGGTACGCCGACGAGGTGGCCCCCGCCTCGTTCGCCGACGTGGTCGTCCGCGTCGATGATCCGCGCCGTCCCGCGATGATCCTCGAACGTTCATGAAGCGAGTCAGTAGCGCGACCGACCACTGACAGTTATGCTCCGGTTACTTTTTCAGCGGAGGCCCCGTTTGGGATCTTCGGCGGTGGGTATCAGGCGGCACCACGGTGCGTTGGCGTCGGCTTCGGGGGCACCACCGGCAGGGGCAGAGGAAGGGCAGGGGAGCGCATGCTCGTCAATCAAGCGGTCATCACGGGCAAGAGTGCCGCGAAGGGGCGTACGCCGGAGGAGATCGACCAGATCCGCGCGGTCCTGCGCAGCCGGTTCGACGACCTGAGCAGCGAGTACGAGGCCGCCGTGGTCGAGAACCACAAGCTCCGGCTGGTCGAGATCGGCGATTCGGCCGGCGACGACCAGGCCGACAGCGGCTCCAAGACGGCCGAGCGCGACGCGGCGACCTCGCTGCTGCGCACTCTGCTCGACCGGCGCACCCAGGCCGAACACGCCATGGCGCGCCTCGACGACGGCTCGTACGGGAACTGCGAGGGCTGCCACAACCCCATCCCGTGGGAGCGGCTCGAGATCTTCCCGTCGGCCACCACGTGCGTCAACTGCAAGCAGAACCGCGAGCGCCGGGCCGGCTGACTCGCCCCACACCCCTGAGACGTCCGGGTCCGCCGCTTTCGAGCGGCGGACCCGCCGTATCAGAGGGCGTCGAAGGGGACCGAGTCGTACGCCTCGCCCAGCAGTTCGGCCAGCTTGTCGCCGGCGGAATAGCTCAGGTCGTCGATCGAGGCGATCTCCTGCCGGGCCGTCCGCGAGTTGACCGCGACCGCCGCCGTGAAGTCCAGCAGTTCGGACATCGGCACCGGCCGCATCGTCCACGGCACCCCACGCATGGTCAGCGCGATCTGCAGCAGCACCATCGTGACGCCGCGCAGCATCGGGGCCTGGGGCCAGATCACCTGGTCTCCGTTGAAGAACGCGACGTTCCAGACCGTGCCCTCGCGCACCAGCCGGTCGGGGCCGACCGACAGCGCGTCGTCGTAGCCGGCCGCCCGGGCCAGCCGCTGCGCCCGCCACAGGCCCATCGTGGACGCGTGCTTGTGCTCGGGCCAGTCCCGCCGGAAATCGGGGTCGATGCGCACCCGCAACGGCGCCGCGGGTTCGGCGGGCGCGGGGTCGGCCACGGCCACCACCACGTCGGGCGGGCCGTCGGGGTCGGCGCCGGGCACGTACGACACCCGGACCGTCGCGTCCCGGGTGTCACCGAGCGCCCGCAGGATCAACTCGCGCAGCCGGTGCTCGTCGTCGAGTTCGGCCCGCCAGCCGAAGAACTCCTCGTTGCCGTCGGCCAGGCGGGCGAAGTGCAGCCCCAGACCGCGTACGGCCCGGTCGCGCACCTGCATCGAGGTGAAGTGCCCGTAGTTCACCGAGGCCAGCCGGTGGGTCTCGGCAAGATCCGGGGTCCGGCCGTTCAACTCGATGTTCCGCACGGTCTCACCTTAGGACGAGGCACCCGGGTGGTGGCCAGGCCCCGTCGCCCGGCTGCGGCGGCCATCACTCCCGCGTCGATCACCGCGGCGCCGCCCGGATCGTTGTTGAAAAAGACAAAAGCTTCCCGTACGCAGGACAGACGCTCCACCCACGACCGGAGCGCGACCTTCCCGTAGCGCGGCCACGGCCGGGCCCGTCCCTCGTGCAGCCGCAGGTAGACGAAGTCGGCCGTGTCCCACCGGGGAGTGACGGGCCGGCTTCCACGGTCGGCCCAGCACAGCGCCGCCCCGTGGCGCGTGAGCAGCTTCCGGCAGTCCTCGGTCCACCACGTGTCGTGCCGGGGCTCGACCGCGACCCGCACCCCGGCCGGGACCAGGCTCAGCGTTTCGTCGAGCGCGCCCAGATCGGCCTTCAGGTTCGGCGGCAACTGCAGCAGCACCGGCCCGAGCTTGCCGCCGAGCCCGCTCGCCCGGTCGAAGAACCGCGCCACCGGCTCCCGCGGGTCCTTGAGGCGCTTGATGTGGGTCAGGTACCGGCTCATCTTCACCGCCACGCAGAAGTCGTCCGGGGTGCGCTCGCGCCACTGCTCGAAGATCGATTTCTCCGGCAGCCGGTAGAACGCGTTGTTGACCTCCACGGTCGCGAACCGCTCGGCGTAGTGCTCCAGCCACCGGCGCTGGGGCAGCCCGGCCGGATACAGGTAGCCGGTGTCGTCCCCGCCCCGCTCCGGCCGCCAGTCGCGGTACTGCCAGCCCGAGGTCCCGATCCGCAGCATCCCCGGCGGATACCCGCGTCACACCCGGTTAGACCGGTTGATCAGGGGGTACCTCGCCGTCGCTGTCTTTTCCACCGAATAAGGAGTTCTCATGTCTCTCAGCGACGACGACATCACCTCGGCCTCGGGCACCGGCGCGGGCGAGGGCCCGGCTGACGGTGGCGCGAACCCGGGCGGCCACGACGGCGGCGCGGACGGCTCGGCGGGCGAGGGCCCGGCTGACGGTGGCGCGAACCCGGACGGCCACGACGGCGGCGCCGACGGCACCGCGTCCTGACAATGTCCGGGCTGACTGACGACGCGCCGGGCGGCTCCCGCCCGGCGCTCGCCCGGGCCGTGGCCGCCGAGCCCGGCAAGTTCGCCGCCGCGTACTGGGGAAAGGCTCCTCTGTTGTCCCGGGCCGGCGAACTGGCCGGGCCCGACGGCTTCGCCGACCTGCTCTCCCCGGACGCCGTCGACGAACTGCTGAGCCGGCGCGGCCTGCGCACCCCGTTCCTGCGCGTCGCCCAGCAGGGCAAGGTGCTGCCGGCCACCCGCTTCACCGGCGGTGGCGGCGCGGGCGCCGAGATCAGCGACCAGGTCCAGGACGACCAGGTCATGCAGCTGTACGCCGGTGGTGCCACTCTGGTGCTGCAGGGCCTGCACCGCCTGTGGCCCCCACTGATCGACTACGCCCGGCAACTGGGCGCCGAGCTGCGCCGCCCGCTGCAGGTCAACGCGTACCTGACCCCGCCCGGCAGCCAGGGCTTCAGCACCCACTACGACACCCACGACGTCTTCGTGCTGCAGGTCGACGGCACCAAACGCTGGCGCCTGCACGCCCCCGTGCTGCCGGACCCGCTCGAGAAGCAGGCGTGGGGCGGCCGTGCCGACGAGGTGTCGGCCACCGCCCAGGGCGAACCGGACATGGATGTGGTGCTCGCCCCCGGCGACGCCCTCTACCTGCCGCGCGGCTGGCTGCACTCGGCCGAGGCCCAGGGCACCCGCTCCCTGCACCTGACCTTCGGCGTCCGCGCCCTGACCCGCTACGCCGTGGTCGAGGAACTGCTGACCCTGGCCGCCGACGACGCCCGACTGCGCGCCACCCTGCCGTACGCGATGGACGTCTCCGACCCCGACGCGATCGAGCCCGAGCTCACGGAAACGGTCGAGGCTCTGCGCGAGTGGCTGAACACGGTCGAGCCGGCCGAGGTGGCGGCCCGCCTGCGCGCCCGCGACTGGCCCTCAGCCCGCCCCGAGCCGGTCAGCCCCCTGGCCCAGCTCGACTTCGCCGCCGCCCTCACCGCCGGCGACGAGGTCCGTGCCCGCGAAGGCCTGCGGTGGCAGCTGAACGAGGACGGCCCCGACCACGTCGCGCTACGCCTGGTCGACCGCACGATGCGCTTCCCGTCGTACTGCGCCCCGGCCCTGCGAGCCGCTCTGGCCGGTGCCGCGGTGCGGGTGGCCGATCTGCCTCTCGACGACGACGCCGACCGCCTGGTGCTGGCCCGGCGTCTGCTCAAAGAGGCTCTGGTCGTCCCGGCCCGCTAGTCAGGCCGTACGCAGGGCGGCGACCAGCAGGCCGGCCGTGACCAGGCCGGTGATCAGCACGGTGGCGACCGTTGTGGCATCCAGGCCGGTGCCGCGGCGGTCGGCCACGCGTTTGGCGCCGACGACCGCCAGCACCGGGCAGGCCAGCAGGGCCAGCAGAGCGAGCACGGGCAGAGCGTCCTGCCAAGTGCCGTCGGCGGTGGTGTCGCCGGCCTGGCGCAGCACCTGGTTGAGGAACGCGCCGGCCACACCACCCAGGACGCCGAAGACGATGAACAGCACCTTCACGCCGCCGGTGATCGGGCGGGCCGGGGCTGTGTATTTCACCTTTGTGGCAACCTCGTCGAGGTAGTCCTCGGCGTCGCGGTCGGTGCGCTGGCGGGGGATCGAGGCGGGCGGCATCATGCGGCCGTAGCGTTCGGCGACCGGGCCCACCTTGTGCACGTACTCCGACCAGAGCCCGGCCGCGCGCGCGTCGACCTCCTCGACCGTGCGCTGCGCGGCCACGACGTCCCGCTTCGCCTCTTCGACGGCCTGGCGGGCGCCCGCCACGGCCTCGTCGGCGGCCGCCAGGCGGCCGTCGTGCCAGCGCACGGCCTCGGCCCGTTGGGTCGCGGCCTCCTCGTCCAGGGTGGTCAGTCGTCGTAGGACGCTGCGGTAGTCCGCGGTGGCGAAGTCGGCCGGCTGCAGTCCGCTCTCGTTCACGACCCAGCTCCGTACGGGATGATGACCTCGGCCCCGCGGTGGACCGAGCGGTCGAAGTGCAGCGCCCGCCACGGCCGCGGATACCACGACGGCGTGGTCGTGCCCGGATAGAACGGGGACAGCTCGCTGCCGTGCACGTCGAGGGCCACCCACGAGCCGATCGGGTCGGTGCGTGACGCCGGGCCGCCCAGCGCGTCGCGCAGCAGCGCCGCCCCGCGCCACCAGCCCAGCACGTGGATGCGCCTTTCCGGGCCCTGGCGCAGGATCGTGCGCAGTTGGTCGGCCGCGCTCTTGCCGCCGGGCAGCGCGTCGGCCGCATAGATCAGCAGGAAGTGCGGGCGGTCGGCCGGCCACGACGCCTCCGACTCGGCCGCCGCGTCCTCGAGCACCCAGTCCGCGTTGTCGTGCTCGTACCAGCCGCACTCGGGCAGTTGGGCGCAGAGCGCGGCCGCGGCCGGGCGGGCGTCGGGGTCGAGGCAGAGGATCGAGTAGCGGGCGCCCTCGGGCGGGAACTGGGCGGCCAGCGACAGCGCAGCCGTGGCGATGATCGCGCACGCCTCCTCGGTGCGGGTGCCCAGCACGGCCAGGTTGCGGCCGGGCGCGCGCCGCAGCACCGTCCGGGCCGAGCGGGCCTCGACGTCGATCGTCTCGCCCAGCAGCACGACCGGGGCCGGCATCTGCTCGGCCGGGGTCAGCCGCCGGAAGTCGGGGCTGTCGGCCAGCCGCGGCACCACGTCACCGTCGAACAGCCGGGGCGGATGGTCGTCGGGCCGCCGCCGCCACAGCCGATGTTGGAGCGCGTTCCAGCGTTCGCGGTCGCCGGCGGCCGGCACCCGGACGACCCGGTTGGCCTCGACCGCGCCCGAGTCGGCGTTGACCACCGCGTGATAGCGGGGCAGCGACTCGGCCGCGGTGTTCTGCTCGGCCAGCACGCGTCGGGCCCGGGGCAGCGCGATGCGCAACGAGAACTGGGCGACCAGGGCCGGGCGGCCCCACAGCGCCTCGATGCCGGACACGTCCTGGCTGGCCAGAATCAGGTGGATGCCCTGCGAGCGGCCCCGGCGGGCCAGGTCCTCGAGCAGGTCGACGGCCTCTTTCTCGACCGCGTCACGACCCGAGAGCAGCACCTGGAACTCGTCGATGACGGCCACGATCCGCGGCCACGAGCCCTCCGGGTCCTCGGCCCGTAGCTCGGCCAGGTTGGTGACCTCGTGCTGCTTGGCCGCGTCGGCCCGGCGGCGCAGCTCCTCGCCCAGGAAGCGCAGCAGGGCCAGCCCGAACTCGCGGTCGGTGTTGACGTTGACGCCGACCAGCCGCACGTGCGGCAGCCAGGTCTGGTCGCGGCGGCCCGGCGCGAACCGGGCGAACGACACGCCCTCCTTGAAGTCGAGCAGATAGAAGGCCAGCTCGGCGGGGGAGTAGCGGGCGGCCAACGCGCCCATCCAGGCGTAGATCAGGTTGGTCTTGCCGGTGCCCGAGGGGCCGGCGATCAGAGCGTGCGGCGGGTAGTCGCTCAAGGTCACCGGCACCGGTACGCCCAACGGGCTGTCCCCGAGCGGGGCGGTCAGCCCGGTGGCCGACGTCTCCTGCCACTCCACCTGCGGCAACAGGCTGTCCAGGGCCACCGGGGCGGGACCGGCGGCGACCGCCTCGGCGATCCGTCGGCAAGCCGCGGCCACCACCGGCTGCGGCGGGCCCGGATCCAGGCGTACGGGAAGAGAGCCCGCACTGCTCATGCGGGCCCGGTCGCCGGGCGCGGCCGTGATGAACTCGATGCCCTCGCCGGCCGGCACCGGCATCCCCTGGATCACCAGGTGGACGCCGCAGGCGGCCCCGGTGCGCAGCAGCCGCTGCAGGTGGGCCTGCTCGGCCCGGCTGAGCTCACCCACGCCGAGCAGCACGGCGATCCGCCACGGTTCGGGCCGCCGGTGGGTGGCCAGGTTGAGCTCGCGCAGCGACGAGTACTCGCCCGCCAGCACCGTCTCGTTGATCCGCCGGACCTGGCCGGTCAGGTCGTCGAGCAGCGCGCCCAGCCCGCCCGGCCCGACGAAGGTGAGCACGTTGGCCGGGGCCAGCGGCGCGAACCGGGCCAGCCCGCCGCCGAGGTGCTCGGGGTCGTACCCGATGATCTGCACGCCGCCCGGCGGGGCCGTGCCCAGCGCCCGCAGCAGCAGCCCGGCCACCACCTCGTCGCCGGTCGCCCGGTCGCCGCGGACCACCACGTGACCGCGGTCGAGCAGCGGCACCAGGGCCGGCACGTCCTCGGGGTGCGGCAGCAGCAGCCGGCCGATCCGCAGTTCGGCCGCCTGGTCGTGCGGCGTGGGCTGCCAGTCGTCCCAGGGGTCACCGGCCGCGCCCGGGGCGGCCCGGTCGGCCGCGGCCGCGGCGGCCTCGGCGTACGCGGCCAGATCGGTCTTGTGCTGCTGGTCGATCTCGGCCAGCCGGGTGTCGCGGGCCGCGGCCACCTTGTGCCGGCGCGCCTCGGCGGCCTCGGTGACCCGGCGCAGACGGTCGACCGCACGCGTGTAGCCGGCGCGGGCCGCGTCGAGGGCGGTCGACGCCGCGCCGAGCGCGTGCGACAGCCCGGCCCGGATGTCCATCACCTGCTGGGAGGTCGAGTCAGGCATGGCTCGGCCCGTTCTCGGTTGTGATCTCGGGCCTCATCGCTGGTCGGGAGCCTCGGTGGGGCGGCGCACCGGGTCGGGCGCGTTCGCGTCGAGCGTGCCTGCGTCGCGGCCCAGCCGGGCCAGCAGGACGCCGGTGAGCACGCCCGCGGTGACCGCGCTGTCGGCCGGGTGACTGGCCTGGCCGGCCGGAGACCCCTGGGTGGGGACGCGGCAGATCCGGGCGATCAGAGTTTCCAGTACGGCCGGGGACGTGCCCGGCAGCAGCGACTTGACCCGGCCCTCGGCCGCTGAGCGCAGCCGCGGGACGTCCTCGGGCCGGGGCTCGTGCCCGAGCAGGTCGCCGGCCAGGCGGTTCAGCACCGGCGAGCTGATCGCCGACAGCGCCAGCCCGGTCGAGGCGTTGACGCCGTGCAGCTCCCGGCCCAACCGGGCCCGGTCGCCGGCCCGTACGCCCGAAGCCACCCGCCGCAACAGCTCGGCTGTATCCGGGCCTTTCTCGCCCTCGGTCTTGGCCGGCGGCGGCTCGCCGGTCAGCTGGGCCACGCGCTTCTGCCACCACGGGCCGAGCTGCTCGGCCGGGGGAGCGGCCTCGGCCTCCGGCGGTTCGGCCCGGTCGGGTTGCTCGAGGCCGGCCTTCCAGTCCCGGTCGGGCGGAGCCGCGGCGTCACCGGTCAGGCCGATGCTCGCCAGGTATTGCGCGATCGAGTCCTGCGCGAGGCGCAGCGCGGCGGCGGCCCGCTCGGCGTGCTCGGTGGCGTTGCCCAGCTGCGGCACGCCGACCGGGTCGACCGACGTCTCGCGCACCCACATCAGCAGCTCGGTGGCGCTGCGCAGCTTCTCGAGCGCGATGGTGAGCTGACCGGTGGGCAACTCCTCCGAGGTCGCGCGGAGCTGGGCGCCGAGTTCCTGAATCAGCGACATCGCGTCAGAGCTGCGCCGTGTAGGTCTGGGCCTGGTCGACGGCCTGCAACGTCGCACTCAGACAATCCTCGAGCGACTGGTCGGCCTGGGACAGCGAGGCGTGCGCGGTGCTCACCGCGTCGTTGCCGCTGCCGTCGAGCGCGGCGGCCAGGCTCTGCTGCGCCTCGCCCAGTTTCTCGCGGGCGGCCTGGATGGCCTGCTGGCCCTCGGAGACCTGCTGCAGTGCAGCGTCCACAGCCGCTTTGACCTCAGCGACACTCGCCACCGCCGTTGTGCCTCCTGCTAAGTGGAACCCGACTCTTCACGCCAGACTACTGCCACGCCCTTTCCCGGCTGCTCGGGCCGCCCCTTGGCCGGTCAACCCGATCGTCCCTATTGGAAAGGGTCATACCCACCCGTCTCGGCGCGGCCCCATGGGTCCGAGGTTCGACCGCTGACTGAACAGGAATGAATCCTGAGAGTTACTGCCCACCGACCCCGAGCGGAACCATCAGGCCTGCTCACGAGCGATCTTTTCACCCCTGCCAAGCGTGGATCATGCCCCATCGCACCCACCGTGCCGGGCCGAACCCCCACTGCGCCTGCTGGGCCGAACCCCCACTGCGCCTGCTGGGCCGAACCCACCGCGCCTGCTGGGCCGAACCCCCACTGCGCCTGCTGGGCCGAACCCCCACTGCGCCTGCTGGGCCGAACCCACCGCGCCTGCTGGGCCGAACCCACTGCGCCGATCGTGTCGGGCCGAACCCCACGCGCCGATCGTGTCGGGCCGATCGTGCTGCGCTGACCGTGCTGCGCTGACCACGCGCACCTCGTTGCGCCCGTGCGGCAGTAGTCAAGCCGGAAAAGTCCGGTCCTGTGGAGAGCGAAGCTTTGTGGACGACGCGATCGATCTCGTCGAGAACGCGTAGGGTCGGGCCCGCCCCCAGGCCGGGCGGGGTGGGCTGGTTGGCGGGGTGGGCTGGTTGGCCGGTCGGGCTGGTCGGCCGGGCTGCGGGTCGCGAGCTGGAAGCGGAATGCGATGCCCCGCGGATCATCCACCCGGAATGACACCCGCCGGCCTCCGATCACTGTGGGTGGCGGCCTCGGACGGTGGCGGCCATGGCGGCGATGCAGAGCAGGGCCACGAGGGGCGCGAACAGGAAGCCGGCGCGGATGCCGGCGTCGGTCAGCGGGCCGGCGGCGGCCGCTCCCAGGGCGCTGCCCACGCTGAAGGCGGTCATGATCCAGGCGAACGCCTCGACGGCCGTGCCGGGTGGGGCCAGGCGGTCGGCGTTGAGGAAGACAGCGGTCAGCAGCGGGGGCAACATCACCCCACTCAAGATCAGCAGTACGGTCATGGCCGCCGTGCCGGGGGCCAGCAGCAGCGGCACGTAGCCGACGGCGAACAGGGCGGCCAGCACCGGCAGCCGGCGCGGGGTGCCCGGGGTCGCCCGCGTGTAGAGCAGACCCCCGACCAGCGCGCCTCCGGCCTGCGCGGCCAGCAGCCAGCCGGTCAGCGAGCGATCACCGGCCGCCTCGGCGTACCCGGTCAGCACGACCGGGATGCTGCCGACGGCCGCTCCGGCGAAGGTCACCCCGGCCACCATGATCGCCAGCCGGTGCGCTCGGAGCGGGCCCAGCCAGTGCCGTTCGATGCGAGTTCCCCGCCATTCCCGTACGGCCGGCGCGCGCACGAACGCCACGACCCCCACGAGTTGGAAGAGGGCGGCGGCGTACAAGCCCGCCGACGGGCCCCCGATCGCCACCGCGGCCAAGGTCACCAGCGGCCCGGCCACGAAGATGACCTCTTGCAGGGCGATGTCCAGGGCGTACGCGGCGTGGACAGTGTTCGGCGGCACCAGGGCGGGCCAGAGCGCGCGCAGGCACGCCTCCATCGGCGGCGTGCCCAGCCCGGCCAGCGCCGCCCCGGCCGCGATCACGAGCGGCCGCCCGGGCGCGAGCGAGACGATCACGTAGCCCACGGCCGAGAGCGCCGCCGAGCCGTACAGGACGGGCGGCTGCCGCCACCGGTCGACTGCCCGGGCCAGGACGGGAGCGCCGACCGCCATCCCGGCGGTGAAGACGGCGACGAGCGCCGCCGCCGTGACCAGGCTGACCGACTCACGGGCAAACAGCAGCAAAGCGAGCGGCGACGCCCCCAGCGGCAGGCGGCCGACCTGGCTGGCCGTGAGAACAAGAGGTACGTACGGCTGACGCAGCACAGCGCGCGCACCGGCGCGCTCGGCCGGAGAAGCGGAAATAGCAGACATGCGGTTCACTCCGAAGATCGCGAGAAGCAGGGGGCGCCGCGGCAACGACGGCAGCCGCGGCAACGACGGCAGCGACGGGGGCCGCGGCAGCGACGGGGGCCGCGGCAGCGACGGGGGCCGCGGCAGCGACGGGGGCCGCGGCAACGACGGGAGCTGCAACGACATGGGGTGCTGCCAACGACGGCGTTCTTGGCGGCACAGTCCCGACGGCGACCGGGGTCACGGCAGCGCCGGCATCGCGCCGAAACGACGCGTCGCGGACTGCCGAGAGCCGCGGGCGGCATTCGATCGCGAGTGTTGAGTCGCGATACCGCTGGTCGCGGGCTGCGACGGCGCACGCCGGTTACGGGGTCGCAGGCATGATCCGGGCCGGTGGCCGGCAGCAGAGACGCCCGGGAAAGGGCGACCGGAGGGCGGGCGGCTCAGGCAGCGTGGACAGGAGCCCACGGGGGCCAGAGCGGCGGAGGCGCCCAGAGCGGCCGATCGCGGAGTGAACGAGCGGGCGCGAAGTCACGGCGCTCGTGATCGTCGCCGTACAGCGGCAGCGCGGGCGTGATCCAGCTCCCAGCGGGAGCCCAGACGCGGGTCACCGAGCGTGCGATCACGCTCACACCTTACCGTCGCGGGACGCTTGTGGGGCCCCTCACTTCGCCCCCGAATGCGGTGACCCGGTCGCGCAAGCCGCGGTCAGCGGTGATCACCACGACCCGGCGGTCGGGGGCCGCGACGCGTACCAAGTCAGCGATGGCGTCGTCGCCCGACCCCTGGGCCCGTACGACGGAGACGCCGTTGCCCGTCTGGTCGATATCGCGCGCCTTACCCTCGACGACCAGCGCGACCTCGACCGGCGCGGCAAGATCGGGGAGACCGGTGGTCTGCACCGGGGCCAGCGCGTCGCGCAGTCGTTCGGCCGCTCCCGCGCGGTCGCGCCACCAGCCGTCGGGCACCGAACCGACGACGTTGGCCCCGTCGACGACCACCAGGGGTACGGTCATGAAGTTGAGCCTACCCGAGTCAACTTTTCCTCGGAACGGGGAATGGAGGGCTGGCCCACAGCGCTGATACGGGGCGTGCGAGGCGGGGTACGCACCCGCCACGGACGAAGGCTACGAGAGAAGAAGAGAAGAGAAGACGGATGAGCATCGGACCGATCGGACCCTCTGGTCCCGGCCAGTGGGACGACTTCTTCGCGCGCTTCTTCGGTGCGGCGGACCCGCGCCGTTCGGCGCGCATCGACATCACGAAGTACATGAGCGGCGACGCCCGTGAGGTTCTCTCCGGCGCCGCCCGTCGCGCGGCCGAGCTCGCCGATCCCGACCGGCCGGTCGCCGACCTCGACACCGACCACCTGCTGTGGTCGGTGCTCCAGCAGGAGCCGATGAAGCAGACCGTTCGCCGCGCCGGCGCCGACCCCGACTCGCTGCTGGCCGCGCTGGGCCGCCCGGCCGGGGTCCGCGAGGACCTGCCGGCCCAGGTCGCCCTGACCCCGGCCGCGAAGCGGGCGCTGCTCGACAGCCTGCAGATCTCGCGGGCGCTGGGCTCCTCCTACGTGGGTCCCGAGCACATCCTGATGGCGCTCGGCCTCAACGCCGACTCCGCCGCCGGCCGGCTGCTGGCCGGCAAGCTCGACCCGCAGGCGCTGCAGCAGCAGGGCGGCTCGGAGCCCAAGGCGTCGCAGAGCCGGGGCGGTACCCCCAACAACCCGAACACCCCGACGCTCGAGCAGTTCGGCGTCGACCTGACCGAGATGGCCCGGCGCGGCGAGATCGACCCGGTGATCGGCCGGGCCGACGAGATCGAGCAGGCCGTCGAGATCCTGTCCCGGCGCACCAAGAACAACCCGGTGCTGATCGGCGAGGCCGGCGTGGGCAAGACCGCGATCGTCGAGGGCCTGGCCCAGCGCATCGTGGACGGTGACGTGCCGCTGACCCTCGAGGGCAAGCGGGTCATCCAGCTCGACCTGGCCGGCCTGGTCGCGGGCACCCGCTACCGGGGCGACTTCGAGGAGCGCCTGCGCAAGGTCATCGACGAGATCCAGAACGAGGGCGACGGCCTGATCGTCTTCCTCGACGAGATCCACACCCTGGTCGGCGCGGGTGGTGGCGGTGGCGACGGCGGCGGCATGGACGCGAGCAACATGCTCAAGCCGGCCCTGGCCCGCGGTCAGCTGCGGGTGGTCGGCGCGACCACGCTCGACGAGTACCGCAAGTACATCGAGAAGGACGCGGCTCTGGCCCGGCGGTTCCAGCCGGTGCTGGTGGGCGAGCCCTCGGTCGAGGACACGGTGCAGATCCTGCGCGGCCTGCGCGACAACTACGAGGCCCACCACCAGGTGCGGATCACGGACGAGGCGCTGGACGCCGCGGCCGAGCTGTCCGACCGCTACATCACCGACCGGTTCCTGCCCGACAAGGCGATCGACCTGATCGACCAGGCCGGGGCCCGGGTGCGGCTGCGGGTCAAGACGCCCGACGCCGGTGTCCGCGAGCGCGAGCGCAAGCTGGACGAGCTCTCCCGCGACCGCGACCAGGCGGTGGCGGCCGAGAACTACGAGAAGGCGTCGGCCCTGCGCGACGAGATCAATCAGCTCAAGGCCGAGATCGAGCAGGGTGTCAGCGGCTCCGACAGCGTTCCCCACGTGACCGAGGCCGACATCGCCGAGGTCGTGAGCCGGGCCACCGGCATCCCGGTCGCGCAGCTCACCGAGGAGGAGCGCGAGCGTCTGCTGCGTCTCGAGGCGCACCTGCACGAGCGGGTGGTCGGCCAGGACGACGCGGTCGAGGCCGTGGCCGAGGCGGTGCGCCGCTCGCGGGCCGGTCTGGGCGACCCGGACCGTCCGGTGGGCAGCTTCCTGTTCCTGGGCCCGACCGGTGTCGGCAAGACCGAGCTGGCCCGTTCGCTGGCCGAGGCGCTGTTCGGCGACTCGGACCGGATGATCCGGCTCGACATGAGCGAGTTCCAGGAGCGGCACACCGTGTCGCGGCTGGTCGGGGCGCCTCCCGGCTACGTCGGCTACGACGAGGCGGGTCAGCTGACCGAGGCGGTGCGGCGCCGTCCGTACAGTGTGGTTCTGCTCGACGAGATCGAGAAGGCCCACCCGGACGTGTTCAACGTGCTGCTGCAGGTGCTCGACGACGGCCGGCTGACCGACAGCCAGGGCCGCACGGTGAGCTTCAAGAACACCGTGCTGATCATGACCAGCAACCTCGGGTCGGACCTGATCAACGGCACCCGCCGCAGCGTCGGCTTCGGTGCGGCCGGCGGCGCCTCGCCCGACGAGGAGCTGCGCGACCGGCTCGACCGGCGGCTCAAGGAGCAGCTGCGCCCGGAGTTCATCAACCGAATCGATGAGATCATCATCTTCCGGCAGCTGGAGCAGGAGCAGGTCCGGCAGATCACCGAGCTCATGCTCGACGAGACGCGGCGCCGCCTGCACAACCAGGACGTCACCCTCGAGATCACCACGGCCGCGGTCGACTGGCTGGCCGAGAAGGGCTTCCAGCCCGAGTTCGGCGCCCGCCCGCTGCGCCGGGTCATCCAGCGCGAGCTGGACAACCGGCTGTCGACCATGCTGCTCGGCGCCGACCTGGCGCCCGGGCAGACGGTCAGGGTGGACGCGGCCGACGGCAAGCTGACCTTCGAGGTTGCCTCGCCGGTCACCGCCTGACGATCCGGCTACGAGAAAGGGCCCGGCATGATGCCGGGCCCTTTCGTCTATTTCTCTTGCGCCGCGGTCAGGCTGCGGACCACGCCCAGGTGCGGGTAGTCCGCCATCCAGTCGACGAAGTCCGGGTTGCGCTCCACGACCTCCTGGTACGCCTCCTGCGCCATCTCCATCAGCTTGTCCGAGCCGAGGGCGGCGGGGGAGTCGGGGTGCCAGCCCAGCACCAGCCGCCAGCGCAGCGGGGCGCCCCGCAGCGGCCGCGAGGTCAGCCCGGGCGGCGGCCGGAACGTGCCCTGGCACAGGGCGAGCGCCATGCCCGACTCGACCATGTCGATGCAGCCGCGCACGTCGCTCTCGAGCATGCGCCGCGGCGTGAAGCCGGCCCGGGCGCAAGCCGCCGCGAAGCAGTCGCCGAAGCAGCCGTCGCCGGTCGAGGCCACCCACGACTCCGAGGCCAGCTCGGCCAGGTCGACGTCGACGCCCTTGGTGCCCGGGTGGTCGTCGGGCATCAGCACGCAGATGCCGTCGACGGCGATGGTCTGCCAGACCAGGCCGTAGTCGGCCGAGGGGATGGCGTCGCCGCACACACCGACCTGGGCGTAGTCGAGCTTGCCGGCCAGCACCATGTTGGCCAGATCGTCCACGTAGTACGAGGCGTGGGTGGTGATCTGGGCCTCGGGCTGGGCCTGCGAGAGCCGGGACACCATGCCGCCGATGATCGGGCCGCCGAGCGCCCCTATTCGGTAGCGGCTCATGGTGTCGGCCCCGGACGCGCCGGCCATCCGGGCCGCCTCGTCCTGCAGGCCCTTCATGGCCGGCAGCAGCACCCGGGCCCGGGCGAGCACGAGCTCGCCCAGCGCCGTGGGCCGGGCGCCGCGACGGTCCCGCTCGAACAGCGGGCCGCCCAGGGTGCGTTCGATGCGCTGCAGCTGCGCGGTCAGGGCCGGCTGGGCCAGCCCGAGCTGCGATGCCGCCTTGGTGACGCTGCCGGTCTCCGCGATGGCGCAGACCACCTTGAGATGCCGCAGCTCCAGGTTCATAACGTGACGTTAGGACCTGGAAGACATCGAAGGCTAGCCCTATGACGCGGTGAAAGATCCCCCACTTGTGACAAATGGGTTAACCAATCCGGTGTAATGCCTACAAATCCTTGGCGTACGTGGTCCGGCGTGTGACGGCATCACGCAATTTGTCCACTACGGCCACCGCCGGATCCACCACTTTGTTCCAGGGCGGAGTCGACGGAGTGCCGGGGTGGGGGCGGGTCGGCGCCGCCTCCTCGGCCGTTTCGAACCGGTTGCCGACCCGGATCAGGTCCTCGATCGGCACCATCTGCACGAGGACCGGCAGAAGCTCCTCGGCATCGGCGTCCACGTGGCGGCGTACGGCGTCCGCGACGTTCTTGATCTTCTCGGGCGACAACTCTTTCTGCAGTTGTTGCAAAGTGATCAACAGCTGCCGGTCCTCGGCCAGCTCGCGCTCGGTCAGCTGCTCGCCGCCCGGCACGGTCCGGCGTACGGCCGGGTAGAGGTACTGCTCCTCGGCGCTGAGGTGGCGCGAGAGCTCGGCGATCAGCACGTCGGCCAGGCGTTTGTCGTCCGGGGCAGCGCTCAGCCGGTCGCACAGCCCGAGCAGCTCACGGTGCTCCCCGGTGATCACGTCGACGACGTTGCGGCCGGTGGTCTCGCCGCCCACCGGCGGCAGCGGGGGAAGATTCAAGGAAGACACGCGCCGCGCATTACCCCCGCGCCCGCTCCGGATAAACCCGCGCAACGATCTCCTGGTAAGAAGGGCGGATGGAGACCATCGCCGCCGCCGACGAGGTCGTGGGCATCTGCCGTGACCTGCTGCGCATCGACACCACCAACACCGGCGACCCGCGCACCACGGTCGGTGAGCGCGTCGCCGCCGAGTACGTCGCGGCCCAGCTCGGCGAGGTCGGCATCGACGCCGAGCTGATGGAGTCCGCGCCGAAGCGGGCCAACCTGGTCGCCCGCATCCCCGGCGCCGACCGCAGCCGCGGCGCCCTGCTGTTGCACGGCCACCTCGACGTGGTGCCGGCCGACGCCAGCGAGTGGTCGGTCGATCCCTTCTCGGGCGAGGAGAAGGACGGCTACTTGTGGGGCCGCGGCGCGATCGACATGAAGGACTTCGACGCGATGATGCTCGCGGTCGTCCGCGACTGGGCCCGCACCGGCTACGTGCCGCCGCGCGACATCGTGCTCTGCTACACCGCCGACGAGGAAGCCGGCATGCAGTACGGCTCGCAGTGGCTGGTCGACAACCACCGCGACCTGTTCGAGGGCTGCACCGAGGCGATCGGCGAGGTCGGCGGCTACTCCTACACGGTGAACGACGACCTGCGCCTCTACCTGGTGCAGACGGCCGAGAAGGGGCTCGACTGGCTGCGTCTGCACGCCACCGGCCGCCCCGGCCACGGCTCGTTCATCCACGACGACAACGCGGTCACCAACCTGGCCGACGCGGTGGCCCGGGTCGGCCACCACCGCTTCCCGACCGTGGTCACACCGACCGTGCGGGCCTTCCTCGAGCAGGTCGGCGACGCGCTGGGGATCGACATCGACCCGGCCAACCCCGAGCAGGCGATCGCCAAGCTGGGCCCGATCGCCAACCTGATCGGCGCCACCATCCGCAACACGGCCAACCCGACCCGCCTCGAGGCCGGGTACAAGGACAACGTGATCCCCGGGCGGGCCTCGGCCACCATCGACTGCCGCACGCTGCCCGGCGAGGCCGACGGGTTCCTGGCCACCCTGCGCGAGCTGATCGGGCCCGACATCGAGATCGAGCACGTCCACCAGCAGCCCGCGGTCGAGACCTCGTTCGACGGCGCGCTGGTCGACGCGATGGGTGCCGCGCTGCGCGCCGAGGATCCGGGTGCGCGTACCGTGCCCTACCTGATGTCCGGGGGGACGGACGCGAAGGCGTTCGCGACCCTGGGCATCCGATGCTTCGGGTTCGCCCCGCTGAAGCTTCCCGCCGACCTGAACTTCGCCTCGTTGTTCCACGGCATCGACGAGCGGGTCCCGGTCGACGGGCTAAAGTTCGGCGTGCGTGTGCTCGACCGTCTGCTCCGCAACAGCTGATCTGTGGGAAGGACCCATTCCGATGACCGACCAGAACCAGGAGCTCGACGCCGCCCTCGAGCGGGTGATCGAGGCCTCCCGGGCGCACCTCGCGGCGGTCAAGGCGGCCGAGGGCCGTGTTGACGACGACGGTGTCTGGCAGGCGTACGTCGACCTGAACAACGCTTCCTTCGCGTACGACGAGAAGCTGCTCGACGCGTACGGCGAGGTGACGCCGTGGGACGTGGAGTCGATCGACCCCGACGAGGCCGACCAGCGCTTCGGCCTGGGCGTCGAGGGCGTCGACGGTTCCGGCTCGGGCGACCCGTACCCGCAGGTGCTGTCGGTGCGCCAGCGTCGCGACTACCGCGTGCCCAGCGTGTCGGCCCTGCTGCGCCGGGCCGAGGACGCGCGCCGATCCTCGGTGCCCGAGGACGAGGACGCGGGCCCGGTCGAGACCGTCGGTGAGGCCGTGCTCGAGCTGTTGCAGGCCGGCGACGGCTCGCTCTCGTCGCTCGACGTGCCCGAGCTCGAACCGCTCGACGGGCTGCTCACGGTCAGCGAGATCGCCGAGCCGCTCGACCTCGAGGAGTTCGAGGACTCCGACGGCGACGGCCCGTTCGCTCCGAAGCAGGGCGACCTGCTGGTCGGCCGGCTCGACGAGCACCCGTTCCTGCCCGACGAGGACGATCACGATCACGCCGGTCACCAGCACTGATCTTCATTTGTAGCTGAAGAAGGCCCGTCCGGCTCGGACGGGCCTTTCTCAGTAGCTCAGCCCCGGCTGGGGGCTGGGCTGCACACGGCGGCGGAGCATCACCTTGCGGCTGCCGTCGGCGAAGAGCTGGACGCGGGCCAGCTCCCACCCCGAGAACTCCGCCTGAATGGTGAGCTGCGCCGCCGCGGTCAACCGATCGACATTCGAGGGCAACCGCAGCGGCGCGTATTCGTAGTCCATGGGAACTAATATGCTCCCGCTTCCGCCCTGGACACCAGCCCCGCGGGCCGGTGTCCTCGCCCGCAGTTCGTGCAGGCCGGACGCCGCCTGAGGTAGTAGGCGAGGGTGGCCGCGCCCAGGCTCAGGCTCCAGAACGGCCAGGTCAGGATCGGGGCGGCGGCGAGGCCGTGGACGGCCGTCCCGGCGGACGCGCCGGACTGGGTGAAGAAGCCGACCGAGGCCGACATCACAAAGATCGCGACCAGGGTGGCCGGCACGGTGGCCAGCCGGATCGGCACCCGCCGGCCGGCCAGACCGACCATCCACCGCGGGAACACCTCGCCCCAGCGCTGCACCAGGCCCAGGGTCAGGATCGCGCCGGCCACCGCGAACGCGCCGAGCCCGGCGCCGGCCCAGACCAGGCCGGTCTCCTGCATCTCGTCCAGGAACTCGCGCGAGATGCCGAGCGGGATCCCGGCCGCCCAGGCCAGCCGCACCACGGCGTACAGCAGAGGAATGACGGCCGCGAGGTAAGTGGCCGGCTTGCCCCAGCGGGCGGCCGACTCGCGCGTCCAGCGTCCGGGCCGGTCGCTGCGGCCGCAGTCGGGGCACGCCCCGATGCTCCCGAACTGCCAGCGCAGCGCCGCCCGGGCCAGCAGCAGACCGCCAAGCACGGCGAACGCCTGGTTGGCCAGGGTCCAAGTGAAGATCTCGGCGTAGTCGACCGGTGGCCAGCCGAACGGGAAGCCGATGATCAGCATGGGCAGGTAGCCGGCCAGCGTGAGCAGCCGTATGTCGGGCAGCACGACCAGCAGAACGGCGACCACCAACCAGATGTACGTCAACAGGGCCGCTCGCAGCGGGGCCGCCACCGTCCGCCGGCCGCTCAGGGTCAGCATGATCACGGCCGCCACCAGCAGGACGCCGGCGAACAGCGGTGCGCCGGCCTCCGGCGACAACGTCCGCAACGCGCTGGTGTCGCCCGCGTCGCTGCCCGGGCCGTACGGGTAACCGCGCCCGGTCAGGTCCAGACCAGCGCGACCGTGCCGTAGAGGGCGGCCCAGCCGGCCGCCAGTTTCTGTGCCGTGTTCGTCATGCATCGACGATCTCGATTCGCCGGCCGCGAGAGATCCCGGCCGCGGGGGAACCGATCCCTCGCTAGGGGGAGATGAAGCCCGTCCGGTACGCGATGACGACCGCCTGCGTGCGGTCGCGCACCCCCAGCTTGCCGAGCACGCTGCCGACATGCGTCTTGATCGTCTCGACGCCGAGCACCAGCCGGCCGGCGATCTCGGCGTTGGACAGGCCCTCGGCCATCAGCCCCAGCACCTCGGCCTCGCGCTCGGTCAGCCGCGGCCCGGGCAGGCGCCCGCCGGACGGGCGGTGGTGGGCGGCGGCCAGTCGGCGCACGGCCGCCGGGAAGAGCAGCGAGTCGCCCCGGGCGACCAGGCGCACGGCCTCGGTGATCCGCTCCGGGCGGGCCCGCTTGAGCAGGAAGCCGCTGGCCCCGGCGGCCAGGGCCTCGTACACGTACTCGTCGTTCTCGAAGGTGGTGAGCACCAGCACCCGGCCCGGATCAGGTCGTCGTCGTCCACGATCAGCACCCGGGTCATGTGTTCCCTCCGCTCGGCAGGCGGGCCACGACCCGCCACACTCCCTCGTCCGCTCCGGCCCGCAAGGTGCCACCCAGCAGGCGTACGCGTTCGCGCATGCCGGCCAGACCCCGGCCGCCACCACCCGGGAGCGAGGGGCCGACCGTGTTCGTGATCTCGATGACCAGGTCGTCCGGCCCGGTGATGCGCAGCGTGGGTCGTCCGGTGCCGTGCTTGGCCGCGTTGGTCAGGCCCTCCTGCACGATGCGGTAGGCCTCGCGCGAGATCGGCGCCGGCACCTCGACGTCGTCGACCCGCGCGTCGACCGCCGCGGTGAGCAGGCGGTCGAGGTCGCGCAGGGTCGGCGCCCCGGCGTCGCGGAGCAGGCCGAGCACCGCGTCCAGCTCTTCCAAGGCCGTACGCCCGAGCTCTTCGATGTTCTGCAGGGCTTGCCGGGCGAAGGCGGGATCGCTGTCGAAGACCGTGCGGGCCGCCCCGGACTGGATCGTGACGGCGGTCAGCGCGTGGCCGACCGAGTCGTGCAGTTCGCGAGCCAGCCGGTTGCGCTCGGCCAGCTTGCGTTCCTGCGCCTCGAGAGCCGGCGACGGCCCGAGCAGCACCGGGGCCATGGTGGCGGCCAGCGAGCCGAGCCCGGCCGTCGCGTACAGCGTGATCACGAGAAGACCCAGGCCGACGGCGACGCCCGGCACCGGCCCGAGCAGCTTCTCCTGACCGGCGATCGAGAGCACCGCGAGGGGGAGCGCGATCAGCACGCCGGCCCCGATCACCGCGCCGGTCAACAGGTGCAGACCGAACCACAGGGCGCCCGCAGCCGGGCCTCGCGGGTCAGCGGGCGGTTGCGGTCGTGGGCGGGCAGATCGACCCCGAGCAGGGCGTGGGCGGCGGCGATCTCGAGCTCGCGGGTGCCGCCCAGGAACGGCGGGACCGCCCCGATGGCCGCCGCGACCAGGCCGGTGGCGATCACGCCGGCCACGTCCTCCTGGGCCGCGGCGAACATGCCGACGATCAGGGCCACGATCAACGCGTACGGGGTGAAGATGACGGCGCCCAGCAGCAGGAACACGGCCCGCCGGTAAGTCGTGGGGCTGACCAGCGGGCGGAACACTCAGCCCTCGCCGTCCGGGTAGCCGACACCCTCGCGCTCGGGGTAGCCGACGTCGATGGCCGACACGTCGTCGAGCGCGTTGGCGATCTCGGCCGGCAGCGTCAGGTCCTCGCTCTGCAGCGCGCCCTGCAACTGCCCGGCCGTGCGCGCGCCCAGGATCGGCGCGGCCACCCCGGGCCGGTCGCGGATCCAGGCCAGCGCCACCTCGACCGGCGAGACGCCCAGACCGGACGCGGCCGTGACCACCGCCTGCACGATGCTGGAGCTGCGCGGCTCCAGATAGGTCTGCACGAACGGCGCGAGGTGTTCGGTGGCGGCACGCGAGTCGAGCGGGCGGCCGTTGCGGTATTTGCCCGTCAGCACGCCCCGGCCCAGCGGCGACCAGGCCAGCACGCCGAAGCCGAGCGCGGCCGAGGCCGGCAGCAGCTCACGCTCGATGCCCCGTTCGAGCAGCGAGTACTCCATCTGGGCGGCCACGATCGGGGCCCGCCCGGGGTACGCCGCCTGCCAGGTCGAGGCGCGCGCGGTCTGCCACGCCGCGAAGTTCGAGACACCCACGTAGCGCACCCGGCCGCTGTTCACCGCATGGTCGAGCGCGCCCAGCGTCTCTTCGAGCGGGGTCATCGGGTCGTTGCCGTGCACCTGCCACAGGTCGACGTAGTCGGTGCCGAGCCGGCGCAGCGACGCGTCGAGCGAGCGCAGCAGGTTGCCGCGCGAGCCGTCGCGGCGGCGGAACCCGTGCGGGGTGAGCCCGGCCTTGGTGGCGATCACCACTTCGTCGCGCGGCACGAGGTGGTCGAGCAGCGAGCCGATCACGTCCTCGGCGTCGCCGTCGCCGTACACGTCGGCCGTGTCGAGCAGCGTGCCGCCCGCCTCGAGAAACAGCTTGAGCTGCGCCGCCGCGTCGTCGGGGTCGGTGTCCCGGCCCCAGGTCATGGTGCCGAGGGCGAGCCGCGAAACCGCCAGCCCGCTACGGCCGAGCGGTCGTTGCAGCATGAGTGAACCTTATTCAGACAACGCCCATAGCGAAATGCCCGCGCTCGCGTCAACCCCGTCGGTAACCGGACCGAAATCGCTCACGGGACAGTCAGTAGGCTTCGGGTGACGTTGTTCATGGGCGGAGGGGGACATCGTGCGGCTCGGACTGAATCTCGGTTACCAGGCGGCGTGGACCACGCCCGCCGACCATCTGGCCATGGCCCAGGAGGCGGACCGGCTCGGCTACGCCGTGGTGTGGTCGGCCGAGGCCTACGGGTCGGACTCGGTGAGCATGCTGGCCTGGATCGCCGGCCAGACCCAGCAGATCGACCTGGGCGCGGCGGTGATGCAGATCCCCGCGCGGACGCCGGCGATGACCGCGATGACGGCGGCCACCATCGACACGTTGTCCGGCGGCCGGTTCCGCCTGGGCCTGGGCGTCAGCGGCCCGCAGGTGTCCGAGGGGTGGCACGGTGTGCGCTTCGCCAAGCCGCTGTCGCGCACCCGCGAGTACGTCGAGATCGTCAAGATGGCCATCGCCCGCCAGCCCGTGTCGTACCAGGGCGAGCACCACACGCTGCCGCTGCCCGACGGCCCCGGCAAGGCGCTGCGGCTCGGCTTCCGCCCGCCGCGCGAGGCCGTGCCGATCTACCTGGCCGCGGTCGGCCCCAAGAATCTCGAACTGGCGGGCGAGATCGCCGACGGCTGGCTGGCCATCTTCTTCGCGCCCGACGCGGCCGGGGAGTACCTGCAGCACATCGAGCGCGGCCGGGCCAAGCACGGGCTCGGGCTGACCGGTTTCGACGTGGCGCCGAGCGTGCCCGTGGTGATCGGCGACAACGTGGCCTGGTGCGCCGACGTGATCCGGCCCTACGCGGCCCTCTACGTCGGTGGCATGGGCAGCCGGGAGCAGAACTTCTACAACCAGCTGGCCGTACGCATGGGTTACGCCGACGAAGCAGCCAAGGTGCAGGACCTCTATCTCAGTGGCCAGAAGGCCGAGGCGGCCGAGGCCGTGCCGCAGGACTTCATCGAGCGCACCTCGATCCTCGGCAACAAGATCCAGGTCAAGGAACGGATCAAGCAGTACGCCGCCGCGGGGGTGGGCACGCTGTCGATCAGCCCGTACGTCGGCGACCTGAAGAGCGGCCTCGACACCCTGCGGATCGTCGCCGAGGCCTACGAAGAGTCCGGCGTGGCCGAGTAGTGGCCACCGTCCTGCTGCTGCGTCACGGGCGCACCACGGCCAACGCCACCGGCGAGCTGGCCGGCCGCCGCCCGGTCGAGCTCGACGACACCGGCCGGGCCCAGGCCGAGCGGGCCGGCGAACGGCTGCGCGCGCTGCCGCTGGCCGCCGTCGTGACCAGCCCGCTCGTCCGCTGCCGGACGACCGTCGAGCTGGCCCTGCCCGGCCTGACGCCCGAGGTCGACGACGAGCTGACCGAGTGCGGCTACGGCGACTGGGAGGGCCGCCCGCTCAAGGAGCTGGCCAAGGAACCGCTCTGGCCGGTCGTGCAGCAGCACCCCAGCGCCGCCGTCTTCCCCAACGGCGAGGCGATGGCCGCGATGTCGGCCCGCGCCATCGCCGCCGTCCGGCGCTGGGACGCCCGGGTCACCGAGTCCCACGGGCCGGACGCGCTGTGGCTGGCCTGCAGCCACGGCGATGTGATCAAGGCCATCGTGGCCGACGCGATGGGCCTGCACCTCGACCAGTTCCAGCGCATCGTGGCCGACCCGGCCTCGGTCAGCGTCATCCGCTACACGCCGACCCGGCCCTTCGTCGTACGCCTGAACGACACCGCCGACCTGCAGTCGCTCATCCCACCGCCGACGGCAAACGCCGAGCGCTCCGACGCCGCCGTGGGCGGTGGCTCCGGCGGCGGGGTCTGACTGCTCTGTGTGACCGGCGTGTTACCGCAGGCTGGTGTGCGTTGCGCCCTCGGCGAACCCGGCCGTCCGGGCTGCGCGGGCCCTCCCCTTCGCGGTTAGGGTTGACCGCATGACCCACCAGGTGCACTCGTTCGAGCCGCCGGAGCGGTTCGTCGCCGGGACGGTGGGCGAGCCCGGCGACCGGACTTTCTTTCTCCAGGCCCGTGGTGGCGGCCGCGTCGTCAGCGTCGCGCTCGAGAAGGTCCAGGTCTCGCTGCTCGCCGAGAAGCTCGAGGAACTGCTCGTCGAGGCCAACAAGCGCTTCGGGGTCTCGCTGCCCGAGGCGCCCGTGCTGGCCGTGCACGACAACGAGCCGCTCGACACCCCCGTCGACGAGGAGTTCCGGGTCGGCACCCTCGGCCTGGCCTTCGACGTCGACACCAGCACCGTGGTCATCGAGGCGATCGAGGCCGGCGAGGCCGAGGTCGAGATCGAGCTCGAAGACGACTCCTCCCCAGAGGTCGACGACGAGGACGAGCCCGACGACGACGATGACGAGCCGGACGACGACCTCGATCGGCTCCGGGTGCGGCTGACCCCCGAGGCGACCCGCGCGTTCATCGACCGCGCCCGCCGGGTGGTCGCGGCCGGGCGCCCGCCGTGCCCGCTCTGCGGCCAGCCGCTCGACCCGGCCGGTCACCTCTGCCCCCGGCACAACGGCTACCACCGGTGACCACCGAGCCCGCCGCCGCGCTGGCCGAGGCCGACGCCCTCGACCTGCTCAGCCGCGGCCGGCTCGAGATCGAGGGCCGGCTGGTCGACGCGTCCAACACCACGCTGCGGGCCGAGATCACGCTCGACGGGCTGACCCGGCGCTGCGTCTACAAACCGGTGCAGGGTGAGCGCCCGCTGTGGGACTTCCCCGACGGCACCCTGGCCGGCCGCGAGGTCTCGGCCTACCTGGTGTCCCAGGCGACGGGGTGGGACCTGGTTCCCCCCACCATCCTGCGCGACGGCCCGCTCGGCTCCGGCGCGCTGCAACTCTGGATCGACGAGCCGGCCACGGCCGAGTCGCTGATCGGCTTCGTGCCCGCCTACGACGTGCCCGAGGGCTGGCTGGCCGTGGCCAACGCCCGCGACGAGGACGGGGACGCCTACGCCCTGGCCCACGCCGACGACCAGCGGCTGGCCCGGCTGGCCGTGTTCGACGCGGTGATCAACAACGCCGACCGCAAGGGCGGGCACGTGCTCTATCCGGCCACCGGCTCGGTGCACGGGGTCGACCACGGGGTCAGCTTCCACGTCGAGAACAAATTGCGTACGGTGCTCTGGGGCTGGACCGGCAAGCCGCTGATCCCCGAGGCGGCCGAGGTGCTGCCCGCGCTGCTGGCCCGGCTCGACGCCGACCTGGGCGCCGCGCTCGAGGACCACCTGACGATCAGCGAGGTGCAGCAGGTGCGGCTGCGTGCGCGGCGGCTGCTGCGGCGGGGCCGGTTCCCCGATCCGCCCCAGGACTGGCCCGCCATTCCCTGGCCGCCTGTGTAGTTTTGTTCACGCCGCCGGGCGTCCTGTCACAACTGCTGGATAGTGTTCTGGCATGGATTCATGGACCGGGCACGACGTGCCGACCCTGCCGGGAACGGCGACCCCGCCGCGCCTCTACGACTCGGCCCGCCGCTCGGTTTCCGCTTCGGCGCCCGGCTCCACGGCGACGATGTACGTCTGCGGCATCACCCCCTACGACGCCACCCACCTCGGCCACGCGGCCACGATGATCACCTTCGATCTCGTGAACCGGGCCTGGCGCGACGCCGGTCTCGACGTCAACTACGTGCAGAACGTGACCGACATCGACGACCCGCTGCTCGAGCGCGCGACCCGCGACGGGGAGGACTGGATCGTCCTCGGCATGCGCGAGACGGCCCTGTTCCGCGAGGACATGGAGGCGCTGCGGATCATCCCGCCGGCCCACTACGTCGGCGCGGTCGAGTCGATCCCTTTGATCACGACGCATGTTCAGGAGCTCATTTCCTCCGGCGCGGCCTACATGCTCGACGACGGCACCGGTGACGTCTACTACTCGATCGCGGCCGCCCCGCGGTTCGGCTACGAGTCCAATCTCTCCCGCGACGAGATGATCTCGCTCTCGCGCGAGCGCGGCGGCGACCCCGACCGCGCGGGCAAGCGCGACCCGCTCGACCCGCTGCTGTGGCGCGGCGCCCGCGACGGCGAACCGGCCTGGGACGGCGGCGACCTCGGCCCCGGCCGCCCCGGCTGGCACATCGAGTGCACGACGATCGCGCTCGACCGGCTGGGCGAGACGATCGATGTCCAGGGCGGCGGCAACGACTTGCTCTACCCCCACCACGAGTGCTCGGCCGCGCACGCCGAGACGCTGACCGGGCGGGCCCCGTTCGCCTCGCACTACGTGCACGCCGGCATGATCGGGCTCGACGGCGAGAAGATGTCGAAGTCCAAGGGCAACCTGGTCTTCGTGTCCCGCCTGCGCGGTGACGGGGTCGACCCGATGGCCGTACGGCTGGGTCTGCTGTCGAGCCACTACCGCGGTGACCGCGAGTGGACCGACGAGGTGCTCAAGACGGGCGAGGAGCGGCTGGCCCGCTGGCGCTCGGCCGCGGCCGCCCCGGCCGGTCCGTCGGGGGAGGGGCTGGTGGCGGCGGTGCGTGAGGCACTGAGCGACGATCTCGACTCGCCGGCGGCGCTGGCCGTGGTCGACGCGTGGGCCGAGGCGGCGCTGTCCGGCGCCGGCGACGACGACGAGGCGCCGGCGCTGATGGCCCGGACGGTCGACGCACTGCTCGGCGTACGCCTCTGACAGCGCTTTTCTCTTTGCTTGTCGCGGCTCGGGCTACACGCCCGGGCCGCTGCGCTTCGGGTGGAGGCCGCCCCGCGAGGACCTTAGACGCTCGATCCGGGCTACTGGGCGGTTCCGGAACATTCCACACGGTCGACTTGACTTAACGGAAATAAGCCACGATTTGGGCACAATTCGGACAGACTTGGGGTGTTCCTGAAAACGTCCGAAAGGAAACACCATGCGTCGTCCGGTCCGCTACATCGCCGGTCTCATGCTCGCCACCGCCGCCGGCCTCGCCTTCGCGGCCCCCGCCAGCGCCGCCGTCGCCGGCGGCCCGTTCGGGGACGACTTCTTCGTCGACCAGAGCAGCCAGGACTCGTACAGCCAGTTCGCGATCCTGAACCTGCTCAGCCCGAACGGTCACGACAACACCGGCCTCAACCTGCCGATCATCGGCAACTGAGCACCGCCTGACAGCACTGGACCCGGGGCGCCCTTCGCACAGGGCACCTCGGGTCTTCTGCTGTCTCAGGCGGAGGCGGCGTGGTAGCGGGCGATGTACTCGTCGCCACCCTCCGGCATCGGCGTGCCGCCGGTCGCCGCGAACCAGATCTCGTTCTCCAGCCAGAACCGGCACATGAACGCCTCGAACGATTCGGCGTTGAAGTCGATCGTGACGTCGTCCTCGTCCTCGTCGTCCGTGCCGTAGAAACCGGCGGACGAAACTACCGCATGGTCACCGCCCTCCGCTGCGAGGTACAGATACCAGTACACGCAGCCCTGCTGGTCGGCGAGAAAACGAATGAGGTGCCCACGCCCGGTCGGCGCCGGCACCGGTGTCACGTCCAGATCGACGAAGCAGGCCGTGCTCGAGCGGACGCGCCGCTGCCGGTCCGCCGAACCCAGGAACTGGACGAAGGGCGGCGGAAGGGCGAGCGATGCATGCGAGCAGGCGGCGATGAGCGCGGGCAGGCTCGCGTCGGCGTTGCCGAGGATCGGCCACTTCTCGTGCGGCCGCTGCCGATCCAGCCAGGCGAAGTCACCGCGCAGCTCGAACGGAAGCGCGGGCAGATCGCCGTACTCGTAGTGGCCGTAGGTTCCGGCCCGCGGCCGGAGCGACACGCCGGCCGCCATGAGATCGGTGCCGCACCAGGTGGCTGGGAACGGGGAGTCCTCGACGTGCATCGCGACATGATCCACTATGGCCGCGACCGTCATCCGGCCGGGTCGGACCTCGAGGGTGACGGTGACGGCTGGGCATCAAGCCAGGGCCAGCCCCGGGTCCGGGTCGGGATCCGGCGTCGGGGCCGGGATCTTGTACTCCTCGGTCAGCGTGGTCATCGGGCCCGGCCAGGTCGCCTGGGCGACCTCGATGGGCTTGCGTGTCTCGTCAAAGGCGACGTGCAGCAGGTGCAGCACCGGGGTGTCGGGCCGGATCTGCAGGATCTCGGCCTCCTCCCGGCTCGGCTGCCGGGCGCTGATCGTGTCGGTGGCCGAGGCGTAGCGCTTGCCGAGCACCTCTTCCGCCTCCTGATAGAGCGGTCGCCCGAACGCCTCGGCCCGCTCCAGCGACGTGCCGCTGGCCTCGGTGACCCGGAACCAGGACGCGCCGACCTCCACCGCGGCGTCGTCGGCGCGCACGATGTGCCGGCGCACGAGCATCTCGGTGCCGTCGCGCACGCCGAACGCGTCGGCGACCTCCGGCGGGGCGGCCTCACGGCGTACGGAAACAAGCTGTTGCCGGTAGCGGGCGGCGAGATCGGCGTGATAGCCCCGATGCGCGCCGTACCGGCCCCGCGAGAGCCGGTTGAGCCGCCGCCGCGTGCCGCGGACGTAGGTGCCCGAGCCCGGCTTGGTGATCAGGATGCCCTCGACCCGCAGTTGGTCGACGGTGCGCTGCACGGTCTGCTTGGCCACCCCGAACATCTCGGCCATGGCCGGAATGCTCGGCAGCCGCTCGCCCGGCTGCCAGTCCCCGCGCCGGATGCGCTCCTTGAGCTGACCAGCAATCTGCCGATGCGGAAACTCGGCCGCTCCCGGATTGATCGTCATCCCGACCTCCTAGGCCCTAGGTTCCTAGGATGCCCGACACGCTGTGTCCCAGATCGCAGCGACACGCCGATGCGACCTCGCACCGATGCCGTCGGGCCCGATTCGCAGTCCCGGCCGGCGCACGATCGGGCTGCGGATCCGATGGGCTCTGCGACATGAACTTCGGCCGGGCGGCGACCGTAAGCGGGGAGGTCGTCGCTGGGGCTGATGGGCTGGTCAGCGTACGGTCAGGCGGATCACGGGGAGTTCGCGGTCGGTCTTGGTCTGGTACTGGGCGAAGCGGGCCGACGCGGCGGCGATGCTGCGCCAGGCCGGCTCGCGGTCCGGGGTGGTCAGCTGTTCGGCGGTCACCGGGATCGCGCGGCCGCCGATTTCGATGCGCACCTGGTCGGGGTGGGCGGCCAGGTTGTAGTACCAGGCGGGGTTGCCGGCCGCGCCGGCGGCGGAGGCGACGATCAGCCAGCTGTCGGCACCGCGGTCGCCGGGGAAGTAGTTGACCGGGTTCTGTCGCTCGGCGCCGCTCTTGCGGCCGATGGTGGTCAGCACGAGAGTGTCGGCCCCGACGCCCTGGCCGCGGCGGATGCGGCGCATGATCAACCGGTTCGCCCAGGCCATCAGGCGGCCGCCGGGCTGCCGGGCGCCGCGCGTGCCGCGACGGGTCTCGAACGCCATGACTGCTCCCTCGATACCGTAGTTCATGCCGTGAACCAAAGTAGTTCACGGCATGAACTTGTGCAACGTTACGATGTCGTCGTGAACAGCCCCGAGTTCGGCAACGCGCTGGTCGGACTCTCGATCGTGATTCAGCGGCGGTTCGTTCAGATCTGCGGCGACCATGACCTGACGCCGGCCCAGGGCCAGTTGTTGTGCAGCGTCACGGACAGGCCCCGGCGCATGGCGGAACTGGCCGCGGCCCTGGGCATGGCCAAGAACGCGCTCAGTCAACTGGTCGACCGCACCGAGCGCCGGGGCCTCGTCCAGCGGGAGAGCCCGGGCCGTGACCGGCGCGTGATCACGCTCTATGCGACGGCCGAGGGCAAACTGATCGCCGACGCGCTCCACGCCGACATCGCCCAGCGCCTGCCCGACATCGCCGCTGACCTCGACCCCGCCGACCAGCAGGCCTTCCAGCGGATCGCCACCGCGATAGCCGACACCCGTCTGCCTCACGGCCAGAGCTGCTGACCGGAGGAACGCGAAACCGCTCGGGCGCAGACGGGTGGGCGGCCGCCTACCAGGAGCCGGCGGTCGGGCCCGCGGAGCCGCCGCGGCGGCGGAGGTACTTCTCGAACTCGCTGGCGATCTCGTCGCCGGTCAGGGGCTGGATGCCCTCGTCGCCGACGCGCTCTTCCAACTCGCGCACGTATTCGCCCAGCTCGGCGTCCTGCTCGGCGGCGGCGCGGACGCGCTTCTCCCACTCGTCGGCCTCTTCGGCCAGGTCGGCCAGGGGGACGGGCAGGTCGAGAACGTCCTCGAGGCGGCTCAGCAGGGCCAGCGTCGCCTTGGGGCAGGGCGGGTTGTTGGCGTAGTGGGGCACGTGCACCCAGAACGACAGCGCGTCGAGGTCGGCCCGGCCCGCGGCCTCGTGCAGGACGCCGACGATGCCGGTCGGGCCGTCGTAGCGGGTGGGGACGACCTTGTACTTGTCCTGGGCCTCGCGGTCGCTGGTCGAGCCGCTGATCGGCAGCGGGCGCGTGTACGGCACGTCGGCCAGCAGGGCGCCCAGCAGGACGATCCGGTTGACCTCGAGGCTGTGGCAGACCTCGAGCACCTGCTCGCAGAAGGTGCGCCAGCGCATGCTGGGCTCGATGCCGCGGATCAGCACGACATCGCGGTCGGCGCCGGGCGGGCTGGCCACCATGAAGCGGGTCGTCGGCCACTCGATCTTGCGGGTCTCACCCTCGGCCATGGTGATCGTCGGCCGGCTGACCTGGAAGTCGTAGAAGTCCTCCGGGTCGATGGTGGAGATCTCGCGGGCCGACCACACCTGCTCGAGGTGTTCCACGGCCGCGGTCGATGCGTCCGCCGCGTCGTTCCAGCCCTCGAAGGCAGCGATCGCCACGGGGGAACGGAGCACCGGGAGGCCGTCGAACTCAGTCATGGGTAACAGCCTACGTGCGGCCGCGCGGCACCACCCGTCGGCCGCGCCGCGCCGCGTACACCTCGGGGGCCAGCACCGCCGCGCACCGCAGGTTGCGGTAGTGGCCCTCGTGATCCAGCCCGTACCCGACGATCAGGCCCGCACCGACATCGAATCCGATGTACGTGGGGGTGCCGGCCTCGAGGTGGGCCGTCTCGGGCTTGCGCAGCAGCGCGCACACGGTGATCGACGCCGGTTCGCGCTGGGCCAGGTTGGCGATCAGCCACGACATGGTCAGCCCGGTGTCGATGACCCCGTCCACGATCACGACGTCACGGCCGGTGATGTCGAGGTCGAGGTCCTTGAGCAGCCGCACCGAGCCCGACGCGCGGTTGCCGGTGCTGTACGACTTCACCGCCATCCAGCCGATCTCGACCTGACCCGGGTAGGCGCGGGCCAGGTCTACCGTGAAGGTGGCGGCGCCGCCCAGGACGCCGACCAGCACCGGCGTACGGGAACCGAAGTTCTTGTGCAGTTCGGCCGCGAGCTCGCCGACGCGGGTGAGGATCTGCTGTTCGGTCAGGATCACGCTCTGTAGATCGTCGGCGACGTGACTAGCATCCATTGATCAGCCTCCGTCCGTTTTTATGGCCGGCGTCCTTTGCGGTCCGTTCAACTTCTAGTAAGGTCCGCGCGGTTGATCGTTCATGTTTCGGTAGCAGCAGGAGATGCGGGATGACGCAGCGGTTCCCACTCGAAGTGATCCGCGACCGCACGTACAAACAGCGGGACGCCTGGTGGACCGTCGGCCTGGTCGACCCGCTCGCCTCCCGCCTGGTCTGGCTCGTGCAGCCGTGGCGCTCGGTGACGCCCAACCGGTTGACCATCCTCGCCTTCGTCGTCGGGATCGGCAGCGCGTACTCGTTCTGGCGGGCCGACTACCCGTGGCTGCTGCTCGGGGCCCTGCTGTTCCACCTCAGCTTCGTCCTGGACTGCATGGACGGCAAGATCGCCCGCCTGAACGGGACGGGTTCGGCCTTCGGGTCGTGGCTCGACTACGTGTTCGACCGTTTGCGCGTGGCCATCTGCGCGGTCGGCTTGTTCGGGGGTCAGTATGCGGCGACGGAGAACCTGACCTACCTCTGGGTCGGCGGTGTGGTCGTCTTCCTCGACATGTTCCGCTACCTCAACGCGCTGCAGATGGGCAAGGTGCGGGCCGACGTCAACCAGGGCGCGGTCGTGATGACCGACGAGGACGCGCCGTCGGGCCCGGTCGTGGTGGCCGAGGCCACCGGCAACGAGTCGGCCGTGTGGCGCCTGCGCAACTTCCTCGTGCGGCACCGGATCCGCCCGCACCTGTTCAGCGGCATCGAGTTCATGATGTTCGTCTTCATCATCGGCCCGGTGGTCAAGCAGATCGTGCCCGTCGCGATCCTGTCGTCGGTGCTGATGGTGGCGTTCGAGCTGCTGCTGATCTACCGCCTGTACGGCTACCTGAAGAGCAAGGCGGCGGCCAAGTCCGAGGAGCCGCGCGTGGCGGTGCCGGTCTAGATCAGGCTGTCCATCACTGTCACTTCGGGCAGGGCCGCGAACCCGGTGCGGGCGTAGAGCTCGATGGCCCGTACGTTCGCGGTCTCGGTCTGCAGCGAGAGGCGGTGCGCGCCGCTGGCCCGGGCCTCCTCCTCGACCGCGGTCAGCAGGGCCCGGGCCACTCCGCGGCGTCGCGCCGACGGTTTCACGTACAGGTCCCGCACCAGCCACACCGTACGCAGAGTGAGAGCGGCCGGCACTACCGCCACGGTGCAGATGCCGTCCGCCTCACCGGCCAGATAGACGCGAGCCCGGGCCGACTCGACCTGCTCGCGCAGCCATTCCCCGACCGCCTCGGGCGCCGGATTCGCGCCGTAGTGCTGCCGGTACTCGTCGAGGAGTCCGGCCGCGGCGTCGATGTCCCCCAGGCTGCCCAAACGCGTCACCGTCACCCCCTCATAATTCCCCACAGGGGCCACGAATCAGGGCATAATCCCATCGTGACGCACATCGACGAGGTGCTCGGACCCGATGACGACACGGTGACGTTCTTCCAGCCCCGAGCCATGGTCTTCGTCACGATGCTGTGGGTCGTCGCGGCCGTCTGGATCACCTCGCTGGCCCTGTTCACCGGTCTCAGGCTGGCCATCGGCGACACCCCCACGACCGGCGACCTGGTGCTTTACCTCGAGCTGGCGCTGATCGTCCCGGTCGCGCTGACCGCCCTGATCCTGCTCGTGGCCTGGAACCGCCTGGGCTGGCTGCACAGCTCGATGCGCGGCCTCGACTTCGCCGCGACCGGCCGCCGCCCCGTGCACATTCCGTGGGCGGGCGTAGGGGAGGTCGCGCTGCGCTACCGCGGCCCCTTCACCGAACTCATCATCACCCCCGTCGACGCCGACTTCGCCGAACCCCTGCACGGCGCCGGCCGCCCACCCCGCACCCGCCGCCGCAACGGCCAGACCGCCTACCTGGTCGACGTGGGGTTGATGTCGCCGGCCCCCGAGGTGCTGCTGGCCGAACTGCACCGCCGCCTACCGGCCAAGGTCTGACCCCGTCCCACCGCCGGGCCGGGACGTCGGCGTCCGAGCCGGCCCCGTTTCGCCGAACTCTTGCCCGGAGCCACCCGCAGGCGCCGCCCCATTTCACCTGACTATCGGACGGCCGGCGCTTCGCGATCGCGCAGAGCGACCCCCACAGGCCCCAGGGCGATGCCTTGGTCGAGCCGTTTCCCCGAGGTCATGTCGCGGATCCGCCCGGCCGCCGGCAATTGCACCCCCTGCCGCTTCCGCCTGGGGCGTGTTCGTGTGGCCGATTGGTCAACTTCTGCGGGCCTGCTCGGCGCGGGAGGGTCAAGAGCCGGATGTCGTGGCGGGGTGGTGGGTGCGGACCGCAACTCACGTCGAGGGCCCGGGCGGGCCGGGCAGGGCGCTGGGGCGCCCAGAACGCCCGACCCACCCGGGCGACCTGAGTGAGTGGTTGCGCCCAGACCCGAACCCCACGGTTGACGCGGACAGCGGGTGGCGAAAACCTGATGGCATGGGGGCGCAGATTCACTCCGTGCCGGCGGTGATCTCGGGGGAGCCGTGTGAGGTGGCAGTCCGGGCTGTGCCGAGCTGGCTGCGGGCGTACGTAATCGGCCTGTCCGGCTTCCGCTCGGGCTCGGGTCAACCGGTCGGTCATCTGTTGCTGCCGCTGGCCTCGACAACCGTGATCGTCGACTTCGGATCGCCGTCCGGCCTGGTGTCAGGCGCACGGGAGGTAGCCACAACCGGCGGCGAAACCGAGTGGGGACACGGTGTCAGCATCGGGCTCACGCCGCTCGGAGCAGGTGCTTTGTTCGGCCTCCCCATGCGCGAGTTCGGCGGGGCCGCCATCGCCCTGGCCGACGTGCTGGGTCCGGCCGCCACCGAACTGCCGGGCCTGCTCGGCGCGGCGCTGACCTGGGAGCACCGGTTCGACTTACTGGAATCGATCCTCAGTGCCGCCTTCCACCACGACGCAGCCGCACATGGCCTGCGCTCGGGGCAGCAGGCGGCCACCGTCGAGCCGCGACCGGGCTGGCAGGCTGCGGTATTCGAACCGCGGCGGGGCCGGCGGGCTGCCGCCTTCGAACCGCCGTCGGGCCGGGCTGCCGCCTTCGAACCGCCGTCGGGCCGGGCTGCTGCTTCCGAACCGTCGTCGGGCCGGGAAACTGTCGCCTTCAAGTGGCTGTCAGGGCGAGAGGCTGACGCCCTCGAGGGGCGGTCGGGGCGGGAGGCTGACGTCCTTGGATTGCGGCCGGGGCCGGCTCCCGGAGAATCGCAGCCCGGCTGGGAGGTCGGCTCACGGTCGAGGCGGGAGCCTGCTGAGCTCGGACTACGGCCCGGGTGCGAGGCCGGCGCTCTCGAACCGAGGTCCGGCCGTGCGGCCGACGAGTCTCAGGGTCCCGGGCGTGAGGCTGCCGCCTTAGGGGCGCGCCTCGGCGGTATGACGGCCGTGCGGCCGGACGATGCGGTTCTGGCGGCCTGGTTGCGGCTTCAGCGAGGTGATCGCCCACCGATCGGGCCGGTGGCGGCCGCGTCGGGGGTCGGGCGGCGACGGCTGGAGCGAGGTTTCCGGGAACACATCGGAATATCGCCCGGGGCCGTGGCCCGGATCGCGCGCTTCCAACGCGCCGTCGGCCAGTTCGGCGCGGGTGCCACACCGGCCGAGGCCGCGGCGGGCAGCGGGCTGGTCGACCAGTCGCACCTGGCCCGGGAGACCCGCGCGATGACCGGGATGACGCCCGCTCAACTCTCCGCCCACCTGCGGACGCCGCCGATCCTCGTGTCGCACACGTCCAGGTCCAGCGGTGCCGGCCGGGCCTGACATGCAGCCCGTGACGCTGATGCTGGTCGCACTCGACCCGGCGGCATCGCGCGGTGGCATGACGACGCCCGTTCGGCGTGCCGGTCATAAGTGGACGCACCCGATCGTGGTGTCGCAAACGTCCAAGACCGGGGGCTCGGGGCAGCCCTAACGTGCGGGCCATGACTCTCACGGGTAGGACCGCGCTGGTGACCGGCGGATCGCGGGGCATCGGGCGGGCGATAGTCGAAGAACTGGCCGCGTCCGGGGCCCGGGTGGTCTTCACCTACCGGCAGGACGAAGAAGCCGCCGGCAAGGTTGCCGCCGACATCCCGGGCACGACGGCGGTGCGGGCCGACCAGGCGGATCTGAGCTCGCTGGACGCGATGTTCGCGCCGGTCCGCGCCGGCCTCGACATTCTGGTGAACAACGCCAGCATCGCCACCGCCGCGCCGATCGATCAGCTCACGCCGGACGAGTTCGACCGGGTGTTCACCATCAACACCAAGTTTCCACTGTTCGCGATCCGGGCCGCCACGCCGCTGCTGCGCGACGGCGGCCGGGTGGTCAACGTGTCGACGCTCAACACGGTCTCGCAGGCGCCGGGCCTCGCCCTCTACTGCGCCAGCAAAGCAGCCCTGGAACAGATCACCGCCGTCGCGGCCCGCGAACTCGGCCCGCGCGGAATCACGGTCAACACGGTCTCGCCGGGCGCCACCGACACCGACCTGCTGCGGTCGGTAAACCCGCCGGAAGCCCTGAAAGCCGCAGCCGCCATGACCACCCTCGGCCGCCTCGGTCGCCCCGCCGACGTCGCCGCGGTGGTCGGCTTCCTCTGCTCACCCAAGGGCGGCTGGATCACCGGCCAGAACATCCGAGCCACCGGCGGCCTGGCCGTCTGAGCGCCCGGACGCCACCGCACGGCTTACAAGACAGAACGTCTCGTTCTGCCAGGGGCCGGCCCTCGCCCGCGAGACGAGCCGCTTCGTCTTGCCGGGGGCTGGTCCTCGCGCGTGAGACGAACCGTTTCGTCTCGCGGGCTGGGGCTGCCGGCGATCCGAGCCCTGGGATGTGTTGATTGCGGCCCGGGTGCGAAACGTCCGCGCCGTCGGTCGTCTGGCGCTCTAGTGTGCACGAGATGCGGATCATCACGCGGAACGAGCGGCCCGATCTGGACGATGAGGCGGCTGTGGTGTTCCGGGAGCGCTGGCCCGAGTTCATCTTTCACGATGACGTGCCCAAGCGGTACATGGCCCGAGTGACCCAGTATTTCGGGCGCTTCGATGTCATGGCGCTCGACGACGACGGCAAGGTGATGGCCGGTGGCTGGGGTGTGCCGCTCGCCTGGGACGGGTCGGTCGGCGACCTGCCCGAGGGGTACGACGATGCGCTCGTGCGGGCGGTCGAGGGGCACGAGACGGGCCGGCCGGCGACCACGCTCAGTTTCATGGCGGCCGCGGTCGGGGCGGCCCACGATCGGCGCGGTCTGGCCGGCGCCGTGCTGGGGGAGTTGCGGCTACGGGCGTACGCGGAAGGGTTGTCGCATGTCATCGCGCCGCTGCGTCCGACCTGGAAGCACCGCTATCCGACCGTGCCGATGGCCGAGTACGCGACGTGGGTCCGGCCCGACGGGCTGTCGATCGACCCGTGGATCCGGACCCATCAGCGCATGGGAGCCGAGGTGCTGGGCCCGGCCCGGCGATCGATGGTGATCGCCGGGACCGTGGCCGAGTGGGAGCAGTGGACCGGGATGCTGTTCCCCGCGACCCGCGACTACGTCGTGCCCGACGCCTTGAATCTCGTGCGGATCGACGTGGAGCGGGACCGCGGGGTCTACGTCGAGGAGAACCTGTGGGTGCGGCACCCGGCCCGGGTCTGATTGCTGCACATCCACCACTTCGGCAACGAGCACGGCGCCCAGTTCCGCGTACGACCGAGCCATTCGGGGCGGGGCGCGGTCTCACCACGGAACAGACGCCTAGATGATCGCGCGGATCACCATGATGCCGAAGAAGACGATGAGGAAGGCGAGGTCGATCGCGGCCCCGCCGAGGCGCAGGGGCGGCACTACGCGGCGCACCGGGGCCAGGATCGGCTCGGTGACGGAGTAGACGCCGGACATGAGCTTGGCCCGGAAGCCGCCGGCCTGGGCGGGGCCGGCCAGGACGGTGCTCCAGTCGAGCACGGCCCGGGCCACCAGCAGCAGCTGCACGAGCAGAAGAACGAAGTCGACGAGAGCCAGGATCAAGGGGTACCTCCGGTACCGAAAGAACCAAGAGAAGTGACCCCTCTACTGTGCGTCGCTCAGCTGTGCGATCGCTGTGCGTTCTCTGCGAGGAGTCGGCGGACCATCTCGTGCATCGACCGTTGCTCGGTCTCGTTGAGGACTCCGTCGAGTTTCTCGGCCACCGCGGCGTCGTAGGTCACTGTCGCGGCGGCCAGTCGCTCCCGGCCGAGGCTGGTCAGCCCGATCAGGCTGGCCCGGCGGTCGTCGGGGTCGGCGGTGCGCTCGATCAGCCCGGCCGCGCGGACCCGGTCGGCCAGCTTGCTGGCCCCGCCGACCGTGATGCGCAGCTCGCGGGCCAGGTCGCCGATCCGGATCTCGCCGCCGCCGGCCACCACGAGCAGCGTCTCGTACGACGACAGGGGCAGGCCGTGCTCGCGCTTGAGCCGGACGTCGACGTGCTCCCACAGCAGAATTTCGAGCCGGATCAGGTCGTTGAGCCACCACACGCGCGCCGTCACATCTCGACATTACATTCCACGGAATTAGATTCCATGGAATGTTGTTGGGCCGGAGCATGAGAGCCATCGTTCTGCGCGAGCCCGGTCCGGTCGAGAACCTCGAGATCATCGAGCGGCCGGTGCCCTCGCCCGGCCCGGGTGAGGTGAGCATCCGGGTCAAGGCCTTCGGTCTGAACCGTTCCGAACTTCACCTGCGTCTCGGTTACGCCGAGGGTGCCCGCCTGCCGATCGTGCCCGGCATCGAGGCGGTCGGGGTGGTCGCCGCCGCCCCCGGCACCGATCTGACCCCCGGCCGGCAGGTCGCGGCCCTCATGGGTGGCATGGGTCGCACCTTCGACGGCGGGTACGCCGACTACACCGTCGTGCCGCGCGCACAGGTGATCCCGTTCCGTTCAGCGCTGCCGTGGCAGGTGATCGGCGCTGTTCCCGAGACCCTCCAGACCGCGTATGGCGCCCTGACCACCGTCCTCGACCTGCAAGCCGGTCAGACACTGCTGATCCGCGGCGGCACCTCAGCCCTGGGCTACGCCGCTGCCGCGCTCGCCCGCGACCTCGGCGCCACCGTCCTGGCCACCACCCGCCAGCCGTCCCGCCGGGCCGAACTCGCCGCGAACGGCGTCGACCATCCCATCCTCGACGACGGCGCCGTCGCCGCTCGGGTCCGCGACATCGTCCCGGACGGCGTCGACGCCGCCCTCGAACTGGTCGGCACCCCCACGCTGCCCGACACCCTGGCCGCGACCCGGATCCGCGGCACGGTCTGCTTCGCCGGGATGCTGAGCAACGAGTGGACGGTCCCCGACTTCTATCCGATCGGCTACCTTCCGACCGGGGTGCGGCTCACCGCGTACAGCGGCAGCGCGGCCGACCTGCCCGCACCCGTCCTGCAGGACGCCCTCGACCGCCTGGCCGCCGGCACGCTCACGCTCGGCCCGGTGACGGTCTATCCGTTCGACCGCATCCGCGACGCCCACCGCGACATCGAGCACAACCGCATCAGCGGCAAGGCCGTCGTCGTGACGCAGGGCGAAACCGCATCAGCGGCAAGCCCGTCGTCGTAACCTCCACCGTGACGCAGTGCGCAACCGCGTCGGCGGCGAGGCCGTGGTCGTGACGTCCACCGCGACGGCGGGCGTAACCGGGGCAGCGGCACAACCGTCGTCGTGAGGGGGTGATCAGCGCAAGGCGGCCACGAAGCCGTCCAGGTTGTCGTCCATGAGCACGTGCCCGGCGCCGGGTACCACGCGAACGTCGCAGCCGGCCTGCCGCAGTGGCTCCAGATCCTCGTACGACAATTCGCCGCTGATGTAACGGCGCGGCCCGGCGAACGCCCCGAGCTGCTCACGGAACGTCGCGGGCCGAGCGGCCAGGAGCGACACTGCCGTGCGGTGCAGCCCACGCGGGGACCACCGAGCCACCGTACGGCCGAATTGGGGTTCCTCTTTCAAGAACCGGTCGACGAAGGACTGATGCCCGGCGGCGACGAAGGCGTCCTCGTCATAGGCGGAGATCTCGGCCGAGAACGTGCCCACCCCCGGATCGAGGTTGGGCTCGGCCACCACCAGCTCGCCGACCAGCTCGGGGCGCCGGGCGGCCGCGCTGATCACGACCGACCCGCCCAGCGAATGCCCGACCAGCGTCACTTTCCGCAGATCCAGAGCTTCCAGTACGCCGAGGACCGTGCCCGCGTGCTCATCGATCGTGTGCCCGAACGTGTCGTCGTGGTCGCTCCAGCCGCTGCCGATCAGGTCGACCAGCACGTGCCGGCCCCGCCCGGCCAGACCCGGATGCCCAGTCACCCGGGCGAAGCCGACAGTGGTGGCCGACCCGAGGCCGCCCACGTAGACGCGTGCTTCGCCGTCGCTCGCACCGAGGTCGAGGACGGCCACCGACGCTCCGGCCGGTGTCGCAGTGAGATATCGAATGGTGTCACCTTCCGTGGTCAGCTGGTTGACGTATGGCAATCTTCCGGAACCCCGACGATGATGGCGGGAAGTTGTCACGACGAGGAGGCGCCCATGCCGGACGTGGTTGTCATCTCCGGCCACCCGAGTCCCGCATCGCGGACGTTGCGGCTGGCCACCGCGCTGGGGGAGCGGATCGCGCGCAGCCGCGGCAAAGAAACATTCATCACGGTCGACGTAGCCGCGCTCGGGCCCGGTCTGCTGACCCCGGACGACGGAGCGACCGGCGCCGCCCTGCTCGACGTGCAGGACGCCGCTGTACTGATCGTGGCCACGCCGACCTACCGCGGCACGTTCTCGGGCGCGTTGAAGGTGCTGCTCGACCAGCTGCCGGCCAACGCGCTGGCCGGGGTGCTGGCCGTCCCGGTGGTCACGGCCGAGGTGCCGTCGCAGGCCGAGACGGCCGAGGCGTTCCTGGCCCGGCTGCTGCGCGAGCTCGGCGCCGACGTGGTCGATTTCGGACTGACCGCGGCCGGGTCCGAACTGGCCGATCCGGCCGCCGTGGCCGACCAGTACACGGCAGCGCTCATCGCCTGACGCCGGTATCTTGATCGGATGCGCGAACGGGGCACGGTTTTCGGCGAGGTGGCGGACGAGTACGACCGGATCCGGCCGGGTTACCCCGCGGCGCTCGCCGAGCATCTGCTGGCCGCGGCCGGGCCCGGCCCGGTGCTCGACCCGGTCGCGGCCGAGGCCGCTCTCGATGACACACTGGCCGTCGTCGACTCGCACGGCGGCACGATCGACTTCGTCATCCACACCGATGTCGCACTGGTCCGCCGGCCCGCTCAATAGGCGTAGTTGAGCGTCCGCATCCGGCGCATCAGCTCGGTCGCGGTCTGCTCGCTCAGGTTCTCGGGCGTGAACTCGTAGCCCGGCAGCACGTCGCGCAGCGCCACCCGCAGATCGGGCGACGTGCTGTCGACCAGGCCCATCGACCAGTCCGGGAAGCTGCGCTCGGCCACGTCGTGCACGGCGATCAGGGTGACCTCGCTGTGCCGGGTATCGCCACTTATCGTCCGGAAAGTCGCCGTAACGACTTGCGCGTCCCCTTCCAGGCACTGCAGGAAGTAGTCGCGGTTGAACAGCAGCACCCCGGTGACGTCGTTCTCGGCGTTGTTGCGCCGGGCCGAGTCCCGGATCTCGAAGATCCCGCTCGGCGGCAGACTGTTCTTGCGGCTGCGGTAGATCAGCTGCGTGGCACCCATTTTCCCAGGCTAAGGCCTAAGTCGGAGCCAGTACGTGGGTCTGGCCGAACGCCACCGCCACGCCCGGCGAATACAACACGCTGACCGGTGGCTCCGACGGCTGAGGCAGACCGGCCGCGCCCACCAGCTCGTCCGACAGCGACAACAGCTCGGCCCGGTGCAGCGGCCACGGCGGGTGCTCGTTGGCCAGATGCCGCGTGCCGCCCCAGGCCGTAGTGTGCAGACCCCAGCGCGCGGTCAGGAAACACTCCAGCGGCGTCGGCTCGGCGATCGGCTCGCCCACCCGCACCGCCATCTCGCTGGTCGCGCCGCGCGGCCCCGGCCAGCGCCGCCGCGTCGAATAGGTCAACACGTCACCCGCCCGCGTGATCCGCATGCGGGCCCACATGTACGGCAGCCGCAGCGACAGCCGCGCCGTCAGCACCGGCAGCAACCGCTCGGCCTCCAGAGATCGGAACACCACAGCCCGGCGCCCGCGCGCATCAACGCTGTAGAGCCGCACATTTGTCTCGGCAAACGTTCCCAGGTACGGCACCCCGGGGCCCCCGAGGAAGCCGACCCCCTCCATCCGGAAGCCGATCAACCCGACATACGTGACGCCGTCCAGCGTGTCGGGCGCCGTGCCGGCGGGCAGCAGCGGCGCGACCACCGCCGGGTCGACCGCCCAGTGCAGGAAGGCCAGGTCGGCCCAGCGCTGCCCGAGCACCGGCCGCCGCACCGGCCGCGGGGTGCTGAGGGTGACCGCCTCGGGCTTCATGCCGCCGAAGGTACGCCGGCCCGGCGCGCCCGGACAGTGATGGAGTTAACGGCCGCACGGCGCCGCCCGCGCGGGGACAATGGTCACCGACGCTCACCCGCCAATCATGGAGGCTCATCCTGAACGCGCGACGACCGGCCGCGGTGCTCTTCGACATGGACGGAACGCTGGTGGACAGCGAGAAGGTGTGGGAGATCGCCCTGCACGAGCTGGCCGCGCGGGCCGGCGGCGAGCTGTCCCCGGCCGCCCGGCAGGCCATGATCGGCAGCAGCATGGCGAACAGCATGCAGATCTTCCGCGACGACCTCGGCCTGCCCGACCGCCCCGAGGCCCCCGACGTCGAGTGGCTCACGAGCCGCGTGTTCGAGCTGTTCGCCGAGGGACTGGTGTGGCGTCCCGGCGCCCAGGCCCTGCTGCACGCCGTCCGCTTCGCCGGCCTGCCCACCGCCCTGGTCACCTCGACCGGCCGCCGCCTGGTCGAGGTCGCCCTCGACACCCTGGGCCGCGAGAACTTCGACGTCATCGTCTGCGGCGACGAGGTCGCCATGCCCAAGCCCGACCCCGAGCCCTACCGCGCCGCCGCGAAACTGCTCGGCGTCCCCATCGAGGACTGCGTAGCCATCGAGGACTCACCGACCGGCGTCTCCAGCGCCCTCGCCTCGGGCGCAGCCGTCCTGGCGGTCCCCTCCGAACTCGAACTTCCGCCCACCGACGGGGTCCACCTGCGCACCTCATTGGTGGGCGTGGACCCCGCGTATCTGGCCGAGCTCCTGATCAGCCGGGGCCTGCTGGAGCCCGAGAAGAGCTGAGGGCCGCGGGCCGGCCCGGTCGGGCCGGCCCGCGAGACTCAGTCGTGGGCGATGGCGGCCAGGACGTTCAGCCGGGCGGCCTTGATGGAGGGCAGGACCGCGGCCAGGACGCCGACCAGGGCGGCCAGGCCCAGGTAGACGGCCATCTGGGACCACGGGAACACCAGCTCGGTGATGCCTTCGCCCTCCAGGGCCTGCACCACGGCCGCGCCGAGGCCGGAGCCGACGACCACGCCCAGCAGGGCGCCGAAGACCGAGATCACCACTGCCTCGACCGTGACCATGCGCATCGTCTGGGCTCGGCCCAGGCCGACGGCGCGGAGCAGGCCCAGTTCGCGGGTGCGTTCCAGGACCGACAGGGCCAGCGTGTTGATGACGCCGAGCACAGCGATCAGGATCGCCAGGCCGAGCAGCACCTGGACCATCAGGATCACCGTGTCGAACGTGCTGAGCTGCTGGTCGACGAAGCTGCTGCGGTCGGTCGCGTTGACCTCGGGGCTGTCCGCGACCAGCGCCTTGACCTGCGGCAACACCTGGCTGACGGTGGCGCCGTCGGCCAGCCGGACGAAGCCGACGATGGGCTGGGTGAGCCCGAACTCCTTGGTCGCGGCCTTCGGCAGCATGATGGCGCCGGGCACCCGCTCCTCGTCGTACGTGGCGACGACCGTGTAGCGGTGTTCCTCGCCGCGTGGCATCTGCGCCTTCACCACCGTGCCGACCGCCCAGCCCCTTTCGGCCGCCACCTCCGTGCTGACCGCCATCTGGTCGCTCTTCAGAGCGGGCAGGGGCGGCGAGCCGAACGCGTCGGCCAGCTTGGCCAGGTTGTCGGTGGCGGTGACGTAGTCGCGCTCGCCGTCCAGCAGCACCTGCTCGTTCCAGACGCCGCCCACGGCCCGTACGCCCGGGATCGCGGCCGCCCGGGCCAGCACCGCCTCGTCGAAGACCGGTGGCCGCGGACCGTTCTGGTCGCCGCCGATCACGATCTCGGCCTTGACCGTGGTCTCGGCGGTCGTGGCGATGCTCTGCTTGACCGAGCCGATCACCACCGTGACCCCGGTGACCAGCGCGATGCCGACCATCAGGGCGGCCGCCGTGATCGCCGTCCGGCGGGGGTTGCGGCCCGAGTTGAGCCGGCCCAGCCGTCCGGGCACCGACCACGAGAACAGCCGGCCCAGCGCGCCCACCACCGGCTTGGAGATCAGCGGCGTGAGCAGCGCGACCCCGATGAAAGTGACCAGCACCCCGCCGAGGATCAGCCAGAGCGAGTCGTTGCCGTACAGGCCGACGCCGAGCAGGGCCGCGCCGGCCGCGCCGATGACGGCGCCGGTGACCGTGACCTTCGTCAGCGGCCGGTCGGGGGTGGCGACGTCCTGCATCGCGGCGATCGGCGAGATGCGCGATGCCCGTACGGCCGGAAGCACGGCCGCCACGACCGTGACCACGACACCCACGATCAGCGAGCTGAGGATCGCGGCCATCGGCACGCCCACCGTTGCCGGATCGAGGCCGCCGCTCATCGAGCCGAACAGCGTGACCAGCAACGCGCCCACCCCAACGCCCGCACCCAGGCCCAGCACCGCCGCGACCAGGCCGATGACGAAGGCCTCGACGAGCACCGAGCCGATCACCTGCCGCCGGCCGGCGCCGAGCGCGCGCATCAGTGCCAGCTCCCGCGTCCGCTGGGCGACGATGATCGAGAACGTGTTGAGGATCAGGAACGTGCCCACGAACAGGGCCACACCGGCGAACCCGAGCAGGATGTTGTTGAAGAACCCGAGCGCGTCCTTGAACTCGGCCGAGCTCTCGTCGGCCAGCTGCTGCCCGGTCTTGACCTCGTAATCACTGCCCAGCCGGGCCGCGATCTGATCCCGTACGGCCTCGGAAGTCCTGCCGTCGGCCGAGTCCGCGTAGATCTGGGTGAACACGCCGGTCTTGCCCAGCATCGAGCGCTGGGCCTGCGGCGTGGTGAAAGCGACCTCTTGCACGCCGCCGATGCTGTCCCGGTCGTTGGTGTAGCCCCACACGCCGACCAGCGTGAACGTCTGCTTGGGGAGCTGGGTGAGCACGCCCACCTGATCGCCGACCTTGATGCCGGCCGCCTTGGCCACGGCCTCGTTGACGGCGATCTCGTTGTCCTTCTCGGGGCCGCGGCCCGAGCGCATCTGCATCAGGTCGTCGGTGCCGACCCAGTTCATGCCGATGCGCGGCGGCCCGTAGCTGGTGACCACCTTGCCGTCGGAGCCGATCACCCGGGCGCCGTCGTCGGAGATGACGCCGGTGGCCTTGGCGACCCCGGGCACGGCCGCCACCTGGTCGACCAGCGAGGCCGGGAGCGGGGTGAGGATCTGTTCACCCTCCATCTCGGACACGGCCACCTTGGGCTTGGCCGTGACGGCCACGTCGACCTGCGAGTAGCCCTCGGCGAACAGCTTGTCGAACGTGCGGCCCAGTGTGTCCGTGGTGACGAACGCGCCGGCGACGAACATGACACCGAGCACCACGGCCAGACCGGAGAGCACCAGCCGCAGCTTGCGGGCGAGCAGGCTCTTCAGCGTCGCGCGCAGCATCAGACCAGCACCTCCCCGGCCTTCATCTGCTCGAGCACCGACTCGGGGGTCGGGTTCTCGAGCTCGGCCACGATCTCTCCGTCGGCCAGGAAGACCACGCGGTCGGTGTAGCTGGCGGCGACCGGGTCGTGGGTGACCATGACGATGGTCTGCCCGTGCTCGAGCACGCTGCTGCGCAGGAAGGCCAGGATCTCGGCGCCGGCCTTGGAGTCGAGGTTGCCGGTGGGTTCGTCGGCGAAGATGACGTCGGGCCGGCTCATCAGGGCCCGCGCACACGCCACCCGCTGCTGCTGACCGCCGGAGAGCTGGCTCGGGCGGTGGTTGAGGCGGTCGCCCAGGCCGACCGTGCCGATCACGGTGTCCCACCACTGCGGGTCGGGCTTCTTGCCGGCGATGTCGAGCGGGAGCCGGATGTTCTCGGCCGCGGTCAGCGTCGGCAGCAGGTTGAACTGCTGGAAGATGAAACCGACGCGGTCGCGCCGCAGCTTGGTCAGCGCCTTGTCGTTCAGGCCGGTGACCTCGGTGCCGCCGATGTGCACGGTGCCCCGGGTGACCGTGTCGAGGCCGGCCAGGCAGTGCATCAGCGTCGACTTGCCGCTGCCGGACGGGCCCATGATGGCCGTGAACTTGCCGCGCTCGAAGCTCGCGCTGACGCCGCGCAGCGCCACGACGCGCGCCTCCTCCTTGCCGTAGACCTTCCAGACATCGTCGGCGCGCGCCGCCTTCGTCCCGATCATCGTCAAGCCCCCTGGTTGTGGTTTCTGCTGGGGCCAGTGTTTCGGTGTGACGGCGCGCTGACGTCAGCCCAGGGGCGTACGCCGACGCGGAGATTCGGGTACGGGAAGCACCCAGGGGTTTCTCAGGGTCCACCCTGAGATGTCAGAGTGACGGCGGACTGACACTTGACTGACGTCAGCAGTGACGTCATAGTGGTGTCATGGACTTGACGCCGTACCTCGAAACGCTTCGGGCGGACCTCGCCGCAGTGGCCGCCCCGGCCGGGCCGGAGACCACACGGGCGGCCGAACTGCTCGGGCACTCGCTCGAGGCGTCGGCCCGCCTGGCGCTGCTCGAGGCGCTGTCCGACGCGGCGGCCGAGATCACCACCCGCCTCCCCGACGCCAGCGTCGAGGTGCGGCTGCGCGGCCGCGAGGCCGACCTGGTGGTCAACCACCACGCACCCGAACCCCCCGAGCCGCCGGCGGCCCCGGCCGCGCCGGCCGCCCCGATCCCGCCCGACGGCGACCTGACCCGGCTCACCCTCAGGATGCCCGAGTCGCTCAAGACCCACGTCGAGCAGACCGCGGCGGCCGAGGGCATCTCGGTCAACGCCTGGCTGGTGCGGGCGGTCACCGCGGCCGTCAACGGGCCGATGCCCCCGCCGTTCCCGCCGCCGCCCTTTCCGGGCGCCGGCGGGCGCAACCCCAAGCGCGTGACCGGCTACTTCCAGGCCTGAGTGACCCCCTTCCTTGACCTTGGCCCTCGGTGAGGGTCGAGCATCTTCGGCATGCCCTCGAACGGCAGAAAAGAGACCCCTCATGTACGAGTTCCCGCACCCCACCCCCGTCACCGTGGCGCTGCACGCCCGCAACGGCATCGTCCAGCTGTACGCCGAGGACCGCGACGACATCCAGGTCACCGTCGAGCCGATGGACGGCCGGTCCGGCGAGGCCGCCGAGAACACGCCGGTGCTGCTCGAGGGCGACACGCTGGTGATCGGTGAGCGCGGCAGCGGGGCCTGGACGCTGCGGCGTACGCCCAAGCTGGCCATCACGGCCCGGGTGCCCGCCGGCAGCTCGCTGGCCGGCAAGAGCGCCTCGGCCGACATCACGGCCACCGGCCCCTGGCAGACGGTGAAGCTCGACGTCGCGTCGGCCGACATCCGGGTCGACGACGTCACCGGCGACGCCGACCTCGACAGCGCCAGCGGCGACCTCGCGGTCGGCCGGGTCGGCGGGTCGCTGCGGATCGGGGTCGCGTCCGGCGACATCCGCGTCGGTGACGTCACAGGTGACGTCGCCGCCAAGTCGGCGAGCGGCGACCTGCGCTTCGACGCGGTCGACGGCCGGCTGCTGGTCTCCACCGCCTCGGGCGACGTCCGCGTCGGCCGGCTCCGCGAGGGCCGCAGCGAGATCAAGACGGCGTCGGGCGACGTCCAGGTCGGCATCCAGGCCGGCGCGGGCGTGTGGCTCGACGTCAGCACCGCCTCGGGCCGCACGATCACCGACCTGACCCAGCCCGAGGTCGCCCCGCCCGCCCCCGGCGGTCCGGCGGTCGAACTGACCGTCCGCACCGCCAGCGGCGACATCCACCTGCACCGCGCCACCGACCGGAAGGACGCCTGACATGCTGCCCGACAACCGCTACGGCCTCGAGAACTCCGTCCGCCACCGCCTGCGCAACGGCCTGCGCAAGCGCAGCGACCGCTTCACCCCGCCGGAGTGGCCCGTGAGCCGCGGCCCGACACCGAACCCCCGCCGCGAGAACTGACGGGCCCGAAGCACCCGGATCCGGCCGCCACCGGGTCCGGGTGCTGCGTCGTGCCTGATCAAGGACACATTCAACCGGCTGGATCATTACGGCCGGACGATGTTCCCCATGGCGACGACTCACAACGCCGGCCGGGCGCGGAGAACAGGGAGAATGACACTCCCGGTACTGCTCCCGGTCGTTCTCGGCATCGGCTTCTACCTTCTCGGTGTCGTTCTTCCCGACCCGATACAGGGCCAAGTGGCGCTCGGCGCCATCGGCGTCCTGGTCGCAGTGACGATCGAGCTGATCCTGCGACTGGCCCGCGGCGAGGAGCATCGGGACACGATCAGCGAACTGATCCGCAGTCTCGACCGGCTGCCGCCGACGGCGTATCCGCTGGCTCGGCGGGTGCTGGCGGCTTACGCGGGCGCCGTGGTGTCGACCGAGAACTCGATCTATCAGGATGCCTTGCGCGCCCATGCCCAGGAGTCGGCGATCTGGCTCGAACGCGTCTCGGCGGGCGAGCTCGAGCTCGATGTGGGGACCGAGAGCATCGAGTTGCTGCAGGACAGCGTGCAGAACTGCAAGCTTTCCCTTCGTGGCATCACCATCGCGTCGCAAGATCTTGACTGGTGGCAGTCGGAGGGCGGCCGGCGCTACTGGGAGGCGAACATCGAGGCCATCAAGCGGGGCGTCAAGATCCAGCGGATCTTCATCGACGGAGCCGGCTTCCCGGAGGCACGCCTGCCGGAGCTGACAGATCTGATGAAGGAGCAGAAAGCCGCGGGCGTCAGCGTGTTCTCGATACGGCTCGGCCAGGTCGCGCCTCTCGACGATCCGGAGCGGGACATCACGATCTTTGATGACCAGATGGTGCACGAGGTGACGGATTCGGCCACCGGGGTTCCGACGCGCGTCACCTTCCGGCGCAAACGTGATGCGACACGGCGGGCCGCCACGCACTTCGAGAGAGTTCTCATCCGGGCCAAGTCGTACGACCCGGCGAGCCCGCCGCCGACGTAGGCCCGGCCGGTCAGGCGCCGGGTTTGACCAGGCCGGTTTCGTAGGCGAGGACTACGGCCTGGGTGCGGTCGCGCAGGCGGAGTTTGGTCAGGACGTGGCCCACGTGGGTTTTGATCGTGGTTTCGCTGACCTGGAGGGCGGCGGCGATCTCGGCGTTCGAGTGGCCGCGGGCCACGTGGATCAGGACCTCGCGTTCGCGGTCGGTCAGGGTGTCCAGCTTGGACGAAGTGGTGGTCTCGGGGGCGGGCAGGGCCTCGGCCACCCGGGCCAGGATGCGGTTGAGGATGGCCGGGGTGATGACCGCGCCACCTGTGCCCACGGCGCGGACGGCGGCGATGAGCTCGTCGGGCGGGGCGGTCTTGCACACGTAGCCGGCCGCCCCGGCACCGATCGCGGTCAGGACGTCCTCGTCGGTGTCGTGGTCGGTGAGGATCAGCACCCGCACCGGCAGGGCGGCCTTGGTGATCGCCCGGGTCACGGCCAGGCCGTCGATGCGGGGGAGGGTGAGGTCGGTGATCAGCACGTCGGGGACCAGGCGGCGGGCAAGGTCGACCGCCTCGCCGCCGTCGCCGGTCTCGGCCGCGACCACGATCTCGCCGGTGGCCGTCGCGCCGGCCGGTGGGCCGCCGGCTGCGGCGCCGGTCAGGACGGCGCGGAGGCCCGAGCGCTGCATGGGGGCCGCGTCGGCCAGCAGGACACGCAGCGGGCGCGGCGCGGTCACCTCGAGGGGCATGGCGGCAACCCTAGGGGATCCCGGACGGCGGGCGGGGTCAGGCCAGGCGGTCGTCGTCGGCGGGGGCGGAGGAGGGCTGTTCGGTCACGTGGACGGGGTAGGGCGGCGGGGTGCCGCCGAACTCGGGGCAGACGGACTGGTGGCTGCACCAGCCGCACAGGCGGCTGCGCTTGGGGAGGAACGTTTGCTCCTGCTTGGCCCGTTCGATGGCCTGGGAGAGGGCGACCAGCGTGCGCTCGAAGCGTTCCAGCTCTTCGGCGTCGGGGCTGTAGTCGCAGATCTCGGTGTCTTTCAGGTAGACCAGGCGCAGCACGCGGGGGACGACGCCGCGGGTGCGCCACAGCACCAGGGCGTAGAACTTCAGCTGGAACAGGGCGCGGCCCTCGAATGCCTCGCGTGGGGCGCCGCCGGTCTTGTAGTCGACCACGCGCAGGTCGCCGGCGGGGGAGACGTCGAGACGGTCGATGTAGCCGCGGATCAGCAGCTCGTCGTCGACCAGGGTGGACACCAGGGTCTCGCGCTCGGCCGGTTCGAGGCGGCGCGGGTCTTCGAGCGCGAAGTAGCCGGGCAGCAGGGCCTGGGCGCTCGCGAGGAAGGCGGCCAGCCGGGCCTGCTCGCCCGCCGAAGGGTCGACACCGCCGGTCGCGTCGGCCTCAGCGTCGGCCGCCGCGGGATCGACGATGACGGTGCCGGCACTGATCGCATGGCCGGCGGCGTCGAGCAGGGCCGGGGGCTCGGGGGCGCCGGTGGCGGCGGCGAAGATCTCGGCCAGCTCGGGCTCGTCGGTCAGCAGGCGCTGCCAGGACGGGGCGACCAGGGCGGCCGCGGCCTCGGGCGTGCGGTCGGCCGCGGGCAGGTCGAACAGGGCCTCGAGCACCGCGTGGACCAGCGTGCCGCGCACCTGGTCGGCGGTGGGCTGCTCGGGGAGGCGGTCGATCGTGCGGAAGCGGAACAGCAGCGGGCAGGTCTTGAAGTCGGCCGCGCGCGACGGTGACAGCGAGGGCCCCGTGTGGGGGGCCGGGGAGTCAGCGGGGGAGACCGTCGGTGCCGTCATATCGGAAAGGCTAGGGCAGGGGTACGACAAAACGCGCTCCGGGACTTCCCAGTTCGACTCCGTAGCATCGACGGCGTGAATGACAGCGCGGCGGGCAGCAACGGGGCGCGGCAGCGGCGCCGGTCGGGGCGGGCCGCCCGTCCGGTGGGCCACGTGCTGGGCATCCCGATCTTCGTCAACGGATCGATGATCCTGCTCGCGGTGCTGGTCACAGTCGTCTACGGCAACTACGTGCGAGGTCAGCTCGATCTGCCCGGCCCCGTCGCGTACCTGGTGGGCCTGGGTTTCGTGGTCTGCCTGCTCGGGTCGGTGCTGCTGCACGAGCTGGGGCACGCGCTCACGGCCCGCCGCTTCAAGATCGGTGTACGCGGGATCACTCTGGAACTGCTGGGCGGCTGGACCGAGATGGACCGGGACGCGCCCACTCCCCGGGTCGACGCGCTGGTCAGCCTGGCCGGGCCGGCGGTCAGCCTGGTCCTCGGCGGGGTGGCCACGGCCGCCTTCCTCGCCATTCCCGACCGGACGATGGCCGGGCAGATCGCGTTCCAGCTGGCCGCCAGCAACATCCTCGTCGCGATCTTCAACGTGCTGCCGGGCCTGCCCCTGGACGGCGGCCGGGCCCTGCGCGCGGGTCTGTGGGCGATGCTCAAGGACCGCAACCGCGCCACCGAGGCCGCCGGCTGGGCGGGCCGCCTGATCGCGTTCGGCACCGGCATGACCGCGTTCTGGTTCTACCGCCTGGGCACGCTCACCCTGCTCGGGCTGCTGTTCGTGCTGCTCGTGGTGTTCACCCTGTGGCAGGGCGCGGGGCAGTCGATCCGGCTGGCCCGGATGACCCGCCGCTTCCCCCTGGTCGATCTCGGCCGGCTGGCCCGTCCGCTGCTCACCGTGCCCGCCGGCACCCCGCTCGGCGAGGCCCAGCGGCGGCGCTCGGAGGACCCGAGACCCAACGTGGTGCTGGCCGTGTCGGACTCGGCCGGTAATCTCACCGCACTGGTCGATCCGGTCGCCGCCGAGCGCGTCCCGGTCGACCGGCGCCCGTGGGTGGCCGTCGACAGCGTGGCCCGCTCGCGTGACGCCGTGCCCGCCCTGCCGCTGGGGCTCAGCGGTGAACAGGTCGTCCGCGCGCTGCAGGCCCACCCGGCCGCGCAGTACGTCGTCACCTCGGGCGAGGATGTGGTGGGAGTCCTGCGGGTGGGTGATGTCGCCCAGGTGCTGGAACCCCGCCGCGCCGGACCGCCCGTGAAGCAGAAAGAGAAGTAGTGACCATTTCGCCAGTCACCGACGTCGTCGACGAGTCGCAGCCCGCGCACCGCGGGCCGTTCCGGGCGGGCGACCGCGTCCAGCTCACCGACCCCAAGGGTCGCATGCACACGATCGTGCTCGAGCCGGGCAAGTCGTTCCACACCCACCGCGGCGCGCTCGAGCACGACGCCCTGATCGGCCTGCCCGACGGCAGCGTCGTCACCTCCACGGGCAGCACCGCCTACCTCGCGCTGCGCCCGCTGCTCAGCGACTACGTGCTGTCGATGCCGCGCGGCGCCCAGGTCATCTACCCCAAGGACGCGGCGCAGATCGTCGCGATGGGCGACATCTTCCCCGGGGCCAAGGTGCTCGAGGCGGGCGTCGGCTCGGGCGCGCTGACCTGCTCGCTGCTGCGCGCGGTCGGCACGAGCGGCGAACTGCACTCGTACGAACTGAGGGACGACTTCGCGGCGATCGCCCGCAAAAATGTGGAATCGTTCTTCGGGGGCCCGCACCCGGCCTGGCACCTGCACTCGGGTGACGTGGCGAGCAACCCCGAGACCGGTTTCGACCGGATCGTCCTCGACATGCTGACCCCCTGGGAGGCGCTCGACATGGTCGAGAAGGCCCTCGTCCCGGGCGGCGTGTTCATCGGCTACGTGGCCACCACCCCGCAGCTGTCCGAGCTGGTCGAGGCCCTGCGCGAGCGCGGCGGCTGGACCGAGCCGCGGGCCTGGGAGTCGCTCGTGCGCGACTGGCACGCCGAGGGCCTGGCCGTCCGGCCCGACCACCGCATGATCGCGCACACGGCGTTCCTGGTCTCGGCGCGCAAGCTGGCGCCCGGCGTCACGGCCCCGCCGCGCCGCCGCAAGCCGAGCAAGGGCGCCGAGGCGTACGCCCTCAAGCGCGCCGCCCAGGCCGCGCTCGCGGCCGCCGCGGAAGAGCCGCAGGACGCCCCGGACGACCGCTCACCGATCGAATGACGCCTCCTGGCTCGTGGATGTGACGGGGCGCTCAAAGTTCGGGTAGCTTCCAGTTCGGCAGTGGCACGGCTCGGGGAGGATCGGGTGGGCGCGATGAGTTCTCCGCCGTTCGGCGGCAGCAACGAGATGCCGGCAGTCTTCCCCGACTGGTCGCCCTACCAGGATCTCGACTCCGCGGCCCGGGCCTACCTGCGCGACCCCGAGGTCGCCCTGGACGCGCTGTTCGGCGTGCTGCGCGGCGCCTCCGTGCTGTGCTTCACGCTCGAGCGCTTCGTCAACGAGGTCAACGGCGTCTGGCAAGAGGTCGTCATCTGCGACGGCAGTCGTCTCGTGCTGTGGCACGGGGAGGATGTGGCGCCCGGTGACGGCCCGGTCGGCTCGATGACCTCGTCGTTGCGGGTGGTGCCGCTGTCCACGGTCACCGAGGTCGGCTGCCGGCGGCGGCTGACCCGCACCAGCAACGGCCAGGCGCGGGTCGACAGCATCGACGTCTACCTGCTGCTGAGCTCCGTCGACGACGCCGTCCCGCCGCCCGGCATGGACGAGGGGGAGTCGCGCGCGACCATCCGCCACGACGCCCTGCGCTTCGGCAAGACGCTCGACGACGGGGGTCCGGGACAGATCGCGCGGCTCGAGGAGTTCTCGCGCGTGGTGGCTTCTCTGGTGGGGCGTCCCACTTTGTAGCCCGCGACACAGGTTTCGTGCCTGTGACTTTTTTCTGGAGTTTCCGGCCCCGGCATCGAGGCTTGTCACCTTTCGGGGGAACGGCTTCCGCGTACGCCGGAAAGCCCCCGCCAGGCGGTCCGTGCGGGGCGCAAACGTGCTGGCCTGGGCGTTGACGGTCCCCGATCGGCCCCGCCGCCCGAGGGGAAGCCGCCGACCGTACCGGAACCCACCGACAAACTCCTTGCGCACACCGGCCGAATGGATCAAGACTCGGTGACGAGGGTGTTGCATGGGTCGAAATCCGGCCCGCAGCGGCTAGTGTTATCCCAAGACGTTCGAGCCCCCGGGGAGGTGGGACGTGGCACGCAGCGACGAGGCGGACAACCGCGCCGCACGTTGGGAAAAAGAGGCCAACGATCTCTCCAGCCAGGTCGCGTTCCTTCAGGAGGAACTCGCCCTCGTTAGGCGGAAGTTGACCGAGAGCCCACGACACGTCCGGCAGCTCGAGGAACGGCTCGCGGCAACGCAGGCGCAGCTGGCCCGACTGACCGAGAACAACGACCGGCTCGTGGCGACCTTGAAGGAAGCCCGGGCCCAGATCGTCACTCTCAAGGAAGAGATTGACCGGCTCGCCCAGCCGCCCAGCGGCTACGGCGTATTCCTGTCCGCACATGAGGACGGCACCGTCGATGTCTTCACCGGCGGTCGCAAGCTCCGCGTGGCGGTCTCCCCGTCCCTCGAGGTCGAGGAGCTCCAGCGCGGGCAGGAGGTGCTGCTCAACGACGCCCTGAACGTGGTCGACGCGTTCGGGTTCGAGCGCACCGGCGAGGTCGTCACGCTCAAGGAGGTCCTGGCGGGCCCCGACGGCGAACGCGGCGACCGGGCCCTGGTCGTCTCGCACGCCGACGAGGAGCGGATCGTCTCGCTGGCGGACTCGCTCGAGATCAGCAAGCTGCGCGCCGGCGACTCGCTCATGATCGAGCCGCGGTCCGCGTACGCCTACGAGCGCATCCCCAAGAGTGAGGTCGAGGAGCTCGTTCTCGAGGAGGTGCCCGATGTCGACTACACCGACATCGGTGGCCTGCACTCGCAGATCGAGCAGATCCGCGACGCGGTCGAGCTGCCGTTCCTGCACGCCGACCTGTTCCGGGAGCACCAGCTGCGCCCGCCGAAGGGCATCCTGCTCTACGGCCCGCCCGGCTGTGGCAAGACCCTGATCGCCAAGGCGGTCGCCAACTCGCTGGCGAAGAAGATCGCCGAGCGGCGCGGGGAAGAGAAGCACACCAGCTACTTCCTCAACATCAAGGGCCCGGAACTGCTCAACAAGTACGTGGGTGAGACCGAGCGGCACATCCGCCTGGTCTTCCAGCGGGCTCGTGAGAAGGCCGGCGAGGGCACCCCGGTGATCGTGTTCTTCGACGAGATGGACTCGATCTTCCGCACCCGTGGCTCCGGTGTCTCCAGCGACGTCGAGAACACCATCGTTCCCCAGCTCCTCAGCGAGATCGACGGCGTCGAGGGCCTGGAGAACGTGATCGTGATCGGCGCCTCCAACCGGGAAGACATGATCGACCCGGCGATCCTGCGTCCCGGCCGGCTCGACGTGAAGATCAAGATCGAGCGTCCGGACGCCGAGGCCGCGAAGGACATCTTCGGCAAGTACATCCTGTCCGACCTGCCGCTGAGCACCGACGACCTCAACGAGCACGGCAACGACCGTGACGTGACGGTCGCCGCCATGATCGAAGCGGTAGTGCTCCGGATGTACACCGAGACCGAGGAGAACCGCTTCCTCGAGGTCACCTACGCCAACGGTGACAAGGAAGTCCTGTACTTCAAGGACTTCAACTCGGGCGCGATGATCCAGAACATCGTCGACCGCGGCAAGAAGATGGCCATCAAGGAGTTCCTGACCTCCGGCAAGAAGGGGCTGCGCCTGCAGCACCTGCTCGACAGCTGCGTCGACGAGTTCCGCGAGAACGAGGACCTCCCCAACACCACCAACCCGGACGACTGGGCCCGCATCTCCGGCAAGAAGGGCGAGCGGATCGTCTACATCCGCACGCTCGTCTCCGGCGGCAAGGGCGCCGAGGCCGGCCGCTCCATCGAGACGGCCAGCAACACCGGTCAGTACCTGTAGCAGTCGTTTCGAGACGCGGGCCGGGGGTTTCCCCCGGCCCGCGTTCTCGTTGCACTGCGCATGAGACGCCTGGACTGGCTCGATGCTCTGCGGGGCCTGGCCGCGATCACGGTCGTGCTGTTCCACCTGAGCCCGCAGGTGCTCGGCAACGAGGCGCACCTGGCCGTCATGCGCCACATCGACCTGGGCAAGTACGCGGTGCTGCTGTTCTTCGTGGTCAGCGGCTACGTCATCCCGATGTCGCTGGAACGGCACGGCTCGCTGCGGCGCTTCTGGATCGGCCGGCTCTGCCGTATCTATCCGGCCTACCTGGTCACCATCGGTCTGTTCGCGCTGCTCGCCACGGCCGGACTGCTGCACTGGCAGGCGTCGCTGCGGGCTGAGACCACGGCCGGGGTGCTCGCGCACGTCACGATGCTGCCCGACCTGGTTGGGGTGCGCGGCGTGGTCCGGGTGTTCTGGACCTTGTCGTACGAGATGGTGTTCTACCTGGTGGTGGCCGGGCTGTTCGCGGTGCGGGCGCATCGGCACAGCGCCTGGTACGCGGCCGGGCTCGGGCTCGCCGCGGGGCTGCCGCTGCCGGACTCGTTGTTCGGGAACTCCTGGCCGGACCGTCGCGTTCTGGCCGCCGTGCTGGTGCTGCTGGTGGGGTTGACCTTGATCTTGCAGGTCAAGGGGCTCATGGTGGGGGCCATCGGCATCGGGTTCGTGCTGCTGCCGGCGCTGAACGGGCACCCGAGCGCGGCCAGCACCGTCAAGTCGTCGGGCCAAGGGCTGCTGTTCCTCGCCGTCATGTTCGCCGGCACGGTCGTCTACCGGTGGCAACACCGGCAGATCGGGCGGGTCCCCGCATTCGTGGCGCTGGCCGTCGTCTCCAGTGCACTCATCGCCGATCAAGGGGCCAACACCGCCCTCGCCGTGATCGGCACATTCGTTCTGGCATACATTTTTCGCAAGCACGCGGCACCCCAGGGGCTCACCTGGCTGGGCCGGATCAGTTACTCGCTGTACCTGCTGCACGTCGTGGTCCTGTTCCTGATCCCGCGCCTCGTCCCGGATCTCGGGACGCAGACGCTGCCGATCAGGGTCGCGGCCGGGGTGGCGTACGTGATCGTCGTTCTCATGCTGGCCGCGATTTCCTACCGCATGGTGGAACAACCGGGACTGGCGCTCGGACGGCGCCTGACCTCGAAGATCGACCCCCCTCGCTGCTTCCGCACCGAGCGTGCCGCGCCGGGCACCGGGCGGGGCGATATCACGCCTCGGAGCGTCTAGGCTCAATACATGAGCAACAGGGGCAACGTGGCGGGCGGGATGGTCGCATGAGCGTTCGACGGATTATGGGCACCGAGGTCGAGTACGGCATCAGCGTCCCCGGGCAGCCCGGCGCCAACCCGATGGTCACCTCGTCCCAGGTGGTCAACGCGTACGGCGCGCGGCCCGAGCTCAACCGCAACGGCCGCGCCCGGTGGGACTACGAGGAAGAGTCGCCGCTGCGCGACGCGCGCGGCTTCACCTACTCCGGCGCCGCCTACGACCCGGCCGACGCCCTCGCCGACGAAGACCTCGGCCTGGCCAACGTCATACTGACCAACGGCGCCCGCCTCTACGTCGACCACGCCCACCCCGAATACAGCACCCCCGAGTGCACCAACCCGCTCGACATCGTCAAGTGGGACAAGGCCGGCGAGCGCGTGATGGCTGAGGCCTCCCGGCGTGCGGCCACCATTCCGGGCACCCACCGCATCCAGCTCTACAAGAACAACACCGACAACAAGGGCGCCTCGTACGGGTCCCACGAGAACTACCTGATGCGGCGGCAGACCCCGTTCGCCGACATCGTCGCCCACCTCACGCCGTTCTTCGTCACCCGGCAGCTCTTCACCGGCGTCGGGCGCGTCGGGCTCGGCCAGGACGGCAGCGGCGCCGGGTTCCAGATCTCGTCCCGCGCCGACTTCTTCGAGGTCGAGGTCGGGCTCGAGACCACGCTCAAGCGGCCCATCATCAACACCCGCGACGAGCCGCACGCCGACGCCGACAAATACCGCCGCCTGCACGTCATCATCGGCGACGCCAACCTGTCCGAGATCGCCACCTACCTCAAGATGGGCACCACCTCGCTGGTGCTCAACATGATCGAGGAAAAGGTGTTCAGCGGCGACCTCGGCATCGCCGACCCGGTCAGCGAGCTCAAGGCGGTCAGCCACGACCCCACGCTGAAGCACCTCATGCGGCTGCGCGACGGGCGCAAGCTCACGGCGCTCGACCTGCAATGGGCGTACTACGAGCGGGCCCGTGAGTTCGTCGAACAGCGCGGCATCGACGACGGCGACGAGCAGACCCTCGACATCCTCGACCGGTGGGAGGACGTGCTCGACAAGCTCGGGCGCGACCCCATGGAATGCGCCGACAGCCTCGACTGGGTGGCCAAGCTGCGGCTGCTCGAGGGGTACCGCGAGCGCGAGAACCTCGGGTGGTCGTCGCCCAAGCTCCAGCTGGTCGACCTGCAGTACGCGGACGTGCGGCCCGAGAAGGGGCTCTACCACCGGCTGGTGGCGCGCGGGTCGATGAAGACGCTGCTCGAGCCGGACGACGTGCAGCAGGCGATGAGCGAGCCGCCGGAGGACACGCGGGCCTACTTCCGGGGCCGGTGCCTGGCCCAGTACGCGTCCGAAGTGGTCGCGGCCAGCTGGGACTCGGTCATCTTCGACGTCGGGCGCGAGTCGCTCGTGCGGGTGCCGATGATGGAGCCCGAGCGGGGGACCAAGAAGCACGTGGGTGCGCTGTTCGACAAGTGCGAGAGCGCCAAGGATCTGCTCGAAGTCATCACCGCGCGCTGAGTGGTTTTGTCACAGGCGCGAGGTAGGTTTTTCTCAACCCGCAGCGCAGGCTTCGGGTTGGCGCAGAAGGGGGACACCGATGGCAACTCGGGACACCGGCGGGCAGTCGCAGTCGGGCAAGGGCCGGCAGGACGAGCAGATCGACGAGACCACCACTGAAGCCAACCCTGAGGTAGCCGAGCGGCACGCCGAAATCACCGAGGACGTCGACGACCTCCTCGACGAAATCGACTCCGTTCTCGAGGAGAACGCAGAGGAATTTGTCCGCGGCTACGTACAAAAAGGGGGTCAGTGAGGATATGTCCGATTTGCCGGAACGGGGGGTCGGCGTTCGGATGTGTCGGGACTGCGGTGCGATCAAGCCGCTCACTGAATTCCACGTAAGTCCAAAGCGCAAAGGTGGGCGCGGCAGCTATTGCAAGCCGTGCTTCAACGAGCGCTCGAAGAAGAGCTACGCCAAGCGGTTACTTGAGCGTGAAGGCCGTCAGGTCCGGGAGAATGTTCCGGTACCTGACGGCCACCGCCATTGCCCCGACTGCGACTCGGTGAAGCCGCTCGAAGCGTTCCCGAGGAGTAAAGCGGGGCGAGGTGGCCGCGGTGGGTACTGCAAGCCGTGTCACAACGCCCGTGGGCGGGAGTCGAAGCAGCGGCTCTATGGTGGCACGCGCGAGTATCACCTCCGCGCCCGTTATGGCATCGGTCAGGTTGAGTTCGACGACCTGTTGTGGCGGCAGGGCAATGTGTGTGCGATCTGCCGCGCGCCTGACCCTCAACACGTCGATCACGATCATCGCACCGGCGCTGTGCGCGGGATATTGTGCTTCAACTGCAACGGCGGCCTGGGACAGTTCCGGGACAACCAGCACTACCTGGCCGGCGCGATCGAGTATTTGAAGGGGACCACGTGGCAAAGGACTTTGATCCATCCGGGCGTGTACCGGATTACTACGTCAATGCGGGAACGTCCTCCTTCACGCAGTTCCTGACACACGCTTCGCCCGAGCTGCTGCCGGGCCGTCGCCCGCTGCCGCCCGGTCTGTCGGCCGACATCGCGCCGCACGGCACGACGATCGTGGCGATCGCCACCGCCGAGGGCGTGGTTATGGGTGGCGACCGGCGCGCGACGATGGGCAACCTGATCGCCAGCCGGGACATCGAGAAGGTGCACCCGGCCGACTCGTACTCGCTGATCGGCATCGCCGGGACGGCGGGTATCGGCATCGAGCTGATGCGGCTGTTCCAGGTCGAGCTGGAGCACTACGAGAAGATCGAGGGCACGATGCTCTCGACCGACGGCAAGGCCAACCGGCTGGCCGGCATGGTGCGCGGCAACCTGGGCGCGGCCATGCAGGGCCTGGCCGTGGTGCCGCTGTTCGCGGGGTACGACCTGTCGCCGGCCGATCCGGCCAAGGTGGGGCGCATCTTCAGCTTCGACGTGGCGGGTGGCCTCTATGAGGAGACCGGCTACGACGCGATCGGTTCGGGTTCGCTGTTCGCGAAGTCGGCCCTGAAGAAGAAGTACCGTGCCGGTCTGAGCACCGACGACGCGGTCCGGCTGGCGGTCGAGGCGCTGTACGACGCGGCCGACGACGACACCGCGACCGGTGGGCCCGACCTGACCCGCAAGATCTTCCCGGTGGTCATGTCGGCGACGGCGAACGGCACGCACCGGCTGACCGAGGCCGAGATCATCGCGGTGGCCGAGCAGGTCGTGGCCGGGCGCATGGAGAATCCGGGCGGCTGAGTCCGGTTGTTGGTAGCAGCCGAATTCACCAGGGACGAGAGGGAGTAGCCACCCGTGGCCATGCAGTTCTACGCATCACCCGAGCAGGTCCAGCGTGACCGTTCGGAGTACGCCCGTAAGGGCATCGCCCGCGGCCGTTCCGCCGTGGTGCTGACGTATGAGGGCGGCATCCTGCTGGTCGCCGAGAACATCACGACGCTCCGCAAGATCAGCGAGATCTACGACAAGATCGGGTTCGCGGCGGTCGGGCGGTACAACGAGTTCGAGTCGCTGCGTCGGGCCGGTATCCGGATGGCCGACGTCAACGGCTACAGCTACGACCGGCGCGATGTGACCGGGCGGTTCCTGGCCAACGCGTACACGCAGACGCTGGGTGCGATCTTCACCGAGACGCAGAAGCCGTACGAGGTCGAGATCTGCATCGCCCAGGTCGGTTCCTCGCCGGAGACGGACGAGCTGTACCGCATCACGTACGACGGTTCGGTGATGGACGAGCCGGGGTTCATGGCGATGGGCGGCCAGGCCGAGGCGATCTCGAGTGTGCTGCGGGAGGGCCACGACCCGGCGGCCGATCTGCCGACGGCGCTGGCGCTGGCCGCGAAGGCGCTGGGCAGCGTGGGCGGCGAGAACGGGGCGACCCGCAAGCTCGACTCGAAGCAGCTCGAGGTGGCTGTGCTCGACCGGCGGCGCAAGGGCCGCGCGTTCCGGCGTATCCACGGGCAGCCGCTGATCACGCTGCTCGAGGGCCTGGAGACTGTGGCCGAGAAGGATCTCGGCGACGTGGACGCGGCTCCTCCGCCTCCCGCGGCCGACGGCAAGCCCACGGTGTCCGCCGCGTCCGAGCAGGACGTGGCCAGCAAGCCGGCGGCGACCGACAAGCCCGAGGCGGCCGACCCGGCCGAGCCGGCCGACGGCGTCAACGGCGACGGTTCCTGACGTGATCATGCCCCCGGTGGTAGACCGGGGGCATGACTGACAACGTTCGTTCTCTCGCGCTCGCTTCGTCCTGCGCGGCTTTCGTGGCCGTGCCCTGCCTGGGTGCGCTGTTCGGCCGCGGTGAGCAGACCGGCCGCTACGACACGGTGATCACGCCGCCCGACTACGCGTTCGCGGTGTGGGCCCCGATTTTCGCCGGCTGCGCCGCGTCGACGATCGCTCAGTGCCGGCCCGGCGGCCGGGGCGATCCGATGAGCCGCCGCACGGGGTGGCCGCTGGCCGGGGCCTATGCGGTGAACGCGGCCTGGTCGCTGGCTGCCCAGACCGATCGGTTCCGGCTGACGCCCGCTCTGCTGCCGCTGGCTACCGCTTTCGCCGCTGCCGCGTACGGCCGGGCCCAGCGGGTGGGCGCGGCAGCGCGGCCGGTCTTGCCTTTCAGCACGGGCCGGGCTCGGCGGATCGGTGCCGCCTCCACGCCGGCCGTCGTGACGCCCGTGAGCACGGGCCTGCTGCTCGGCTGGACGGCCTTGGCCAGCACGGTCAACCTCGCGGCGGGTGTCGTGGCGGCCGGCGTCCCCCAGCGCGATTCCCGCCTCGTCGCAGCATCGACGGCGGCGCTGCTGCTGGCCTCGGCCGCGGTGGCCGGGGGAGTGGCCCGCAGCCGCCGGGGCGCCCGGCCGCTCGCGCTGGCGTCCGCGTGGGGCCTCGCCACGACCGCGCTGACCCGCACTCGCCAACCGGTGGTGCGCTGGGCCGCCGCTACCGGCTCAGCAGCCATCACAGCCGCCGCGATTCGCACCTGAGTGCTTGCCGCCCGGCTGTGTGCTGGGCGGTTGTCATGGGCGCAGTGGCTATTGCGGCCGTTGCGATTCGCACTTGAGCGCCCGCCGCCGGTATCGGCTGGACCGACTGCGGCCGCCGGCTCATCAGCTATCGCAGCTGGTGGGGAGGGCTGCCGCTCGTGTGGGGCGACGGCGCGCCGCAGCCGTGGAACCCGAGCGCGCTGGGTCGCAGCTGCCGGCGGAGCGATGGCGGCGGGCGCTTCATGTTGACGGGTCATGTTGACGTGTTGATTGGGTGTATCAACATGTACGGACGTCAACATGAGCGCTACGGGAGCAGGGGGCGCCACCAGCCGGGGTTGTCGCGGTACCAGCCGACGGTGCTGGTGAGGCCGGAGGCGAACTCGACGTGGGGCCGCCAGCCCAGGTCGTGGCGGATCTTGTCGTCGTCGAGGGCCTGTCGCGCGTCCTCGCCCGGCGGGGCGGGCACGATGTCGATGCTGTCCCAGGTCGCGCCCAGCTCTTCGAGCAGCAGGGCGGCCAGGTCGCGGTGGGCCAGCTCGATGCTGCCGGCCACGTTGTAGACCTCACCCGCCCGCCCGTCGGCCAGCACCAGCGCCACCGCCCGGATCAGGTCGTGGACGTGCAGCCAGTCGCGGGCCGACGCGCCGTGCAGGGCGGCCCGGCCGCCCGTCAGCACCGCCGTCACCAGGCGGGGGATCAGGTTCTCCGGGTGCTGGTGCGACCCGTACGCCGGGCTGGGCCGCACGACCAGCACCGGCAGCCCGTGCGTGCGGTGGGCGGCCAGCACCAGCAGGTCGGCCGCGCCCTTCATCGCCGCGTAGGGCGACGTCGGCGACAGGGCCGCGCGCTCCGCCCATGCCCCCGCCGGGATCGACCCGTACACCGAGCCCGTCGATATATGCACAAATCGGGCCACTCCGTGTCGGAGTGCCGCGTCCAGCAGGACCGTGGTGCCGACCACCGTCGAGGTCACGTCGGCCTCGGCCGCGAAGTGGACGACCGTGTCGTGGCGGCGCACCACCACCTCGGCCAGGGCCGGATCAGCCACGTCGCCGGGCACGAAGTCGAGCCTCTTGTCGTGGGCCACCGGGCCCAGATTGGCGAAGTTCCCGGCGTACGTCAGCTTGTCGAGAACCGTGACTCGCGCGCCTTCCAGGCCCGGCAGCCGGCCGGCCAGCATCGCGCGCACGAAGTGCGAGCCGATGAAGCCGGCGCCGCCGGTGACCAGAACGTTCATCCGTAACGACTCTACCGGCGTCGGGTGACTGCCAATGGATGGCTTATGCGGCTAGTGTTTCGTCATGGAACGGCGAATTTTCGGCCTCGAGACCGAGTACGGCGTCACGTGTACTTACCGGGGGCAGCGGCGGCTGTCTCCCGACGAGGTGGCCCGCTACCTGTTCCGCCGAGTGGTGTCCTGGGGACGCAGCAGCAACGTTTTCCTCCGTAACGGCGCCCGCCTCTACCTCGATGTCGGTTCCCACCCGGAATACGCGACGCCCGAGTGCGACTCCGTGACCGATCTCGTCGCCCACGACCGGGCCGGCGAGCGGATCCTCGAGGGCCTGCTGGTCGACGCCGAGAAACGGCTGCACGACGAGGGCATCGCGGGCGAGATCTACCTGTTCAAGAACAACACCGACTCCGCCGGCAACTCGTACGGCTGCCACGAGAACTACCTCGTGTCCCGCCACGGCGAGTTCGGCCGGCTCGCCGACGTCCTGATCCCGTTCCTCGTGACCCGTCAGCTGATCTGCGGCGCCGGCAAGGTGCTGCAGACCCCGCGCGGCGCCGTGTTCTGCCTGTCGCAGCGGGCCGAGCACATCTGGGAGGGTGTCTCCAGCGCGACGACCCGCTCCCGCCCGATCATCAACACCCGCGACGAGCCGCACGCCGACGCCGAGCGCTACCGCCGTCTGCACGTCATCGTCGGCGACTCGAACATGAACGAGGTGACGACGCTGCTCAAGGTGGGCAGCGCCGACATCGTGCTGCGCATGATCGAGGCCGGCGTGGTCATGCGCGACCTCTCGCTCGAGAACCCGATCCGGGCCATCCGCGAGGTCAGCCACGACGTCACCGGCCGCCGCAAGATCCGCCTGGCCAACAACAAAGAGGTCAGCGCGCTCGAGATCCAGCAGGAATACCTGGCCAAGGCGACCGAGTTCGTCGAGCGCCGCGGCGGCGACCCGACGGCCAAGCGCGTCGTCGAGCTGTGGGGCCGGGTGCTCAACGCCATCGAGAGCGAGAACCTCGACCCGGTCGCCCGCGAGATCGACTGGGTCTCGAAGTACAAGCTGATCGAGCGCTACCAGGCCAAGCACCAGATCCCGATGAGCCACCCGCGCATCGCCCAGCTCGACCTGGCCTATCACGACGTGCGCCGGGGCCGCGGCCTCTACGCGCTGATGGAGAAGCGCAAGCAGGTCGATCGCATCTCCAACGACCTCGAGATCTTCGAGGCCAAGGAGACGCCGCCGCAGACCACCCGGGCCCGGCTGCGCGGCGAGTTCATCCGTCACGCGCAGGAGAAGCGGCGCGACTTCACCGTGGACTGGGTGCACCTGAAGCTCAACGACCAGGCGCAGCGCACCGTGCTCTGCAAAGACCCGTTCCGCGCGTACGACGAGCGGGTGGAACGCCTGATCGCCAGCATGTGAGGCGGTCCGACAACCGCCGCGACCGCATCCGGGCCGAGATCCGGCGCAACCGAGAGGGCGGCCATCGCATCCCGACGTGGGTGCTGGCCGCGCTCCTCGGGGTGATCCTGCTCGGCTGGGTTCTTCTGATCGTCATGTCGTAGCCCTGCGGGGTGCCGCGACATCGTTTAGCGTGCCCCGTATGAGTGGTCGGATACCCGTTGTCGGTGTCAGCCCCGTTGTGGACAATGCGAGCCGCCCGGTCAAGTCGGTGCCGGCCGAGGATTTCGACGTCACCGCGACCGTGTTTCGTGAGGGGCACGACGCGGTGAACGCCACGCTGGTCGTCACCGACCCGACCGGGCGCGCCCACCATCAGCCCATGACCAGGATCAGCGCCGGGCTGGACCTGTGGTCGGCCACCATCGGCGCCGACCGGACGGGCCGGTGGTCGTACCGGGTCGAGGGCTGGTCCGACCCGTACGGCACCTGGAACCACGACGCTGTCATCAAGGTCGGGGCCGGGGTCGACGTCGAGCTGATGCTCGAGGAGGGCGCGCGCGTCCTCGAACGGGCCGCGGCCGAGGTGAAGCGGACGCCGGAGCAGGCCGAGGTGCTCGCGACCGCGATCGACGGCCTGCGCGACCCGAAGTTGCCGGCCGAGGTGCGACTGGGCGCGGGCCTCACCGCCGACGTACGGCGCGAGCTCACGGAACGGCCGCTGCGCGACTTCGTCTCGGCCAGTGCCGACCATCCGTGGCTGGTCGAGCGGGAACGGGCCCTCCACGGCGCCTGGTACGAGATGTTCCCGCGCTCCGAGGGCGCGACTTTCGACGAGACCACCGGCCGCTGGACCAGCGGCACGTTCGCCACGGCGGCCGAGCGCCTGCCCGCGATCGCCGCGATGGGCTTCGACGTCGTCTACCTGACCCCGATCCACCCGATCGGCCGGGTCAACCGCAAGGGTCGCAACAACACGCTGACGGCCGAGGAGCACGACCCCGGTTCCCCGTACGGCATCGGGGCGGACGAGGGCGGCCATGACGCCGTGCATCCCGACCTCGGCACGTTCGACGACTTCGACGCGTTCGTGGCGCGGGCCGGCGAGCTGGGGCTCGAGGTGGCGCTCGACCTGGCCCTGAACTGCGCGCCCGACCACCCGTGGGTGGCCGCGCACCCCGAATGGTTCACGACCCGCGCCGACGGTTCCATCGCCTATTCCGAGAACCCGCCGAAGAAGTACCAGGACATTTATCCGCTCAACTTCGACAACGACCCCGAGGGCCTGTACGCCGAGCTGCGCCGCATCGTGCAGGTGTGGATCGACCACGGTGTCGGCATCTTCCGCGTCGACAACCCGCACACCAAGCCGCTCGAGTTCTGGGAGCGGCTGATCGCCGACGTGGCCACCGATCACCCGGAGATCATCTGGCTGGCCGAGGCCTTCACCCGGCCACCGATGATGCACAACCTGGCCAAGGCCGGGTTCCAGCAGTCGTACACGTACTACGCCTGGCGGCACACCCGGGCCGAGATCCAGGAGTACTGCGCGGAGCTGGCCGGGCCCGCCGCGGCCTACATGCGCCCGAACTTCTGGCCCACCACCCACGACATCCTCACCCCGTTCATGCAGCAGGGCAACGAGAGCACGTGGAAGATGCGGGCCGCCCTGGCCGCCACGCTGTCACCGAGCTACGGCATCTACGCCGGCTACGAGTTGATGGAGAACGTGGCCCGGCCCGGGGCCGAGGAGCAGATCGACAACGAGAAGTACGAGTACAAGAACCGCCGTTGGGCCGAGCAGGAAGGCCGGTCGCTCGCCCCGTACCTGACGAAGGTCAACGAGATCCGGCGCGCCCACCCCGCCCTGCGCCGGCTGCGCAACCTGCGGTTCCACCACGCCGACGACGAGAACGTGCTCGTCTTCTCCAAGGCCCGCCGGCTCTACGACCGCGACGACGTGATCATCGTGGTGGCCAACCTGGACCCTCGCCACAGCCGCGACACGTGGATCCACCTGACCATGCCGGAGCTGGGGCTCGAGTGGCACGACGGCTTCGTGGCCCACGACCTGATCACCGGCGCCCACTGGAACTGGGGTCAGCACAACTTCGTGCGCGTCGGCCCCGACACCGAGCCCGTGCACATCGTCCACGTGCAACGGTCATGACGGGAAGCGCCCGGCCAGCCTGACGTCGTGGAACCGGGCGATGGCCTGAATCCGGTCGCCGGCCAGGGTCAGGACGATGATGCCGGCCGGGCCCTCGGGGAAGGACGCCGTGAACGCGGGCTGGCCGTTGGCCCGGGTGGGCGTGAGCGCCAGGCCGCGGCCGTCGGCGTGGGCCGTGCTCGCCCGCAGGAAGGCGGCCACGGAGTCCCGGCCGTGGTACTCGTGCCGGGCCGGCGGCATGCTCAGCCAGGCTTCGTCGGTGAGCAGTGCGACGACGCCGTCGACGTCGCCCGCGGTGAAGGCCTCGGCAAATCGGCGGGCAACCCCACTTGCTTCAGTACGGGATGAGTCGCGCGGGCCGGGGGCCGTGGCCCGGGCCCGTTGCAGGGCGCCCTTGACCGCGGCCTCGGTCGTGCCGAGCATCGCGGCCACCTCGGGCGCGGGATAGCCGAGCACATCACGCAGGATCAGCACCGCCGCCTGGCGCGGGGGCATGCGCTGCAGCGCCACGATGAACGCCAGCTCCACGGCCTCCCGGGTCTCGTAGCGGGCGTCGGGCCCGGGCGAGCGCTCCGGCACGCCTTCCAACAGATTTTCGGCGTACGGCTGAAGCCAGGTCACCTCGCCCAGCCGGCTCGGCGCGGGTGTCGCGAACGGCGGCGTGGGTTCCGGCGGCCCGCGGCGTCCGGCGCGCAGCGCGTTGAGGCAGCGGTTGGTGGCGATCCGATAGAGCCACGTACGCAGGGAGGCGCGGCCCTCGAACCCGGGCAGGCCGCGCCAGGCCGCGAGCATCGTCTCTTGCAGCAGGTCCTCGGCGTCGGTGAGCGAGCCGAGCATCCGGTAGCAGTGCAGCAGCAGTTCCGGCTCGTGGGGCGCGGTCAGCGTGCGGAACGCGTCGCCGTCACCGCCGCGGGCCCGGTCCAGGGTGGCTCGATCCACCCGGAGATCGTGCCACGCGACCGTTCCGATCCCGTCGGGCCCGGTGTCAGTACCGGTGAAGAAGCCCGACGGACGGAGACACTGTGAGCACAGCCCTCGAGACCGCCCTCGCCTATCACGAAGCGTGGAAGAGCCGCGACCTCGACCGAGCCATGTCCTACATCGCCGACGACATCGTCTGTGACGCGCCCGCCGGCCGCCTCGAGGGAGCCGACGCCTATCGCGGTTTCCTGACCCCGTTCGTCGGGATGCTCCGGAGCGCGACGATGCTGGCCGCCTTCGGCGACGACGACAGGGCCCTGGTCATGTACGACGCCGAGACCGTTCCGGTGCCGTCGGCCCCCGGCGCCGAGCTGGTGACCGTGCGGGAGGGCCGCATCGTCCACAGTCGCTTCCTGTTCGACCGCGCCCCGTTCGAAGCCGCCCGCCGCCAGGGGTGACTACTGCGGGCCGGCCACGCCGATCAGGTTGCCCTCGGGGTCGGTGAAGTGGGCGACGACGAGGTCGGTGCCGGGGGAGCGGACCGGGCCCATAACACGTTTCCCACCCAGGCTCTCGGCCTTGGCCACGGCCGCGGCCACGTCGGGGACGCCCACATAGAACAGGGTTTTCGGCTGGTAGCCGGGGCCGCCACCCACGCCGCCGGGGATGGTCTCGCCCTCGGTGAAGCCGTAGTTGCCGGCCTCGGACACGGGCTCGGCGACCGGGCCGCCGGTGGCGAACTGCCAGCCGAACAACTCGCCGTAGTAGCCGCGCAGGGCCGCGGGGTCGGTTCCGATGATCTCGAAGTGCACTACTGGCTGGGCCATGGCCCCATCATGCTGTATTCGCGGCCGTCCACGAACAACCGCGCGCCGGGGCCGGCGGCCTCGGCGAGGCGGGCCCGGACGGGGACGGCCAGGTCGGGACGGCGGCCGTCGAGGGCGCCGACGCGGTTGGCGAAGACCAGGTCGTACGGGTCCTCGCCGGGCGCCCGGACGAATTCCTCAGCGGCCACCTGCCGCACGCTCATCCGGCCGGACGCGATCTCGGCGGCCGACCCCGCGGTGGCCTGGGCGATCGCGGTGGCGGAGCGGTCCGTGGCCAGGATGTGGCCGGTGGTGAGGCGGGCCGCGACCAGCCGGGCCGCCACTCCGGGACCGCAGCCGAGCTCGAGGACGCGCATGTCCGGCCGCAGCGGCAGGGCGTCGACGATCGCGAGCAGGCGGGGTGAAGGGGGCATCGCCCCACCCTAGTGATGGGCGAGACTGGGGCGATGGACATCATCGATCCGGCTGTCAGCGACTACCTGCTCGAGCACTGCACCCCGGCCGACGACGTGCTGCGTGACCTTGCGGCCGAGACGCGGGACGCGTTCCCCGACGCGGCCGGCATGCAGATCTCGCACGACGAGGGGGAGCTGCTGACCATGCTGGTGCGGCTCACCGGCGCCCGGCTCGCGGTGGAGATCGGCGTGTTCACCGGCTACTCGTCGATCTGCATCGCCCGCGGTCTGCCCAAGGACGGCCGGCTGCTGGCCTTCGACGTCTCCGAGGAGTTCACGGACGTGGCCCGTCGCTACTGGGAACGGGCCGGGGTCGACGGGCTGATCGAGCTGAGCCTGGGGCCGGCGGTCGACTCCGTCGAGGCACTGAGCGGTGACCCGGTCATCGACTTCGCGTTCGTCGATGCCGACAAGATCAGCTACCCGGCGTACTACGAGGCGCTGGTGCCGCGGACCCGCCCGGGCGGGCTGATCGTGCTCGACAACACGCTGCGCGACGGGCGGGTGCTCGACCCGAGCGACGACTACGACATCGCGGTGAGCAGCCTCAACGACCGGATCGTGGGCGACGACCGGGTCGAGTCGGTCATGCTGCCCGTCCGCGACGGGGTGACGCTGGTCCGTAAGAAGGGCTGACAACCGAAAAGCACCCGGGAACGACCCGGATTCTCACCGGGCCGGGCTGTGCTGGACGGATGCCGATCGTCTTCGCGGTGGCCGCGGCCCTGGCCATCGCCGTCTACCAGTTCGTCCCGGACAGCCCCTGGTGGGTCGGCGGTGGGCAGCTGGCCGTCGGCTACGCCGGCGTCGCGGCCGTGCTGGTGGGGGCGAGCCGCCTGCCCCGGCGCGACCGGCTGCCGTGGCGGCTGTTCGCGGCCGGCCTGGCCGCGAACGTCACCGGGATCGGCATCGGCGTTCTTTCCACCGAGGTGTGGCACCTGGTCGACCTGCCGACCCCGGCCGACCCGTTCTATCTGCTGCTCTACCCGTTCTGCGCGGCCGGTCTGGCCGTGCTGATCCGGCGTCGTGAGACCGGCCGCGACTGGACCGCGATGATCGACGCGACCACCATCACGACCGGGTTCGGGCTGCTGGCCTGGGTCTATGTCATCGCGCCGTCGGCCGAGGGTGGCCGGATCACCATGCTGGGCGAGGCCACGCAGGCCGCGTACCCGATCGGTGACCTGATCATGATCGCCATGATGACCCGGCTGCTGCGCGGCAGCGGCACCCGGGGCGTCCCGTTCTGGCTGCTCACCGGGTCGATGGGCGCCTTCCTGCTCGGTGACACGGTGTGGGTCGTGATGGGCAACCTGATCGACCAGGGCGTGCCGGTCGAGGGCATCGGCTGGCTCAACCGGGCCCTCGAGTCGATCTTCCTGGTCGCGTTCTCGCTGTTCGGGGCGGCGGCCCTGCACCGCGACGCGCGGTCGCTGGGCGCGCCGGCCGGCCCCTCGGTGGCGCGGCTGGGCCGCGTACACCTGGCGCTGTTGACCTTGGCCTCGCTGGTGGCGCCGGCCCTGCTCGCGGTGCAGCTGGCCCAGGGCGACGTCCACAACGGGATGGCCATCGTGGTCGCCTCGGCCGCCCTGTTCCTGCTGGTCGTGACGCGGATGGCCCAGCTCGTGCGGCAGGTCGAGCGGCAGGCCCAGCAGGTACGCGAGCTGGCCCGGCGCGACGAGCTGACCGGGCTGCCGAACCGGCGGGCCTGGAACGACGAGCTGCCCCGGGCCCTGGAGAACGCGCGCCGCGACGGGCGCCCGGTCAGCGTGGCGGTGCTCGACCTCGACCGGTTCAAGCAGTTCAACGACACCTACGGCCATCCCGCGGGGGACCGGCTGCTGAAGGCTGCGGCCGCGGCCTGGCACGGACATTTGCGTACGGTGGACACGCTCGCCCGCTACGGCGGCGAGGAGTTCGTGGTGCTGCTGCCCGACGCCACCGAGGACGAGACGCGCGAGGCGCTGAACCGGGCGCGGGCCGCCACCCCGCTGGGCCAGACGTTCTCGGCCGGGATCGCGGTGTGGGACGGCGCGGAGACCTCGGACCAGCTCATCGAGCGGGCCGACGCCGCGCTCTATCAGGCCAAGAACGCCGGCCGCGATCAGATCATCGCGGCCGCGAACCGCCCGGCGGCCGCCGCGGCCAGGAAGTAGGCGTAGTCCTGGTCGAGCTTGCGGCCCATGGTCGACAGCGGCACCGGGCTCGCTCGTAACGCCTGGTCCAGGCCGTCGACGGGCACCCGGGGCAGGCGATGCCGGGCGGCCAGGGGCGCCAGCGCGGCGTCGATCTCGGCCGCCAGCGCCTGCTCCAGGCCGTCGGGCACCGGCAGGTCGGCCGGGAGCAGAGCCACCTTCCCGTACGCGGTGAGGCTGTGATGCGACACGCCGCGATGGCGCTCCCGCCCGTCACCGGTCGAGATCCGCAGCGAGCCGACCGGTCGCCCGCCCAGGGTGCCGATCGCGTTGACCGCCTCGCCCAGCGCCACCCCGGAGAACCCCCAGGTGGTGCCCGTGCCGAGGTTGCCCGGCCCCTGCGCGACGACCGTGACGTCGGCCCGCAGCACGTGCCGCGCGGCCAGCAGCCCGGTGTGCACGGTGCTCGCCTCGAGGTCCCCGCCGAACGCCTGCCCGGTCGTGATGGTGCCGGCCAGGTGGTCGCCCAGCCCGTCCAGCGTGCGCGAGAACCAGGCCGGCAGCGCCCCGCCGTCGGTCATCACGTACGCGATCCGGGCCTGCGGCCGGTCGAGGCGGACGGCGGCGACGATGGCCGGCAGCGCCGAGTGCAGGTCGGCCGTGACCACCGGCATGCCGTCGAGCGAGGTGGCCGCGGCCATCACCGCGCGGTGCGGCGAGGCCTCCTCGTCGACGCCGAGCCGGATCGCCTGCAAGGGCGTGTACCGGGCCTTGACCAGGTGGCCGGCGTCGCGGTTGGTGCCGTCGTCGGGCGGGTCGGCCGGCAACCGGTCGGGCAGCGCCACGACCAGCGCGTAGCCGCCGGTGCCGAGACCCATGACGAGCGCGCCCACGTTGAGCAGCACGCGGTCCCCCGGCTCCGGCTCACCCGTGATAAATGGGTAGGCGAGCGCCTTGAGCGGCCCGTCGTCCGTGGTGACCTCGAGCTCGACCGCGCCGCGCCACCGCCGCCGGATCGCCTGGACCGTCCCCGACCGCCACCGCACCATGGCCGGAAAGCCTATTCGACGCCGCCGTCGACGTGGTTGCGGCCCGCCGTGCCCCGCGTCGGGTCGAGGAAGACGTAGCGGATGCCGGGGTAGCGGGCCCGCAGGCGGCGCTCGGCCTCGTCGCTGGCCTCCTCGATCTCGCCCCCGGAGACGTCGTCCTGGAAGTCGACCTTGGCCGCGACCAGCACGTCGCCCGGGCCGAGCTGCATGGTCAGCAGCGTCGGCACGGCCACCACGATCGGGATCGAGTTGAGGTCGGCGGCGATCTGGTTGTGCACCCGGCGCGGCACGGCCCGGCCCACCAGCAGCGACGCGTTGCTCTGGGCGAGGATCGCGGCCACCGCGAACAGCAGCAGGCCGATGGCGATCGAGGCGATGCCGTCCCACATGCCGTTGCCGGTGACCTCGGTCAGGGCCAGCCCGGCCCCGGCCAGGATCAGGCCGATCAGCGCGGCCGAGTCCTCGAAGTAGACGGCCTTGACCGTGGTGTCCGGGGTCAGGCGCAGGAAGCGCGACGGGGATACGCCCCAGCGCCGCGACGCGCCCGCGACCTGGCGCCGGGCCCGCAGGAACGAGGTGCCCTCGGCCACGAACGAGACCGCCAGCACCAGGTACGACCACAGGAACTCGCCGGTCTGTTCGCCGCGCACGATCGTCTCGATGCCGTGGTAGATCGAGAAGCCGGCCCCGCCGACGAAGGTGAACACGGCGGCGATGAACGCCCAGACGAAGCTCTCCTTGCCGTACCCGAACGGGTGTTCCTCGTCGGCCGGGGTGGCCCCGCGGCGCAGCGCGACGAACAGGAACACCTCGGTGATCGTGTCGGCGAACGAGTGGGCCGACTCGGACACCATGGCCGCCGAGCCGGCGACGAGACCGGCGAAGAGCTTGGCCACGGCGATGGCCAGGTTGGCCAGGCCGGCCACGATGACGGTGCCGACACTTTCGTTCTGCGGCGCTTCGGACCCATCGGACGAATCGCCCGACGGGAGGGGCCCGGCGGCGGCCAGACCCACCGGGAGCTGCTCTTCCGGGGTTTGTGCGGTGCTCACCCGGGCCTACCTTTCCGCTGGGCCCCCGCGGGAAACCGTCCGCGGATGGCGCGTACGTCACGTCGGCGTCCACCCTGCTAGCGTTGCCAATCGTGTCGCGCACCCGCACCGAGCGCCTGGTGAACCTGGTGATCTGCCTCCTGTCGACGCGTCGGTTCCTGACCGCCGCGCAGATCGCCGCGACGGTGCCCGGCTACGAGCACGACCCCGAGGACCCGCGCGACCACGAGGCGTTCCAGCGCAAGTTCGAACGCGACAAGGCCGAGCTGCGTGACCTGGGCGTCCCGCTCGAGACGGGTACGGCCAGCGTCTTCGACCAGGAGCCGGGCTACCGCATCGCGCACCGTGAGTACGCGCTGCCGGCCATCCTGCTCGAGCCCGACGAGGCCGCCGCGGTGGGCATCGCGGCCCGCCTCTGGCAGCACGCCGGGCTGGCCGCGGCCGCGTCGTCCGGGCTGGCCAAGCTGCGCGCGGCCGGCGTCGAGGTCGACCCCCAGGCCACCCTCGGGGTCGAGCCGGTGGTCACCGTCGACCCGGCCTTCGGGCCGTTGACCAGCGCCGCCCGCGACCGCCGGGCCGTCACGTTCAGCTACCGGGTGCCCGAAGTGGACGATCCGGCCACCCGCAAGCTCGAGCCGTGGGGCGTGGTCTGCTGGCAAGGCCGGTGGTACGTGGTCGGGCACGACCGTGACCGCGGCGCGACCCGGTGCTTCCGGCTGTCGCGCATCGTCGGCGCGGTCAAGGCGCTCGGCCGGCCGGGCGCGTTCACCCCGCCCGAGAACGAGGACCTGATCAGCCACGTCGCCAAGTGGTCGGGGCCGGTGCCGCACAACGGCCGGGCCACCGTCACCGTGCGGCCGGGGCGGGCGGCCGGGCTGCGGCGCTGGGCCACCGAGTCGGTGCCGGGCCCGGACGGCGACTGCCTGACGATCCCGTACTCGGACGCCGAGCGGCTGGCCGCGACGATCGTCGGCTACGGGCCCGACGTGCGGGCCGAGGGGCCGCCCGAGGTCCGCGACGCGGTGATTCAGCTGCTCAAAGAGGTCGTCGCGAAACACCACGAGGTGGCGGCGTGACGGGCCCGCGGCAGAGCGCGGACCGGCTCGGGCGGCTGCTGTTGCTCGTACCGTATCTGCTGGCCCGGCCCGGGATCCTGGTCGCTGAGGCGGCGAGCGACCTGGGCGTCAGCGAGAAGCAACTGCGCGAGGACCTGGAACTGCTGTGGGTGTGCGGGCTGCCCGGTTACGGCCCGGGTGACCTGATCGACATGGCGCTCGACGGCGACCGGGTCACGATCAGCCACGACGCCGGCATCAACCGGCCCCTGCGGCTCACCCAGGACGAGGCGCTGGCCCTGGTGGTGGCCCTCCGGATGCTGGCCGAGACGCCGGGCACCGGTCACCGCGACGTCATCGAACGCGCCCTCGCCAAGATCGAGAACGCGGCCGGCGACCTGGCCGGCGCGCCCGTCGCGGTGAGGCTGCCGGCCAACAGCAAGCGGGTCGACAACGTGCGCGCGGCCGTCGAGAGCGGGCACGCGCTGCGGATGACCTACTACACCGCGGCCCGCGACGAGACCACCGAGCGGGTCGTCGACCCGATGCGGGTGCTGATGGTCGGGGGCAAGGCCTACCTCGAGGCGTGGTGCCGCAACGCCGAGGCGACCCGGCTGTTCCGGATCGACCGGATCGACGACTTCACCGAGCTCGACGAGCCGTCGCTGCCGCCGGCCGACGCGGTGCCGCACGACGTCAGCGACGGCGTCTTCCACCCCACCCCCGACCTGCGGCTGGTCACGCTGCGGGTGGGCCGGGGGAGCCGGTGGATCACCGAGTACTACCCGGTCGAGGAAGTGACCCGCACCGGCGGCGAGGAGTGGGTGGTGACCATGCGGGTCACCGACCTGGGCTGGGCCCAGCGGCTGCTGCTCGGGCTCGGGCCCGACGTCACCGTGATCGGCCCGCCCGAGCTGCTGCGCCGGATCCGCGAACAGGCCACGGCGGCGCTCGACCAGTACAGCACCCCGGGCCGGTAGGGTGGGCCCGGTGCTGATGTGGATCTGGATCGCCGTGGTCGTCGTCGCCGTGATCATCATGGGGGCGGCCGGCGTGCGGCTGCTCGGCCGGCTCGACGGGTTGCGCCGCGCCGCCGTGCGGCTGCAGCGACGGCAGGCCGAGGCCGCGAAGCTGCAAGAGAGCGCGCTCGCGCTGCAAGAGACCATGCTCCAGGTGCAGCAACGCGCCGAGCTGATCCAGGAGCGCTCCGCCCTCAAGGAGGGCTAGGCTGCGGCGTTCCTTCCCCGTTGTCCAAGGTTTTGGGCGATCGTGGCAAACCCACCAGGGTCCGTGGTCCGCATCACCAGATTTGACACGTACGATGGACCCCGCACACCTGATCCGACCGACTGGAGTTAACCCATGGGCGCCCTCAAGCCATGGCACATCATTGTTTTCGTGGTCGTCCTCGTGCTGCTCTTCGGCGCGAAGCGGCTGCCCGACGCGGCGCGGTCGCTGGGCCGGTCGCTGCGGATCATCAAGGCCGAGACCAAGGGCCTGGTCGACGACAACAACGACGTCGCCGAGAAGGCCGAGCCCCAGCACGGGCGCCAGCCGCTGCAGGGCGACGTCTACCCGCCGGCCGGTCAGAACGGTTACCAGCAGGCGCCGCCGCCCCAGGGTTACCAGCAGCCCCCGGCGCAGCCCTACGTCGACCCGGTGCAGCAGCGCACCAACGACCGCTGACCCGCGGGCATGAAGCTAGCCCTTCGCCGTCAGGGGCCCAGCAAGTTCGAGCAGGCCTCCGACGGCTCCATGACGCTGATCGACCACGTCCGGGAGCTTCGTAACCGTCTGTTCGTGGCGTCGCTGGGCCTGGTCGCCGGGCTGATCGTCGGCTTCATCGTCTCGCAGTGGGTGTTCCACCTGCTCGAGGCGCCCTACTGCGACCTGCCGTCGTCGATCGCCACCCGCGCCGACGGCACGCAGTACTGCGACTGGGTCGTCCTCAACGTCACCGACACGCTGATCCTCCGCCTCAAGATCGCGCTGTGGGTCGGCCTGATCGTCGGCTCCCCGGTCTGGCTCTACCAGCTGTGGGCGTTCATCGCGCCCGGCCTGCACCGGCACGAGCGCAAATGGGCGTACGTGTTCGTGGCCATCGCGGCCCCGCTGTTCGCCGGCGGCGGCATCCTGGCCTACTTCGTGGTCGGCCACAGCCTCGCTTTCATCATGGAAGCGGGCGTGCTCGGTGAGGCCACGAAACTAGAAGTCTCGTCGTACATCGGGTTCGTGACCAACATGATCCTGATCTTCGGCGTGGCCTTCGAGTTCCCGTTGATCCTGCTCATGCTCAACTTCACCGGCGTCGTGTCGGCCAAGAAGTTGCTGGGCTGGTGGCGGATCGTGGTCTTCCTGTCGTTCGCGTTCGCCGCGATCGCCACCCCCGACCCCGGTCCGTTCGGCATGACGCTGCTGGCGCTGTGCATGGTCCTGCTCTATCTGATCGCGACCGGTGTGGCCGCGATCAACGACAAACGCAAGGGCCGTGGCAAAGAGCTGTACGCCGAACTCGACGACGATCAGATCTCGCCGCTCGAGGACGAACGGGTGCCGGTCGGCGCGTCCGACCCGATCGAGGCGCCGAGCCCGGTCGAGGCGCCCACCCCGGTCGCCAAACCCCGTCCGCTCGAGGGTCGCTTCGACGACATGACGTAGGTCACTGGTCCGGGCGCTATGCTGCCCGGCTGTGACGAGCTTTGAGATCGCGGTGCTGGCCAACCCCACGGCGGGGCGCGGCCGGCACCGCGATCTGCTGTCCGAGGTCCTGCGCAAGCTGGGCGATTCCGGGCGTACGGTCCGGCTCCTGACCGCCCACAGCAGTTCGGAAGCGGAAGCGGCGTGCCGGGCCGCGGTCGATGGCGGCGCGGCGGCCGTGGTGGCCGTGGGCGGGGACGGGACGATCCACCGGGCCCTGCAGGCTGTGGCTGAGAGGCCGGTGGGATTCGGGGTGGTGCCGGCCGGAACGGGCAACGATTTCGCGGCCGCGGTCGGGATGTCCGCCGATCCGGTCGTGGCGGCCGGCCTGATCGCCTCGGCGCTCACCGAGGGCCGCCACGTGCCGATCGACCTCGCCCGGGTCGCGTCGGCCGGCCTCGCTCGGGCCGATGAGCCTGACCACCGGGCGGACGACCCGGGCCGGATCACGCCGGCTGGTGCTGCTGCGGCTGAGGAGGCGGGCCACCGTGGGGCGGACACCGACGTGCGGTGGTTCGGGGCGGTGCTGGCCGGCGGGTTCGACGCGCTGGTCAACGAGCGGGCCAACCTGATGCGCTGGCCGCGCGGGCCGAGGCGCTACGACCTGGCCATCCTGCTCGAGCTGGCCCGGCTCAAGCCTCGCAAGTACGCGCTGGAGCTGGACGGGGAGGACTACAGCTTCGAGGGCATGCTGGTCGCCGTGGGCAACTGCGCCAGCTATGGGGGCGGCATGCGGATTCTGCCCGACGCCGACCCCACCGACGGGCTGCTCGACGTGGTGATCGCGGCGCCGTTCGGGCGGGCCGCGCTGGCCCGCCTCAAACCGCGTCTGCGGCGCGGCACCCACGTCAGCGACCCCCGGGTCACCGTGTTCCGGGCCCGGCACGTGCGGCTGCGTTCGGACGGGATCGTCGCCTACGCCGACGGGGAACGGCTCGGCCCGCTCGACCTCGACCTGACGTGCAGTCCGGGTGCGGTTCGGTTGCTCCGCTGAGGAAGTCGTCAGATCGCGCGGGACCGGCCGATCGTGGGGGACATGCAGATCAACTCGCTCAGCTCGCTGGTCACCTCCGCCTACGACACCGCGCGCTCCAACCTCAAGAGCATGGCCGACGCGGCGGCCTCGTCGGCCGAGCCGGCCCCGGTTCCCGTGGCCGCGCCCATCCCCACTCCCGTCGCCGAGGCCGCCCCCGCTTCCGCGCCGGTTCCCGGCCAGCGTCAGGGTGTCAACCTCGACTCGTACGCCTGACCGGGATGGCGTAACCCTGGCGGCGATGCTCAGGGGCCACCGGGTACGCCACCTCGACCACCCCGTCCTTTTCCCGGCCCGTAAAGCGGGAGCCAATCTAATTCCATCTATGTCCGCGAGTGTGCGGGCATGGCCCTCTCAAGAAGATCACTTCTGCTGAGTTCCGCAGCCGCCGCCGGCGTCGTGGGCGCCTCGACCACCTGGCCGCTCGCCGCCTCGGCCGCCCCTACCGCGGACCACTGACTTCCGACCCGTTCACGCTCGGTGTCGCCTCGGGCGACCCGGAGCCGGACGGTTTCGTGCTCTGGACTCGGCTCGCCCCGACCCCGCTGGCCGACGACGGCCTGGGCGGGATGCCGTCACGCGTGGTGCCCGTCGAATGGGAGCTCGCCGCCGACGAGCGCTTCCGCCGGATCGTGCGGCGGGGTGTGAGCGCGGCCCGCCCCGAGTCGGCCCACGCCGTACACGTGGAACTTCGCCATTTGCTGCCGGGCCGGGAGTACTTCTATCGGTTCCGCGCGGAGCGATATGTCTCGCCGGTCGGCCGTACGCGCACCGCGCCCCCCACCCCGTCGGCGCTGCGCACGGCCTCGGATCCGGGCGCGGAGACCGTACGCCAGGAAACCGAACGGCCTTAACGGGCCGCTCGTTGCCGGCCCCAGTCGTAGAGCGCCTGGAGCACCGGGGCCAGACTGCGGCCCTCCTCGGTGAGCCGGTACTCCACATGAGGGGGCGCGGTCTCCAGGTCGTGGCGGGCCACCAGCCCGTCCGCCTCGAGCTCGCGCAGCCGCTGGGACAGCATCTTCTCGCTGATGCCGGGCAACCGGCGGCGCAACTCACCGTAGCGGTGGATGCCCTCCTTGAGGTACGAGAGGATCACCACCCGCCACTTGCCCCCGATCACGTCGATGGTCACCTCGACCGGACAACGGTAACGCTCGGTCATGCTCGCCTCCCGCACTGAAAAGTGCGTACTTGCCGGGCCGGTCACGTGATGGTGGGCTCGGCGGTGTGACTGATGAGTACACCCTCTTTGAGTGGGCCGGGGGCGCGGGGGCGCTCGGAAAGCTGTGTGAGGCCTTCTACCAGCGCGTGCACGACGACGAGGTGCTGGCGCCGGTGTTCGCGGGCATGCACCCCGACCATCCCAAGTACGTGGCCCTGTGGCTGGGCGAGGTGTTCGGCGGGCCGGCCGGCTACACGACCGAGCGCGGCGGCTACCCGCACATGCTGCGGATGCATCTCGGGCGCGCGATCACCGAGCCCCAGCGGCGGCGCTGGGTCAACCTGATGCAGGACGCCGCGGACGAGGTCGGGCTGCCCGGCGATCCCGAGTTCCGGGCGGCCTTCGTCGGCTACCTCGAGTGGGGCACGCGGCTGGCCGTCGAGAACTCCCGGCCGGGCGCCGACCCGGTACGCGACGCGCCGGTGCCGAAGTGGGGATGGGGCGTGGCCCCGCCCTATCGAGGGTCCGTTGCATAGCTGGGGCGGGGCTGCGGCGAGGCCCAGCTATGAAACGGACCCTAGGCTGAGCAGCCGGCCAGGGCCAGGGTCGCGCCGAGGCCGTTGGGGCGGCCCGGCTCGGCCGCGGGGAGCACCAGCGCGGCGCAGCCGGCCTTGACCGCGCCCGCGTCGGCCGGGGTGTCGCCGACCATGAGCGTACGTTCGGGGTCGGCCCCCAGCATGCCGCAGGCCCGCAGGAAGATCGCCGGGTCGGGCTTGGTGCGGCCGACCTCGTAGCTCAGCGCGTAGGCGTCGATCAGCGCGGTCATGCCCCAGGCGTCGAACAGCGGGCGGATGTCGAAGCCGATGTTGCTGACCACGGCCACCTTGATACCGGCGTCGTGCAGCGTACGCAGCGTGGGCTCGGTGTCCGGGTAGGGCAGCCAGCCGTCGGGGGCCAGCAGCCGGTCGTACAGGGCGTCGGCCAGGCCCTCGACGTCGGTCGCGACCGTGGCGGCCAGGCCCGTGTAGGCGGCCCGGTGGCTCGGCGCGTAGAGATCACGATCGGCCCAGTGTTCGGCCAGGCCGGGCGGCACCCGGTGCGGCAGCGGGCCACCGGCGCGCCCGGCCGTGACCAGGCGGTCGGCCAGCACGGTGGCCTTGCCCCGGTCGAGCTCGCGCCCGCACGTCGCGGCGGCGGCCTGTACCCAGGCCACCGGGTCTTCCACCTGGGCCAACGTGCCGTGGAAGTCGAACAGCACGGCGTCGACCTGACGGTGCGGCCGATGGGGAGGGTGATCGGTCGATGCAACATCCGGCACGGTTGCACCATACCGACCGCGCCCGTGCTGCTTGTTGTCACACCCACGACCTAGGCTTGTGGTCATGACGAGTCCCGCCGAAAGGTATGCGGAGTCCAAGCGGCGGGCGGCCCGGGTGGCCGAGTTTCCGGCGCTCTACGATTTCATGCTCGACGTCGGCTTCGACCTCGACGATTTCCAGCGGTCCGCCTGTGAATCGCTCGAACGGGGCAGCGGCGTGCTCGTGTGCGCGCCCACCGGCGCCGGCAAGACGGTGGTGGGCGAGTTCGCCGTGCACCTGGCTCTGCGGGCCGGCCAGCGCAAATGCTTCTACACGACGCCGATCAAGGCGCTGTCCAACCAGAAGTACCACGACCTGGTCGAACGCTACGGCCCCGACCAGGTCGGCCTGCTGACCGGCGACAACGCCATCAACGGCGACGCCCCCGTGGTCGTGATGACCACCGAGGTGCTGCGCAACATGCTCTACGCCGGCTCGCCCGCGCTGAAGAACCTGGCCTACGTGGTCATGGACGAGGTGCACTACCTGGCCGACCGGTTCCGCGGCGCGGTGTGGGAAGAGGTGATCATTCACCTGCCGGCCTCGGTGACCCTGGTGTCGCTGTCGGCCACGGTCAGCAACTACGAAGAGTTCGCCGACTGGCTGGTCACCGTGCGCGGTCAGACCGAGGTCGTGGTCAGTGAGCACCGGCCGGTCCCGCTCTGGCAGCACATGCTGGTCGGCCGGCGCATGTTCGACCTGTTCCACGACGCCGACGCGGCCAAGAAGCACGACGTGCACCCCGAACTCCTGCGCTACGCCCGCGAGATGCAGCGCCGCCTCGACATGACCGACCGGTCGTACGGTCCGGGTCGCGGCGGCCGGTCCAAGCGCTGGCAGCCGCCGCCCCGGGCCGAGGTGATCGACCGGCTCGAACGGGCCGACCTGCTGCCGGCCATCCTGTTCATCTTCAGCCGGGCCGGCTGCGACGCCGCCGTTCAGCAGTGCCTGGCCGCCGGCCTGCGGCTCACCGACCCCGAGGAAAGGGCCGAGATCCGCCGGATCGCCGAGGCCCGGGTGGCCAGCATCCCGCGCGAGGACCTGTCGGTCCTCGGCTACTGGGAGTGGCTCGACGGTCTCGAGCGCGGCATCGCGGCCCACCACGCCGGCATGCTGCCCGCCTTCAAAGAGGCGGTGGAGGAGTGCTTCGTCCAGGGCCTGGTCAAGGCCGTCTTCGCCACCGAGACGCTGGCCCTGGGCATCAACATGCCGGCCCGCTGCGTGGTGCTGGAAAGGCTGGTCAAGTTCAACGGCGAGGCCCACGTCGACCTCACGCCGGGGGAGTACACGCAGCTCACCGGCCGGGCCGGGCGCCGCGGCATCGATGTCGAGGGGCACGCCGTGGTGCTGTGGAGCCCCGAGGTCGACCCGCGCCACGTGGCCGGGCTGGCCTCCACCCGCACCTACCCGCTGCGGTCCTCGTTCCGCCCGTCCTACAACATGGCCGTCAACCTGGTCGGCTCGGTCGGCGCCGACCAGGCCCGTGAGCTGCTCGAATCGTCGTTCGCCCAGTTCCAGGCCGACCGCTCGGTGGTCGGCCTGGCCCGCCAGGTGCAGCGCAACGTCGAGACCATGCAGACGTACGCCGACGACGAGGCCTGCCACCACGGCGACTTCGACGAGTACTTCGCCATCCGCATCGCCATCGCCGACAAGGAACGGGCCAACGCCCGGCAGGGGGTGGCCCAGCGCCGGGCCGCGGTGGTGACCTCGCTCGAGCGGCTGCGGGTGGGTGACGTCATCCGGGTCGCCCAGGGCCGCCGGGCCGGTCTGGCCGTCGTGCTCGAGGCGCCCAGCGGCGGGTTCGGCGAGCCGCGCCCGCTGGTGCTGACCCAGGACAGGTGGGCCGGGCGGGTCAGCCCGGCCGACTTCGCGGGCGAGGCCGAGGTGCTCGACCGCATCCGCGTGCCCAAGCACTTCAACCCCCGCTCGCCCGCCGCCCGCCGCGACCTGGCCGCTCAGATCAGCGCGACCGGGCACGACCGCACCGCCGGCGGGCGCCGCCGGAACCGGGGCGGCACCGGGGAGGACCCCGAGATCGCGCTGCTCAAGGTGCAGATGCGTCAGCACCCGTGCCACGCCTGCCCCGAGCGTGAGGATCACGCCCGCTGGGCCGAGCGGCGGCACCGGCTGCAGCGCGACACCGACGCGCTGCGCGACAAGGTCGCGGGTCGCACGAGCTCCCTGGCCCGTACGTTCGATCAGGTGTGCGCGGTGCTGGCCGAGCGCGGCTATCTGACCGAGGCCGGTGAAGTGACCGAGTCGGGCCGCATGCTCGGCCGCATCTGGTCCGAGGCCGACCTGCTGGTGGCCGAGTGCCTGCGCCACGGCGTGTGGGACGCGCTGGCCCCCGAGGAGCTTGCGGCCGCGGTGTCGATGGTGCTCTACGAGTCCCGCCGCGAGACCGACGACCGCGCCTCGGTGCCCAAGGGCGCGATCACGGCCGCCGTCGACGCCTGCGGCAAGCTGTGGGGCGACATCGCGGGCGACGAGTCCGACCACGGCCTCACCCTGACCCGCGAGCCCGACCCCGGGTTCGTCTGGCCGATGTACCGCTGGGCCCGGGGCGAGCCACTGGCCAAGGTGCTGGCCAGCGGGCACAACTACGACGCCGACATGCCCGCCGGCGACTTCGTGCGGTGGGCCCGCCAGGTGCTCGACCTGCTGGGACAGCTGCGGGAGGCGTCGGCAGCGTCCGACACCCTGCGCGACACGGCCCGCAAGGCGATCACCGCGGTCAACCGGGGGGTGCTGGCCTACCAGGCCGGGCTGTGACCGGCTCGGGCAGCTGGGCCAGCGCGCTCTCGGCGTCCCGGGCCAGCCGGTCGGCGTCGGCCGGGCGCCGGGCCGCCGTCCGGAAGTGCATGGTCAGCACGCCGAGGGACCGCCCGGAACCGTCCCGCAGCTGATAACAGCGGACAGCCAGGAGGCCGGCCGCGAGCAGGGCGGCCAGCGCGGGCTGCCCGGCGAAGATCGGGTCGCCGGTGATGTCGTCGACGACGCGGGGCCGGCCGTCGGGCATGCTCGGCACCCGCGTGCGCAGGCCGGCGGGCAGGCCGCGCAGGCCGGCGCTGCGCAGCAACCCCGACCGGGGGTCGTGCACGTGCAGGTCGCAGCCGTCGGCGCCGCCGGCCGTGGTGGCGGCGGTCAGAATGCCGGCGACCACGGCCGGGCGGTCGGCCACCACCAGGAAGTCCTCGCCGGCGAGCGCGCGGGGCTCGGTGCGTAGCCGGTGGCGCAGCCCGGCCAGCAGGGCCCGCCGGGTCGATCGGACCTCCCAGTCGACGGCCTGCTGCTGCAACCGGCGGCCCAGTCGGACCTGGTCGTCCTCGGCGCGGCGGCGTCCCGCCGAGGCCCGCTCGAGATCGGCACTCCCGTCCAGAAGGACGGCGGCGAGGCGAGCGGGATCGTTGATCTCGTGGACGAAGAGGCGACGGCCGGCGCCGGCGGCCTCCAACGCCTGCTGGACAGCGAGGCCGGCCCCGGACACGCGCAGGCGGCGGCCCGACTCGAGGGCTGACTCGTGGGCCCCGGCCAGCAGCCGGACCACCTCGGCGTCGGCGGAGCGCACGGCGGACAGGTCGACCACGATCTCGGGCAGGTGACGGGCGGCGGCGTGGGCGAGGGCGGCGCCGAGGACCGCCCTCACCCGGCGGTGGGAACTGGCGTCGAGGGTGCCGAACAGGGCGAAGACGCCCAGCTGACTGACGGGCGGGTGGTGCGGGCGGGACTCCATGTGATTGCCAATGGCTGGAAGAAAAGGACGTCCTGGGGTCAGGCTACGCTCCCGGGGATTCGCCGGGCCGTCGCGTGCCCGGCTCAGGTTTTTCCTTCGCGCCCGCCGCTTCCTCCGCGCCGGCGGGACCAATCCGGCTGGCTGGTTCGTTCGCGCCGGCTGTTTGCGTGCCTGCTTGCTTCGGGCTGGGTGGTTGTGCGCCTGCTTTCTTCGCGCTGGGTGTGCCCGCGTTCTTCGCCTTGGCTGCTTCGGGACCTGCTTTCTTGCGCTGGCTGCTCCCGCGCTCCCTGTTTCCGCGCTCGGCTTCTCCGCACCGGCTGCCCAAACAAGGCCGGTTGCTTGCTTCGCGCCAGCTGTTTCATATCCGGCCGGCTGGTTCATGCGGGCCTACTGTCGAAAACGGCGGGGCCCGTTCGTGTGGGTGGTGAAGTGCAGCCACGAGGAGGAGTCATGAAGCAGTATCTGCTGAGCATCTATCAGCCCGATGGGGATCCGCCGCCGCCCGAGGTGCTCGAGCCGATCATGGTCGAGCTGGGGAAGCTGAACGACGAGATGAAGGCGGCGGGGGCCTGGGTGTTCGCGGTCGGGCTGAACCCGCCGTCGACGGCGACCGTCGTGCGTGACAACAACGGGGACGCGGTGCTGACCGACGGGCCGTTCACCGAGGGTAAGGAACACCTCGGCGGCTTCACGATCATCCGGGCCACCGATCTGGACGAGGCGTTGAGCTGGGGCGGCCGGGTCGCGACGGTGCTCGCGCCGCTCGCGATCGAGGTCCGGCCGATCGCTTGGCCGATCGAGTGACGGATCGCGGGGCCGATCGCCTGACCAGGCATGAGGCGGATCGCGGGGCCGATCGCCTGGCCAGGCACGGGGCGGATCGCCTGGCCGGTCTCGGGGCTGATCGCGTGACCGTGAGTGAGATCGAGCGGATCTACCGGGCGGAGTACGGGCGGGCGGTCGCCGTTCTCGTCCGGCACTTCGGGGATATCGAGCTGGCCGAGGAGGCTGTGCAAGACGCGTTCGCGGCGGCGGTGCCTCGGTGGGGTGAGGACGGGGTTCCGCCCAGTCCGGCCGGGTGGATCATCACGACGGCGCGGAACCGGGCGGTGGATCGGCTGCGCCGGGAGTCGAGCCGGGACGTCCGGGAGGTCGCGGCGGTGCGGGCATCGGGGGCCGCGGTCGCTGAATCCGCCGAGGTCGAGGCGCTGGGGAGCGACATGGACGACGGCATCGGCACAGCTTTGAACGAGGCGGACGACGACACGCTACGGCTCATTTTCACCTGCTGTCACCCGGCGCTGGCGCCCGCGGCGCGGGTGGCGCTCACGCTGCGGCTGCTGGGCGGGTTGACGACCGGGGAGATCGCGCGGGCGTTCCTCGTGCCGGAGACGACCATGGGACAGCGGCTGTCGCGGGCCAAGGGCAAGATCCGGGACGCGCGGATCCCGTACCGCATTCCGCGCGACGAGGAACTGCCGGACCGGCTCGGCGCGGTGCTCGCGGTGCTGTACCTGATTTTCAACGAGGGGTACGCGGCGAGCGGCGGGCCGGTGCTGACCCGGGACGACCTGGCCGGCGAGGCGATCCGGCTGACCCGGCTGCTGGTGGCGCTCATGCCCGACGAGCCCGAGGCCCGGGGTCTGCTCGCCCTCATGCTGCTGATCGAGGCCCGGCGGCCCGCGCGGACGACCGCGGAGGGTGACCTGGTGCTGCTGGCCGATCAGGACCGCACGCTCTGGAATCGCGCTTACATCACCGAGGGTCAGGGGCTGTTGCGCGACTGCCTGCGCCGGGGGCGACCGGGGCCGTACCAGTTGCAAGCGACGATCAACGCGGTGCACGCCGACGCGGAAACGGCCGGGGTGACGGACTGGGCGCAGATCCTGCAGATCTACGACCACCTGGCCGCGGTCGCGGGTGGGCCGGTGGTCGCGTTGCACCGGGCGGTGGCCGTGGCCGAGGTGCACGGGCCGGCGGTGGGGCTGGCCATCGTGGACGGTCTCGAAGGTCTGGAGCGGCATCACGTGTGGCACACGGTGCGGGCCGACCTGCTGCGGCGGCTCGGCCGGACGGAAGCGGCCGTCACGGCGTACGGGAAAGCGGTGGAACTGACGGGCAACGTGGCCGAGCGCCGATATCTCGAACGGCGCGCGGCCACGCTTTGAGTGACTTCGGTTGTCGGGCGCCACGCGGATCGGGCGGGCGAACGGCAGACGTGGTTGTCCGGCGGTGGTTCGCAGCGGTCGGGAGGCCGGCTGACGGCGGATGCGGTTACCGGCTGTTGCTCGCAGCGGTGGGGAGGCCGCTGACGGCGGATGCGGTTACCCGGCCGTTGCTCGCAGCGGTGGTGAGGCTGGGTCTTCGGTCCAGCGTAGGCCGGTGCCGAAGGTGGCGATCAGAGCGGAACCGGCCACGGCGGCGGCGAAGAACAGGATGGCGGCGGTGGGGCCGCGCCAGGCCAGGAGCGTGCCGGCCAGCAGGGGGGCCAGGGCGGCCAGCGAGGTCGCGGCGACCATGATGACGCTGATGACGCGGCCCTGCAGGCGGTCGGGGGTGATCGCGGCCTGGTAGCCGAAGAGGGCGGCGTTGGCGGCCGGGCCGAGCAGCACGGTCAGGCCGAGCGGGACGGCGGCGGCGATGCTTGACGGGAACAGGGCGGCGGTGGCCAGCAGGGCGGCGGCGAGCCAGCACAGCGTACGGACCAGGGGGACCAGCTGCAGGCGGCGCTGGATGGCGGGTGCGGCGAAGGCGCCGAGCAGGCCCCCGGCGGCGACGACGGTCTCGGTCAGTCCGATGACGGCCGGTGCGGTGCCGTGGCGTTGCAGGGCGACGATCACCGTGAAGATGACGCCGGTGATGGCGAAGTTCAGCGGGGCGGCGACCAGCATGAGCGTGCGCAGGAACGGATGTGTGAGCACGAACCGGAGGCCTTCGGCCAGAGCCACGCCGTACGTCTGTGGTGGCTCCTCGCGCGGCGCCTGCAACGGCTTGCGGATGAACAACACCGCCACGATCGACACGAGGTACGACACGAAATTGGCCGCGAACGGCACGGCGTGCCCGAGCGTGAACAGGAGGCCGCCCAGCGGGGGCCCGGCCAGCGCGGTGCCGTAGGAGCGGGCCTCGTTGCGCGCGACCGCGTCCGGCAGTTGCTCGATCGGCACGATGCTGCGCAGCGACGCGTCCTCGGCGGTCGAGAACACCGCGCTCGCTCCGGCGTCGATGACGGCGACGACCAAGATCAGCGCGAGCCCGGCATGGCCGGTGAGGACGCTGACGGTCAGAGCGGCGAAGACGACGAGCCGTACGGCGTCACACGCGATCAACGCGTGCCGCCGGTCGACCCGGTCGACGAGCACGCCGGCCGGCAGCCGCAGCAGCAGACGCGCGGCCTGGGTGGCCGTGCCGACCAGGCCCGCGCTGACTGGCGAACCGGTCTTCACCAGCACCAGCAACGACAGAGCCAGCGAGGCGACCCCGTCGCCGAGGTCGGACAGCGACTGCGATGTCCACAGGAGGTTGAACTCGCGGTTCTTCCACAGGCTCGGCAACGTTGTTGTCATTTCCGGCCGCGCCGCGGGTAGGTGTGCAGCACGACCATCACCGTCTCGGCGCCGGGTTCGGGGGCGTCGGCCTCGCGGATGGCCTCGACGATTCGCTCGCGCAGCCGTTTCAGACCCTCCGGCGTCGTGCGGACGACATAGTCGGAGGTGGCGGCGGCCTCGTTCCACTCCGGACTCCAGCGCTGATGCGCGGCCTCGGCGTGGAACTGGTCGATCACCTGGTCGTAGACGGCCCGCGCGGTCCGGTTGACGTCGGCCATGGCCTCGGCGCCGGCGTCGTCCGTCCACAGGGTCGACTCGTGCGTGGCTTTCCACCAGCGTTCCCGGCCGTGGGTGCCGCGGCCGTGCTCGGGCGCCTCGGTGACGAAGCCGTGCCGGGCCAGCAGGCGCAGGTGGTGGCTGGTCTGGCCGCTGTCGGTGCCGAGGCGACGGGCCAGGATCGCCGAGGTGGCGGGGCCGTCGAGTCGCAGCGAGCCGACGATGCTCATGCGCAGCGGATGGGCCATCGCCCGCATCATGGCGGCGTCGGTGAGCGCCACCCTGGGTTTCTCTGCCATGACCCGGACGCTAGGGGGCCCGGGATCGGAGCGGCAAGGCACCTATGCATAGGACCTCTGCATCGATGAGTAGCTCCTGAGTCTAATTAACCAGGGTCGGGCGGAAAGAACAAGACTTGTTTTTTATGGGCAAAACGGGCAGTTTCGGAGCCGTGGAATGGACACCTGAAGGAACTGTTCGGAACGCACTGTGGATCTGCGGCGGACAATGGGCGGGCAAGACGACGGTCGCGGGAATTCTGGTCGACCGGCTCGGGGTGACGCATTATCACTACGATTTCCACTCGGCTCGGGGGCACGAGGACAGGCGGGTGGCGGCCCGCGCGCGGAGTGGCGACTACTACGGCGAGCCGGACTGGGAATCGGTCTGGATCGGGCCGACGCCGGCCGAGATGGCGGCCACCGTGCTGGCTGACTTCCCGGAACGGTTCCAGTGGGTGCTGGACGATCTGAGTGGCCTGGTCTCGCCGCGGCCGATCCTGGTCGACGGGTGGGGCTGCCGCCCGGAACTGGTCGCCGCGGTGACCGATCCGGCCCGCATGGTCGTGATGGTGCCGACCGACGAATGGCGGCTCCGGCAGGCGGCCCGACTGCCGCGGGCGATGTCGCTGAGCCACAAGGTCAGCGACCCGGAACTGGCCGCTCACAACCGGATCGAGCGGGACCGGCTGATCGCGCTGGACGCGGTGGCCCGCGCCCACGAATACGGCATTCCGGTGATCGAGGTGGACGGGACAAGGCCGGCCGAGCTGATCGCGGACGAAGTGGCCGAGCATTTTCGCCCGTACCTTGAGTCATGACCTATCTGATGACGGCCGGCGATGTCATAGATCTCGTGCGGGCCGGCGAGAAGCGCGGCGTGGAGCTGTGCGTCGGCGGGGGCTGGGGCGTTGATGCTTTGCTCGGCGAGCAGACCCGGGAGCATGCCGATCTGGATGTCTGGTTGCCGGCCGGGCAATTCGAGAAAGCGGTGCTGGCCTTGAGAGACACCGGGGTCGATCGCCTTTACCCGTGGCCCGGTGACCGGCCGTGGAATTTCGTCGTGCACGACGGCGGGCGTCTCCGGATCGACCTGCACGTCTACGAAATGCGGGCGGACGGTGCGATTCACTACGGCTCGGCTGTCGGCGGGGAATCGTTCCCGGCGGCGGCCCTCGGCGGGTCCGGGGTCGTCGGCGGGGTGAGCGTGCGCTGTGAGGCGGCCGAATGGTCGGTGCGGTGGCACACCGGCTATCCGCCGCGCGAGCAGGACCAGCACGACGTGCCGTTGCTGTGTGAACGGTTCGGGATTTCCTTACCGGACGGCTACCAGACGTCGCCGTTGCGGTAGTCGCAGGCCAGGGTGCCGTCGCGGTCGAGGGTGGGGCCGCCGGGGACGGGGCGGACGAAAGTGCTGTCGTCGTCCTCGGGGGTCAGGGTGAGGCCCTCGGGGGCGAGGACGGCGGTGCGCCCCAGCCACGGCAGCCAGCCGCGGGCCACGTACAAACCGCGGCCGGCCGTCGAGGCGGAGAGCGCGCCCAAGTCGTACGACCGGTCGATCGTATTCTCGGCGGCCGCCATGACCTCGGCGGCGTGACCCTGGCCGCGCCAGTCCGGGTGGACGGCGACCGCTTCGACGTAGCCGCAGCGGTGGGCGCGGTCGCCGTGCAGGAAGCTGCGCTGGACCACCGCGGCGTGCGCCACCAGCGTGCCTTGTCGTTCGACCAGGAAGTGCAGGCCGCCGAGCGCGTGATCGAAGTCGTCGTCGTCGAAGTTGCCGAGGAAAGCGAGGTCCATCAGGCGGCGGATGTCGGCCCGCTGCTCGATCGACAGTCGGGCTGTCGGTATGGCGCTGGTCACGCCGCACCGTACCGTAACCGGTTGTGAGAGAGATTCGGCTCGCTGCCCGGCCTGACGGGTGGCCCACGGACGACACCTTCGAGATCGCCGACGTACCGACGCCGACGGCCGGACCGGGGCAGGTGCTGGTCCGCAACATCTACATGTCGGTCGACCCGTACATGCGCGGGCGGATGAACGACGTCAAGTCGTACGTGCCGCCGTTCCAGGTCGGGGCGGCGCTCGACGGCGGGGCGCTCGGCGAGGTGGTGGCCTCGGAGTCGCCGGACGTGCCGGTCGGGGCGTACGTCGTGCACGGGCTCGGATGGCGGGAGTATTCGGTCACCGAGGCGGCCCGGGTGCGAGTGGTCGACCCGGCGGCGGGCGACCTGTCGGCGTACCTCGGCGTGCTGGGGTTGACGGGGTTCACCGCGTACGTCGGTCTGCTCGACATCGCCCAGTTCAAGGCGGGCGAGACGGTGTTCGTGTCGGGGGCGGCGGGCGCGGTCGGCAGCGTGGCCGGGCAGATCGCCAAGTTGCGCGGGGCCAAGCGGGTCATCGGCAGCGCGGGTTCGGCCGAGAAGGTGAGCCACCTCGTGGACGAACTCGGCTTCGACACGGCCTTCAACTACCGCGATGCCCCCGTACGCAAGCAGTTGCGCGAAGCGGCCCCGGACGGCATCGACGTGTACTTCGACAACGTCGGCGGCGACCACCTGGAGGCGGCGATCGGGTCGCTGAACAAATACGGCCGGGTGGCGATGTGCGGGGCGATCGCGGGCTACAACGCGACGTCGGCCCCGACCGGGCCGCGCAACCTGGGCCTGGCCATCGGCAAGGAGCTGAACCTGCGCGGCTTCATCGTGAGCAACCACAACCGGCGGATGCCCGACTTCCTGGCCGAGGTGGGGCCGTGGGTGCGCGACGGGCAGCTCCGGCATCGCGAGACGATCGTCGACGGGCTGGAGAACGCGCCGGGCGCCTTCATCGGGCTGATGCGGGGCGAGAACACCGGCAAGATGCTGGTCCGCCTGGGCTGACGACCGCGCGCGATGGTCAGCCTGCCTGTCGATCGCGCGCGGCCGCGGGTGGATCAGCTGTTGTGGGGGCGGCGGGCCACGATGATCGCGTGGGTCGACGGCCAGTCGAGCGGGGCGCCGTCCACGTCGGTCAGGGAGGCGGTGGGGGCGATCCGGTTGTCGATCACCCAGTCGTTGCGCAGGGGGTGCGAGGCCGGGTCGATGTCGAAACCGGCCTCGGTCAGCAGCGTGCGCCAGTCGTCGAAGTCGAGACCGCAGAACTGCTCCTGCGTCTCTGAGAGCCAGTTGTCGGTGTAGTCCTTGCGGGTCAGGAAGTCCATGGCCGAGCCCAGGGCGAGCCGCGCGACCCCGTTGCCGGTGGGCTCGTACTCGAACGGGAAGGCGAAGTCGACGGCGAACTGAGCGAGTCTGGCGTACGTCGACAATCCGCTCACGTAGGCGGCGACCTCGGCCGACGGCTGGTCGGCCAGGTCCGTACGCGGGCGGGGTGGGTTGACGCCGTCGTCGGTGCGCAGGGTGAGCAGCACCGGGCGCCGCCGGTCGCCGGGACCGCAGACGTCGCTGTTGATCCAGACGCCGCCGGGAGTCGTGTGGTCGTGGATGCGGCGGGCGAAGGCGAGCAACGAGTCGCGGCGGTTGCCGTACGACCAGATCTCGTGCGTGAGAGCGAACGTCAGCGTCGTGTCGACCGAGCGGTCCGGCAGCACCGCCCCGCCGAGCACGTTGCGCTGGTAGAAGTACACGTTCGCGTTGCGGAAGACGCCCTGCGCCTTCTTGTGCACGCACTCCTGGTAAAGGTGGCGGGCCACCTCGACGCCGATCAGGTCGCTCTCGTGCAGTGCGTCGTCGCGGTCGGCCAGTTCGAGCACTGCGCCGGCTCCGCAGCCGATGTCGACGATGCGGCCCGGTTGCACGTATTGGCGCACCGCGGTCCATTTGCGCGCGGCCGCGTCGGCGAAGGCTTCCACGTACGTGCGGTAGTCGCGGGTCGCGGTGAGGCCGCCCTCGTCGCCGACGACCGGATCGTTGACCACGGACTGCACGGTTTCGCTCAAGCGATAACGATCGAACACGTCGATGCTGCTCGAATGCGCAAGTTTGCGCCACGACTCGTCACCGGCGGCCAGCCGCAGCAGTACGTCCCACGGGCGTTCGGGTGTGGCGTCGAGCTCGGGATCGGCCTCGACCAGGGCGATCGCGAAGCCGAGGTCCTCGTACAGGGCGGCCACCTGCGGCGTCGAGCAGGCGACGACAGTGTCGGCGGGCGTGAGCTCCAGGCCGGTCGCCACGGTCACGGTTTTGAGCGTCACTTGAGCGAATTGATCGGTCGGTGCCGTGTCGAACACCGGCACGACCACCGAGCGCAGGCCGGTCACCACGCTGAACCGCTCGATCGCGGCCTCGCGCCGGTGGTAGGGCACGGGGTTGCGCTTGGTGTTGTCGTGGTTGGCCGAGGTCACGGCCCACACGATCGTTCCGGCGCCGTCGTCCACCAGCCGCTGCAAGTAGTCGGCCTGGAACTGCGTCAGCAGGTGGTGCCGTCCGGGAAAGAGCACGTAGCGAGCCGTCGTCACGGTTGACGATCATAACCTCGCAGGTCAGCGGCCTTTACTTCGCGGGGCAGCGGCTCTTGTTTCGCGGGGCAGCGGCTTTGCTTCGCGGGGCAGCGGCTTTGTTTCGCGGGGCAGCGGCCGCCCGGGGTCGGGCGGCCGCTGTCGTCGTTGCTACAGCATCGTGCGGTGGATGTGGCCGTCGACGCCGCGCAGGACCACCGAGGCCGAGCCGTCGGGGCCGGGCTCGGCGCCGATCGCGCCCTGGATCTCGCCGGTGGCGAACTCGGAGCGCTGGAACCAGCCGCCCCAGGCGCCGCCGACGAAGTTGCGCTGCCACAGCCGGTTGTCGGCGGCCACCGCGAACATGTAGACCCGGCCCGCCGCGGCCAGCAGCGTCGGGCTGCCGCTCACCGTGCCGCTGAGGTTCTGCCAGTCCGACCAGGTGCCGTTGGCGTACACGCGCTCCCACACCTCGTCGGTGCGGTGCCGGACGGCGACGTGCACGGCCCCGGTTGCGTCGATGGCCGCGCCGGGGCGGCCGTGCACACCGCGACCGTTCGGGCCGCCGATGCTCGTCCAGCCGGTGTTCGGGCCGCGGGTGCGGATCAGGCCGTCGTTCCCGCGGGCGAACACCGTCCATCGCCCCGGCCCGGTGAACGCCACCGACGGCGCGTCGGCCACGGGTCCGCCCAGGTCGGACCACGCGCCCCAGCGGCCGTCGACCAGGGCCCGCTGCCACACCCGGCCCTCGACGCCCCGGACGAACAGGTCGATCCGGCCGCCGGCCGAGGCGTACGCGGCGGGCTGCCCGGTGATGCGGCGGCCGAGCCCGGACCAGCGGCCGCCGACGTGCTCGCGCACCGTGCCGTCCACAGCCCGGGCGAAGACCCGGCCGCCACCGACAGCCGGACTGTCGATCGCCGGGCCCAGATCAGTTCCGGTCACGTCGTCGGTGCCGCTGAGCCGCAGCATTGCCACGCCGTGGGCGGGCACAGTGGTCGTGTACGAGCCGGTGAAGCGGCCGGCGTCGGCCCGCAGCCACAGATCGCGCACCCGGACGGTGCCGCCCAGGGCCACATCGCCGAAGTCGACGGTGATCGGCTGAGCGGTGTCACCGCGGTTGAGCAGGGCGACCGCCCGGTTCCCGGTGCCCGTCAGCGTTTTGCTCCAGACCTGCGTGGTCGCCGTCGGGTCGCCGACCTTGACCCCCTGGCGCACCAGCGGGTCCTGGTCGACCGCGATGATCTCCGGGTTGCGCAGCGCCTCGATCATCTTTGGCGGCAGCGTCCGCGGATCCGATCCGATGACCAGCGGTGCGGACATGAGCGCCCACATGCCCAGCTGTGTCTTGGATTCGTCGAAGGTCAGCTCGGTGCCGCCGCCGGGCATCGGGCGCATCGGCACCAGGTAGTCCGGGTCGTTGAAGTGGCCGGGCCCGGTCGCCGCGGGGTGATAGGCGTTGACGTCCATGTTGCGCAGCACCCACTGGTACTGCCATTGCGGCGTCGGATCGACCAGCCCGACGTCGGTGTAGGTGCGCCACGAGCGAGCAATCTCCGGCGCGTACGTGTAACTCCAGGTCGACAGGGCCTCCGGCGGATACGGCCCGCCACCCCAGTCGCTGCTCACCGGGTTGCAGATGTTGAGGAACATCGGCCGCGGCGACTTGTCCACCTCGGCCGCCAGCTCACGGAACGTCGACTCGGGGTCCAGCCCGGCCACCCGTCCGCACAGCCAGTCGGCCTTGAGGGCGTCGAAACCCCAACGAGCGAATTGCCGTACGTCGTCCCGGTAGTGCCCGTGACTGCCGAGCCCGCACTGCCCGGGGATGTACGGCCCCGCGTCGGTGTAGATGCCGGCCTGGAAACCACGGTCGTGCAGGTAGCGGGTCAGCGCACCCAGCCCCGACGGGAACCGGGCGGGGTCGGCGACGAGCTCGCCCTCGGTGTTACGCGGGGTCGGGGCGGCCCAGTTGCCGTCGATCCAGATGATCCGGTAGCCGGCGTCACGCAGCCCTTGGTGCGCCATGAAGTCGGCGATGGACTTGACCTCGGCCTCGGTGGGGTCGCCGCCCAGCCCGAAATAGGTGTTCCAGCCCATGTAAGGCGTTTGCCCGCTGACTGGCGTCGGCTTCGGCTTCGCGGACGCGGTCGACGTAGCCCCGGCAGGTCTCGTGGCAGCCGACGCCTTCGGGGCAGGGATCGCGGTGGCCGACGCCGTCTGGGCGGGGATCGCGGCGGCCGACGCCGTCCGGGCGGGGATCGCGGTGGCCGACGCCGTCCGGGCGGGGATCGCGATGAGAGGCAGGAGCAGGACGGAGAGAGCAGCGGCACGGAGGAATCGCACGGTCACTCCTCATTCGAGGGTCGAAAGGGGATGGGGATATATGTGGATGAAATGCCTACCAGGAGGTGCGCGGGGCCGAGTCACGAGCGTCTCCGTGGGGTCGGAGTGAGCTGCTACTGCGTAAGGAGGTCGTTGATCCGGGCGCGTTGGGAGGGGTCGGCCAGGGCGGCGCCGAGGGCTACGACGCGGGCGCCGGCTTCGAGGAACGTGGGGGCGGTGGCGACGGTCAGGCCGCCGGTGGCTACGAAGTTGACGTCGGGAAACGGGCCGAGGAGGCCGTTGATCCAGGCCGGGCCGAGGGCGGCGGCCGGGAACGCCTTGAGCCAGCGGCAGCCGGCCAGCCACGCCTGCTGCACCTCGGTGGCCGAGCCGACCCCGGGCAGGTGCGGCATGCCGGCGGCCTGGCTGGCGGCCAGCACGCCGAGGTCGAGCCCGGGCGCGACCGTGTACTGCGCGTTCGCGTCGGCCGCCGCGCGCACCTGGTCGGCCGTGATGACCGTGCCCGCGCCGACCCGCAGCCCTCGCTCGTGGGCAGCGCTCGCCGCCGCCTGCAGCGACGCGACGGCCTCCGGCTTGGCGATGGGGATCTCGAGGACGGTCACCCCGGCGTCCCACAAAGCGCCGGCCACACTGACCGTCTCGTGCGGCGACATGCCCCGCAGGATCGCCATGACCCGGCGGTCGCCGAAGATTTCGTCGAAGCTCACAGCATCTCCTTCAGATCGGCCACGTCACCGGTCACCCGCAGCGCGGCCCCGGCCACCCGATGGCCCAGCCGCAATCGTGCGGCCTCGGACGAACCGCGCGACATCCCCGCCAGGTAGCCGGCGGCGAATGCGTCGCCCGCCCCGACCGGCTCGATCACGTCGACTGCGGGCGCCGGCTCAAAATCTGTGCCGGCGGGGTGGAACGACGTGGCGCCGATCGCGCCGTCCTTGACCACCAGCACGTCTGGGTTGGGCAGCAGGTCGCGCACGTCTTCCGGGCTCGCTACGCCCCACAGCGTCTGCGCTTCGTCGAGGCCGACGAAGACAACCGCGGCCCGGTTGGCCAGCTCGCGCAGCACCGGGCCGGCCTGCTCGGTTGTCCACAGGCGGGGGCGGTAGTTCACGTCGAAGCTGCACAACCGTGTGGACAACAGCTCGTCCACAAGTCGCGCGCAAGTGCTCGACAACGCCGGCGTGATCCCGCTCAGATGCGTGATCCGGGCCGGGGGCAAGCGCAGGCCGGGCCCGAGCTTAGAGGCGGCCGATCCCGCCCGGTAGTAGAAGACCCGGGTGGCTTCCCCCGGATCCTTGAAGAACACGCCGGTTGCGGATATCCCATCCACTTCGACGTAGGAGGTGTCGACGCCGTAGCCGTCGAGCCGAGCCCGCACCAATTCGCCGAACGGGTCGTCGCCGACGCGGCTGACCCACGCCGTCCGCAGACCTGACTGAGCCAGATAACTGGCAACAGTGGACTCGGCGCCCGCGACATCGATCCGGGCCGGGCCGCCGAGCGCCAGTGGGCCCGGGGGATCGGGTGTCACCAGCGCCATCGTCTCGCCCACGGCGACCACGTCGAAGGTCGTCATCCGACCGTCACCAGCGCCATCGTGGCCTCCACGGCGACCGCGTCGAAGGCCGTCATCCGGCCACCCTCGGGTCTACGGCGCACGCCTGAGGCTGTTATCCGGCCATCCTCGCGCTTACGGTGCACGCCTGGGGTTGTCATCCGGCCGTCACCGTGAGGGTCCATTCGCAGACGCCGGAGGGTGGCACGACCGCGGCGTCCCCGGGCTTGGCGTCCGCCAGATCGAAGACGCGGCCCAGCATGGGCTCGACCCCGATGCTCCGATACGGCGTGACCGGCGATGCGGATGGGACATCCGTTTCGGTCGGCCAGCCGCGCAGGTTGCGCCACAGGGCTGTGGATACCGGTTGGCCCGGCGCGTCGAGGGTGAGCGTCAGGCGTTCGCCGTCGGCCACGGACGTTGTCGGGCAGTCGACCAGGACCGCGCCCACGGCCGTGCCGTCGTCCGGGCCCAACCGCTCCAGGCCGAGCGGCCACACGCCCGTCGGGCGTCCGTCGATGCGGGTCTCGGTGCCGGCCGGCGCTTCGAGCACCGCGTCCGGTGACACGTCGAGCAGCGCGTGGGCGGCCCATACGAAGCGCCATCCGGGTGCGGCTTCGAGGCGGTAGTGAACGACCGACTCCGCGATCTCCCGCCTCAGTTCGAAGTCGGGGCATCGTACGTACGCAATGGTGGGGGAAACGACGGCCCAGGGGCGGGACCAGGCGTCGCCGTGATCGGGCCGGCCGCGGACCGTCGGGATGCACTCCTCGAGCCCGCCGGCATCGACGAAGGCGTCACCGGGCCGAACCGAGGCGCGCGCCGGATCGGACCGGCGCCAGAGCCACTCGCGTCCGGCGTCCGGACTGACGCCCTCGGTCGCATCTGCACCGCGCTCGATCGCATGTGCGCCGCGCTCGATCGCATGTGCGCCGCGCTCGGTCGCATGTGCGCCGCGCTCGGTCGCATGTGCGCCGCGCTCGATCGCATGTGCGCCGCGCTCGATCGCATGTGCGCCGCGCTCGATCGCATGTGCGCCGCATTCGGTCGCATGTGCGCCGCGCTCGGTCGCAGGTGCGCCGCGCTCGGTCGCGCATGCGCCGCGGTGGGTTCCGTCTGCGCTGACCCTGGGGTGGCGGGCGGGTGAGGGTGCTGTGCGCAGGGACGTCCAGCGGCCGCCGTGGGCCGGGTCCGTCGTGATGGTCACCATTCGGCGAAGGAGCCGTCGTCGTGGCGCCAGACCGGGTTGCGCCAGGCGTGTCCGGCGGCGTCGGCCCGCCGGACGGCCGCCTCGTCGATGGCTATGCCCAGGCCGGGGGAGTCCCAGCGGGCGATGTGGCCGTCGACGATCTGCAAGGGGGCTGGATCCGCCACGTACGAAAGGAGGTCGGCCTCGGCCGAGTGGTAGTGGATGCCCATGCTCTGTTCCTGGATGAGGAAGTTGGGCGTGGCGAACGCGACGTGCAGGCTGGCCGCCAGCGCGATCGGCCCCAGCGGGCAGTGCGGGGCCAGCAGCGCGCCGTACGTCTCGGCCAGCGCGGCGATCCGCCGGACCTCCGAGATACCGCCGGCATGTGAAAGGTCCGGCTGCACCACGCTCACGCCGGCCTGCAGCGCCGGCAAAAAGCCCGACCGGTCGTAAAGTCTTTCGCCGGTCGCCACCGGGACCGGCGTGCACCGCACGAGGTCGCCCAGCAGGTGGGTCTGTTCGGGGACCAGCGGCTCCTCGACCAGCAGCGGCCGCAGCGGGGCCACCGCGGGCAGGATCATGCGGGCGGCGGGCAGGCTGGCCCGGCCGTGCAGGTCGATGGCCACGTCGCGGTCGTCGCCCAGCGCCTCGCGGGCGGCCGACACGCGGCGCACGACGTCGTTGACCTCGGCCGCGGTGGGCACGGGGGAGAGTCGGCCGCTGGCGTTCATCTTGACCGCGGTCATCCCCGCGTCGACATGGGCCGCGATGGCGTCGGCGAGCTCGGCCGGTTCGTCGCCGCCGACCCAGGCGTACACCCGGGCCCGGTCCCGCAGCGGACCGCCGAGCAGGGCATGAACCGGTGCCCCGTACGCCTGACCGGCGATGTCCCAGAGGGCCTGGTCGATGCCGGCGACGGCGCTGGAGAGGATCGGACCGCCGCGGTAGAAGCCACCCTTGGTGAGGGTCTGCCAGTGGTGCTCGATGCGCAGCGGGTCCTCACCGATCAGGTATTCGGAGAAGACGTCGATCGCGGCCCGGACCACCTCGGCGCGACCCTCGACGACCGGCTCCCCCCAGCCGACGAGGCCCTCGTCGGTCTCGACCCGGCAGAACAACCAGCGTGGGGGTACGAGAAAGGTCTCAATCCTGACGATCTTCACGGGGCTCCCTCTGGGTCCGCTCCAGCCGGGCGACGTCCTCGACGGCCTGGTCGAGCAGCTTGCCCATGGCCCGGGCGGCCTGGGCGGGGTGGTGGCGCCGGATCGCGTCCACCACGGCTTTGTGGCTGGGAACCGGGTCGTCGGCGCCGGCCGTGCCGTGCACCATGCGGTCACGTTCGGCCAGGCCGGTCTCGATCACCACCTCCATGCGCTGGATCAGCTCGTTGTGCGTGGCGGCCAGGAGCGCGCGGTGGAAGGCGAGGTCGGCGGCGACCGCGGCGGCGGGGTCGTCACCCGCGGCGGCCATGTCGGCCAGCGCCGCGTCCAGGGCCTCGATGTCCTCGTCGGTGGCCCGCGCGGCGGCCAGGCTGGCCGCGCCCGGCTCCACGATGCCGCGCAGTTCGTGCAGGTCGTCGAACAGGCCGGGACGGTGCGGGGACCGCGCGAATTGCCATCGCAGAACGTCGGCGTCGAGCAGGCTCCAATTGGCCCGGGGGCGTACGAAGGTGCCGCGCTTGGGCCGGGCGTCGACCATGCCCTTGGCCGCGAGCACCCGCAACGCCTCGCGCAGCACGGTCAGGCTGACGTCGAACTCGGTCTGCAGCGCGGTCAGGTCGAGGGTGGAGCCCTCGGGCATCCGGCCGTCGAGAATGCGCTGAGCGAGCACTTCGACCGTCTGTCCGTGCACCCCGCGGGCCGTGAACTGCTGCATCCGACTGTTCTCTTTTCTGTATCGGGTCACGAGGACGACTTCGTCGCGGTCCAGCCGCCGTCGACCACCAGGCTGGTTCCGGTGATGAAGGCGGCGTCGGGCGAGGCCAGGAAGGCCACCGCCGCGGCGACCTCCTCGGGTGTGCCGAACCGCCCGGCCACCGTCTCGGCGACACTGAGTGCCCTGTCCTGTTCGGACACCCAGTCCCAGGCCGAGGTGAGGATCGGCCCTGGCAGCACAGCATTGACCCGCAGCGCCGGACCATATTCGACAGCGAGCTGCCGGGCCAGCGCGACCAGGCCGCCCTTGGCCGCGGCGTAGGCGGGGCGGCCCGGCAACCCGACGAGCGCGTGCACTGACGAAACGACAACAGCAGTTCCGGCGTACGCCTGAAGGTCCGGCAGTAACGAGCGGAAGCCCAGGAACGTGCCGGTCAGGTTGACCGCCATCTGCCTCTCCCACGAGGCGAGCGAGGTCTGGCCGGCGGGGGAGACGTCGACGGTGAAGGCGTTGCTCACGAGCACGCCGACCGGGCCGTAGGTGTCACTCGCCGTAGCCTTGATGAGTGCCCAGTCGGACTCGCTCGACACGTCGGCGACGACCGCCCGGGCCTGCCCGCCGGCGGCCTCGATCACCTTTGCCACTCCGTCTGCGGGCCTGATGTCGGCCAGCACCACGGACGCACCCTCGGCGGCCAACCGGACCGCGCAGGCGGCCCCGATGCCCGAGGCGGCACCGGTCACCACTGCCGTCCGACCTGCGAAGCGATCTGTCATGCACGCACCTCCGACGGCGACTCTTCATTAATTACGAAGATATGTTGACAGGCCATCCACAGTGATGCAACCTTCTGGAAACACAAACCAGGAGGCTCAGCATGATCTCTGCTCCCCTCAGCCGCCGCGGGTTCCTGGCCGGTCTCGGTGGTGTCGGCGCCGCCTCGCTGCTCGGTGCGTGCGCTACCGGCAGTGACGACAGCTCCGGTTCGGCCGCTTCCACGACGCTGACCCTGCAATCGTCACTTTCCGACCCCGACCCCAAGGCCGCGCTCACGAAGGTGGTCGAGGGATATACGAAGAACAAGACGACGCTCAACACCATCGCGATCGAGACGTTCCGGGCCCAGCTGCCCACGTACCTCAACTCCGGCAACCCGCCGGACGTGCTGACCTGGTACGCCGGTTCGGTCGCCCGTGACTACGCGAGCAAGGGCTTCCTGCTCGACGTGTCCGACCTGTGGACAGGCAGCGGGCCGTGCGCGAACTTCTCGCCGGCGCTCAAGGAGTTGTCCACAGCCGAGGGCAAGCAGATCTTCATCCCGACCAACTACTACTGGTGGGGCGTCTTCTATCGGAAGTCCGCGTTCCAGGAATGGGGCGTGCAGGTCCCGACGACGTGGGACGAGTTCATCGCCGTCTGCAAGACCATCAAGAGCAAGGGCGTGGCCCCGCTCAGCATGGGGACCGGCTCGACGCCGTGGGTCGCCTCGGGCTGGTTCGACTACCTCAACCTGCGCGTCAACGGGGCCGAGTTCCATCGCGAGCTGCTGGCGGGCAAGCACAGCTTCGACAGCGCCGAGGTCAAGACGGTCATGGACCACTACCGGCAGCTCGTCGAGTACATCGACCCCAAGGGCCGCTCGTACTCGTGGCAGGACGCGGTGACCCCGCTGGCCTCGAAGAAGGCCGGGATGTACCTGATCGGGGCGTTCATCAGTTCGGCCGTGCCCCAGGACCAGGTCGACGACCTCGACTTCTTCCGGGTGCCGATCATCGACCCGAGCGTGCCGCTGGCCGAGGAGGCGCCCACCGACGGCTACTTCGCCAGCGCCAAGTCGCGCAACGCGGCCGGGGCCAAGGACCTGCTGGCCTACCTCGCCTCGGCGCCGGCCCAGCAGCAGTTCATCGAGCTGGCCAAGTCGTCCAACCTGCCGACCTCGCCCACGGTCGACACGAGCAAGTTCTCGCCCCTCGTACAGAAGGGGATCGAGCTTTTGAACGACAGTAAGGCCATCACACAATTCTTCAACCGGGACTCCAGCGACGAGTTGCAGACCACCGCCGACACCGCGCTGACCAAGTTCCTCGACCGCCCCGGTGATGTGAACAAGATCCTCACCGAGTGGCAGGCCTCGGCGAAGAAGGTCCTCGGCTCGTGACCACCGTGGCTCTCGAGAAGCCGCGCCGGAAGCGGAAAGTGCCCCCGGTGGTCTGGGCCTTCCTCGCCGTGCCGGCTCTGGTCGAGCTGGGGATGGTGTTCTGGCCGGCGCTCAACAGCTTCTACCTGTCGTTCACCGAGTGGAACGGGCTCGGCGCGGCCCAGCCGGTCGGGCTCGAGAACTTCCGCAACCTGGCCTCGGACGAGACGTTCCGGGGCGCGTTCCAGAACAACGTGATCTGGGCGGTCGGGTTCGGTGGGCTGTCCGTGCTCGGTGGGCTGGCCCTGGCGCTGGCCCTCAACCGGCCGCGCCGGGGGGTCGGGCTCTACCGCAGCGCGATCTACCTGCCGATGGTGTTCTCGCTCGCGGTGACCGGGCTGTTCTGGCGGGTGCAATATCAGCCCGACGGCACGATCAACACGTTCCTGGGCGCGATCGGCCTCGAGAGCCTCGAGAAGCAGTGGCTGGCGGATCCGGACACCGCGCTCTACGCGGTGCTCGTGGCTGCGGTCTGGCGCCAGGTCGGGTACGTGATGGTGCTCTATCTGGCCGGGCTGAAGAGCACGGATCCGTTGCTGGACGACGCCTCGGCGGTCGACGGGGCGTCGGCCTGGCAGCGGTTCCGGTTCGTCACGTGGCCGCAGTTGCGCGGGGTGAACACGGTGGTGTTCGCGGTGACCGTGATCGACTCGCTGCGCACGTTCGACATCGTGTGGGCGATGACGCAGGGCGGGCCGTACCACTCGTCCGAGCTGCTCAGCACGTACATGTTCCAGCAGGGCTTCACGTTCCTGAACCTCGGATACGCGTCGGCCATCGCCGTGGTGATCTTCGCGCTCGCGCTGATCTTCATCATCACGTACCTGGTGCGCGCCACGAAGGAGGAGGCCGCCTGATGACTTCAACTGCTTTCCCGTACGAGAGAACTGCGCGATGAGCACGGCCACCCTCACGCCGCCGGCTGTCGACACGGCCGACGAGGCGCCGGTCAACCGGCGTAAGCGCGGCTGGGGTTTCCACGCGGTGATGGCGCCGCTCACCCTGATCTGGGTGGCGCCCATGGTGTTCGTGTTCGTGCTGGCGTTCCGCTCGTTCGACGACATCGCCGCCCGCGGCACGGCCGCCTGGCCGACCTCGTTCAGCTTCGACGGCTTCAGCGAGGCGATGGGGCGCGGGGCGATGGGCCGGGCCCTGTGGACGAGCATTCAGGTGACGGTGCCGGCCGTGCTGCTCAGCCTGCTGCTGGCGTCGTGGGCGGCGTACGCGCTGAGTCGTTTCAACATCCCGGGGCGCCGGCTGATTCTGCTGACGATGCTCGCGGGCAACCTGCTGCCGCCGCAGATCCTGCTCATTCCGGTGTCACGGGTCATGGAGTCGCTCGGCATCTACGACACGCTGGTCGCGCTGGTGATCATCCACGTCGGGTTCGGGCTCGGCTTCTACACGTTCGTGCTGCACGGGTTCATGCGGTCGATCCCGGCCGAGCTGACCGAAGCGGCGCGGATCGACGGAGCGGGGCCGGTGCAGATCTACGCGCGGATCATCATGCCGTTGTGCCGGCCGTCGCTGGCGGCGTTGGGCGCGCTGGCCACCACCTGGATCTTCAACGATCTCATCTGGGCGATCACCGTATTGCGTACGGAGGCCAAGCTGCCGGTCACGGCCGCGCTGCTCAACCTGCAGGGCGGCTACGTGAGCAACTGGAACGTGGTGGCCGCGGCGTCGGTCATCGCGGCCGTGCCGACGGCGATCGTCTTCTTCGCCTTCCAGCGCCACTTCGTCTCCGGCCTCCTGATGGGTTCGACGAAATGACCACACCCCAGTCCACTCCCGCTACTGAGCCCACTCCCACCACTGAAACCGCGTTGGCCGACGCGGCTTCGCCGGGCGGAGCGCCGCCGCTGACCATCAGCCTGTGGGACTTCACCTGGTACACGCGGACCGGGGTGGGGGAGCCGTTCGAGGATCTCGACCGCGCGTTCGCCGAGGCTGTGGCGCGGGGTTACAACGCGGTGCGCATTTGTGCCATGCCGTTTCTGCTCTTCCGCTCGGGGCTGGACACTTCGGCGCTGCGGTTCGACGGGCTCGGTGGGGAGTTCGGCCAGCGCACCCGGTGGTACGACGTTCCGGCGTCGCCGCCGGTGGATGGCCGGGCCCACCTGCTCGAACTGTTCCGGGCAGCGCGCCGGCACGACTGCCGGATCATCGTGTCGAGCTGGGAGTACCAGCAATCGCCCTCGTTCGGCGTCGAACCCCTGTGGCACCGGGCATTGCAGGCTGTTCCGCCGAGCGAACGGGCCCGAACGCTCGCCGACGCGCAGGCCGATCTGATCGATTTCGTCCGCGGCGAGCAGGTCGACGACGTGGTCGCGTTCGTCGAGTTGCACAACGAGGTGCAGTTCAGCGGCGTGCCAAACGACCAGGCGCAGCTGGAGGCCGCGATCGAGCGGTTCAAACAGCGGCAGCCCTCGGTGCCCGTGACGGTCAACTACGCGCATGTGCCGGTGGCGTGGATGCGCAAGCTGCCGCGCAACCTCGACGTCGCGGTCTTCCATCCATATGTGTACGGCGTACTGGGTCAGCTGGTGGACGAGTTCGCGTTGCGCGACCCGGCGCGGAGTTATCCACAGCAGCGCGCGTTCGCCGAACTGTTGCGCGACGACGCGCCGAAGCTCGAGGACTGGCGGCCACCCGAGTCGTGGAAATCGGCGGCGACGTTCATCCCGCAGCGCGAGATCTACACCCACGACTGGTGCGATCCGGCCAAGTGGGACCGGTGGTTGTACGAACGGTACGGGGAGCACCGGCGGGCCATGCGGGAGACGCTCGACCTCTGGCTGGACGCGGCGGCTGACTTCGCCGCGGCTCGCGGGGTGCCGCTCGTGTTCGGCGAGGGTTGGGTCGGCTATACGCCGTTGCACGCCGGGTTCGAGGAGGGGCCGGTCGGGGCCGAGATCTGTGAGCACGCCGTGCGACGATCGCGCGAGATCGGGGCCTGGGGGACGATCGTCTGCTCGAACGCGGCCCCGCATCACCCCATGTGGCAGGACGTCGCATTGCAGCGCCGCCTGAACGACGAGTTCCGGGAGAACCGCTGACCATGTGGACAATCACCGGCGCCACAACCGAATACACCATCGCGGCTGTGGACAACCGCCTCGATCTGGTCGCGTGGGGCCCGATCGGCGTCAGCGACGGGCCGTCGCCGTACGCGTACCACGGCAAGGTGCAATACATGCTGCCCGGCGACGTGGCCGCGGTCGAGTACGCGCCCGACGGCCTGCGCCCGTTTCTCGGCGCCGACCTGGCGATCGCGGGCCACGTGCTCACCTGGCGGCTGCACTCGGTCGGCCTTGTGGATGAGGTATCCGCAACTTCACCCGCACGCGGAGATGTGGACGGCGGTGAGCCTCGCGCTCCTGCTGTGGATGGCGGTGACGTGCTGTGTGCGGTGTTTGTGGATGACGTATCCGGTATTGAGGTTGAGCTTCGGTGGCGGTTTGTGGCGGGGACCGATGTTGTTGAGCGGTGGGCGACTGTGCGCAACGGTGGGGCTGAGGCTCTGACGCTGTTGCGGATGGGGTCGGCGGGGTTCAACATTCCGGCTCCGGAGGGGGTGACTGTCTCGTATCTGTGGGGGCAGTGGTCTCAGGAGTTCACGCCGGCTTCGACCGTGTTGTCGCGCGGGCGGTGGGAGATCGGGAGCTCGCAAGGCGTTACGGGGCATCAGTTCTCGCCCACTGCCGCCATCGAGAACGGGACGGCGGCGTACGGGATCGGGTTGGCCTGGAGCGGGTCCTGGGGTATCACCGTGGACTCGGACGTGGCGGGGCTCGCGCGGGTGCGGGCGGGGCGGTCGTTGGACGGGGCGCCGATCACGCTGTCGCCCGGCGAGTCGGTGGTGTCGCCGGTCGCGGCCGGGGTTCACAGCGCGGATGGCCGGGACGGCGTTGCTCGGCAGTGGCACGCGTACGAAAGGTTGCTCGCGCGGGATGTTGCGCCGCGCAAAGTCATCTACAACTCGTGGGAGGCCACGACTTTCGACGTGACCGCGGCCGGGCAGTTGGCGTTGGCCGATGTGGCGGCCTCGCTCGGCGTCGAGACGTTCGTGGTCGACGACGGGTGGTTCGTGGGGCGGCACGACGACCACGGCGGACTGGGCGACTGGACGCCCGACCCGGCCAAGTTCCCGGACGGCTTCGGGGCGTTCGTGGCTGCCGTACGGGAAAAGGGTCTGGAATTCGGGTTGTGGGTCGAGCCGGAAATGGTCAACCCGAAGTCGGCCCTGTACGCCGCCCATCCGGAGTGGGTGTATCAGTCGGCTGGCCGGGACAAGACGACGATCCGGAACCAGTATCTGCTGGATCTGGGCCGGGAGGACGTTTTCCGGTTCGTCCGGGACACGCTCGACGGTCTGCTGACCGAATACCCGATCTCGTATTTGAAATGGGACTTCAATCGGCCCCGAACCGAGGCCGACCGCGGCGTGGCCGACCTCGACGGGGCTCACGTGCGCAATCTCTATCGGGTACTCGAATTCTTGCGCGAGAAGCATCCGGCGGTGACGATCGAAGGGTGCGCGGCCGGTGGCGCCCGGGTCGACCTGGCCATGGCCGCCCGCACGGATGTGCTCTGGCCCAGCGACAACACGGCGCCGCTCGACCGCTTGCGTATTCAGTGGGGTTTTCTCAGCGCCCACGCACCCCACCTGATGAGTTCGTGGGTGACCGACGCTCCCGGTATGTTCGACGATCGAACACGGTCGCTGGCTTTCCGTTTTGTGCTCGCCTGCGCCGGGGTGCTGGGCATCGGCGCCGACATCACCCGGTGGTCGGCCGCCGAGCGGGCCGAGGCCGCGGAGTGGATCGAACGCTACAAGCAGGTGCGCGCCATCATCATGAGCGGCGAAGTGCACCGGATCGGGTCCCCGGATTCGTCTCGCTGCGCCATCCAGTACACCCTCGACAACCGAGTAGTCGTGTGCGCCTGGAACGCCGCCGGGATCGACGGCCGCGACGCCGTACCCGCCCGGGACATCCGAATCCCGTTGCGCGGTCTCGACCCGTCCGCCCACTACCGGCCCCGGTCCCCGCGCCTCGACCCGTCCGCCCACTACCGGCCCCGGTCCCCGCGCCTCGACCCGTCCGCTCACGACCGGCCCGGAGCCCCGCGCCTCGACCCGGCCGACCAATACCGTCTCCGATCCCCGCGCCTCGACCTGCCCGGGAACGCCGTTCTCCACCCTCCGGTGCCGGTGCCGGTGCCGGTGCCGGCGGCCGGAGTTCAGGATGTCGGCGCTGTGTATTCCGGTGCGCATCTCATGGCAGTGGGGTTGCCGATCCGCTGGACGCCCACGTACGACGCCGACCTCATCGACCTGGAGCGGCTGTGATCATCGGTTGCTACACCGCCGAGATGGACGGCGAGGGCACCGGCCTGGTCGTCCCCGGCGGCCCCACCGTGCCCGCTCGGTCCCCGTCCTACCTGATCATGACCAGACGTTTCTGTACGCCGTGAACGAGACCGCCGACGGCGGGGTGTCCTCGTATCGGCTCGACACGCTGGAACAACGACTTGCTCTACGTAGCCAACCGCGGCGCCGACACCATCGCCGTCTTCGAACTGACTCCGGCCCTGCGCCGGATAGCCGAAGTCCCCTGCGGCGGCGCCTGGCCCCGAGACCTGGCCATCGCCAACAACCGCATCCACGCGGCCAACCAGAACTCCGACACAGTCGTAACCTTCACCACCGGCCGCACCCCCACCCCCACCGGCGAGGTCCTGCACACCGGCTCACCCACCTGCGTCCTACCCTGAACCGGCTCGGCCGGCCCACCGCGCCGGCGTGAGAGCCGGCCCACCGCGCCGGCGTGAGAGCCGGCCCACCGCGCCGGCGTGAGAGCCGGCCACTTGGGCTGTCGTGAGCCGGGTCGGCACGGCCGTCCGCGATGGTGTTGAGGCGGCGAGTTGAGTTGCCCGCAGGTGGACTACGCGTGGTTCAGCGTCGTGGCGCTGCCGGCCAACGCGACCGGGCTCATCGGCTCGATCATGCTCGCGGTGAGCTGCTTCCGCGAACGCACGGTGCCGCGCTGGCTGGCCGTGGCCACGGCGCTGGTCTGGCCCACCTCGATCATCCTGTCCCGGGCCGGCGGCAACCTCGTGGCCGGTGTGGTCTGGGGGATCACGGGATGGCTGCTGGTGCTGGGTGCTCGCCGCACGGCCGAAGAATCGCCTGATGTCCGTTATATGGTGACTGGGTAGAGCCACGATCGATTCGCCTGCTGGGGACCGGGCCGCGCGCCGCGGCCCGGCAGGCCGGGGTGCTCCTGATTCTGGCCGGGTTCCTGGCGGTGCTGGGCATCGCGAACGACCCGGCGCACGCGGATCGGCTGCTCCTCGTGGCGGCCTGTGACGCCGTGCTGGCGGTGGTGGCCCTGCTGCTGCCCTGGGGTCGTACGGGACCGAACATGCCCGCCTGGCTGGGGCTGCCGTCGTTCGCGGTGCTGGGGCTGTCGACCTGGTCGTTCGGCGGGTCGGCCAGCGGGACGGGGCCGTTCCTGGTGCTGCTATACGCCTGGGCCGGCCTGCACTTCCCGCGGTGGATCCTGGTCGCGTACGCGGTCCCGGCCACCCTGGCCTACCTGGTCCCGCTCGTGCTCACCGGCCAGCCGCCGCTCGTGCTGGGCAGCGCGTTCATTCTCATGCCGATCGCGGTCGCGGTCGCCCTGCTGATCGAGGCCCAGGCCCGCCACCTGCGCGAGGACCGGGAACGGCTGGTCCGCATCGAGCAATGGCGCGCCGCCCTGATGAGCACCCTGGCCCACGACGTCCGTTCCCCGCTGGCCACCGTACGCATGGTGCTGGAGGAGCTGAAGGGGCAGGCGCCCCCGCAGATCGCCCGGATGCTGGAGGCCGCTCTGCGGCAGACGGCCCGCATCACCCGGCTCGCCGAGGGGCTGCTCGACATCCAGCGCATCGACAGCTCGGGCGAGCTGAAACTGGACCGTCAGACTCACAACGCCCGGGCCCTCGTGCACGAGATGCTCACGTACGTCCGCGACGGCGCCGACGTGACGGTCGAGGTCGACGAGGACCTGACGATCTTCGTCGACAAGCAGCGGTTCGAGCAGATCGTCGTCAACCTCGTGACCAACGCGGCCCGCTACGGCCGCCCACCGATCGTGATCCGGGTCTTCACCGAGGGCCAGTTCGACCGGCTCGAGGTGCGCGATCACGGCGAGGGTATCCCCGAGGAGCTGCGCTCGCGGCTGTTCACACAGTTCGCGGTGGGCGGCGCGGACGGCGTCGGGCTGGGGCTGTGGATCGTCCGCCAGCTGGCCGCCGCCCACGGGGGCCGGGCGGTGGCCGAACATCGCGACCCGGGCGTGGCCATGGTCGTCACGTTCCCCCGGCCCGTGGTCATATAGCGCCGGTGAGAGGGTGGGACTGGCATGGTTCGATTGATTGTGATCTATCCACGCTGGTGGTGGGCTTAAGGCATGAGACGACGACGTACGACCGTGGCCGCCCTGGCCGTCGCGATGCTGGGCGCCCTCCTGGCCGGGGTGCCGGCCGGCGCCGCGCCCACCGTGAGCTCCGAGCCCGCTCAGTACGAGATCTACGACGTACGCAATCAAGGCCAGCGCAACGTGATCGCGCGCACCGGCGTGGCCATCGACAGCGTCGAGCACGCCGTCGTCACCGTCACCGCCACGCCGGCCGAGGTGCGGGCGTTGCAGCGGCAGGGCTTCACCGTGCAGCCCGTGCTGCGGACGCTCGACTTCCCGCCCTCGGACGCGCCCTACCACAACTACAGCGAGCTGATCACCGAGGTGAACCGGGTCGTCGCGGCCAACCCGGCGATCGCCGGCAAGCGGACGATCGGGCGCACCTACGAGGGCCGCGACATCGTCGCCGTCAAGATCTCCGACAACGTCGGCACCGACGAGAGCGAACCCGAGGTGCTGTACGACGCCAACCACCACGCCCGCGAGCACCTGACCGTCGAGATGGCCGTGTATCTGCTGCACCTGTTCACGGACAACTACGCGAGCGACACCCGGATCCGCAACATCGTGAACAGCCGCGAGATCTGGATCATCCCGTCGGTCAACCCGGATGGCTCCGAGTACGACATCGCCACCGGCAACTACCGCTCGTGGCGCAAGAACCGGCAGCCCAACAGCGGCTCGTCCAACGTCGGCACCGACCTCAACCGCAACTACGGCTACCGCTGGGGCTGCTGCGGCGGGTCGTCGGGCAGCACGTCGTCGGCGACGTATCGCGGGCCGTCGGCCTTCTCGGCGCCGGAGACCCGGGCCGTCCGCGATTTCGTGCAGGGCCGGGTGGTCGGGGGCAAGCAGCAGATCCGGGCCGCCATGGACTTCCACACGTATTCCGAGCTCGTGCTGTGGCCGTTCGGGCACACCACGGCCAACACCACGACCGGCATGACGACCGACGACTACAACACGTTCTCGACGTTCGGCCGGCAGATGGCGGCCACCAACGGCTACACGCCCGAGCAGTCCTCGGACCTTTACATCACCGACGGTGACCTGCTGGACTGGCTGTGGGGGACGCACAAGATCTTCGCGTACACCTTCGAGATGTACCCACGATCGGCGAGTGGCGGCGGCTTCTATCCACCGGCCAGCGTCATCACCCGCGAGACGACCCGCAACCGCGAGGCGGCGCTGCTGCTGGCCGAGGTGGCGGACTGCCCGTACAAGGTGATCGGCAAGCAGTCCACCTACTGCTGATCCCGCTCGCTCAGTCCAGGCAGAACTCGTTGCCCTCGGGGTCCTGCATCACGATGAAGCCGTGGCTCATCGGGGGCGCGGGCTCGGAGCGGCTGACCCGTCGGCCGCCCAGCGCGACCAGCCGGTCGCATTCGGCCTCGAGGGCGGCCATCCGCTCGGCACCCTCGAGGCCGGGGGCGTTGCGCACGTCCAGGTGCACGCGGTTCTTGGCCACCTTGTCCTCGGGCACCTGCTGGAAGAAGATGCGCGGGCCCTTGCCCTCCGGGTCCTCGATGGCCGAGGCCTGGTTGCGGGCCTCGGGCGGCACACCCCGCTGCTCGAGGAAGACCTCCCAGGCCGCCAGCGGGTCCTGACCCGGCTCGAGGGTCACGCCGGGCGGGCCGGGGTGCACGTAACCCAGCACGTCCCGCCAGAACGTCGACAGTTTCGCCGGGTCGAGGGCGTCGAAGGTGACTTGGATCGGACGGCTCATCGGCCGGCTCCTCTCACGTACAGGTCGCGCAGCAGGGCGACCTCGGACAGATGATGAATCAGTTCGCGGTTGATGTGCAGCACCAATGCGGCCATCGGCAGGTCGGGGTACGGCTCTTTGTCGCCGCACGGTTCGGTCAAGCCCTCGATACCCAGGCCGCGTACGCCGTCCACCCACACGGCCAACTGCTCGTCGAGCTGCGTCCGGGCGTCGGCGGCGGTCCGGGCCCACGGCCATTTCTCGTACGAGGCCGGCGGCGCCCCGAAGTGGGCCGTGTTGCGCATCGCGAGCACCCCCACGATGACGTGCCCCAACCGCCAGGCGATGGTGGTGAACGGGGCCGGCGTGGGCGGCGGATAGGCCCAGTCGATCCCGCCGGGGCCGATGGTCCACGGGTCCGGCACGGGCGACCAGAAGTACTCGTCGTCGGTCAGTCCGTCGAGCCGTGCCCGCACCTGGTGGTCCCAGTGCCAGGTCCACTGTTCGAGCAGCGTCTCGTTCCAGTTGACGTCCATGCGCCCACCCTGACACGGAACGAGGACAGGTTCGGTCCGCTATCTCTGAAAGACTGGGAACCATGGACGACCGGGGTACGACCGAGCGTGTGCTGGCCCTGCTCGGTCTGCTCCAGCAGCGCCGGGTCTGGACCGGGCCCGAGCTGGCCGACCGGCTCGGCGTCACCACCCGCACGGTGCGGCGCGATGTCGAGCGGCTGCGCACCCTCGGCTACCCGGTGCACGCGGGACAGGGCGTCAACGGTGGATACCAGCTCGGCGCGGGTCAGGCCCTGCCGCCGCTGCTGCTCGACGACGAGGAGGCCATCGCCACCGCCGTCGCGCTGCTGGCCGGGGCCGAGGGCGGGGACGCCGCGCTGAGCGCCCTGACCAAGCTCGACCGGGTGCTGCCGGCCCGGCTCCGGCCCGAGGTGCAGGCGCTGGCCGGGTCGGTGGAGTCGTTCGGCGGCGGCCGCCCGGTCGTCGCCTCCGAGGTGCTGATGACCCTGGCCCGGGCCTGCCGCGACGAGGTCGAGGCCGAGTTCGGCTACAAGGACGAGCGGCGCCGGGTCGAGCCGTACCGGCTGGTCGCCTCGGACCGGCGGTGGTACCTGCTCGCGTACGACCTGGGCCGCGACGACTGGCGCACCTTCCGGCTCGACCGGATGAGCGAGGTCGCGGCCCGCACCTGGCGCTTCCGCCCTCGCGAGGCGCCCGACGCGGCCGCGTACGTGCAGGAAAGCATTGCCAGCCGGGTCTACCGGCACCAGGCCCGGTTCCTCGTCCGGGCCCCCTTCGCGACCGTACGCGCCCAGATCCCCGCCTCGGCCGGGCTCGTGCGGCCCGCCGAGGGCGGCAGCGAGGTGGTCAGCGGGGCGGACAACCTCGACTTCGTCCTGCTGCACATGACCCTGCTCGGCCACGACTTCGAAGTGCTCGACCCGCCCGAGCTGCGGGACCGCTGCGCGGTGCTGGCCACCCGCCTGACCCGGGCCGGGCTCACCAGCTCATGACGACCGCGCTCGCCTCGTCCCGGACGTCCGGGTCCGGGTGCCGCCGCAGCGAGCGCAGCTGGTCCCGCCACTCGACCGGCCACCCGTAGCGGTAGCCGCCGGCCAGGGCAGACAGGCACTCCAGGTGCGGGTCACGGCCTCGGCCGGGCGGACCCAGGCTCGGGCCAGCTCGGTGCGGGCCTCCCGCTCGCGGACGGCGTGCGGCAACGCCTCCATCGTGCGCGGGTAGCGGTTGCGGTCGCCCGGGCCGAGCCCGTCGTGCACCAGATCGTGGAACGCGCCCCGGCGGCTCGGGGGCAGAGCCTTCAACAGATCCGCGTACGTGTCACTCGGGCGCAGCCGTCGGCCGAGCGGCCCGAGGTCGGTGTCGGGCAGGTTGATCAGACGGCGCAGCGGCGCCCAGGAGAGCCGCTGCGCGCGTAGCCAGTCCGCCCGGTGCTCGGCGGCGAGCAGGGCGGCCACCCGGCGCGGGACGTGGGCGATCCGCACCGCGTACGGGAAAGGGTCGAGAGCAGCGAGGTTCAGCGCGCCTCCCATTCTGGTCAGTCGATCAAGTCCTTTCCGGCGCATGATGGGGCGATGACCGATGACGTTCAGTGGCAGCCCGTCGACGAGGACTGGCAACGGGGTCTGGCGATCGTGGCTCATCCCGACGATCTGGAATTCGGTGCCGCGGCCGCCGTGGCCCGCTGGACCGCGCAGGGCAAGGACATCGTGTACGTGTTGCTGACCAGCGGCGAGGCCGGCATCGACGCCATGGACCCGGACGAGGCGGGCCCGGTGCGCGAGGTCGAGCAGCGCGCCTCGGCGGCGATCGTGGGCGTGGAACAGGTCGAGTTCCTGGGCCTGCCCGACGGCGTGATCGAGGCCGGCGTGACCCTGCGCAGCGTCCTGGCCCGGGTGATCCGGGTCCACCGGCCCGAGATCGTGATCACCAACAACTTCCGCGACAGCTGGGATCCCGACGGCGCCGCGCTCAACATGGCCGACCACATCGCCACCGGGAAGTCCGTGCTGGACGCGGTGCGCGACGCGGCCAACCGGTGGGTGTTCCGCGACCAGATCGACGAGGGCCTGGAGAAGTGGGGCGGCGTCCGGCAGGTCTGGGCGGCCGGCTCCCCGCGGGCCCGGCACGGCGTGGACACGACCGCCACGTTCGAGCTGGGCGTGCGCTCACTCGAGGCGCACGCGGCCTATCTGCGCGGACTGGGCAGCGGCGACTTCGACGCCGAGGAGTTCCTCGAGGGGTTCTCGCGGCAGAGCGGGGCCCGGCTCGGCACGAAGTACGCGACCGGGTTCGAGGTGTTCCACTTCGACCTCTACTGAGCGGGGTAGGTCAGCTCCAGCACGAAGTATTCGCCCGGGCCGGTGAGCGTCAGCGGGCCGCCCGAGTGGTACGACACGTCGCCGTCCCGTTCGAGGGCGGCGATGACGTGCGGCCGGTCGGTCAGGTCGAGCTTGCCCCCGCCCGCGACCGTCCACACCTTGACGTGCGGGTGGTCGATCACCGGCCGGCGGCCGTCGGCCCGGTCGGGGCCCGGCCGCGCGCCCTCGACGCTGCGGTCGCCGGGGCCGATGTCGGCCGGGGAGGGGAGGTTCTCGCCCAGGTCTTTCAGCTCGACCAGCCGGTTCTGATAGAAGCGGTCGCCGATGTTGGTGAGCCGGTGCACGGGCGAGAGCGGCCGGTAGACCGAGCCGCCGCGGTACTCGTCGAGGAAGCGCGGCTCGCTGCCGTCCAGCCAGTCCATCCGCGCCTTCGACCCGGCCAGGCTCAACACGACGTACGGGTTGTGGTGAAGATGCCAGGGGTGGGTCTCCCCGGCCGGCAACGACACGTCCCACACCCGGACGACGGGGTTGTCGAGCAACACCGTCTGACCGACGTCGTCGAGGACAACTGCTTCACCGGCGGGCGAGTGCACGATCTGACCCTTCACGGCCCATACCCCACCATCCGGCCCGGTCGATGTCAAAACGGATCAGCGGCTGGGTCGCCGCCGTCGAACTCAGAGCTCGTCGCAGGTGTTGCGGACGTCGACGACGAGCTGGTTGACGCGGGTGATGTCGAACGAGACGACGGCCTGCTGCACCTGCTGGGCCTGGGTGGCGAGGACGCGGTACTCGGCGTCGCGCTTGCCGGCGGCCTGGGCCAGCGCGATCGCGCCGCCGAGTTGGTAGGTGTTCTCCTCGGTGATGGTCTCTTGCTTCCAGTCGTCCGGGACGCGCTCGAAGACCCCGCAGGCGGCCGCGGCGTCCTCGGCGGCTTCGCTCCCGCTGTTGGCGCCGACGAACGAGCTGGCCGCCCAGAGGATCCCGACGACCAGGGCGCCGATGACTGCGCCGGCCCCGGCCGCGATCAGCCACGGCCGTGCCGGGCGGTTGCTGCTCTCGACCTGCGGTTCGCCGGCCGGGCCCACCTGGAACGGGTCGCCCACGATGGGCGGCGGCGTCACCGGGAATTCGCCTGTCGGCGCCGGGCCCGCCGAGAAAGTACTGCCAGTCGGCGTCGGGCCGGGGCGGAACGGCGAGTCGTCGGCCGCGTCCGGCCCGGGCGGGGGCGTCGGGTGCTGGGGCGGCTCGGGCGGCTGCGGCGTCGTCATGGCGGAAGAATCCCACATCGCCGGGATCCTGATCGCTCCGGCGTCGAAATCCGATTCGATGATCCAGATTTCGCTGAATACAGCGTCGGCTGTACTGTCGCGATATGGAGACGGTTGCCCACGGGCAGGTTCTCGCCCGCTTCGGCCATGCCCTGTCCGATCCGACCCGGGCCCGGCTGCTGCTGGCGTTGCGTGACGCGCCCGGCTATCCGGCCGAGCTGGCCGACCTGCTCGGCGTCACCCGGCAGAACCTGTCCAACCATCTCGCCTGCCTGCGCGGCTGCGGTCTGGTCGTCGCCGTGCCCGAGGGGCGCCGCACCCGCTACGAGCTGGCCGACGGCCGCCTGCGGCACGCCCTCGGTGACCTGCTCGGCCTGGTCCTCGCGGTCGACCCGACGGCCTGCCCCGACAGCGAGACCGAGGGCTGCTGCTGATGGTTCTGGAACTCGGTCCCGGTCCGTCGCGGCGGGCCGTGCTGACCAGCCGGATCCGGCTGCTCGTCGGCATCACGATCGCGTACAACGTCGTCGAAGCGGTCGTGGCGATCACGGCGGGCACCGTGGCCGACTCGACGGCGTTGATCGGCTTCGGGCTCGACTCGGTCATCGAGGTCTCGTCGGCGGCGGCGGTCGCCTGGCAGTTCAGCAGCCACGATCCCGAGGCGCGGGAGAAGGTCGCGCTGCGCGTCATCGCCGTCTCGTTCTTCGCCCTGGCCGCTTATGTCAGCTTCGAAGCCGTACGCACCCTGGTGATCGGAGCCGAGGCCGAGCACTCGACGGTGGGGTTGATCCTGGCCGCGGTCTCTCTGGCGGTCATGCCGGGCCTCTCCTATGTGCAGCGCCGTGCCGGGCGTGAGCTGGGCTCGCGCACCGCGGTCGCCGATTCCCAACAGACGCTGCTCTGCACCTATCTGTCGGCGGTGCTGCTGGTCGGGCTCGCGCTCAACAGCCTGTTCGGCTGGAGCTGGGCCGACCCGATCGCCGCCCTGGTCATCGCCGCGGTAGCCGTCAAGGAGGGCCGCGAGGCCTGGCGGGGCGACGCCTGCTGCGCCCCGACGATCCCCACCGGGAACAACAGCGCCTGCGCCGACGGTTGTTGCGCGGGCGACTGAGCCGGAGAATCAGGGGCGCTCGAGGGCGCCGTTGAGCAGGTGGTCGAGGGCCGCGCTGAGGGCGGCGTGCTCGGCGGGCGGCAGGCCGGCGGCCAGCTCCTCGTCGAGCTGCGCGGCGACCTCGGTCGCCGCGGCGAGCAGGTGCAGGCCCGTGTCGGTCAGGCGGAGGCTCTGCCGGCGGCGGTCGGCCGGATCCCGTACGCGCTGAACGGCCCCTCGCTCCTCGAGATGGTCGGCCAGCAGCACGATCAGGCTGGGCGCCACCCCCAGCAGCCCGGCCAGTTCCATCTGCGACTCGGCGCCCCGCAACCGCAGCACGCACAGCAGCGCCACATGCTTCGGCTTGAGGTCGAGATCGGCCAGCCGCGAGGCGTACAGCGCGTCCTGGGCGACCCCGAGCAGCCCCAGCCGGAACGACACCGTCCCCATCGGAGTGACCGCCCTGTCGATTGCCATGAGTTCACGATAACCACGCGCAATCATTCACGGCCTGCACGACCGGGGCGCGGAGTGAGACGTGCATGACCCCGGGCCTTCTACGGGCGAAATTGTCACAGGCAGGGGGCAGTCTGAGGAGGACCAGGACGAAGAAGGGAAGAGCCATGACTGGTACGACTCCACTGGGCGCCGTCATCCGCGGCCTCGTCGCCGGCGCGGTCGGCACCCTCGCCATGGACACACTGCTCTACTGGCGCTACCGGCGTGGCGGCGGCAAAGACAGCTTTCGCACGTGGGAGTTCTCGTCGACCGTGCGGACGTGGGACGACGTCTACGGCACCACCACAGCCGCCACGTTCGCCGCCGTCAACTCGCGCAACTGAGAGGTCGGCTCGACGAGCAAGGCGGGACAGGCCGCGTCTAATGCACACGGCGGTATTCGACCTCGGGGCGGCCCGGCCCGCCGTAACGGGGGCTCCGCGCGACGTGCCCGGCCTCGGCCAGGTGTTCCAGGTAGCGCCGCGCGGTGACCCGGGAGGCCCCCATCCGTGCGGCCACCTCGGCTGCGGACAGGCCCGTGGCGTCGGCGGCGGCCCGCAGGACGCCGAGCACCAGGTCGAGTGTGCCCTGGTCGAGCCCCTTGGGCAGCGAGTCGGGGGACGAGCCGCGCAGGGCCGCGAACGCGCGGTCGATCTCGTGCTGGGCCGCGACCTGTTCGACCCCGAGCAGTTGGGCGCGATACCGGGCGTACCCCAGCAGCTTCTCGCGGAAGGTGGCGAACGTGAACGGCTTGAGCAGGTAGTGGGTGACGCCCAGCGAGACGGCCGAGCGCACCACCGCCAGGTCCCGGGCCGACGTCACGACCAGCACGTCGGTGCCGATCCCGGCCGAGCGCAGGGCCCGGGTCAGCTCGAGGCCGTTCATGTCGGGCAGGTTGAGGTCGAGCAGCACCAGGTCGACCGGCGTCGTGCGCAGCGTCGCCATGGCCCGCTGCGCCGTGTGCGCGACGGCCGCCACCTCAAAACCTTCGACCCTTCCCGCATATGCGGCGTGGGCCTCGGCGATGAGCGGCTCGTCCTCGACCACGAGCACCCGGATGGCGCTCATAGCGCCCCCGGCTCCGCGGGAAGCCCCGATCCGGCCGTCGACTCGGGCTTCGGCCGGAGTTCCGCTCCCGGCGCGGGTCGAGGGCGCACCGGCAACCGTACGGTGATCGACGCACCACCGGCCGGCGCCCGCACCACGTCGATGGTGCCGCCATGCCGGTCGGCCACCTGCTTGACCAGGGCCAGGCCCAGCCCGCGCCCTTCCGCCTTGGTCGACCACCCCCGCTGGAACGCGTCGGCCGAGGCCAGCCCCGGGCCCGTGTCGCCCACGCGCACGACGATCTCGCCGCCGGACTCGAGCACCAGCACGGTCACCTCCCTCGGTGGCTCGGTGCCGGCCACCGCCTCCAGCGCGTTGTCGACCAGGTTGCCGACCACGGTGAGCAGATCGCGGCTGGGCAGCGGGGTGCTGTCGAGCCGGGAGGCATCGTCCACCACCAGTTGCACGCCGCGCTCGGCGGCCTGGGCCGACTTGCCCAGCAGCAGGGCGGCCAGCGCCGGTTCGCTGAGCGCGCCCACCACCTGGTCGGTCAGCTGCTGGGCCACCTCGAGCTCGGCCGTGGCCAGCCGCACGGCCTCCTCGGTGCGGCCCAGCTCGACCATGGTCAGCACCGTGTGCAGCCGGTTCGCCGATTCGTGGGCCTGCGACCGCAGCGCCTCGGTCAGGCCGCGCACCGAGTCGAGCTCGCCGGTCAGCGCCCGCAGCTCGGTGTGGTCGCGCAGCGTGAGCACCGTGCCGACGGTCTGCCCCTCCGAGTGGATCACCCGCTGGTTGGCGACCAGGATGCGGTCGCCGGCCAGCACCGGCTCGTCCTCTACGGCCGTCTTCGAGGCCAGCAGCTCGCTGATCTCGGGCGGCAGGTCGCCGTCGCCCAGCAACCGGCGGCCCTCGTCGTTGACCAGCGTCACCCGGCCCGAGCGGTCGGCCACGACCAGGCCCTCGCGCACCGAGTGCAGCACCGCGTCGTGGTATTCGTACATTCTGGTCATCTCGGCCGGTCCGAGCCCGTGTGTCTGGCGGCGCAGACGTCGGCTGAGCAGCCACGACCCGGCCGCCGCGAGCAGCAGGGCCAGCGCCGTCGGGATGGCCACGGCGGGCGTGCGGGCCAGCAGCCGTTGATCGAGCGCGTCGGTGACGATCCCGACCGAGACGAGGGCGATCACCGCGCCGCCGCCGTCGCGCACCGGCACCACCGTGCGCACCGACTCGCCGAGGGTGCCGACGCTGGTCTCGATCACCGTCCCGCCGTCGAGCGCGTCCTGGATGGAGCCGATGAAGGGCCGGCCGATCAGTTCGGGCCGGGTGTGCGTGAACCGGGTGCGGTCCGGCGCCATGATCACGATGAAGTCGGTCTTCGTGGCGTGCCGGACGCTTTCCGTGTACGGCTGCAGGACCTTCGACGGGTCGCTGCCGCGAACCGCCTCGACGACCAGGGGATTGTGGGCGACGGCCTGCGCGATCGCGGTCACCTGGTCGATGGCCGCCTGCTCGGTGTCGTCCCGGGCCAGCAGCACCGCGCCGGCCGTGCCGATCGCGACGAGAGCCGTCACCACCAGCGCCTGCAGCACGAAGAGCTGCCGCGCGATGGTCCACGGTCGTGTTGTCGCCATGTTTCAACCACGATTTCCGGCAGTAAACAGAATGAACGCAATGTCGCCCCAGCTGTGAGACGCAGGACACAGTCTGCTCCATGGAGACCCAGAGCCCCACCCCGCGGGTCAGGCGGGACAGAACGCACTACCTCTACCTGGCGGTCATCGTGGCGGTCGTGGCCGGCATCGTGCTCGGCCTCGTGGTTCCGGATGTCGCCAAGGAGCTCAAGCCGATCGGCACCGGCTTCGTCAACCTCATCAAGATGATGATCGCCCCGGTCATCTTCTGCACCATCGTGCTCGGCGTCGGCTCGATCCGGAAGGCGGCCCAGGTCGGCAAAGTCGGTGGCCTGGCTCTCGGCTACTTCCTCATCATGTCGACCGTCGCGCTGGCCATCGGCCTGGTCGTCGGCAACATCATCCACCCCGGCGCCGGGCTGCACCTGGACGCGGCCTCGGCCGCGGCCGGTCAGAAGGCGGTCGGCGACACGGCCGGGGAGGGCCTGGCCGACTTCGTGCTCGGCATCATTCCCAACAGCCTGCTCTCCGCGCTGACCGACGGCGAGGTGCTGGAGACGCTGCTCGTGGCGCTGCTGGTCGGCTTCGCGGTGCAGGGCATGGGCCGTCGCGGCGAACCCGTGCTGCGGGCCATCACCACCATTCAGCGCCTGGTCTTCAAGATCCTGGCCATGATCATGTGGCTGGCCCCGATCGGCGCGTTCGGCGCCATCGCGGCGGTGGTCGGCGAGACCGGCGTCGACGCGCTCAAGAGCCTGGCCCAGATCATGATCGCCTTCTACATCACCTGCGCGGCTTTCGTCTTCGTCATCCTGGCCGCGATCCTGTGGGTGTTCGCCCGGATGAACATCTTCTCGCTGCTCAAGTATCTGGGCCGCGAGTTCCTGCTGATCCTGTCGACCTCGTCGTCGGAGTCGGCCCTGCCCCGGCTCATCGCCAAGATGGAACACCTGGGCGTCAGCAAGCCGGTGGTCGGCATCACCGTCCCGACCGGCTACTCCTTCAACCTCGACGGCACGGCCATCTACCTGACGATGGCCTCGCTGTTCATCGCCGAGGCGCTGGACCAGCCGCTGAACATCGGCGAGCAGATCTCGCTGCTGGTGTTCATGGTCATCGCCTCCAAGGGCGCGGCCGGCATCACCGGCGCCGGCCTGGCCACGCTGGCCGGCGGCCTGCAGAGCCACCGCCCGGAACTGGTCGACGGCGTCGGCCTGATCGTCGGCATCGACCGGTTCATGTCCGAGGCCCGGGCGCTGACCAACTTCGCGGGCAACGCGGTGGCCACCGTCCTGGTCGGCACCTGGACCAACGAGATCGACCGCGACAAGACCCGCGCGGTGCTGGCCGGCGACGACCCGTTCGACGAGGCCACCATGCTCGACCGGGACGACGACGAGGACGTTCCCGAGACGCCGGCCGAACCTGCGCCGGCCGGGAAGGCCTGACCCAGCAGGTCTTCCCCGCGGCCCGGCCCTGCGTCCCCCGCAGCAGGCCGGGCCGCTCCCGTTCGGGGTTGTTCGGCTTGAGTAGCATGTCCGGGTGCTGTCCCCGGGAACCATGCTCAACGACCGTTATCGCTTGACCCAGCGGATCGCCGCCGGTGGCATGGGCGAGGTCTGGCGCGGCGAGGACCTGATGCTCCACCGGCCGATCGCCGTCAAGACGATCCTGCCCGCGCTGATGGCCGACCGCGAGTTCATGCAGCGGTTCCGCACCGAGGCCCGCATGATGGCCGCGCTGCGCCACCCCGGCATCGTGCAGGTCTACGACTACGGCGAGAACGCCCAGGTCGGGCCCAACCGCATCGACTACCTGGTGATGGAGTTCATCGAGGGCATCTCGCTGGCCAAGCGCATCGAGCAGGCGGGCCGGCTCGACCCGGGCGAGACGATGACGATCGTGGCCCAGGTCGCCGACGCGTTGCAGGTCGCGCACGAGGCGGGCATCGTGCACCGCGACGTCAAGCCGGCCAACCTGCTGGTCCGCCGCAACGGCGCGATCGTGCTGGTCGACTTCGGGGTCGCCCGCTCCACCGCCGGGGCCGGGCTGACCGGCACCAACGTGGTGCTCGGCTCGGTCAACTACATGGCCCCCGAGCAGGCCGAGGCCAAGCCGATCGGCCCGCGGACCGACGTGTACGCCCTCGGCGCCGTCGCCTACTGCTGCCTCACCGGGCGCCCGCCCTACGTCGGCGACAACCCGCTGCAGGTGATGTCCCAGCTCGTGTACGGCGACCTGCCGACCCTGCCCCCGGACGTGCCGCCGGCCGTGGCCGCCCTGGTGCTGCGCGCCCTGGCCAAGGAGCCGTCGCAGCGCTTCTCGAGCGCGGCCGAGATGGCGACCGTGGCCCGCTCGCCCGGCCGCCCGCCGAACACCCAGGCCACCCGGTTCCAGGGCCCGACCAACACCCAGGCCACCCGTCCGTACGGCCAGCCCGGGCCGGGCACCTCGGGCCGCATGCCCGCCCCGCCCGTCCCGCCGCGGGGTTATCAGAACACCGGCCAGAACACCGGATTCGCCCGGCCCGTGTCGTCCGGCGGCTACCAGGCCGGGCGGGCCTCGGCCGGGGTGCCGCAGAACACCTACGGCGGCGGCTCCTCGGGGCGCTTTCCGGCCGCCGGCGCGGCGGCGATCCCGCTGCCGGGCGCCGGGGTGGCCGACGACGACCGTGGTTCCGGTTCCGGGCCGGGCCGCAAGCGCCCCCGCAACATCGTGCTGGCCTCGGCCATCGCTGCTGTCGTGGTCGGTGTGGGCGGCATCGGGGTGGCCTTCGCGATGTCCGACGGCGGGGGCGACGACCCCTCCTCCAGCGGCGTGATCGCCGGGGACACCAGCCCCTCCGTCAAGCCGACCAAGACCCGCAAGCCGACCTCGAAGCCCCGCACCCAGGAGCCGGCCCCGCAGGAGACCGAGACGACCGAGACCCCGGACCCCACGCCGACCGAGGTCGAGAACACGCTCGAGCCCGAACCCCTCTGCGGCGACGACTTCCAGGTGCTCGACCAGGGCAAGGTGCGCGGCGACGAGGGCGAGGAGGTCGGCCAGGTCTATCTGCTCTCGCTCAACGAGGGCGAGCAGGTCTGCACGGTCACCCTGCGCAAGACCAGCGACGGCAAGAAGATCAACATGTCGGCCTACCTCGAGATCGACGGCCAGCCCCGGGCCGACGACCGCCGTAAGGACGAGTTCTCGGTGGGTGGCGTCCAGGGCGGCCCGGTGGCCGACGGCGCCTGCGTCAAGTGGGGCGGCGTCATCGCCGGCGCCGAGTACGACAGCCGCTACTGCGCCGATTGACCCGATGAGCAACTCCCGGGTGGCCCGGATCCACACGACTGACGATCCGCACACCGCCTTCCGGCTCACGCGACAGCTTTTGGCCTGGTCGGACCGGACCTGCAACTGTCCGCGGGACGTCGGCGCCTGGGTCTGGACCACCACGCACGAGCTCGGACGGTATCTCGACCTGGGTGACGGCGGGGTGATGATCGATCGGCCGGATGGTCCGCTGCCGGAGGTGGTGGCCCATCTGTTTCCGGAAGGCCGGTCCCGGCCTGTTCTCGACCTCACCCCCAGGCTGGCCGACACCCTCCGGCAGCTGCCGAACCTCACCGCCCAACTCTCCACGCCGGAGTTCCCGCTCGACGGCGGCCTGGACCGGAGGGCGCTGGCCGCGGCCGGCGACGACCCCGTGCGGATCAGCTGGACGGTCTGCTGGCCGATGGACCACAGCCGCGCCGGTTTCGAGCTCGGGCTCAACGGCGCTGACGTCTGGCTGGAGGAGAACCGGCCCGGCCACAGCGTCTTCGTGCACAGCTCCTGGGCCGAGATGCTGCCTGAGGTGGCCGCGGCGGTCGGCTGCCAGGTCCTGAGCGGGCCCGAGGTGGGCTGGTGAGGGATCAGCCCGGCTTTGTGCCGACGGGAGGGCGCAGAATGACGGCCACGGCCGTGCGGACGGCGTTGATCTCGGGGTGCAGGGCGGCCAAGGCCGTGACGGCGCCGTCGAGGTCGCCCAGGCGGGCCTGGTCCTCCAGGCGGCCGCAGGCGTCGGCGGCGGCGGTGGCGCCGATGTTGGCCATGATGCCTTTCAGTTGGTGGGCCTCATTACGCAGGGCGGTCGCGTCGTCCAGGGCCAGGGCCTGTTTGACCTTCTCGAGGTGGTCCGGGATGCGTTCGATCATCTTGCGGAGCAGGCCCTCGATGATCGGGGCGCTCTCGGCCGGGTCGGGGCCGCGCAGCTGGTCCAGGCGGGCCTCGATCCCGGCCTGGACGGCTGAGCTCGGCGACGGCTCGGGGACGGCCCACCGGGCCAGGGCGGCGGCCACTTCGTTCGGCACCAGGGGCTTGGCGATGTGCTCGTCCATGCCGGCCTCCAGGCAGCGGGCCCGGTCCTCGGCCAGGGCGCTCGCGGTCAGCGCGATCACCGGCACGTGGCGGCCGGCGCCCTCGCGGCGGCGGATCTCGGCCGTGGCCGCGTAACCGTCCATCTCGGGCATCAGGCAGTCCATGAAGACGAGCTGGTAGTCACGCTCGGCCACCATCGCCACCGCCTCGCGGCCGTTCACGGCCACGTCGGCGCTGTAGCCCAGGGTGGCCAGGATGCCCAGGGCCACCGTGCGGTTGATCTCGTTGTCCTCCACCAGCAGCACATGACCGCGGCCGGTCGCGGGCGCCGGAGGATTCTCGAGCGGTGCCTCGGCCACATCCAGCACCCCGACCAGGGCGTCGTACAGCTGGGACTGGCGCAGTGGTTTGGTGAACGCGGCGGAGACCGCTTGCGGGTCGGGCTCGGACGGCAGCGACGTCGGGTCGTTCGTGAGCAGGATCGTCTTGGGGACGGGCGTGCCCTCGGGCGCGGGAGTGCTCAGTCCGGCCGTACGCACGTCCTGGATCACCAGGTCGATCGGGCGCCCGGTGGCGGCCGCGTCGCGCAGGATCTCGTACGCCGCCTCGCTGCTCTCGACCCCGGTCGCCTGCATCGACCAGGCCGCCAACTGGTCGGCCAGCACGGCCCGGTCGGTCTCGTCCTCGTCGACGATGACGACCCGCAGCCCGTCCAGGGCGTGGCTGGACGCGATGTCGACGCCGGCCCGGGCCGCCCGCAGCGTCGCCGTGAACCAGAACGTGCTGCCCAGACCCGGCTCGCTGTGCACGCCGATGTGACCGCCCATCAGCTCGACCAGGTCGCGCGAGATGGCCAGCCCGAGCCCGGTGCCGCCGAAGCGCCGGGTCGTGCCCGCGTCGGCCTGGGTGAACGGCTCGAACAGTTTCTCCTGCTCGTGGTGGTCGATCCCGATGCCGGTGTCGCGCACCTCGAACCGCACCGGGATGCCGTCGGGCCCGGCCGGCTGGCCCGCGTCCGGCGTGATCGTGATGGCGACCTTCCCGTACGCGGTGAACTTGACGGCGTTACCGGCCAGGTTGAGCAGCACCTGGCGCAGTTTGGCCGCGTCCCCGCTGACCGTCGCGGGCAGACGCGGGTCGCACTCACCGGTGATCGAGACCGTGTGGGCCGTGCCGGGCGGCGCGACCAGCGACACCACGTCGTCGAGGAGACGGCGCAGTTGGAAGTTGGTGTCCTCGAGCAGCACCTTGCCCGCTTCCAGCTTCGAGAAGTCGAGCACGTCGTTGATGACCGACAGCAGCGCCGACCCGGCCGTGCTGATGCCCTCGGCGTACCGGCGCTGCTGCCCGTCCAGGGCCGAGCCGAGCAGCAGGCTGGTCAGGCCGATGACCCCGTTCATGGGCGTACGGATCTCGTGGCTCATCGAGGCCAGGAACTGCGACTTGAGCCGGGCCGTCTCGATCGCCTGGTCGCGGGCCTGGGCCAGGGCCAGCTCGGTCTCGCGGCGGGCGCTGATGTCGCGGGCGAAGGCGTGCAGTTGCGAGGCGCCGTCGTGCCGGATGCGCCACATGGTCAGCTCGATCGGCAGTTCCCGGCCGTCGTGGTGCCGCGCGGCCATCTCGGTCGAGCGGTCGAGCAGCCAATCCCAGCGTCCGTCGAGGAATCGCCGCAGGGCCGATCGGTAGCGGCCCGGCAGCACGGTGTCGGCTACGTCGCGTCCGATGATCTCGTCCCGGGGCCAGCCGAAGACCTGCTCGGCCTGCCGGTTCCACTCCTTGATGATCCCGTCGCCGTCCATCGAGAAGAACGGGTCGGCCGCTGCCGACATGATCATCTCGAGCTGTTCGCGCTCGATCCGCAGCCGGTTCTCGGCCCGCACGCGGGCGGTGATGTCGTGGGCCACGGTGGACGCCCCGATGATCCGGTCCTCGTCGTCGCGCATCGGGGCCATGCTCAGCGTCACATCGATGATCCGGCCGTCCTTGCGCATCCGCTGAGTCTCGTGCTGGGGCAGCGTCTCGCCCCGGTTGACCCGGCCCAGCAGGTGTTTCTCCTCGTCGAGCCGGTCCGGCGGGAGCAGCCGGGTCACGTCGTGCCCGATCATCTCGGCCGCCGTGTACCCGTAGAGGCGTTCGGCGCCCGAGTTCCAGGTCTGGATCGTGCCGTCCAGGGCCTTGCTGACGATCGCGTCGTTGGAGGACTCGACGATCGCGGCCAGTCGGGCGTTCGTGTGGCCCTGCATCCGGCGCGCGGTGACGTCCTGGATCGCGGCCAGCACCATCGTCTTGCCCTCGGCCTGCACGGGGGAGAGGCTGACGTCGACCGGGAACTCGGTGCCGTCCTTGCGCTGCGCGGTCAGCAGCATGCCCTCGCCCATCGGCCGGGCCGACGGGGTGGCGAAGTAGCGGTTGCGGTGCTGCACGTGGATCTTGCGGCTGGCCCCGGGCACGAGCGTCTCGATGGCCGCGCCCACCATCTCGTCGCGGCGGTAGCGGAACAGGTCGGTCGCGCGGCTGTTGGCGTGCACGATCGTGCCGTCGCTGCTGACACAGACCATCGCCTCGGGCGACGCGTCGAGCAGGCTGCGGAACTTGCCCTCGGCCAGGCGCAGCTGGGTCACGTCGACGCCGGCGCCGAAGATTGCGTACGGGCGGCCGCGCCCGTCGCGCAGCGCGTGCAGGGTGGTCACGAACCAACGGCCGTCCAGTTCCTCCTCGTACGCGACCGGGCCGTTGCCGATGAGCACGTCGGTGTCGTGCCGGTGGATCTCGGCCATCCGGTCGGGGGAGTGCACCTCGTGGTCGAAGCGCCCGGCCGCGCCGGTGATGCCGTGCAGCCGCTCGTAGGCCGGGCTGACCGTGCGGTAACGCCCGTCGAGCGTCTTGACGAAGGCCGGGGCGGCCGTCTCCTCGAGGATCGCGGCCAGGTGGATGTACGGCTCGAGGCGCCGGCGTTCGTGGCGGCGGGCCAGGCCGCGCCACGCCCAGGCCAGGCCACCGGCGGCGACCGCGGCGGCGGCGACGTGTCGGCTGCTCACGGTGAATAACCGTACAAGGGATCTTTCCTGCTTTAGTCTTATAACGGACATGAGCAGATGAGGAGCCGCCGGTGGCGACGGTGATGGTCGTCGACGATGTCGCCGCGAACCGGGACATCGTCCGTTTGCTGCTGGGGTATCGCGGCCACGAGGTCATCGAGGCCCACGACGGCGCCGACGCGCTGCGCCTGGCCCACGAGCACCATCCCGACGTGGTCGTCTCCGACGTGCTGATGCCCGGGATCGATGGGCTCGAGCTCGTGCACCGGCTGCGCACCGACGACGACGAGCTGGCGGCCCAGGCTCCGGTGATCTTCTACACGGCCAACTACCTCGAACCTGAGACCCGGCCCATCGCCGAGGCGTGCGGGGTCAGCCAGGTCGTGCTGCGCTCGCAGGACCCGCACGAGCTGCTCGACGCGGTCGACGCGGCGCTCGCGAGCGGGCCGGTCTCGATCGACGTCGTTCCCTCGGACGACTTCGCGCAGGCCCACGTGCAGGCCGTGAACGCGAAGCTGATCGAGAAGGTGCGCGCGCTGCACCACACCGAGCGGCGCTTCGAGGCGATGGCGGTGGCCTCCCCGGTCGGGATCGCGCTCATCGACGCCGACGGCGAGGCCGACTACATCAACCCGCGGCTGGCCGAGATCATGCGGACGCCGATCTCGGGGTTGCTCGGCCGGGGCTGGCTGGCCTGCCTGGACGCGCCGGCCCGGCGCGACGCCCTCGATCTGTTGCGCGGCAACGCGGCCGAGCGGCGGTTCACGAACCGGATCGAATATCCGGATGGCGCCGTCCGGCACCTGCGCGTGCAACTGCGGCACATCCAGGACGACGACGCCGAGCTGGCCGGCGGCGTGCTCATGGTCGACGACGTCTCCGACGTGATCACGGCCGAGGAGGGGCTGCGTGACGAGATCCAGCGCCGCCAGGCCGACGCCCGTCGCCGCGACGCCGAACGGCTCGACAGCCTGCGCCGGATGGCCGGCGGGGCGGCGCACGACTTCAACAACATCCTGGGCGCGATCCTCGGCTACACCTCGCTCGCCATCGAGACGGTCACCGAAACCGCTTTACCGGATGGGACATCCGCTTCGTTGCTGGCCGACCTCGACCAGGTGATCAAGGGCGGGGAGCGGGCCAAGGCGCTGACCCAGCAACTGCTCGCGTTCGGCCGGCGCGAGATCACCCAGCCCGCGACGTTCGACATCAACGGGCTGCTGCAAGAGATGATCGGCGCCCTGCGCGACTCCTCGGGCGAGGCCTCGGTGGTGCTGCAGCTGCGGCCCGGCCCGGCCGAGGTGCGGGCCGATCCCCGCCAGATCAGCCAGGTGCTGGTCAACCTGGTCGCCAACGCGGCCGACGCGATGCCCGGGGGCGGCGCGATCACCATCGCGACCGCGGGCGGCGACGAGCGCGACACGACGGTGACGGTCACCGACACCGGGCGCGGGATGCCGGCCGACGTGCTGGACCGGGCGTTCGAGCCGTTCTTCACCACCAAGCGCTCGACCGGGACGGCCGGGCTCGGGCTGTCGACCGCCCACGGCATCGTCAGCCAGGCCGGCGGCCAGCTGACGCTGGCCTCGACCCCGGGCGCGGGCACGACAGCGACGATCCGGCTTCCCTGCGTACGCGACGGGGCTGCCCCCGGCACGCCGGTACCGGGTGCTACGCGCTCACCGGATGCTTCGCCGCCATCTGGTGCCGCCTCGTCACCTGGCGTGGCGCCGTCATCCGGTGCCGGTCTGTCACTGAGTGCCGAACCGTCACCGGATGGCTTGCCGACGGTGTCGCCGGACGGCTCGCTGACCGGATCGCCGGGCGGCTCGGGCGGCTCGGGGGGCGAGACGCTGTTGCTTGTCGACGACGAGGCGGATCTGCGTGAGGTCACGGCCCGCTTCCTGGGCGGGGCCGGCTACCGGGTGCTGTCGGCAGCGGACGCGGCCGAGGCGCTCAACCTGCTCGCCCGGCACAACGACCCGATCGCCGCGATGATCACCGACGTCGTGATGCCCGGCATGAACGGCCGTCAGCTGGCCCGCGTGGCCAAGCAGCGCCGCCCCGACCTGCGGGTGGTCTTCGTGTCCGGCTTCGCCGAGGCGCTGATCGACGAGGCCGGCAACAACCTCGAACCCGACTCCCTCATCGTGGCCAAGCCCTACACCCGCGACCAGCTGCTGGCCGCCGTCCAGTCGGTGCTCCGCCAGACCTGATCTCCGCGCGGCCGCGTCCGGGCTACTGCCGAGGTAGTCGCGCCTCGGCGCGGGCCGCTTCGATGACGGCCCAGCAGCGTTCCTCGTCCACCGCGGCATCCAACCACAGGGCAGGATCATGGGATGGACCCGTTGACCGATGCCCGCGATCTGGTGCTGGAGCGCTTCCCGGACGCGAGGTGGGCGCTTCTCACCGGCAGTGTGCTGGGGCCGGCCCGGACGGCCGGGTCCGACCTGGACATCGTCGTGCTGCGGGACGAGGAACCGAACTTTCGCGAGAGCCTGCACTATCGCGGGTGGCCGGTCGAGCTGTTCGTCAACACCCCGGCGACGCTGGCGACGTTCCTGGCCCGGGAGTTGGCCGCGCGCAAACCGAGCACCCACCGCATGCTCGCCACCGGCGTTGCGCTGGTGGGTGACCCGAGTGACGTGACCGCGCGGTGTGCGCAGGTTCTGGCCGACGGGCCGCCCGTGCTCACCCCGGCTGAGCGGGACCGGCTGCGGTACGGGCTGACCGATCTGCTCGACGACCATCGCCACGCCACCGACGACGGGGAGCGCGTCGTGATCGCGGCCGCGCTGTGGGTCGAGACCGGCCGGGCCGCGCTGGCCTTCGCGGGGCGCTGGCTCAGCGGCGGCAAGTGGCTGCTGCGGGAACTGCGTGAGCTCGACCCCGCGTGGGCCGGCCGCTGGCTGTCCGCCCGCGATGACCCGTCCACCCTGGCCACCGAGGTGCTGGACCGGGTAGGCGGTCCGCTCTTCGCCGGATATCGGGCATGAAATGTGAGAACGGACCCCAAGTCTCAACTCCGTGAGCCGGGAGCCGATGTGAACGGCTGTGCTGAAGCTCAGGACCGCCCTCGTCTCCGCTGCCCTGCTGGCCGGCAGTGTCGTCCTGCCGGGGCCGGCCGCTGTGGCTGCCGTCAAGCCGTCGCTCGCGGTCACTGTCAAACCCGCTTCGGCGTACGGGAAGAGCTTGACCGTGACCGTCCGGGCGGCCCACCGGCCGCGCGCCAAGGTGACGATCCGCGTCGTGGCCGGCGGCACGACCGTGGCCAAGACCGTGACCACCAACGCCGCGGGCGTGGCCACCTGGGCCGTCGCCGCGCGGGGCACCGGCACGGTGACGGCCGCGGCCGGCGCCGCCAAGGCCTCGGCCCGCTTCACCACCGCCGGGGCCGCTACCGTCCGGCTCACCGGTTACACCCGGATCAGCAACGGGATCGCGCACTACCGGTCGTTGGCCGCGGTGCATGCGAGCATGCAGATCCTGCCCAAGCGCACGGGGAAGGTCACCGTCAGCCTGCAGCACCGCAGCGGCAACGAGTGGATCACCGATCAGAGCGCGACGTTCGCGACCTTCACCACCGGCGGCGCCTGGGTCGGGCTGGCCCAGGGCAACCGCGGCATGACCTACCGGTACGTGGTCTCCGCGGCCGGTGACGCGGCGGCCGCGACGTCGCCCCGGGTGAGCTCGGCGTCCTTCGTGGTCGATTGACGGTCGTACGGGATGTGGTCTTGAAAATCTCGGCGTAGCGTCAGGCCTCGGCCCGCCCGAGGAGGTCACCATGACCGCGCTCGAACCGAAGCCTGTCGTCACCCGGCCCTACCCGGTGCGGCCGCAGGTGCGCGGCACCTTCCTGGCCCGCACCATCCGCACCACCGACGCCAAACAGATCGGCCTGATGTACCTGGCCACCTCGTTCGTCTTCTTCATGGTCGGCGGGCTGATGGCGTTGCTGATGCGGGCCGAGCTGGCCCGGCCCGGCATGCAGTTCCTGTCGCCCGAGCAGTACAACCAGCTGTTCACGCTGCACGGCACGATCATGCTGCTGCTGTTCGCGACGCCGATCGTGTTCGCCTTCGCCAACTTCGTGGTGCCGCTGCAGATCGGCGCGCCCGACGTGGCCTTCCCGCGGCTGAACGCGTTCGCGTACTGGCTCTATCTGTTCGGCGGCACGCTGGTCGTCACCGGTTTCCTGGTGCCCGGCGGCGCGGCCGACTTCGGGTGGACGGCCTACACGCCGCTGAGCGACGGCATCCATTCGCCGGGCGTCGGCGGCAACATGTGGGTGGTCGGGCTGGCCATCAGCGGGCTCGGCACGATCCTGGGCGCGGTCAACATGATCACCACGATCCTGACCCTGCGCGCGCCCGGCATGACCATGTTCCGGATGCCCATCTTCACCTGGAACATCCTGGTCACCAGCCTGCTGGTCATCCTGGTCTTCCCGTTCCTGGCGGCCGCGCTGCTGGTGCTGGCGGCCGACCGGGTGCTCGGGGCGCAGGTGTTCGCGCCCGAGACCGGCGGGCCGATGCTGTGGCAGCACCTGTTCTGGTTCTTCGGCCATCCCGAGGTCTACGTGGTGGCGCTGCCCTTCTTCGGCATCATCACCGAGGTCATCCCGGTCTTCAGTCGCAAACCGGTCTTCGGTTACAAGGGACTCGTGTCGGCCACCCTGCTCATCGCCGCCCTGTCGATGAGTGTGTGGGCGCATCACATGTTCGCCACCGGCCAGGTGCTGCTGCCGTTCTTCAGTTTGCTGAGCTATCTGATCGCCGTGCCGACGGGAATGAAGTTCTTCGTCTGGATCGGCACGATGTGGCGCGGGCAGATCAGCCTCGAGACGCCGATGTTGTTCGCGGTCGGCTTCCTGGTCACGTTCCTGCTCGGCGGGCTCACGGGCGTGTTGCTGGCGTCGCCGCCGATCGACTTCCATGTGCACGACAGCTATTTCGTGGTGGCCCACTTCCATTACGTGCTTTTCGGCACCATCGTGTTCGCGGTCTTCGCCGGCATCTATTTCTGGTTCCCCAAGATGTTCGGGCGCATGCTCGACGACCGGCTCGGCAAGGTGCATTTCTGGCTGACGTTCCTGGGCTTCCACGCCACTTTCCTGGTGCAGCACTGGCTGGGGGCCGAGGGCATGCCGCGTCGCTACGCCGACTATCTCGAGTCGGACGGGTTCACGTTCCTCAACACGTTCTCGACGCTGGGCTCCTTCGTGCTGGGTGCGTCCACGCTGCCGTTCATCTACAACGTGTGGAAGTCGTACCGGATCGGTCAGGTGGTGACGGTGGACGATCCCTGGGGGCACGGGAACTCGCTGGAGTGGGCGACCTCGTCGCCGCCGCCGCTGCGCAACTTCGACCGGATGCCGCGGATCCGGTCGGAGCGACCGGCCTTCGACGCCAAGTTCCCGCAGCTGGCGGCCGGGGCGCAGTCGGAGCAGGGGCCGCCCGAGGGCGGTGCCCGGCCGCTCACGGAGGAATCGACCGGGGGAGCGACGTATCAAGAGGACCGGACCGACTGACTTTCGGCCGCGGGCGTCGACTTAAGTCGGCAGCGCCGGGTGGAGGGCGAGTCACACACTCGTACGCATGGGGCGACCACACGTAGCGGTGCGGATCGGGATTGTTCTCGCGGCGGCCACGGCCATCTGGCTGATCATCCGGTGGGTGGGGGAGGCGATTTTCGGGCCGGCCGATTATGACCGGGAACGGCATGTGTTCGCGGCGGTGGCGACGACCGGGCTGGTGCTGCCGATGGTTGTCGTGGCGTGGCGCTGCCTTGACCGGGTGCCCTGGCGTCGGCTTCGGCGGGCCTCGCCGCGTACGATGTTGCGGCTCTTGGCCGCGGGAATGGCCGGCTATCTGATTCCCGCGGCGATCGCGGTCACGGTGTTCGTGGTGGCGGGGTGGCTGACGATCGACGTCAACGGCTCGATTGTCGGCTCGGTGCTGGCCCTGCTCGTTCTCGTGCTTCTTTACGAGGCGCTGCCGGAGGAATTCATTTTCCGCGGTTATGTCTTTCGCAATCTGTCGGGCCGGATGCCGACATGGGCCGTCGTGCTCGTTCAGGCGGCGCTGTTCGCGCTGTTCGGGGTGGCGGTCGGCGCGGCCGGCAGCGTCGAGCGGATCGTCCTCTTCTTCGGGTTCGCGATCGTCCAGGGCTGGCTGCGCGCCGTCACCGACACGCTGTGGGTGCCGATCGGGTTCCACCTGGCCTTCCAGACCTGCGAGCAGCTGGTGGGGTCGCACTGGGACCACTTCGTCGTGAACGATCTGGCGCTGCTGCAGAACATCGTGCTCGGGCTGATCCCGCTGGCCCTCGGCGTGCTCACGGTGCAGACGCTCGGGAGGTGGGCGCGGCGACCCGCTGAGGCTTAGGTTAGCCTCACCTCATGACTGGGGATGCGGCGCTCGCCGGGAGCGACCTGACGCTGGCCTACGACGGCCGCACCGTCGTGCACGGCGCCGGCCTGACGCTGCGCGCGGGCGAGGTGGTGGCGCTGGTCGGGCCGAACGGCTCGGGCAAGTCGACGCTGCTGCGCTCGCTGGCCCGCCTGCACGCCCCGCAGTCGGGCACGGTCACCCTGGACGACGCGGGCGACGCCTTCGCCCTGCGGCCGAAGGACTTCGCCCGCCGGGTAACCCTGCTCACCCAGTCCCGGCCCACCCCGGGTGGCGTACGGGTCCGCGACGTCGTCGCCTACGGCCGTCACCCCTACCGCGGCCGCTTCGGCGCCGGCGACGCCGAGGGCCACCTCCACGTGGACAAAGCGATGCGGCTGACCGGGGTCGACGAGATGGCCGAGCGCGCCGTCGACGAGCTGTCCGGCGGCGAGCTGCAGCGCGTCTGGCTGGCCACGTGCCTGGCCCAGGACACCGGCGTGGTGCTGCTCGACGAGCCCACCACCTTCCTCGACCTGCGCTACCAGGTCGAGATCCTCGACATCGTGCGCGAGCTGGCCGACGACCACCAGGTCGCGGTGGGCGTCGTGCTGCACGACCTCGACCAGGCGGCCGCGGTGGCCGACCAGGTCGTCCTCATGCACACCGGCGTCGTGCGGGCGACCGGCACGCCGGCCGACGTGCTCACGGCCGAGCTGCTCAGCGAGGTCTACGGACTGCGCATCGAGGTGTCCGTCGGCGACGACGGCCACCTGCACACGCGCCCGATCGGCCGGCACACCAGCCGGTCCGTAACCACCTGAAAGGGAATTTTTGATGGCGTTCACCCGCCGAGCATTTGTTGCCACCGTGGCCGTTCTGGCCCTGGCCGCCTGCGGCACCACCGAGGAGCCGGCCGACAAGTCCGGCCCCTCCTCCGCCCCCGCCGCCGGTCCGGTCGACCTCACCGACGAGCGTGGCCCGCTGCACCTCGACGCGCCGGCCAAGAACGTCGTCTCGCTCGAGTGGGGTCTCACCGAGAACCTGGTCGCGCTGGGCATCAAGCCGGTCGGCCAGGCCGACGTCAAGGGCTACAACGCCTGGGACAAGAGCGCCCCGATCGACGCCGGCACCCCCGACGTCGGCACCCGCGGCGAGCCCAGCCTGGACGCCATCGCCGCGCTCAAACCCGACCTGGTGGTGACCGTCAGCGACCTGCCGGCCAACGTCATCGAGCAGATCGCCAAGACCAGCAAGGTGCTCACGCTGCGCGGCTCGGACGGCAGCGACCCGATCGGCTACATGCGCAAGACGGTGACCACGCTGGCGCAGGCCACCGGCACCCAGGCCCAGGGCGAGAAGCTGCTGGCCGACTTCGACGCCAAGATCGCCTCGGGCAAGGAGACGCTGGCGGCGGCGGGCAAGACCGGCGCCCCTTTCGTCATGACCGACGGCTGGGTCGAGTCGGGCAACGTCTCGCTGCGCATGTACACGCCGAACTCGTTCTTCGGCGGCATCGCCAAGGAGCTCGGCCTGGAGAACCAGTGGACCACCGGCGGTGACAAGGACTACGGCCTCGCGCAGACCGACGTCGAGGGCCTGACCAAGATCTCCAACGCCGACACCACGTTCATCTACGTGGCCAACGACGCCGACGGTGGCGACTTCACCGACGCCCTCAAGGACAACGCGGTGTGGAAGCAGCGCCCGTTCGTCACCGGCGGCAAGGTCAAGCGCATCCCGGACGGCATCTGGATGTTCGGCGGCCCGGCCTCGGCCAACGCCTTCGTCGACGCGCTCACCACCGCTCTGTCGAAGTGACCACCACCCTCGCCCCGTCCGAGGTCAAGACCTCCAGGACGTACGGGGTCGCAGCGGTCTTCGCCGCTGCGGTCGTCCTGTTGCTCGTGCTGTCGGCGGTGCACCTCATGCAGGGCACCGCCGCGGTCGGCGTGTCCGAGCTGCTGCGGGCGATCCTGCCCGGCTCCGAATCGGACGACGCCCGGTCGCAGGCGGTGGCCGTGCTCGTGGCCAGCCGCCTGCCCCGTCTGTTCGCCGCCCTGCTCGTCGGCGTGGCCGTCGGCATCTCGGGCGCGGTGCTGCAGTCGGTGGCCCGCAACCCGCTGGCCTCGCCCGACACCCTGGCCGTCAACGCCGGGGCGTACGTGTCGGTGGTCGCCGTCGCCGCGTTCGGCGTCTCGCTGCCGTTCTTCGTCGGCGGCGCCGTCGCCTTCATCGGCGGCCTGCTCGCGTCGGGCGTGGTGCTGCTCGTCTCGCGGGGCGGCGCGGCCGGCCCGACCCGGCTCGTGCTGGCCGGCTCGGCCGTCGCGCTGGCCCTGAACGCGCTGACCACAGTGCTGCTGATGCTGTTCCAGCAGAACACCATCGGCCTGTTCGCGTGGGGGAGCGGCACCACCGTCCAGTCCGGCTCGCAGAACGTGACCATGGCCGCCCCCATCGTGCTCGTGGGCGTGCTGTTCACCCTGCTGCTGGCCCACCGGCTCGACGTGCTCGGTCTCGGCGACGACTCGGCCCGCGTGCTGGGCGTGGACGTCCGCCGCACCCGGGTGTTGTCGATCGGCTGCGCGGTGCTGCTGGCCGCGACCGGCGTGATCGTGGCCGGCCCGATCGGCTTCGTCGGCCTGTGCGCGCCGGTCATCGCCCGCCTGGTCGGCCGGCGCGTGCCCGGCCTCGGCGCCCACCTGCTGCTGCTCCCGTTCGCGGGCCTGGCCGGGGCGCTGGTCGTGGTCACAGCCGACGTGCTGCTGCGGTTGGCGATCCCGGCGTCGCTGGCCATCTCGGTGCCGACCGGCGTCGTCACCACCCTGGCCGGCGCGGTTCTGCTCGTCGGGCTGGCCCGCCGCCTGCGCGACGGCGGACCGGCGGCGGCTCCGGCCCGGGGGGCCAACGGCTCCGTGCGTACGCGGGCCCGGGTCACCACGGTCGGCGTCGCGCTCGGGGTGGCGCTGGTCGCCGCGTTCGTCACCGCGCTGCTGCTCGGCGACCGCCTCATCCTGCTCGGCGACGTCATGAACTGGCTCAACGGCGCGGCCGGGCGGCAGGTCAGCTTCGTGCTCGACCAGCGCTGGCCCCGCGTGCTGGCCGCGCTGCTGGGCGGGGCCGCCCTGGCCCTGGCCGGCACGATCGTCCAGGCCGTGGCCCGCAACCCCCTGGCCGAACCCAGCCTGCTCGGCGTGACCCCCGGCGCCTCGGTCGGCGCGGTGCTGGTCGTGCTGCTGTTCCCCGGCCTCGGCGGCTGGCCGATCATGGGCGCGGCCACGGTGTTCGCGCTGGCCACGTTCGCCCTGGTCTACCGTCTGGCCGCGGGCCGGGGCCTGTCGTCCGACCGCATCGTCCTGGTCGGCGTGGGCGTGAGCGCGGCCGCCACCGCGGTGACGACGCTGATCGTGGTCGTCGTCTCCCCGTGGAACGTGGGCGTGGCCCTGACCTGGCTGGCCGGTTCCACGTACGGCCGGACCCTGGGCCAGGTCGTGCCGGTGCTGGTCATGCTGGCCGTGGCGCTGCCGCTGACCCTGCTCGGCGCGCGCACGCTCGACCTGGTCGCCCTGGACGAGGACGTGCCCCGCCTGCTCGGCGTCCCGATGAACCGTGCCCGCCTGCTCTTCCTGGCCCTGGCCGCGGTGCTGACGGCCGCGGCCGCGACGGCGGTGGGCGCGCTGGCCTTCGTCGGCCTGGTCGCCCCGCACGCGGCCCGCGCCCTGGTCGGCGCCACCCACGCCCGGATGGTGCCGGTCGCGGTCGGCCTGGGCGCCCTGCTGGTCGGCGTGGCCGACACCGTCGGGCGTACGGTCATCGCCCCCAACCAGCTGGCGGCGGGCCTGGTGACGGCGCTGATCGGCGCCCCCTACTTCGTCTGGCTCCTCTGGCGCAGCCGCGCCGCCTGACCCGGACGTCACTCCCGGGGGTGGGACGCGCTTGCCCTTTCTCCTATCGAAATGATAGGCATCATGGGCGCGGTAAAGAATCGTCCCCCACCGCCCCCGGACTGGAGCGACCATGAGAAAGCTGATCCTCCTGGCCCTCGTCGGCCTCGGAGCGCAACTCGTCGACGGCAGCCTCGGCATGGCCTACGGCGTAACGTCGACCACGCTGCTGCTGGCCATCGGCACGAACCCGGCCGCCGCCTCGGCCACGGTCCACCTGGCCGAGATCGGCACCACGCTCGTCTCCGGTTTCTCGCACTGGAAGTTCGGCAACGTCGACTGGAAGGTCGTCTTCAAGATCGGTGTGCCGGGCGCGGCCGGCGCGTTCGCGGGGGCCACGTTCCTGTCCGGGCTCTCCACCGAGACCGCAGCCCCGCTGATGGCGCTGATCCTGCTGGCCCTCGGCCTGTACGTCTTCATCCGCTTCACCACGATGGGCCTGCCCAAGGGTCGTCTGGGCCTGCCGCTGCGCAAGCGGTTCCTGGCCCCGCTGGGCGTGGTGGCCGGCTTCGTCGACTCGACCGGTGGCGGCGGCTGGGGCCCGGTGGGCACCCCGGCCATCCTGGCCAGCGGCCGCCTCGAACCGCGCAAGACGATCGGCTCGATCGACACCAGCGAGTTCCTGGTGGCGGTGGCGGCCAGCCTCGGCTTCCTGTTCGGCCTGGGCTCCGAGAACATCAACTTCGCCTGGGTCGGCGCGCTGCTGCTTGGTGGCGTGATCGCCGCGCCCATCGCGGCCTGGCTGGTCCGGCACATCCCGCCGCGCGTGCTGGGCGCCGCGGTCGGCGGTGTCATCATCCTCACCAACAGCCGCACGCTGCTGCGCTCGGACTGGATCGACGCCTCGGACGGTGTCCGCTACAGCATCTACGCCGTCATCTACGTCGTGTGGGCGGCCGCCCTGGTCTACTCGTTCCGCGAGTACCGCAAGAACGCCGCCGAGGAGCGCCGCATCCTCGAGGAGGCCGAGGCCCGCGCGGCCGAGCAGGACCGCCGCGAGCCCGAGCCGGCCTGACGATTCCCGCTCCGTGTGGCCGTGCCGACCTCAGCCGGCGCGGCCACCGCTCTTCCGAGGGCTGCCCCAGCCGGCGAACAGCAAGCCGGCCGCGGCCAGCGCGACGTGCCCGGCCAGTTGGCCGGCGAAGCCGCCGGGCAGCCGGCCGAGCAGGCCGCCGTCGGCGTGGTCGAGCAGTTGACGGATGGTGCCCTGCGCGCCGACGGCCAGCAACACCATCCCCAGAACGAGCGCGGTTACCCTCATGATCTACCTCCCGTGATGTGGTGCACTCGTACCATAAACTATAGTGGTACGGGTGCACCAGAACGGAGGGCCGATGCCCCGGCAGGTCGACCACGAGGCCCGGCGCCGTCACATCGCGGCGGCGGTGTGGCGTCTGGCCGCCGCCGGGGGACTGGAGGAGGCGACGATCCGCCGGGTCGCCACCGAGGCCGGGGTGCCCGCCCGGCAGTTGCAGTACTACTTCGGCACCCGCGAGGAGCTGCTGCTCGGCGCGCTCGACCTGCTCAACGCCGACGGTGAGGCCGAGGCCCAGCAACGGATCGCCGCGCTGGGCGACGCGCCGAGCCCGCGCGAGGTGCTGCGCAGCGTCCTGCACGAGCTGCTGCCGCTGGACGAGAACCGCCGGCAGCGCAACCTGGTCCATGCGGCCTATTTCGTCCGCTTCCTGGCCGACCACACGCTGCGCGAGCGTATCCGGGACACGCCGCCCGAGCTCGAGAACCTGATCGCCCTGCTGCTGCCCGAGGAGCACCGCGCCGACGCGGACTTCCTGCTGGCCGGCGCGGCCGGACTGCAGGGGCAGATGCTGCTGGGCCACCTGACCGCCGAGCGGGCCGTCGAGCTGATCGACCACCAGTTGGACCGGATCTTCCCGGTGGTGTCGTGAGCGTGGGCGGGGCCTACCGTTGGCGGTCATGATGAACGAACTGGCTCAGCGCATCGCCGAGGCGCTCAACGCCGCGCTCGACGAGCGCGTGGCCACCGACTACTACGTGGGGCACGTCGAGCGCGGGCTGGCCGCCGGCGGGCCGGACGAGCCGATCATCGCGCTCACGGTCGACGAGGTGGCCCGGATCGCCGCCCGGGCCGCGCGCGACGACGGCGTCACCCGGACCCAGCTCGTGGTGCTGGACGATCCGAAGGAGTGAGCACGTGCCGACGGTAACGCTGCGGGGGCGGCGCCAGGAGCTGGCCGAGCTCGATCGCCTGCTGGCCGACCTGCGCGCCGGGCGGAGCCGAGTCCTGGTGCTGCGGGGCGAGGCCGGCGCGGGCAAGACGGCGCTGCTCGACCACCTGTGCGGCGCCGCGCCCGGGCCGGTGGTCCGCTCGGCCGGCGTCGAGTCGGAGACCGAGATCGCGTACGCGGCCCTGCAGCAGCTCTGCGCCCCGCTGATGCACCACCTCGACCAGCTGCCCGAGCCGCAGCGGTCGGCTCTGTCCGTCGGGTTCGGGCTGGCCGCGGGCGACCCGCCGGACGCGCTGCTGGTCGGGCTGGCCGTGCTCAGCCTGTTCGCCGAGGCGGCGGCGGACGGGCCGCTGGTCTGCGTGGTCGACGACGCGCAGTGGCTGGACCGCATGTCCGAGGTCATCCTGACGTTCGTGGCCCGCCGCCTCGACGCCGAGTCGGTCGCGCTGGTCTTCGCCGCGCGCAGCCCGAGCGACGAGCAGCTGCTGGCCGGTCTGCCCGAGATGCCGGTGACCGGGCTGTCCGACGCCGACGCGCGCGCCCTGCTCGACACCGTGCTGCCGGGCCCGATCGACGAGCGGGTGCGGGACAGGATCGTCGCCGAGACTCAGGGCAACCCGCTGGCCCTGCTCGAGCTGCCGCGCGGGCTCGGCCCGGCCGAGCTGGCCTTCGGCTTCGGCGGTCCCGGCCCGGTCCCGATGGCGGGCCGCCTCGACCAGGGCTTCCAGCGTCGCATCGCCGAGCTGCCGCCCGAGACCCGGACGCTGCTGGTGGCGGCCGCCCTGGAACCGGTCGGCGACGTGCCGCTGCTGTGGCGGGCCCTGGAACGCCTCGGCATCGCGCCCGAGGCGGCCGGGCCGGCCCAGGTGGCGGGCCTGGTCGAGATCGGCGCCCGGGTCCGGTTCCGGCATCCCCTCGTCCGCTCGGCGAGCTGGCAGTCGGCCGAGCCCGCCACCCTGCGGGCCGTGCACCGCGCGCTGGCCGACGTCATCGACCCCCACCAGGAGCCGGACCGCCGCGCCTGGCACCGCGCCCACGCCGCCGCCGGGCCCGACGAGGCGGTCGCGGCCGAGCTCGAACGCTCGGCCGGCCGCGCGCTGAGCCGGGGCGGCCGGTCCGCGGCGGCCGCCTTCCTCGAGCGGGCGGCCGAGCTCAGCTCCGACCCCAAGCCGCGGGCCACGCGGGCCCTGGCCGCGGCGCGGGCGCACTTCCTGGCCGGCGTGCCCGCCCGGGTGCCGGACCTGCTGGCCGCGGCCGAGATCGGCCCGCTCGACCCGCTGGCCCAGGCCGGGGTGGAACGCCTGCGGGCCCAGGCCGCGTTCTGGCTCAACCACGGCCGCGACGCGGCCCGGGCGCTGGTCACCGCGGCCCGCCGGCTCGAGGAGCTCGACCTGGCGGCCGCCCGCGAGACGTACCTGTCGGCCCTCGGCGCGGCCCTGCACACGGGGCGGCTCGGTGACGGTGACGCCCGGCTCGTGGCCGAGGCGGCCCGCGCCGTCGCGCCCGGCGACGACCCGGCCGGGCTGCTGCTGACCGGGCTGACGAGCTGGGTGCTGGACGACTTCCGGGCCTCGCTCGGGCCGCTGACCCGGGCCCTGGCCGCGCTCGACGCCCGCGAGAACCTGAACCTGGTCTGGATCGGGGTGCCGGTCGCCCATGAGCTGTTCGACGACGAGGCCTGGGACCGGCTCACCGCGCAGGCGGCCGGGTTCGCCCGCGAGACCGGTGTGCTCTCGGTGCTGCCGTCGATGCTCACGTTCCGGGCCGGCGCGCTCGTGCACGCCGGGCGGCTGGCCGAGGCGGCCGAACTGGTCGGCGAGGCGGACACGCTGGGGCGGGCCACCGGGCTGGTCGGGCAACCGTCGGCCCCGTTCAACCTGCTGGCCTACCGGGGCGCGGAACGGCCGGCGCTCGACCTCATGGAACCGGCCGAACACGACGCCCGGACCCGGGCCGAGGGACGGCTGCTGGCGCTGGTCGGGCACAACAAGTCGGTGCTCTACAACGGGCTCGGCCGCTATCCGGAGGCACTGGCTGCGGCTCGGCCGACCACGGCGTACGCGGACCTGGGGTTCTGGCACTGGGGTCTGGGCGAGCTGATCGAGGCGGCAGCGCGGTCGGGGGCGGCGACGGAGGCGGCCGAGGGGGCCGAGCGGCTGCGGGAACGGACGAGCGCGGCCGGGACGCCGTGGGCCGCGGGCGTGCAGGCCCTGGCCGATGCCCTGGCCGGCCCGGGTGCGCAGACCGAGAAGAAGTTCCGCGAGGCCATCGAGCTGCTGCCGGCGGAACGGCTGAGCTTGATGGTGGCCCGCGCCCGGCTGCTCTTCGGCGAGTGGCTGCGCCGCGACAACAGGCGCGCCGAGGCCCGGACCGAACTGCGATCGGCGTACGACGCGTTCAGCGCGATGGGCGCGGCCGGGTTCGCCGAACGGGCCGGGCGCGAGCTGACCGCGACCGGCGAGACCGTCCGCAAGCGGGGTCCCGAGGCGCGCGACGAGCTGACGCCGCAGGAATCGCAGATCGCCCGCCTGGCCGCGGCCGGGCGCACCAACCCCGAGATCGGCGCGGTGCTGTTCCTGAGCCCGCGCACCGTCGAATGGCACCTGCGCAAGGTGTTCGGCAAGCTCGGCGTCACCTCGCGCCGGGAGCTGGCGGGCGCGCTGTGACCGCCCCGATAGGCTGACCCGCGCGCCCGGTCCCGGGTGAACGAGAGCGGGGAAAGAGATGCACGACGACCTGTTCCGCCCGACGATCAGCGAGCAGCCGCCGCCGGGCAAGCCGCCCTGGCGTCCCGAGTCGATCGTGTATCCCGCCTTTTTCGGCGGCCCGCTCGCCGCGGCCACGCTCGGCCTGCTCAACGGGCGCCGGCTGGCCCTGCCGACCACGCACCTGGTCGCCATCGGCGCCGCCGGGGTGGCCGGCTTCGGCGCGCGGATCGCGGTGGGCGCCCTGACCGACGGCAATTCGGCCCTCCGGCTGGCCGGCACGGTCTGCGGCCTGCTGGTGTGGCTGGTCGTGCTGTCGCTGCAGCGCCGCCCGTTCCGGGTCGCCACCCTGCGCGGGCGCGAACCGGCCCGGCTGATCGGCCCCGGGTTCGCGGCCGCGATCGGCTGCGGGCTGTTCGAGGCCCTGGTGCTGGCGGTGCTGGTCCGATGAACGCGACGCTGCACCAGGCCCAGGCGCTGCTGGCCACCGGCCGCCCCGAGCAGGCCCTGACCCAGTTGTCGCTGCTGCCGGCCAACGAGGTCACCGGGTCGTACGCGATGCAGTTGCGGTGCGCCGCGCTCAGCCAGCTCGACCGCTGGCCCGAGGTCGGCGACGCCGCCCGGGCCGCCCTGGCCGCCAACGGGCCCGACCCCGACCTGCTGCTCTGGCTGGGCCGGGCCGAGCACGAGGCGGGCCGCGACCGGACCGCCGAGCGGGCCTTCCTCGACGGCCTGGCCCTCGCGCCCGACGACGTCGACCTGCTGTGCGCGTACGCCGACCTGTGCGCGGCCGATGGCCAACTCGACAAGGCCGACCGGCTGGTCGAGCTGGCCGCGGCCCGCGCCCCGCAGGCGCCCGTCGTCTATGCCACCCGCATCCAACTCGCCCACGCGCGCGGCGACAACCGGACGGCCCAGCGGATCAGCCAGGAGTTCGTCGGCGTCCACCCCGACAATCCGGTCGCGCACGCGCTGCTGGGCGGCACGAGCGCCGCCCGCGGGCACGTCGACGCGGCGTACGAGGGTTTCCGGCAGGCCGCTGCGGCCCGTCCGACCGAGCAGGTCTTCGCCGAGTCGGCGATGGAGTTGCGCGTGGCCCGGCACCCGTTGATGCGGCCGCTGCGGCCCATCCTGCGGTTCGGCGCGATCAAGACCTGGCTGGTCGCGGTCGCTCTGATCATCGGCCTGCGCGCGGCCGGCCTGCCCGCGCTGGGTGGTCTGCTGGGCCTGCTCTGGCTGGTCTACTGCGTCTATTCGTGGGTGGTGCCGCCGCTGGTCCGCAAGTGGGTCATGCGTTCCTGGCGATGAAAGATCACGTCGTCGCCGGACATGAACCGGCGTGGACTCCGTGAACTCCGAGGACCGGCGGCAACGGTTCGAGGCGGTGGCGCCGGCCGTGATCGACGCCGTGCGCCGCTTCCTGGCCCGCCGCACCGACCCCTCGACGGCCGACGACGTCCTGCAGGACACGTTGCTGGTCTGCTGGCGCCGCTTCGACGAGATCCTCCCTGTCCGCCCGCCGTCCCAGGGCGGGACGGCGCCCGATGCGGTGCTGCCCTGGGCGTACGGGGTGGCCCGCAACTGCCTGGCCAACGCCGAACGGTCCCGGCGCCGGCAGGGCCGCCTGCTGGCCCGGGTGTGGCGCCTGGACCGGCCGGCCGAGGTCGTGCCCGCGCCCGACGGGCCGGACGACGAACTGACCGCGGCGCTGGACGCGCTGCGCGCCGAGGACGCCGAACTGCTGCGCCTGTGGGCGTGGGAGGAGCTGAGCCCGGCCGAGATCGCCGTGGTGCTCGGGATCAGCCCCAACGCGGCGAGCATCCGCCTGCACCGGGCCAAGCAGAACTTGCGCGAGGAGTTGCGAAAGACCGGCGACGCCGCCGGACATGAGGAGTCGACAGAGGGGAGCCGGCCATGACGGACGACGACGACCTGCGCGCCCGTCTGCGCCGAGCCGACCCGGCGGCCGACCTGCCGCCGTACGACACCTCGCACCTCCTGGAGACCACGATGACCGCCACGACCACCGCCCCGCGCCGCCCTATGCTCACCCTGGCCGCCGCCGCGCTGGTGCTGATCGCCGCCCTCGGCACCTGGTTCCTGCTGCGCCCGTCGGGCGACCCCGCGGGGCCCGTGGCCGCGCCCACGGTCACCGAGCTGACCGCGCCCGGCATCGCGGCCAAGTGTGTCGAACCGTCGGCCGATCGGCTGAAGGAGGCGGCCGACTTCGCCTTCGCAGGCACGGTTACCGGCGTCGACGGCGGCACTGTCACGCTGAAGGTGACCAAGGTCTATCGGGGCGCCGCCGCCGACCAGGTGCGGATCGCCCAGACCGGCGACATCTCGGAGACGATGCTGGGCAGCGGCAAGTTCGAGACCGGTAAGGACTATCTGGTCGCGTCGGCCCGGGGCTCGATGCTGATCTGCGGCTACAGCGGCGAGGCGTCGGCGCCGGGCCTGCCGCAGCTCTACGACACGGCTTTCTAGGAGGCACTCTTGAGCGGCGTGACCATCCGCCCGATGCGGGACGCGGACGGGCCCACCGTGCTCGCGCTCTATCAGGCCGGGCTCGACGGCGGGGACGCCAGTTTCGAGCCGGCCGCGCCCTCGTGGGGAGTGTTCGACGCGGGCCGGCTCGCCGCGCACCGGCTGGTCGCGGTCGGCCCGGACGACGCGGTGCTGGGCTGGGTGGCCGTCACGGCGGTGTCGTCGCGGCCGGTGTATGCCGGGGTGGTCGAGCACTCCCTCTACGTCGATCCCGCCGCTCGGGGCCGAGGCGTGGGCCGGACCCTGCTCGAGGCGCTGATCCGCTCGACCGAGGCCGCGGGGATCTGGACCATCCAGTCCGGCGTCTTCCCCGAGAACGAGGCCAGCCTGGCCCTGCACCGGGCGTGCGGCTTCCGCACCGTCGGCGTGCGGGAGCGGGTGGGCCGGCATGCGGCCCGGGACAACCGCTGGCGCGACGTCGTGTTCCTGGAACGCCGCAGCCCCGTCGTCGGATGACCGCGACGGCCTCGTCATCGGCGGGCCAGTTCGTCGAGGATGTCGACCGAGGCGGCCCAGCCCGCGCCGTCGGCCGCGTGTGACGTGGCGACGGAGCGCACGTCGAACTTGTTGCGCGGCGTGAGCCGGTCGGCCTCGGCGATCATGCGGTCTTGCAGGGGGAGCGGGATCATGCGGTCGCGGGTGTGCCGGATGTAGGTGCGCGGGATGCTGCCCCACGTGTCCTTGTGACCGCGCGCGTCGGCCAGGGGCACCTGGATCGACTCGTCGGGTTGAGAGGCGTTGAGCATTGCCATGAACTCGGCCTCGGTGGCGTCGGCACAGAGTGCCTCTTTCATCTTCGCGAGCACGGCGGCGTCGTTGGTGCGGAAGTTGGTGCGCGACGCGCCGATCACGGCCGGGTCGGCCAGCGAGGCGCCGCCCAGCTCGAGGATCAGGCTGCCGGCGGCCTCGGGGGTCTGCAGGTAGTCGCCCATCGTCGGCAGGTCGACGCAGCAGAAGGCGGAGCTGTAGACGAGCCGGTTGATCAGCCGGGGCACCTCGTTGGCGACCCGGCTCACGGTGGCGCCGCCCATGCTGCCGCCCCACAGGACCACCGGACCCAGGCGGGCCGCGCGGCGGACCACCGCCACGGTGGCCGTGACGTAGTCGTCCAGGGTGATGCCGGCCATGGGGGAGGGCTCGGTGGCCAGGGCGGCCAGGTTTTGTGGCGCCTGGTAGGACCGGCGGAACTGGCCGGCCGCGGCGCCGTGACCGGGCAGCTCGACACCGACCGCGCGGTGGCCTCGCAGCGAGAGCTCGGCATCGCCACTGGCCGAGCCGTTGGCCCCGGTCACCAGCACAAATGTGGTGACCTCGCGTCGGTGAGGACGGTCGGCCCGGCTCGCGAGCACTGCTGCCGTGCCGGCCGCCGCTCCCAGCAGGCCGCGCCTCGTCATCGTCGTCATGACCTTCTCCCTTCGTCGTTGTCGGCTCCCATTCGAGCCCGATGACGGCCGGGTGCGGCAGCGGAGAAAGTACGGGCCGGGCACCTACTTTGGTAGGGTCCGGCCGCTCGGCGAGCCCGGTAGCGTCGGGCCCATGAAGCGGCGCGAGGTTCTCATCGACGGTGTGCTGCTGGCCGCCCTCGTCGCGGCGGCAGTGCTCGGCGGTGTGCTGACCGCGGTCGTCGCGGGGCCGCAGGCCGACCTCTCGCTCGTGTGGGTCTTCGTCGCCCTGCAGCTCGTGACCTCGGCCGCCGTCCTGCTCCGGCGCCGCCGGCCGACGAGCACGGCCCTGGCGATCGTCCTCTCCGCCCTGGCGCAGACCCTGGTGGCGTTCGCCGCCCCGCTGCCGGTGGCCGAGGCCCTGCTCTCGGTCAGCGCCTGGATCCCGATCGCGCTGTCGGTCGTGGTCGAGAACACCACCGAGCGCGGCGTGCCGCGGGTCTGGTCGGCCGCGATCTGGGCCCTGATCGGCGTTTTGGCCCTGGTCAGCGTGCGGCCGTGGGACCCCACGACCAGTTTCGTGGTCAACGGTCTGCTGCACAGCGCGGTCGCGCCGCTGTTCGCGCTCTATCTGGCCGCCCGCCGCCGCAAGATGGCCCTGCTGAGCGAGCGGGCCGAGCGGGCCGAGCGCGAGCAGTGGTGGCGGGCCGAACAGGCTCGGGCCGAGGAACGCTCCCGCCTGGCGACCGAGCTGCACGACCTGGTGGCGCACCGGGTCACGCTGATGACATTGCAGGCGGGCGCGCTGTCGGTGCGCGCGCCCGACGACGAGACCCGCGAGACCGCGGAAGAGCTGCGCGCCCACGGCGCGCTGGCCCTCGACGAGCTGCGCGAGCTGGTCGGCGTGCTCCGCCGGGCCGGTTCGCCCGCCGGGGCGCCGCTCGACGAGGCGGCCCAGCCCCCGCTGGCCGAGCTGGTCGACGAGGCCGGCCGGGCCGGGCAAGCGGTCGAGCTGGTCACCGCGGGCGAGCCGCCGGGGCTGTCCCGGGTGACGGGCCGCACGGCCTATCGCGTGGTGCGCGAGGCGCTGACCAACGCCCGCAAGCATGCCGGGGGCGCGGCGGTGCGGGTCGATGCGCAATACCTCCCCGACCTCGTCCGCATCGTGGTCCACAATGGCCGGGGCCGGTCGTCGCTGTCCGCGCGGGGCAACGGCGCTGGGCTGGCCGGGCTGCGCGAAAGAGTCGAGTCGATCGGCGGCACACTCGAGGCCGGGCCGGACGGCGCGGGCGGTTTCCGGCTCGAGACGGTGATACCCATACGGGCCACTGCCGATCGGGGACCGTCATGAACCAGCTCCGGGTGCTGATCGTCGACGACGAGCCGCTGGTGTGCCGGCATCTGAGCGCGATCCTGTCGGCCGCGCCCGACGTGGTCGTGGTGGGCACCGCGGCCGACGGTGCCGAAGCGGTCGAGGCCGTGGTCCGGGAACGGCCCGATCTGGTGCTCATGGATCTGCGGATGCCGGGGGTCGACGGGCTCGCCGCCACCGAGCGCATCCGGGGGCTGGTCGACCCGCCGGTGGTGCTGGTGCTGACCACCTTCGACGCCGACGGCTACGTGATCCGCGCGCTGCGGGCCGGGGCCGCGGGCTACCTGGTCAAGTCGACCCCGCCCGCCGAGCTGATCGACCTGATCCGGGTGGCGGCGCAGGGCCACACCGTGCTGTCCCCGGTCGCGCGGGACGGGCTGGTCGCGGCGTCGGCGACGGCCCACGAGGAACGCGCGGCCGCGCTGGCTCGCGTGACCGACCTGACCGATCGGGAGCGGGACGTTCTGACGGCCATCGGCGACGGGCTGACCAACGCCGAGATCGCCCGGCGCCTGCACCTGTCCGAGACGACGGTGAAGGGCTACGTGTCGCATCTGTTCGAGAAGCTCGGCTGCGCCAATCGCACCCAGGCCGGCCTGCTGGCTCAGTCCGCCGGATGGACGACACCCGTTGACTACAACGCTGGAGTGCACCCAGCGGGGCCATCCTCCCCTTGATGGCCCCGACCGGGTCCTCTCTTCCGATGTCAGCGCCACAGGCCTAGGAATACCCGTAGTGAGACCTGTTAACGCTAACAGATCTGGCCGGGATTGGAACAGGTGAATGTGAAAATTGGTTCAGCGGGCGGGCGGTGGCGCGACGCTGTCCCGGGTGATCAGCGTCGGCGCGATCGTGCGCCGGGTGGCCAGGTCGGGCGATCCCGACTCGATCTGGGCCAGCAGCAGCTCGACCCCGGCCGTGGCGACCGCGTCGAAGTCGGGGCGGACCGTGGTCAGCGGTGGCGTGTAGTAGGCCGCCTGCGGCACGTCGTCAAAGCCGACGATGCTGATCTCTTCGGGGACGCGGCGGCCGTGCTCGCTGAGCGCCCGCAGCAGGCCCAGCGCTATGTGATCGTTCGCCGTGAAGACGGCCGTCACCTCGGGCAGGCGAGCCAGCAGCTTGCCGTTGCGGTAACCCGACTCGGCACTCCAGTCGCCGGTGAGCAGCGGGGGCTGCTCGGCGCCGGCGGCGCTCAACGCGTCCTGCCAGCCGCGGACCCGGCCCGCGGCGTCGAACCAGTCGGCCGGACCCGAAATGTGCCAGACCGTGGAGTGGCCGGCCGCCAGCAGGTGCTCGGTGGCGGCCCGGGCCCCGGCGACCTGGTCGACCGTGACCAGGGTGCTGGCCCGCTCGGGATCGCCGTCGATGGTGACCAGCGGGATGTCCTCGGGCAGCCGGGCCAGGGCGGGACCGGCGCCGGCCACCGGCGCGATCACCACGAGGCCCGCGACCCGCTGGTCGAGGTGGCGCTCGACGGCGTCGGCGATCGACCGCTCGTTGAGCGTGCGCACACTGCCGACGTTGACGGCGAAACCACTGTCCTGCGCCGCCTGCTCGAATGCGGTCAGCATCGACGCCGGGCCGTACAGAGCCGTGTTGGGCGCGACCACGCCGATCACCTTCGACGTGCCGGTGACCAGGGCCCGGGCCGTGCGGTTGGGGCGGTAGCCCAGCTCGGCGATCGCCGCCCGCACCTTGAGCCGGGTCGGCTCGCTGACGTTGGGATGCTCGTTGAGCACCCGGGAGACGGTCTGGTGCGACACTCCTGCCAGCCGGGCGACGTCCATCATGCCCGGCGGCCGTCCGCGTTTCACGCTCACCCGCACCCCGATCGACTGGTTGCGGGCAGGATATCCCCTCCACTCCCATGCCCGTGACGTGCGGGTACGCCACGCCGCGGAAATCACAACACATTCTTGCCAATTCACCGCCCGGTAATTTGCGGGAGCGTTCCCAATCGGCCATGACTTGATAAAACACAACGAGGAACTCCCGGGAGTGTCCGCCGGGTCATCGCATGTGCCGCGCGGCCCACTCCTCGAAGCTCGTGAGCGGAATGCCGAGCGCCCGCGCGAACTCCGGCCGGGCCGGCTGCCCAGCCACGTTCATGAGCTCCATCGACAACCCCGCGTAGGCCGGCATCCCGGCGGCGAGCGCCTCCGGTTCGGACATGTCGGGTGCCTTGAGCGCGGCGCCCAACGCGCCCGAAAGCACTGCGGCCACCTCGGTCATGGCCAGGTAGTCGGAGGCCAGCTCCAACTCGACGCCCCGGAACCGCTCCCGATCGGCGACGGCCGCGGCCACCGTCGCGCCGATATCGTCCACCGCCACCAGCGAAAGACGGGTGTCCGGTCGCAGCACGGTGACGATGCCACCCCCGACCCCGCGCGGCAGCAGGTAGGCCGCGGACAGCAGGAAGTTCTCCATGAAGAAGCCCGGCTTCACGAGCGTCCAGAAGGGAAAACCCGCTTCCCGTACGCTTTTCTCGACCCCGGTCTTGGCCGCGTAATACGGTTCGAGCGCGGCCCACCGCCCCTCCGCATATCCGGGCGCCGACTGGTAGCGGCTGGCCCCCGACACCGACGAGTGAACGAACTGCGGCACACCCGCCGACCTGGCCGCCTCGATCAGGTTGACGGCCTGCCGAAGCTCCCCGTCGAAGTCGAAGCCGTCCGCGCCCAACTCCGGCATCTGCAACGAAAATACGGCCCGAGCACCCCGCGCCGCCTCGTCCAGCGACTCGCGATCCCGCAGATCGCCGACGACAAGTTCGGCACCGAGCGCTTCCACCGCCCGGGCGCGCTCAGCCGCACGATCACGAACCAGCGCCCGCACGGGGAAACCGGCTCCCAACAGCGACCGGGCCGCAGCCCCACCCTGCTTACCCGTGGCCCCGACAACAAGCACAGGCGACGTCAACTCGTTCATGAAACTCTCCTTGATCAGTTCTGCGCCACGCATGCCCTCACGCCAACGGCGGTGGCTTTCGGTTCTGCGTCGCGTGTGCCCTCATGCGGACGGCGGTGGCTTTCGGTTCTGCGTCGCGCGTGCCCTTAAACGGACAGCGACGATTCGACGGCAGCGCGTGGACGCGCCGCGGTTGAGTGCGGGGTGCGCTGACGGCGGCTGGTGGCGGTGCGCGGGTCAGGTTGAAAGAGGGCGCCTGGAGGTGGCCCGGGTTGGAGTGGCGGAACGACGCTGAATCGAGGGCGGCGAGATGGTGGCATCGAAAAAGGGCGCGGAAACCGACCCGCCGCCGGTGCACGAGGAGTCCTGGTCGATCTGATGGCCCGCTCGCGACAGCGGAGGCAGACCCACGAGACGAAACGGGTCGTCTCGCCGGGGCGGTGTTGGGCTTGTGAGACGGAACGGGTCGTCTCGCCGGGGCGGTGTTGGGCTTGTGAGACGGAACGGGTCGTCTTGTTGGGGCGGAGGCTGGACGGTGGGACGGAACGGGTCGTTTCGCCGGGGCGGTGTTGGGCTCGTGGGACGGAACGGGTCGTCTTGCTGGGGCGGAGGCAGGACCGCGAGACGGAACGGATCGTTTCGGCAGGGCGCAAGCCGAACCGCGAGACGAAATGGATCGTCTCGGCAGGCGGTGGCGGGTAGTGGGAGAGCGGTTCAGGTGGGAGACGGTTTCGGTGGAGGGCGGAATGGGGGTGGCGATTGACGGGGCAGGGGCGTGCTGGGGGTGTCGCAGTAAACGGCGTGGTCCGCCATTTACTTCCGGCTACGATATGGCGGACCCCGCCATTTAGCAACCGGGAGGCGACGAATGGCCGGCCAACGTTCGGACGCGCGTCGTAACTACGCGCGACTGCTCGCCGTGGCGGAGGAGGCGATCGCGGCCGAGGGTGCTGACGCGTCGCTCGAGCAGATCGCGCGCACCGCCGGACTGGGGTCAGGCACCGTGCGTCGCCACTTCCCGACGCGGCACGCCCTGCTGGAGGCTGTGTTCCGGCAACGTATCGACGTCCTGGCCGACCAGGCCGACGCCCTGGCTGAAGCCGCCGACGCCCGCGCCGCGCTGCTGGAGTGGCTGGGTGCCGTCCTGTCGTTCGCGGCCACGATCCGTGGGCTGGCCGAAGCCCTCAACCGCGACCGGATCGCCGACCCCGGCGAGGTTCACGAGCACTGCGCCACCGCTCGCCTGACCGCCGCCGGCGAGCCGCTGGTGCTCCGCGCGTCCGAAGCCGGCGCCCTGACCCCGGGCGCGACCATCACCGACCTGCTCACTCTGGTCACCGGCATCGCCCTCGCCACCGAGAACCACCCCGACCCGGCCACCGAGGCCGCTCGCCTTCTCCGTCTGACCGTGACCGGAGTGAGTCCGCAGCGGGGCTAGTCGGGTTGCTTGCCGGCTGTGCGGTGGCCTGGCCGTTGAGGCCGCTCGCCTTTCCGTCTGGCCGTGGCCGGGGTGAGCCCGCGGCTAGTCGGGTTGGTTGCTGGATGTGCGGTGGTCTGGCCGTTGAGGCCGCCCGCCTTCTCAGTCTGACCGTGACCGGAGTGAGTCCGCAGCGGGGCTAGTCGGGTTGCTTGCCGGATGTGCGATGGCTTGGCCGTCGAGGCCGCTCGCCCGTGATCAGAGTGGCTCCGCAGCGAGGCCAGGTGGCGTGTCTGCCGGCGTCACCCGGCCGCCGAGGCGATATCGCAGCGAGGACGGGGCACCTGTGCGAGCCGCTGCCTAGCAGCTGATGGTCGGCGGCAGGACGCTGATAAGCATCCCGCGTCGTCCGCGTTTCGCTATCGCTGCGTTGTGGTGGCGCCGGTGTGTGCGCGGGTCCGGCCGGGTCGGAAGTGCGTCAGGGGTGGGGTGGGGGGCCGCTGCTTGTGCGGATTACCAACTGGGGGGTCAGTAAGACCCTGTGGGGTGGGGGTGGGTCGGTGGGGGCGGCCATGTGTTCCAGCAGGAGGGCCAGGCTTCGGCGGCCCAGTTCGGCGAAGTCCTGGTGGACTGTGGTCAGTGGGGGGACGAAGAAGCCGGAGTCGGGCATGTCGTCGAAGCCGACCACGCTGACGTCTTCGGGGACTCGTTTGCCGGCCTCGTGCAGGGCGCGCAGCACGCCCAGGGCGATCCGGTCGTTGGCGCAGAAGATGGCGGTCACGTTGGGGTCCTTGGCCAGGGCGCTGCCCTGGGCGTGGCCGGATTCCGCGTCCCACCAGCCGTGTTCGACCGGGGGGACCACGGCGCCGGCGGCGTACAGGGTGCTGCGCCAGCCGTCGATGCGTTCCGCTGATTCCGGCCAGTCGGGTGGGCCGGCGGCGTGGTGAACGGTGGCGTGGCCCAGGTCGAGCAGGTGCTGGGTGGCCAGGCGGGCGCCGGCCGCGTTGTCGATCGACACCGTGGGGGCGGCGTCGGATTCGCCGGCGCCGCCCACGGCCACGCACTGCAGTGACGGTGGGGCCTGGGCCAGGGCGTGGTTGACCGACTGTTTGGGGGCGATCGCGATGACGCCGTCGACCGAGTGCTGGGTCAGGCGGTCCACCGCTTCCAGCACCTGGCGCCGATCGAGGTCGCGGACCGACGCGATGCTCACCATGTAGCCGGCGTCCCGGGCTGCGCTTTCTATTCCGTACAGCATGGAAGCGGGACCGAACAGCGTGGTCTCGAAGCCGATGATGCCCAGGGTGTCCGACTGCCTCGTGACCAGGGTGCGGGCGGCCAGGTTGCGGCGGTAGTTGAGCGAGCGCATGGCGTCGAGCACGCGCTGGCGGGTCTCGTCGCGCACGTTGGGGTGGTTGTTCAGGACCCGGGACACGGTCTGGTGCGAGACGCCGGCGAGTTTGGCGACGTCGCGCATGACGGTCAGGCGGGGCCGGGCCGGGGCGGCGGGGAGGCCGTCGGCTGCGGGCTTTTTGGATGCCAAGTGGTACCCCCGAGTCCGCGGTGACGATGCCAGATGTGAGCGCGCACAGTGTACGGCTGAAGGGAGCCGTGTCCATCTATCCGGGCGTGGTCTTCCTGCGCCTTCCGCGAATCGGCAATCAGTCGGTAACAAACCGGGTTCGAGGCCTTGACTCGCGTGTTGAGAACGGTAACACTTCCGGAACGCGAGTCCTGAGGGTGACGCCACAGCGACTCGCCGCAACGGCACGCTTCAACCGCCGGTCGCCCGTCTTCCCCGCGAGGCGCCGGAATTCAGCTCTGTGAACGTTAACACGCGCGCCTTCACATCAGGAGGATCCAGTGCTCAAGAGACTTTCCATCGCGGTGGCCGGCGGGCTTCTGCTCGCCTCGGCTGTCGCGGGTTGTGGTGACAGTGGCAGCGACACCGGCTCCGGCAAGTCCGGGGGCGGCGACGACAAGATCACGCTCGGCTTCTCGCAGGTCGGCGCCGAGAGCGGCTGGCGCACGGCCAACACCAAGTCGATCCAGGAGTCGGCCGCCTCGTCCGGCATCGACCTCAAGTTCTCCGACGCCCAGGGCAAGCAGGAGAACCAGATCAAGGCGATCCGCAACTTCATCACCCAGCGGGTCGACGTCATCGCGTTCTCGCCGGTGGTCGAGAGCGGCTGGGGCACCGTGCTCAAGGAGGCCAAGGACGCCAACATCCCGGTGATCCTGACCGACCGCGCGATCGACGACCCGGACACCTCGCTCTACAAGACCTTCATCGGCTCGGACTTCGTCGAGGAGGGCAAGAAGGCCGGCGACTGGCTGGTCAAGGAGTACGAGGGCAAGAGCGACCCGGTCAACATCGTCGAGCTGCAGGGCTCGCCGGGCGCCGCGCCGGCCAACGACCGCAAGTCGGGCTTCGCCGACGTCATCAAGGCCGACACCAAGTTCAAGGTGATCGCCTCGCAGACCGGTCAGTTCACCCGGACCGACGGCAAGGCCGTGATGGAGACCTTCCTCAAGTCGCAGCCCGACATCGACGTGCTTTACGCGCACAACGACGACATGGGTCTGGGCGCCATCGAGGCAATCGAGGCGGCGGGCAAGAAGCCCGGCACCGACATCAAGATCATCACCGTCGACGCGGTCAAGGACGGTATGACGGCGCTGGCCGACGGCAAGATCAACTTCATCGTGGAGTGCAGCCCGCTGCTCGGCCCACAGCTGATGGAGCTGGTCAAGAAGGCCAAGGCCGGCGAGAGCATCCCGCAGCGCGTTCTCACCAAGGAGACGACCTTCACCCCGGAGCAGGCCAAGGAAGCTCTCCCGTCCCGCAAGTACTGAGTCACCGGCCGGTGGGTCGCCCGCGCGGGGCGGCCCACCGCTGAACGGAGCCCCTATGGCCGAGCAGTTGAAGATGACCGGCATCAAGAAGATCTTCCCCGGCGTCGTCGCCCTCGACGACGTCGACTTCCGGCTGTTGCCCGGCGAGATCCACGCGCTGATGGGCGAGAACGGGGCCGGCAAGTCGACGCTGATCAAGGTGCTGACCGGCGTGTACGACATCGACGGGGGTGAGATCGAGCTGGCCGGGGAGAGGGTGCGGTTCACCGGCCCGTTGCAGGCGCAGCAGGCCGGCATCAGCACCGTCTATCAAGAGGTGAACCTCTGCCCCAACCTGTCGGTGGCCGAGAACATCTTCATCGGCCGGGAACCCCGCAAGTTCGGCCGCATCCAGTGGTCCGAGACGCGCAAGCGCGCCCAGGCCAGCCTGGCCCGGCTCGACCTCGACATCGACGTCACCGCCCAGCTCGACAGCTACTCGCTGGCGATCCAGCAGATGGTGGCGATCGCCCGGGCCACCGACGTCGGCACGACCAAGGTGCTCATCCTCGACGAGCCCACGTCCAGCCTGGACGCCTCCGAGGTCGAGCAGCTGTTCACGATCATGCGGCGGCTCAAGGCCGACGGCGTGGCCATCCTGTTCGTCAGCCACTTCCTCGACCAGGTCTACGAGATCGCCGACCGGATGACCGTGCTGCGCAACGGCCGGCTGATCGGCGAGTACCGCACCGACGAGCTGCCCCAGATGCAACTCGTCAGCAAGATGATCGGCAAGGAGCTCGAGGCGCTCGAGCAGATCGAGGAGCACGCGAAGGACACGACAGCTGTCGAACGCGGTACTCCGATTGTCGAAGCCCGCGAGCTCGGCCGGGACGGCGCCATCGCGCCGTTCAGCCTCACCATTCACGCCGGCGAGGTGGTCGGCCTGGCCGGTCTGCTCGGCTCCGGTCGTACGGAATTGGCCCGGTTGCTCTTCGGGGCCGACCGGCCCGACCGCGGCGAACTGCTGATCGACGGCAAGCCGCACACGGTCAAGGCGCCGCGCGACGCGATGGCCGAGGGCATCGCCTTCTCGTCCGAGAACCGGCGCACCGAGGGCATCATCGGCGAGCTGACCGTACGGGAGAACATGATCCTGGCCATGCAGGCCGCTCGCGGCTGGACCCGGCCCATCCCGCGCCGCAAGCAGGACGAGCTGGTCGAGCAGTACATCAAGGCGTTGCAGATCCGCCCGGCCGACCCGGAACGGCTGGTCCGCGACCTGTCCGGCGGCAACCAGCAGAAGGTGCTGCTGGCCCGCTGGCTGATCACCGAGCCCCGTCTGCTGATCATCGACGAGCCCACCCGCGGCATCGACGTCGGGGCCAAGGCCGAGATCCAGCGCCTGGTGGCCCAGCTGGCCGACGGCGGCATGGCCGTCCTGTTCGTCAGCGCCGAGCTCGAGGAGGTCCTCCGGCTCAGCCACAAGATCGAGGTGCTGCGCGACCGGCGGCTCGTCGAGGAGCTCGAGAACGGCGCGGACGTCGACGCCGACCGCATCATGCAGACGATCGCCAGCGGAGCCACCACATGACCTCGATGCTCAGACACCGGCTGTTCTGGCCCGCCGCCGTCCTGGTGGTGCTGCTGGCCAGCAACCTCGTCTTCTCGAACAACTTCTTCACGATCACGCTGCAGGACGGGCACCTGTACGGCTCGCTCATCGACATCCTGCGCCGCAGCGCCCCGCTCGTGCTGGTCGCGCTGGGCATGACGCTGGTCATCGCGACCGGCGGCATCGACCTGTCGGTGGGCTCGGTCATGGCCATCTCGGGCGCCCTGGCCTGTCTGCTCATCGGCGACCTGAGCAACCCCGACGCGGTCGGCCCGGTGCTGCTGGTGGTCGGCGCGGCGATCGCGCTGTGCCTGGTCTTCGGGCTGTGGAACGGGTTCCTGGTCGCCGTGCTGGGCATCCAGCCGATCATCGCGACGCTGATCCTCATGGTGGCCGGGCGCGGCGTGGCCCAGCTGATCACCGACGGGCAGATCCTCAACGTGCACTCGGCGCCCTACCGGGTCATCGGCGCGGGCTACTTCCTGGCCGTGCCGGTGTCGTTCCTCATCGCCGCGGCGGCGGTCGGCCTGACTGTCGCGCTCACCCGGCGTACGGCCTTGGGCTTGCTCCTGGAATCGGTCGGTGGCAGTCCCACGGCGAGCCGGCTGGCCGGCATCCGGTCCCGGCGGATCACGATCATGGTGTACGTGTTCGCGGCCGCCTTCGCCGGTGTCGCGGGCCTCATCTACAGCTCCGACGTGTCCAGTGCCGACAGCAACGCCGCGGGCAACCTGATCGAGCTCAACGCGATCCTGGCCGTGGTGCTGGGCGGCACCGCGCTGACCGGCGGCCGGTTCTCGATCGCGGGCAGCGTGCTCGGCGCGGTCATCATCACCACCCTCGACATCACCGCGGTCAGCGTGGGCGTGCCGGTCGAGACGACGCTGCTGTTCAAGGCGGTCGTCGTGATCATCCTCTGCCTGGCCCAGTCGGCCACGTTCCGGGCCAAGGTCTTCGGCCGATTCGGCACCAAGCGGGCGGAGGTCCCGGCGTGATCGACGTGAGCACCCCACCGGCCACCGGCCCGCAGGCGCAAAAAAGAGGGGGCCGGCGGGTCTACCGGCCCAACACCAAGCACATCCCGGTGCTGGCCACCCTGGCCCTGCTGGTCGTCATGTACTCGATCGGCGTCTACAACTACGAGAGCTTCGGCGACACCCAGGTCTTCCTGAACATCTTCGTCGACAATGCGTTCCTGCTGGTCGTGGCCGTCGGCATGACGTTCGTGATCCTCACCGGGGGCATCGACCTGTCCGTGGGCGCGGTGATCGCCCTGACCACCACCGTGGCGGCCACACTGCTGGCCGCCGGGTGGCCCGCGGGGGTCGTACTGCCGCTGGTGTTGCTGATCGGCACCGTCATGGGCCTCGGCATGGGCGCGGTCATCCACTTCTTCAAGGTGGAGCCGTTCATCGCCACGCTGGCCGGCATGTTCCTGGCCCGCGGCCTGGCCCTGCTCATCGACCGCAACTCGATCCCGATCACGAACGACTTCTGGACCCAGATGGCCCAGAAGCGGTTCCGGTTCGACGACGGGGTGTTCATCTCGCTCAACGTCGTCATCGCGGCGATCGTCGTGCTGATCGCGGCGATCGTGCTGGCCTGGACCAGGTTCGGGCGCAACGTGTACGCGATCGGCGGCAACGCCGACTCGGCCCTGCTCATGGGTCTGCCGGTCGGGCGTACGCGCATCGCCGTCTACACGCTGAGCGGTTTCTGCGCCTCCCTGGGCGGTGTGCTCTACAGCTTCTACACCTCGTCGGGCTACAGCCTGCACGGCCAGGGGCTCGAGCTCGACGCGATCGCCGCCGTGGTCATCGGGGGCGTGCTGCTGACCGGCGGCTCGGGTTACGTGCTGGGCACCGTGCTCGGCGTGATGGTGCTCGGCCTGATCCAGACGATCATCACGTTCCAGGGTGACCTGAACTCGTGGTGGACCCGGATCGTCGTCGGCGTCCTGCTCTTCGCCTTCATCGTCCTCCAGCGGCTCGTCACCAGAAAGGCCAAGTGAACATGTCCGGCTACACCATTGGGGTCGACTTCGGCACGCTGTCCGGCCGCGCCGTCGTCGTCCGGGTCAGTGACGGTGAGGAAGTCGGCGCGGCCGTGCACGAGTACGCGCACGGCGTGATCGAACGGACCCTGCCCGCGACGGGGGAGCGGCTGCGCCCCGACTGGGCGTTGCAGGACCCGGCCGACTACGTGGACGTGTTGAAGACGGCTGTGCCGCAAGCTGTGGCGGCCGCGGGCATCGACCCGGCCGAGGTCATCGGCATCGCCACCGATTTCACGGCGTGCACCGTGCTGCCCACGCTGGCCGACGGCACCCCGCTGTCCTTCTTGGAGGAGTTCGCGGGGCGGCCGCACGCGTACACGAAGCTCTGGAAGCACCATGCGGCGCAGCCGCAGGCGGATCGCATCAACGAACTGGCTCATCGCCGGGGCGAGCCCTGGATCGACCGCTACGGCGGCAAGATCTCGTCGGAGTGGCAGTTCGCCAAGGCCCTGCAGGTGCTCGAGGAGGACCCCGAGGTCTACGCGCGCACCGAGCGCTGGATCGAGGCCGCCGACTGGATCATCTGGCAGCTCTGCGGGCGCGAGACGCGCAACGCCTGCACGGCCGGTTACAAAGGCATTTACCAGGACGGTACGTACCCCGCCAAGGACTATCTGGCCGAGCTCAACCCCGGGTTCGCCGACTTCGCCGACACCCGGCTGGCCCACCCGATCTCGGCCCTGGGCGACCGCGCGGGTGGGCTGACCTCCGAGGCCGCCGGCTGGACCGGGCTGCCCGAGGGGATCGCAGTCGCCGTGGGCAACGTCGACGCGCACGTCACGGCGCCGGCCGCGCGCGCGGTCGGTGCCGGCCAGATGCTGTTGGTGATGGGCACGTCGACCTGCCACGTCATGAACTCGTCCTCGCGTGAGATCGTCCCGGGCATCTGCGGGGTCGTCGACGGCGGAATCATGGCCGGGCTGTACGGCTACGAGGCCGGCCAGAGCGGCGTCGGCGACATCTTCGGCTGGTTCGTCGACCACGGCGTGCCGCCCTATGTGCACGACGAGGCCCGCGAAGCCGGCGTCAGCGTGCACGACCTGCTGTCGCGGCAGGCGGCCGAGCAGCCGGTGGGCGGGCACGGGCTCGTGGCGCTCGACTGGCAGAGCGGCAACCGGTCGGTGCTGGTCGACCATCACCTGTCGGGCGTGATCGCCGGGCTGACGCTGGCCACCCGGCCGTACGAGATCTACAAGGCCTTGATCGAGGCGACAGCCTTCGGCACCCGCACCATCGTTGAAACGTTCGAGGGGGCCGGCGTGCCGGTGACCGAGTTCGTGGCGGCCGGGGGACTCAAGCGCAACCCGCTGGTCATGCAGATCTACGCCGACGTGCTGCGGCGGCCGATCAGCGTGGCCTCGTCGGAGCAGGCGCCGGCCCTGGGCTCGGCCATCCACGCGGCGGTGGCGGCGGGCGCCTACCCCGACGTCGCGACGGCGGCCGACGCCATGGGCCGGGTCGAGAAAGACGTGTGGCAGCCGAATCCGGCCGACGCGGCCGTCTACGACCGGCTCTACGCCGAGTACGCGTTGCTGCACGACTACTTCGGCCGCGGCGAGAACAAGGTGCTGCACCGGTTGCGCGCGATCCGCGACGCGGCCTTCCGCTCGGACGGCGCCGGCGCCGCGGTGAGCGAATCGGTCGTTCAGGAGGAGGGGGCGTGACGGTCATGCGCGTTTCTCAGGCGATCGCTCAGATTCGAGCGGAAGTTTGCGACCTGCACGCTCATCTGACGCGGTGGGGATTGGTCACCTGGACGGCCGGCAACGTCTCGGCCCGGGTGCCCGGCGAGGACCTGCTGGTGATCAAGCCGTCGGGCGTCGAGTACGACTCGCTCACGCCGGACTCGATGGTGATCTGCGACCTCGACGGCAACCTGGTCGAGGGCGAGCACAGCCCGTCCAGCGACACGGCCTCGCACGCGTACGTCTATCGGCACATGCCCGAAGTCAACGGCGTCGTGCACACCCACAGCCCGTACGCCACCGCCTGGGCTGCCCTGGGCGAGCCGATCCCGTGTTCGTTGACGGCGATGGCCGACGAGTTCGGCGGTGACATCCCGATCGGGCCGTTCGCGCTGATCGGCAGCGACGACATCGGCCGCGGGATCGTCGAGACGTTGCGGGGCTCACGCTCGCCGGCTGTCCTGATGCGCCAGCACGGCCCGTTCACGATCGGCGCCTCGGCCAAGGCGGCCGTGAAGGCCGCCGTGATGTGCGAGGACGTCGCCCGCACCATGCACCTGGCTCGTCAGCTCGGTCCGATCGACCGGTTGCCCGCACCCGCCGTGGACCGGCTCTTCGACCGGTACCAGAACGTCTACGGCCAGCACCAGATGGAGGAAAGCAATGAGTGAGCACGAGGTCTGGTTCCTGACCGGGAGCCAGGGACTCTACGGCCCCGAGACCCTTGATCAGGTCGCCGCGCAATCTCGCGAAATTTCGGACATTCTGGCCTCCGTGCTGGACGTGAAGATCGTCTGGAAGCCGGTGCTCACCAGCTCCACCGACATCCTCTCCGTGATCAACGCAGCCAATTCCTCGCCCGAGGTCATCGGCGTGATCACCTGGATGCACACGTTCTCCCCGGCCAAGATGTGGATCTCCGGCCTCGACGCGTTGCGCACCCCGCTGCTGCACTTGCACACGCAGGCCAACGTCGAGCTGCCGTGGGCGTCCATCGACATGGACTTCATGAACCTGAACCAGGCCGCCCACGGCGACCGCGAGTTCGGCTACATCGAGGCCCGGCTCGGCGTCGCCCGCAAGACGGTGGCCGGACACGTCACCAACCCGCGCGTGGTCGAGCGGATCGCCACCTGGGTGCGCGCCGCCCGCGGTTACGCGGCGATGCGGTCGCTCAAGCTCGCGCGCTTCGGCGACAACATGCGCGACGTGGCGGTGACCGAGGGCGACAAGGTCGAGGCCCAGCTGCGCTTCGGGGTCTCGGTCAACACGTACGGCGTGAACGACCTCGTCCACGTCGTCGACCAGGTGCTCGACACCGAGATCGACAAGCTGGTGGGGGAGTACGCCGACCTGTACGACATCGCCCCCGAGCTGCGCGACGGCGGCGAACGGCACGACTCGCTGCGCTACGCGGCCCGCATCGAGCTCGGCCTGCGGGTGTTCCTCGAGGCCGGCGGCTTCCACGCCTTCACCACGAACTTCGAGGACCTGGGCGGCCTGCGCCAGCTGCCCGGCCTGGCCGTGCAACGCCTGATGGGCGACGGGTACGGCTTCGGCGGTGAGGGCGACTGGAAGACGTCGGTGCTGCTGCACACGCTGAAGGCGATGACCCCCGGCGGCACGTCCTTCATGGAGGACTACACGTACGACCTGACCCCCGGCAACGAGCGCATCCTGGGCGCGCACATGCTCGAGGTCTGCCCGTCGATCGCCGCCGCCAAGCCCCGCCTCGAGATCCACCCGTTGGGGATCGGCGGCCGCGAGGACCCCGTACGCATGGTCTTCGACGCCGCCCCCGGCCCAGCGGTCGTGGTCGGCCTGACCGACATGGGCGAGCGGTTCCGCCTCGTAGCCAACGAGATCGAGGTGGTGGCCCCCTCGGCGCCGCTGCCGCAGCTGCCGGTGGCGCGCGCGGTCTGGAAGCCGGCGCCCGACTTCGCCACGTCGACCGAGGCCTGGCTGACCGCGGGCGGCCCGCACCACACGGTGCTGTCGTCGGCGGTCGGCACCGAGGAACTGACCGACCTGGCCGAGATGCTCTCGACCGAACTGCTGGTCATCGACGAGAACACGTCGATCCGCCAGTTCACCAAGGAGGTCCGCTGGAACCAGGCCTACTACCGCCTGGCCCGCGGCTTCTGAACCTCGCTCCCGGGCTGAGTGTCACCGCTCAGCCCGGGTTGAGGTCCTGCTCGATCGCATCGGTCATCCGCGCGAACTCGGTCGTGAGGTCCACGCCGTAACGGTCGGCCAGCACCAGCACGGACCACAGGCAGTCGGCCAGCTCATGACCCAGCCGGGCCCGCGCGTCCGGGATCTCGCGCCGCCCGTCCACGGCCGCGACCAGCTTGGCCAGATCCCCGACATCCCCGACGAAGCCCAGCGTCAGGTCGCCGGTGCTCCACGGCTCGCGCCCGGCGGCCACGTGGTGACGATCGTAGGACTCGGCGATCTCGACCGCCCGCGCCTGCAGACCATTGATGTCCATGATCAGACGGTAGCTTCCGTCCGCTCCTTGCGGTACGACAGCCAGGCGGCGATGACGATGCCGGCTATGGCCAGGACGTAGCCGGTCGCGTACACCCAGCGCCCGGTGGCCAGGCACATCGCCAGAAGCGCACCGAACAGCGGCAGGCCGACCCCGAGCCCGACCACGACGCCCCGGCGGCGGTCGGCGCGGTCGAGGTCGCGGTGGCCGCGCCGGTTCACCTTGTCGATCAGCCACGGACCCAAGCCCCACAAGGCGCCGTAGAGGCCGCTGAGGCCCAGGATCGACAGCACCGGGTCGCCGTGATCGAGCCAGAGCCGGAAGAGAAACCACACTGCGGTCAGCGCCGCCGCAGTCACCGCGTAGCGGCCCGGCGGGCCGCCCAACCGATCGGTCCAGTGCATGACCGGCACGTTCCCGGCGCCGCCGAATCTCACACCCGCCGCGTCTGATCTGATGGGCCGATGGAGGACTTGGCGCGGGGAGCCTTGGACTGGATTTCCGGCACCGCCGGCGATGACCTCACGTTGTACAGCGGCCGGGCCGGGATCGTCCTGGCGCTGCTGGAGGGTCACCGCCACTTCCAGGACGACCGGTACGGCGAGGCTGCCCGGCGCGGTGCGATTGCCCTGACCGGCGACGACGGCTCCTCGCTCTACTTCGGACTGACCGGTACGGCCGTCGTGCTGCGCGCGGTGCACCGATTGCTAGGTGACGAACATGCCAACCGCGCCGCCGACCGCGCGCTCGGCATCGTCCGTGCGCGTTTCGACGGCCGGGGCTGGGGCGAGATGACCGAGTTGTTGTTCGGCAACGCCGGCATCGCCCTCGGCGCACTGCACGCCGGCGACCTCGACCTGGCTGTCCTAGCCGTCGAGCCCTATCTGCGGACGGCTGACGTGACGGCCGGCGGGGTCAACTGGTCGGTCCGGCCGAGCCCGCCGCGGTCGCACCACATCGCGCACGGCACGTTGGGCATCGTCTGTGCGCTGGCCACGGTGGGCGCCGCCGCGGGCCGCGACGATCTGGTCGAGTTGGCCCTCGCCGGCGCGGCCGACGTGGTCGCCCGCAACGAGGCCGGGCCGACAGGGTTCCTCGTGCCGCATTCCGATCCGCCGCACCGGCCCGAGCTGATCGAGCGTTACAGCTACGGCTGGTGCAACGGCCCGGCCGGTGACGCCCAGGTGTTCCGCCTGCTCGGAGCGCTCACCGGCGACGGCGTCTGGGCCGCGCGGGCCGACCAGTGCTGGCACACCGTCACCCACAGCGGCCTGCCGCAACGGCTGCGCCCGGGTTTCTGGGACAACAACGGCCGCTGCTGCGGGACCGCGGGCGTCTTGGCACTGGCCCTCGACCGGCACGTCGAGCTGGGGGAACCGCTCGACTTCGCTAACGTGCTGGTCGAGGACCTGGGCCGCCGGGCCACGGTCGACGCCGCCGGGGCGCGCTGGTTGAACTTCGAACACCGGGTGACGCCCAGCGAGCTCGCGCCCGAGGCGGGCTGGGCCATGGGCAACGCGGGCATCGTCCCCGAGCTGCTGCGGTACGCCCGCATCGGGGCCGGGGCCGATCCGGCGTACGCCGTGTCCTGGCCCGACCATCTGCCGGCCCGGAGCCTCAGGCCACCGCGCTGACCGTGCCCCTCGTCATCAGCACCGGCTCGAGCTGGACCGACTCGGCATCGCGGGCGGGTGCGCCGAGCTGGCCCAGCAGCAGGCGCAGCGCCTCGCGGCCGACGTCGGCGAACTCTTGCCGGACGGTGGTCAGGGCCGGGTTGATGTAGCCGGCCTCGGGCACGTCGTCGAAGCCGACCACGCTGACGTCCTCGGGGATACGGCGGCCGCGTTCGGTCATGGCCCGCATGATGCCCAGCGCGATGTCGTCGTTGGCCGCGAACACGGCCGTGCACGCCGGGTTCTCGGCCAGCAGGCGGCCGCAGCGGTAGCCGGAGGCGGCCGACCACTCGGCCCGGACCGTCGGGGGAGCGGGCACTCCGGCCTCGGCCAGCGCGGCCCGCCAGCCGGCCTCGCGGGCGCGGCTGCCGTGCCACTGCTCGGGGCCGGCCACGTGCCACACCGTGCGGTGGCCGTTGGCCAGCAGGTGCCGGGTGGCCAGCAACCCGCCCGCGTGCTGGTCGACCGAGACGTTGGCGGTGGGGCAGCGGGGCGGGCCGTCCACTGTCACCACCGGCATGCCGGCCGGCACGGCGTCGAGCACGGCGGCGGCCGCGTCGACCGGGGCCACGACGATCAGCCCGGCCACGCCCTGGCTGGTCAGCCGGACCACGAGACGACGGGTGGCGGCGACCGAGTCGTAGCCGCAGACGTGGCCGACGGTCACCGGCAGGTCGGCGTCCAGCCCGGCGTCGCCGATGGCCCTGACCATGCTGGCCGGGCCGTACAGGGTCGTGTTCTGGGCGACCACGCCGATGACCGGGGAACTCTCGCCGCCGCGGGAAGTCATACAGCTGTCCTTTGCTCCGGAGGCCCCACGAAACCTCGGCCTGGGAGGTGGTGAACGCAAACATGGCTGTTCTTGTTGCGTCCGGTCAACCCCTCGTTACGTCCTTGTTACGTCGTCCACAAAAGGACAATCGGCCCACGCCTCCGACAGATCGGCGCCGACCTGGCCCAGCAGCGCGACGAAGTGCGCGGCCAGCGGATCCGAGCCCGCGGTGACGGCGGCGATCTCGCGGCTCAGCCGGGGTGCGTCGAGTTCACGGTGGACGGCGCCCGGCGTCGGCCGCACGGTCAGGCGGGACAGGAGGGTGACCCCGATACCGGTGCCGACCAGGGCCTGGGCCACGTTGTAGTTCTCCGTCTCGAACTGCACCCGCGGGGTGAACCCGGCCGCCTCGTCGAGCTGCCGCCGGGCCGCGTGACCGGCGACGATCACGATCCACGGCTCGTCGGCCAGATCGGCCAGCCGCAGCCGCCGCCGGCGGGCGAGCCGGTGGTCGTCGGGCAGGCACAGCACCATCGGGTCGGTGAGCAGCGGCTGCCGCCGCACCCCGGCCGGCCCGGCCGGCGGCTCGCCGTAGGTGGCGATCACGGCCACGTCCAGCTCGCCCTCGGCCACCATCGGCAGGCCGCGGTGGGACGGGATCTCGATGATGGTCAGCTCGGCGTCGGGGCGCTGGTGGCGCAGCGCGGTCAGGGCCGGGGGCAGCAGGTGCTCGGCCGCGGCCTGGAACGTGCCGATCCGCAGCCGCCGGGACAGCGAGCCGATCGCCGCCCGGAACTGCTGCTCGGCCCGCTCGCCCAGGGCCACCACGGCGTCGCCCGCGTCGGCCAGGATCGCGCCCGCGCCGGTGAGCCGGGCGCCGCGGGGCCCGCGCACGACCAGGGCCGTGCCCCAGTCGGACTCGGCCCGCGCGACCTGCCCGGAGACGGCGGCCGGGGTGACGCGCAGCTCGTGGGCGGCGCCGGCCAGCGAGCCGTGCGCGCGGATCAGGGCCAGCAGCCGCAACTGCCCGGGATCGACCATCAAAAAATATTAACTCTGGAGCTAAGAGCATCAACTTCTTTCGTACGCCGGGAAACCGCAAGCTCACGTCATGCCGACACATCTCGCTGCTTTTGTCGTCACGGTCGCGCTGCTCGCCGTGCTGCCCGGCGCCAACAACGCCTCGATCACCCGCCAGACCCTGACGTACGGGCGCCGGGCCGGGCTGGCCGCCGTGGCCGGCTCGTCCACCGGCATCCTGGTCTGGGCCGTGGCCGCCGCGACCGGGCTCTCGGCCGTGCTGCTGGCCAACCCCGGCGCGTACCAAATTCTGCGGCTGGCCGGGGCGGCGGTGCTGATCGTCCTGGGGTTGCTGACGCTGTTCGTCCCGGGCCGGCCCGTCGAGGTCCGGCGGCGAGGGAGTTTCCTGGCCGGCCTGTTCACCAGCCTCGGCAACCCGAAGGCGGGCGTGGTCGCCGTGTCGCTGATACCGCAGTTCGTCACGGCCGACGGTCCGGTGCTGCTGTCGTCGATCGCTCTCGGTGTCGTCTGGGCGGCCGTCTCGGGTTCGTGGTTCATGGTGTACGTCTGGATGGTCGACCGGGGCCGGGCCCGGGTGACCCGCCCCGTGGCGCGGAAAATCGTGCGCACGGCGACCGGGATGACCATGCTCGGGCTGGGCGTGGCCGTAGCCATAGCGGGGTGAATGTCCGGATCGTTGGGGAACCAGCCATTCTTCGTGTTCGCCGTTTTCGGCGGTCACGGTGACAGAAGGTATGTGTGTCGCCGCACCGGGCATCGAAACGGGCATAGCCCTTTCGTCCTACGCACGAAGGCCTAAGCATCGTGACCTGCGCAAGCACACGGCGGCCGCCCTGACAATACTCCGACCGAGCGACCGGATCACGCGTCTGTCCAGTACGGAATACATCGCAACTGCTGACGTGACCGCGGTGTCAGACTTCGATGTCGAAAGCTTCGAACACCCAAGAGCTATGGGAAACCGCGCCCCCCTGATCGTCAGCGCGCACCGGCCGGCGGCCCCCTGACCGCGCCCGGAGCCGCGCACAAGGAACAGAGAGTGATGATGACCGATCTACCCACCGTCGTGTCGATTGCCGCGCTCCTCGCCGTCGTTATTGCCCTCGCCGTGCAGCAGCAGCAGGCCCGCACCGCGCAGATGGTCGACGTCCGCGAGCGCCACTTCGAGCTGATCAAGCTGATGCTCGACCACCCCGAGCTGGACTACAACGCGACCGACCGCCCGCCCTCGGACGAGCGGAAGACCGCGATCGGGATGAGCCTCTGGATGGCTCACTGGAACACCCTGTGGCACATCGGCAAGCTCGACGAGAAGGCCCTGCGCTTCAACCTCGAGGACCTGTTCGCCAACCCCGAGGCGCGCAGCTGGTGGCGCCGGGTGTCGAGCGCCTGGTCGTCCAAGGGCACGCGCAAGGAACGCCGCTTCCTCACCATCGTCGGCGAGGAGTGCGAGACCGCCGCCCGCGCCAAGCCCTCGGTGGCCCGGCGCGAGAAGGTCAACAGCGGGTCCGGCGTACGGGATTAGCCTCAACCCGGTGGTGGCGGTGCCGAACTAGGAAGTCCCCCCTGTCGGCACCCACCCCGCCGAGGTGCAGTGTGAGCGTGTTCCGCTATGTCCTGAGAACGGCCGCCTTCGCCGCGCTCTACCTGGCCGCCACGGTGGCCGGGCTGGCCACGGCCGGGTCCGCTTCGGGCGTACGCCTGCTCTGGCCGGCCGCCGTCGCCGGCGCGCTGTGGCTGGTGGCCCAGGGCCGCTACGGGCGGCGCAACCTCGACGTCATCGCGCTCAGCGTGGTCGCCGTGCTCGCCCCCGGCTCCGACGGCGGTCTGCTGCACTCGTTCGTCCAGGCCGTGCCCCAGGTCGTGCCGGCGCTGCTGTTCGCGTGGCTGTTCGACCGCCGGCTGCCCGGCTACTGGCTCGGCCACGGCGACCGGTTCCGCCGCACCGGGCCCGCGCTGGCCCGCCTGGCCGGGGTGGCCGCGATCGCCGGGTTGTCGGCGGCGGCGCTGCTCAAGGTCGTCAACACCGACCTCGGGTTCGGCGAGGCCGGGTACGTGGTCGTGCGGGACGCCACCGCGCTGGTGCTCACGGTGCTGGTGGCCCGGGTCGTCCGCCGCCTGGTCACCCGTCGCGGCGCCGAGCCGGCCGACCGGCCGCGCCTGACCGTCGTACGCTAGTTGGGTCTCAGGCGCCGGCCGCGAAGACGGTCCAGTTCTCGGCGAGCTCGAAGCCCATCGCGCGGTAGAGCGGGAGCCCGTCCGGCGTGGCGTGCAGGAACGCGGTGCGCGCCCCGGCCGCGTAGGCGTCCTTGAGCACGGCCGCCGTCGCGACCCGGCCGTAGCCCTTGCGGCGGAACGCGGGCGGCACGGCGATGTTGAACACGCCGACCTGATCGCCCACCAGCACGCCGAACGACGTCGCCACCGGCACCCCGTCCACCTCGACCAGGTAGCCGCTCGCGCCCGGCAGCTCGACCACGGCGGTCTCGGCGAAGATCGTGAACAGCGGCTCCGGCGCCTCGAACCCGGCCGCCATGGTGCGCTGATAGGCGATGCTGTCGGCGCCGGTGATGCGGCGCGCGGTGGGCACGTCGGCCGCGTCGGCCTCGGTCAGCGGGCGGACCAGGAAGGGCAACGGCATGCTGCCGGTGAGGCCGTGCCGGCCCGCGACCCCGACGATCCGCGGGTCGACGTCGTCGCCGCGCACGTGGATGGTCCAGGCCACCTCGTTCAGCCGCGGCGAGGCGGCCAGCTCGGCGATCTCGTCGGCCGACGGGTCGAGGCCGACGGCGACGATGCCGTTCAGCGAGGGGAAGGGGGCGCCGGTGACGATCTCGGCGGTGCCCCCGGGGGTCTGGCGGAAGTAGCCGTTGCGCTGCGAGCCGGCGAGAAGCTTGAGGGCGCCCAAGTAGGCGCGGGCGGCGGTGTCGGCGGTATCAACCAGAGTCACTCGTCAACCGTAGGAGTTCACACCCGTCCCACGGCCCCGGTATGGGCAGGCTCACGTGTAACACAGCCCGCACGGCCCGCCGGTGCGTGGCAGTCTGACGGACGTGACAGCAGAGCTCGACGCACCTGCGAAACGGCTGCTCGACGCGGCCAACGCCAACGACACCGACGCGTTCCTGGCCGGCTTCACGGCCGACGGCGTTGTCGACGACTGGGGCCGCGAGTTCCGCGGCGCCGAGGCCATCCGCGGCTGGAGTGACCGCGAGTTCATCGGGAAACAGGTGAGCCTCGCGGTCGAAGAGGTGACCCGGGCCGGCGACGAGACAGTGGTGACGGCCGCGGTCGGCGGCAACGGCTTCAACGGTCCGAGCCACTTCACGTTCAGCACCGACGGCGACCTCGTCTCGCGCATGACCATCCGGGCATGATCGAGACCGTCCTGGCCGCCCACCGGTCGTACCTGCGCGGCTGGAACGACGGCCCGGCGACCGGGGACGTCTATCGCAGCGGGTTGCCCCACGCGCCGCTCAACGGCGTGCTGCGCGTGGCCGGGCAAGAGCCCGACGAGGCGTACGCGCAAGCCTGTGACGTTCTGGCCGGCGTCCCCCGGGTGTGGTGGGTCGGCGCCGACAGCGACCCCGGCACCGCCGGGGCGCTCGAGCGACTGGGCGCGCAGCCGACGGCCCGCCTGCCCGTCATGGTGGCCGAGGTCGCGGCCGCCTCGGTGGTCCCCGACCCGTCCGGCGTGGTCATCGACGAGACCCGCGACATCGACGAGTTCGTCACCGCGTACGCGAAGGTCTCGGGCATCCCGGCCGAGGCGGTGCCCCGCGCGGCCGAACGCGAGAAGGCCTTCGGCCACGGCGTGCTGCGCCTGGCCGCCCGCCTGCCGGACGGCCGCATCGCGGGCACGACCGAGGCCTGGTTCACCGACGGCCTGGTCACCCTGTATTTCGTCGGCACCGCCCCCGACCAGCGCCGCCACGGCATCGGCGCCGCCCTGACCCAGGCCGTCCTGCGCCGCGCGGCCGTCCGCGGCATCCCGATGGCCGCCCTGACCTCGACCCCCATGGCCGTGCCGGTCTACGAACGTATGGGCTTCCACGAGGTGGGCCAGTACCAGCTGTACGCGTTCTGACGGTCAGGCCCGCCGCGGGCGCCGTGCGAAGAGAAAAGCTTGGGAAACCTCGCCCTCCGGGTTGTTGAGCAGGAGTTGCGCCTCGACCTCGAACCCGGCGTGACGCAGCCAGGTGGCCACCCTGTCCGGCGGCCGGCGATGAACGTGAACCTTCATCGGGTGGCCGCCGTAGCCTTCGGTCTTCAGTCGCGACCCGTCGCCGGTGTGGAAGAGCAGCTGCAACAGTCCGCCCGGGCGCAAGGATCGATGGAAGTCTCCGAGGACGGTGGGCACGTCCTCGTCGGGTAGGTGGATCAACGACTGCCAGGCGAGGAGACCGGCCAGTGAGGCGGCCGGGACGCTCAAGTCTGTCATGGAGCCCACCTGGAACCGCAGGTGCGGGTGGTCGCGCCGGGCAACGGTGATCATCCCTGGTGACAGGTCGACGCCGAAGGCATCGAGACCGAGTTCGTGCAGATGCGCGGTGATGTGTCCAGGCCCGCATCCGATGTCCGCCACCGGCCCGTCGCCCGCAGCGATCACGCCGTCGGCGAACAGCGACAAGGCGGCGCGTAGGTAAGGAAGTTCGGAGAGCGCGTTGCGGACCAGGTCGGCATAGTTGCCGGCGACCGTGTCGTAGGAGGTTCGGGTATCGGCCAACCAGTTGTCCGTACTCATGACCGGCCACGGTAGCCGGATCGATGGATGCGGTCAGCGGGCGGCCGCCCCGCCGTTCCCACCGCTGTGACGCTGGTGACGCCGGTGGGGAAGCCATCCGCCACGTGCTCTGATTTGCCTGGTCACACGTGTTCCGTGGGTGCGCTCGGGCATCGATGGCGTCATGCGCTGGTCGGCGGGTCACACATCCGCGCGATGTGTCACAGGCGGTGAGCGAGGACGGTCGTCATGTCAAGAGTTGTTGCGAGGGGGAGACGCAGAATGCTCACGAACATCGGAACGACCACCGCGCCGGGCTGGCCGCTGGAGATCACCGCGATCGCGTCGCCGGCCGGGGCCCGGGTGGCGGGCGAGGTCGACCTGGCCACCATGCCGCTCTTCGACCTGGCGCTGGAGTTGCTGGCCGGGTGTGCCGTCGACGTCGTCATGGATCTGTCGGCGGTCACCTTCATCGACATAGGCGGGGTGCGGGCGCTGGCCCAGGCGACCCGGCGGGTGCGGGACGCCGGGCGGCGGCTGTGGCTGCGGGACCCGTCGGCCGAGGTGCGCCGGATGATCGACCTGCTGGGCTGGGCCGCCCTCTACGACTGGGAGCCGGGCATGAGCCTGGCCACCAGCGCGGCCGTCGTGCCGCTGCGGGCCGAGCGGAAGCCGGTGCCCGCCCACAGGTTGATGGTGTCGGCGTCCGCGGCCTGAGCGGCGGCGGCCCGGATCGGGGCCGTCAGATGATGCACGGCCGGGTAGCCGATCGGCGCGACCTCGGAGTACGTGTCGGTGAAACGGTTGCGCAGCGCCCGCGCCGGATGCCCGGTGAAGGCCCGCGTGATCACGGTCTCGGCGCCGCGACCGGCCAGCATGAAGTCGCGTTGCGCGGGGCGGGTGCCGGCCTCGTCGGCCAGCAGGAACGCCGTGCCGCACTGCACGGCCAGCGCGCCCGCGCCCAGCAGCCGCTCGACGGTGGCGGCCTCGGAGACGCCGCCGGCCGCGATCACCGGAACCTCCGACCTCACCGCGGCCAGGACGTCCAGCGTGGTCGTGTCGCCGGTGAATCCGTCCGGGCTGGTCGTGGCCGAGTGGCCGCCGGCCGACCCACCCTGGGCGATCAGCGCGTCCGGGCCGGCGGCGAGCGCGCGGGCGGCCTCGGCGGCCGACGTCACGGTGATCAGCACGCGCGAGCCGGCCTGCTGCAGCGCGGTCACCACGGCCCGGTCGGGCACACCGAACGTGAAGCTGACGAGCGGAACTCCGTACGCAATGGCTAATTCGATCTTGGCTGTGAAGTGGTCGTCGTCGTCGAGGCGCAGCGCCGGCAGCTCGACGCCGTAACGCGCGGCCTCGGGGCGCAGCAGCCGGCGGTAGCGCTCCAGGGCCGGCACGTCGACCGGCACCGGGCTCGGCACGAAGATGTTCAACCCGTACGCGCCCTCGACCGCCTTCAGTTCGGCCTCGACCGCCTGCGGAGTCTTGTAACCGGCGGCCAGGAAGCCGGTCGCCCCGGCCGCGATGGCCGCGGTGACCAGGGCCGGTGTGGACGGACCGCCCGCCATCGGCGCGACGACGAGGGGCCGGATCAGGTCACGCATGACGGCCCAGCACCGCCTCGACCAGGTCGGAGATCGGCCCGATCAGCTGCTCCTCCGTGGCCGAGGCGAGCGGTTCGAGCCGGGTCCTGGACCGCAGCATGGCGATGCCCAGCGAGGCAGCGATGGTGATCTGGGCCCGGAGCAGCAGCTCGTCGTCGCCCTCGGTCCAGCCGGCCAGGGCGGCCAGGTTCTGGGCGTACGAGTGCAGGATGCCGACCCGGATCTCGTCGGCCCGGGCGTCGCCCGACGAGCGCAGCAGCAGGATCAGCTGGCGCGGGACGCCGTCGGAGTCGATGCCGGCCGCCTGCTCGGCGATGCGCGCGGGCACCTCGGCCAGGGTGGCCGAGCCGGCCGCGCGCCGCATGTCGTCGACGGCGCTGTTCAAGCAGGCCTCGAACAGGCCCTCCTTGGACTGGAAGTACCGGCTGATCAGCGCGACGTTCACCCCGGCGTCGTCGGCGATGTCCCGGACGGTGGTGGCCGCGTAGCCGTCGTCGGCGAACCGCTGGCGGGCCGCCTCGAGCAGCAGCCGGCGCGTGCGGGCGGCGTCCCGGCGGCGCGTGGGGGCAGGGCTGGTCACCCGACCAGCGTACCGGCCCCCGAACGGATGTAAACGGCCGTTGACGGGGTCGCGAACAGGCATGATCGGGGCATGAGCGATGACGCCACGAAGATCCTGCTGTCCGAATCGGAGATGCCGACCAGCTGGTACAACATCGTGCCCGACCTGCCCAGCCCGCCGCCCCCGGTGCTGCACCCGGGCACCCACGAGCCGGTCGGGCCGGACGACCTGGCCCCGCTGTTCCCGATGGCCCTGATCGAGCAGGAGGTCACGACCGAACGCTACGTGACCATCCCGCCCGAGGTGCTCGAGGTCTACCGCCTGTGGCGGCCGTCGCCGCTGTTCCGCGCCCACCGCCTCGAGAAGGCGCTCGGAACCCCCGCCAAGATCTATTACAAGTACGAGGGGGTGTCGCCGGCCGGTTCGCACAAGCCCAACACGGCGGTGCCGCAGGCCTACTACAACGCCTCGGCCGGCATCCGGCGGCTCACCACCGAGACGGGCGCCGGGCAGTGGGGCACGGCGCTCGCGTTCGCGGCCGCCCAATTCGGCCTCGAGTGCGAGATCTGGCAGGTCCGGGCGTCGTACGACCAGAAGCCGTACCGCAAATTGATGATCGAGACGTTCGGCGGGACCATCCACCCGTCCCCGTCCGAGCTGACCGAGGCCGGGCGCAAGATGCTGGCCGACGACCCCGACTCGCCCGGGTCACTCGGCATCGCGATCAGCGAGGCGGTCGAGGTCGCGGCCCAGCACCCCGACACCAACTACGCCCTCGGCAGCGTGCTTAATCACGTGCTGCTCCACCAGACGGTCATCGGCGAAGAGGCGCTGCTGCAACTGGCCAAGGTCGGCGCCACGCCCGACGTGATCGTCGGCTGCACCGGCGGCGGCTCCAACTTCGCCGGGCTGGCGTTCCCGTTCCTGCGCGAGAAGATGGCCGGCCGGATGAACCCGGTGATCCGCGCGGTCGAGCCGGCGTCCTGCCCGTCGCTGACCAAGGGCGTGTACGCGTACGACTTCGGCGACACGGCCGGGATGACCCCGCTGATGAAGATGCACACGCTCGGTCACGACTTCATCCCCGACCCGATCCACGCCGGGGGTCTGCGCTACCACGGCATGGCCCCGCTCATTTCCCACGTGTACGAGCTCGGGCTGATGGAGGCGGTGGCCAAGACGCAGCGCGAGTGCTTCGAGGCGGGCGTCGCGTTCGCCCGCTCCGAGGGCATCATCCCCGCCCCCGAGCCGACCCACGCGCTGGCCGCCTGCATCGAGGAGGCGTTGCGCTGCAAGGAGACCGGCGAGTCCAAGGTGATTCTCACCGCGCTCTGCGGCCACGGTCATCTCGACCTTCCCGCGTACGGGAAATTCCTGTCGGGCGAGATGGCCGACCACGCGCTGTCCGGCGAGGCGGTCGCGGCCGCCCAGTCCAGGCTGCCCGCCGTGCCGGCCTGACCCGGCGCGCGGATAGAGTCGGTCGGTGTCCCGAGGTCCCCGCCGGCTGAGCGCGCACCGCATGGCCCTGGCGCTGGCCCTGGTGGCGGCGGCCCCACCCCTGGTCATCCACAACGGGTGGCCCGGCTTGGCGGCCGCCGTCGCCGCCGTCGTCTACGCGGCCTACCTGCTGCTGGGCAAACGCTGGACGCTACGCCGCAAGGCGGCGACGCCGAGGCCGGGCCCGGCACTGTCGGCCACGGCACGAGCCTTCGGCCGTCTCCTGGCCGACGACGGCTTCGACCGCGACCGGTACGTCTTCCGCCGCACCAACACCGCCGGCGACACTCTGATGGTCGACTTCCACCCCCTGCCGGCCCCCGACGGCGAGACCCGCTTCGCGGTGCATGTGGGCTTCCTGCTGGCGCCGTTCTGGGCTTGGCAGAAACACACGTACGGCTACCCGCCCTCGCAGAGGCCGGACCTCTCGCATGTGAACTGGCTACAGCCGGTAACCCCCGACGACGGCGCCGGCCTGTGGACGGTCACCTCCGAGGCTGACGCCGCGCCCGTAGCCGCACGAATCAGGGAGCGCCTGCCCGACCTGCTGCTGTGGCTCGACCGCGACCTGCTGTGGCGGGCCGCGATGGGCAGCTCGACCGAGCTGGGCAGCATCTCGGTGCCCCTCAAGGTGTGGCTCCTGGTCGAACGAGGCCAGTCCGAGGAACTACGCGAACTGCTGGACGAGGACGACGGTGACGTTTGGGACTTCGCCAAACGCCGAACCGAATGAATCCCCTCCCTCCTTCATTTCAGAATTTCGAATCCTGGGCCGGGCCGGACGAGTCCTGCGCGTCACCGAGCGGGAGCCGGCAGGGTGGCGCCTCCCGCAGGCTCAGAAGGCAGCGCTGATATCAAGCGGCGTACCGATGTTCGAAGAGCTTGTGCACGGTGTCTCGTTCGGTGGGACGAGGACGGCGAGGCCGAGGAGCAGGCCCTGGCGGAAATCGATGACCTGCTCGAACAGATCAGATCCGTCGATCCCGCAGCAATCGGCGACGGCAGCCATGAAACACGGTTCTGGCCGGCCGTACTCGGCCGCTGGCTGTACTGAACCCACCGCCGGCGACCTCGGGTTCAAACGGCGGTGAACCGAAGGGCATGATCCGACGCATGAGCAAGACTGTGTCGGTCGATTTCGGAGATCAGTTCATCTGGGCCTACGACGTCAGCTTCGGCATCCTGCTGCTGGAAGCCATCGACGTGGCCGGCGGGATGTCCCAGCCCGAGGGGGCGGAGGTCGTGCTCGAAGGATTACGCGCCAATGCTCAGGTCGGCGCATCGTGGGCCTTCGCCCTGGACGACGACCGGTGGTCGCCACCGCAGCGGGACCTCGTCCATCGGATCATTGCCGAGGCCGGCCGTCGCCTGCGGAAACGCGGCATCATGACCCGAACCGAGGCCGAGACCAGATACGTGACCGGCAACGAGCCGTTCGCCCTACGGTTCGAAGAGCACATCGACGGCGCAGTGATCGCCGACCTGGCCGAAGCGATGAACCACCTGATCCACAACGACCTACCGCCCGCACCGAACGCCGGCCACCACTGGTTCTACGGCGTCGAGGGCGGCCCCTTGACAATCGAGGGCCCCTGAGCACCGGTGGCGAAACCGGCGGATCCGTCCGATTCAAGCCGCGAGCTAAAGCGATGACCGACCCTGGCAACGGCGCGCATCCGGCGTGCTGATCTGGCCGATGTGAGTGCGTTCGGCGTTGCCGGAATGACGGCTCTTCGAATTTGAGCGGGGCTGAGGTGCAGGTCAGAACCAGCGCAGCGGGTATGGAAGCGGCGTAACAGCCGATGGACGAGTTCGCGGGTGCGGGCGATCGCGAGCAGATCGAGCAGGTCCTCCTTCGCGTTCCACGCGGCCAGGATCGGAGCGCCGATCTTGGCCGGTGCGGGATGCGCCTGCGCCCCGTCCAGGCTAGGGCGTATCTGGCGGATCACGCGGGGCTGCGGCGTGGCCCAGCCCGCGCCTGACGGCGTCCGCAGAACGGCCCAATAAAACACCGGTATTGGACCGCCCTGCGGCCGACGCCAGCCACGACCTGGACCTCGCCTCGCTCCCACGTGATCCGCCAGATACGCCCTAGAACGAGCCGAAGCTGTCCACTTCGATCAGGCTGAGCACCTCGGTACGCACGGCTGGGCATTCCGCCTTGGTTGCGGCGTCCAGTGCGGCGCCGCTTTCCGGCTTACCGTGTGACTCGAAGAAGGTGGCCAGCTTGCCGGCCAGGTTGGCGTGCCGCCCGACCGGGCTGCCGATCTGCTTCAGTGCCGGGATCTCGCCCTTCAGGTAGGTGCAGACGTCCGTCGCCGAATAGGAGCCGCCCGCCGCGGCGGGCGGCTCGCCGCTCGCCCGGGTTACTCCGCCGCCGCCCGGCGTGGGCGCATCGGTGGACGGCGGGTCGGTGCCGGCTGAAGTGCAGCCGGGCAGCACGGCGGTGCTGATGATCAGTGTGAGGAACGCTGCGAGGCGACGTTGAGAGGTCATGGTGTGCTGGTCCTGTCTGAGCGAGCATTGATCAACCACAGTCCGGTCGGCAGCCGGTAGTCGGTGCCGGCCGTGCGGAACCGTTCGAGCAGGCGGGCCACCCCGGCCCGGGCCTTGCTCCGGGTAGTGGGTTCGGCGTCCCGGTAGGCCGCGCCGGCGGGGCCGATCTCGATGAGCCATTCGGTGACCACTTCCGGGTCGTCCGGGGCGTCGAGCGTGACGTCGTACGGTTGGATGCCGATGTCGGTGAAGCCGGCGGCGGTGAGCAGCCGGGTCACCCGGGCCGGATCGGCGAAGGCGAAGGGGCCGGGCTCTTCGCCGATTGGCAGCGGCGGCAACGGTCCCAGGTGTGCCGCCGCTCCGAGCAGCGCCGCCGGCAGCCACGGGTTCACGCGGCCGTCGCGAAACACCGTTGCGGCCAGCCGGGCGCCGGGCCGCATCGCCTGCCGGACTGTGGTCAGGCCGGCGACGGGATCGGCGAGCAACATCAACGTCATCCGGGAGTAGACGGCGTCGAACGGCGCCCCGGGCACGGCGTCGAGCGTCTCGATGTCACCGGCGACGAACCGCGGTCCCGCGCCGTCCGGCGCGGTGAACCGGTCCCGGGCCGTCGTCACCATGGCCTCGGCCAGGTCGAGACCGATCGCGCTGCCCAGCGGTGTGACAGCCCGCGCGATCTCGGCGGTTGTGCCGCCACACCCGCAGCCCACGTCCAGAACCCGCTCACCGGGTTGGGGTCGCAGCCAGTCGAGGGCCACGGCGCCCAGCGGCCGGCCGAACTGGTCGTGCCGGTCGGCCTGATGGACCCACCCCGGCGCCGTCCGGTCCCAGAAGTCGGCATTGCGGGCGCGCAGCGTGTCAGTGTCAGCCATCAGAACGGCATCTCGACGCCGTCGACGCTCGCCGATCGGAACGCGGCAGCCTTCGCCGGATCGAAGCCCTCCTCCTGAGCGGCCAGCCCGGCGGCACGAACCAGGCGTTCGGACTGGAACCTGCGGAACGCGGCCTCGTCGGCCCAGATGTTGATGATCCGCCAGCCCTCGTCAGACGGGCCGGCCACGTGAGCCAGCAGGCCCGGCGGCCGGTCCGGACCGAGGTGCTTCTCCACCTGCCGGTACTCCTGCTCGCTGACTCCGGGCATGTCTTGCACGACGCCGTACGGCACAACTGTCCCCCTGATGTCGAGTCGATAGAGTGAAGCTCTATCGAATAGTGGACTACGCTGCCCGCGTGACTGTCAACCGGCGTTACGTCTCGCCCCGGCGTCAGGAACAGGCTCGGCAGACCCGGCGGGCGATCCTCGACGCCGCCGCCAAACTGTTCGTGGACCCGGGCTACGCTGCGACGCCACTGACTGCCGTCGCCGTCGAGGCCGGCGTCGCCGTGCAAACCGTGTACGCGGTGTTCGGCAACAAACGCCAGCTGCTCTCCGATCTCGTCGATGTCACCTTGGTCGGCGACGACGAGCGGGTGGAGATGGCGCAGCGTTCGTTCGTCGCCGACATCCGGGCGCTGACCGGCCTGCGGGCGAAGCTCGCGCGGTATGCCCGGCACCTGGCCGAGACCCATGCGCGACAGGTGCACGTCATGCTGGCCCTGGCTGGTGCGGCGACCGCCGACGCCGACGCCGCGGCAATCTGGCGCAAGAACCTCGAGGACCGGCACCGCGGCATGGCGATGTTCGCCGCCGATCTCGCGGCCACCGGCGAGGTCCTGGTGAGTCAGGAGCGGGCCGCCGACGTGCTATGGCTCGCACAGGACATCCGCAACTACGACTGGCTGGTCCGCGAGCGCGGGTGGCCGGTTGAACGGTTCGAGCAGTGGTTCGTGGACGGCGTCGCCGCCGTGCTTAGCGCGCCTGACTGATCCGCACTCGCACCGCAACCACCCGCCGCCACCGCGGACACCTCAACCCCGCTTAACTTCGAAGAGCCGGAATGACCTGTCCCGAAGCCCCTGCGTGGTCACACCGCAAGCGATAGTTCCGGCCCTTCTTTTCGCCGGGAGAAGGATCGTCCGGCCGTCTGAGGTTATTTCACCCATCGAGCATTGCCGGTGTTTCCACGGCCCCTTTTCTCGACCCGGGTGATGGGTGCTCGGCGGGCCGCGCGTGGTGCGCCGGCCGTTGGCGTGGCGTGTTCGCCGCCGGTGGCGGGTTGCGGAGGATGTCGGTGACCGCCTGGCGGGAGTGGGGGCGGGGCGGCGAGTGGGCCCGGTCGGTGTGCGCGCGTCGCCTGGTTGGTGTTGTTGGTCCGGCGTGGTGGTTCGGTGTTGGCGGGCGGCCGGGATTGCGGCGGGTGAATGCCGGCCGGTTCGTCCGGGCCGTGCGCTCGGTTCGGGTCGCGGGTTCGTTACGGGCGTGGGCTTGGGCCTGGCCTGTCGGTAGGTCTCTGGTGCGCCCGGTACGCTCTGTGCCGCCTTGGCGTGCGCGTTCGGGCCGGGGTGCGGGTTCTGTGCGCTGATCGCGGGCATGTGGCTGGTGGCGTCCCCACCGCCGGCGACGAGCGTGGTCACGGCGGAATTCGTCTGGGACCGGCGGGCCTCGGCCGGGGCTGGCTCGCTCCTGTGCTCGGTTGGGAGCTTGGTTACCGGCGAGGAACTAAGAGTTCAGAGGGCGCCCAGTCGGGCATGCTTGGATTGCTGGCCATGACCCATCCTCTGCAGCGCCGCGCCGGTCACCCCGGGTCGCGCATCCTGAGCGTCGCCTCGTACCGTCCGCGGACCGAGGTGGGCAACGAGACGATTGCCCCTCTGATCGACTCCAGCGATGAGTGGATCCGCCGCCGCTGCGGCATCGAGTCGCGGCGGCGCGCCGCGCCCGATGAGGACTTGGTCATGATGGCCACGGCGGCCGCCTCCAAGGCGCTCGCGGGCGCCGGTGTCGATCCGCACGACGTCTCGGCCGTGCTGGTAGCGACGATGTCCCATCGCGGCCGCGCGACCACCGTGGCACCCCTGGTGGCCGACCTGCTGGGTTCAAGCTCGGCCGCCGCTATGGATCTAGGGGCGGCGTGCGCCGGATTCCCGTACGCACTTGCGACCGCTGACGCGCTCGTTCGCAGCGGCGCGGCCGGCTATGTGGTCCTGGTCGGCGCCGAGCGCATGACTGACATCATCGACGAGCGCGACCGCGGCACCGCTTTCCTTTTCGGTGACGGCGCGGGCGCGGTCGTCGTCGGTCCGGCGCAGGAGTGCGGCATCGGTCCGGTGATTTGGGGTGCCGACGGCTCCGGAAGTGAACTGCTGCGATACGACGAAGCGGGCATCCTGCGCATGGCCGGTCCTGAGGTCTTCCGCTGGGCGACCTCCGTCGTTCCTGACGTGGCCAGGCGCGCCTTGGACGCCGCGGGCATCTCCGCCGGCGACCTTGCGGCCTTCATCCCTCACCAGGCCAACCTGCGCATCACCTCGGTCGCCGCCAAGGCCCTGGGGCTCGGCCCGCACGTCACGGTGGCCACCGACATCGTCACCAACGGCAACACCGGCGCGGCCTCCATCCCCCAGGCGATGGCAGCCCTGGCCGGCACGACGGGTCCCGCACTGCTCGTGGGCTTCGGCGCCGGACTCTCGTACGCGGCTCAGGTCGTTGAATTGCCCTGACCGGCCCTCTGCGGGGGCTGGACGGCGCTGACCCGGCGAGGCGTGGCGTGTGATCGCCGCCGCCGCTCAGCGGCGTCGAAGCGATGCTCGGGCTTCGTACGGGTGGAACACCGATCAGGGGTATGCGGCGATCTCGTGTTCCCACTCGGCCGCGGCCCGCTCAATACCCTGAGGCGTCAGGTGAGCTCGGATGACGAAGGGCGTACGGGAACTGATACCCGGTTACTCGCAGGTCCACTCCGAACCCGGCAGCGTCGATCAAGCGCACAGCCCGGAGTCTGCCAGGGGAACGACCCCGGTGGGGCGTCAGGCGGAGTGGCGCCAGACGACGGGGGAGTCGAGCACCATGTTGAGGTCGACCGGTTCGGCGCCTGCGATCTGGCGTAGGACCAGTTCGGCGGCGTTCCGGCCGACCTCGCGGGCCGGCTGGTGCACGGTGGACAGGGGTGGCTGGGTGCGTAGCGCCCAGGAGCTGTCGTCGAAGCCGACCAGGCCCACGTCCTCGGGGACCCGCCGGCCGGCCTCGCGCAGCGCCTCGAGTGCGCCGGCCGCCACCGCGTCTGAGGCCGCGAACACCCCGTCGATGGCGGGCTCGCGGTCCAGCAGGGCGCGCATGCCCTTCACGCCGTACGTGTAGTCGTAGAGCGGTACGTCGGCCACCAGGGCCGGGTCGAAACGTTCGCCGAGCGCCTGTTTGAAGCCGGTGAGGCGGTCGGCGCCGGAGTCGCGGTCGAGCGCGGCGGCGATCATGCCGATCCGCCGGCGGCCGGTTTCCATCAGGCGCCGGGTGATGGCCAGGGCCGAGCCGGCGTTGTCGATGCCCACGTACGGCATGTCTCGGGCCAGGTCGGGCGGGTGGCCCACGAACGTCGTCGGTAGCCCTATCTCGGCGATCAGCCGGATGATCGGGTCGTGCGAGCGGGCCGAGACGATGATCGCGCCGTCGACGAAGCCGCCGCTCAGGTAGCGGCCGACCCGTTGCATGTCCCGGTCGGAGTCGATGACCAGGCTGACCATCTGGTGGTCGGCCAGGGACAGCGCCGAATTGGCGCCCAGCATGATGGCCCCGATGTTGGGGTCTTCCAGCAGCAGCGAATGCGGTTCCAGGGCCAGGAAGCCGACGGCCTGTGAGCGTTGCCGGGCCAGCATGCTGGCGGCCCGGTTGGGGACGTAGCCGACCTTGGCGATGGCCGCTTCGATGGCCGTGCGGGCGTCGGCCGAGACGTAGCCGCCGTTGAGGACGCGGTTGACCGTTCCGCGGGAAACGCCGGCTGCCGCGGCCACGTCATGCACGGTGGCGCGGCGCGCTTTCCTGGGCCCGGTCACGGCCAACACTGTACGGCCCATGGCGGTGCTGGTGCCGCTGATGGGCTCAGTGCCGCGCCACACACCGAAGCATGATCAGCTGCCGGCCGCTACTCAGGTTTCGGCCCGCGTAGTCGGTCCGAACCAAGCCTTGATCGCGCGTGGCTGGTTGAGGGCCGGCCCGGTTCGGGCGTGGGAGGTCGGTGCCGGCCCAGTTCGGGGCTGGGTGCTCAGGTGCTGGCCGGACTCGGGCGTGGGTGGTGGGGTGCTGGCCCGGATCGGTGGGGGCGGTCGGATGGTGGTCCCGTGGCGGGCGGAGGTTTGCGGCTTGGCTCGACGTCGATGCCCAGGTCGCGAGCGCGCTGGCACGTCGGGGGTGCTGCCGGAAGATGTCGCGCACCTGCTGCCGTACGGGCTCAGGTCCTTTTTCGTACGCGTCCAGGAGCGCTTCGAGCGCGGCCGTGGCCTCGGCCCGCACGCCGGCCCGGTCGATCCGGGGCGGCTCGGCCCGCAACCTGTCCCAGAGGCCGGGGTCGGTGAGGTCCAGCACGGTATCGGGAAGCTCGGCCAGCGCCAACTCTACGAAGGCCACGTCCTCGCGCATCCGGGCGATGTCCACGAGCGGCAAGTCAGCAACGGGCGGCAATCCCTGGAAGTTCGCTATTGACCCCCGGAGTTCGGCCGCCCTAGTGTGTGCCCGTTCACACAAACGTCATCGGCGGTTGCTCATGGCGAAATGTGTGCACGTGCACACACAGAGGGGTTCGAGGATGCTACGGCTGGGCTGCGACTACAACTACGAGCAGTGGTCGCCTGATGTCTGGCGTGAGGACATGGGCCTCATGCGCGAGGCCGGCGTCAGCCTCGTTGCCGTCAACGTGTTCGGGTGGTCGCAGATCGAGCCCCGGGCCGGCGAGTACGACTTCGCCGCGCTGGACGAGATCGTCGGGCTTCTGCACGCGGCCGGCATCAAGCTCAACCTGGGCACCGGCACCGCGAGCGCCCCGCCCTGGCTGACCCGTCGCCACCCCGCGGTGCTGCCGGTGACCGCCGACGGCACCACCCGCTTCCCGGGCGGCCGCCAGGCCTGGTGCCCCAGCTCGCCGGTGTTCCGCGAGCACGCCCTGCGGCTCGTCGAGCAGGTCGCCCGTCGCTACGGCAACAACCCGGCGCTCGACCTCTGGCACGTGTCGAACGAGCTCGGCTGCCACAACGCCCTCTGCTACTGCGACGCCAGCGCCCAGGCCTTCCAGCGGTGGCTGGAACGGCGGTACGGCACGGTCGAGGCACTCAACAAGGCCTGGGGCACCGCCTTCTGGAGCCAGCGCTACGCGAGCTTCGACGAGGTCCAGCCCCCGCGGGCCGCGTTGTCGGTGCGCAACCCGGCCCAGCTGGTCGACTTCCAGCGCTTCTCGTCGGACGAGCTGCTCGACTACTACCGCGCCGAGGCCGAGGTCATCCGGCGCCACTCGACCAACCCGATCACCACCAACTTCATGGTGACCGCCCACATCCGCAACCAGAACTACTGGTCGTGGGCCGCCGACATGGACGTCATCGCCAACGACCACTACCTCGACCACCGCCTGGCCGACCCGGTGGCCGAGCTGTCGTTCGCGGCCGACCTCACCCGCGGCCTGGCCGGTGGCCGTCCGTGGATCCTGATGGAGACCGCGACCGGCGCCGTCAACTGGCAGCCCTACAACCTGGCCAAGGAGCCCGGTCAGCTGCTGCGCAACGCGCTGACCCACGTGGCCCGGGGCGCCGACGCGATCTGTTTCTTCCAGTGGCGGGCCTCGGCCCAAGGCGCCGAGAAGTTCCACTCGGCGATCGTCCCGCACGCGGGAACGGACACCGCGGTCTGGCGCGAAGTGCTCGAGTTGTCGGAAACACTCGAGAAACTGAGCGAAGTCGGCGGTACGAAGGTCGAGGCGGACACCGCGCTCATCTTCAGCTGGGAATCGTGGTGGGCGACCGACACCGAGGCCCGGCCCTCCCAGGATCTCCGCTATCTCGACCAGGTGCACGCCGCCTACCAGGCGCTGCGCGAACTCGGCGTCACTGTCGACATCGTCGCCCCCGGCCGCGACCTCAACCGCTACCGCACTGTTGTCGTGCCCTGCCTGCACATGGTCTCGGACCAGGAGGCGGCCGTGGTCACCGACTTCGTCGAGGCGGGTGGCCACGCGGTCATCACGTTCTACAGCGGCATCGTCGACCCCGACGACCGGGTACGCCTCGGCGGCTACCCGGGCGCCTTCCGGGAGTTGCTCGGCGTGGTCAGCGAGGAGTTCGCCCCGCTGCTACCCGGCACGTCGGTGCCGTTGGCCGACGGCAGTCACGCCGGCCTCTGGGCCGAGCGCCTACGCCTGACCACGGCCAGAACCGCTTTGGCGTACGCCGACGGCCGCCCCGCCGTCACCCGCAACACTTTCGGCGCCGGCGAGGCCTGGTACATCTCCACCGCCCTCGGCACCCCCACCCTGCGCGACGTTCTCGCGAGCGCGATGAACGCCCACAACGCTCAAGCGGCCGCCGACACCGCTCAACCGCGCGCGCAGTTCGCCCACTCGGGCGCGCAACTCGCTCATGACGGCGCGCAACTCGCTCATGACGGCGCGCAACTCGCTCACCTCGGTGCGCAAGTCACTCACGGCGGCTTCGGCGGCGTTCGTTCGCGCGCCGAGGTCGTCCATCCGGACGCGGAGGTCGTGCGCCGAGGGCCGTTCGTCTTCGTGGTCAACCACGGGAGCAAGGACATCGAACACCCGATCACCGGCCACGAGCTGGTGACCGGCCAGCCGGTCACCGGTTCGGTCACCGTGCCCGGTGGCGCGGTCCGGGTCGTACGGGAGGAGGCGTGACCATGACACAGACAATGACCACCGTCGACGTGCCCGAGGGCACCGAGACACCACATAAGGGCGGCCGGGCGGTCCGGTACGGCCGGGCAGTGCCCTTCTTCGTCGTCCCCTTCGGGCTGCTCTTCGTTCTCTTCTATCTGGTGCCCATCGGGTACGCGATCGTGCAGTCCCTCTACACGGTCGAGCGCACCGGCACGTTCGGTCCGGCCCGCGAGGTCTTCGGCGGTCTCGTGCAGTACCAGCGGGTCTTCGAGGACGGCCCGTTCTGGGCGTCGATCGGCCGGGTGCTGCTGTTCGGCGTCGTCCAGGTGCCGGTCATGCTGGGCCTGGCCCTGGTGCTGGCCCTGCTGCTCGACTCGGGCCTCGTCAAAGGTCGCCGCTTCTTCCGGCTGGCCTTCTTCGTGCCGTACGCGATTCCGGGTGTCATCGCCGCGATCATGTGGGGCTTCCTGTACTCGCCCAACCTGTCGCCGCTCAAGCCGATCACCAGCGCCGTCGACTTCCTGTCGGCCGACTTCGTGCTGTGGGCCATCGCCAACGTCGTGACCTGGGTCTACGTCGGCTACAACATGCTGATCATCTATTCCGCGCTGCTGGCCGTCCCGGCCGAGGTGTACGAGGCGGCGCGCATCGACGGGGCCGGCCCGATCCGGATCGCCTGGTCGATCAAGATTCCGCTGGTCATGCCGGCCATCGTGCTGACCACCGTGTTCTCGATCATCGGCACCCTGCAGCTGCTGGCCGAACCGCAGGTCTTCCGCAGCTTCAGCTCGGCCGTCTCCAGCACCTACACCCCCAACCTGACGGTGTACGCGACGTCGTCGGTCCCGAACTTCAACCTGGCCGCCGCGTTCTCGGTGGTGCTGGCCCTGGCGACCTTCATCCTCTCCTTCGCCTTCCTCAAGTTCACGCAGCGGAAGGGAGTCCAGTGAGCGTCGACGCGCCCGTCAGGAACAAGGTGCAGGAGAGCCTGCTTTCCCGGACCGCCGCCATGCTCATCATGGCCGTCTGCACGGTCTATTTCCTGACGCCGATCTGGTGGCTGTTCGTCGGCGCCAGCAAGAGCTCCGACCAGTTCACCAGCACCAACCCGTTGTGGTTCGCCGATTTCGACCTGTTCGCCAACATCGGCGACCTGTTCGCCTACCGCGACGGCGTGTTCCTGCGCTGGATGCTCAACAGCATCCTCTACACCGGCGGGGCGGCCCTGCTCGGCACCGTGCTCGCCGCGATGTGCGGTTACGCGCTGGCCAAGTACCGGTTCCGGGGCCGTGAGCTGATCTTCAACGTGGTGCTGAGCGGGGTGCTCGTGCCGGCCACCGCGCTCGCGCTGCCGCTGTTCCTGATCTTCAGCAAGGTCGACGCGACCAACACGTTCTGGTCGGTGTTCCTGCCCAGCCTGGTCAACCCGTTCGGCGTCTACCTGGCCCGGATCTATGCGAGTGCCAGCGTCCCGGACGAATTGCTCGAGGCGGCCCGCATCGACGGGTCGGGCGAGATCCGTACGTTCTTCAAGGTCTCGACCCGGCTGATGACGCCGGCCCTCATCACGATCTTCCTGTTCCACTTCGTCGCCGTGTGGAACAACTTCCTGCTCCCGCTGATCATGCTCGGCGACGAGCGGCTGTTCCCGGTCACGCTCGGGCTCTACTCCTGGAACACCCAGGTCAACCAGATCCCCGAGCTGCGTGGCCTGGTCATCATCGGCGCCCTGCTCTCGATCACGCCCCTCGTGGTCGCGTTCCTCTTCCTCCAACGGTTCTGGCGCAACGGCCTCGGTGCCGGCGCCGTCAAGTAGCACCCTCCCTCCAAGGAAATCTAAGGAAATCGCTATGCGCACTGCATTCCGCGCGGCCAGTGCTCTGCTGGTCTCAGCGCTCGCCCTGACAGCCTGCGGCTCCGGCGGCAGCGACGACGACGCATCGGGTGGCGGCACGTCGGCCGCCTCCTGCGCGCCGAGTTCCGGCCCGGTCACGATCTCGTACACGACCTGGATCCCCGGGATCGAGAACGTGGTCAAGGTCTGGAACGACAAGAACCCCAACATCCAGGTCAAGGTGCAGACCGGCCCGAACGGCAACGGCGGCACCTACCAGAACTTCTTCAACCAGCTCAAGGCCAACAACACCCCCGACCTGGGCCACATCGAGTACGACGCGCTGCCCAGCTTCCGGGTGCAGGACGGCCTGTTCGACGTCGCCAGCTGCGACATCGTGGCCAAGGCCAAGGACCAGTTCATCCCGTGGACCTGGAACCAGGTCAGCTTCGGCGACGACAAGTCGGCCTGGGGCGTCCCGCAGGACTCGGGCCCGATGGCGCTGTTCTACCGGGCCGACCTGTTCGAGAAGAACAACATCGCCATTCCGAAGACCTGGGACGAGTACGCGGCGGCGGCCGAGAAGGTCAAGGCGGCCGGCGGCTACATCACCAACTTCTCGCAGAGCGACATCAACCAGTTCGCGGGCTTCACCTGGCAGGCCGGCGGCCGCTGGTTCGCCAACGACGGCCAGCAGTGGACGGTCAACCTGACCGACGACAAGACCAAGAAGGTCGCCGACTACTGGCAGAACCTGATCAGCAAGAAGCTCGTCTCGACCGTCCCGCCGTGGACCACCGAGTGGGACAACGCCTACAACTCCAGCTCGGCCTGGACCTGGGTGTCCGCCGTGTGGGGGGCCAACTCGATCATGAGCGGCGCTCCGAAGACGGCCGGCAAGTGGCGCGTGGCCCCGATGCCGCAGTGGAGCGCGGGCGAGGACATCGCCGGCAACTGGGGCGGCTCGGCCACCGCGGTCTTCAAGAACAGCAAGCACCCGTACGAGGCCGCGCAGTTCGCCCTGTGGCTGAACACCAGTGAGGAAGCGCTCGCCCTGCTCAACAAGGAAGCCCAGCTCTACCCGGCCACCACGGCCGGAACCAAGTATTCGTACCTGGCCAACCCGGTCGAGTTCTATGGTGACCAGAAGATCTACGAGGTCTTCGCCGACGCGTCGGGCAAGGTCACGCCCGACTTCACCTGGGGACCGACGATGACCTCGACCTACGCCAACGCCTCGGACGGCTTCAAGGCCGCGGTGTCCGGCACCGGCACGCTCAACGACGCCCTCACGGCGACCCAGAAGTCGACCATCGAGACCCTCAAGTCCCAGGCCATCCCGGTCAAGGAGTAACCCACGTTGTTGATCCACCTGCAGGCCGCGGGCACCAGCTTCGTGCTGGACGCCCGCGGCCCGCAGCCGCCTTCGGTCGTGCACTGGGGGGCCGCGCTCGGCGACCTCGCCGACGACGACCTGGCTGCGCTCGTCTCGTCCGCCGTTCCGGCTGTCCCGCCCAGTTCGCTCGACTCCGCGCCGCGGCTGTCCCTGCTGCCCACAGCGGCTGACGGCTGGAGCGGCCGGCCCGCCTTCGCGGCCCGCCATTTCCGTACGCGGTCGGTCGATCGGCCTTCGCCGGGCTCCGTGCTCGTCTCGCTGGCCGCGGACGGCCTCGAGGTCGCGATCGAGATCGAGCTGAGCGCGCAGGGCGTTCTGCGGCTGCGGCACCGGCTGACGAACACGAACGAGCAGTCGTACGACGTCAATTCGCTCAACGTGGTGCTGCCCGTGCCCACGCGGGCGTGCGAGTTGGTGGATTTCGCCGGGCTGTGGGCGTACGAACGGAAAGCGCAACGCCACCCGCTGCGCACCGGGATCTGGAGCCGCGAGACGCGCCACGGCCGCCCCGGTCACGACGACCCGTTCCTGATGATGCTCGGCACGCCCGGCTTCACGTTCGACGAGGGCGAAGTGTGGGCCACGCACCTGGCCTGGAGCGGCGACAAGCAGTTGTGGGCGGAACGCTCGACGCTCGGGCCGACGGTGCTGGGCGCGGGGGAGTTGCTCGCGCCGGGCGAGGTGCGGCTCGCGCCCGGCGAGTCGTACGAGACGCCCTGGACGGTCGCGGTCTGGTCCGGCGACGGCATCGACGGGTTGTCCGCGCGATTGCACGAATGGATCCGTTCGCGCCGGGCGCCGCTCAAGCCACGCCCGGTGGTGCTCAACACGTGGGAAGCCGTCTACTTCGATCAGTCACTCGAGCGTCTGATGCCGCTCGTCGACGCCGCCGCGGCGGCCGGAGTGGAGCGTTTCGTGCTCGATGACGGCTGGTTCCTGGGCCGGACCGACGACAAACGCGCACTCGGCGACTGGACGGTCGACCCGGTCCGGTGGCCGGACGGACTGTCGCCACTGATCGAAGCTGTCCATTCGCGCGACATGGAGTTCGGGCTGTGGCTCGAACCCGAGATGGTGTCGCCCGACTCGGTGCTGGCCCGCGAGCACCCCGACTGGATCCTGGGCGGCCCGGACGCGGCAACCTGGCGGCACCAGTTGGTGCTCGACCTGTCGGTGCCGGCCGCGTTCGACCACATCAGCGACAGAATCGCGGCGCTGCTCACCGAGTATCCGATCGCCTTCATCAAGTGGGACCACAACCGCGACGTGCTCCAAGAGGGCTCGGCGCACCGGCAGACGACAGCGTTCTACCGGTTGCTCGCTTCGCTCAAGCAACGGTTCCCGGACGTCGAGATCGAGAGCTGCGCGTCCGGCGGTGCGCGCATCGACCTCGGCGTGCTCGATCTCGTCGACCGTTTCTGGACGTCCGACACCAACGACGCCCTGGAACGCCAGCACATCCAGCGCTGGACGAGCGTTCTGATGCCGCCCGAACTGCTCGGCTCGCACGTGGGCGCGCCCACCGCCCACATCACCGGCCGCCAGGGCGATCTGAGCTTCCGCCTGGCCACCTCGCTGTTCGGCCACGCCGGCATCGAGTGGGACCTGACCACCGCGACGCCGGCCGACCAGGCGGTGATCGCCGAGTGGGTCGCCGAGTACAGGAAGCGGCGGGCGTTGTTGCACGGCGGCACCACGGTTCGCTCGAGTGGCGACGATCCTGTCCGTTCGGTGCACGGTGTTGTCGCTTCGGACCGGAAATCGGCCATCTACGCGTTGGTCAGTCTGCGCGCGGGCGGCGAGGCCGTTCCGGCGCCGGTCCGTTTCCCCGGGCTCGATCCCGTACGGCGGTACACCGTGCGCCCGCTCGTGCTGGGCTCACCCCCGCGGACGTTGCAGGATGCCCCGCCCCCGTGGCTGGCCGCCGGCAGTGTCACGCTGCCCGGCCGCGTCCTGGCCGAAGTGGGCCTGCCGGTGCCGCTGCTGACGCCCGAGCAGGCGCAGATTTTCACCGTCGAGGCCAAATACTAGAAAGTTTCGTGTTTCCCCGGCGGGCGCGGCGCTCTAGGCTGCTCGGCGTGCAGAACGTGACAGTCCTCGGGGCCGGCGCGGCCGGTCTGGCCGTGGCGGCCCAGCTCAAGACCCGCGGCGTGGAAAGTGTCGTGCTCGAACGGGGACCGGGCGTGGCCACCAGCTGGCGCGGCCGCTACGACCGGTTGCGCCTGCACACCACGCGCCGGCTGTCCGGGCTGCCCGGCCTGCCGATCCCCCGGGCGTACGGGCGGTGGGTGCGACGGGACGACCTGGTGCGCTACCTGGAGGCGTACGCCGGGAAATTCGATCTTGATGTGCGGACGGGCACGACGGTCCAGCGGATCGTGCCGGTCGACGGCGGCTGGTCGCTGAAGCTCGAGGGCGGCGGCGAGCACACCACGGAGAAGCTTGTCGTGGCCACCGGCTATCTCCACACGCCCGCGGTGCCGGAATGGCCCGGCCGCGAGCAGTGGACGGGCACGCTGGTGCACTCGGCCCAGTACCGCAACGCCGAGCCCTTCCGCGGCCAGAACGTGCTGGTGGTGGGCGTGGGCAACAGCGGCGCCGAGATCGCCACCGACCTGGCCGAGGGCGGCGCGGCGTCGGTCTCGATCGCGATCCGCACACCCCCGCACATCGTGCGCCGCACGGTGGCGGGCTGGCCGGCCCAGCTGAACGGCCTGCTGCTGGGTCGCCTGCCGGCCCGCGTGTTCGACCCGATGGCGGCCACGATGGCCCGCCTCGAGGTGCCCGACCTGCGCCCGTACGGCATCAACCGCCCCACCGTGGGCCTGGGCACCCGGCTCCGCACGTCCCGCTACGTGCCCCTGCAGGACGTGGGCATCGTCCGCGACGTGCTGGCCCGCCGCGTACGCCCGGTCGCCGCCGTGCAGAGCTTCACCGGGACGGCGGTTCAGCTGGCCGACGGTTCCTCGATCGAGCCCGACGCCCTCGTCGCCGCCACCGGCTACGGCTCCGGCCTGCGCGACCTGTTCAAGGACCCGTCCCTGTTCGACCCGACCGGCGTGCCCCACGTCCACGGCGGCCCCGCGGCTCGCCCCGGCCTGTACTTCACCGGCTACGACGTCAACCTGGGCGGCATGCTCCGCCAGGCCGGCATCGACGGCCGCGCCGTGGCCCGCACCATCGCCGCCCGCTGATCGCTTGAGGTTCGAGTTCGCGCTGCGGCCGCTGTCCCAGGTGTCGCCCTGGGGCCGCGACCGGCCGACGCCGCACTGGTTCGGACTGAGCGACGGCTGGTACTGGATCAGCGTCGAGGGCCACGAGATCCTGCGCTACCAGGACGAGGCGGTGGCCCGCTGGGATCTCGAGCGGCCGTACCCGGACTACTACGTCACCCGCATGTGGGAGGACCTGATCCTGCTGCGCTGGGCCCTGCAGGAGCCGGTGCCGGACGACCTCGTCCCGTTCGTCGACGGCTCGTTCGGGCGGCGTGAGTTCCCCGACGACGACTTCGGGCCCGCGGTCGACGCGGCCTTCGACCTGCAGAGCGATCTCACGCTCGACGTGGGACATCTGACGGACGCGCCGGAGTTGCGTTGCTGGCGGCGCCGGGACTCGGTGACGCTCAGCCAGCGGATCGCCCCGGCGCGCCGGGGGACGTTCGCCGGACCGCCGCGCCTGGAGGTCGAGGTTCCGGCCGCGGAGCTCTTCGCCGCCGTCGACGACTTCGACCGGCGGTTCGTCGGGGCGATGGAGGAGCGGGTGGCCGAGCTGGAGCGGACCGGCCCGCCGGACGGCGTCGACCTGAACCTGAAACACCTGCGGGCCGAGCACGAGCAACGTCGCCGCTGGCTGGAACTGCGTCTGGCCCAGCCGCGGACGGTCGATTGGGCCGCGGTCCGGGCCGGCGTCGAGGAGATCGCCGCGTGGCCCCGGTATGGTGCGCCCCGTGTCGGACCTGAGTGAGAGCCTGGGTCAAGCACGGCGACGCGCTGCGGTTCCTGCTGGCCCGGACGGCCGATCCGGATGCGGCCGCGCTTGCCACCGAGTTGCGAGCCGTGGCCGACCTGGCCCGCGAACTGCGGTTGTGGACGGTGATCGGCTCGCTGCACCCGCTGACCCCGCCGCGCCGCCCGCACCTGAGCCTTTACGTCATCGGCGACGACGGCGAGGTCGCGACCCGCTACGACGAGCGGATGCTGTCGAACACCAAGGTCAGCCACATGTACACGCCGGGCTCGGCCCCGGTCACCTTCACTGTCGACGGCGTACGGTACGGCTGCGCCATGGGCATGGAGGCGGCCTACCCCGAGATCTTCCTGGAGTACGAACGCCTCGACGTCGACTGCGTGCTGTTCTCGACCCACGGGCCGGGCACGCCGGTCAACAACGGGCCGTTCGCGCTGCAGGCTCAGGCGCTGGCCGCCGCCAACAGCTACTGGGTCAGCTACGCCGGTGTCGCCCAGGACGCCCCGAACGCCCCGTCCGGCCTGGTCACCCCTGACGGCGACTGGCTGACCCGCTGCCCACCCGAACCCAGCACGACCCTCGTCACCGCCGACCTGGTCGTCCCGGTCGAGAACCATGCCCGCCAATGGCGCCGAACGGCCCGAAGCGGGCTGTACGACCAGTATCTGGCCCCCGACGACCCCCGCGCCACCCGCTAGTCTGGTCGTGACCTACCTGGCGCTCAGGGGAGTCCGCGCTGCCGCGCGCTCACCTGGGGGGTCATCATGCCGGTCACCGCCGAGCCCGGGTCGCCGATCTGGGACATGCTCGGCGCTCGGATGCCCTGCGGCGTCCTCGGGCTGAGCGATCCCGACGTGCATCGGATCGACGACCCCCAGCTATGTGCCACCGCATGGGGAACTCGGAGCTCGCATCTACTACGCGGGGCGCGCCGGCGTCCGGCACTACGGCGAGGGCAGCGAGTACTCGATCGGCGTCCTGACCCAGGGCCCGCAAGGAGAGTGGGCGCGGCGCGGAACGCCGGTACTGCGGGGGTGGCCGGGCCGCCCGAGCGTGCTCGAACCACTCGTCATCCCGGTCGACAGCGGCTACCGGATGTGGTTCCTGGCCACCCCGCACGAGGTCGGCCCGGGTGAGCAGCCCGACTTCGAACTGCACGTGTCCGACAGCGCCGACGGCCTGCGGTGGGAGCCACCCCGCCGGTTCTCCACCGCGGCCGAGGGCTGGTTCGACAACGCTGTCCACCCGGCTCCGCACGGCTGGGAGATGATCCTGGCCCGCGGCACCAACCTGCACGGCACCAGGCCCTACCCCGGCCAGGGCCTGTGGGTGACCCGCTGCGCGACGCCGTCACCGGACCGCGCGGCCTGGTCGCCACCCGAGCGGGTGCTCGACACCGACGCGCCCGGCACCCCGTCGTGGATGGCCCGCGAGGTCTGCGGCCCCTCGGTCGTCCCGCTGGCCGACGGGCGGCGGCTCGTGTTCCTCACCGGCACCCACGACGTGGGCTCGTGGCGCCACGCCGCCCGGCGGCGGTGGGCGACCGCCCGGCGTCTCGCGGTGCCGTCGCCCTACTTCCTCACCACCGGCGCCGTCACCGTCCCGGCGAGCAGTTCGGTGATGCGCAGGAAGCCGTCGGCGCCGTAGCCGCTCTCGATGACACGGCGGGCCTGGCTCTCGGCGGCACGCGTCACGGTGCTCTCTATGCTGTTGGCCTCGGCGGTACACCCTGACTTTTTTCGGCCGTGAGCTGTCCGAGGTGCTCGCGCCCCTGTCGGACTGGGTCACCGCCGCCTGAAGAAGCTTGCCGAGCAAGCCTGACCGAACCCCGCGGCCGCCGGCCGGTACCCACTAAACAGTGGGTGCCCAGGGGCCGCGGCGGGTTTCCTGGCCGAGGGCGCGTTCCAGTTCGGACTGGAAGTGGTCCATCTCCCAGTCGAGGGCGCCCAGCCGCTGGACGTGCGGGGTCATCATCTGGCAGTCGACGAAGTGGAAGTTCCAGGCGGCCAGCTGGTCGAGCAGGGTGAGCAGCGCGACCTTGGACGCCTCGGACTCGAGCCGGAACATCGACTCGCCGAAGAAGGCGGCGCCCAGCGAGACGCCGTAGAGGCCGCCGACCAGCCGGTCGCCGTTCCAGGCCTCGACCGAGTGGGCGAAGCCCAGCTCGTGCAGGCGGATGTAGCCCTGCACCATGGCATCCGTGATCCAGGTGCCGCCGTCGTGGCGGGGGACGGTGGCGCAGGCCGCGATCACGGCCGGGAACGCGCGGTCGTAGGTCATCGTGAACGGGGCGCGGCGCATGATTTTCCGGTTGCTGCGGCTCACCGAGATCCGGCCGGGGATCAGGACCGTACGCGGGCTGGGGCAGAACCACGGCAGCAGCGGGGTGCGCTTGCTGGGCCAGGGGAAGATCCCGTTCGCGTACGCGATGAGCAATCGCTCGGGGCTGAGGTCGCCGCCCACCGCGAGCAACCCGTCCTCGTCGGCCTTCTCGACGGGCGGGAAGCCGGCGGCCTGGCGCGCCCGGCGCAGCTCGAGCCCGATCACACCGGGAGCGTACCCCGGCCCCGCGTGGGTCCGGCCGGGCACACCCGGTTGGCGAAAATGTCGGTACCTGTTCCATTCTGTTGACATCACACATGTAAATGCCTGAATGTGGTCGCAACGCATGATCGAAGGGAAACACTCGATGCCGCGATCTCCCCTCCGTCCGTTACTCCTCGCACTGCTCCTGGTCGTCTCCGTCCTCGCCGTTCCCACCGCCGCGCAGGCCGCGGTGACCGTGCACGGTCTCAAGGGTGAGTACTTCCGCATGTCCGCCCCCGGCGCCCGCGACTTCGCGGAACTGGGCGGGGTGTCGCTCGATCCCAACATCGACCTGCCCGGCCTGGCCGGCACGTTCGAGTCGCTGACCGGGCGCACCGAGCACACGACGGCCCGCTGGACCGGCAAGCTGACCGCCCCGGCCACCGGCGACTACACGTTCTCGATGATCGGCGACAACGGCTTCCGCTTCTACCTCGACGACCAGCCGGTGATCGACCACTGGGTCGGCGACTGGGACGTCGAGCAGACGGCCGCGCCGGTGCGGCTGGTCGCGGGGGAGGCCCACACCGTACGCATCGAGATGTTCCAGGACGTGGGCGGCGCGAATCTGTACCTGCGGTGGGCCGGCGCCGGCCTGAGCAAGCAGATCGTGCCCGAGTCGGCGTTCACCCCGCCCGACGGCTTCCAGGTGTTCCCGGTCGCGTTCGCCGTCGATCGGGCCGGCACGACGCTGACCGGCGAGTTCGACGCTCGCGTGGAAGCGGTGGCTGAGACCGCGCAACACCTGACGGTCGAGGTCGACACCACGCCGTTCCCGATCAGGTCGGTGCGGCGCGACGGCAAGAGGATCGTGGTCAAGCTCGGCGCGACCGTGCAGAAGAACCAGAAGGTGCGGGTCAGCTACGACGGCGCCGGTGGGCTGGTCGTCGGGGGCGAGACGGTGCCGCAGGTCATCCGCTCGGCCGCCAACAACTCCACGCACCGTCTGACCACGCCGTGGGGTGACAGGGTCGACCCGCAGCGCCCGTTGCCGGAATATCCGCGGCCTCAACTCGTACGCCAGGACTGGTTGAACCTCAACGGCCAGTGGGAGTTCGCTTCGGCCGAGGCGGGTGAGCAGCCGGTCTTCGGTCAGAAGCTGGCCGAGAAGATCACGGTGCCGTTCCCGGTCGAGTCGCAGCTGTCCGGGATCGAGCGGCGCGAGGACCACATGTTCTATCGCAAGCTCGTCGCCGTGCCCGCCGGCTGGCGGAACAAGCGGATCAAGCTGAACTTCGGCGCGGTCGACTACCAGGCCAAGGTCTGGGTCAACGGCAAGCTGGCCACCGAGCACACCGGCGGCTACAACGCGTTCACGGCCGACATCACCGACGCGCTCAAGCGCAGCGGCCCGCAAGAGATCGTCGTCGCCGTGACCGACGTGACCGGGCCCAACCAGCCCAAGGGCAAGCAGTCCCTGAACCCCGGCGGCATCGTGTACGAGCCTTCGTCGGGCATCTGGCAGACCGTGTGGATGGAGCCGGTGGTCGCGGGTGGCATCGACGCCGTTGTCACCACACCGACGCTCAATTCCGTCACCGTCCAGGTCAGCTCCACGTCACCCGCGAAGATCACCGCTGTCGCGCTCGACAAAAAGGGCAAAAAGGTCGGCACAATCTCGGGTGCGCCCAACACCCCGCTGACGTTGAAGATCGACAAGCCGCAGCTGTGGAGCCCGGACAACCCCTACCTCTACGACCTCGACATCAGACAGGGCGATGACGCCGTACGCAGTTACTTCGGCCTGCGCACGGTCGAGGTCAAGAACGTCGGCGGCTTCCCCAAGCTGGCGCTCAACGGCCAGCCGATCTTCTCGCTGGCCACGCTCGACCAGGGCTTCTGGCCCGACGGCCTCTACACCCAGCCCAGCGACGCCGCGCTCCGGTTCGACCTGGTCGAGACGAAGAAGCTCGGCTTCAACGCGGTCCGCAAGCACATCAAGGTCGAGTCGGCCCGCTGGTACCGGCACGCCGACGAGCTGGGCCTGCTGGTCTGGCAGGACTTCGTGTCGGCCGACATCAACTCGACGGCCGGCCAGGAGGCGTTCCTCAGCCAGGGCCGCGAGACGATGAAGCAGCTGCACAGCTACCCGTCGATCATCGGCTGGGTCGTCTTCAACGAGGGCTGGGGCGAGTGGGACCGGGCCGCCACCGGGCGCATCGCCGACGAGATGAAGGCGGCCGACCCGTCGCGCATCCTCAACGCCCACAGCGGTGTCAACTGCTGTGCCTCGAAGGGCGACAGCGGCCGGGGCGACGTGATCGACCACCACGACTACGTCAACAACGACCCGGCCTACCCGGATGCCACGCGCATCGCGATGGACGGCGAACACGGCGGTTTCACCCTGCGGACGCCCGGTCACATGTGGCCCGGGCCGCCCGCCGTCATCTACAGCGGTGTGGCTGACAAGGCCGCGCTGACCGCCAAGTACGTCGACAACACCGACCGCTTCTATCGCGAGGCGGCCGGCGCGGAGCTCTCCGGTTCGGTCTACACGCAGATCACCGACCTCGAGACCGAGCTCAACGGGCTCTGGACGTACGACCGGCGCGAGATCAAGGTCAACCCCGGTCCCGTACGCGAGATCAACGCGGCCATCATCGAGGCCGGAGCCGACGCGGCGTCGGATGCGACTTTCCCCGGGCGCGGCGACTGGAGTCTCGACGAGGGGAGCGGCACGACCGCTCACTCTTCAGCCGGCGGCCCTGACTTGACGCTCACGGGCGACACCGCGTGGACGGACGGCGTACAGGGAAAGGGTCTGAAGTTCGACGGTGACGGCGACGCGGCCGGCACCGCGGCGCCCGTGCTCGACACCACGAAGGACTACACGGTGGCGGCCTGGGTGACCCTGGACGAGCTGCCCGGCAACTACGCCAGCGCGGTCAGCCAGGACGGGCGGGCTCGCGAGAACCCGTTCTACCTGCAGTACGGGCAGGGCGCCTTCGCGTTCAGCACGCCCGGCGGCAACCGGGCCCGGCAGGTGGTCACGCCCGAGCTCAACCGCTGGTACCACCTGGTCGGCGTGCGCGATCACGCCACCGGCGAGGCCCGGCTCTACGTCGACGGCGTCCGTGCCGCCGCCGTCCCGGCCGGCCCCGACGTGATCAGCACCGGCCCGTTCTCGGTCGGCCGAGCCAAGTACGCCGGCAACCCGACCGACTTCTGGTCGGGCGCGGTCGACGAGGTCCACGCCTACAACCGCGCCCTGACGGACGCAGAGGTGGCTGCTCTCTACGCCGCCTGACGGTTCACTCGAGGGCCCATTCCGAGTTTCGGGGTGGGCCCTTGACTGTGCCCCGAGGGCACAGCGTCTCCTGTTTTCGGACCGCGACAACAGACCGGATGACGGAGGCGAAAATGAAACGACGGCGCAGCGCTGCCCTGGTGGGCGTGCTCGGCCTGATCGGTGCGCTGATCGCGGTGATGCCGGCGGGCGCGGGCGAACCCGCGCCGGCGGCCGGGCTGAAATGGGCCGCGTGCCCGGCCGATGTGGTGACCGCGCCGCTCACCGCGGAGTGCGCGACCGTGCCCGTGCCGCTCGACTACAGCGACCCGGACGGCACCCGGATCGAGTTGATGGTGTCGCGGATCGCCAGCACCAAGCCCGAGAAGCGGCGCGGCATCCTGATGTTCAACCCGGGCGGTCCGGGTGGCACCGGGCTCGACCAGCCCGCGTTCCTGGCCGGCAAGGGCCTGCCCGCGAGCGTCATGGACACGTACGACCTGATCGGCATGGACACCCGCGGCGTCGGGCATTCGACGCCGATGAGCTGCGGCCTGACCGAGGACCTGGGCTACTGGGCCAACGTGCCGCCGTACGCGCCGGACGACCAGGCCGTCAGCGCGCAGGCCAAGATCGCCCAGGCCGTGGCCGAGCGGTGCGCCGCGACCGACAAGGACGACCGGCTGCGTCACCTGACGACCGCGAACATGGCCCGCGACCTGGACAGCATCCGGGCCGCGCTCGGCGAGAAGAAGGCCAGCTTCTACGGCGCTTCCTACGGTTCGGCGCTGGGCTCGGCCTACGTGTCTCTGTTCCCGGACAGCACCGACCGCATCGTGCTCGACAGCAACCTGGCCGGCACCCACCTCGACCGCGACGGTCTGCGCCGGTTCGCCCGCGGGGTCGAGGACACGTTCCCGGACTTCGCGCGGTGGGCGGCCGAACGGCACGCTTCCTACGGCCTCGGGCGTACGCCGGCCCAGGTCCGCAAGACGTACTTCGCCCTGGCCGAGCGGCTCGACCGGACCCCGGCCGCGGACGGGACCACCGGTGCGGTCTTCCGGTATCTCACCTTCGTCCACCTGTACGGGGACGTCCAGTACGGCGCGCTGGCCCGGACCTGGCAGACGCTGCTGAGCCCCGGTGACACCCCGCCCCCGCCGGCCACCGATGCGGCGCAGGCCAACGACCAGGCGCTGACCGTGTTCCTGGCCGTCACCTGCAACGACGTCGAATGGCCGGAGGACGTGGCGACCTATCGGAAGGCCGTCGCCGAGGACCGGAAGCGCTACCCGATGTTCGGCGCGGCCGCCGCCAACATCATCCCGTGCGCGTACTGGAAGCACGAGGCGGCCGAACCGGTGAAGATCGACAAGAAGGCGAAGGGCGAGGTGCTGCTGATCCAGAACCGGCGCGACCCGGTGACGCCCGAGATCAACGCCAAGCTGCTGCGCCAGAAGTACGGCCAGCGGGCCACGCTGGTGACCGCCGAGGACAGCGGCCACGGCGTCTACGTTCTCGGGGGCAACGCCTGCGCCCTCAACCTGACCACGTCGTACCTGGTCGACGGCACGATGCCGGCGCGCGACACGACCTGCTGACGGGAGAATGGCCGCATGCGGATGAAGGGTGGCTGGAGCACTCGGGAGATCGCCGAGTTCGCCGGCACGACGCTGAAGACGGTGCGGCACTACCACCGCATCGGCCTGCTCGAGGAGCCCGGCCGGTCGGCCAACGGCTACAAGCAGTACGGCATCAAGCACCTGATCCAGCTGATGCGGATCCGGCGGCTGGTCGACCTGGGGGTGGCGCTGTCCGACATCGCCACCATGCAGGAGTCGCCCGAGGGCGCGGAGCGGACCCTCCGCGCCCTCGATGCCGAGCTGGCCGCGAGCATCGACCGCCAGCAGCGGATGCGGGCCGAGGTGGCGACGATCCTGCGCCACCCCGAGCTGATCGACGCGCCGCCCGGCCTCGAGGTCCACGAATCGGGCCTGTCCGCCCTCGACCGGACGTTCATGCTGCTCACCTCCCGCATCTTCGAGCCCGAGGTGCTCGACCTGATGCGGGCGGCGGCCGCCGAGCCTCCGACCGAGGTCGCCGCCGAGTTCGAGGCCCTGCCCGAGGACGCGACCGACGACGTGCGGCAGCACCTGGCCGAGCGGTACGCGCCCGAGATCCGCCGCCATGCGGAGCGGCATCCGCTCGTGACCGAGGCGGTCGACAAGGTGCGGGCGGGCGGCGACCCCCGCACCCAGCCGGTGCTGCTGCGCGCCATCGTCGAACTGTTCAACCCGGCCCAGATCGACGTCCTGCAGCGTGCGTACGCCATCAACTACCCGGACGAGACGCGCTAGGTCAGCGCCACGTCGTCGTACCAGACGCTGCCGGTGTTGTCGCCCGACTTCAGGTGCAGCTGGACGCTCGCGGCGCCGGTGGGGGCGGTGGCGTCCACGGAAAGCTTCGTCCAGCCGGTCGTGCCGGTGGGCAGGCGGTTCGAGGTGTTCTGGCTGATCCACGCGCCGTTGACGTCGAACCAGCTCAGCGCGACCTCGGTGATCCCGGTGGCCGCGGTGCCCTTGGCGTAGGCCTCGGCGTGCCACGCGACCCCGGCCTGCACGGGCGTGACGGGCGAGGTGAGCAGGGAGGGTAGCCCGCTCGAGGTGCGGGTGGTGCCGGAGAACCGGGCCGACTGACTACCCGTACGAGCCGTCTCGGCCGTGACGACGGCCGCGCCGGCCTGAGGCAGGTACGCCCGCCACGGCGAATCGGCCGCGGCCGCCTCGAACCCTAGGTTGAGGACGCTGTTCCCGATGGTCCCGCCCGTCCACCCGGCGCCGGCCACGGACGCGCCGGGCTTGGCCGTCGTGTCCGTGCGGAGCAGGCCGAACTTGTACTGGGCGGGCTGGGTCGAGACCGACGAGTTGGACGGGATGGCCCCGGGCGAGAAGTCGTTGAGGATCCACGGCGCCACCGAGTCGACGCCGGCCACCCGAGCTCCGCGGAAGACCCGGGCCAGGTAGGCGGCCTGCTCGCCCTCGGTGGACGACAGGGTGCTGAGCCCGGTCTCGCCGATGATCACGGGCGACGGGGTGACGGCGTTCTGCGCGCGGCGGATCTCGGCCAGCGACCGCTCCGACGGCCCGTAGAAGTGGAAGTCGTAGTAGTCGAGCGGCGTGGTGCTCAGCTGGGACTTGAGAGTGGCCATGCCGGTGGCGCCGCTCGTCCCGTCCACGGTGAGGGTCAACGGCATCGTGGGAGCGGTGGCCCGGATGGCCGGGATCAGCTCGCGGGCCCAGTCGATCGCGGCCGCGTTGCTCACCGGAATCTCGTTCTTGAGCTCGACAGCGATCACGCGCGGATCGTCCACGTAGGGCCACAGCAGATCGAGGGCCCAGATAACGCTGTTGTCTACATCGGAATAGTTCGACCACCAGTCGAACAGAGTCAGCTTGACGTAGAGCCCGTTGTCCTCGGCGATGTCGATGAACTGCTCGAGCTTGGCCGCGTACCCGGCCGTCGTCTCGGGATAACCGAACGTCTGGGGAAAGACAATCACGCGCACGGTGTCCGCCCCGAGCGCGGCTGCCCGACCGAGATCAGCATCGATGCGCACAGCGTCGAAGCTGGTCCACATCGCCGTCCACCCCGCATTCGACGGGTAATAGTTGATCGTCTTGGCACTCAGAACATCAGCCATCCGGCTGGCCAGAGTGGGTGCTGAGGCGTACGCCGGCCGGGCCGATACAACCGTGCTGAGCAGCAGAAGAACGGTCAGAACAAGGGCGCGTGAGCGAATTTTGCGCATGCGGAACCCAGCCTTCACGAGGTGGGGAAGAACACCGCCATGGTGTCGATGGATGCCGATGGACATCTATTGACGACGGTAAGTTCCGCCCCTCCGGGTGAACAACGGCTCACGTGTGCCAAGCGCAGCCCCCGGCTCCTCAGCTCGCCCGGTCGACACCTGAGGCGCCACTCAGCCGGCACTGCCACGACGTTGGGCGCCGAGCCTGTTTCGCGCTGGTGCTCGACGACCTGATCGGCGAACCGTTGCCGGTGGGGACCGCCGCCGACTGACGAAGCGCCTAGCTCAGCCGGCTACTTCCGGGTGCCTCGGGGTCGGGGGAGCAGCCGAGGCGGTCGACCAGGTTGCGGTAGCGCACGGCCAGGGACCTGGGGGCCATTTCGCAGTAGCTGTCGGTGAGAAGTTCGGCGATCTCGGTCCAGTCGGTGTGGTTGCCCAGGAAGACGCCGGCGACGTTGGGGCCCCAGCCGGCTCGGAAGAACGGGAAGCCGCTGCTGGTGAGGCCGAGCAGGTCGTCGAGGGGGACTCGGAAGGTCATCAAGGTCGGCGGCTCGTCGGTGACCAGGTGCCGCGGGTAGTCGAGCTGACGATCCGGATCCGCTACGTACACGTGGGCGATCGTCCGTTTCCGGATTCGCCAGCGCAGGCCGATCCAGGCCGGTTCCTCGTAGGCCTCGGGCAGCGCGGCGCAGATCGCCCGGAGGGGCTCCAGAATCTCGGGCGGAACGTCCGCGGGGGCTGACACGGACCGACCATAGCGACCCCCACCGACAAAAAGTGATGCGGCGGCGCCCCGACGGGCGCCGCCGCATAAGCGGATCAGGCGATCGTGGCCGGGAAGCGTTGCCAGACGCGGTGTTTGGCCAGCAGGGGCTGGAGTTCGGTCAGGGCGGTGGCGGCGGCGTCGGCGGTGACCACGCCGGGGGTGCCGGCCAGGCCGGTCTGCTCGAGGACGGTGACGCCCGCGCCCCAGGCGCCGATGGCCTTGGCGTGGCGCCACGCCTCCTCGATCAGCAGGGTGACCCGGGGGTCGACCGCGGGGGAGGACGGCGTGCCGGCCTTGGCGTCCCGGGCCGGCAGGGCGTCGGGGGCCGGTGCGGGCGCGCCCGCCAGCAGGATGGCGTCGAACTCGATGGAGCGGGCCGTGGCGAACGTGCGCTGGACCGTGACGCCGTCGATCACGCCGCCGTGCGGGGCGATGACCAGCGGCACCATGCCGGCTGCGAAGACCGCCGCGCGGACCTCGTCCACGCCGTCGAGGCCCGCTGCCGGGTCGACCACGATGCCGATCAGGCGGCCGTCGGCGGGCCACTCGCCGCCGATCTGGGACAGGACGGGGCTGGGCTCGACCTCGGCCTCGAACTTCACCGTGGGCTTGGGCACGGGCAGGCCGAGGCCGGTGGCCACCTGCTCGCACAGCACCGGATCGATGTTGGCCAGGCACTGCACCTGACGTTCCTTGATGACCTGCTCGTAGCACTTGGCCAGCTCGAACGTGTAGGCCCGGACGATGTGCTCCTTCTCGACCGGGCTCATGCTCTGCCAGAACAGCCGCACCTGGCTGTAGTGGTCGTCGAACGAGACCGGGTTCTCGCGCACCTTGGTCGACTCGGCCACCCGTACGGGCGTGTCGACGAAGCCGGTGTCGGTGGTGAACGGGTTGCCGGCGTCGAGCGAGTTCGGTCGGTACGGGGCCACGCCGCCGTGCACCGCATGCTGGTGGAAGCCGTCGCGCAGCATGTCGTTGACCGGCGCGTGCGGCCGGTTGATCGGGATCTGCGAGTGGTTGGGGCCGCCGAGCCGGGTCAACTGCGTGTCCAAGTACGAGAAGAGTCGCCCCTGCAGCAGCGGGTCATTCGTGACGTCGATGCCGGGCGGCAGGTGCCCGAGGACGAACGCGACCTGCTCGACCTCGGCGTGGAAGTTGGTCGGCACCCCGTTGAGCACCATCTTGCCGACCGGCTGCACCGGCGCCAGCTCCTCGGGCACGATCTTGGTCGGGTCGAGCAGGTCGATCCCGGCGAACGTCTCGTCCTCGGTGTCGGGGAAGACCTGCAGGCCCAGCTCCCATTCGGGGAAGGCGCCGGCCTCGATCGAGTCGTACAGGTCGCGTCGGTGGAAGTCGGGGTCGACACCGCCCGCGATCTGCGCCTCCTCCCAGTCCAGGGAGTGCACGCCCAGCTTGGGCTTCCAGTGGAACTTGGCCAGGACGGTCTCGCCGGCCTCGTTGATCAGCCGGAAGGTGTGGACCCCGAAACCCTCCATGTGCCGGTACGAGCGGGGGATGCCGCGGTCGGACATGTTCCAGATGGTGTGGTGCTGGGCCTCGGTGTGCAGCGAGACGAAGTCCCAGAACGTGTCGTGCGCGCTCTGCGCCTGCGGGATCTCGCGGTCCGGGTGCCACTTGCCGGCGTGGATGATGTCCGGGAACTTGATCGCGTCCTGGATGAAGAACACCGGGATGTTGTTGCCGATCAGGTCGAACGTGCCCTCGTCGGTGTAGAACTTGGTGGCGAAACCGCGGGTGTCGCGCACGGTGTCGGCCGAACCGCGGGAACCGAGGACGGTCGAAAATCGTACGAAGACCTGGGTCTCTTTGCCCTTGGCCAGGAACCCGGCCTTCGTGATCTCAGAAGCAGTTCCGTACGCGGTGAAGGTCCCGTGGGCGCCGGCGCCCCGGGCGTGCACGACCCGCTCGGGAATCCGCTCGTGGTCGAAGTGCGAGATCTTCTCGCGGAAATGGTGGTCCTGCAGCAGGATCGGCCCGCGCGGACCCGCCTTGAGCGAGTGGTCGGTGTCGCGCAGCCGCGCACCTTGCGACGTGGTCAGATAGGCGCCCTGCTGGCTCTTGCTGACCTTGGGCGCCCCGGTCTCGGCGCCGGTCGGCGTCACGGTCTCGGGCGCGTCCTGCTCGCTCTTGGGCGGTAACGGCTCGACCGGTTCGGTGGGCTCTTTCAGGGTCGGCGTGCCGCTGCCCGGCGAGCCCGGGATGCGGTCGCCGTGCGCCACCTTCTCGACAGCTTCCTTGATCTTCTTGACGGGCTTGCTGGCACTCATGTCGGAACAACTCCTCAGTATTCGTTGCTGCGGAGCAACGGCTACCCGAGGAAAGGCCGGGCAAACTAGAACGGATCAGGAAAAGGCCGCCCCAACAGAACCGGGTCAGCTCGGGGCGGGGCCGGTCGAATCGCGGACCACCAGCGTGTGGCCGGTCGAGCGCCGCCGTGGGCGCGCCGCCGCCGGGCGCAGGGCCAGCGCGAGCGCCATCTTGCCCATGTCGGTCATCGGCAGGCGGATGGTGGTGAGGCTGGGCGCGAGGTCGGCCGCCACCGAGACGTCGTCAAAACCGACAACCGACATTCTTTCCGGTACGGGCACCCCGTGCGCCCGCAGCGTCGAGAGCACCCCGATGGCCATGGCGTCGTTGAGCGCGATGATGGCCGTGGTCTCCGGGTGGTCGCGCAGGATCCGTTCGGTCGCGTCCACGCCGCCGTCGCGCGTGAAGTCGGTGTGCACGACGGGCAGATCGCTCATCGAGAGACCGGCCTCGCGCAGCGCCCGCGCGACCCCGCTGATCCGGTCGACCACCGTGTTCAGCTCGGGGCTGCCCGAGGCGATCGCGATGCGCCGGTGGCCGAGTTCGAGCAGATGTTGCCCGAGTGCCCGCCCGCCGGCCTCGTTCTCGGGCAGCACGGCGTCGACGCCCAGCAGGTGGCGGCCGATCACCGCGACCCGGCCCCCACCTCGTACGAAGCCGGACAGCTCTTCCCGCGCCGCCGTCTCGTGCCGCGTGTCGGCGAAACCGGAGCCGGCCACGATGATGATCCGGACCCGCTGGTTGATCAGGTGTCGGATCTGGCGCAGCTCGTGCTCGGGGTCGCGGCCGGAGTGGCAGATCTGCACGAGCAGGCCCTGCTCGTCGGCGACCCGGATGACCCCGCCCGCGATCTCGCTGAAGTACGGGTCGTCGACCTGGTGCACGACCAGCCCCACGGTCGAGCTGGCCCCGCCGGCCAGGGTGCGCGCGTACGGGTTGGCGACGTACCCCATCTCTTCCGAGATCTGCCGGATGCGGGCCGCCACCTCCTCGCTCACCCCGTCCCGCCCGGCCAGCGCGCGGGAGGCCGTGGCCAGCGAGACGCCGGCGCGCTCGGCGATGTCGACGAGGCGCAACCTCACACCGGGCTTGGGCATGCGTCCACTCTCCACGAGTCGTCGCGGGACGTGATCACCAGGCCGGGGGATCGCCGGTACTACTGCAAATAAGTTTCCGGGGTGTTGCAAGTCACGCATCGATCACTTTAGGCTACGTAAGCGCTTTCGCAAGCGCTTACGTCCCCTCAAAGGAGCTGCGAGGATGCGTTCACCCGCGAGACGTACAACCTGGGCCGTGGCGCTCAGCGCAACACTTTTCCTCACCGCGTGCGGCGGGGGCGACGACGGCGGCGACAAGGCCACCGGCCCGATCGTCGTCGGCATCTCGCTGCCGCTGACCGGAGACTTCTCCGAGCCCGGCAAGGGCGTCCAGGAGGGGTACGAGGCCTGGGCCAAGATCACGAACGACAAGGGTGGCCTGCTCGGCCGGCAGATCGAGCTGAAGATCCTGGACGACCAGTCCAACGCCGACCGGGTCGTGGCCGACTACGAGCAACTGATCGGCAGCGACCAGGTCGACCTGGTCGTCGGCCCGTTCTCGACCCGCCTGGTCGTGCCGTCGGCCCGCGTGGCCCAGGAGTACGGCATGCTCTTCGTCGAGCCCGCCGGCGCCGCGGCCGAGGTGTTCAACCAGGGCTTCAAGAACCTGTTCTACGCGGCCCCGGCCGTCGCCGACGACCACTACAACCACCTGGCCGAATACCTGCTGGCGCTGCCGGCCGGCCAGAAGCCCACGACGGTCGCGTACGCGGCCATGGACGACCCGTTCGCGCAGGGCACGGCGTACGGGTTGAAGAAGAAGCTCGAGGCCGGCGGGGTCAAGACGGTCGTGGACGAGGTCTACCCACCCAACACCACCGACTTCGGCAGCATCGCGGCCAAGATCGCCGCGGCCAAGCCCGACATGGTGGTCGGCGGCTCGCAGTACCAGGACGGCGTCAACCTGATCGTGGCCCTGCAGCAGCTGAACTACCAGCCCAAGCTGGCCGCGTTCTCGACCGCGCCGACCAACCCCGAGTTCGCCAAGGCGATCGGCAACAAGACCGAGGGCATCCTGTCGCCCACCGGCTACAGCCAGGACGCGCCGTACGCCAGCAACAAGGAGTTCGTCGAGAAGTTCAAGGCGCAGTTCGGCCAGGCGCCCGAGGAGGACCAGGCCAACGGCTACACGACCGGCCAGGTCGTCGGGGCCGCGGTCGAGGCGGCCGGCTGCGCCGAACAGGGCGAGTGCCAGCAGAAGCTGATCGACTGGCTGCACAGCAACACGGTCGAGACCGTGGTCGGGCCGCTGAAGTGGGACGCCACCGGCAAGCCGCAGGGCGCCCACATGATTCAGCAGTGGGTCGGCGACGACATCAAGATCGTGCTGCCGGCCGACGCCAAGGAGGCCGACCTGGTCTACCCGAAGCCGGCCTGGTGACCCGCTGATGCTGGTCTTCCAGAGCGTCATCCTCGGCTTGCTTCTGGGCGGGCTGTACGCCCTGCTCGCCGCGGGGCTGACCCTCTACTTCGGCATCATGCGGGTCGTCATGATCGCCCACTCGGCGTTCCTCATCCTGGCCGCCTACCTGGCCTGGTGGACGAACGAGCGGCTGGGCATCGACCCGCTGTTGTCCCTGGTGGTGACCGTGCCACTGTTCTTCGGGGCGGGGGTGCTGCTGCAGCGCGGCCTCCTGTCCCGATTGCGCCCGGCCACGTTGACGATGATGTCGGTGCTGATCACGTTCGCGATCGCCCTGATCATCGAAGGGCTGCTGGGGTACGCCTTCTCGGGCACCCAGCGGCGCATCCAACTGGGGTACGGCACGGCGAGCTTCGACCTTTTCGGGGCCCGGGTGGCCGTGGTCAAACTGATCGCGTTCGGGCTGGCCGTGGTCTCGCTGGCCGGGCTGTACCTGCTGATGAAGCGTACGCAGTTCGGCTGGGCGCTGCGGGCCACGATCCAGCATCAGGACGCGGCCCGGCTGGTCGGCATCGACACCGAGCGGACGGCCGGCTTCGGCTTCGGGCTGGGGCTGGCCACCGCGGCGGTGGGCGGAACGGCGTTGTCGCTCGACACGACGATCTACCCGTCGCTGCACTGGCACTGGATCGGCCCGCTGATGGCCATCATCGTGGTCGGCGGCCTGGGCAGCGTGCCCGGCGCCGCCGCCGCGGCCCTGGTGCTCGGCCTGGCCCAGAGCCTGCTGCAGATCCCGATGGGCGCCACCTGGGCCCAGACGGTGTTCTACGTGGCCCTGTTCGCCACCCTCGCCGTCCGGCCACAAGGATTCTTCGGAGGCCGCCTTGCCCAACGCTTCTAAGAGCCTTCTCTCGTACGGCGTTCCGGCGCTCGTTCTGGTCGCGGCCATCGCGGTCTTCCCCAGTCTCGCGCCCAACCCGTACATCCTGTCGTCGGGTGTCATCGTTCTGAACTGGGCCGTGTTGGCCACGGCGTGGAACTTCGTCGGCGGCTTCACCGGCTACATCTCGCTGGGCCACGGCGCATTGGCCGGGCTCGGTGGGTACGCGACCGGGCTGCTCATCACGAAGGCCGACCTGCCCAGTTTCGTCGCTCTCATCGCCGCCGCCGTGCTCGTCGCCGCGCTCGCCGTGCCGATCGGGTTCGCTGCCCTGCGCGTCCGCGGCGCGTCCTTCGTCATCGTCTCGATCGCGCTCGTGCTCATCCTGTTGCTCGTCTTCCAGAGCTGGTCGTCGCTGACCGGCGGCTCCCGCGGACTGGTCGTGCCACGGCCGTTCCCGGGCATGCTCCGGCCCGAGCACCACCGGGTCTTCTTCTTCCTGTACGGCGGTCTGCTGCTGATCGCGTTGGCCACGTGGTGGCTGCTCGACCGTTCCCGCTTCGGCATGGGGTTGAAGGCGATCCGCGAGGACGAGGACAAGGCCGAGTCGCTGGGCACGCCGACCTTCGCGTACAAACTGACGGTCTTCGTCATCTCGGCCGCCTTCACCGCGCTGGCCGGCGGCCTGTACGCGCTGTGGTTCGGCGACCTCGACCCGGTCTTCCAGTTCTCCGTGCTGACCGGCTCTTACGTCGTGCTGATGGCCCTGCTCGGCGGCGTGCGCAACCTGTACGGCCCGGTACTGGGCGCGATCGTCGTCGGCATCGCGCTCGAGTACTTCAAGGTGGAGTTCGGCAACACCCCGCTGCACCTGGTCACCACCGGCCTGCTGCTGGGCCTGGTCGTCATGTTCATGCCCGACGGCGTCATCCCGTCGCTCACCACGCTGGTCCAACGGCTTCGTAAGCGGGAGGACAGCTCGATCCGCGAGATGAGCGCCGCCGACCTGGCCGAACAGCGCCGCGAGCGAGAGGCGGCTAATTCATGACGTACGAGGGTGCGCGTTCGCTCAGGAAGCGGCGACGGCCGATGCGCGTTCAAGGAGGCTGCGCGTGACGCTCAAGACGGTGGGGCTGCGCAAGGCGTTCGGCGGCGTCGTGGCGATCGACGGGGCCGACGTGGAGTTTCGGCCCGGCAAGGTGAACGCGCTGATCGGGCCGAACGGCAGCGGCAAGACGACGTTCTTCAACTGCGTCACCGGCATGATCAAGCCCGATGAGGGTTCGGTCCGGTTCGGCGACCGCGACCTGACCGGCAAGGCCCCGCACGTCATCGCGCGGGCCGGCGTCGGGCGCACCTTCCAGCTATGCCGCACATTCCCGCGCATGACCGCGATCGAGAACGTGCTGGCTGCTGTTCGCCCCGGCGGCATCTGGCACGGTTTGCGCAGCGCCCATCGGCGTAGCGAGACCGAGCGCGCACATCACTGGCTCACCCGGCTCGGCATCGAGCACCTCGCCGGCGCCGAAGCGCGCAACATGTCGTGGGGGCAGCAGAAACTGCTCGAACTGGCCGGCGTCCTGATGGCCGAACCGAAGACCATCCTGCTCGACGAGCCGGCCGGCGGCGTCAACCCGGCGCTGCTCGACCGCATCGGCACGCTGGTGCGCGAACTGAACGCCGAGGGCCGCACGTTCGTGATCGTCGAGCACAACATGGACCTGGTCATGAGCATCAGCGACCACATCGTGGTGTTCGACCGCGGCCGGCCCATCGCGGCCGGTCCGCCGGCCGAGATCCGCGCCGACGAACGAGTGCTGGGGGCCTACCTTGGTGTCTGAGATCGAACTCGTCGACGTCCAGGCCGGCTACGGCCGGGCCGCGCCCGTGCTGCGCGGCTTCAGCGTGGCGGTCCCGGCCGGCACCGTGGTCTGCCTGGTCGGCCCCAACGGCGCCGGCAAGTCGACGGTGCTCAAGGTGGCCAGCGGCCTGCTTGGCCCGCGCTCCGGCCGAGTGCTGGTCGGTGGGAAGGACATGACCGGCGCCGGGCCTCAGAAGATGCTCGCCGAGGGCGTCGCGCTCGTGCTGCAGGGCCACAGCGTGTTCCGCGAGATGACCGTCGAGGAGAACGTGCTGCTCGGCGGCTACACGCTCACCGACAAAGCAAAACGAGCAAAACGCGCAGCCTTCGTCAAGGAACTGTTCCCCGTGGTGGGGGAGCGGTGGCACTCGCTGGCCGGTCTGCTCTCGGGCGGCCAGCAGAAACAGGTCGAGTTCGCGCGTTCGCTCATGGTCGACCCCAAGGTGGTGCTGCTCGACGAGCCGTCCATGGGACTCGACCCCAAAGCCACCAGCACCATCTTCGAACAGGTCGTGCGGATGCGCGACGCCGGGACAGCGGTGCTGCTGGTGGAGCAGAACGCCCGGCGTGCGCTACAGACCGCCGACCTGGGGTGCGTGCTCGACCTCGGGCGCGTGCACATCTCCGGGCCGGCGGCCGACCTGCTGGCCGACCCTCAGCTCGGGGAGCTCTACCTCGGCGGCCGTCCCGCCGAGAAGCCGCCCGTTACCTGAGGCGGCTCGTCGTACCGGAAAGGCCGCCCGCAGTGTGAGGCGGCCTGTCGTACCGAAAGAGCCACCTGTCCCACAACGAGAGGTGCGTGTCATGCGAAGAACCGGGCGCGTCGCCGTTGCTGCGGCCGCTGTCCTCGCGGCCACCGCGGCTGCGGCACCCGTCTCGGCCGGAAATCGCTCCGGTCCGGACATCGTTCACCCCGCCCTGCGATCGAGCTTGGTCGCCTACTACGACTTCGACCATCCGCTGCGCGGCGACCCCGCGCTCGAACAGGACCAGGGCCGCTCCAGCACCGAGATCGAGCTGGTCAACGGCGGGGCGGCCATGCGGGTCGCCGACCGCGCCTATCCCGGGGGTGGGCGCGTTCTCCAGACCCGGCAGATCAATCCGGGTACGACCGGCAACGACGACTGGAAGGCCGGCATCTACTCGGCCGGCGGCGTACGCACCCTGCGCCCCTTCAGCTCGGCCGAGGGCACCACCGTGATGGGCTGGTTCAAGCGCTCCATGGACGGCCCGGCCGCCGGCTTCAACGCGATCGGCCTGGCCGGTGTGCTGACCGGCGACTCCGACGGGCACGCCGTCCGCGCGCTGCTCGAACTCATCGACGTCAACGGTGAGCTCAAACTGGTCGCGCTCGGCCGCCGCATCGACGGCGGGAATTCGCAGACTTTCGCCGCCACCGAGGACTGGCGCACGCTGCTGCCCAAGGACAAGTGGGTGCACCTGACCGCCACATTCGACTTCACCCGGGGCACGATGGCCCTCTACCGCAACGGCAAGGCCGTGCCCGGCTCCTACACCCGCACCGACGACCCGTGGCTGATCAACGGGCCCGGGCCGCACGTCACCAGTGCGGCCGACGCCCGCGGCATCAAGATCGGCGGGAGCTTCCCGCAGAACACGCTCGAACGCAATCCGTGCGACTGCCGGATGGACGCACTGATGTTCCTCGACCGCTCGCTGACCCCCCGCGAGGTCCAGAACCAGTTCCGCCTCTTCTAGGAGTCACCATGCGCAGGTTTGCCATAGCTGCCGCCGGTGCGGTGCTATTGTCCACATTGGTCGGTGCTCCGGCCTACGCCGCGGACCCGGCCCCCATCTACGACCCGGTCCCGACCGAGCCCGTCACCTCGAAGCTCGGCCTCGTGCTGACCGAGTACGCTCAGTTCCCCCAGAGTCAGACCAACCCGCCGCTGATCGACCCGCGGCTCAACCGGGTCGCGCGGATCAACACCATCATGGAGCTGCCCGACGGCTCGGGCCGGCGCGCGGTGCCCGACCTCAACGGCAACCTCTACGTCGTCAAGAACGGCGTCCCCAGCGTCTATCTCGACGTGGCGTCCACCTTCGCGCCGCAGTTCTTCTCCGGCCGCGGGCTCGGCCAGGGCTTCGGCTACGTCGCGTTCCACCCCGGCTTCAAGAAGAACGGCCTGTTCTACACGATCCACACCGAGCAGGCGTCCCAGACCACCGCGGTGCCCGACTACCGCCAGACGAACGTGCTCTTCCACGGCGTCATCAACGAGTGGAAGGCCACGAACCCGGCCGCCGACACGTTCGCCGGCACCCACCGCGAGCTGCTGCGGATCGGCTTCGGCGGGCAGATCCACGGCATCCAGGAGATCAACTTCAACCCGACCGCGAAGCCCGGCTCCCGCGACTACGGGAAGCTCTACCTCGCCGTGGGTGACGGTGGGCTCGGCGTGAACAACACCGACCCGCAGAACCTGGCCCTGCCGCACGGCAAACTGCTGCGGATCGACCCGGCCGGCACGAATTCCCCCAACGGCAAGTACGGGATCCCGCCCGACAACCCCTTCGCCGGGCAGGCCGGAGCAGCGGGGGAGATCTACTCGTACGGCTATCGGGACCCGCACCGGTTCAGCTGGGACCGGGCCACCGGCAAGCTGTATCTCGGGCACATCGGTGAGCACGCCATCGAGGCCATCTACGAGGTGAAGGCCGGCGACAACATGGGCTGGAGCGAGCGTGAGGGCGCCTTCGTCTTCGACAAGACTCCGGCCACGGCCTGCGACCGCCTGTTCCCGCTGCCGGCCGATGACAGCGGATACGTCTACCCCGTGGCGGCGTACGACCACAACCCCGCACCCGGCTGGAACTGCACCTCGGACGTGGGGGTGGCAGTGGCCGGTGGCTTCGTCTACCGCGGTCACGACGTGCCGGCGCTGCGCGGCAAGTACGTGTTCGGCGACCTCGTGGACGGCCGCGTGCTCTACACCGAGGCCTCGGAGATGCGCCGCGGCCGGGCCCCCGCCACCATCCACCGGCTCAACCTGTTCACGCCGGCCGGGACCCCCGTGCGGATGCAGGACCTCTCCGGCCCCGGCGCGCCCGGCGACCCCAACCGGGTCGACCTGCGCTTCGGCACGGACGCCCGGGGTGAGCTCTACATCCTGGCCAAGGCCAATGGCAAGATCTGGAAGGTGACCGGAACCCGGACGTTCGCCGCCGCCTCGGCCGGACCGGTGCGGATCGCGCCTGCCCCCAAGGCCTCGAACTGGGCGCCGGTCACCCCGGCCAAGTGGCAGTTCACCAACGGCCAGGTGATCCTGGCCGAGGCCGGCAGCGAGCGCCCCGGCCCGCGCCGCCCGTTCGAGTACGCGGTGCTGACCGCCGGCCCGATCTTCAAGGCGGTCGACATCCGGGCCCAGGTGCGCCTGGACGAGCCGGTCACCCTGACCAACCGCGACGTGATCATCGTCTTCGGCTACCAGTCGGACACGCAGTTCTATTACGCGCACCTCTCCACCGACAACACGATCCTGCCGCACAACGGCATCTTCAAGGTCAACAACGCCGACCGCGAACGCATCGACTACCAGTGGAACGGCCGCTCCCGCGGCGCCAACCCGGCCATCGTCGACGAGCAGTGGCACAACGTACGGGTGAAGCACCTGCCGGCGACGGGCGAGATCGCGGTCTACGTGGACAACTCCAAAGACCCGCTGATGACCGCGCGCGACACCACCTTCACCTCGGGCCGCGTCGGTTTCGGCTCCTTCGACAACCGGGGCCGCCTCCGCAACCTGACAGTCAACGGCACTCCCGCCGCCTGACACCAGGACGCCCGCCATCCAGATAATTGGATGGCGGGCGTCCTGTTGCAGTGGAACTCTGACGCCGATGCAATTCCCCGAGATAATGACCAACGGGGACTCCCCCTTGGGAGGGCGGGGTCCCGATCCTGTGTTGATCATTTGATGGGCTACTGGTCAACGGCGAGGGCCGGCGCTCCATCGGGGAGCGTCGGCCCTCGCCGTTCAGTTCTGGAGTGCCGGGTCAGCTGACGGGCGGGGCGGCTGCCGTGGGCGGCTCACCGGCGGTGCCGTTCAGCGTCGTGTCGGTCCCCGTGGTGTCCACGCCAGTGATGTTCGTAGGTTCGGCCGGGGTGGTCAGGCCGGCCGGGGCGGCGGTGTCCGTCGGAACGGTCGGTTCGGCCGGCGCCGCCGGTTCGGTGGTGACGACGGGCTCGGCGGGAGCCGCCGGTTCGGTCGGAATCGCGGGCTCGGTCGGAGCGGCCGGTTCGGTGGTAGTGCCGGGAGTGGCCGGCTCGGTGGGCGCCACCGGCGCAGTCGGCTCGGTCGCGGTGCCGGGCGCGGGCGGCTCGGTCGGCGTGCCAGGCTCGGTTGCGGTGCCGGGCGTGGTCGGCTCGGTCGGCGTGCCGGGCTCGGTTGCGGTGCCGGGCGCGGGCGGGTTGGCCGGCTCGGTCGGAGTGCCGGGTTCAGGCTGGGTGGTGGGCTCGGCCGGGCTGGTCGTGTCGGTCGGGGTCGTCGTATCGGTCGGCGTTGTGGGGCCGGTTCCGGTGGCCGGGCCAGGGCTCGCCTCGCCGGCGGCCGGAGTGCCGGGCTGAGGGGCGCCGGGCGCGGGAGCCCCCGCCTGACCGCCGGGCCCGGCATTGCCGGGAGCTGGTGTGCCCGGCTGCGGGCCGCCGGGGCCCGCGTTGTCGGGCGGCCAGCCGGACTGCGGCCCGCCCGGCTGGGGCGGCCCCATCGGCCAGCCCATCATGGTGGGCAGCCCCTCCAAGCTGCCGAGAATGATCACTACGACGTTGGGGGCGTCGTGGGTCATCGGGCCGGCGCCCGGGTCCGGTTCGGCGGCGAGGGCTGCGGTGGTGGGGCTCAGGGCCAGCACGGCTCCGGCCAGCAGGCCCGCGCCGGCCGTGAGCCGGCGGTCTTTCTTGCGCATCTCTTCGATTCCTTTCGAGCTTCCGGATTCCTCGGGTCCGCAACAGCTCAGCACGGGAATGCGCCATTCGTCGGCGATTCCGAGTAACTCCCGGAGGCGTGCATGAGCTGGTCGGATGCGGGTATTCCGACTGCCCTTCGCGCACTCGATTCGTACATCTGAGGCCCGACCTCGCGCCCGGCCGGAAAAGGGAATCGTGCCGTCTGTAATGGACGTCGCCCGGCGGGTCTGGTTTCCGTTTTCGGCGTACGGGTACCCCGCATCCGGATCGGATGCGCCGGGCCGGCTGCGGGCCGCCCGGCGGGGCGGGGAAGAAGGACCGGATGGCCTGGATCGACGAGGTACGCGAGCGGGCGAAGGCCCGGCTGGAGCACGCACGGCTGGGAGCGCAACCGCCGCCCTTCGTCGGTGATCAGGTCGCCACGGCCACCCCGGTCGTGATGGTCGACGCGTCGCCGCGGGACGAGGACGGCCTGCCCCGGGCGGTCCGGGTGGCGGGGGCGTGGTCGTGGCGGATCGTGCTGTTCTTCGCCGTCGGCTGGCTGCTGCTGCAGGTCATCGCCCGGCTCGACCTGGTGATCATCCCGGTCGTGGTGGCGGTGCTGCTGGCCGCCATGTTCCAGCCGGTCGCGGCCTGGCTGCGCGACCGGGGGATGGGCCGCTCGCTGTCGGCCGCCCTGGTGCTGCTGACCGCGCTGATCGTGGTCTTCGGCGGCCTGGGGCTGATCATCAACACGTTCGTCTCGCAGGTCGACACGTTGAGCTCGCAGGTCGGCGACGGCGTGCGGCAGGTGCAGGACTGGCTGGCCCGGGGGCCGCTGCACCTGTCCCAGGACCAGATCAACGACGCGATCGCCGAGGCCCAGACCGCGATCACCTCGAACCGCGGGGCGCTCACCTCGGGCGCGCTGACCACGGCGACGACGATCGGCGAGGTCGGTACCGGCTTCTTCCTGACGTTGTTCACGTTGTTCTTCTTCCTGCGCGACGGCGACCAGATCTGGCGTTTCGTGTGCCGCTTGCTGCCGCGCGCGGCCCGGCTGCCCACGGCGCGGGCCGGGCACTACTCGTGGCACACCCTGGTGTCGTACGTGCATGCGACTGTGCTGGTGGCTTTCGTCGACGCCATCGGCATCGGGATCGGCCTGTTCGCCCTGCAGGTGCCGCTGGCCCTGCCGCTGGCCGCGCTGGTCTTCCTGGGCGCGTTCATCCCGGTGGTCGGGGCCACGGTCAGCGGGGCCGTGGCCTGCCTGGTCGCGCTGGTCACGGTGGGCCCGGTCAAGGCGCTGATCCTGCTGGGCGTGGTCATCGCCGTCCAGCAGCTCGAGGGTCACGTGTTGCAGCCGCTCATCATGGGACGGGCCGTCGCGCTGCATCCGCTGGCCGTCATCCTGGCCATCGCGGCCGGGGTCGTGCTGGCCGGCATCGTCGGTGGCCTGATCGCCGTACCTCTGCTGGCTGTTCTCAACACCGCCGTGCGCTACCTGTTCGCCCATCCCGACGGCGAACCCACCCCCGACCGCGAACCACCGGGAACCGAGGATCCCGACGAACCCGACGAGCCCGAACCCACCCCGTCCGTGCCCTCGGCCAGTTCGAGCCTCGAGAAACCCGCTTAGGGTCCGTTTTAGAAATGCAGCCAGGCGGCGGCTGGACCGCACCGCAACTCGACCCCACTTCTAAAACGGACCCTAGCGCAGGCGGTCGGCGAGGTCGGTGCGGCCGATCTCGTCGAGGGCGCCCGGCAGTTCGCCGAGGCGCCCGCGCACCTCGAGCCAGGCCCACAACGAGCGCGGCTCGTCGCCGCGGGTGAACCGGTAGACGTCGAACGGCGGCACGCCGAGCAGGTCGGCCAGGTCGTGCCAGTCGTAGATCAGCGCCCGCAGCACCTCGACCTTGCCCCGGCCCGGGAAGCTTTCCCCGGCCCGCGCCGGCAACAGAGCGGCCAGCAGCGCGAACAACACGTCGGCCGAGGCCCGGGCCGCGAACTCCTTGAACCGGTCGTCCTTGCTCAGGTCGGCGTGGTCCATCACGCCCTTGGCCACCAGCCAGTGCGGCACGTGACTCTGGTGGGCCACCGTCGCTATGGTCGCCGCCTCCATCTCGAGACCCAGCAATTTGCGTACGCCCATCGCGCGCAGCCGATGCCAGACCCCCTCGTCCCGCTGCACCGCGGCGCCGCTGGCCATCGGCCCGGCCAGCACGGCGTACGGCAGCCGGTCGGGCCCGTCGACATCACGGGCCAGCAGGTGCCGGATGGTCGTGCCCCCGGCCGGGGTCAGCGCCAGCACCCCGTCGGCGAAGGTGATCAACCCGGCCGCGGCCCACTTCTCGAGCCGGTGGGCCCATGTGCCGCGCGGGAAGTAGCGTTCGCGGGCCGGGTGCAGACGCGGGTCCTGGCCCTGCAACAGCCGCTCGAGCAGCCACACCCGGGCCGACTCCTCGGTCGCCGGGCCGTAGCTGGGCAGCTTGACCGGGTCGAACTCCTGCGCCGCGCGGATCCACCGGACGTCCTGCGGATACTGCTGGTGGTCGCCCTGGAAGCCGGCCGCGGTGTTGAGGCCTTCGTCGTACTCGTAGGCCGAGGTCGCCACGATCACGTCGCCCGGCGCGCACTCGGCCGGATTGCCCGCGCACACCCCGCTCATGGCCAGGCAGCGCGGCTTCAGCGCGTCGACCAGGGTGGTGGCCAGCGGCCCGGTGACCCGCGAGCCCATCCGGACCGGACGGGCCAGCGCGATCGTCAGCGGGCCGAACTCGCCGGCCAGGTACGGCGCCGGGCCCGCCGAGCGGGGCTGCCACCCGGGGCCGCCGAGGCGATTGCCGGCCGCCTCGGCGGCTTCGAGCTCGCGAGGGAGCGCGGTGATGATCAGGGCGTCGATCGTCATCGAGTCTCCGCTTCCGTCTCGCGAGCCGGCCACGGGACCGCCACCCCGTGACCTGTACCAGCATTCCGGCCCGACCTACCGGTTTCCTACCCGGCCTTGTCGGTTCGCAGGATCGGCGGGTTCAGCGTGGTCGCGCCCCCGGCCCGGTAGAGGGCGGCCGGGCGGCCCACCTCGGGCATCCGCTTGCCCCCGGTGGCCGTCACGAAGCCCTCGGTGCCGAGCACCTTGCGGTTGAAGTTGCGCGGGTCGAGCCGTTCGCCCCACACCACCTCGTAGACGTTGCGCAGGTCGCCGATCGTGAACTCGGCCCCGCAGAACGCCGTGGCCAGCGTGCTGAACTCGAGCCGGCTGCGGGCCCGCTCGACGGCGTCGGCCAGGATCCGGTCGTGGTCGAAGGCGAGACCGGTGGCCGTGGCGACCGGCGTCCAGGTGGCGCTGCTGGCGTCCGAGCCCGCAGTCGGCAGCGGCAGGTCGGGCATCATGGCGAGGTAGGCGACGCTGATGATCCGGCCCCGGGGGTCACGGTCCGGGTCCCCGTACGCCTCGACCTGTTCCAGATGCAGCCTGTGCCCGTCGAGCCCGGTCTCCTCGCCCAGCTCGCGGACGGCGGCGCCGACCAGGTCCTCGCCCTCGCGCAGGAACCCGCCGGGCAACGCGGCCTGCCCCCGGAACGGCTGGTTGGCCCGGGTGATGGTCAGCACCTGCAGCGCGTCGTCGCGCACGGTGAGGATCGCCAGGTCGACCGCGAGGCGCAGATAGAGATGGTCCCGTTCCGCCATGATCCGAGCCTAGTGAAACTGTCCCCCTGACACAAAGGCCGGCCGGCCCGCGGTCCAGATCTGGTCGAACTCGGCCTGGAAGTGCTGGAACCACGTGTGGTCGCGGCCCGGCTCCAGGGCCAGGGCCGGCTCGCGGCCGCCGAATGTGTGCGAGTAGATATCGACGTGCAGGCGGCCGTGCGGCTGGTGGGTGTCGACGGCCAGCAGGCCGACGGCCGGCACGAAGTCGAGCAGCCGCACCTCGGCCCGGCCCGGCCCGGGCAGCGCGGTCAGCGCGGCGGCCAGGTCGAGGGTGGGCTGCAGGCGGTGGGCGAAGATCTCGGCCGTGCCGGGCGACGTGCTGCGCCGGGCTGCCTCGTCGAGCACGTCGCCGCGCGGGTCGATGACGGCGATCCGGACCGTGCCGCCGCGCTCGACGCATGCGCGTAGCTCGACGGAGTGGTTGCGGATCGTGCGGTTGAGTGTGACGCCGATCAGGCCGATCTCCCAGGCGTGCGACAGGTCGGCGTCCAAACCGGACGTCGAGGTCGTCAGCAGCCGGTCGGCCGAGGGCGGTTCGACCAGGTGGCGGCGGGTCAGGTCGGTCAGGCCGTGCATCTGCAGGCGGGCGGTGAGCGAGCCGGCGGCCAGCACGCCCAGTGTGGCCAGGGTCGCGCCGGCCAGCACGGACGCCTCGGCCAGGTTGAGCATGCCCAGCACGCCCACGGTGAGGGCGACGGCGGAGGTGAGGACGAGGTCGAGGGAACGCCAGAGTCGCACGGTGATTCTCCGTCTCGTTCGGTGTCCGGTACCGTACCTAGCGTAGTCGCATTAACGTCAGACTGACAATAACTATGCCAACCCGTCCTCACGCGGCGCGGCGATGGCGTCACCGACCGTTCAGCTCCTACGGTGGCGGTTCGGGGATCGCGTGGTGGGTCGACTCTGGGGAACGACACATGATCTTTCGCATTCTCGGTGACCTCGAGGTGCGCCCGCCCGGCGGCGGTTCCGTCGCGCTGCCCGGCGGGCATCAACTCTCGGTGCTCGCGGCCTTGTTGATCAAAGCGAACCAGCAACTGTCCACAGCGGAGCTGCTGCGGGCCGGATGGGGCGATCCCGAGGTCAGCCCCGCTCAGCTGCACAAGGCGATCTCGGCCCTGCGCCGCCTGGTCGAGCTGGCCGGTTCGCCCGGGGCGATCAAGACCCACAACCGTTTCGGGTACGAACTGACGGCCGCGACGGCCGAGCTCGACCTGCTCCAGTTCCGCCGGCACGTCGAGCGGGCCGACGACGAGCGGCGCGACCAGCACATCCCGGCCGAGATCGAGCATCTGCGGGCGGCGATCCGGCTCTGGCGCGGCAACACCCCGCTGGCCAACGTGCCCGACGCCCCGTTCGCGGCCGACATCGCGGCGCTCCGCAGTCGTCGCAAGCGATGTGCCGTACGCCTGTTCACCCTGGAACACACCCGCGGTGAGCACGCCGCGATCCTCGACGACCTCACCCAGTTCGCGGCCGAGGACCCGGCCGACGGCGAGCTGTGCCGCCTGCTGATGCTCTCGCTCTATCTCAGCGGCCACGTGTCCGAGGCCATGGCCGTGCTCGAGCGGCACGAGGAGGCGGTTGACGGTGGCGCGGCCAAGGAGCTGCGCCGGCTGGGCTATTCGATGGCCATGCACAACGACGAGGCGGTGGCCCGGGCCGATGCCGCCGGCGCCCGCACCCCGCGCGAGGTGCCGCTGCCCCGGCAGCTGCCGCCCCCGCCCGCGTCGTTCGTCGGCCGCGACCCGCTGCGGGCCGAGCTCGGCACGTTGCTGCGCGAACGCCGGCGTACGGTCGTGGTGATCTCCGGCCCGGGCGGCATGGGCAAGACCGCGTTGGCCCTGCGCGCGGCCCACGACGCGGCCGAGCTGTACCAGGGCGGGCAGCTCTGGGCCGACCTGCGCGGCAGCTCCGACCAGCCGGTCGACCCGGGGGAGGTGCTGGCCGAGTTCCTGCGGGCGCTGGGCGAGACGGCCGTGCCCGAGGGGCGCCGCGAGCGGACCGGGCTGTTCCGCACGCTGACCGCCGGTCGCAAGCTGCTCATCGTGCTGGACGACGCCGGCTCGGTGGCCCAGATCCGTGACCTCGTCCCCGGCGGTGGCACCTCGGTCGTGCTGGTCACCGCGCGGCGCCGGCTGCCCGGCATCGACGCCCCGGCCCACCACGTGGCCACCCTGGGCGCCCTCGACCACGACACCGCCGCGGCGCTGTTCCGCCACGTCGTCGCGTCGGCCCAGGTCGACGTCAGCGGCGAGCCGGCCGCGGTCGAGGCGGTCGTCCGGCTGTGCGGCGGCCTGCCGCTGGCCCTGCGGATCGCGGCCCAGATGCGGGTCGAGGACTTCCACCGCCCGACCGCCGAGCTGCTGCGCCGCCTGCGCGAGCAGGGCCCGGCCGCGTTCCGGCACGGCGACGAGAGCCTGGCCCGCACGCTCGGGGCCGGTCTGGCCCCCCTCGACGAGCTCGCCCGCCGTCTGTTCCTCGGGCTCGGCCTGCTGGCCCAGCCCACCTTCGGCGACTGGACGGCGGCCGCGCTGCTGGCCGAGCCGGGCCCGGCCGCGGGCGCCGCCCTGGCCCGGCTGGCCCTGGTCGGGCTGGTCGACCCGGTGCAGCCCGGCACCCGGTACGGCTTCCACGACCTGACCCGCGACTACGCCCGCGACCGGGCCCGGGCCGAGCTGGCCCCGCCCGGCGAGCACACGGACGCCCCGGCCCGGGTGTGCCGGGCGCTGCTCACGCTGACCCGCCGGGCCCACGACGCGTTCTACGGTGGACGGTTCGACGTGGTCCACAGCGACGAGCCCGACGTGACCGTGCCGGACGCCGAGATCGAGGCCGTGACCTCGGACCCGCGGGCGTGGTTCGAGATCGAGCGGCTCAACATCCGGGCCGCGGTCGGCCAGGCGGCCGCGCTCGGGCTGACCGGGGTGTGCTGGGACCTGGCCGTGTCGGCCCACGAGTTCTACGCGCTGGGACAGTACTTCGACGACTGGCGGGTCACCCACGAGATCGCACTGGCCGAGTGCGAGCGGGCCGGCGACCGGCGGGGCGAGGGCGTCGTGCTGGTCGCGCTGGGTCAGCCGCCCCTGGTGGCCAGCGGCAGCCCCGGCGTCTCGGGGGTGGCCGAGCTGGAGCGGGGCCAGGCGCTGCTGGCCGAGGTGGGGGAGCCGCACAGCCGGGCCTTCGCGCTGCGGACCCTGGCCAACGCGCTGCGCCGCCGGGGTGAGCTGGCCCGGCCGCTGCGGCAGTTCACCGAGGCGCTGGTGCACTACCGCGAGAGCGACGACGTGGTCGGCGTGCAGCAGAGCCTGCGCTTCATCGGCCAGGCCCACCTCGACATGGGTCACGCCGAGGCGGCCGTGGCCACCCTGCGCGAGGCCGAGCGGGTGGCTCGCGGGCTGGGCCAGCCCCAGGTGCTCGCGCCCACGCTGTACTGGATGGGCCACGCGTTCCTGGCCCGCGGCAACGGGGCGGCGGCCGAGGCGGCCTTCGGCGAAGTGCTGGCCATGTTCCCGGACGGCGGCCAGGGGCACGCGTACGCGTTGCACGGCCTCGGCGCGCTGGCCCTGGCCGCCGGCGATCTCGACGTGGCCGCGGCCCGGTTGGCCCGGGCCGGCGAGTGCGCCCGGGAAGGCGCGGACGTGCTGCTCGAGGGGCGTATCCACCTGACCGCGGCCGAGCTCGAGGGGGTCCGGGGCGCGCGCATCGAGCAGGAGGTCGCGTTGCTGCGCGCGGTCGAGTTGTTCCAGTCGCTCGGTGCGGCCCATCTCGAGATCGCGGCCCAGGCAGCGCTGGCCGATGCGTACGCCTGGGGGAACGACCAGCCGGAGGCCGAGGCCGCCGCTCGCGACCGGATCCGGGAGCTCTCGGCCGGACTGCCGCCCGAAGACCGCTTAATGTCTTCTTGACGCGAACCCTCCGAGGGATTAACGTCATAGTGACAGTAAGAGCCGTCGAGGTGGCCGGGACGTACGACCGACCGGCTCGGCGGACTTGCCGTCACCCGCGCGCAACGGCACGCGTGGGGGAGGGAAGGCCAACCCTCCGCCGTTCCCGCTCGGCCGGGCGGAACGGGCCCGCGTGCCTCACATCCGGCAATTTCCTCGCAACCTTCCTCGAAAGGAAAGGTCATGCGCGCTCGTCATCGTCACTTCCTGGCCGCCCTCGTCTCGGCCGTGGCCATCGCCCTGTTCGCTCCCTCGGCCGCCTCCAGCGCCCAGGCGGTGACCTGCCCCGGCAGCACCAGCTGGGACAACATCCTGCAGCGCTGCGTCTGATCGACCCGCGTTGGAAGGAGGCGCCGGGGTCCCGTCGGACCCCGGCGCTCCCGGGTGCGGTGGCAGGAAAGCGGAAGGCTTCGCCGTTAACGTCCGGCGCAGCCGCTGTCGTAGGGGGAGAGCAGCTAGATGACCTATCCGTACCGGAGTTCGGGCCCGCTGCGCGTCTCGGCGCGGGCGCCGGAGCCGCCCGCGTCCATCAAGGCCGAAGTGGGTGTGCTGACGGTGCTGCCGCTGGAGACACGGGCCGTCGTGGCGGCGCTCAAGCGGATGTACGACTACGGCGACCGGCGCCTGCGGCACGGCTCGCCGGCCCACGAGGCCTGGCTGCCCGACGCGCGCGGCCGGCCCGTACGCGTGGCCGCCGTGCAGGCCCCGAGGCCGGGCCCCGAATCGGCCGCGCGGGCGTTCCGCGCCCTGGTCGAGGAGTACCGGCCGCCCACGGTCGTGCTGGTCGGCCTGGCCGGCGGGGTCGCGCCCGAGGTCGGGCCGGGCGACGTGGTCCTGTCCGACCGGCTGGTCACCGGCCGCCCGCCCACGGGAGCCCGCCCGGGCCGGGTGCCCGCGGCCGCGGCCGGGCTCGGCTACCGGCTCGACGAGTTCCTGACCGCCGTCCCGCTCGTGCAGGAGCGGAGCAACGGCGACTCGTTCCGGCTGCACCGCGGCCCGATCGGGGCCGGCCTGGCGGCGGTCGAGGACGTTCGGGCCGAGGTCCGCCGCTGGCTGACCCGGGTCGGCCTGCCGGTGCTGGCCGTCGAGACCGGGGCCGCCCTGGTCGCCCGGTCGTTCCACGAGGGAGCCGGTCAGGCCCGGGCCCGGCTCAGCGTCCGCGGCATCACCGGCACCGCCTTCCAGCGCCCGGGCGAGGACCACAGCGAGCTGGCCGCCCGGCACGCGGCCGAGGTGACCGCGATGCTCGTGCCGTTCCTCCATCCCGGCCGGTGACCGGCTGGTAGGAAGGGAGGACGGGGGCGGCACTCAGCGTATGCACAGCTGTACCTATTGAAGAACAGCTATGGACGCCATAGGTTCATCAGTCACGGGGAGCGGCGGCCCGACCACGGCCTCGCGTCCTCGCCGGATCACGAGCCGGATCGACTTGGAGGAACCTTTGGAGACGCACGAGCGCCCGTCCGCGGTGAGCCGCCGGCGCATGCTGTCCGTCGCGCTGGGCGGAGCGGCCGCGGTCGCCCTGCCCGCACCGGCCTGGGCCGCCACCGGGCAACGCCCCGGCGCCGCCCGGCCGCCCGCGCTGACCGGCCGCGACCTCGACGTGGCCAAGCGGGTGTCGGCGGAACGAGCGCTGGCCCACCTCAAGGTGCTGTCGATCGGCATCGGCCCGCGCATCGGCGGCACCCGCTCCGAGCTGCTGGCGGCCAAGTACATCGGCGGCGTGCTGGACGTCCTCGGCTACGACGTGGAACTCCAGCCGTTCCCGGTCGCCGACAAGTTCCTGGCCCAGCTCGGCTCGCCCCGCGGGCTGCCCACCGACCTCAACTGGCAGTGCGGCGCCTCGCCCCACGCCGCGCTCGACACCAAGGTGCGCGGCGACGTGGTCGACGCGGGCCTGGGCGGCGAGGCCGACTACCCGGCCGAGGTCAAGGGCAAGATCGTGCTCATCGACTACGTGGCGGCCACCCGCGAGACGGTCGTGGCCACCGCCGTCGCCCGCAAGGCGGCCGCTGTCATCTTCCTGCCGGCCGACCTGGTCGAGCCCCGCCGGGCGTCGGCGTTCAGCCCGCAACTGCCCGGGCTGGCCACCACGCCGGCCCCGATCCCGGTCGTCGGCGTGGCCCAGGCCCAGAAACACCGCTTGCGTACGCTGCTGGCGTCCCGCCGCCTGACGCTGACCCTGTCGACGACGGCCCACCGCAACCTCACGTCGCACAACGTGCTGGCCAGCGCGCCGCTCCGGCGTGGTGCTCCGGCCGACGGACCCGTCGTCATGGTCAGCGCCCACTACGACACGGTGATCGGCGCGCCCGGCGCGAACGATGACGGCTCGGGCACCGTACTGTGCCTGGAACTGGCCCGTGCCCTGCGCAAGCTCCCGACGAACGCGCAACTCAAGTTCAGCCTGTGGGGTTCCGAGGAGCAGGGCCTGATCGGCTCGCGCTACTACGTGGCCCAGCTGCCGCAGGCCGAACGCGACCGGATCCTCGCCGTCTACCAGAACGACATGGTGGCGACCAGCTGGGACCCGGCCACCCGGTACTGGCTGCTGTCGTTCGACGGCCTGGCCAACCGGGCCACCGACGGCGTGGCCGCGGCGGCCGAACGGCTCGGCTACACCCCGCGGATCTCCCCGGTGACCCTGCGCGGCTCCAGCGACCACCAGAGCTTCCAAGAGGTCGGCATCGCCTCGGCCAACTTCTCGTGGCGCGGCGAGGAGTCCCCGGCGCTGCTCGAACCGCCGTACCACAGCCCCGAGGACACCATCGCCAAGAACATCAGCCTGGAGCGTCTGCAGGTCTCGCTCGAGCTGATCGGCTCCGCCGCCTACGCGACGGCGACCGCCTGATCCCGGCCGCTGCTGCGCTCAGCCCACGAGCGCAGCAGCGGCAAGTTTCGCCGGCCGGTTGCTTGCGGGTGGCAGGCTTTGGTTGTGGTTCCTCTGCGCGTCGGCCGGGTGCTGGCCCTGGCTTGCGTCCTGGGCGCGCTCCAGATGATCGTCTTCACCACCGTGGCCGGGCTGACCCGGCCCGGGTACGACCCGAGTCGAAACTGGATCAGCCAGCTGTCCCTGGGGCCGGGCGGGTGGCTTGCGGACCTGAACCTGGCTCTCTGTGGACTCTGGCTGATGATCGGGGCGGTCGGGCTGCGGCCGGTGTTCGGGCACCGGGGGCGATGGGCCGTGGGACTGGTGGCGTGGTGCGGGGCGTGCCTCGTCGTGCTGGCCGTGGTGCCGACCGATGCCGGTATCGGTTATCCGCCGGGGGTGCCGGCCACGCACACCACGGTCGGGCTGGTGCATCAGATGGTGGCCGTGGTGCTCGGCGTGGCCGGGACAGCGGCGGCCGCTCTGCTCGGGCGGGCGGCGCGACGACCGTACGCGGGAATGGTGGTCGCCCTGGTCATGGCGGTCACTTTCGTGGCGGCCAGCGTGCTCGTGGTGCTCGACGACGCGGGTGTGCTGCCCGGCAATCCCAGCGGGCTGCTCGAACGGGTCGCCCTGTTCGCCGGGCTGGCCTGGATCGCTGTTGTCGCCCTCGAGGCGACGATCAATGGTGCGCCATCGGATTCTTCCGCCCGTGCACCCGGCCGCGTGAGCGAATCTGAAACAGCAGACGCAGCAACGGAAACAGCACCAGCAGCAAGCGCGCGGTAAGCCATGCCCGCACCAGCGATCCGCGCGGTACGAGCGAACGGTGCGCGCGGTAACCGGCCTCGCTCATCAGCAGATAGTGGCGGTAATCGCGGTGTCCGCGTCGATGCGCCCGAACACCGTGCCGGAAGCCGCGTCCAAGCCGCGGTTGCGCGCATGCTGCACACCCTGCCGGCTCTCACGCAGAACCAGGACCCGCCCCGCGTACGCCGCCAGCACCTCCCGCGTACCGTCGGTCGAATTGTTGTCGACCACGATGACCTCGTGCACCGGCTCGTGCTGCGCCAGCACCGCGTCGAGGCAGGCGCCGAGGAACCGCTCCTCGTTGAACACCGGCACGATCACCGACAGCGACATCACCCCGGCCGCACCACCCGCGGCACCCGGCTCAGCACGATGCCGAAGTGCTCCCGATAGGCGGCCAGCACCTGCTCGTCGCTTTCCAGAGCCTTTTCCGTACGCCCGTCCGGCCCCGCCCGGATCAACGTGCGCCCGCTGAGCGACACCCGTCCGTCCCCGTCCATCCGCGAACACACCGTGCTCCGCCCGAAATGCGACTCCGGCGACGTGGCATGCCACCAGCACGTGGGGCCGAAGTCGCGCAGTTCTCTGACCCGCCGCTCTCAGGGTTTGCGCGCCACCGCGGCGTATTCGTCCGTCTCGCGCAGCTCTGCCGGTGAGGCGTCCCCCGCGGGACGCCAGCGCGCGCAAGGGACCTGCCCCGGTGGCAGCACTTCGAGCCCGTCGAGGAAACGGGCCAGCTGATCCGGGTGACGCAGGTGGTAGGAGAGGGGCGCGTTGGCGTTCCAGACACCGATGGCCGCCTCGAACGCCTCGCCGTCGATCACGTTGGTGCCGTCGGCGGTGACGAGGTAACTGCCCGACGGCAGCGGTGCCATCAGCCCCTGAACCACGGACACGGCCTCATCCAGATCGGCGACGTGCCCGAGAATGTTGGTCAGGATCAACGCGACCGGGCGCGTCAGATCCAGTCCCGACGATGCGATGATCGAGCCCGGTTCCCGCAGGTCGGCGTCGAGATAGACGGCCTCGCCGTTCAGCACCTCGTGAGCATGCGACAAGACCAGCGGATCGTTGTCGACGTAGACCACCTGAGCGTCCGGCGCCGCGGCCCGCGCGATCTGGTGGGTGTGCTCGGCCGACGGGATGCCGGTGCCCACGTCGAGGAACTGCCGCACCCCGGCCTCGGCGGCTAGGAAGGTGACGGCGCGCTTGAGAAAGCTCCGCGAGCTGCGGGCCACCACCACGATATCCGGATAGAACGCGGCGAAGTCGTCGCCGGCCGCCCGATCCGCAGCGAAGTTGTCAGTTCCGCCGAGCCAGTAGTTCCAGACACGGGCCGAATGCGGCACGCCGTTGTCAAGCTGGGTCATGGTCGCAGTCTAGTTAGGACAGAACCGCTGCGGCACGCCCGGAACAACCGTCGGCCGGATCGACGATGCGGTCGCTCCGTCGACGAACTCGAACGACACCACGGTGCGTTCCATCCCAGCACCGAGGCGGTTCGTCGCCTGCTGCTCGACGCCTATCAGCGCAGAGGCCGTTGATCTGTCGCGCGTGGGCGTGAAGGGAGCCAGCTGAGACCCTGGGGCGCTGCCCCAGACCCCGGCCGCTCGAGAAGATCAGTTGAGGGCCAAGCCTTTTGCGCTACCGGCACGGTGCGCACGCGCGCCCCACCACCCGGGCTGGCCTGGGTGACGGAAAGGTCTTGGCTTCGTCCACGGCGCGGATTTCCGCAGCGCTCCTGGCAATCAGCGAAGCGCCGACCACAACGCTGGCGTTCGTTGGATCCCACGCGAGGTCGGGGCCGAGGGTGAGGCATAGCGGCATAGCTGCTTTTCAAAGCCGCTATGCGTCACCCTCGGCCCCGACCGTCCCAGCGTAAGCGAGAGTCAGGCCCTCATGACGGTGGCGATCGGGATCCCGGCCGCCCTCAGGGCCGGGATGAAGCCGCCCAGGATTCCGGCCACCAGGCCGGCGATGATCCCGGCCACCCCGGCCTCCCAGGGGAATTGCACGTCTTGGAGGATCGGCTGCGAGTTGCCCACCACGGACGACACCACGCGCAAGCCGGCCACGCTGACGCCGATGGCCAGCGCTGCTGTCAGTAAGCCGGTCAGCAGGGTTTCGACCAACACGATTCCCGCTAACAAGAAGCGTGGCGTGCCCACCGCCCTTCTCAGGGCGAACTCCTCGACTCGCTCGCCGACTGTGGCCAGGCCTACGTTCAGGATTCCGGCTACGCCGATCAGTAGCACCAGGCCGGCCATGGCGAAGAAGACCAGTTGCATCAGGGTCAGGGTCTTCTGTTGCTCCTTGCGGGTTTCTACCGTGTAGACGTACGGCTCGTTGCCCAGGCCCTTCAGTTTGCTGGTCACCACCGGTTCTACCGGGGAGCCGGGCGCCATCATCAGGCGTAGTTCGCTGTTGCTGGTGGGGTCGGCCAGGCGGGAGGTCGGCAGCCAGGTGGTGAGCTCGTCGAGGCGTACGTAAGCGCGGGGTTGACCGTCGCCGTCGTCGACCACGCCGGTGAACTGGGGGGTGACGTTGTTGGTGGCGCCGCCCACGCGCATCTCGGCGGGGACGTTGTGGCGGGCGAAGGCTTTGGCCGCCTCCTGGTTGAGCACCAGTTCGGGGGCCAGCGCGGGCATCGTCGTGAAGTCGAGCCACTGGCCGGAGATCTGGCGGAACGGGCGGAACTGGCGGATGTCGCCGGTGAGGGCGGTCAGGCGGACCTCGATCGCCTCGCCTTCGGGGCCGCCGACGGGGACGCAGCCGTTCTCGTCGCAGGCCATCTGGGGGCCCCAGTCCTCGTCGATGGGGGAGCCGCCGGGGTTGTGCGGCGCCACACCGGGTTCGCCGATGATGCCGCTGACGGCCAGCATCGCCACCGCGTCGGCGCGGCCCTTCACCGTGGCCGTGATCATGTCGGCCGCCTCTTGCTGGGGCGGCATGTCCATGATGCGGGTGCCGTCGTAGCCGGCCGTCAGTTCTACGTCGGCCAGCAGTGCTCTTTCGGCGATGCTGGCGCCGGCCTGCACCACCACGACGGCCAGCACGCCGAGGAACAGGCTGATCATCGAGAGCAGGGTGCGTAACTTTCTCGCGCGGATGCCCTGGATGCCGATGATCAGGGAGGACCGGAAGCGGCCCGAGAAGCGTCTCACCGCGCGGCCACCCGTTCGTTCAGCACCCCGTCGACGAGGTCGTGGATGCGGCCCATGCGGGCCGCGTGGTCGCGGTCGTGGGTGACCAGGATCAGGCCGCAGCCACGGCTGGTCGCGGCGAGCAGGGCGTCGATGACCAGCGTGCCGGTCTCGGTGTCGAGGGCGCCGGTCGGCTCGTCGGCCAGCAGGATCTTCGGGTCGCGGACCAGGGCGCGGGCGATCGCCACCCGCTGCTGCTCGCCACCGGACATCTTGGCCGGGCGGCTCTTGGCCAGGTGGGCGATTCCCACCTCTTCCAGGGCCGACATCACCCTCGTGCGGCGCTGGCGGCGGGGCAGCCAGCCCTGGCCGTTGACCAGGGCCATCGCCACGTTCTGGGCCGCGGTCAGGTGTTTGAGCAGGAAGAAGCGCTGGAACACGAAGCCGAAGTGGGAGCTGCGGAGGCGGGCCGCCCGCCTTTCGGGAATGCGGCCGATCTCTTGTCCTTCCAGGCGGTAGCTGCCCGAGTCGGCCCGGTCGAACAGGCCGATGACGCTGAGCAGGGTGCTCTTGCCCGAGCCGGAGCGGCCGACGATGGCCAGGCTCTGACCGGCGTCCAGGCTGAGGCCGACGCCGTCGAGGATCGTCCGGGGTTGTTCCTGACCTTTGAGGACCTTCGTGATGCCGGCCAGTTCGATCAGGGAGCTCATCCGTTGGGGCCCTTGCCGTTGGGGTCGCCGCCCTCGGGCGCGGCCGGCAGGTCGGGGCCGGGCACGGCGATAGTCTCGTCGCCCTTGAGACCGGACTTGATCTGGACGACCTTGCCGTCGGTCAGGCCGAGCACGACGTCGACGGTCTTGCGCTGCTGGTCGTCGCCGACGATGTCGACCTTGCCCTTGCCCTGGGTGCCCGCGACGGCCTCGACCGGCAGCACCAGCACCTTGGACGCCTTGGCCGTGACCACCTGCAGGGTCACCTGGGCGCCGTTGATCAGCTTGACGTTCTCCGGCGGGACGCAGACCAGCCGCATGCCGGTGGCCTCGGAGCCGTCGCTGCCGCCCTCGTCGGGCTGTTCCGCCTCGGGCGGGGTGATCACCTGCGGTGCGCCGGACGCGCCCGGGGCCGGGGTGTTCACGACCGGCGGCGGGGGTTCGGGGATGGTGCCGGCGGGCAGGGCGGCGATGGTGCCGACCGCGGTGCAGGCGAACGGGCCGGGGCCGTTCTTGATCTGGGCCCGGACGTCGGTGACGGCGCCGGAGACGCGGTAGGCCTGCGCGCTGTCGATCTCGGCCACGATGCCGTAGCCGGCGTGTTTGGCCGAGACGATGGGCATGCCGGTGGTGACGTCGCTGCGGTCGTCCATGAGCCGGCCGGCCATGATCGAGTCCTTCGGGATCATGACCTTGCGCGGGTTGCCGTCCTCGTCCCAGATCGTGGCCACCCACTTCGGGCGGACGGCGGCCGTGGTCGACGGCTTCTTGTCGAGCCAGCGCAGTTCGCCGTCGACCGGGGCGACGATGCCGAAGACCGGGTTGATGGTGACCGAGCCGCCCAGGCTGATCTGGTTGCTCAGGTTCTGCCGCTTGGGCTTGACCGTGGTGAGCACCGTGCCCCGCGCTTCCAGGCCGGGGGTCGGGGTGTCCTGCCGGCCCGAGTCGCACGCGCCGAGGACCGCGGCGACCAGGACCGCCAACCCCGCTCCGGTCACTCTGCGTGTGCTCACCTGTACCCCTTATGTCCGGCCGTGGTGATCTCTGGGCGAGACCCGGCCGGGCAGAGGTTACAAGGGCCGCGCAACCGTCGATGTCCCAGCGCCGGGGACGGCCGGGAAATACCTTGAGGTGATGGGGAAATGGCTCCGCGTGCTCGCGGATCTGGGCGTGCGAACGAAGATCCTGGGCGCGGTCTGTGTGGCCATCCTGGTCGCCGTCGTGGTGGGCGCGGTCGGTCTGAGCGCGCTGGGCCGGTCGAGCGACTCGGCCGAGGAGATCTACGTGAGCAATGTGGCCGGTGTGAACGAGCTGGGTGACCTGCGGACCTCGCTGGCCAGTGCCCGGATGGACGCGGCCAACTTCATGATCTCGGCCACGGCGGCGCTCAAGGAGCAGTACCGGCAGGCGTTCGCGGGCGACTACGCCGAGATGCAGGATGCATTGAAGTCTTATCGGCAGAGCGATCCGGTGGTGGACGACGCGGCGATCGCCGAACTGGCCGACGACTTCGTGAACTTCGACCGGATAGTGCGGGAGCGGCTGTTCCCGGCCGGGCTCCGCAACGACCTGGCGGCCTGGCAGTCCGTGCGCGACACCGAGCTCAAACCGTTGATGGCCGAGGTCGAGGGTGACCTGGTCGGCATGCGGGCGGCCGAGAACGCCGACGCCCAGCGGAACGCGAAGGCGGCCCGCGACGGCTACGAGTCGAGCCGTATGGTGTCATTGGTCCTGCTGATTGCCGGGGCGCTGATCGCGCTGGCCCTGGGGGCGGTGGTGGCCCGGCAGATCGTGCACTCGATGTCCCGGGTCCGGACCGTGTGCGAGGGCCTGGCCGAGGGCGATCTCACCCGTACGGCCGGTCTGACCTCCCGCGACGAGCCGGGCCGCATGGGTCAGGCCCTGGACGCGGCCGTGACCCGGCTGCGGGACACGGTGATGACGATCGACAGCTCGGCGGTCGCGTTGCGCGGCGCGTCGGAGCGCATGTCCGACGTGGCGACCGAGATCGCGGTGTCGGCCGACGCGTCCTCGGAGCGGGCGCAGACCGTGTCGGCCGCGGCCGAGCAGATCTCGCGCAGCGTCTCGGCCGTGTCGTCCGGCAGCGACGAGATGGGCGCGGCGATCCGGGAGATCTCGCAGAACGCGGCCGAGGCGGCCCAGGTCGCGAGCGAGGCCGTGGGGCTGGCCGTCAGCACGTCGGCCACGATGACCAAGCTGGGGGAGTCGTCGGCCGAGATCGGCTCCGTGATCAAGGTGATCACCTCGATCGCCGAGCAGACCAACCTGCTCGCGCTGAACGCCACCATCGAGGCGGCCCGGGCCGGCGAGGCGGGCAAAGGGTTCGCGGTGGTGGCGTCCGAGGTCAAGGATCTGGCTCAGGAGACGGGCCGCGCCACCGAGGACATCTCGACCCGGGTCGAGGCGATCCAGGCGGACACGACGGGCGCGGTCACCGCGATCGAGGAGATCAGCCGGGTCATCGCGCGGATCAGCGACTTCCAGACGACGATCGCGTCGGCGGTCGAGGAGCAGACGGCGACCACGAACGAGATGAACCGCAGTGTCGGGGAGGCGGCCGCCGGCACGGGGCAGATCTCGGGGAACATCGCCGAGGTGGCCGACGCGGCCCACCGTACGAGTGAAGGCATTTCGCGGTCGCGGCAGGCGACGGCCGAGCTGGCCACGATGTCAGGCGACCTGAACGCGCTGGTGTCGCGGTTCCGGTACTGAGCTTGTTTGAGTCCGGCCGAGGGCGGGGAAGGAGATCAAGGTCAGTTTCCACCGATTTCGAGGAGATGTGATGAGTGCGGTGACAGACCCCGCGACCGTGGGCAACAGCCTGCGGGTCGGCGCCGGTTTTTCGCAGGGCGACCTCAACTGGATCGCCGAGCAGTTCGCCACGCTCGATGCGCGCCTGGCCGGTTTCCACGCCGACTCGACCGAGCTGGAGGTCTCGGTCAAGGACCGCGACGCCCGCGGCCAGAAGGTCACGCTGGAATGCTGGATCGCCGGCCGCCAGAAGATCGTCACCACCTCGAGTGAGGAGGACCTGCACGCGGCGCTCAACGACGTGCGCGACGACCTGCGCCGCAAGCTGAACGACGCCAAGACCAAGCAGGAACCGCGCAACAACCGGCACCTGCGGGAGCACGCCGACCTTGACGGCGAGCCCGAACTGGTCGAGTAGTTCTCAGCGCGGCCGGGCCAGACCGAGGTCGTAGGCCACGATCGTGGCCTGCACCCGGTCGCGCGCGCCGAGCTTGGGGAGCAGGGCGTTGACGTGGGCCTTCACGGTGCCCGCGGTGATGCCCAGCACCTCCCCGATCTCGGCGTTGGACCGCCCGGTGGCGATCTGGGTCAGCACGTCCCGCTCGCGCGGGGTCAGGCCGGTCAGCCGCGGGTCGTCGTCGCGGGCCGCGGTGACCGTGCCGGTGGCGAACGCGTCGATCAGCCGCTTGGTCACGGCCGGGCTGAGCATGGCCTCGCCCGACGCGACAGTGCGGATCGCCGCCACCAGTGAGGCCGGGTCGGCGTCCTTGAGCAGGAAACCGGACGCGCCCGCGCGCAGGGCCTGGAACACGTACGCGTCCTGGTGGAAGGTCGTCAGCACGATCACCCGGGGCGGATCGTCGGCCGCCGTGAGCTGCGCGGTCGCGGTCAGGCCGTCCATGCCCGGCATGCGCACGTCCATCAGCACCACGTCGGGGCGCTCGCGGGCCGCCAGGGCCAGCCCGGTTGCGCCGTCGGGGGCCTCGCCCACCACCTCGAGGTCGGCCTGGGAGCCGACGATGGCGCACAAGCCGGCCCGGACCATGGCCTGGTCGTCCACGACGATCACACGGATTCCGATGACGGCACCTCCTGGGCCGGCCGCAGGTTGTCGAGCAGGCCGCGCATCGCGGCCAGGGTGGCCTTGGCCGCGTCGTGCACGCCGTCCAGATCGCCCCGGTCGGCGGCCTCGGTGACCTTGACCGCGGCGGCGAGCACCGATGCCTGCAGCCCGGCCGCGACCCGGGCCCGTTCGTCGCGGGCCCGCTGTTCGGCGTCGGCCGACACCAGAGCCACCGCGCCCGCTTCGTTCTCCAGGCGGCGGTCGCGGCGGCGACGGGCGGCCCAGCCGGCCAGCCAGGCCCCGCTCATCGGCACGGCGAGGGCGAACCAGGCGCAGGCGGCGGTGAAGACGACCAGCGCGGCCTGCTCGCCGGGGGTCTGCGGGGGCGGCGTCTCGCCGTACACCTCGCCGCCGGCCCCGCCCGAGACGCCGAGCAGGACGGCGAAGCTGAGCGAGGCCGAGAACAGCAGGACGACCAGGCCGATCCAGCTGAACCGGGGCCGGTTGGCGTGCGCGGCCACGGCGTACACGGCGGCGATCTCGGCCCCGAAGTTGAACAGGAAGAGCCAGGCCTCGGCCGGGGGTGCCACGCCGGTGGCCACCAGCAGCGGCCCGAGCCAGGCGGTCAGCGCGACCGCGGCCACCATGATCCACGGGTGCCGGCGGCGCCCCAGCAGGGGCGCGGAGTGCAGCATCACGGCCAGCAGCAGCAGGATCGCGGCGGCGGGGGCGACGCCGTCCTCCTCGACCATGAGGGCCACGCCCGACAGGGGCAGGAGCAGGGTCAGAAGGACCAGACCCGCATCCAGTACGACCTGACTGCGCAGCCACACGCGGAGCCGCACGGGTGCGGCCACGGCCGGGAGCACCGCGCGGACCTGCCAGCCCCCACCCGTACGGGGACCGGCCGTGACCGTGCCGCCCAGAGCGGCCGCCCGTTCCCGCATGCCGGTCAGCCCGCGCCCGCTGCCCAGCCCCTCGACCGGCGCCGCCGCCCCGTCGTCCTCGACCACCAGCGTCGCGCCGGTCTCGTCGTACGCCTGGGAAACCCGGACGGTAGCGCCGGGCGCATAACGCAGGGTATTGGTGAGCGCCTCCCGCGCGATGCCGTGCAGCGCCTCGGCCTGAGCCGGCGGCGGGTCCCCGGCCATCTCGACGTGCACCACCTGGCCCAGCTGGCGGAAATCGTCGGCCAGATCGGCCAGGTTCGCCGCCTCGGTCGCCCGGGGCAGCACGTCGACCAACTGGTGCAGCGCGGTCAGCGTCTCGCGCCCGGTGCGCGCGGCGAACTCCAGCGACTCGGCCCGCAGTTGCGGCGTCCCGATGAACTGGGCCGCCGACGCGTTGACGACGATCGAGGTCAGGTGGTGGGCGCTGACGTCGTGCAGCTCGCGGGCCAGCCGGCGCTGCTCGGCCGCGGCCGCGTCGACCCGGGCCCGCTCGGCCTGCTCGAGCCGGTGGGCGGCCGCGTCCCGATCGTCGAGCCAGCGGCGCCGCACCCGGCCGCCCGCCGCCACCAGCGCGTAGAAGGCGACCGAGACGAACAGGTCGAGCGGTTCGTCGCCGGCCACCAGCACGGCCTGCAAGGCGAGCAGACCGGCCACGGTCAGCAAGGTTGCGCGGCGGGAACTACGCAGGGCGACATGGAACAGGGCGATCGACTCGGCGACCGAGAGCACGAGCAGGGCGTCGCCGGGGAAGAAGTACTCCTGCTGCGGGGTGGCCCAGACGCCGAGCGCGAGCCCGACGGCGACCACCGCGACCGCGATCAGCGGGCGGGTGCGGCGCAGCACCAGACCGGCACAGACCACGGCGATGATCGCCACCGCGGCGGTGACCCGGGTCGGGTCGGCCCGGCCCAGCACCGGGAACGGCCAGTACGCGAGCTGAGCCGCCGCGAGCAGCGCGGGCAGCAGCCAACCTTTCCAGCGAGCCATGATGCCGACACCCTATCTATGCCCTGGGGCAGGGGTCGGAGTCCGGCTCCGGCCGGATTCGCGGGAGCGTGCGGATCGACAGACTTCTCGCATGGAATATCACCGGCTCGCCCGCACCCCCGGCCACCGATGGTGGCGGACCCTGCTCGGCACTCTGTTCATCCTGGTCGGCGGCGCGATCGTCATCGTGTTCTCGTACCTGGTGGTGACCGCGGCGGCCGTGGTGGCCGGTCGTCCGAACAATGTGGACGGCCTGCCCAGCTTCGGTGACCGGGTCGACCTGGTGCTGGCCTTCGCGACCATCGCCGTGCTGCTGCCGCTGACCCTGCTCGCGGCCCGGTGGATCCAGCGGCGGCCGGCCGGCAGCCTGTCGTCGGTGACCGGGCGGCTGCGGTGGCGGTTCCTGCTGACGCTGCTGCCGGTCGCACTGATCGCGGTCGTGGTGCTGCTGGGCGGCGGGCTGGCGCTTTCCGGGTCGGCCGGCGTCGAGGACTCGGCCCTGGCCGGGTGGGGGCCGTTCCTGGTCTCGATGGGGCTGCTGGTGCTGGTGGTGCCGCTGCAGGCCGCCGCCGAGGAGTACCTGACCCGGGGCTGGCTGCTCCAAGCGGTGGGCGCGTGGTTCCGGCGGCCGTGGGTGCCGATCGCCTTCCAGGCCCTGGTCTTCGCGGCCGCGCACGGCTGGGGGACGCCGTGGGGGTTCGCCGACCTGTTCGTCTTCGGCGCGGTGACCGGGTGGCTGACCGTGCGCACGGGCGGGCTCGAGGCGGCGATCGCCCTGCACGTGGTCAACAACCTGGTGGCCGCCGGGGTGGCCGCCGCGTACAACGAGCTGACGATCACCGAGACGGCGGCCGACATGCCGTGGCAGATGTTCGCGGTCGACCTGGTGGTGCTGCCCGCGTACGCCGTCGTGGTCTTGATCCTGGCCCAGCGGATGAATCCGGCGACCTCAGGCCACGTGGCGGGCGGGCCGCAGCATGGTGAGGGCGCGCAGGGCCTCGGCGCGGGAGATGGGCTGGTCGTCCTCGGCCTGGACGGCCAGGGCCATTTCGATCGCCTGCCGGATCCAGGTGGTCTTGGGCACGGCGGCGGCCTTGGCCGCGGCGGCGACCGCCTGCTCGAGCTCGACCGGCAGGCGGAGCGAACGGACGACCATGACCGGTGAGCCGGTCGGCGGTAGCGAGTCGAGCAGGGCCTGCTCGTCGGCCGGGGGCGGCGCGAAGGTCAGACCGTCCATGAAGTTGGTGAGCTCGTCGGGGTTCTGCGGTACGTCGTGGTCGTGACTCATCGTGACTCCTCCCACCGGCTGAATTCCTTCAGCTCGTCCTGCGTCATGTCGCGCGCGCCGATGACCTTCCAGGTGAAGCCGGTGGTCTGGTAGACCGCGACGATCAGCGGACGACCGGCCACCGTACGGCTCCACACGGTGAGGACCGGGACGCCGGTGGCGCTGACGGCCTGGCGGGGCCACCGGCGCCGGGCGTCGAGCGCTTGCCAGACCTCGTAGGGCTCGATGCCGAGCAGGGCGGCCAGCGCCCAGTCCTCCCATTCGTACGGCACCGGTCCAGCGTACTACGCGCGTGATACGAGGCGCTGCGCTCGATGGGCGGCCATCCGGACCGGGTCGTTGGCGAAACCGTAGCCCCGGTAGCCGCCGACCCGCTGGACGATCTCGAGGAAGACCCGATTTCCCAGTACGGGCGTGAAGAGCTGCAGATAATGGCCGTGCTCGTCCTGGTCGTGCAGAGCGCCGAGCTTGCGTACGGTGTCGCGCAGCTCGGCCGGCAGGTCCGTGCGGGCGTCGAGGTCGTCGTAGTAGTTGCCCGGCACCGGCACGGTCTCGACCCCGGCCGCGGTGCGGGCCAGGTCGTCGGTGAGCAGGGTGAGGCTCTGCGGGTGGGGGACGGCGGGCGCCCAGTCGCCGCGGCGCAGCAGGGGGACGCTGAGGGCCAGCCGCACGCGGCGGTCGGCGTTGCGGACGGCCAGCGTGCGGACCAGGCCGAACGGGGCCGCGAACTCGCCCGCCTCGTCGTCGGTCAGGCCGAGCACGCTGCGATAGAACAGGGCCGCCTCGTCGTAGCGGTCGAACGGCTGGGCCAGCGACAGGTGGTCGATCGACAAGCCAGTTCCCCGCGTACGGTCCTCGCCGGTCGTCAGGAAGTCGCCCAGCCAGTGCTCGCCGCGGCAGAAGAAGATCTCGGTGCCGTCGGGCGCGGCCACGGCGGTCAGGTCGGCCTCGCTCTGCCGGCGGCGCCGGGGAAGGGGAGTGGCCAGCAGTTCGGCGGCCCGGGCGGCCGAGGCGGCGGGGTCGGTGCTCTCCAGGGCGAAGGCGCGGATGGCGGTGCGGCTGTCGCCCGAGTTGAGCAGGATGCGGGCGGTGCCCTGCTCCCACAACTGGACGGCCTTGGACCGGTGCTGGCCGGTATGCGCGAAGCCGAGCGCGCGCAGCACGGTCTCGAGCTGCGGGCCGGTCTCGGCGTCCACCCCCAGCTCGGCGAACGCGATCCCGCTGAGCGCGGGGGCCGGGGTGAGCGCGTCGTTGAGGGCGATCAACGAGCGGCGGGCGTCGACGGCGGTGCGGTGGGGATCGGACTGGCGGAACACGTCGTTGAAGACCTCGAGCGAGAGCGGGCCGGAATAGCCGGCGTCGAGCACGGCCCGGGTGAAACCGGTGAGGTCGAGGCGGCCCTGAAGCGGGAAGAGGCGGTGGTGGCGGCTCCACTGCAGCACGTCCATGTCGAGGCGGGGGGCGTCGGCGAGCTGCAGGAAGAAGATGCGGTCGCCGGGCAGGTCGGCGATCTCGGCGTACTCGTCGGTGTGCGACAGGACGTGGAAGCTGTCGAGGCAGAGGCCGAGGGCGTGGTGGTCGGCGCGGCGCACGATCTCCCACGAGTGCTCCCAGGTCGAGACGTGGCGGCCCCAGGCCAGCGCTTCGTAGGCGATTCGGATCCGGCGCTCGGCGGCCAGCTCGGCCAGGCGGCGCAGCTGGCCGGCGGCCAGGGCGTCGTCGTTGATCGTGTCGGAGGCGACGGAGGAGCAGATGAGGATGGTGTCGGCGCCGAGGCGGCCCATCAGGTCGAGCTTGGCTCGGAAGCGGCGCTCGACCGCGGCGAAGCGGTGCGGGGGAGCGCCTTCGGCGTCACGGAACGGCTGGTAGAGGTCGATGGTGAGCCCGAGGTCGGCCACTCGGCGGCGGATCTCTTCAGGCGAGCTGACCGAAGCGATGAGGTCGTTCTCGAAGATCTCGACCCCGTCGAACCCGGCCGCGGCGGCGGCCGCGAGCTTCTCTTCGAGCGTGCCGGAGAGGCAGACGGTGGCCACGCTCGTCCGCATCGCGCCTCCTTGTGTACGAACCAGTACGTTCACTCTAGGGAGAGGTCGGGTAGGCGGCAAGATGGGAAGTAGACCAGGATCCTAGGATGGCTTAGCCGTGGTGCAGTGACGGCGGTGCCCCTGGGCGCCCAGGGGCGATGTGCTGGCCGTGGGTGACACTGGCGGGAATGTGCGGCTGCACCGCTTCGACAGTTAGCGCGGGTGCCCCGAACTGCTTCGTTGGAGTTCGGGGGTGGGGTCAGGCGCGTTTGTAGAGGGCGAACGTGGTTCGCCGGCGTAGGTGGAAGCCGATGGATTCGTACAGGCGGATGGCGTTGGTGTTGGCGGCTGAGGTGTGCAGGAAAGGGACCTCGCCGCGGTCGCGGATGCCCGCTGCCACGGCTCGGACCAGGCGGGTGGCGAGGCCCTGGCCGCGGTGAGCCGGGTCGGTGCAGACGGCGCTGATCTCGGTCCAGCCGGGTGGGTGCAGGCGTTCGCCGGCCATGGCGATGAGCTTGCCGTCCCGGCGTACGCCTAGGTAATTGCCCAGCTCGATCGTGCGGCGGCGGAACGGGCCGGGCTGGGTGCGTTCGATCAGGTCCAGGATCTCGGGTACGTCGGGTGGGCCGAGCGGGTGGGCCTCGTCGAACGGTTCGGCCCGCAGGGACTCGTCGACGAACTGGACGCCGCCGACCTCACCTGCGATCACCCAGCCAGGGTGGTGGGGTGGGACCGGTCCGGCCACCGCCACCTCGGCGGCCGGACCGGTCAGTTCTGCGAGGTCGGACCACGCGTGGGGGTCCTGCGGGTCGTGCAGCGCGTGGAACGGGGCGACCTCGGTCTGGTAGCGGACGGCCTTTCCGTACGCCTCGGCGAACTTGGCGTGGGGGCCGCGCAGGGAGGCCCAGACCGCGTTGTCCAGCACCGCCTGCGAAGCCTCGACCGTAGTCATCGCGGCCGTCCGGGCACGGCCAGGCCGAGGTGGTCGCGCAGGGTCGGGCCCTCGTAGTCGGTGCGGAAGACGCCGCGTTCCTGCAGCAGCGGGACGACCGTGTCGGCGAACTCGTCGAGGCCGCCGGGGGTCACGTGGGGGACGAGGATGAAGCCGTCGCTGGCATCCTGTTGCACCAGTTCGTTGAGGGCGTCGGCCACTGTTGTCGCCGAGCCGATGAAGTTCTGGCGGCCGGTGACCTCGATGATCAGTTCGCGGATCGACAGTTTTTCGGCGGTGGCCCGGTCGCGCCACTCGTTGGCCACCTCGATGGGGTCGCGGTGCAGGCGGACGCTGGCCCGGCCGCGCGCGATGTGCTGGTCCGACACGTCGGGGTCGATGTCGGGCAGGGGGCCGTCGGGGTCGTACGCGGAGAGGTCGCGGTTCCACAGTTGCTCGAGGAACTTGATCGCGGTGGCGCCGCTGACCTGTTGCCGCCGGACGATGCGCGCTTTCTCCTGCGCGTCGGTGTCCGTGTCGCCGAGGACGAACGTCGCCGCGGGCAGTACGAGCAGTTCGTTGTGCTCGCGTCCGTACTTGGCGAGGCGGCCCTTGACGTCGGCGTAGAACTTCTGGCCGTCCTCGAGGGTGCCGTGGCGGCTGAAGATGGCGTCGGCGGTGGCCGCGGCGAACTCGCGGCCCGCGTCGGAGTCGCCGGCCTGCAGGATCACCGGGCGGCCCTGCGGGCTGCGGGGCACGTTGAAGCGTCCGGAGATGTCGAAGTGCTGGTCGGTGTGGCGGAACGCGCCGGCCCGCGGGTCGCGCAGGAAGACGCCGCTGTCCTGGTCGGCGGCGATCGCGTCGTCGGGCCACGAGTCGAACAGTTCCTTGGCCGTTTTCAGGAACTGGGTGGCCCGCGTGTAGCGGTCGCCCTCGGCCAGGAAGCCGCCGCGGCGGAAGTTCTCGCCGGTGAACGCGTCCCACGAGGTGACGACGTTCCAGGCGGCGCGCCCGTCGGAGAGGTGGTCGAGACTGGCGAACTGCCGGGCCACCTCGTACGGCTCGTTGAAGGTGGAATTGATCGTGCCGGCCAGCCCGAGGCGGGTGGTGACGGCGGCCAGCGCGGCCAGCACGGTGAACGTGTCGGGACGTCCGACCACGTCCAGGTCGTAGATCTGCCCGCCCTGTTCGCGCAGGCGCAGACCCTCGGCCAGGAAGAAGAAGTCGAACTTGGCCCGTTCGGCGGTCTGCGCGAGCTTGACGAACGAGTCGAACTCGATGTGGCTGCCGGCCGCGGGGTCGCTCCACACGGTGGTGTTGTTGACGCCCGGGAAGTGCGCGGCGAGGTGGATCTGCTTAGGCAACGCGGGCTCCTTCGGCGTAGCGGTTGGCCGGTCGCTCCAGACCGAGCAGGCCGCGCAGGGTGGATGCCTCGTACTCCGTACGGAAGACACCGCGCGCCTGGAGCTCGGGCACCAGGCCGCGGGTGATGCCGCGCAGGTCGGCCGGCAAGCGGCCGGGGCGCAGGCGGAAGCCGCTGAGCCCGGCCGCTTGCCACTCGAGCAGCAGGTCGGCCAGCTGGGCCGGCGTCCCGGAGAAGACCGTGGCGTCGGACGAGAACGGTTCGACCGTGAAACCGGGGGAGGTCGGCTCCAGGAACACCACCAGGTCGCCGAAGACGTGCTTCAGGTCGACCTGTCCGACGATCTGCCGGGCGTTGTCGGCGTCGGCCGGCGTCACGTAGGCCACGTCGGCCGAGCGTGCGGCGAACTTGTAAGGGATTTCCGCGTGGCCGAGCGCGGTCACCACCGGCTGACCTTGAGGCGGCCGAGGGGTGATCGAGGGGCCCTTTACCGTGAAGAAGCGGCCTTCGAAGTTGATGTAGTGGACCTTGTCGCGGTCGATGAAACGGCCGGTCGCCGCGTCGCGGATCTCGGCGTCGTCCTCCCAGCTGTCCCAGAGGCGCCGCACGGCTTCCACGTAGTCGGCGGCCTCGTCGAACAGGTCCTGGATCGCCGCGGGGGTCTCGATGTCGACGTCCCGGCGGCCGAAGTGCGCGGCCTCCTGCGGTCGGGCGGAGAGCTGGACCCGCCAGCCCGCGCGGCCCTTGCTCACGTAGTCGAGGGTGGCGATGGCCTTGGAGATGTGGAACGGCTCGGTGTGGGTGACGGTTGCCGTCGGCACCAGGCCGATGTGACGGGTGACGGGGGCGACCCGGGAGGCGATGAGTACGGCGTCCAAACGGCCCTGCACCTGGGCCGGGTCGTCCGTCTGCAGGCCCAGTGAGTCCTCGATGGTGACGAAGTCGAGTTTGCCGGCTTCGGCCTCGGCGACCAGGTCGATCCAGTAACGGGCGGTGAACAGGTCCTGCGGGCGGGCGTCGGGCTCGCGCCAGGCCGAGGGATGCCAGCCGGCCCCGTCCAGGGCGACCGCCAGATGAAGGTTCGGCATGGGTTACTTCCCCTCGATGGGCAGGCCGGGCGGGTTGATCTCGGAGGTGTCGACCGTCTCGCCGGCCAGGTTCCAGCGGTCCAGGATCTTCTGGTAGTCGCCCGACTTGATCAGTTCGTTGACCGCCGCCGCGTACGCCTCGACCAGGCCGCTGCCCTTCTTGGTGGTCAGCGCGATCTTGCCCTGGAGCGTCGACCCGGCCCCGGAGTAGGTGCCGACGATCTCGGTCTCGCCCGCGGTGGCCACGTGGTAGGCCGAGGTCGGGTTGGGGCCGAGGTAGCCGTCGATCGCCCCGGAGCCGAGAGCCAGGTAGGTCGCCTGGTTGGTCTGGTAGTACTTGATGTCGACCTTGGGCAGGCCCTGCTTGACGGCTTCCTCGCTCCACTCGACGAGGATCTTCTCCTGGTTGGTGCCGGAGCCGACGGCGATCTTCTTGCCGGCGACGTCCTGGGGGCCGGTCACCTTCCAGCCGCTGCCCTTCTTGGCCTCGAAGGCGAGCTCGTCCTTGCGGTAGGTGGCGAAGTCGTACTTCTGCTTGCGTTCCTCGGTGACGGTGATGTTCGAGGCGCCGACGTCGTACTTGCCGCTGTCGAGGCCGATGAACAGGCTCTCCCAGCTCGTGTTCTGCAGGTCGGGCTCGAGGCCGAGGATGCCGGCCACGGCGACGGCGATGTCGGGCTCGCTGCCGATGAGCGTCTTGTTGTCGGTGGCGGTGAAGGCCAGCGGGGCGAAGCCGGCCCCGGCCGCGCCGACGCCGATGACCAGCTTTCCCTTCGTACGTACGGCCTCGGGAACTTGACTGGCGATGGCGTCGACCTTGGCCGGCACGATGCGCTGCTGATCGGGGCCGTCGTTGATCTTGACGGTCTGGCCGGTGTTGCTGTCGATCGCGGCGGCGGCCTTCGGGGTCTCGTCCGGTGCGGCGCAGGCGGCGAGCCCCAGACCGGCCAGCAGGGTGGCGGCGAACAGGACTGATCTCGTACGCATAATTTTCCTTCGCATTTAGACGAGGACCTTCGAGAGGAAGGCCTTGGTGCGTTCGTGCTGGGGGTTGTCGAGGACCTCGGCCGGCGGGCCCTGTTCGAGCAGGCGCCCCTCGTCGAGGAAGACGATGGTGTCGGCCACCTCGCGGGCGAAGCCGATCTCGTGGGTGACGACGACCATCGTGGTGCCGGCCTTCGCCAGGTCCCGCATGACGTCGAGCACCTCGCCGACCAGTTCCGGGTCGAGGGCCGAGGTGGGCTCGTCGAAGAGCACGAGCTTGGGTTCGAGGGCCAGGGCGCGGGCGATGGCCACGCGCTGCTGCTGGCCGCCGGAGAGCTGCCGGGGGTAGGCGTCGACCTTGTCGGCCAGGCCGACGCGGGCCAGCAACTCACGTCCCCGCGGCTCGGCCTCCTTGCCCACGGCTTCGAGCACGTTCTGCAGGGCGGTCATGTGCGGGAAGAGGTTGAACGTCTGGAAGACGAAGCCGATGTCGCGGCGCTGCTTGAGGATGTGGCGTTCGCTCAATTCGTGCAGTTTGTTGCCGACCCGGCGGTAGCCGATCAGCTCGCCGTCGACCCGGACCCGGCCGCGGTCGACCTTCTCGAGGTGGTTGATGCAGCGCAGCAGGGTCGACTTGCCCGAGCCGGAGGGGCCGATGACGACGGTGACGCTGCCGGCCGGGACGGTGAGGTCGACGTCGTGCAGCACTTCGAGGGTGCCGAAGCTCTTGGTGACGCCGGTCAGCTCGATCATCGGACGTACCCCCGCGCGTAGTGCCGCTCGACGTAGTGCTGCAGGACCGACAGGGCGGCGGTGAGGATCACGTACCAGACGGTCGCGACCAGCAGCAGTGGCACGACCCGGCCGTTGCGGCCGTAGATGACCTGGACCTGGTAGAACAGCTCGCCGATGGCCAGCACGTAGACGACCGAGGTGCTCTTGAGCAGGTTGACCAGTTCGTTGGCCGCGTTGGGCAGGATCGCCCGCATGGCCTGGGGGAGCAGGATGCGGCGGAACTGGCGCAGGCGCGGGATGCCCAGGGCGGCGGCCGCCTCGAGCTGGCGGGAGTCGACCGACAGGATGCCGGCCCGGACGATCTCGGCGGCATAGGCGGCCTCGTGCAGGGCCAGGCCGAGCAGGGCCGCGCCGAACGCGCTGACCAGGGTGGAAGTCTCGAAGCTGAAGAAGCCGGGCCCGAACGGGACGCCGATCTGCAGACGGTCGTACAAATAGCCGAGGTTGGCCCAGAACAGCAGCTGGACCAGCAGCGGAACCGATCGGAAGACCCAGATGAAACCCCAACTGACCGATTTCAGTACGGGGTTCTTGGAGAGCCGCATGGGGGCCAGGACGACGCCGCCGGCGAAGCCGAGGATCGCCCCGGCGAAGGTGAGCTGCAACGTGACGAGCAGCGCGTCCATCACGGATTTCTCGAAGAAGTAGCCGAAGAACGTGCCCCAGTCCCAGCCCGGGTTGGTGATCAGGCCGTGCAGGAACTGGGCGACGACGACGAGGACGGCGGCCGCGGCGACCCAGCGCCACGGGTGCCGGGCCGGCACGACGACGAGGTCGTCCGGTGGCGGGGGTTCGTCGCTCGGACGGCCGGTCGCCGCGCGAGCCGAGGACAGAAGACTCACGAGGGTCCTTCCGGCGAGGGCTGTTGCGAAGACGCTAAATCGGCGACTGCAAAACCCTCAAGTCCTATCGGGTGTATATGTTTAACGAACTTGTCAACGAGTCCCGGGCGAGGTCGCGGGCGGCCACCGCGATGGCGGCGGCCAGCAGGGCGGCCCAGATGCCCAGGCCGTACGAGACGTGGCTCACCGGCCCCCAGCGAGACTCGCAGTGCTGGTACGGCCGGGTTGAGGCTGGACTGGTCGAGCAGCGTGGTGAACGTGGCGGCGAGACAGAGGGCAAGGGTGACCGCGGGTCGTTTCATGCTCACCGCTATCTGGGACGAAGACCGTTGACCCCTTGCTTATATCCTAGTTCGGCTATAGGAAAAAGGGAGCCCGTTCCCCTGGAGGTGGAGATGCGTCGCCGTTCCCTGCTGATCGCCGCCGTGGCAACCGCGCTCGTCGCGGGCTGCTCCGGCAGTGGTGGCACCGACTCCGCCGCGGCCGGCGAACCGGTCTCCGGAGGCGCCCTGACCTGGGCCGTCGAGACCGAACCGATCACGTTGAACCCGCACCAGTACGCGCAGGCCAAGGCGCGCCTGCTCGTCTGGAACAACTTCGAGTCCCTGCTCACCCACGACGACAAGGGCGGCTACGTGCCGTGGCTGGCCAGCGGTTACGAGGCGTCAGCGGACGGGTTGACGTACACCGTGAAGTTGCGCACCGGCGTGACGTTCAGCGACGGCACAGTGTTCGATGCGGCGGCGGTCAAGGCCAACATCGACCAGCTGCTGGCCGACGGGTACGCCCCGGCCGTGGCCGCCGTACAGCTGAAGAACTTGAAATCGGTCGAGGTCGTGGACGCCTCGACGATCAAGTACAACCTGACCACGCCGGACGTGTTGATCCTCGACTTCCTGTCGTCGCCGCAGGGCGCGATCGTCTCGCCCAAGTCGCTCAAGGAGGCCAAGAACCTCAAGGCCGGCGGGACGGACCTGGCCGGGACCGGGCCGTTCGTGCTCGACCGGTACACGCCCGGGCAGGAGCTGCACTACAAGCGCAACCCGAGCTACCGCGACCGGCCGGCCTACCTCGACGAGGTCACCTACCGCTTCCTCAAGGAGAGCTCGGTGCGGGTCGGGGCGCTGACCTCGGGTCAGGTGCAGGTGATCGAGGGCGTGCCGGCGACCGACCAGGCCCAGATCACCGGCAACCCGGCGCTGACGCTGAGCAAGGGGCTCAACTCGGGGTCGGCGTACAGCTACTACTTCAACGTCACGCACGCGCCGTTCGACGACATCCGGGTGCGCCAGGCGTTCCGGGACGCGCTCGACGTCGACACCGTGCTGCAGGGGGTCTACCGCGGTACGGCCACGAGGGCTTGGAGCGTGATCGGGCCGACCAGCCCGCTCTACGACAAGACGCTCGAGGGCACGTACGGCGGTGACGCGGCGCGGGCCAACGCCACGCTCGACGCGGCCGGGTGGAACAACAAGGATGCGGACGGCTACCGGGTCAAGGACGGCAAACGACTGACCGTGCGGCTCGTGCAGTCGGCGCCGTTCGTCCGCGACCGCCGCGAGATCCTGGCCCAGGCCGTGCAGGCCGCGGTCAAGCAGAGCGCCGGCATCGACCTGCGGGTCTCGGTGGTCGACCAGGGCACTGCGGCGGCCGCGCTCGAGAAGGGCGAGTACGAGGTCTTCGACAACTCGCGGGCCGACACCGACGCCGGGGCCGCGCTCAACCTGCTGCTCGCCTCGAACGGCGCCATCAACCGGCTCGGCGTGCAGGACAAAGCGATCGACGGGCTGCTCGAGAAGGGGCAGGCGGCTCAGGAAGCGGCCGAGCGCGTCGACGTATACAAGCGGCTGCAGCAGAAGGTCATCGCCGACGACTCGCTGATCCTGCCGCTGTACGCGCCGGCCGACCAGATCGCGTCGTCCAAGAAGGTCGGCGGGCTGCAGTTCGAACCGACGGCCGGCGTGCCGGGCAGCGCCTACACCGTCTGGCTGAGCAAGTGATCGTGCTCCGCCGCCTGGCCACCGGGCTCGTCGTGCTCTGGGCCGCCGCGACCGCCGCCTATCTGGCGCTGCTCGCGGCGCCCGGGGACACCGTCGACAGCATCATCGGCGAAGGCGCCGACACGCCGCTGATCCGGTCCCAGATCATCCGCGAGTGGAACCTGGACCGGCCCGCCCTGGTGCAATACCTGGACTACCTGTGGCGCGCGGCCCAGGGTGACCTCGGCCGGTCCTATCTGCTGCAACGGCCCGTACGGGATGTCATCGCCGACCAGATCGGGCCGACGCTCACCCTCGCGGTGACCGCGGCCGGGCTGGGCATCGTGCTCGCGCTCGTGCTGGCCGTCACCACCCGCCGCCCGTGGGCCCGGCGGGTCAGCTCGACCACCGAGCTGGTGCTGGTCTCCACCCCGTCCTTCCTGATCGGGATCGTGCTGCTCAGCGTGTTCTCGTTCAGTCTGGGCTGGTTCCCGGTCTCCGGTGATCAGGGCGTCGCGGCCCTGGTGCTGCCCGCGGTCACGCTGGCCCTGCCGGTGGCCGGGGTGCTGACCCAGGTGCTGCGGGACGGGCTCGACCGGGCCCTGGACGAGCCGTTCGTGGTCACGGCCCGGGCGCGCGGCCTGGGGGAAAGAGCGGTTCTCGTACGGCATGCCCTGCGCCACGCCCTGCTGCCGGTGATCACGCTGATCGGCTGGCTGTTCGGCGTGCTGCTGGGCGGCGCGGTCATCATCGAGACCGTCTTCGGGCGGCCCGGGCTGGGCCAGGTGACGCTGCAGGCGGTCACCAGCGAGGACCTGCCGGTGGTGCTGGCGGTCGTGGTCTTCTCCGCCTTCGTCTACGTCGTCATCAACACCCTGGCCGACCTCGCGTACCTGGTCATCGACCCCCGCCTGCGCAGGAGCTGACATGACTATCGCCCTCGACCGTCCGTTGTCCCTGCGTTTGCGCCGCCCGTCCGGGGGAGGCGTGGCGGCCGCGGCCGGGTTCCTGGTGCTGGCCCTCGTGGCCGCCGCGACCCCGTCGTTGTTCGCCGGCGATCCGCTGGCCGCTGATCCGCTGCACGTGCTGGAGGCGCCGAGCGCAGCCCACTGGTTCGGCACGGATCAGCTGGGTCGCGACGTCTTCGACCGGGTGGTTCACGGCGCCCGGCACTCCCTGCTCATCGGGGTCGTGGCCACGGGCATCGCCGTCAGCATCGGGCTTCTGCTCGGCTTGCTGGCCGGGCTTTCCCACAAGTACGCCGACGAGGCGCTCAGCCGCTCGTTCGATGCGCTCTCGGCCTTTCCGTTGCTGCTGCTGGCGCTGCTGTTCGTGGCGGTGGCCGGGCCGGGAACGGTCGGGCTGGTCATCGCCATCGGCATCGCCACGATGCCCAACTACGCGCGGGTGGTCCGCACCCAGACACTGGTGGTGCGGCAGGCCGGGTACGTGACCCAGGCCGTGGCGTTCGGGGACTCCCGCCCCCGGCTGGTGTTCCGGCACGTACTGCCGAACGTGCTGGGGCCGGTGCCGGTGCTCGCGGTGATCGGTCTGGGCGAGGCGATCCTGGCCGCGGCCGGGCTCAGCTTCCTGGGCATGGGACCGCAGCCGCCGTCCCCGGAATGGGGGGCGATGCTCTCCGAAGGGCGCGGCTACCTGAGCGTCGCCTGGTGGACCACGGTCCTGCCCGGCGTCGTCGTGACCTTGACGGTCATCTCCCTGACCGTCGTCGGCCGCCGCCTGCAGCGCCGCTTCGAAGGGAGGCTCGGATGAGCGAGTTGCTCGTTTCCGTGCGGGACCTGCACGTCACGTTCCCGCACCGTGGCGGCGACGTGCACGCCGTGCGCGGTATCGATCTCGACATCCACCGGGGCGAGTGTCTGGCCATCGTGGGTGAGTCCGGATCGGGCAAGAGCGTCACCGCGCGTACGTTGGTCGGTCTGGCCGGCCCGAACGCTCAGGTGCGCAGTTCCCGTTTCGAGATCGACGGTCGCCCGGGCCCGTTCGACTGGCCGAAACTGCGCGGCGGCTTCGTCGGGTTGGTCATGCAGGACGCGCTGGTCTCGCTGGACCCGCTGCGCACGGTCGGCGCCGAGATCAGCGAAGTGCTGAAGGTGCACGACATCGGCGACCGCAAGGACCGCCCGGCCCGGGTCCGCGCGCTGCTGACCGCCGTCCACGTCCCGGAGCCCGAGCGGCGCGCGGCTCACCGTCCGCACCAGCTCTCGGGTGGTCTCCGGCAGCGAGCGCTGATTGCTTCAGCCATCGCCGCCAAGCCGCCTTTGCTGATCGCCGACGAACCCACCACGGCCCTCGACGTGACGGTTCAGGCCCAGATCCTCGATCTTCTCGCCGAGCGCCGATCCACGGGCGAGACCCTGCTGCTGATCAGCCACGACCTGGCCGTGGTGGCCCGGTTGGCCGACCGGGTGCTGGTCATGAGGGACGGCCAGGTGGTCGAGTCGGGTCCGACGTCGTCGCTGCTGGCGGCGCCGGAACATCCGTACACCCGGCAGTTGCTGGCCGCTGTGCCGTCGGCCGCCTCCCGAGGGCGCCGCCTGTCCGCGCCGGCTGAACCGTTGGCCGCGGCACCGGCGTCCGCGTCGGCCGAGGTGGTTGTCGAGGCGGTGGGGCTGCGTAAGCGGTATGGGGCGCACACCGTGGTGGACGGGGTCGACCTGACCGTGCGGCGGGGCGAGATCGTCGGGCTGGTGGGGGAGTCGGGGTCGGGGAAGACGACGGTCGCCCAACTGCTGTTCGGGTTGACCGCGCCGACGTCCGGGACCGTGGCGTTCGAGGGCGCGCCATGGACCGGGCTCAAGGAGCGGCGGCGTCGTTCGCGGCGCCGCCGCCTCCAGCTCATCTCGCAGGACCCGCTGTCCGGCTTCGACCCGCGCTGGACCGTACGGCGGATCGTCGAGGAAGCCCTCCCCTCGGTGCCGGCGGCTGAGCTGCTCGAACGGGTCGGTCTCGGGGCCGATGTGCTCGACCGGTACCCGCGGCAGCTGTCGGGCGGGCAGCGGCAGCGGGTGGCCATCGCGCGGGCCCTGGCCCCGCGGCCCTCGCTGATCATCTGCGACGAGCCGGTGTCGGCACTCGACGTGTCGGTGCAGGCGCAGGTGCTCGACCTGCTGGCCGACATCCGGGCCGCCGACGGCACGGCCCTGTTGTTCATCTCGCACGACCTCGGCGTCGTGCACCACTTGGCCGACCGGGTGCTGGTCATGCGCGACGGCGCGGTCGTCGAGTCCGGCCCGGTCGACGACGTCTTCCACCACCCGCAGCACGAGTACACCCGCGCGCTGATCGACGCGGTGCCGACCCTGGAGGTGTCGCGATGAAATTCCTGCTCATCACGCTCATTGCCGAGAAGAACGCCGAACGCCCGGCCCACGAGCGCTTCCGCGAGGTCGTCGACAACGCCCTGCTGGCCGAGGAGCTCGGCTTCGACGGCTTCGGCGTCGGCGAACGCCACGAGCGGCCGTTCTTCTCGTCGTCACCGCCGGTGGTGCTCAGCCACATCGCCGCGCTGACCTCGCGGATCCGGCTGTTCACGGCGGTCACCACGCTGAGCCTGCTCGATCCGGTCCGCGCCTTCGAGGACTACTCGACCCTCGACAACCTCTCCGGCGGCCGCCTGGAACTGATCATCGGCAAGGGTAACGGCGCTGCCCAGGCCAAACTGTTCCACGTCACCGCGGACGACCAGTGGGACCGCAACCGCGAGAGCTACGAGCTGTTCCGCCGCCTGTGGCGCGAACCGAAGGTGACGTGGGAGGGCCGCTTCCGCCCGCCCCTCGACGAGGCCGAAGCGTGGCCCCGCCCGCTGCAGCAACCGATCCGGGTCTGGCACGGCAGCGCCACGAGCCGCGAGAGCGTCGACCTGGCCGCCCGGTTCGGCGACCCGCTGTTCTCGGCCAATGTCACCAACCCCATCGAGCCGTACGCGGAACTGATCCGCTACTACCGCGAGCGGTGGGCCCATTACGGCCACGACCCCGCCGAAGCCCTGGTCGGCGCGGGCAGCGCCGGCTTCTACGCCGCCCCGACCTCGCAGGAAGCGATCGAGACGTACCGCCCGATCTACGAGGCCCGCATCGCTCTGTTCCGCCGCGTCGGCGTCGAACCGGTGTTCCCCACCCTCGAAGACGCCGTAGAACGCAGCTCGATCCTGGTCGGCAGCCCACAGCAGATCATCGACAAGGTTCACCGCTACCACGCCGAGTTCGGCCACGAGGCCATGCACCTGCAAGCCGACGCCGACCTGCTGACCGACAAACAACACCGGGCGTCACTGGAACTCTTCCAGTCCGACATCGCCCCCACCCTGCGCCGAGACCTCCCGAGCCGCCCGTTCCCCACACCGCTCCTACCGACCCGGCCCACCGTCACCGCCCCGCCCCACGACGACGGCGTAGCAGCAGGCCTACCCGCCGGCGGCGCCTTCACCGAACGTCCCGCACCATGACGCGCCCCCCACCCACCGCCGCAGGCAACCGCGTTTGGCGTATCTCGCCCACTGCCGCAGGCAACCGCGTTTGGCGTATCCCGCCCACTGCCGCAGGCAACCGCGTGCGGCGCAGCCCGCCCACTGTCGAGGGAAGTCCTGTGCGGCGTCCTCCGCCTGCCGCCGTGGGTAGCCGTGCGCGCTGCATCCCGGCCGCGGTCAAGGGAAGCCCCGCGCGGTGTCTCTCGCCTGCCGCCGACGCCAACACGGTGCGACGCATCCTGGCCGCTGTCGAGCGGAACCCTGCGCGGCGCATCTCGACGACCGCCCAAGGCGGCCTTGTTCGGCACGTTCCGCGCGTTGCTGACGTCAATTTCGTTCCGCGCCTTGCGGCCGTTGCCGGTCGTGAATTGCCCCACCTGTCTGGAGGAACCTCATGACTGTGCCCTTGTCCATCCTGGACCTCGCCCCGCTCGTTTCCGGTGGGACGGTGCGGGATGCCCTGCGCCGGACGCTCGACCTGGCCCAGAAAGCCGAGCAGTTCGGCTACCACCGTTACTGGGTGGCCGAGCACCACCTGACGCCGGGGGTGGCGAGCTCGCAGCCGGCGCTGCTGCTGGGGCAGATCGCCGCGGTGACCGACCACATCCGGCTCGGGTCGGGAGCGCTGCAGACCGGGTATCTGACGCCGTTGGCCGCGCTCGAGCAGTTCGGGCTGCTCGACGCGCTGTATCCGGGGCGCTTCGACCTGGGGCTGGGCCGGTCGGCACAACGCCGGACAACGTCGGTGTCGGGAGCGCCGGCCTCCGGACCTTTGCAGGCGGGGCCCCGGCCGCCTGCCGGACCTTCGCAGGCGGGGCCCCCGCCGCCTGCCGAGGCTCGGGTCGTGGACGGCCTGCTCATCCCGAAGCACTTCGACTTCACCCCGCTGATGCGCTCGGCCCGCGCGGAGTTGTACGGCAAGCTGCTCAAGCAACCCAACGCCGAGCCGCTGGACCTCGACGACGTGGTGTCGGACATCGAGACCCTGATCGCTGGTGCCTACAACGACGGCCAGGGCAACGAGGCCCACGCGGTGCCGGGGGAGGGCTCCGACCTGGAGCTGTGGATCCTGGGCAGCAGCGGCGGCGAGAGCGCGCAGGTGGCCGGCGCCAGGGGCCTGCCGTTCGCCGCGAACTACCACGTCGCCCCGGCCAAGGTGCTGGAGGCAGTGGAGTCCTACCGCTCCGCGTTCAAGCCGTCCGACACACTGGCCGAACCCCACGTGATGGTTTCGGCCGACATTGTGGTCGCCGAGGATGACGAAACCGCCCGCCACCTGGCCTCCCCGTACGGCCGATGGGTACACAGCATCCGCGCCCAGGGCGGCGCGATCCCGTACCCGAGCGAGGCCGAAGCAGCAGCCAACCCGCTGACCGCCCAGGAACGCGACCTGGTCGCCGATCGCCTCGACACCCACTTCGTGGGCACACCCCAGGCCGTGGTCGAGCAGCTCGAAACGCTGCGCCGAGTCACCGCGGCCGACGAGCTGCTGGTCACCACCATCACCCACGACCACGCCGACCGCGTCCGCTCGTTCGAACTGCTGGCCAAACACTGGCCGAGCTGACCAACCCGACCGACCCGGATCGGCCAGCTGGTCCGCCCGACTCCGCCCGACCCGGATCGGCCTGCCTGGTCCGTCCGACTCCGCCCGACTCAGCTTGGCCCGACCCGGCTTGGCCCGGTTCGGGCTGACCCGACCGACCCGGCTTGGCCCGGTTGGGGCTGACCCGACCGGCCCGGCGGGCCGGTTCGGGCCGGCCGGGTCGGTCCGGCCGGCCGATCCAGGAGGGCTGCGAGTGTCGGTCCGGGCTGGCGCGGCGGGGCGGCTTTCAGGCGGTGGCGCAGATGGTGCCCTTCAGGGAGTAGGAGGTGGGGGCGGGGTTGGACCCCGTCCAGGAGCCGAGGAAGCCGAACGAGGCCGAGGCGCCGGGTGCGACAGCGCCGTTCCAGCCGGCGTTCGTGACCGAGGCGGCGGCGCCGGACTGGGCGGCCGAGCCGTTCCAGAGCTGGGTGATCTGTTGCCCGGCGGCGAACTGCCAGCCCAGCGTCCACGAGGTCCACGCCGTCGATCCCGTGTTGGTCACCCGGACGTCGGCCTGGAAGCCGCCCTGCCACGACCCGGTCACGCGGTAGGTCACCGAGCAGGCCGCGGTGCCCGGGGTGCCGGGCGTGCTCGGGGTGGGGCTGTTCGGGGTCGGGCCGGTCGGGCTGGGCGTGCTCGTGGTCGTGTTGATTTTGGTGGGGTCGACGACGCCCCAGTAGGCGGACTTCGCCTGCAGGCGGGTGTCGAACAGGAGCGGGGCGTCCTTGCGGGTCACCGGGAACGTGTCCAGCCAGGTGTTGTCGTCGGCCAGGCCCCACAGCGTGACCGAGGTGATCTCGTCCCGGTACTGGCGGAACAGGGCGAACATGTCGCGGTAGACGTAGGCCTGCTGGAGCAGCCGGTCGGCCGGTGGCGTGGGGAACGACTCGCCGTTGCTCGTGTAGATGCTGACGTCCATCTCGGTGATCTGCTGTTCGAGGCCGAGCGGGACGAACTTGTCGAGCATGGCCTTGGTGTCGGCGATCGACGGCCAGCTGACGTTGACGTGCATCTGATGGCCGACGCCGTCGACCGGGACGCCCTCGGCCTTCAGCTGCGCCACCAGCGCGTACAGCTTGTCGCGCTTGGCCGGGACGTTGGTGTTGTAGTCGTTGATGAACAGCTTCGCGTGCGGCGCGACCTCGCGGGCCACCCGGAACGCCGTGCGGATGTAGTCGAGCCCGGCCACGGTGAACCAGCTGCTGCGGCGCAGGCCGTCCGACTGGTTCTCGTCGATGACCTCGTTCACCACGTCCCAGACGCCGATGTCGGTGCCGTAGTGGGCGGCCACGTTCCGGATGTGGTTCTCGAGCCGGTCGAGCAGCAGCGCCTTGTCGTCGGCGGTCGCGGTCATCGGTTGCCCGTCGGCGCCGGTGAACACCCACGACGGCGTCTGGTTGTGCCAGACCAGGGTGTGCCCGCGGATCGCCATCCCGTGCGCCTTGGCGAAGCTCACGAGCGGGTCAGCCTGGGCGTACGTGAAGGCGCCCTCGGACGGTTCGGTGGCGTCCCATTTGAGCGCGTTGCCCGGCGTCACGCTGTTGAAGTGCTTGTCGAGCAATTGGCCGTGCTCGGTGACGATCTCGGCCCCGGTGATCGCCGCCCCGACCGGGAACTCGGTCACGACATCTTGCACCGACGGGATGTTGGTCTGGATCGGCAGCGCCGGCACATAGCTGGCCGTCACGTCGTCTATGTAGAGCGACTCGGTCGAGGACGCCGTCTCGACATACACCCGCAGGAAGTCGACGTCGGTGGCCAGCGTGTAGCGCCCGACGAGGTTGACCCACCGCCCGCTGTCGATCGCCGTGTTGCCCACCACCTGGTCGTAGGCGGCCACGCCGTCCGTGCGGCGCTCGACGCTGAGGCGGGCGTTGTCCGAGCCGGAGGCCAACCGCACCCAGGCCGAGATCGTGTAGGCGGTGCCCTTCTCGAATGTTCCCAGCACATCGAGCGACGGCCCCTGCCAGGCGGCCGTGCGCCCGGTGACCGAGAGGCTGGTCGAGCCGCCGTGCGCGACCGTCGTGCTGACGGCAACCGTCTCGGACGCGCGACCGGCCCAACCCTGGGTTGTTCCGTCCTCGAAGTCGCTCGTCAGCACGGTGATGGGCGTCGGCTCGTCGGCGGCGCTGGCGGCTGACGTGACCGCCACCGCGGCCGCGACCGGTAGAGCAGCCGCGACCGAGATCAGGGCAAGCCGCAACGAAGCACGCATGGGACGTCCCATCAACGACGGTCGATAATTGATGCCCATCGTGACATGGGAGCGCTCCCAGGGCAACGTTCTCGTCTGTGCACATCCATGCCGTGACGCGGCGCGGGCGGCGACGACGACGACGCAGCGTAGGCGCAAGCCGTGACCTAGGCATGACGCCACCTGAAGCTGAGGGAGGCGCCGACGGCTAGAGCTAGGGGCCAGAGCACCGCGGCCGCCGCCCCGCGCCCCGGATCCAGGAGCGCAGTATCGGGCAACCAGTTCGCGGCCGCCGGCCAGCGGCTCAGCGCGACCGGGCAGGCGATGAGGTACAGGGTGAGCCCGGTCGCGACCGCGGCCAAAGCGTTGCGCAGCAGCCAGCCCAGCCCTGCGCCGACGAGGGCGACGCTGATCGGGTAGGCGGTGCCGGTCGGCAGAGTGAGCACCGCGGCCGCGACGATCAACGCGGTGGCCTTGGCCGCGGCCAGTGCGAAGCGGCGCGGGACGGCCAGCAGCGTCGCCCGGATCTGGCCGCCCGACTCGTATTCCTGGGTGGCGGTGAGCACGCCGAACACGAGGAATCCGGCTTGGGTCCACCGCAGCGCGGTCGCAACCGGGTCTGCCGCCGGCGCCGCCCGGTGCGCCGCCAGCGCCAGCAGCACCGTAGCGGCCCACGTGAGCCCGGCGGCCCACCGCAGTGACGGCAGGGTGCCCAGCTTGTGCAGCTCGGCGTGGACGGAGGTGATCAGTTCGGCCGGTGCGCCGGGGCGAGCAGTGGCGGTCATGCGGGCCGCCGCGTGACAAGACGGGACGCCGCAGCCGGCAGGACAGCGACTGAGGAGGTCATGCGGGCCGCCTCGTGAAGAGGTAGGACGCCGCGGCCAGCAGGGCGGCGACCCAGGCGGTCATGACCAGCCCGGCGGTGAGCGGCGCGATGTGGGTCTCGCCCGGCATGGTGCGCAGGAACATGTGCGCGCCGACGATGTCGGGCAGGTAGGCCGCCCAGGGCGTGAGCTTGGTCAGCAGGTACGAGACCGAGACCACGGAACTGTTCACGATGAAGACGGTCAGCGTGATGATGCCGTTGCGGAAGATCAGCGTGATCGCGAAAGCCAGCAAGCCCAGCAACGTCCAGTAGAGGACGGCAGCGGCTACGCGGGCCGGCTCGAACGGCGGCGCATGGTCGGGCAGCATCACCTGGGTCAGCAGCACAGTGGCCGAAGCGGTCAGCGCGCCCTGGACGGCCACCACGAAGGAGAGCGCGGCGCCCTTGGCGAGCAGGAGGTGGGACCGCCGGGGCATGGCCAGCAGCGTCGTGGTCATCTGGTGTGCACCGGGAGCGTCGTCCCCGGTGGACGTGTATTCGCTGCTCACCGCGACGACGCCGAGGATCAGGGCGCCCAGCAGCCCGATGCCGAGGTTCTCGTAGCCCAGGTCGGTGACCTCGCCGGACTCGATTGCCTGGCGCATGCCGGGCGTGTTGACGAGGACCAGGGCGGGCGCGGCGATCAGGCCCAGGGCCAGCCCGATCCAGGCCGTGGGGAGGCCGAGCAGCTTGGACAACTCGGCCCTCACCACGAGGCCGCCCCCGTCAGCGCGAGAAAGGCGTCTTCGAGCGAGCCGTGGTCGCCCTGGACCTCGGCCAGCGTGCCGTGGGCGGCCACCCGGCCACGGTTGATCACGACCACGTCGTCGACCGGGAAGTCGAGCAGGTGACTGGAGAGCAGCACAGTGCGGCCCTCGGCGGCGCAGCGGCTCAGGAACTCGCGCATCCAGAGGATGCCGGCCGGGTCGAGACCGTTGAAAGGCTCGTCGAGCACCAGCACCGGCGGGTCGCCGAGCAGGGCCGCGGCCAGGCCCAGCCGGCGGCTCATGCCCAGCGAGAACCGGCCCGCCCGGCGACCCGCCGCCTCGGTGAGGCCGACCGTCTCGAGAACCTCGCCGACGCGGGCCCGGGGCAGGGCGTTGCTCGCGGCCAGCCAGCGCAGATGGGCTCGGGCCGTGCGGGCGCGATGGGCGCCGCTGCCGTCGAGCAGGGCACCGACGACCGTCAGGGGGCGCGGCAAGGCAGCGTACGGCTGGGAATTGATGGTGGCCGTGCCGGTCGAGGCCCGATCGAGCCCGAGCAGGATGCGCACGGTCGACGTCTTGCCGGCGCCGTTGGGGCCGAGGAAGCCGGTGACGCGCCCGGGACGGGCCTCAAAGGACACCTCGTGCAGGATGCGGGGGCGGCTCACCCGGTCGATGCGAATCATGCCGAGGAGTCAACGGGAGCGAGGCGGCGCTGTCGTCGGACCACGGTCAGATCTTTCGCGGCCCATCAGACCTGGGTCTGAGAACTACAGTCGGCGGCATGAACGCGAACCGTCGTCCCGAAAGGCGCTCCCGGGTCGTCCCGGTGCTGCTCGCGGTCGGCGTGGTCACGGCCGTCGCGATGGTGACCGGCGGCGCCCGGGGCCCGGCCGCGACCGTCATCCCGGCGCTGTTCGCCGCGGGCGCGGTGACCGCCGCGGTCTGGGCCGTGCTGCGCTGGCGGGCCGACCGCCGCCTCTATGAGCACCGCCTCACCGAGTGGGCCGCGGCCGAGGCCGTCCACTCGGAACGGTTGAAGATCGCCCGCGACCTGCACGACATCGTGTCGCACGGCCTCGGGCTGATCACCGTGCGCGCGGCCTCGACCCGGCACCTCGACAAACCGCCCGAGGTCGCCGAGGCCCTCACCGACATCGAGCAGGCGAGCCGCGGCGCGACCGCCGAGCTGCGGCGCATGCTCACCGTCCTGCGCGAGTCCGGGGCCGAGCGGGCGACGGGCGGGTCGTGGGAGGTGCGGCAGTTCGCGGCGCCGCGCACCCCGGTCGACGACCTCAGCGTGCTGCCGGCGATCGTCCGCGCGGCCGAGACCGCCGGGGTCCGGCCGGAACTCACGGTCACCGAGCTCGGGGCGGTGTCACCCGGTGTGCAGGTGGCCATCTGCCAGACGGTGCGCGAGGCGCTGAGCAACACCGCCCGGCACGCCGGGCCGACCGACGTGCGCGTGGTCGTGCGGCGCGACCTGCAGGTGCTGGTGGTCTCGGTGGCCGACGACGGTCCGGCGCCGGGCTGGTCGCACGCGCCGGGCGCCGGGCACGGGCTGCTGGGTCTGCACGAGCGGATCTCCGCGCTCGGCGGCTCGCTGGCCGCCCGCGAGAAGGGCGGCGGGTTCCAGCTGACCGCTCGCATTCCCGACGAGGTGGCCGGCCCGTGAGCGCAGCTCGAGAAACGGGGAACGCGACTGTCCCGGGCGAGGCGGTCGTCCCCGGCGAGGCGATCGTCCCGGGCGGGACGGTCGTCGCGGGCGGGACTGCCGTCCGCGTCATGCTGGTCGACGATCAACCGCTGCTGCGTCGCAGCCTTGCGATGATCATCGACAAGGAACCGGATCTCGAGGTCGTCGGGCAGGCCGGTGACGGCGCCGAGGCGCAGCGCCAGGCCCGGGCGACCCGGCCCGACGTGATCCTGATGGACGTGCGGATGCCCGGGGTCGACGGTCTCGAGGCGACCCGTCGCATCTGCGCCGACCCGAGGCTCAACCGGGCCCGTGTGCTCGTGCTGAGCATGTTCGAGCTCGATGAGTACGTGCACGAGGCCCTGCGGGCGGGGGCGTCCGGGTTCCTGCTCAAGGATGCGTTGCCGGCCGACTTGCTCGAAGCCGTCCGCCGTACACACCGGGGGGAGTCGCTGTTCGCGCCGGCGATCCTCACGCGTCTGGTCCACCACTTCGTGTCCGCGCCCAATCCGTCGCCGCGTCGCATCACGCTGGGCAGTCTCACCGGTCGCGAGGTCGAGGTGCTCACGCTGGTCGGGCGAGGGCAGTCCAACGACGAGATCGCCACCTCGCTGAAGATCTCGGTGAAGACGGTCAAGACGCATCTGACCCACCTGCTGGCCAAGTTGCGGGCGCGCGACCGGGCCCAGTTGGTGATCACCGCGTACGACGCCGGGCTGGTGTCGCCGCGGGTTGCAGACCAGACCGTCCAGACGGGACACTGACGCCGTGACTGACGATCTTTCGGCGCGTCTCAATGTCGAGGTGCCGCATTCCGCCCGGGTCTGGAACTACTGGCTGGGCGGAAAGGACAACTTCGGGCCCGACCGGGCCGTCGGTGAGCAGGTCAAGGCCGTGTTCCCCGAGATCGTCGACGCGGCTCGGCAGACCCGCGCGTTCCTCGGCCGGGCGGTCACGTTCCTCGCCGGGGAGCAGGGCATCCGCCAGTTCCTCGACATCGGCACCGGCCTGCCGACGGTCGACAACACCCACGAGGTCGCGCAACGGGTCGCCCCCGACGCCAAGATCGTCTACGTGGACAACGACCCGCTGGTTCTCAGCCATGCGCGGGCGCTGCTGACGAGCACGCCTGAGGGGGTCACGACGTACATCGACAAGAACTTGAAAGACGCGGTGGGCGTGATCGAGGAGGCGAAGCGGACGCTCGACTTCTCGCAGCCGGTGGCGCTGATGCTGCTCGGCGTCATGGGTCACGTGCAGGATCCGGCCGAGGCGCGGGCCATCGTCCGGGGGCTGGTGGCGCAGTTGCCGCCAGGCAGCTTCCTGACGATGTCGGACGGCACGGCCACCAGCGAGCGGGTCATCGAGTCGCACCGGCAGTACAACGAGAGCGGCGCCGTGCCCTATCACCTGCGCGAGGTCGCCGACTTCACCGCGTTCTTCGACGGCCTTGACCTGGTCGAGCCCGGCGTCGTCCCGATCCCCGAGTGGCGCCCGGCCACCGACGAGAAGATCACCGTCGACGGCTACGCGGGCGTCGCCCGCAAACCCTGAGCACACGCCGGCTCGCAAGCAGAGCGGCCCAGCTCGAGAGCTTGATGCGCGCGCGTCAGGCGGCGAGTTCGAAGTTCATGCGGCGGGCGCGGACGCGTTCGGTCCGGGGCTGCTGGGCGGCGACCTCGAAGCGGTGCAGGCGTGGTTGCAGGTCGTGCAGCACGGCGGCCAGCAGGTCGGTCATCGAGATGCCGAGCGCGCGGCAGATGGCGGCCAGCATCTCGGACGACGGCTCCTTGCGGCCGCGTTCGACCTCGGAGAGATGGCCGATCGACATGCCGACGGCGTCGGCCACCTCGCGCAGCGTGCGGCGCTGCGCCAGGCGCGTGCGCCGCAGAACCCGGCCGATGAGCTCCCGCAACATCATGAATCGACCCTAGCGCCTGCCGCCCACCGCCGCCGACCCGAGCCGGGTCAGGTGCCGGCTTGGCGTTCGCGGAAGGCGATCATGTTCATGCGGTTACCGCAGCGGACGGTGCAGAAGCGTTTGGAGCCGTTGCGGGATAGGTCTAGGACCAGGCCGTCGCAGTTGTCGGCCTCGCAGATGCGGAGGCGGCTCATCTCGTTCATGCGGATCACGTCGGTCATGGCCAGCGCCATCTCGGCCCGGATGCGTTCCGCCAGCGGTGCGTCGGGGGGCGTGGCGTGCATGTGCCAGTCGAGTCCGTCGTGCCGGGCCAGGAACGGCAGGGCCCTGGCCTCGCGCAGCATGCGGTTGACCGGCTCGACCGCGTCGTCGCGGTCGAGGCCCCAGATCGAGCGGAGCAGCGCCCGGGTCTCGCGCACCTCGTCCAGCTCGGCGGCGTCGTGGTCGATGCGTCCGGAGTACGTGAATCGGGTCAGCAGCGCGGCCAGCTGCTCGATCGTGGCCAACTCGTCCTCGCCGCTGCGGGAGCTGCCGGGGGTCGTGTTGCCCAAGGCCACCACGAAGTCCAGCGCCTCCTCTGTGTCAGGGGCAAAAAGCAATTTGACTCCTCACTGAGTCGGGCCTAGCGTCAGGGGTATAGTCAATTTAGCCCATGACAGAGGAGGCGGACGTGAAGACCCAGCACATCGGCGTGGGCGCGATGGTTCTCTCGGCCGTCTCGTTCGGCACGTCCGGCGCGTTCATCAAACCGCTCCTCGAGGCCGGCTGGTCCCCGGCCGCCGCCGTCACCGTACGCGCCCTCGCCGGCAGCGTCGTCCTGCTGCCGATTGTGTTGTTCGCGCTGCGGGGCCGCTGGTCGGCCCTGTGGCGGGCCCGCTGGCGGGTGCTCGGCATGGGCCTGATCGCCGTCGCGTTCACCCAGCTCGCCTATTTCGCCGCGATCTCCCGCGTCCCCGTGTCGACGGCTCTGCTGATCGAATACCTGGCGCCGCTGCTGCTGGTGCTGTGGGCGTGGGCCACGACCCGGCGCATGCCGCGGGCGACTGTGCTGCTCGGCTCGGTGCTCGCCATCGGCGGTCTGGTGCTGGTGATCGGCCCGGGCGCGCTGCAGGCCGTCGATCCGCTGGGCGTGCTGCTCGCGTTCGCGGCTGCCATCGGCTGCGCCGTCTACTTCGTGGTCGCCGCCCGCCCCGCCGACGGCCTGCCGCCGGTGGCCCTGGCCGGCGCCGGCCTGCTGCTCGGCGGTCTGGCTCTGGGGCTGATCGGGCTGACCGGCGCCCTGCCGATGCGCACGGTCGGCGGCGACGTCGCCATGCTCGGCGCCACCGCCCCCTGGTGGGTTCCGCTGGGTGTCGTGGCCATCGCGGGCACAGCCATCGCGTACGCCACCGGGATCGCCGGATCGTCGCGCCTGGGCTCGCGTCTGGCCTCGTTCCTCGGCCTGCTCGAAGTCGTCTTCGCCTCGATCTTCGCCTGGCTGGTGCTCGGCGAGTCCCTGACCCTCCTGCAGATGGTCGGCGGCGCCCTCATCCTGGCCGGCATCGCCGCCATCCCGTCCGAGTCCACCGACCCGGCCGCCGCCCCCGAGCCCCGTCCCGAGGCCGTTCCGGTAGCGGCCTGACAAGCGAGCCGGCCTGGCAAGCGAGCCGGCCTGGCAAGCGAGCCGTACGGACAAGCGAGCCGGGCTGAGGAGCGGCGAATGGCCTGATTCGTACGGCCAAGGCCCACCGGGTCGAACCGGCCGTGCATGCTGGGCCCATGAAGTTGCTCGTAGCGATCTGCGTCGCGGCGGCCGCGGTGGCCGCCCGCCTGAACCTGGCCGAGGACACCAACCAGACCCTGCTCAACCTCCTGGCCGACAACCGCGCCCTGTGGTGATCACGCGTGTGCACCCACTGTCACCGCGCCGATGGTGAGAGTGGGCGTCGCGCCCAGGATCTGGCCCAGCCTTTCCACCTCGGCCTCCAGTGCGCGCAGTCGCGCGGCCGGTAGTGGGTCGAGCGGCTCGACGGTGACCTGCACCCGCCGCCCCGACAGGCGCTGGTGCCAGACCCCGGCCGCCCGCCCGTCGATCAGCAGCACGGGATAGTTGCCGGCCTGCCCGCGAGCCAGCGCCCGCTCGAAAGCCCGCCCGGGGAAGGTCACGGCCCGCGGGTGCGCCCCCACCCCGTACGCGTCGAAGTAGGGCAACAGCCGGACGCCCGGCGCGGCGCCGGACGGGAACGAGTCGTCCCCGGCCAGCAGCATCGCCGGCTCGCCCTCGATCGTCACCGGCTGCAGGTCGAGCGACGCGAACACCTCCGCGACGAACCGCGGGGGAGCAGCCAGCCACCGCGCGACCTGCGCCGACGTCGCCGGCCCGTACGACCACAGGTAGCGCCGGATCACCTCGCGCAGCGCGGCCAGAGGTTCCCCGACCGAGAAGCCGGACGCCCACGTCGCCGGGCTGGCATAGGTGACCTTGCGCCCCCGCTGCGGCCCGAAGCACAGCACACCCTGGGTCAACGGCGAGCCCACGATCGTCCGCCACCGCGGCCACATAGTCTGAAACGCTGGCATCACCAGGTCACCCGCCCACGGCCCGGCCCGCTCGACGACCTCGGCCGACAGTTCGTCCACGGTCAGCCCGTCCGGCGCGGCGCGCAACGCCGAGTCGAGCGCCGCCACCACCCGGTCGTTCTGGTCCGGGGTCATCCGCACGTCGGCCGCGAACGGCGACAAGTGCGGCAGCGCCGCCAGCGCTCCCGCCCACAACCCCAGGTCGCGGGTAGGCAGCAGGTGCACCGTGCCCCGCGGCCCGAACGTCTTCACCAGCGTCCGATCCGTCCACAAAGCCTTCTGCACGTCGGTCCGCGTGGCCTCCGCGAGGCGCATCGCCACCGAGATCTCGGCGGCCGACATCACCTGCGCGTGCGCCCCGCACATGGCCGCGACGACCTGAGCCGGGTCGCTGCCCGGGGCCGCCAGGTGGTTGCGCTCGACGCGCCGGGCGATGACCGAGGACCAGGTGGGCGACATCGGGGCAACGCTAGCGGCGATTGCGGTCAGTTTCCGGCCGCAGGAACAGCCGTCGTGATCGACCCAGGTGCGGTACTACGGCAGCCAACAAAGAAGGGCGGCGCTCGGATCGCGCAACGCCCGGGCCAGCGCGGGTGTCAGGTCGCCGGGCTCGGCCCGCAGCTCGACCACCAGATCACCGACCGAGGCCCGGGCCAGCCGCCTGTCGAGCAGGCCGACCAGGAACGCGACCGGGGCCAGCCCGAGCACCCCCAGCGTCAGCCGTTGCACCGGCGTGAACCCGCTGACGGCGAACGCGCCCATGATCAGCAGGGCGGCCAGCGCGACCAGGCCCGGCGCGAACGAGCCGACCAGCCACCGTACGGCCCGTCGCTCGGCCCGCAGCCGTACGCCCAGCAGCCCCACCCCGGCCAGCAGCAGCCCGCTCAGCATGACCAGTTCGATGCCGTGCAGCACGTCGACGAGCCGAGGGTGGTCGGCCACCGCGAGCAGGTTGCTGTTGCCGAAGGCGCCCAGCAGCATGACCGTCAACTGCAGACCGATCGAAATTGCGTACGCCGCCCCGACGAGCAACCGGGCCGGGCCGGCCAGCCGCCCGCTCGGGTAGGCCAGGAACACATGCAGGAACAGCGCCACGATGACCAGGTCGACGGACTGCCCGACGGTGAACAGCAACGGAACGGCCGACCAGGACAGGTTGGACGCCGCAGCGGCGAAGCCGACCACGACCAGGAGGCGTCCGAACCCGCTCCGCGGCCGGCGCGTCCAGGCCGGCAGATCTTCGACCGGGCCGCCTGGCGGGCCGCACCGCGTGAGGTCGGCGCCCGTCCCGCGACCGGCGTCCTGATAACCCCCGTAGTCCAGCCCTGAGCGTTTTCAGGGTGATCTCGGGGTATGGCCCGATGGTTCGGCGAGCACGGGATTGGAAGGCTGATCCCATGCTCGCCGACGTGATGAACACCGCCGCTGCCTTCGTCGACTGGTTGTCCACTCTCGACCGGTGGATGATCCTCGGCTTCACGTTCCTGTCCGCCGCGATCGAGATGACCTTCCTGGCCGGGCTGCTCGTGCCCGGCGAGTCGGTGGTCATGCTGGCCGGGTCGCTGCCCGACGGGCCGCTCGGCTTCCTCGCCGTGCTGGCGGTGGGCACGGCGGGTGCTCTGGCCGGGCAGATGGCCGGGTACGCGGTGGGTCGCGCGTTCGGCCCCCGGCTGCGCTCGACCCGGCTGGGCCGCCGCATCGGCGCCGCCCGCTTCGACCGGGCCGAGACCTATCTGCGCGAGCGCGGCGCTCCGGCCCTGGTTGCGGTCCGCTTCGTCGCCGTCGTGCACGCGGTCGTCCCGATCGTGGCCGGCGTGGTGCGCATGCCGTTCGGTCGCTTCGTCCTGTGGTCGGGCCTCGGCACGGCGCTGTGGGTGGGCGCCTTCGCCGGGGTCGGCCTGCTCACCGCGGGCGCCGACGCCACCGGCGGCCTGGGCCTGCTGCTGACCGCGATCGGCGCCACCTGCCTCGGCGTCGTCCCGTTCCTGGCCCGTCGCCTGCGCCGGCCCGCCGCTGTGGCCGCCTGCTGAAGTGAGGTCGTGTCCCGCGGGACACGACCTCAGGCGCCGCGCCGCATGGTCGGCAGGCGGGACGCGCGCACGGTGGCGCGACGCGGGCCGACCACGCGGCCCTGATCGCTCACCTCGACGCCCTCGACCTCGTACCAGAGATCACCGTCCTGCTGGACGGGCGTGCTCATCACGCGTTCTATGCGCAGGCGTAAGGGGCCGATGCCGTAGCGGTAGTCCTCCTCGGCGAAGGTCCAAATGGTGCCCGCGGGTCTGTCGTCGATGGTCATCTCACCTCGCGGGGCCGGGCGGCTCGCGGCCGCGTCAGGAATGTGGAACGCTGGCGTCCATCCTGCGCGGTGCTTTGCAGCTGCACAAGGGCATCTGCACGTGCATGTGCGCTTGCATGAGGGATTAATGTCCGATTGTCTTATGGATCGTCCGACGAACGCCCCGACGAATCGGCGCTTTCACCCGCAGTGGGTATCTTTCCCGTCACGCGCTGCCACAGCCAGCCCGCCGGGACCTCGCGCCCGGAGAGCACGTACTCGGCCACGACCCGGTTGGTGACGGTGTCGGTCAGAGCCCGCCGCGACCACGGCCGGCCCACGAACAAGATCTCGTCCCCCGTACGCACCTGGACGTCATCACCGGGGCCGAGCACCGTCTCGCCGTCGCGCAGGAGCATCAACGGCACGGCGTCGAGCCGCCTGTCCCGGTGCCGAGGGCTGCGCAGCAGGTCAACGACCGCCACCCCCGAGCGCAGCCAGGGTTGCAGCGCCGGCGCGTCCCGCTCGGAGAGCGTCATCTTCCACAGCGCGCCCAGCCTCGCCCCGCAATAGGCCTGCATCTTGTCGAGCGTGGCGGCCGCCCAGTCGTCGCCCAGCTCGGGCATCTCTTGCAGGAAGCGCCACAGCATGGGCGTACTCAATCGGGCGTAGATCTCGCGGGCCGCCATCTCGCTCGGAACCAGCAGCCAGTCGATCTCCATGGCGGCGAACAGCGGGGCGTTGGCCGGGCGGTTCTGCCGCGCGCCGATGAATAGCGCCGGATTCGCCTTGCGGGCCGCGGCCACCAGCGACAGGTTCGTGGCGTCGTTGTCGGTGCCGGCGACAAAACCGGCCGCGGTCGGCAGATCGGCCTCGGCCAGCACCGAGGGCTCGGACGCGTCGCCCTCGATCATGGTCAGGCCGGGCTCGGCGTCGGGATGCAGGTCGATCACCGTGACCTCGAGCCCGTCGGCCCGCAGATCCTCGGTCAGCTTGTGCCCGAACCGGCCGAAACCGCAGACCACCCAGCGTCCCGTGGCCGGCGGGCGCCCGGGCTGCGGCATCTCGGCGCCCTCCTCGCGGACGAGCCACGACATCAACAGGTACGCCGAGGGCGCGTGCAACGCGAGGCGCAGATGGTCCCCGTACCGGTCGAAGGGGTTGACCACGGTCGGCGAGCCGAACGCGTGCATGCGGTGCTCGATCGCCGGCGAGACGGTACGGGCGATCACCGGCAGCCCCGGGCGCACGAGCGCGGCCGTCATGGCCACGATCAGGTTGACCTCATCGTCGTCGGTCAGCGCGACGACACCCTCGCAGCCCGGGTGCTCCAGGCCGGCGACGCCCAGCGTGTGCGGGTTGCGGGCGTCGGCCACCAGGCCCGGGATGTCGGCGTAGTAGGGGTCGATGTCGAGCGTGTCGATGTGCTCGGGCGAGTTGTCGACCACGACCATGCGCCGGCCTTTGGAGTCGAGCGCGTGTCCGAGCAGTTGGCCGGTCTGCCCGTACCCGACGACCAGCAGGAACGGCTCGCGCAGGCGCCTGACGGTTCCGGTGAACCGGCGCAGGGCCAGCGCGTCCCGGAAGGCGCGGTCGCGCAGGGTGGCCAGCAGCGACCCGATGGCGTAGGCCCAGCCGACCACGGTGAGGTAGATGGTCGCGGTCACCCAGAGTCGTTGCGCGCCGGTGAACGGATGCGGGATCTCGCCGTACCCGATGGTGGTCGCGGTGTAGCTCATGAAGTAGAAAGCGTCGAAGAAGCCGACCCGCACGGGGTTGCCGCCGGCATCCTGACCGGGGATCAGCGTGAGGCCGAGCACGCTGACGGCGAAGATGATGATCAGCACGATCAGCGGCGCCCGCATGCGCCGCAGCACCAGGAAGACGGTGGGGGAGCCCTCGGCCGGGTGCGCGATGGCCGTGTGCCGGTGGAAACGTCCGCGGGGGACGGGCCGCCTCATCGCCGCTGGAAGGTCGTCGTCTCGATCACCAGCAGGGCGACGGAGACCAGGTTGGCCAACAGCGCCCCGCCCGAGAGCGAGACCACGCTGGCCGTGGCCTCGGGGGTCATGCCCGCGGCGGAGATCTGCGTGGCGTACACCCAGGTCAGCGTGGCCGCGATCAGCTGCAGGTCGGCGACCAGGCTGGTCGCCAGGTGCACGGCGCCGATCTGGGTGCGGTCACCGAACTTGAGCACGGTGGCGATCAGGTTGACCACCACGGCCGCGAACAGCTCGTACTCGTTGTGCAGCTCGGCGTTCGAGATGTCGCCGATGAAGAACCCGAAGTTGAGGGTGGCGGCGAGCAGCACGAAGAAGCCGAAGATGACCTTCTCGAGACTCATGAGCTGCCCTTCACCACGGCCCTCACGCTAATACCTCGGACGTACCCGCGCATGACTTTGTGTACCGGCGGTCAGGTGATCAGGGGCAGGCCGGGGTTGGGGCGCAGGGTGACCTTGACGGCGGAGGCGCGGGGGCCGGCGGCGGCGGTGGTCAGGGCGGTGCGCCACTCGGGCAGGCCGTAGACGTGGGTGACCAGGTCGTCGACGGGGTGGGACGGATCGCTCAGCCACTCGACGGCCTGGGTCATGGTGTGGCGGCCGCCCAGGGCCGGCTCGGGGCCGAAGTTGACGGTGCCCTGCACGGTGAGCTGGCGGTTCCAGACCAGGGACCAGTCGACGGGCTGTTTGCCGGCCGCGCCGACCAGGACCAGCAGACCGGTCGGGCGCAGCACGTGCAGGGCCAGATCGATGGTGGAGGCCAGCCCCACGCAGTCGAGGACCACGTCCACGCCCTGTTCGAGCAGCGGGATCTTCGTGAGGCGGGGGCGGATGACTCGGCCACCGTGGAGGGTGGCCAGGGTTTCGACCACCCCCGGTCCGGGCGGCAGGGTGCGATCGGCGCCGGCTTTCGAGGCGTACGGGGCACTGAACGCGCCCGGGCCGATGGCCGTGATGTCGAGGCTGGGGTGCAGGCGGCGCAGCGCGGCGATGACCAGCAGGCCGATCGGGCCGGGGCCGATCACCACCGCGCGGTCGCCGCGGCGTTTCCAGTGCAGGGCGGCGTGCAGGGCGATCGAGGCGGGCTCGGCCAGCACCGCGCGGTGCGACGGCAGGTCGCCGATCGGGTGCAGTTGCGACTCGTGGGCGATCAGGCTCTCGCCCCAGCCGCCGCCCAGTGTCGCGTCGAAGCCGAGGGAGGGGGCGCGGCAGCCGGTGACTCCGGGCTCGTCGAAACGCTCACAGACGTACGGGAAACCGTCGGCACAGGAACGGCAGAGCGGGAACCCGCGGTGCACGCAGGAGACGATCGGGTCGACCACGACGCGCTCGCCCTCGTCGGTGACGCCGACGATCTCGTGGCCGAGGATCTGGTGGCGGGCGGTGTAGAAGGCGCTCAGCACCAGCGACGACTTGGCGCGGGCCACGCCGACGTCGCTGCCGCAGATGCCGGCCAGTTCGGGGCGGACGCGCACCCAGCCCGGCGCGGCGGGCGGAGTGGGCTCGGGCAGGTCGTCGCGCAACGAGAGCAGCAGGCCCGGGCGGCGGGTGGCCGCCGTGAGCAGATAGCGCGGCACGGACAGATCGGTGACGACGGCTCGCATCCCTCGACCTTCGGATTCGCGCCCCTCGATGCGCAAGTGTGTTCTGTGCTAGTCCGCGTGCACCTCGTCCTAGCGACGCGCGTCACGGCGCCCGCAGGATGTGGACCACGGGCGGAAACATTCTCGCCACTCGATCGAAACAGCTTGAAACGTGTCAATACAGAAAGGGCATTGATGAAACGAGCACTCGTTCTGGCCCTGCTGGCCCCGATCGCCATTGCCGTGACACCGATCAGCCCGGCGGCCGCCGCCGCGGACTGCAAGACCTATCCCTGGATGGACACTCGCAAGTCACCCGAGAAGCGGGCGCAAGCGCTGCTCGCGGCCAGCACGCAGCACCAGAAGTACCGCTGGCTGGTCGAGCAGCCCGCCAACAGTCCGCAGCAGACCGAATGGCCGGGCGGCGTCGTCTACCCGGTCCAGGTGCCGTGCACCCCGACGGTCGTCTACTCCGACGGCCCGGACGGCGTGCGCTTCACTCCGGGCGTCACCGCGTTCCCGGCCACGATCGCCACCGCCGCCACGTTCAATCAACCATTGGCGTACGTGAAGGGGGCGGCCCAGGCGGCCGAGGCCTTCGACAAGGGCAAGAACGTGTTGCTCGCGCCCGGCCTGGCCAGCGGGCGGACCCCACTGTCGGGCCGCACCCCCGAGTACCTCGGCGAGGACCCGCTGCTCACCGGGCTGATGGCGGCGGCCGGCACGCGCGGCATCCAGAGCAGCAAGACCAAGCCGGTACTCGCCACGCTCAAGCACTACGTAGCCAACGAGCAGGAGGTGGACCGGCAGACCAGCTCGTCCAACGCCGACGAGCGCACGCTGCGCCAGATCTACGACCTGCCGTTCGAGATCGCCGTCGACCGCGGCGACCCGGAGAGCGTCATGTGCTCGTACAACCAGATCAACCATGTGTACGCCTGTGAGAACGAGCGCCTGAACGAGGTGCTCAAGGACGACATCGGCTTCGACGGCTACGTGATGAGCGACTTCGGGTCGGTCCACTCGACCGCGCCCAGCCTCGTCAACGGGCTCGACCAGGAGCTCAACCGGCCGATCTGGTTCACCCCGGCCCGTCTCGACGAGGCGCTCGCGGCCGGCCTGATCACGCAGCGGCAGATCGACGCGGCGGCGTATCGCGTGGTGCGGTCGTACGTCCGGGGTGGTCTGTTCGATCGGCCGTTGCCGGCGACGCCGGTGGTGGATGCGTCGACGGCCGTCCACAAGGCGGTCGCGCGGGCCACCGCCGAGCAGGGTTCGGTGCTGTTGAAGAATCAGGGACTGCTGCCGCTCAAGCCGCGTAAGGGCGACGAGATCGCGGTCATCGGGGCCACGGCGTCGAGCACGGCCACCGACGGGGTCAGCGCGAACTCGGTGTGCAGCCTGCCCTGGCGGTTCGGCAACCCGACCACCCTGCAGTGCGAGGACCTGGTGTCGCCCGAGGACGGGATCCGTACGCGGGCCGCTCGCAACGGCGCCACCGTCGCCTTCGACAACGGCGCTGACGTGACGGCGGCCGCGGCGGCAGCGGCCTCGGCCGATGTCGCGGTCGTCTTCGCGTACGTCCGGATGGGGGAATTCACCGACCTGGCCGACCTGCGGCTGCAGGGCAACGGCGACGCGCTCGTGTCGGCCGTGGCCGCGGCCAACCCGCGTACGGTCGTGGTTCTGCAGACCGGCAGCGCGGTCGAGATGCCGTGGCTGGCGCAGGTGCCGGCCGTGCTCGAGACCTGGTACGCGGGCGAGCAGATGGGCCCGGCCATCGCCTCGCTGTTGTTCGGCGACACCAACCCGTCGGGCAAGCTGCCCATGACGTTCCCGAAATCGCTGGCCGACACGCCGACCGCGGGCAGCGCCGCGCGGTACCCGGGCGTCGTGGCCGACGGGATCCGGCAGGTCGACTACAGCGAGGGTCTGAAGGTCGGCTACCGCTGGTACGAGAGTCAGGGCATCGATCCGCTGTTCGCGTTCGGCCACGGGCTGTCGTACACGTCGTTCAAGTACTCGCAGTTGCAGGTGTCCGCGGCGCGGGGTGACGTGAAGATCAAGTTCCGGCTGACCAACACCGGCCGGCGGGCCGGGACCGAGGTCGCGCAGGCCTACGCCACACTGCCCGCGGCGACCGGCGAACCGTCGAAGCGGCTCGTCGGGTTCGAGCGGGTCACGCTCGCGCCGGGGCAGAGCCGGACGGTGGACCTCACGCTGTCGCGGGCCGATCTGGCCGATCTGCACCTGCTGCAGTATTGGAACGGTTCGTGGAAGACCGCTCCCGGCAAGTACGGCCTCGAGGTCGGCGGCTCGTCCGACACCGCCGTGCGTACGTCGTTCCGTATGTGACAAAGCAGGGGCCGCCTTCGCTCGGAGGGCGGCCCCGTCGGCTCATTCGGGGAGCTTGACGTCCTCGTTGCCCTTCCAGTCCTGCGGCTCGCCCTCGCCGCCGGCCGCCGGGTCGCGGTGGCCGAGCGCCGTCTCGCCCGGCAGCTCCTCGACCCGCTCGGCGGCGATCTCCTCGAGCTTGGCCTCGGTGTCCTTGCTCAGATCCGACATGACGCACCTCCGTTGTCTCGTTCGCTACGCCCCCGCCACTACCCGGGTGACATGCGGTTCAGCACGCACAGAGAGCAGGCTCACTCGAACAGTCGCCGATTGTCGCGGCTCCAGCGGATGCGGTCGGCGGTCGTGGCGAGAAAGCCCGTCGCCTGCCACTCGGCCTGCGGCTGGCATCCCTGCCCGGCGAGCAGGCGGGCCCGTTCCCAGACAGCCTCCTGCTGGGCGATGACCGCGTCAACCAAACCTTCAGTGCTGGTCAACCCGTACGCCTCGGCGAAGACCTCCAGCCGCCGCCGGCGATCCGGGGGAGCGGGGAACGACAGCCACCGCACACACGTCTCGTCATCGCGGAACGGCGCGACGTACTCCAGCGCGTACGCGACATCGTGGATCGGCCGGGCGGGCCAGGCGTAGTCCCAGTCGAGCACGGCCAGCGGCCGGGTGCCGTGCCACACGAGGTTCCACGGCCCGAAGTCGCCGTGACAGGTCAGCTCGCCGGGTTCGGGCGGCGCCGTACGCCCGGCCCACCCGTCAGCGGCAACGGGCCGGAACCCGCGGACGGCATCGTGGTAGTCGCGCAGCAACTGGGCCATGGCGACGAGCCCGTCGTCCTCGACCACCTTGGCCCAGCCGGCCCCGCCCGACTCCCCGTCGACGTACGAGACGATCTCGCGCCCCTCGTCATCGACCCCGAGAAACCGCGGCGCGTGCGCGAAGCCGATGTCCTCCAGGTGGCGCAGCAACTCGTGCACGCTGGCGGACCAGGGCTGCATCGGCCGCCGCACGGTGTCGCCGACCCGCACCACCGTCCGGTGCGGCTTGTCCTGCAACATCTCATGATCCACCATGCCCGCGACGCTACCGCCAGGTTCGCCCCATGCTGCGCAAGCTTGACTGCGTCATGGTCCGGGTCGACGACCTGGCCACGGGGGAGGCCTTCTACACGAGGGTGTTCGACCTGCGCCCCTTGTGGCGCGACGAGTCAGCCATCGGCCTGACCATGCCCGAAACCGACGCCGAGATCGTCCTCCAAACGATGGACCTGCCACCCGACCTGACCGTCCACTACCTGGTCGACGACGTAGTCGCCTACGCCCGCGAGGGCCGCACGGTACGCACCCCACCCTTCGACGTCCGGTCGGCCAGTGCGCAGTGCTGGAAGATCCGTACGGCAATAGGGTCTGCGTCATTGATCTGAGCAAGGGGCCAAGGGCTCAGCATCTCTGAATATCCGGCTACCAGGACACCGGGCTCGCCTGCACCCAGGAGCGCGAGGCCTGGAGCGTCCCTTTCGCACTTGCTGATCTCGGCGCTTGGGGTCTGTAGGGAGCCGCTCAGGCGGGCGCCAAGGGGAGAGGCAAGCTTCGTGAAAGCATGCGGAGGTTCGTACCGCTAGCATCTCGAGCCATGTCACAGACGGTTGCGCATCTGGCCCTGCGTTATCTGATCAGATCGACCGGCACTCCGGAGGTGAGCACCAACAATGTGCTCCATATGCTCCTCAGCGCCGATGAGGCTATGGCCGCGGGTTTCCTCCGGGTCCTGAGCCAGTTCGGTGAACGAGACGTCCAGGGATGCCGGATCGATCGCGAATCTTTTTCGACTGACCCGGTGACCGCTAAACGGTCATTCCGGGATTTCCTTCTTTCTCGCGACGGTTCACCTCAGGCTGTAGTCGAAACCAAGATCGACTCGTCACTGACCTCGGAGGATCAGGTCACTCGATATCTTGATCAACTACCGAATGACGGACTTCTCGTCCTGATCACAAGACAACCGCTGCTGCAGGGCCTGATGCGCCAGGCCTCTCAGCAGCTCGGGATCACGTTCGCGCTGGACGCCGGCATCTATCAGGCCCGACGGGGCGAACAGCACGTCCTAGGACTTTCGTGGACCCGTCTCCTCCGAAATGTGCTGGACTCCAACGGGGCACCGTTCGACGAGTTGCTCGCGCTCGATGCCGCCATAGAAGGAATAGCTGATTTTGTCCCGTTCAGTGGAAGTGTTCAGGACGCTGCGACCGGACGCGTTGTTTCTCAGGTCACCGAGGTAGCTCAAGAGCTTTGCACCCTCCTTTCCGAACGCTTGGATCTGGCAAACGTCAAGTACGACTGGGTCAGCAGGCTGAGGCAACGGGGATGGGCCATGTGGATCGTGTTCTCGATTCGTGGCCACGAATTCTGGGTCGGTTACGACGCGGAGTACTGGGCGTTGATTCCTGGAGATCCGGAACACCCCGAAAGCGGATTTGTCAGCGGTGCTGCACCCAGTCCGATCTGGGTGAACAGGTACCACAATGCATCGTGGAAGGTTTCGCCTGAGGAGGGAGCGCGCCTCAATCGGCTCGATCGCCTCGGTATCGCTCTTCCGCTGCAGGTTCCGCTGGGCGTGCCGCAAGACGCGGTAGTTGAGGCGTTACTCAGCCAAGCCGTGCAGCACATTGCGAAGATCAGCGAAGGTTTGTACGCAGATTCGACGGTGGTCGATTCGACCGGTGCGCCCTCGGTTGAGGAAAACGATCCCGACGACGAATCCGGCTACCTCGGCGGATAGGCAGGACTGAGCGTCAGTGGGCATGAGTTCGGCGCCCGCCCCGGGGGCCGGGACGGGCGCCGATCACGTAATCGCTACCAGCGCAGGTAGTTGTCCTGCGTCTGGGCGTTGAAGACGTCCGTGCGGAAGAACTTCGCGATGTTCGTGCGGTAGTCCTTGAGCTCGAGCACGTCGACGCCCTTGGTGATGTCGTTGGAGTAGATGTAGCCGTTGTACCAGTACGCGGACCAGGAGCCGCCGCCGGTCAGGGTGTCGAGGGAGAGCGGGCCGCGCTCCCAGTAGGCGATCTCTTTCGGCTTGCGGCTGTCGGTGAAGTCCCAGACCGAGATGCCGCCGAGGTACCAGGCCTGGACCATGATGTCGCGGCCGGGAACGGGGATCAGCGAGCCGTTGTGGGCCACGCAGACCTCGGTGTCGGCGTTGTATCGCGGGATCTTGAAGTAGCTGCGGAAGGCCAGCTTGCGCTTGTTGCCCTGACCGACGATGTCGTAGATGGCGTCGGCGCCGCGGTTCGGGCCGACGGTCGCGTTGCAGGTGGCCGCGCCGCCGCCGCCGAGCTCGTCGGTGAAGACGACCTTGGTGCCGTTGTTGTTGAAGGTGGCCGAGTGCCAGAACGCGAAGTTGACCTCGTCGCGGACCGTGTTGATGATCCGGGGCTTGGTCCTGTCCTTGATGTCGAACAGCACGCCGTCACCCATGCAGGCGCCGGCCGCGAGGTCCTTGTCGGCGTACACGGTGATGTCGTGGCAGCCCGACGTGGCGGTGCCGCGGTCACTGCCGGGGAAGCCGCCGTCCGGGAAGAGGATCGGCGCCGCGATCACCGAGGCCGCCGTGGGGTTGCGCACCGGCACCTTGACGATCGAGATCTTGTCGTGCGGGATCGCGCAGTTCGGCAGGTCGACGCCGGCCAGGTTGTACGACGACACGTACAGGTAGACGTTCTTGTCGCCGCGCTTGCCGGGGACCAGCGTCTGGGTGTGCGAGCCGCAGTCGGTCTTGACCGACTTCAGGTAGCGCGGGGTCAGCGGGTTGCTGATGTCGAAGATCTTGATGCCTTCCCAGCGGTCGCCGGGCACGGCGGTCGTGGAGGCCTCGTTCACGCAGGTGTCGTTCGTGCGCTGCGAGTCGGTGCCGAGGAAGAGCAGGTTCCCGGTGACCGAGATGTCGTTCTGGGACCCGGGGCAGAGCACCTCGGCCGCCACCTTGGGCGCCTTCGGGTTCTTGATGTCGTAGACGTAGAACCCGTTGTAGTTGCCGCCGTAGGCGTAGCGTCCCTGGAAGGCCCAGTCCGTGTTGGTGCCGGTCAGCGGGCCGGACTTGTCGAGGTGAGCAACCTGCTTGAGGTTCGGGCTGCTGACGATCTCGTCGATGCCCGGTATCGTGTTGCCACCGACGGGCGTCTGCGCCGCGCTGCTCCCCGGAGCTGTCAGCAGGCCGACGACCAGTGCGAAGGCACTGACGGCGGCCAGGCGCTTGAGCATCCGCCCTCGTGGGGCAGTGTGCTTCATGGATCTCCCCTCGTTGACGCATCAGGCGGCGAGGTGGCGCAGCACGATGCGTATTCAGCTTTGTCGTTACAGTAGTGGCCGTACAACGGTGCGCAAGCATCTTTCGGTATCGATACCAGGAGGCTCGGTGGGTCGAGTCAGGACATCGACGCTCATAGCGGCCGTCGTCGTGCTGGCCGGGGCCGTGACCCTGGCCGTGGCGGCCAACATGGGCTCCGGCGGTTCGGCTGCGGCGCCCCGCCCGAGCGCCAGCGCGGCCCCGCCGCACCGGGTCGTGCTGCCCGGCGCGCCCGGCGATGACGCCGTCGTTACCGACTCGCACAGCGTCAAGGCGCCGGACGGGTCCACCTACAACGCCATCGACACCGCGTTCGTACAAATGATGATCGTTCATCACGAGCAGGCGATCGAAATGGCCGAACTCGCGCCCGATCGGGCGGCCAACGAGCGTCTGGCCGGGCTGGCCGACCGGATCGGCACGGCCCAACCCTTCGAGATCAACTTCTTGCGTACGTGGCTGAAGGAAAGACGTCTGGCCGAGAGCGACCCCAAGCATGATCACGGGTCGATGCCGGGCATGCAGACCGACGCCGACATGGCCGCCCTGGCCGCCGCCACCGGCGCCGCGTTCGACAGCAAGTTCGCCGCGATGATGACCGACCACCACCGCGGCGCGCAGCGCATGGCGGCCGACGTGATCCAGGGCGGCAGCGACGAGAAGCTGCGCGAGGTGGCCAACGAGATGGCCGTGGAACAGGGAAGTGAGATCCGCCGCCTGGCGCAAGTGACCGCCGGGTAACGTGTCGCCATGCGTACGGCATTGACCGACCTGCTCGGTGTCGAGCACCCCATCGTCGGCTTCAACCGGTCCCCCGCCGTCGTCGCGGCGGTCACCAACGCGGGCGGCTTCGGCGTGCTCGCGGCCTCCGTCTACGGCCCCGAAGAGCTCGACGCCCAGCTGACCTGGATCGAGGAACAGGTCCAGGGCAAGCCGTACGGGGTCGACCTGCTGGTCCCCGAGAAGTTCGTGCCCGGCGACCCGGCCGACCTGGTGGCCAGCATGCGGGCCCAGATCCCCGCGGAGCACTTCGCGTTCGTGCGCGGGCTGCTCGAGAAGTACGACATCCCGCCCGCCCCGACCGTCGACCACCAGCAGGTCGCCGCCTCGCTGACCACGCCGGGCGCGATCGCGCTGCTCGACACGGCGTTCAAGCACCGCATCGCGCTGATCGCCAGCGCCCTCGGCACCCCGCCGCCCGAGCTGGTGGCGCGGGCCAAAGAGCTCGGGGTGGTGACGGCGGCCCTGGTCGGGCAGGCCCGGCACGCCGAGCGGCAGATCGCGGCCGGGGTCGACGTGCTGGTCGCGCAGGGCACCGAGGCCGGCGGGCACACCGGCACGATCGCCACGACCGTGCTCACCCCCGAGATCGTCGACATCGCCGGCGAGCGGCCCGTGCTGGCCGCGGGCGGCATCGCGGACGGGCGGCAGATGGCGGCGGCGCTGGCGCTGGGCGCGGCCGGCGTGTGGTGCGGCTCGGTCTGGCTCTCGAGCGCCGAGGACGTGGCGGTGCAGGCCATCAAGAACAAGTTCCTGGCCGCGAGCTCGGCCGACACGCTGCGCTCGCCCACCCGTACCGGGAAACCGGCCCGGCAGCTGCGAACGGCCTGGCACGACGAGTGGGCCGCGCCGGGCAGCCCCGACCCGTTGCCGTTGCCCCTGCAGCCGATGCTGGTCGACGAGGCCTGGCAGCGGATCGACGCGGCGGCCGAGGCCGGGCACGAGGGCGCGCTGAAACTCGAGTCGTTCTTCGTCGGGCAGGTCGTGGGGTCGTTCCGTGACATCCGCCCGGCCGGCGAGATCACGAGCACGATGGCAGCCGAGTGCGCGGCCCGCATCCGCGAGCTCGCCGGGCGTCTCTGATGATCGATTCCCGTACGCCGGTGCTGGTCGGCGTGGGTCAGGTGTCGGAGCGGCTCGACGCCGAGGGCTATCAGGCGCGCTCGCCGGTCGACCTGGCCGCCGACGCCGCGCGGGCCGCCCTGGCCGACGCCGGGGTGGCCGCGGCGGCGGTCGACACGGTGGCCGGCGTGCCGCAGTTCGAGATCTCGCTGCCGTGGGCCACGCCGTTGCTGGGCTGCTCGGACAACTTCCCGCGCTCGGTGGCCGGGCGGATCGGGGCCGAGCCGCGCCGGGCGGTGCTCGAGGTCGGCGGCGGGCAGGCCCCGCAGCACCTGGTCAACGAGTTCGCGGCGACGATCGCGGCCGGCGACGCCGACGTGGTGCTGCTGTTCGGCTCCGAGGCGATCTCGACCATCGCCGCGCTGGCCACGACGGACTCGCCGCCCGACTTCACCGAGAGCCCGGGCGGGTCGCTCGAGGCGCGCGGTTCCGGGCTCGACGGGATCGTGTCGATGCACCATGTGGCGCACGGGTTGTCGGACACGCCGTCGCAGTACGCGCTCATCGAGAACGCGCGGCGGGCCCGGCTGAAAATGTCGCGGGCCGAATACGCGACGGCCATCGGAGAATTGTTCTCGCCGTTCACGACCGTGGCGGCGGCCAATCCGCACGCGGCGGCGCCGGTGGTCCGCGACGCCGCTTCGCTGGTGACGCCGAGTGCGGCCAACCGGCCGATCGCCGATCCGTACACGCGTTATGTGGTGGCGCGCGACAAGGTGAATCAGGGTGCGGCGGTTCTGCTGATGTCGGCCGAGGCGGCGCGGCGGCACGGCGTACCGGAAAGCAGTTGGGTCTTTCTGGCCGGGCACGCGGATCTGCGCGAGCGGAATCTGCTGGAGCGAGCCGAATACGGCCATTCCCCGGCGGCCGCTCGGGCGGCGCAGCACGCGCTGGAATCCGTCTCGCCGGCGGAGGTGACCTTCTTCGATCTCTACAGCTGTTTCGCGGCGCCTGTGTTCATCGTGGCCGAGGCGCTGGGCCTGGCCACCGACGACCCGCGCGGGCTGACCGTCACCGGTGGGCTGCCGTTCTTCGGCGGGCCGGGCAACAACTATTCGATGCACGCCATCGCCTCGATGGTCGAAAGGGTGCGGTCGGCCCCCGGGAGGTACGGATTCGTCGGGGCCAACGGCGGCATCATGAGCAAACACTCGACGGGCGTTTACACCACCGTTCCGTACGCCTTCCAGCCGTCCCGCAGCGAGCGGATCCAAGCCGAGCTGGACGCGGTGCCCGCCCCCGCCGAAGCGCTGACGGCCGACGGCAATGCGGTCATCGAGTCGTACACGGTGAAGCATTTGCGCGACGGTATGCGGGAAGGCATTGTGCTCGGTCGCCTCGAATCCGACGGCCGCCGTTTCGTCGCCCGCGCCAATGCCGTCCTCGACCTGCTCACCGAAGGCGAACCCATCGGCGAACGGGTAACGGTCCGGTCCACGGACGACGGAAACGCTATTGTGCCTCGGTGACCGCGCCGCTGAGGTTGACCGTCATCGCACTGGTGGTGTTGGTGTGTGGTCTCGCCGGGCTGGGTTTCTCCCTGTTGGCGAGCCCCTATGACAACCCTGACACCGACTCGGGCGGCTGGTTCTTCGTGTTCCTATCCGTCGCCGTGGCCGGGCTGACCGTGGGCACGCTGCGCGGCAGCTTCCGGGCCTGGCTGGCCGTGTGCATCATCGCGGCGCTGGTCGTGCTGGTGCCGGCCGCGTTCTGGCTGTCCGAAGCGGTCGACGACCTGGCCGACGCGCCCGAGGACACCATCTAGTTCAGCAGCACAGCCGTCGCCACCACCGAACTCTCGCCCGCGGTCACGGTGGGCGACGTCAGCTCGTACGCCGCTTTCGTCGGCGCCGCCTGCGCCGTGGTGCTGCTGCTCCGGCCGGATACCCGTCAGGCCCTCAGCTCTGGCGCGTTCCGTCGAGGCTCTCGCGGATGATGTCGGCGTGGCCGCCGTGGCGGGCGGTCTCCTCGATCATGTGGAACACCACGTAGCGCACGTTGCACTCGATGATGTCCGGGCGGGCGCAGGGGCTGTCGAGATCCATCGCGGCGACTATGGCCCGTGATTCCTCGATCTGCTCGCGGTAGTACCCGAGCCAGTGGTCCACCGTGTCGCCCTCGTCGACCTGCATGTCGGCGTCGTAGCGATCCGGCATGACAGCAGGCCACTCCCCGGGCAGGTCGCGTCCCGCCACCACGACCTGGAACCAGCGACGCTCCCAGGTCGTGGCATGCTTGATCAGCCCCAGCAGCGACAGCGAGCTCGCGCTCGGCGTCCTGCGCGCCGCCGCATCGTCGAGACCGTCCAGCGTCGCGATCAGCATCTTGCGCTGAGAATCGAGAAAGCCGGCCAAGGCCTCGCGTTCCGAGGTGTACGCGACTCTGGTATCCCGGTATTCGGACATCGGGAGATGTTAATGTACGGCGGGCACCGGTTCAGAACGTTGCGATCGGGTTGACCGGGCTGCCGGAGGTGCCGGCCAGGCGGACCGGGGCCACGGCCAGCTGAAAGTCCCACTGGCCGAGCTCGGTCGCGGTGGTCGTGCACGCTTCGAGGTCGCAGTTGTCGAGCAGCCACAGGCCCATCGCGACCAGGCTCACCGCGTGCACCGGCATCAGGATGCCGTCGTAGCCCGAGGGCTGGACGTCCTGGGGTGTGTCGGCGCCGATCAGCGCGACGCCTCGCTCCCGCAGCCACGGCAGGCTGGACGCATGCCAGCCCGCCTGCGTGATTCCGCCCGACGGCCCGTTCTCGTGGCGGTAGCGGCCGTGGCCGGTCCGTAGCAGCAGCGCGTCGCCGGATCGCACCTGGACGCCCTGGCGCCGCTCAGCCTCCTCGAGATCGTCGGGGGACACGCCCTGCCCGGGCTCGAGCCACGGCACCCCGCGAGCCGCCGCGACGTCGAGCAGCACACCCCGCGTGACAATTCCGTTGGCCGCCGCGGTGACGGCTCCCCAGGCCGAACCCGTCTCGGGGTCGACCAGCGCGGCCGAGCGCCCGTTGTACATGCGCCCGTCCCAGAAGAGGTGGCACGGCGAGTCGAGGTGCGTGATCGTGTTGCCGTGGAACGAGAGGCCGATGCGTTCCGACGAGAAGCCCCAGCGCCGGTCGGCGTGAAAGGCGGCCGGCATGTTCTCGGCGCCCGGCATGTCGGCCGCGCACGGGCACGCCGTGGTCGACCGCTCCATCTCGTCCGGGACGGCCACCTCCCAGGCGCAGGACACGCTTCGGCCGTGGCGAACGGCCCGCGCCGCGGCCAGCCGGACCTCGTCGGTGATGAGGTTCAGCGTGCCGAGCTGGTCGTTGTCACCCCACCGCCCCCAGTTCGACAGCGTCTCGAAGTACCCGAGCACGTCTTGCTCCGTCGACATCGGCCCCTCCGGTTCGTCTCACCGCAGGCAGGCTATCGCCCGGCGTTATTCGGTGGACGGCGCTGGGCCGGGAGGCCGAGACTGGTCGGCTGGTCTCCGGGGCCGGCGACGGAGGGCGTGATGGCTGAGGAGATTCTGCGGCGGCTGCACCGGGGGCTTCGAGAGCGGCGGCTGCCTCAGGACGTGGCGGCGGATCTGGTGGCGCTGGGGGCCCGCGACTGGCTGAGCGCGGCCGGCGTCCGCGACCTGTACGCGATGGTGCGGTACGAGCAGGCCCGGCGCGACGCGGGGACGGCGACGGGCTCGTCGATGCCGAAGACGTGGCGACGGCATCCGGGGCTCGGGCGGGCGTACGCGGCCGCAGTGACGGCCATGGGAGAGGCCGCGCCGGCCGTGGACGCGGATCCGGCGGACCCGGTGGCGTTGGAGGCCTGGGTGCTCGAATCGCTCGCCCGGCTGGGGCTGTCCATGGAGGCGCCGCGGGCGGCTCGGTCCACCGTGCGGCGCAAGCCGATCGCGGTGAAGGGATGGGCGGGTCACACCTACCACGTGCTGCCGACCCCGAAGGGGGCCCGGGGCGAGCGCGGCGGGCACGCGGACGCGCGGGAGCGGATGAGCGCCGACGCCCGTCGCGAGCGGCTGCCGCAGATGTCGGTCCGGGGCTATCGGCGGGCGGTGCGGGCCGTGTTGCACCTGCAGCAGCGCACCGAGGTGCTGGCGGCCGAGCGGGACCGGGAGGCCGCGGTGGCGTTCGGCAAGTCACGGCTGGCCTACCTCGTGCCGGAGGAGGATTTTGTTGCCTGCCCGGCCACGGCGGCATTCACGGCCTACTACGTGGCTCGGCTGAACCTGCGGACGGTGTTCACGTCGGGTAGTCAGACGCGGCCGATGGACACGCTCGGAGAGGAGCTTCTGGCCGCCGCGCTGGCCGCGCCGACCGGCCGGCCCACGGTGCTGGCGTCCGTGCTCACCCGGTGGAAGGTGCTGGACCGGCTGGACGACGCGCAGTGCGGGGAACTGCTCGGGCGTTACTACGAGCACCTGGCCGCGGCGGCGCGGGTGCTGGAGCGGGCTTACGACTACCACCGGGACCCGACCGAGATGATCATGAGGATGGGCGACGACTCGTCGAGCTGGAACGCGGCCTCGCGGGCGTTCAACCAGGCCCGTACGGGATGGCTGAACCTGACCCGCGGGCTGGGCTACGACGACGTGGTCGAGGCCAGTTGCCCGGGCAAGGTGCCGGCGCTGGTGGCCGCCGACGTGGCCGCCTGGCACCGGCTGGAAGGGCGGGAGCAGCACGTCGACGTCCGGGTCTGGGCCCGCCTGCCGCTGCCGTGGGACGTGGTGCTCGGCGACGAGGAATGCCCGGCCGACCTGGTGCGCCAGGTGTGCGGCCGGCACGGCATCGACGCCGAGGCGGCCGGCTGGACGCAGCCGTACCAGCAGGGTCGTACGGAATTGCCGGCCCCGGCCCCGGACCTGGTGCACGGTGTCACGGTGGCCTCGCCGTTGCTGGCCACGATCCTGCGGCGCGCCGGAGTGTTCTCCGGGCAGAAATAGCGTTGCGCCGCCCGCGCCGATCGGCCAGGCTGGGTCGGCGCGGCGGTAGCTCAGAGAGCTGGAGGAGGCTCCAGCCAGGCAGAGCGGGCGGCTCACGACCTTCCGCCCCGGCCCCGTTTCGACCACGGGTCGCCGCGCGCTTCGGCGGTGGGCCCGGGATTCGCGTCCCGGGCCCAGCCTCAGCCGATCACGAAGGGCTTGCCGACCGGTAGTTCTTTGCCGTCGGCGTCGTAGGCGGTCCAGTCGGACACGTCGGGGAGTTGGCCCGGGGTAACCTTGCCCTCCTTGTACAGGGGGCTGTTCTTGTCGACCTTCTGGTAGACGTCGTCGAAGGTGAACCAGAACAGGACGATGTTCTCGTCCTCGCTCCAGACCGCCGTCTTGGCCGTCACCAGCCGGCCGCGGGACTCGACCGTGATCTTCGCGGCCGGGCCGACGTAGTAGCCGTACATGGGCAGGTCGTAGTAGTCCAGGTTGGACGGCAGGCCGATGGCGTGGAAGCCGGGGCTGCGGTCGGGCGCCACGTCGTCGAACTGGTTGTGGCAGGGAGCCAGCTCGCCCGCCACGTCGGCCGCGCAGGCCCGGACGCCGAACTTGATGTCGGGGTAGGCCGGGTTGTTGTTGCGGAAGGCGGTGACGACGATCTCGCGGTCCTTGCTGCGCAGGCCCGTCGCCACCGGCTGGCCCCATGAGCCGCGGGCGTCGACGGCCGCGGCGGGCCAGGCGCCACCGACCGGCTCGGACCGGGACGTGAGGGGCCACAGGGCCATGGTGGCCGCGACCAGGACGGTGGCGGCGCCCGCGACGAGGGCGAGGCGACGGCGGCGCAGGCGGCGGCCCGCGGTCATGATCTCGTCGAGCGCGGGCGGGCGGCCCTCGTCGGGCTGTTGCAGGGCGGCTCGGAAGGTGTCGAGGTCGGTCATCACGCGGCTCCGTTCGCGGCGAAGTCGGACGGGGTGAGGGTGACGCGCAGCTTGGTCAGCGCGCGCGAGTTCAGGCTCTTGACCGTGCCCACGGCCACGCCCAGCTCGGCCGCCACCTCTTTCTCGCTCAGGTCGAAGTAGTGGCGCAGCACGACGACGGCCCGCTCCCGGTCGGCCAGGGCGGTCAGCCCGGCCAGCAGCCAGCGCTGGTCGGTCACGTCGCCGGCCACGTCCCGGCCGGTCGGACGGTCCGGGACCTGGTCGTGGGCGTCCTCGCGCAGCGGGCGGCGCCACTGGTCCTTGAGGTGGTTGACCATGACCTTGCGGGCGTACGCGTACGGGTCTTGCCGCCGCACCCGGCGCCAGGCCGCATACGTCTTGACCAGCGCCGCTTGCGCCGCATCCTCGGCCTGCTGCTCGTTGCCGGTCAGCAGGAACGCGGCTCGGCGCAACCGATGGAACCCGGCCGCCGCGAACTCTGTGAACTCCGCGTCACCGCGCGCCATCGGGCATCCCTTGTCTTGTCATGAATCCAGGACGCATGAGGCCCGGCAAAGGTTCGCTGGATGGTCAATCGGGCGGGACCAGGCCGGTGCGGACGGCGTGCAGGGCGGCCTGGGTGCGGTCGGCCAGGCCGAGTTTCATGAGGATGCTGGAGACGTGGGTCTTGACCGTCTTTTCCGCCACGACCAGGGCGCGGGCGATCTCGCGGTTGGAGCGGCCCTGGGCGATCAGGGCCAGCACGTCGCGTTCGCGGGCGGTCAGCGCGGGGGTCTCGGCCGGGGCGCCGAGCAGGGTGGCGGCGACGTCGGGCTCGAGCAGCAGGTGGCCGGCGTGCACCGAGCGCACGGCTGCGACCAGGGCCTGCGGGTCGACGTCTTTGGAGAGGTAGCCGCGGGCGCCGGCGCGGACGGCCGGCAGCAGGCGGGCGCGGTCGGTGAAGCTGGTGACGACCAGGCACTTCGTCCGCAGGTTGCGGCGGGCCAGCTCGCGCAGGACGGCCACCCCGTCCAGCCCGGGCAGCACCATGTCGAGCAGCACGACGTCGGGCGCGGTCTGCTCGACCAGTTCGATCGCCGTCGGGCCGTCGGCCGCCTCGCCGGTCACCTCGAGGTCGGGGGCCAGCTCGAGAAAAGTGCGCAGCCCCCGGCGTACGGCGGGATGGTCGTCGACGATCAGCACGCGGATCTCAGTCACCGGGCACCTCGAGCCGCACCACCGTGCCGCGGCCGGGCGCCGACGTGAAGACCGCGTGGCCGCGCACCGAGCAGGCCCGGTCGCGCATCGACCGCAGACCCAGGCTGCGCCCGGCCTTGAGCGTGGCCGCGACGTCGAAGCCGGCGCCGTCGTCGGAGATCTCGAGGCGGACGCCGCACGCCCCGAGCCGGGTCAGCTCGACCCGGATGACCCGGGCGCCGGCGTGGCGCACGGCGTTGTGCAGCGACTCTTGGGCCACGCGTAGCACCACCGCCTGCTGGGCCGGGGACAGCACGGGCGGATCGTGCTCGGCGTACTGCAGCCGGGGGCCGTCGGGGCCGGACGCGCGGTCGAGGATCTGCACCTGTTTGCGCAGCACGTCGGGCAGGCCGTCTTCGTCGAGCCGGGCCGGGCGCAGCTCGAGCACGGCCGCGTGCAGCTCTTCGGCGGCCTCGCGGGCCAGCGCGGTGACCTCGGCCAGGCGGGCCCGGGCGGCGGCCGGATCGCGCTCGATCAGCAGGTCGGCCGCCTGGGCCGTGAGCCGCAGCCCGAACAGGCGCTGGGCGACCGCGTCGTGCAGGTCGTGGGCGATGCGGGCTCGTTCCTCGGCGATGGTCAGCTCGCGGCTGCGCGCGTAGAGCCGGGCGTGGGTGAGCGCGATCGCGGCGTGCGCGGCCAGCACGCGGACCAGCTCTTCGTCGTGCGCGGTGAAGCCGCCGGGCTTGTTGGCCAGATAGAGCGCGCCCAGGATCTCGTCGCCACTCATGATCGGGACGCCCAGGAACGCCTGAAGGATCGGGTGGGCCTGGGGCCACCAGTCGAAGCGGGGGTCGGCCCGGATGTCGTCGAGGCGCTGGATGGCCGGCTCGCGCAGCATCACGGCGAGGAAGCCGTGCTGGCGGGGGAGCGGGCCGATCGCCTCTTGCTGCTCGGGGGAGACGCCCGAGACGAGGAACTGGGCGAACGAGCCGTTGTCGTCGGGGACGCCGAGCGCCGCGTACTCGGCGGCGGCCAGCTCGCGGGCGGTGTCGACGATGGTCTGCAGCACCTCGGGCACGGTGAGCTGGTCGCTGACGGCCAGCACCGCGGCCGAGAGGCGGCGGGCGGTGGTGAGCTGGTCGGCGGCGGTCACGGGCCCACCCTAGCCATGGATGCCGGAACCCGCGTCGGACCACGGTCCTAAGACCATGGTCGGAGGAAAAGTGCAGACCGTGGTCCGACGCGGTGAGCCGTCGAAGCGAGCAATCTCGTCGGCATGACGAACACAGCAGTGATCACCGGAGCCTCCCAGGGGCTCGGCGCCGCCCTCGCCCGGGCCCTGGCCGGCGCCGGGTGGAACCTGGTCATCGACGCCCGTACGGGAAAGGACCTGGAGGTGGTGGCCGGGGAACTCGGCCGGCTGACAACGGTGGTCGCGATCGCCGGCGACGTCGTTGACGACGACCACCGGGCCGAGCTGGCCGAGGCCGCCTCCAAACTGGGCGGGGCCGACTTGCTGGTCAACAACGCGTCTACGCTGGGTGGCAGCCCGCCGCCAGCGCTGGCCGACTTCCCGCTGCCGGCACTGCTCGACACGTTCGAGGTGAACGTGCTGGCCCCGATCGCGCTGACCCAGCTCTTGCTGCCGCAGTTGCGCCTGTCGGGGGCCGGGGCCGTGCTCAACATCAGCTCCGACGCGGCCGTCGAGGCGTACGAGGGCTGGGGCGGTTACGGCGCCGCCAAGGCCGCCCTCGACCACGCGAGCGCCGTGCTGGCCAAGGAGGAGCCGGGCCTGCGGGTGTGGTCGGTGGATCCGGGCGACCTGCGCACCCGATTGCAGCAGCAGGCCTTCCCGGGTGAGGACATCTCCGACCGGCCGCTGCCGGAAAAGGTCGTGCCGTGGTTCGTGAAGCTGCTCGACGAACGCCCGGCCTCGGGAAGGTACGTGGCCCGATGACGGTCGTCGACTTCGAGCTGCCGACCGGGCTCGAGGCGCGCGAGCCGGTCGAGGCCCGCGGCCTGACCCGCGACGGCGTGCGGCTCATGGTGAGCCGGGGCACCGAGGTCAGCCACCACCGCTTCACCGAGCTGCCGCGCCTGCTCACCCCGGGCGACCTGCTCGTGGTCAACAACTCGGCCACGCTGCCGTCGGCCGTCGACGCCGACGGCGTCCGGGTGCACGTCTCGACCGAACAGGCCGACGGCACCTGGCTGGTGGAACTGCGCGACAGCACCCCGCGGCCCGGCCGGCGGCTGGCCGTGCCGGGTGGCGAGCTCGTCCTGGTGCGCCCGTTCACCGGCCGGCTGTGGGTGGCCAGGGCCGAGGTCGGGCAGAGCCGCGCCGCCTTCCTGACCCGGCACGGGTGGCCCATCCGCTACAGCTACACCGACCAGGACTGGCCGCTCGAGGTCTATCAAAACGCGTACGCGACCGAGCCCGGCAGTGCCGAGATGCCGAGCGCGGGCCGCCCGCTGACCGGGCGGGTGCTGGCCGAGCTGGTCGGCCGCGGCGTGCTGGTCGCGCCGGTCACGCTGCACACCGGCGTGGCCTCGTTCGAGGTGGACGAGCCGCCCTACCCGGAGTGGTACCACGTGCCGGCGCCGACGGCCCGCCTGGTCGACCACGTGCGGGCGTCCGGCCACCGGGTGATCGCGGTCGGCACGACGGTGGTGCGGGCGCTCGAGTCGGCGGTGACCGGGCCCCCGTGCGGCTGGACGTCGCTGGTCATCGAGCCCGACCACGTCGTGCAGGCGGTCGACGGCCTGCTGACCGGCCTGCACGAGCCGCGCGCATCACACCTCAAGATGCTGACCGCGGTGGCCGGCGAGGACGCGTTGCGGGCGGCCTACGCCGAGGCGCTGCGCGAACGCTACCGCTGGCACGAGTTCGGCGACGTCCACCTATTGCTGCCGCCGACGGCGTGAGTGCGCCATGTCGTCTGTGCGCCAGCTTCAAGTGATTGGTTGTGCAACAGGCTGGGACGAGGCTCATCGATCATCGTCTTATCGAGGGAGATGAACCTTGTCTCTGCACAATCCACGCCGGCGGCGCGGTGCGGCCACCCTTGCCGTGAGCGCGCTGCTGGCGGCGTCCGCCGTCTCGGCGCTGACCCGGCCCGCGGCTGCCGCGCCCGCTGAAGAAGCCCGGGCGGCCACCGTCACCTTGATCACGGGGGACAAGGTGACGGTCGGCCCGGGCGCGCTGCGGGTCGAGCGGCCGGACGGCACGGCCACCGGTTACACCCGGCGGGTCGAGGGTGAGGCCACCTACGTCTACCCCGACGAGGCCCTGCCGCTGATCGCCCAGGGCCGGCTCGACCGCCGCCTGTTCAACGTGACCGGCTTGATCGCCGATGGCTACGACGACGCGCACACGAGCGCCCTGCCGCTGATCGTCCGTTACCGCGCGGGCACTCCGGCCGCGCGGCAGCAGCTGCCGGGCGGCGCGGTCACCCGCACGCTGGACAGCCTCGATGCGGCTGCCGTGACGCGCAACCGGGCTCAGGCCGTTCCCTTCTGGGGCGCGCTCAAGGGTTCCGCGGTCGACCACGTCTGGCTCGACGGCAAGGTGGAGGCCGAGCTGGCCGAGTCGACCGCCCAGGTCGGCGCGCCGCGTCTGTGGGGCGAGGGCGCGGAGGGCAAAGACGTCGACGTCGCCGTCCTCGACAGCGGCATCGACGCCGAGCACCCCGACCTGGCCGACCGGATCGAGGCGTCCGCCTCCTTCGTGCCGACCGACGAGGACGCGACCGACTTCTACGGGCACGGCACTCACGTCGCCTCGACGATTGCCGGCACCGGCGCCGCCAGCGACGGCCTCGAGCGCGGGGTCGCGCCCGGCGCCCGCCTGCACGTGGGCAAGGTGCTCGACGGCGACGGCCGGGGCCAGGAGTCGTGGATCATCGCGGGCATGGAATGGGCGGCCCGCGAGCAGCGCAGCCGCATCGTCAGCATGAGCCTGGGCGGTCCGGGCGGCGACGGCAGCGAGCCGATGAGCGCCGCCGTCGACGCGCTCAGCGCCGAGACCGGCACCCTGTTCGTCATCGCGGCCGGCAACAGCGGCCCGGCCGACATCAGCTCGCCCGGCAGCGCCGACGCCGCGCTCACGGTCGGCGCGGTCGACGCCGACGACCAGCTGGCCGAGTTCTCCAGCACCGGGCCCCGGCACGGCGACGGCGGCCTCAAGCCCGAGATCACCGCGCCCGGCGTCGACATCCTGGCCGCCCGCTCGCACTACGTGCGCGGTTCCGGCTTCTACCAGACGATGAGTGGCACCTCGATGGCCACGCCGCACGTCGCGGGCGCGGCCGCGCTGGTCGCGGCGGCCCACCCGGACTGGTCGGGCGAGCGCATCAAGCAGGCGCTCGTGGGCACGGCCCGGCCCACCCCGCAGTACACGGCGTACCAGGCCGGCGCGGGTCGCCTCGACGCCTACGCCGCCGCGCACGCCACCGTGTTCGGCACGGTCAGCGCGTACTCGGGTTTCTTCCCGTACGGCAGCACGCCCACCGCCGAGGACCAGACACTCACCTACACGAACGACGGCGACGCCCCGGTCACGTTGAAGCTCGCGGTGCAGGCCGAGCCGGCCGGCGCGTTCAGCCTCGACAAGACCACCGTCACGGTCGCCGCGCACGGGTCGGCCACCGCTGCCCTGAGGGCGAAGCCCGACCTGGTCCCGGTCGACCGGCCGGTCAGCGGTTTCGTGCGGGCGACCGACGAGAGCGGCGTCGAGCGGACCCGCACGCTCATCGGCCTGAGCCGCGAGGGCGAGCGCCACAACCTGACCGTGGCCGTCAAGGACCGCGACGGCAAACCGGTCAGCGGCAAGGTCCTGTTCACCGACGAGCACCTGTTCGGCGCGCTCGAACTCGACGCCGAGGGCCGCGGAACCGTGCGGCTGCCGGTCGGCACGTACACCGGCTGGACCGATGTCGACGTGCGCGGGGTGAGCGGCCCACGCTCCAAGGGTCAGGCCCTGCTGACGTTCACCGACGTCAAGCTCGACCGCGACCGCACGGTCACCCTGGACGCGCGCCAGGCCCGCCGGATCACGGCCCGGGTCCCGCAGCCGACCACGCCCACAGCCGTGCGGGTGGACGTGCACCGGGGCTGGCCCAACGCGTTCACCGAGAGCTCGCGGCTGCCCGACGAGTCGTACGACAGCTCGTGGGCCCTGCCCACCGGCCGCAAGGTCACCAACGGCACGTTCGAGTTCGGCGCCCGTTTCCGCCTCGAACAGCCCGCGCTCACCGTCCACGGCCACGACAACGTGCTGGTTCAGCGGTCCGAGCCGCCGCTGGCGAAGGGCCGCCACACGCTGACGGTCGGCACCCAGCCGCGGCGCGGCCAGGCGCTGGTCGTGCGCGACAACGGCGACATCGCCGGGCAGGCCGCGGCGGCCGCGCGGGCCGGGGTCAAGCTGCTGCTGGTGGTCAACACGGGCACCGGGCGGCTGCACCCGTGGCCCGACGAGGTGCTGTTCGGCCCCGACCAGCCCGCGCCGGTCACTGTGGTCACGCTGGGCGCCGACGAGGGTGAGGCTCTGCTGCGCCGACCGGGCCGGATCACGATCACTTCCAACCCCACCACCGACTACCTGTACGACGTGGTGCACCACTGGACGGGGGCGGTGCCCGCCGACCCGACGTTCCGGTCGGGCCCGGCCGACCTGGCCCGGGTGAACGTCGCGTTCCAGCACCACCGGCCGGGCAAGGCCCTCGAGTTCCGCGCCGACGCCTGGCACGGCTTCGTGGTCGGCAACCAGGTGCCGGCCACCGCCCAGGGCACCCGCACCGACTGGGTCACCGCGGGCGCCACCTGGTACGACGACGCGTTCCTGCCGAGCGAGATGGGCCAGCACCGGCTGGAGCCGTTCACCCCGCGGGCCGGGCGCACCAGCGACGAGACGTGGTTCGGCCCGATCCTGCGGCCGCGGCAGGGCCCGGGTCATCTGCCGGTGCGCTATCTCGACGGCCTCTACCTGCCCGTTCCCGGGTGGGGCGGCGCGGGCCGGGGTTACGCCGGCGAGACCGGGGGCAGCAACTTCGCCGTCTCCAACCGGGCCGAACTCTATCGCGGCGACGAGCTGCTGAACTGGGGCAACGCCGAGTTCCTGCCGGTCACCGGCCTGCCCGCGGGCCGGGAGCCCTACCGGGTGGTGCTCGACAACAACCGGGCCGCCTGGACCGGGCCGTACTCGACCCGCACGCACACCGAGTGGACCTTCACATCGGCCGCCAGTGGTGACGAGAACGCGGTGGTCGTGCCGATGATCCAGCTCGACTACGTGGTCGCGCTCGACAGGGCGGGCCGGGCCGCCCGGGACGCCCGGCTGACGGTCACCGCGTCGCAGCTGCCGGGCGTCACGGCCAAGGTCGGGAAGGCCGAGGTCGAGGTCTCGTACGACGACGGGCGGACGTGGCAGCGGGGCAGCACCCTGCGGGCGCCGCGCTCGGCCTCGTTCGTGTCGCTGCGGGTCTCCGCCCGCGACAACGCCGGCAACACGGTGAAGCAGGAGCTCACGCGGGCCTTCGGGCTGCGCTGAGGCGTGGGGGTCCCGGGCCGCCACCCGGGGCCCCTATGCGCCCGCTCACATTCACCTGCGGGCGTGACCGGCCCCGCGCTAGGAAGATCCCATGACAACCGTGGACCGGGCCGTTCTCGACAATCCCGTGTGGACGGCGCTGCTCCACGACTCGAGCCGGGCCGAGGTTCGTGGCCGGGCGGCCCGCTACCTGCCGGACGTGTCTCCGTTCGTGGCCGTGGCCGGCGCCGCCGATCCGGCCGCGTGGGCCGACCTGGCCGAGCTGACCGGTCCCGGGGCCGAGGTGTGGATGCCCGCCGCCCCCGTGGGCGCCGGGCCCGGCTGGGAGCGGACCGGTGGCGGCGTCGGCCTGCAGCTCACCGGCGAAGACCTGGCCGCCGCGGCCGACCCCGAGGCCGTGCTGCTGACCGAGGCCGACGTGCCCGAGATGCTCGATCTCGTCGCCCGCACCCGGCCCGGGCCGTTCGGGCCCCGTACCCGCGAACTCGGCACTTATCTCGGCTTCCGCCGCGAGGGAGCGCTGGTCGCGATGGCGGGGGAGCGGATGCGCCCGCCCGGCTGGTCCGAGATCAGCGCCGTCTGCACCGACCCCGCTTTCCGTGGTCAGGGCCTGGCCAACCGCCTGGTCCGGGCGGTGGCGGCGGCGATCCGCGAGCGTGGCGACACACCGTTCCTGCATGTGGCGGGCAGCAACCCCGATGCGATCCGGCTCTACCGGGCGATGGGCTTCCGGCACCGCCGCGACATTAATTTCCATGCGTATCGGAACACCGCGAGCTAGGCTCGCCGGAGTTCTTCGAGAGCAGGAGCAGATCTGTGACGGGCAGCGGTGACGACATCTCCGGGTGACCTACCCCGGCTGATGTCGTCTTTTCTGTTCCCGCACCGTCTCTCTCCCGGAGTTCTTCATGTCCGACGGTTCCGTCGTCTGCACCGCCCTGTCCTTTTCCTGGCCCGACGACACCCCGGTCTTCGACGACCTGACGCTGTCGGTGCCGGCCGGGCGCAACGGCCTGGTCGCCGCCAACGGCACCGGCAAATCCACCCTGCTGCGGCTGATCGCCGGTGAGCTGACCCCGACCGGCGGCACGGTCACCGTGGGCGGCGTGCTCGGCTATCTGCCCCAGCACCTGCCCTTCGCCCAGGAGCAGTCCGTGGCCCAGGTGCTCGGCGTCGACCGCACGATCGCCGCGCTGCACGCCATCGAGTCCGGCGACGCCGCCGACGAGCACTTCGCCACGGTCGGCGCCGACTGGGACGTCGAGGAGCGCAGCCGGGTCGAGCTCGACCGGCTGGGCCTGGGCGACGTGGCCCTCGACCGGCGGCTGGGCACGCTCAGCGGCGGTCAGGTGGTGTCGCTCGGGCTCGCCGCCCAACTGCTCAAACGGCCCGATGTGCTGCTGCTGGACGAGCCGACCAACAACCTCGACGGTGCGGCCCGCGAGCGGCTGACCGCTGTGCTGCGGACGTTCGCTGGGTGCCTGCTCGTGGTCAGCCACGACCGGGCGCTGCTCGACGAGATGGACCGGATCGCCGCCCTCGAGCACGGCGAGCTCCGCTGGTACGGGGGCAACTTCACCGCGTACGCGGAGGCGGTCGAGGCCGGGCGTGAGGTGGCCGAACGACAGGTGCGCAACGCCGAGCAGGATCTGAAGCGGCAGAGGCGCGAGATGCAGCAGGCCCGCGAGCGCACCGCCCGGCGCCAGTCGACCGCGGCCCGCAACCTGGGCAGTGCCGGCCTGTCCCGGATCCACGCGGGCAACCTGAAGAACAGCGCCCAGGTGTCGGCGGCCCGGTCCGGTGACGTCCACGCCGCCCGGGTCAGCGACGCGCAGGCCCGATACGACGAGGCGAGCTGGGCCGCCCGGCAGGACGACCGGATCGTCATCGACCTGCCGGCCACGGCCGTGCCGGCCGGGCGCACCGTCTTCACCGGCTCGGGTCTGCAGGTCAGCTATGACGGGCGGCCGGTGTTCCCGGGCGACGGGATCGACCTGATCATCCGCGGGCCGGAGAGGATCGCGCTGGTCGGGCCCAACGGCGCCGGCAAGTCGACGCTGATGCGCCTGATCGGCGCCGATCAGCAGGCCGGTCGGGGCCGGGTCGCCTACCTGTCGCAGCGCCTCGACCTGCTCGACGACGACCTGACCGTGGCCGCGAATCTGGCCCGCTTCGCGCCGGCGCTGGCCGACGCGGAGCGGATGAACCTGCTGGCCCGCTTCCTGTTCCGCGGTGACCGGGCCCATCTGCCGGTGCGGGTGCTCTCGGGCGGCGAGCGGTTGCGGGCGACCTTGGTCTGCGTGCTGTTCGCCGAGCCGGCGCCTCAGCTGCTGCTGCTCGACGAGCCGACCAACAACCTCGACCTCGTGAGCGTCGGCCAGCTCGAGGCCGCTCTCACGGCGTACCGGGGAGCCTTTGTGGTGGTCAGCCACGACGAGCGGTTCCTGGACGCGATCGGGATCGACCGCCGGATCACCCTGGGCTGAGACGCGACGAGCCGCGCCCGGCCCGGGCGCGGCTCGTCACAACACGGCAGATCAGGCGGCGTACTTCTCCACCAGGCCACCGAGGGCCGGCAGAGCGGCCTCGATGTGCTTCGCGGCGCCACCGCGAACGGTCTTGTAAGCCTTGACGACGACGGCCTTCTCGGAGGCGTTGGCCATGTCGTCGGTCACCAGCAGCATGGCCGGGGTGACCTCGTCCTGCCGCTTGACCAGGTACTCACCGAACGAGCCGCCGCCGGCGACCTGGAAGTCGGCCCAGAACGGCTGCAGCTGCTCGAGCATCGAGGGGACCATGATGTTCAGGGTCTCGACGTAGTAGCCGGGAGCGAACGAGGTGACCGCCTTGTACGCGAGCTTCACCGCGGCCGCGGAAACGCCCGACTTGTTGGCGAGCTCGGACTCGACCAGCGCCTGGGCGTCCTTGACGATGGCCTCCTTGGTGGCCGGGTTCTCGGAAAGCTCAAGAAGGTTCGAAACCATGGGTGTGCGCGCTCCTCATCAACAAGACAACGGCGAGCAGACTACTCAATGCAGAATCACTTTCAACTCCTGCCTCGGCCGTCTCGGAAGGATGCCCCGGCCCGGCCAGGATCTTCGGCCTGAACGGCCACCCGGATGACCCGTTCGGCCGGGTGGCCGGGCTCCCGCCGGTAACGCGGGTCTGCTAGGACGAGGGCAGCTGGCGTTCGATCTCGTCACGCTTGGTGACCATCGTCCAGAACGCCTCGGCGATGTCATCGGGGTCGATGACCGGGATGGCGCTGACATCGAGACCGGTCGCCATGTCGCCGCCGAGCATGGCCCGCTGCCCCGCGCTGCGCTCGACCATCGCGGCCACGTGCACGACGCCGGCATAGACCCCCTTCCCGGCCAGTTCGCCGTGCAGCGAGTGGATGTAGTTGCGGGCGGCCGCCATGACCGGACCGAAGCCGCTGAGGCCGGGTTGCGGGTGGGTCGCCGAAACACCCTGGCCGAGCAGGATCGCCCCGTCGCCGCGCTCGAGCATGCCGGGTAGCGCCGCGTGGACCGCCTCGACGAGCGAGAGAAGAAAGACCTCTGTGTACGGCCGGAGCCGCGCCGCGGACAGGTCGGCCGCGGCCGTGAAGCCCTCGACGGTGATCGGCGCGTACTCGACGACGTCGATGCGCCCGAAGCGGGCGAGGACCGCCTCGATCACCGCAGCGATGCCGTCGGACGCCGCCAGGTCGGCCGGGAAGGCGGCCGCCTCGATGCCCTCTTCGGACAGTTCGGCGGCGAGGGCCTCGAGGCGTTCCCGGGTGCGGGCGACCAGGGCCACCCGGTAGCCCTCGCGACCGAACCGCCGGGCGACCGAGGCGCCCAGTCCGGTGCCGGCGCCGAAGATCACGATGGTCTTGCTCATGTCTGACTCCTCGAACTTGATGGTTGCCTCAACTTAGCGCGAAGTTGAGGGCATCATCAAGTTGCTAGGATCACCCCATGCGGAAAGACGCCCAGCGCAACGTCGAGCGATTGCGCGCCGCCGCCGTGGCCGCCTATCACGAGCACGGCCTCGAGGTGCCGATCGAAGAGATCGCCCGCCGGGCCGGGGTCAGCCCGGGCACGGTCTACAACCGTTTCGGCGGGCGGGACGCGCTCATCGACGCGGTGATGCCCGACCTGCTCGAGGCCCGCGTGCAAGAGGCGCGGCGCCGGGCCGAGGCGGAGCCCGACCCGTGGGCCGCCTTCGCGCTCTACGTCACGCTGCTGTGCGAGCTGCAGGCGACCGACCCCGCGCTCAACGACGCGGTGAGCCGTCGCTATCCGGACGCGGAACGGCTCACCGAGATGTGCGACGCCCAGATGGGCAGCGCGCGCGGGCTGATCGAGCGGGCCCAGGCCGACGGCGCCCTGCGGTCCGACTTCACGGTCGAGGACATGGCGTTCCTGCTGTGGTCGACCGCCGCCATCGTGCGGGCCACGGCCGGCATCAACGGGCAGGCGTGGCGGCGGTCGCTGGCCCTCGCGCTCGACGGGCTGCGGTCCGCGTCCGCCCATCCCCTGCCGGTCCCGGCGCTGACCGAGCCCGAGGTGCACCGGGCCATGATCGGGCTCGGGTCGGTCAGCGCCCGCAGGACGAGCAGGTGACCTTGGGCCGGGTGCGCACGAGCAGGCGGTCGTAGGCCTCGACCAGCTGCGGTCCGGGGCCCAGGCCCAGTTCGTCGACCAGCCGGCGGCGGACCTCGCGGAACGTGTGCATCGCCTCGGCCTGGCGGCCGTCGGAGGCCAGGGCCAGCAGCAGTCGGGCCTGCAGGCCCTCGTCGAGCGGGTTGAGCACCGCGGCCTGGCGCAGCGCGGGCAGCACCATCCGGACCGGGCCGCCGCGCTGAGCCGCGTCGGCCGCCTCGCGGGTCACCTGCCAGCGCTCGGCCTCGACGGCCAGGAAGCTGGGGTGGTCCATCTCGAGTTCGGCCGCGCACCGGCCGTGCCACAGCGACAGGGCGGTGGCGTAGCGCCGTACGGCGACCGCGGGGTCGTCGGTGCGCCGGGCCTCGGCGGCCAGCCGGCGGAACCGGAGCAGGTCGAAGTTGTGCTCGTCGACCAGCAGCCGGTAGCCCGAGGCCTGCCGGATCAGATGGTCGCCGGTGGCTCGTACGGGAAGCTCGGGTTCCAGGACGCGGCGCAGCACCCCGATGTGCCGGTGCACCACGTTGACGGCGCTGACCGGCGGGTCATCGCCCCACAGAGTGTCCACCATCTCCGACAAACCGACCGTCGTCCCCGCTCCGGCCAGCAGCAGCGCCAGGATTGTCCGAGGCTGCCGTCCGCCCAGCTCGAGGTCGACCGCGCCGCGCCGGACGCGTACCGCGCCCAACAGGCAGAACCGCAAGTCAGGGTCTCGATCCATGAGTCAACCCTGCCGTCGCAGTCATGACCCAATCATCAGTCGGGTGACTGCGTCATGCCGTCCGGCATGTGCCGCGCGCCACTTCGCTCAAGGGCGAGGTGCCCAAGGCGTCCAGAACCAGAGCGGTCACGTACGGATCGGTCGGCAGCTCGCCGTGGGCCGTGCGCGCGGCCGGGCAGATGCTCTGCAACGGCAGGTTGACGGCGCCGTCCAGGCGGGCCGAGTCGGGCGGCAGCACGGTCTCGTCGTTCTCGGTCCAGATCGACAGCCACGGCAGCCGGCCCGGCAGGTCGCCGTCGATGCTGTCGAGCAGGTCGCTGCCGGGCGCCAGTTCCTGACAGGCTTGTGGACACTGAGCCGCATTCCCGAACCGGGCGCCCAGCCCGGCCAGCCGGGTGCCGTGCAGCGGCGAGCCCAGCGAGACCACCCGCCGCGCCCGTTCAGCGCCGTCGTGGCGCTCGATCCAGAGCCGGGCCACCACCCCGCCGGCCGAGTAGCCGACCACGTCGACCGAGGGCGCCCCGGCGTCCATCGCATCGCGCACGGCCGTATCGAGCAGGCCGGCTTGTTCCTCGAGCGAGCCGGTGCCGTCGCCGGGCAGGGTCAGCACGGTCGCCGTCCGGCCCTCGGCCCGCAGACGCTCGGCCAGCCGGCTCAGGCCGGTGCGGTTACCGCCGTAGCCGGGCACGAGCAGCACGGGGCCGGGCCGGGCCTGATCGGGCCGGGGCCCGTCGTCGTCCGCGCCGCCGACCAGGCGCACTCCCACCAGGGTCAGCAGCAGGAGCACCACGGCGCCGGCCACGGCCGGCCACAGGTACCGCACCGCATCATCATGCGGCAGCGGGCCGCGCCGATTCAGGCGTTCGGGCCAGCCCGGCCAGGGGTCGCGGGTCTCCGGTCCGGGCGGTGTGCCGGAACGCCGCCAGCAGGGCCCGGTGCTCGTCGCGCGGCACCGGGCGGTCCGGCCCGGCGGCCAGCCGGCGGCGGGCCCGGTTGACCAGCTGCCGGGTGTGCGCCTCAGTGATGCCGAGCAGGACCCCGATCTGGCGGTACGGCAGCTCGAAGGCCTCGCGCAGCGTGTACGCGACCCGGGCCCGCGGCTCGAGCCGGGCCACCAGCAGCGCCAGCGCCGTCCGCAACTCGTCGGCCGCGGCCGCCCGGTCGGCGGGGTCGGCCGACGGCTCGGGCGGCAGCACGGCCGGCGTGAGGGCCGACGTCGGCCTCTGCTGGGCTCGGTTGATCGACAGATGGACGGTGGTCCGCGACAGGTAGGCCGACGGGTCGAGCACAGTGTTGTGGTCGACCCGCTGCCACCGCAGCCACGCGTCCTGCACGACGTCCTCGGCCTCGGCCCCCGCGATGCGGGTGGCGATGCGCATCAGGCGGTCGCGCACCACGAGGAAGTCGGTCAATGGACGGGTCTCGAGCACGGCCGGCATGAGTCCTCCCCGGGTCGGTTCCGATGTCGGAGCCGACGCTAGGGAGGGTCAATGCCGAACGAGTTACTCGCCGGGCGCGATCTCCGCGGCGAAGGTCAGGGCAGCAGCTGATCGAGGGTCGGGGGCTTGGTGAAGATGCCGTCGCGCTGGCCGAGCTGGGCCACCCGCTCCAGCGACCGCCGGTTGATGTCCTCGGGCCAGCTGGGCAGGATCATCGCGATGCGGACGGTGTCGTTGATCTGGGTGTACGTGCCGACGACGTCGCGGACCTCCTCCGGGTGGTCGGCCGCGTAGCGCATCGACTCCTTGATGGCCTCGGTGAAGTCGGTGACCAGCTCGGGTTTCGCGGCCATCGTGCCCTGGCTGGTGAAGTACAGAGCGACGGTCAGGTCGGGCGCGGTGTCCACGAAGTTGGAGGCCAGGATCTGCCCGCCCTGCGTCAGCACCGCGCTCAGCGCCGGCTCGACCACCCAGGCCGCGTCCACTTTGCCCGCCTGCAGAGCGCCCGGCATCTCGGGGAACGGCATCGCCTGGAACTGCAGGTTGCCGGCGTCGCCGCCGGCCCGCCGCACCGATTGGCGTACGGTCGTGTCGCCCAGATTCTTCAACGTGTTGACGGCGATCCGCCTGCCGGCCAGGTCGCGGGCCGAACGGATCTTGCTGCCGTCGGGCACCACGATGGCCGAGAAGTCGCGCCCGGCCCGGCCGTTCGAGGCCACGCCGCTGGCCACCGCCTTGAGCGGGGCGCCACCGGACTGCGCGGCCATCAGCGAGGTCACGTTGCTGAACCCGAACTGGTACTTGCCGCCGAGCACCCCCTCGACGATCGGCGCGCCGCCCTGCTCGGGGGTGAGCGCCAGGTCGATGCCGCGCTTGGTGAAGAAGCCCTTCTGCTTACCCAGGTAGATCGGCGCCACGTCGATGATGGGGATGACGCCGACGCTCACCTTTGTGCCGGCGGTCGCCACCGCCTTCTTGTCGTCGGAGCAGGCAGACCCGGCGAGGACCAGGACGACGGCGGTGGCGGCGGCGAGGATCCGGCGCATGGTGTGCCCTTTCGGCTACGCGGCGCAACTGCGCCGCGCGCAATTTACCGGATCAAGCGCGCCAGAGCCTCAGGCGGAAAGGGAAATCTAAATGTCTGCCCGTCCGTCGCGGGGCTCAGCCCGCTGCGGCCAGCTTCTTCAGGGCCGCGGCCGGGTTGGTGGTCAGCGGGGCGCCGTGGCCGGGCAGGATCGTGCGGACGTCGAGGGCGGCCAGCTTCCGGATCGAGGCCACGGCCGTCGTCATGTCCTCGCTGTACTGCGGGTCGGGGCCGACCAGGCCGTCGGTCGTGGTGCGCAGCGCGTCCCCGGCGACCAGCGTGCCGGTGGACGGATCGAAGATCGCGATGTGCCCGGCGGTGTGGCCCGGCGTGCCGATCACCTGCAGGCCGAAGACCTCGTCGCCGTCCTTGAGCGCGGTCAGCGGCCGGGCCGACTGGATCGAGGAGACGTCGGCCTCGCCCGTGTAGAACTTGGCCGCCGTGGCCAGGGGCTGGACGTCACCGAGCCCGCCGGCGTGATCGTCGTGCTTGTGGGTCATCACCACATGGCGTACGGCCGGGAAGCTGCTGCCGGCCTCGGTGAGCCCTTTCCCGATGGCGTCGCCCGAGCCCGGCACGCCCAGGTCGACGATCGCCGCCTCGGCGCCGCGGATCAACAGGTATGCCGACACGAAGGAGAGATCGACCCGTTGCCAGGTGCCGGAGCCGGCCGGGCCCGACGAGGCAGAGGCGGGCGGGCCGTTCGACGGCGCCGCGGAATCCGAGCAGGCGGAGAGCACGGCCACGCCGAGCACACCCGAGCCCGCGGTGAACAGAAGTCTTCGACTGATTCCCATGCCCCATCGTCCGCCCATCGGCCGGTGATCGCACGGGTTCCCGGCGGCCGATCCTGGGTATGGCCCTGCGCATGACGGAGTACGGAATCCATGCCTCCCACGAGCAGATCCCGCCCGCCGAGTTGCTCGCCGCCGTGGTGGCCGCGGAACGCGCCGGCTTCGACGCGGCGATGTGCTCAGATCATTTCTCGCCGTGGAGCCGGCGGCAGGGCGAGTCCGCCTTCGCCTGGTCGTGGCTCGGCGCCGCGTTGCAGGCGACCAATCTGTCGTTCGGCGTCGTGAACGCGCCGGGCCAGCGGTACCACCCGGCGATCATCGCGCAGGCCATCGGCACCCTGGGCGCGATGTATCCGGGCCGGTTCTGGGCCGCGCTGGGCAGCGGCGAGTACAGCAACGAGCACATCACCGGCGAGCCCTGGCCGCGCAAGGAGGTGCGCGAGGCCCGGCTGCTCGAATGTGTCGACGTCATGCGCGACCTCCTGGCCGGCGAGGAGGTCACCCGCGACGGCCTGGTCAAGGTCGACCGGGCCCGGCTCTGGACCCGGCCCGAGGTGTCCCCGCCGCTGATCGGGGCCGCGGTGAGCACGAAGACGGCGGCCTGGTGCGCGCGCTGGGCCGATGGGCTGGTCACAGTCAACGCGCCCGAGGACCACCTGCGCTCGATGATCTCGTCGTACCGGGACGCCGGCGGCCGCGGGCCGATCAGCCTGCAGGTGCACCTGAGCTGGGCGCCGGCGCAGCACGAGGCCGAGGCGATCGCGCACGACCAGTGGCGCAGCAACATCTTCGCCCCGCCGGTGTGCTGGGACCTCGAGACGGTCGACCACTTCGACGTGGTCAGCGAGAACGTGACCGTCGAGCAGGTCGGGAAGGTCGTGAACATCTCGGCCGACCTGGAGGAGCACATCGAGAAGCTCCGGGGGTACGCCGCCCTCGGCTTCGACCGCATATATCTGCATCACGTGGGGCAGGACCTGACGCCGTTCATCGAGACGTTCGGGTCCAAGGTCCTGCCCGCCCTGCGGTGAACTAGCTGGCGTTGACGCTGCAATCGCCGCGGAACTGGTAGGTCGTCGTGTTGACCTTCGTACCGCCGACGTAGTCGATCTGCATGCCCGAGGCCGAGCCGTCGAGCGTGCCGCTGCGGCTCACCACGAGCAGCAGGTTGGCCTGCTCGCCGGCGTGGATCGTGGCGTTCTCGGCCGGCACCCGGAACTCCCAGGTCGGGTTGGCCGCGGGGGGATAGTTGGCGTTGCCGATCGGGGTCCGCCCGCCGGCCAGCGGCACGATGAACGCCTTGCCCGCCTTGACGCCCTTGGCGCCGGCCAGCCCGATCTTCTGGACGACCAGGTCTGAGTTGGCCGGCGCGCGCAGCACGTCGCCGAGAATCATGGAAGCACCTTCGGGCGTACGGACGCACTGAGTGACCGGGTCACCGCCGAACGCCAGCTCGTCACCGCCGTCCGAACCACACGCGGTCACGCCGACCGCCAGAAGAACACCGAGCGTGGCCAGGCCACAACGCCGAATCATGGTCGGGGACAATATTGGCCGTTTGTTACGGGTTGATCTCGGTGCGTAATAATTTTTTCCATGCCGATCTGGCTGCGGATTCCGTCGTGGACGGTCGCCCGCACTGACGTTTTCCGGGGCGTCCGAACCGCATATGGTCAGACCTTCCGGAGCACGTAATGATGATCGTCGTGGTCTGGCGCAAGTACCTCCTGATTCCCCGGCTCACCCTGGCCGCGCTCGGCGCGCCGCGCTCGCAGTCGCGCGCGTGGGAACGCTACTGGGCCGGTGTCGCCCGCACCGGGCCCGGCGGTGACGTGCTGTGGGAGGCCGACGAGCCGGCCGAGAACGAACTGCTGGCCGCGGTGCTGAGCCGGCATGCCGACCCGGCCCGGCCGATGGTCGACCTCGGGTGCGGGTCGGGCCGTCAGACGTACGCGCTGACGGGTTTCGCCTCTCGGGTCGTCGGCATCGACGGGTCGGCGGCGGCGGTCGCCCGGGCCTCGGGCGCGTTCGCCGGTGTCACCTTCCGGGTGGCCGACATCGCGTCACCCGGACTGGGGGACCGGCTGCACGGCGAACTGGGTGACGCCAACGTGCACATCCGGGGCGTGCTGCACGTGCTGGACGACGATTCCCGTCGTGCGGTCGCCGCCAATATCGTCGCGTTGCTGGGCGAGAGCGGGACGCTGTATCTGAGCGAGACCAACCACACCGGCGACCCGCTCGACTACCTGCTCGACCAGGGCGCCCGGCCGACCCGCCTGCCGCCGCTGGTGCACCGGCTGATCAGCGCCGGCGTTCGGGCGCCGCGCCGGTTCGGGGCCGAGGAGGTCACCGCGATCTTCCCCGATGATGCCTGGCGGGTGCTCGAGCAGGGCGCCACCGAGGTGTACGGGGTCCCGCTGGAACCGGGCGGGCCGGTCCAGCGGATTCCCGCGTGGTACGCCGCGGTCAGGACGCGGCGCCCCCGTCCGTGATCACGTTCTCCGGGTGACGCAGCAGGAACTCGGGCAGCTTGTCGGCCGAGGTCGCCTCGAACAGGGCCCGGGTGTCGTCGCTGATCGCCTCGCCCCCGTTGCCGCCGTTGAACGTGCCGCCATTGGTCTTGATCGGGATCAGGTCGCCCGCGGCCAGGCCCTTGAGCCCGAAGATGAAGTTGTCGACCGGCACGCCGTTGGTGTCCATCTTGAGTGACTTGCCCGCGGCGGCCAGGATCTTGGCGACCTTGGACGGGTTGCCCATGATGCCGGCGCTGCTGGCCTTCTTGGCCATCGCGCGCAGCAGCTGCTGCTGGTGCCGCTGGCGGTCGTAGTCACCGTTGGACGAGTGGCGCAGACGTGAGAACTCGAGGGCCTCCCACGGCGCCATGTTGCGGCAGCCCTTCTTGAAGACCAGGGCGTCGCGCGGCTTGCTCTTCGGGTCGGCGCCGTGCGCGTACTCGATCTTGCCGTTCTTGACCAGGTAGTGGCTCGACCACATCTCTTTGTCGACGCAGAGGTGCACGCCGCCCATGGCCTCGAGGATGCCCTTGAAGCCGTTGAAGTCGATGACCATGACGCCGTCGAACTCGATGCCGGTCAGCTCGTGGATGGCCTTGGTCGCCATCTTGGCGCCGCCCTGCCAGCCGTGCCCGTTCTGCGACCCGAACAGGTAGGCGGCGTTGATCTTGGTGGTCTGCTCGCGAACGCCCAGCTCCTCGTCGGCCGGGATCTTGGCCACGGTGTCACGGGGGATCGAGATCATGTACGCCTTGTCGTGCGAGGCGGTGATGTGCAGGATCAGGATCGTGTCCGACCGGGACTCGCCGTCACCCCAGCCGGTGCGGGTGTCGAGCCCGAGCAGCAGCATGTTCATCGCGCCCTTGGGCAGCTGACCCGCCTTGGCGTTCGTGTTGCCCAGCCCGCCCGCGGCGCTCAGCACCGACGAGGTGGTCTGGATGTTCGAGGTGAGCTGACCGAGGAAGTATTTGACGCTCACGAGGCCGCCGACACCGACCAACGCCATGATGACGCCGAACGTGGTGAGCAGTTTCGCCCAGAGCGGCGCTTTCGGGCGCTTCGACTTCTTCTTGCCGGTTCCGCCGCCACCCTGCGCATTGCGCTGGCCCGGGCGGGCGTCGCGATCGCCTCTCATGGCGGTCCCAGCCGGCATATGTGGTAGCTCCCTCGTGTGACGCGGTGCGTTTGGCAACGCGCCGGGCTCAACGCCGTCAGAACAGATATATGGTCACGATCTATTAGTCAACCCCGCTGGACGCGGGGTGACGCCGTGACGACTTTTCGAATTCAAAAGACCAGATTTCGGTACGCAGCGTAGCGATCCGAGCGCGCCGAGACGCCTTCCCATTATTCGACGGGCGTCAAATGGTTGCCCACCCCGTTGTCCGATTCGCGGGCTTTCTGATCTTCGACTGATAGCGACTCCCACACTTTCTGGGAATTGCCTGAACGCCATTCCGCATGCGCCTGTGGACAACGCGATTCCGGCCCCGGCCCTTTCGGCTACGGTGGGGCCCGCCCCCAGGTCGGGCGGGGTGGGCACGATGGGGCGGCAGCAGAAAACCCGGGACCGGCGGGTGAGCCGGCCCCGGGTTCTCCGGGAGGGTCAGACGCCTGCGGTCGAGGAGATCCAGGCCCGGTTGTACGCGACGCTGCCGTAGTACTGGCGGGCCGTGCCGTCGGCCGTGGAGGCCACGCCGACCTGCGCGCCGTTGTAGACCTGGGGGCCGCCGGAGTCGCCGCGCCATGCGTTGCCGTTGATGCGGGTGCTGCCGATCGCGCGACCGCCGTACGCGTCGGTCTGGTTGGTCGATGTCACCTGCACGGTGGCGGTCTTGAGCGTCGTCGACGCGCTGCAGCCGCTGTAGCAGGTCATGCCCCAGCCGTAGATGCTGTTGGTCGAGCCGACGGGCGGGTACGCGCTCGACAGCGGCATGTACGACGTGGTGATCGGTGACGCGAGCCGCATCAGGGCCAGGTCGTAGCGGGTGGCCGTGCTGCTCACGGCCCGGGTGGTGCCGCCCGACGTGCGGTTGACGCTGCCCACGCGGACGGACATGGTGCCCGAGATGCAGTGGCGCGCGGTCAGCACGTAGTTGGCCGAGATGATCGTGCCCGAGCAGGTGAAGCTGCCGTTGCTCAGCACGGCAGCGGCCCACGGCGCGGACGAGACCGTACCGCCGCCGATGATGTTGGTGCCCGGGTCCTCGACGGCGGCCGAGGCGGCCGAGGGTGCGGCCAGGGCGCCGGTCAGGACGGTGGCCAGCGAAGCGACGACGATGCGGATGCGCACGCCGGACTCCTTTCGGGGGATGTATCGAGGGCTGTCGAAGTACCGTACGTGTTGAGGTGGGAAAACGGTTACAGCCCAATTCGCACCTATCACCGTGTGATGACCGCCGATAGCCTGGTCGGGTGGACCTCGGGATGTTCGTCGGCGGCGCCTGGGTGCCCGCCCGCTCGCACGCCACCACCGTGGCGACCAGCCCCGCCACCGGTGAGACGCTCGGCCGCGTACCGGAAGGTGACCGGGACGACGCGCGCGCGGCCATCACCGCAGCCCGCGCGGCGGCGTACGGCTGGGGTCGGTTGACCGCGTTCGAACGGGCCGCGCTGATGCACCGTGTGGGCGACGTGATCGAGGCCCGGCGCGACGAACTGGCCCGTACCCTCAGTCTCGACCAGGGCAAACCGCTGCGGGCCGAGGCCTACGACGAGGTGGACGAACTGGTCGCCTACTGGCGGATGGCGGCCGAGGACGGCAAGCGCCTGGGTGGGCTGCTGCCGAACTCGTCGTCACCGGGCAAGCGGGCCCTGCTGATCCGCCGGCCGCGCGGGGTGGTCGGCGTGATCACCCCGTGGAACTGGCCCTACACTATGCCGGCCGAGCTGATCGCGCCCGCGCTGGCCACCGGGAACACTGTCGTGTGGACGCCGGCGCCGTCGACCTCGGTGGCCGCGGTCGCACTGGCCCGGTGCATCGCCGAGGCCGACCTGCCGCCGGGAGTGCTCAACCTGGTCACCGGTCCGGGGCCGGTCGTGGGGGACGAGATCGCCCGCAACCCGGGTACGGACGCGGTGGCGTTCATCGGGTCGACGGCCACCGGGCGGCTGGTGGCGTCGGCCGCGGCGGGCAAGGCGACGCTGCTCGAGATGGGTGGGAACGGGCCGGTCGTGGTCATGGACGACGCCGATCTCGATCGGGCGGTCGAGGGGGCGCTGGTCGCCTGCTTCCTGTGCGCGGGGCAGAGCTGCACGGCGGGGGAGCGGCTGCTGGTCCACACAGCGGTCAAGGACGAGTTCGCGGATCGGCTGGCGGCGGCGGTGCGCTCGGCCGTGCGGCTGGGCGACCCGTTCGACGACGCGACGACGATGGGGCCGCTCAACAACGCCGGGGTGGCGGCCAAGATGGATGAGCATGTGGCCGACGCGGTGGCCCGGGGCGCGACGGTGCTGACCGGAGGCGCGCGGGCTGGTTCGTTCAAGACTGATCTGTACTGGCCGGCCACGGTGCTCGACAACGTTCCGGGCGACGCGTTGGTCGCCACCGACGAGACGTTCGGGCCGGTGGCGCCGATCGTGGGGATCGGGTCGCTCGACGAAGCGATCGAGCTGACCAATGCGTCCCGCTACGGGTTGCTGGCCGCGATCTACACGGCCGATCTGAATCGCGGTCTGGCGTTCGCCGATGCGGTGCGCACGGGCTGGGTCAACATCAACGAGTCGTCGAACTACTGGGAGAGCCACCTGCCGTTCGGTGGGCGGTCCGGCTCGGACAGCGGCCTCGGCCGGGTCGGCGGCGCTCACCCCATGGAGGCGTTCACCGAGCTGCAGACGGTGATCATCTCGTGAACGCCGGGCGGCGGACCAGGTAGGCGTCGGTCTGGTCCTCGGCCTCCCAGGTGAAGCCGTGGCGTTCGTACAGGCGCCGGGCCGGGCTGCCGTGCAGGACGCTCAGCCGCACCACCACGCCGTCGCGGTCGCACGGGGCGAGCAGCCAACTGAGTACGGCCGTACCGACGCCCTGGCCCTGGACCTCCGGGGCGAGATAGAAGTGCTCGAGCCAGTGGGCGTCGTCGGCCGGCCGAAGCGCGACGCAGCCCGCGAACTCATCGCCCACCTCGAGGATCCAGGTGTGGGACGGCCCGAACCCGTCCCGCAGTCGCTGCCGCACCCGATGCTCGTCATACCGCCCGAGCCGCTCCAGGTCCGCCCGCAACACCACGGCCCGCAACTCCGCCACGGCCTCGACATCCCCCGCCACGGCCGGCCGGGCGCTCCAGTCCAGCATGATCCTCAGGCTACGGCCGTAGTGCGACGTCACATGACGAAGGTGGTTGGGGCCGGACTCGACGGGGCACTCCGTGCGGGTCTAAGTCGGGAGAAGGAACATGCGCTCGCTGTTGGTATTGCTCGGCATCATCGCCGTCGTTCTCATCGTGCTCGGCCTGGTGCTCAAGGCCGTCAAGTGGCTCATCATCATCGGGCTGATCGCCCTGGCCGTCTCGATCGTCATGGGCTTCTTCAAGGGCCGCCGACCGACGCGATGACGTTCGCCGCCGCTCCGAGGCTCACATGCGGGCGATGCCGGCTATCTGAGTGTTGAACGTGATGAACGGGCTGTGCAGGCGGTACGGCTCGACGTCGACCTGGGTGAAGCCGGCCGATCGAACGGCTCACCGAGGGCCGCCGCCATCGCACCCAGTTGCTCGAGCTCGTACTCCAGCGACGCCGCCCGCCCGGCAGGCGGCGCCCACCGGGCGTGCGCCGCCCGCCAGATGTGGGCCGCCCGCTCGGGGTGTGTTGCCCGGGGTTGACGGCTGGATGGTTATGTTGACTGGATCAATATTGACGTCAACATGTATCGGGTCAATGTTGGGGGCCGAGGAGGTCCCAGCGGTTGCCGGCGATGTCGAGGAAGACCGCGACGCGGCCGTAGGGTTCGTCGCGGGGCTCTCGCACGAACACGACGCCGGCGTCGAGCATTCGGCGGTGCACAGCATCGAAGTCGTCGACCCGCAAGAAGTAGCCGACCCGGCCCGCGGCCTGGTTGCCGACGGCTGTGCGCTGGTCGTCGCCGTCGGCCCGGGCCAGCAAAATACCGGTCTGGGCGCCGGGCGGGCGGACGACCACCCAGCGCTTGGCCCGGCCGTCGGTGGTCAGCGACGGCGAGTCCTCGACCAGGTCGAAGCCGAGCACGCCGGTGAAGAAGGCGATGGCCGGGTCGTACTCGTCGACGATCAGGGCTACCAGGTCGATGTGCATCCCGGCAGCGTAGTCACCACGGGATCACGCCGTCGTCGTTGACGAACGTGCCGGTCGGGCCGCCGTCGGGCAGGGTGGCCAGCCGGATCGGGGTGGCCGCGGCCTCGGCCACCGGGCGGCCCGTGAAGCCGGTGAAGTCGGTGGCCACCAGGCCGGGGCAGGCCGCGTTGACCAGGATGTCGGTGGCGGCCAACTGGCGCGCGTAATGCACGGTCACGGCGTTGAGATAGGTCTTGGTGGGGGAGTACGCGGCCATGATCGGGCCGACCTCGACGGCCGGGTCGGACTGCCAGGTCAGCGACGCGACGCTGCTCGACACGTTGACGATGCGGGGTGACGGCGAGCGCCGCAGGTGGGGCAGCAGGGCGTTGGTCACGCGGATCGCCCCGTACACGTTGGTGTCCACCACCGCGCGGACGACGTCGAGGTCGAGCGTGGTCGGGTCCTGTCCCCAGTCCGGTCCGGTCGGGCCCGAGATGCCGGCGTTGTTGACCAGTACGTCCAGTCGGTCGATCTGTTCGGCGGCCTCGGCCACACTGCGGTCGTCGGTCACGTCCAGCTGTACGGCTCGGGCGTCCACCCCGGCGTCGCGCAGGGTCTTCGCGGCGGCTTCGCCCCGGGCCCGGTCGCGCGCCCCGATCAGCACTCGGTAGCCCTGTGCCCCCAGGCCGGCCGCGATCTCGTACCCGAGTCCCTTGTTCGCGCCGGTGATCAGCGCGGTCTTCTTGTCGCTCATGGGCCGATGCTGACTCGCTGACTGTTCCGTCGCTTACATCGTTACGGTCGGCTGTGATACCTGGGCGGTATCAGCGCAGTATCGTCGGACGGTGGACACCCTGGAGACGCGCGAGCTGCGGTACTTCGTCACTGTCGCGGAAGAGCTGCACTTCAGCCGGGCGGCCGAGCGGCTCGGTATCGCGCAGCCGCCGCTGTCCCGGGCGATTCAGCAGCTCGAGCGGCGCCTCGGGGTGACCCTGCTCGACCGTGACCGGCGCGGGGTGGCTCTGACCGACGCCGGGCGGGTGTTGCTGGACGAGGCGCGGGTGTTGCTCGACAGCGCGGCGGCCGCCGCCCGCCGAACTCAGCGCGCTGCCGCCGGGCCCAACCGGCTGACGCTGGCTACCAAGGCGGGGGCCAACCACGAACTGTTGCGCCGGCTGCTCGACGCCCACGGCGCCGAGCCGGACGCGGCCGAGATCGAGGTCGTGCTGTGCGGGATGGGCGATCAGGCCCGGATGCTGCGTGACGGGCGGGCCGACGTGGCGTTCATGCAGCGCCCGTTCGACGCCCTGGCCGGGTTCGACACCGAGGAGCTGCTGACCGAGCAGCAGGTCGCGATCCTGCCGGCCGAACACCCGTTGGCCGCGCGCTCCTCGCTGACCCTGGCCGACATCGCCGACGTGCCGGATCTGCCGGTGGCCCGCTGGCCGAGCCAGGACGGCACCTACGAACCGGGTCGCGGCCCCGAGATCCACGACCTGTCCCAGCTGGCGCAGCTGATCGCCCTCGGGCACGCCTCGGCGGTGCTCTGCGCCTCGTCGCGCTCCTGGCTGTGGAGCGCCCACGCCGCCGTCCCGCTGACCGACGCCCCGCACGTGACCACGGTCCTGGCCTGGCCCGCCCACAGCCGCTCCCAGGCCGTCGCCCGTCTCGTGAAAACAGCAGTCGACCTGTAGAACGGCCCGCCACGCCCGAGCGGAGAAGCCGCCTCGGCAGGTGAAACCGGCGTCAGTGGTGCGCTCGGCGGTGGGCGCCCAGCACGTCGAGGCCGAAGTCGTTGGAAGGGTCGCGCCACACCGAGTGCGCGTGGTTGGCGTTGCGCTGAGTGTTGTCCCACTCGATCAGCAGCCGCGGCCCCTGCACCCGGTAGTAGTGCGGCGCCCCCGGTTCGGTCGACCCGGCCCACGCCACGTGCACGAGGTCCAAGGCCGCATCGTCGTACGCCGACAGCGGCGACACAGACTCCGGAACCCGGCCGAAATAGGTGCCCAGCAACGCGTACAGAAGCGAGCGTTGCCCGTCTTTCAGATCGCGCCCCGAGATGCCTTTCGGTCGGGCGGTGTACTCCAGCGACCGATGCTCATCCTCGCCATAGCCGGCCGCGGCATCGATGGCATCACTCGCCGCCTGCAGCTTCTCCCACTCCACCGGGTCGCTGAAGCGCTCGTCACGCCAGATGCCGGCCAGCGGAATGACCCGATCCCCCTCACTGATGTCCGTCCGGTTCCCCGTCACCAGGTCCGACGGCGCCTTCGGCGACAGGATCGCCTGGCGCTGCTCGTCCGGCCCCAACGACAGCACCAGCTCGCGGGCCAGATCCTCGACCCGGGCCAGCGGCCGGTTGACCGCACCACCCAGCAGTTCGGAGACCGCCGGATCGGCGCCCATGAAACACGGCGTGGTCGAGACCAGCCGCCCGTCGACGACCAGGTTGTTCAGCGACACGTGGTGCCCGCCGAACCGCCAGCCCCAGGTGCCGCTGCCACCCGGTTCGCCGAACACGCGCAGGTAGTAGAGCCCGGGATCGCGCCCGCGCTCGCGGTCGAAGCGGGCGACGAACCCCTCGGTGTGGTCGAGCACGTTCTCGAGCCCGATCGTGGTCGCCACCGTGACGAATCCCGGCCGCGACAGCCCGGACGCCACCAGCCGCATGGCCGCGCGCTGCTGGACCGGCCGCTGCTGGTGGAACGTGAGCCCGCCGTGGTCGGTCGGCGTGTAGAACCAGCGCCGCCGTTCACCGTCCGCCGCGTCCGCGAGGCCGACCGCGCGCTGGTCGTCGCTGAGCAGTTCGAGCCAGGCCCGCGCCGCTTCGGCCATCCGGCCGGCCACGTCATCCACCATGACCACAACCTAACCGTTGCGGTGGTGCTTCTTGACGAAGGTGTAGCCGGGGGCCAGCGGGCCGATGCCCGCCTTCCGCGCTGCTTCCTGCCGCTTGGCCGAGGGCTGGGCGCCGCGGGGCAGCTTGCGGATGAACCCGGTGACCCAGTGGTCGCCGCGGTGCGAGTCGGCCGGGATCGGCTCGACCATCGGGGCGTAGAACACCATCTCGGTCTCGGTCTGCCCCTCGACCGCGGGATAGGACGGGTGGCCGGTCGAGTCGACGCTGCCGGTCACCCGGGTCAGGAAACCCTCGCGGATCAGCTGATCGACGGCGTTGCGCAGCAGGAACGCGCCCTTGGCGCCCCGCCCCAGACCGGACCGCTTGGTCAGCAGCTCCTCGCTGAGCACCGCGCTGCCGTCGTCGAAGACCCGGCCGAGCTTGCGTACGGTGTGCAGCACCTGAGCGCGGTTCGACTTGTCCGGCGCGTAGTCGCGGGTGACGACCTTGGGGTCGTACGCATAGAAATAGTCGACGCCGTCGACGCGCAACGGGTCGTCGAGCGGGTCGGTGCGGATCACGAAGTCGTCGCGGTGCGGGTGCCAGGTGACGGTGACCAGCACGCCCGGCGGGAAGTCGTCGGGCCAGGTGAGGCCGGTGAGCTGCCACTCGACGTCCTGCCGCAGCTCGCACTCGAAGGTCTGCCGGTTGTCCATCACGACGACGACGTGGTCGCGCTCGCCCTGGGCCGACTCCTCGGGGGCGGCGCAGATCCCCGCCTCGAGATCCGCCCGCCACAGCGCGAGGCGGCGGCTGACCGTTTTCATCCCGCGAATCTACCGTGACCGGCGGTAATGCCGGCCACGGCAGGCGGGCGGGTCAGTCGAGGTCGCGGCCCGAGGCGCTGTCGAGCTCTTGCAGCTGGCGCTGGACGTGGTCGCCCAGGGCCTGCTGGTAGGTCTGGGCCAGCTGACCCAGCTTGTCGATCTCGTCGAGCAGCGCGTTGCGCTTGTCGACCAGCCCGTTCATGGCCTCGGTGTGCTTGCGCCGGGCGTCGCTCTCGATGGTGCTCGCGGCCAGCTGGGCGTCGCTGGTGACCTTGTCGGACTCGGACTGGGCCGAACCGATCAGCGCGTCGGCCTCGGACCGGGCGTCACGCATGTGGTCGTCGGCGGTGCGCCGGGCCATCATCAGCACCGGCGAGTCCTGCCCGTCGCTGACCGACGGCGGCGGGGCGGCCGGGGTCTCGCGGCGGGCCCGCTCGAGCTGGGTCTGCATGCTGCGCGCGTTCTGCTCGGCCCGGGCGCGGGCCTCCTGCAGACGGCCGAGCTGGGCCGTCAGGTCGGAGAGCTCGGCCTCGAGGGCCCGGTTGCCCGGACCGTTGGCCGCCGGGCCGCTCGGCCCCGGTCGCGACGCCTGGTCGTGCAGGGCGCGGTTCTCCTCGAGGAGCCGGGTCAGTTCCTGCTCGACCTCGTCCAGGAACGCGTCGACGTCTTCCTCGTCATACCCGCGCTTGCCGATGGCCGGCTTCTTGAACGCCACGTTGTGAACGTCGGCTGGAGTTAGCGGCATCGTGCTCCTCGGTTCCCATCTGTATTCGACCTGCCGAGGCATCCTACGCACAGTCCCTTGGAACCCGCTCAGGTGTCATAACATCAGTCGCCGATCCAACAGCTGCGGAAGGGTTCGCCCGGTGGCCGACGCCGACGATGTGCGCCGACTCGCGCTCGCCCTGCCCGACGTCGTCGAGATCGACAGCGACGGGTTCGACTTCCGGGTCCACAATCGGGGCTTCATCTGGTCGTATCCGCAGCGTGAGCCGGGTAAGCCGCGGGTCATCCGCACCGATATCGCGGTCCTCTTCGTCGGTGACGAGGCCGAGAAACAAGCTCTGGTCCTGGGCGAACCAGAGCTGTTCTTCACGATTCCCTCGTACGACGGGCTGCCTTTGGTGATGCTGCGGCTACCTGAGGTAACAACTGCGCGGCTGCAAGAACTTATCGGCGACGCGTGGCAGATGCGTTCCGACAGCCGCGCCTGACTACCGTCCGAGCTTGCGGTAGTTACGCACAGCGAGCGGCGCGAACACCGCGAGCAGCACCAGCGGCCACGCCACGGCCAGGAGCAGAGCGTGCTCGCCGTGGGCGCCGGGATTGCCGAACAGCTCCCGGGCCGCGGCGACGGTGGCCGAGATCGGGTTCCACTCCGAGATCGTGCCCAGCCAGCCCGGCATCCGGTCCGGCGGCACGAAGACGTTGGACAGCGCGGTCAGCGGGAAGGCCAGCGGGAAGACGATCAGGCTGACCGTGTCCGGGTTGCGCACGACGCTGCCCAGATAGATGCCGACCCAGGTCAGCGCCACCCGCAGCAGCAGGATGAGCCCGACCGCGGCCAGCGCCTGGCCCGGGCCGAGGTTCCACTGCCAGCCGACGAGCAGGCCGCAGACCACGAGCACGAGCATCTCCAGTACGGCCCGGGCCAGATCGGCCGTGCTGCGCCCGACCATGAGGGCGGAGCGGGCCGTGGGCATCGACCGGAACCGGTCGACGACCCCGCGGCTGATGTCGAGCGAGATGGCCGTGGCGGTGGCGCCCAGCCCGTACAGCTGGGTCATGACGAACACGCCGGGCACCAGGTATTCGCGGTAGCTGTCGCCGCCGACGGCCATGCCGCTGCCGAACACGTACCCGAAGACCAGCACGAACATGATGGGCAGGGAGAAGTAGATGATGATCTGCTCGGGTTCGCGGACGACGTGCCGCAGGTAGCGGCCGGTCATCGTCCAGCCGTCGGCGATGGCGGTGGTCACTTCTTGTCCTCCTCCTCGGCGCGGTGGCCGGTCAGACTCAGGAACGCCTCGTCCAGGGTGGGCCGCCGGATTCCCAGGTCGTCCACGGTGATGGCGGCGTCGCGCAGGGCCCGGGCCGCCTCCACCAGCGCGGTGACGCGGTCGGTGACGGCCACCCGCAGCCGGCGGGTGTCGGGGTCGGCGTCCACCGGGCCGATCCTTTCCAGTACGGCGGTCGCGTCGCCGAGCCGGCCGTGCTCGCGGATCACCACCTCGAGCCGGTCGGCGCCGATCGCGGCCTTGAGCTCGTCCGGGGTGCCCTCGGCCACGACCCGGCCGGTGTCGACGACCGAGATCCGGTCGGCCAGCTGGTCTGCCTCGTCCAGGTACTGCGTGGTCAGCAGCACGGTGGTGCCGTCGGTGACGAGCTTGCGGACGGTGTCCCAGACCTGGTTGCGGCTGCGGGGGTCGAGCCCGGTGGTCGGCTCGTCGAGGAACAGCACCCGTGGCGCGCGGATCAGGCTGGCCGCCAGGTCGAGCCGGCGCTGCATGCCCCCGGAGTAGTCGGTGGCCGACTTGTCGGCCGCGTCGACGAGGTCGAACTGTTCGAGCAGCTCGTCGGCCCGGACCCGGGCCTGCCGCCGGCCCAGGTGGTGCAGGCGTCCGAACAGGACCAGGTTCTGCCGTCCGGACAGCGAGCCGTCGACCGCCGAGTACTGCCCGGTCAGCGCGATCCGCTCACGCACCTGCTCGGGCTGCCGGGCGACGTCGGCCCCGGCCACCTCGGCCCGGCCCGCGTCGAAGTTGAGCAGGGTGGCCAGGATGCGTACGGCCGTGGTCTTGCCCGCCCCGTTCGGGCCGAGCAGTCCGCAGACGGTCCCGGCGGGCACGCTGAGCCGGAACCCGTCGAGCGCCGCCACACCCCGATATGTCTTGCGCAGCCCTTCAGCCGCGATGGCGATGTCGGTCATGCCGCCGAGACTGCCGCCCACCGCTGACGAGCCACGCACGAAGCGCTGACGACCGTCGTCAGTCACTCATGTTGACTGCATGAATGTTGACGTCAACATTGATGCAGTCAACATGAAGTGGGTCAGGCCGAGTCGAGCAAGTCCCAGCCCCGGCGCAGCCAGGGCTCGTCGTCGCGGCGCAGCAATTCGGCGCAGCCCTCGGCGACGACCCGGGCCAGCTTGGCATCGTCGGCGGTCATGAAGCCGCCGCGCCAGGACTCCTCGTACTCGTCCTCGTCCTCGATCTCGACCCGGCCGTCGCTCGCGTGCCACACGGGGTCGAGCTCCAGATCGACGTACCGCCAGCCGTCCTCCGTCGTCGTGGGCGGCAGGCAGACGTCGATCTCGAGCCGCCGGTCGGCCGGGTCGCCGACCCACCAGGCGGCCCACGGACGGCCGGGGGCCAGCAGCACCACCACGGACACGGCCGACGTGCCGTCCTCGTGCGGCGCGTGCCACGGCGAACCGACCGGGCCGCGCAGCCAGGTGCCGTCGGCGTCCCGAGCCACCTGCTCGAAGTCGAACCAGTACTCGCCGCCCGGGCGCTTGATCTTGTGCAGGCGCACGGTGGTCACGGCACCTCCAGGGCGGCCAGAGCGGTGGCGACGACGTTGGCCGCGTCGGGGCCGGCGGCCTCGGCGACGACCTGGCGGTACCAGTGGGCGGCCTCGACCGGGTCGGCGGCGGACTGGCCCAGGACGAGTTTGATGCTCAGGCGTACGCCGTCGGCCGTGTACCAACCGGTCGGGCACTCGGCCAGCGCCGTGAAGGCCAGTTCGCGCGCGGTGACCGGGTCGTCCCGGCGCAGGGCGAGCCGGGCCAGGCCGATGCGCGACGAGGCGACCACCTCGGGCGCGCCGCAGCCCGTGGCCAGGGCCATCGACTCGGTGAAGTCGGCCGCGGCGCCGTCCGGGTCGCCGGCAAGCAAGTGGATCTCGGCCCGGCTCCGCAGCATCTCGGCCAGGTCGACGTCGGAGCGCAGCTCGGCCGCCAGGCGCAACGCCTCGTCCATGGGGGCGCGGGCGGCCTGGTGGTCGCCCCGGGCGGTGGCCAGCTCGGCCAGGCCGGACTGGGCCAGCATCGCTCCCCAGCGCTCGCCCAGAGCCTGGAAGCCGACCAGCGCGCGGGCGAACTCGCGGTCGGCCCACGGCTGGTCGCCGCGGAAGAGCGCGATCCACCCGCTGCCGATGGACGCCAGCGCCTCGCTCCACGGCGAGCCGCGCAGCCGGGCCCGCAGACTTTCCTGCATGTCGACGACTTCCTCGTCCGACGCTCGCGGCGGGCCGGCCGTGAACGCCGACAGATAGAGCAGGAAGGGCTGCGCGGGTGGGCGGTCCAGCGCCTGCAGATAACGCGCCGGGTGCTCGTCGGCGAGCCCGGTGTTCAGCTGGCACAGCACATATTCCTCGGCGAGCCCGTCCGCCGGTCCGGCTCGTTCGAGCAATTCGCGGGCCAGGGCCGCCGCCTCACCGCGGGCGCCGCGCAGCCACCAGTAGAACGACAGCGCCGCCACCAGCCGCAGCGCCACCTCGTCGGAGCCGTGCCGCACCGCCGCGTGCAGGTTGTCCCGGTCGGCGTCCAGCCGGTCGAGCCAGATCAGCTGGTCCGGGCCGCGCAGCTGGGTGTCGGCCGTCTGAGCCAGTCGCAGGAAGTATTCGGCGTGCCGGTCGGTCGGCGCCGGGCCCTGGGCCGCGCAGAAGGCCCGGATCGTCGACAGCATCCGGTAGCGCGCGCCGTCCCGTTCGATCAGCGACTTGCTGACCAGCCCGTCGAGAACGTCCAGGGTCTCGGGGCCGAGCCCGCCCACCTGCTCGATCGCGTCGAGCCCGGCCCCGCCCCGGAACACCGTGAAGGCGCGGGCCAGCGTCTGTTCCGGCGGGGTCAGCAGGTCCCAGCTCCAGGCGACCAGGTTCCACAGGGTCTGATGCCGCGATTCGGCCGTGCTGCTGCCGCGCGACAGCACGCGGAACCGGTCGTCGACCCGGCGGGCCAGTTCGTCCACCAGCAGCACCGGCAACCGGGCCGCGGCCAGTTCCAAGGCCAAGGGCAAACCATCCAGAGTACGAACGATCTGCCGCACCGCCGTCTCGTCCTCGGCCCCGAGGAGGGACCCGGCCGCCGCGCCCCGCTCGGCGAACAGCCGCACGGCCGCCTCGACCGGCAGCCCGGCCACCGGCACCCGCACCTCGCCGGTGACCCCGAGCGGCTCCCGGCTGGTGGCCAGCACCCGCAGCCCGGGGCAGGCCGCGAGCAGCCGCCCGGTCAGCTCGGCTGCCGCGCTCAGCACGTGCTCGCAGTTGTCGAGGATGAGCAGCAGCTCGCGGGTGGACAGGGCGGCCAGCAGCCGGTCGAGCGTGTCCGGCCCGGCCGAGCGGTCGCGCAGGCCGGTGTCGCGCAGCCCGAGCGCGTCGAGCACGGTCCGGGCCACGTCGGCCGGCCCGGTGCCGGCCAGCTCGACCAGGCACGCCTCGCCGGGGTGCCGGCCCGCGACCTCGATCGAGAGCCGTGTCTTGCCCGCCCCGCCCGGCCCGGCCAGCGTCACCAGGCGGGCCGACTTCAGCGCCGCCTCGGCCCGCGCCAGCTCCTGGCGGTCGACGAAACTGGTCAGCTGGGCCGGGAGCCGGTGGCGGGCCGGGCCGCGGAGCACGGCCGTGTGCACCGCCGACAGTTCGGCCGACGGGTCGACGCCCAGCTCGTCGGCCAGCACGCGGCGGGCCTGCTCGAAGGCGGCCAGCGCCTCGGCCGGGCGCCCGCCGGCGGCCAGTGAACGCATCAGCAGCGCCCACGTGTGCTCGCGCAGCGGGGCCACGTCGAGCAGTTTCCGCAGCTCGTCGATGGCGTCGGCCGAGGGGTGCAGGTGCAGCTCGGCCTCGATCCGGTCCTCGAGGGCCTGTCGGCGGGACTCCTCGAGGCGGTCGGCGGCGGCCGCCGCGAAGGGCGCCGATCGTACGTCGGCCAGGGCCTCACCCCGCCACAGCGCGAGCGCCTCGGTCAGCTGCGCGCTCGCCGTGGCGAAATCGCCGTCGCGCGCCGCCGACCGCGCCGAGCCGGCCAGGCGGGTGAAGCGGTGGGCGTCGACCTCGTCGGGCTCGATGTCGAGGCGGTAGCCCGAACCGTCGTACGAAATGGGAACCTCACGCCGCAAGCGCGAGACACTGGACTGCACCGCGTTGACCGCCCCGGCCGGTGGGTTGTCGCCGTAGAGGTCGTCGATCAGCCGGGGCAGGGGCACCACCTGGCCCGCGTCGAGCAGCAGGCGGGCCAGCAGGGCGCGCACCCTCGCCCCGCCCGCGGCCACCGTCGGCCCGGCGAGTGTCGGACCCAGCACCCCGTACGCCATGGGTCCATTCTCGTCGGTGGCCGGAACTACCGTGCCGGGGCCTTCCAGTAGCCGCAGAAACCGTCGGCGGCCGACCCGGCCTCGACCAGCGCCACGGCCGGCGCCGCGCCCCGGCCCGCGGGCTCGGCGCGCGGGCCGAGCAGGTGCGGCGACAGGGTTCTCCGGGGCGTCCTCGCTCGGCACGGGCATCCAGCTGGCCGAACGGATGGACACGGTTCTGTCCCAGCTGGCGTGATCGCGGGGTGTAGTCGAGCGCGTTCGCGACCTGCTCTCTAAGGTGATCGGCATGCCTGCCAAGCTCAACCCCGACAAGGCGCGGTCCGCCTTACGGACGTCGGCCTTCCTGTCGGCCCAGACACTGCTCGTGCTGCTCATGGCGTACGTGGTGCTGTGGCTGATGGGCAAGGCCTGGTCGGTGCTCTGGCCGGTCGTGGTGGCGCTGCTGCTGACCACGCTGACCTGGCCGATCGCCCGGTTCCTGCGGTATCGCTGGAACTGGAAGCCGGCGCTGGCCGCCGCCTTCGTCACCGTGCTGTTCCTGGTCGTGATGGCCGGCATCATCGTCGTCATCGCGGTGCCGGTGGCGTCGCAGTCGGGCGAGCTGTCGCAGGGTGTCGTCGACGGCATCCAGCACGTCCGCGAGTGGGCCTCCGGCCCGCCGCTCAACTTCGGCGACGACGACATCACGGGCGCGCTCGACGCCGCGGTCGACCGCATCCAGGCCAGCGCCGGCAACATCGTCAACTACACCCTGACCGGCGTGAACACCGTGGTCAACGGCGTCATCACGACGGTGCTGGCGCTGTTCCTGATGTTCTTCTTCCTCAAGGACGGCCCGCGTTTCCTGCCCTGGCTGTCCAAGCAGCTGCCGGGCCGGCTGTCCGACGACATCCCGGCCGTGGCCACCCGCAGCTGGGACACGCTGGGCGCGTTCGTGCGGTCGCAGGCGTTCGTCGGTCTGCTCGACGCGGTCTTCATCGGCCTCGGCCTGTGGATCGTCGGCGTTCCGCTGGTGCTGCCGCTGGCCGTGCTGACGTTCATCACGGCATTCATCCCGATCGTCGGCGCGCTCTTCGCCGGCTTCGTGGCCGTGCTGATCGCGCTGGTCACGCAGGGCTGGGTCGACGCCCTGATCGTGCTCGGCATCATCATCGTGGTGCAGCAACTCGAGGGCAACGTCTTCCAGCCGATGGTGCAGAGCCGCGGGCTGGGGCTCCACGCGGCGGTCGTGCTGCTAGCGGTGACCCTGGGCGGCAGCCTGGCCGGCATCATCGGCAGCCTGCTGGCCGTGCCGGTGGCCGCGCTCGTCTCGGTCGTCTACGTCTACATCCGCGAACAGCTCAGCGACGATCCGCCGGACCCCGAGCCCGAAGTGCCACCGGAGCCGGATCCGGACGAGGAACCGGCCGCCACGGTCTGATTCTGATTCGCCAAGGGCACACCTTCCCGGTGTGCCCTTGACATTTTGGTGAGCCAGGGCAAAACATGCATAAGCATCGATGTTAACGCTCACACCCCTTGGAGGAGCGCGTGAAGATGCTGTCCCGGTGGTTGGCCGTCTTGCTCGGCGCGGTCGCTGCCATAGCTGTCCCCGCGGCCGCGAACGCCGCCACCACGCTGGTCTACGCCACCTTCAAGGGGGACGCCCAAGCCGACGAGGAGCTGTGGCTCTACCAGTCGACCAACGGCGGCACGAGCTACAGCGTGCTGTCCGACACCAACTTCCACGGGCCGACCGGGGTGCTGCGCGACCCGAGCATCCTGAAGCACAACGGGCGCTACTACATCGCGTACACCGTGCAGTCCTGGACGACCAACTCGACGTACTTCAACATCGCGAGCAGCACCAACCTGACCACCTGGACCAATATCGCCAGCGTGCCGTCGGGCATCGCCAACACCCGCTTCACCTGGGCCCCCGAGTTCTATGTCGAGGGCAACACCGTCCGCATCATCACCAGCGTCGCCGCCACCACGTGTTCAAACTGCTTCCGGCCGTACGTCTACACGGCGCAGAACTCCGCGCTGACCTCGTGGAGCGGGCCGGCCCAGATGTGGGGCCTCGGCACCAACCACATCGACACGTTCGTCGTGAAGTCGGGCAGCACGTGGCACGCGTTCACCAAGGACGAGACCGGCAAGTACATCGAGCACTGGACGACCACGGCCAACCTCTACGAAGGCTGGGTCAACCGCGGCCGCCTGTGGTCGAGCGGCTACGAGGGACCATCGCTGGTGCGGCTCGACAACGGCAGCTGGCGAATCTACGTCGACCGCTACAGCACGGGCGGCGGCATCTACACCGCGACCAGCACCGACCTCAACACCTGGACGGGCCTGACCTCGGCCGGATGCTCGGGGTGCCGGCACGGAACGGCGATCGCTCGATGAGGCGCCGGGTCCTGCTTGGCGCGGCCGCGCCGGCGCCCTTCGTCCGCCCACACCGGCGTTAGCTGCCACATACGACGTGCTGCGCATCGACCCGGTGTCGACAGCGACTCAATGTCGAGTGCGCGACCTTCCGAGTGGGCTATCGACGCCGTCATGTTGACTGACTGGACGCTGTACATGTTGATGTCAATATTGATCCAGTCAACATGAACGTGGCTCGGGCATTCTTGGCGTGTGAGTGAGCTTCCGTCGCGGCTGCTGCGGTCGAGCGACACCCTCGGGTGGCGTCAGGTGCACGCCAGCACCTGGCGCGACCCGCCCGTCGCCGAAGAGTTCCGCCGTGCGCCGACACCTGATCTCACCGTCGTCCTGGTGACCAGCGGGTCCTACCGTATCGAGAGCCGGGGCGGCGGTTCCTGGCGTGGCGCAGCCTACCGTCCGGGCTCGGTCGGCATCACCGCACCGGGCCGCGGCGTCCGGCTGCGCTGGCGGGCCGCCGGGCCCCAGCCGATGGAGTCCCTGCACCTGCGTCTGGGGGCCGGCTTGGTGGGGGAGACACTGAGCGCGTACGGGCGTACACCGGCCGACCTGCCGGACGCGCTGACCGACACGGACGACTACGTGGCCGCGGCCGCCGCCACCCTGGCCCAGGCGCTGCGGGAGGGCGCGCCCGCGCTCTACGCCGATGCGGTGGCCCAGGGGCTGGTCGCCCACCTCGTGCACCGCTCGGTGCCGGTCACCCGGCCGCCGGCGGTCGCCTCGCTCGACACCGGCCGCGTCATCGAGCACATGCACGCCCACCTGAGCGACGACGTCGACCTGGACGCGTTGGCCGCCGTGGCCGCGATGAGCAAGTTCCATTTCGTCCGCGCCTTCCGCGCCGCCACCGGCCTGACCCCGCACCGCTACTTGACCACGCTGCGCATGCGCCGCGCGGCCGACCTGCTGCGCACCACCGGCCTGAGCATCCGCCAGGTCGCGTCCGCCTGCGGCTACCAGAGCCCGAGCCGCTTCGCCGCCACCTTCCGCCGCGAACATGGCACCACCCCCGCCGACTACCGCAAGCTCGGTCTCCGATAACGCCAGACCACGTCCGCTCGCGGCTGTCAGAGCCGCTTGCCGCGATCTCCCGTCGCGAACACGACGCCGGCTTCGGCTACTACCGCCGGTTTGGTCTCCGGTAGCGCCAGACCACGTCCGCTCGCGGCTGTCAGAGCCGCTTGCCGCCGCGGGCATGGCACCGGTCCCGCTGATTCCGCAAGTTTGCGTCCGCGTGCGGTTCTCGAAGTCCGAGCCGCTTCGAAGCACGGCCTTGCCCCGGGCCTTCACCGCAACTTCGGGCTCGGCTAGCGCAAGATCGGGTCCGTTCGCGGGGCGACTGGCGGGCATCACACGGCGCATGACTGGAAAACTTGCTGGTAAGACTGCTGTTGTCACGGGTGGGACGGCGAACATCGGGAAGCTGTTCGCCGAGGCGCTGGCTGATGATGGGGCGAACGTCGTTGTTCACTACAACAGTCCGCGGCGGGCGCAGGAGGCCGAGGCCGTCGTCGGTGATCTGAAGAGCCGGGGCGTCGAGGCCCTCGCTCACCAGGGTGACCTGACCGCGCCGGGGCAGATCGGCGCGCTCGTCGATGCCACGGTCGAGCGGTTCGGGCACTGGGACATCCTGGTCAACACGGCCGGGCTCATCGTGCGCAAGCCCCTCGCCGAGACCAGCGAGCAGGAGTACGACGCGTCGTTCGCCATCAACGCGAAGATCCCGTTCTTCCTGATGGCCGAGGCGGCCCGTCGCATGGCCGACGACGGCCGCATCGTCAACCTGGTCACCACGCAGGTCGCCGTCACCGCGGCCACCTACTCGGCCTACGCCGGCAGCAAGGCCCCCGTGGAGCACTTCACCAAAGCCTTCGCCAAGGAGGTCGGCCCGCGCGGCGTGACCGTCAACTGCATCGCCCCGGGCCCGCAGAAGACCAACTTCTTCTTCGACGTCGAGACCGACGAGACCATCGCCTGGCTCAAGAGCATGACCATCAGCGGCGATCTGGGCGACCCGGCCGACATCGTGCCGGTGATGCGCTTCCTGGTCGCCCCGGAGACCCGCTGGGTCACCGCCCAGACCGTCTACGTCAACGGCGGCATGATCTCGCCGATCAACTGAGCGGTCGCCGGGTCCGGGCGGAAATCGGTGTGCGTGCCGTCGAACGGGAAGGCGCCGGCCTTCGCGAGGTCGATCAGCCGTTCACCCTCCGCCCGGATCGTGGCGGCGGCCTCGGCGTCGAAGTAGCCGGGGGCGCCGACGGCGGCGGCGAACTCGTCCTCGTCCTTCCACTCCCAGGTGCGGTCGGGGCCCACCACGATGTCGAGCACCTGATCCGTCGTCTCGACCCCGTCCGGGCGCCGGGTGAACGGGGTCTCCAGGTTCGCGTACCAGCCGCCGAAGGCGCCGTCGGCCGGGGCGAAGAACCACCAGATCGAGTACGCGGCCCCGGGCGGCATGAGCACGAGAATGTCCCAGCGGCGCCAGTTCCGGCGTACGAGAAGCGGGTCTTCCATCTCGTGCAGCGGGCGCTCGTGCAGCGTCTTCCCGTCGGTGTCGACGAGCTGCGCGACCTCGGTGCCGACCGGCATCCACAGCAGCAACCCGTCGGGGTCGTCGCGGACCACCCGCATCGGCTTGGCGAATGTGGTCCGCCCGGCCCGGACGTATCGGCGCACGACGACCTGGTTCGGGGCGAAAGGCATGAGCCCGACCCTAGGAGGCCGCCGCCAATGCGCCCGCCAGCTGGCCGCGGCCGCTGATGCCGAGCCGGGGATAGATGCGGTAGAGGTACGAGCTGACCGTGCGGTGCGAGATGAACAGGCGCTGGCCGATCTCGCGGTTGCTCAGGCCTCGCGCGGCCAGCTCGGCGATCTGCATCTCGCGGGCCGACAGCGACTCGCTCAGGTGCGGGTCGCGGTTGGCCGCCGTCTCGCCCGTGGCGCGCAGCTGACTGCGGGCCATCTCGGCCCAGGGCAGGGCGCCGATCCGGTCGAACTCGTCGCGGGCGGCCCGCAGCGGGTTGCGGGCGTCCAGGTACCGGCGGTGGCGGCGCAGCCAGCGGCCGTGGTGCAGCTGCAGGCGGGCCCGCACCAGCAGCAGGCCGGCCGGCAGCTGGTCCAGGGCTTCGGCGTACCGCTGCTCGGCCTCGTCGTCCGGTGCGAGCACGGCCCGGGTGTAGAGGTCGGCCATCCGCATCATCTCGGACGGCAGCTGGGCGGCCAGTCCGGGCAGGTCGGCCAGCAGCTGCCGGGCCTCGTCGGTCTTGCCGGCGGCGACGGCGGCGTCGGCCAGGTCGGGCGCCAGCATCCAGTAGCTCACCGAGTGGTGGTGCACGTCGGTCGGCTCGAAGGCCTGGGCGAACAGGCGGTACGCCTCGTCGGGACGCCCCTCGAACAGCGCGAGCAGCCCGTCGGTCTGCTGCGCGATCACCGTCGCGAACGGCATGGCGGCGAACAGGCGGCTCGAGCGCAGCTCCCGGATGATCGCGGTCGCGGCCTCGAAGTCGCCCCGGGCCACCGCGATCAGCCCGACCGTGGCCCGCAGGCCGTGCGAGGCCACCGTCTCGCCGGTCTCGTCGGCCAGCTGCAGGCCCTCGTCGGCGTCGGCCCGGGCCCGGCCCAGCTGGCCCAGGTAGAACCGGGGCCACGAGCCGGCCAGCGTCCTTGAGAGCAGACCGAGCTGGCCCTGGGCGCGCCAGATGGTGGCGGCCTGGGCCAGGTAGCGCGAGGCCCGGGTGAACTCGCCCAGCACCATCGCCCCCGAGCCCAGGAAGTGCAGGCCGCGCCCGTCCGCGGGGTCGGGTTCGGCGGCGTCGAAGCGGGGCAGCACGTCCAGGCCGAAGCGGTACGGCTCGGCGTAGGCCCGGACCGTCACCAGGTGCGGCGTACGCGGATCCGGGTCCCACTTGGCTAGCTGAGCCGTGACCGCGGCCCGGGTCAGCGCGTCGCCGTCGAGGAAGAAGCAGCGCGTCCCGGCCCGCCACAGCAGGTTCTCGGCCACGTCGGGCGCGCCCGCCTCCATGGCCGCGCCGGACGCGCTGACCATGTCGCGGATCCGCCGGTGCTTGTCGTCGGACTCGAGCCCGGCGTTGTCGGACACGATCAGCAGGCGGGCCCGTTCGACCGGCCCGAGCGTGTTCAGGTCGGCCCGGTCAAGCAGGGCCCGGCTGAGCCCACGATCGCTGAGCAGGCTGGCCACCTCGGCCGCGCGGATCAGCAGGCCGGTGCGGCGGCGGGCGTCGGCCGCCAGTTCGCCGGCCCGCCGCAGGGCGGGCAGGGCGGCCGCCATCTTGCCCCGGGCCAGCGACGCGTCGGCGAACGCCTCGAGCTGGTCGGCCAGCCCGTCGTCGGGGCCGATGGTCGCGGCGGCCTCGTGGGCCAGGCGGCGTTCCGGCGAGTCGGCCAGCACGACGGCCAGGGCCCGGTGGACGGCCAGTCGTTCGGGCACTGTCGCGCTCTTGTAGATCGCCGACCGCATCAGCGGGTGGCGGAACTCGAGGCGGGTGCCGGCCAGGGTGACCAGGCCGGCGTCGAGACCGGGCTGGATCGCGTCGGCGTTCACCGTCGTCCGGGTGATGTGGCCCGCCGCCGTCAGCAGCCGGTCCAGGGGAGTGGTGGGCTCGGCCGCCAGGGCCAGCAGCAGCGCCCGGCCCGCGGGGTCGGCCGAGCCGGTGCGGGCCGCGAACGCGCTCTCCAGCCGGCGGGTCAGCGGCAGGCCGTCGGGTTCGGCCGGTCCGTCGCCGACCGCCTTGGGCAGCTCGACCAGCGCCAGGGGGTTGCCGGCGGCGCGGTCCAGGATCAGAGCGCGGGTAGCGGCCGGCAGTTCCGGAGCGCCGGTGTCGAGTAGCTGTTCGGCCGCAGTGGGGCCGAGCGGGCCCAGAAAGAGCCCGGGGCCGTCCCATTCGGCGTCGGTCAAGCGGGACGCCCCGACCATGAGCAGGCGGTGGTTGACCGTGCGGCGGGCCACGAACCGCAGCACGTCCCGGCTCGACTTGTCGATCCACTGCAGGTCGTCCGCCAGCACGAGCACCGGCTGCCGGTCGGCCGCGTCGGCCAGCAGCTCGAGCACGGCCAGCCCGATCCGGTAGACGTCGGCCTCGGCCTCGACGGGCAGGTTGGTCGCCTCGCGGCCCAGCGGCTGCAGCAGCAGGTGCAGGGCCGCGAACGGGAACCAGCGCTCGGTCTCGACGCCGGCCGTGTTCAGGACGGTGAAGCCCTGGTCGGCGGCGGTGGCGCCGGCCGCGCGCAGCAGGGCCGACTTGCCGAGACCGGCCGCCCCGTGGATCAGCAACGCGGAGCCCGGCCCGGCGGCGGCGCCGGCCAGCAGGCCGTCCAGGATGCGGAGCTCGTCGTCCCGGCCGATGATGAGGCTGCTCGTCGTCATTGCTTGCACCTACGCAACGATGCCGGGCCGGACCGGTCCGAGGTCCCTTCCCGGGCAGGATCAGCAGTCTCGGGCAAGATCCCCGCAGTGTGGGTCAAGACCGCCACTCGGACGGGGTCACGCCGTACGCGGCCTTGAAACGCCGGGTGAAGTGGGCCGGGCTTCGGAAACCGCGGCGGCGGGCGATGGCCGAGATCGGCCGACCGGCGTACGCGGGGTCGGTCAGATCGCGACGGGCCGCCTCCAGCCGCCGGTCGATGATCCACTGCTCGACGCTGAAGCCGGCCCGCGAGCACACGTCGTAGAGGTGGCGGACCGACACGTTGAGCGCGGCCGCGATCGCGTCGGGCCCGAGCCCGGGATCGGGCAGATGCTGAGCGACGTACGCCCGGACCTGGGCCAACAGGGCCGAGCCATCGGCCCGCGGCTGGTGCTCGCCGGCCGCTGAGAGCAGCAGCGCCCGCACCAGCTCGATGCTGGAGCGCCCGACCCCGGCCGCGACTTCGGCCTCGCCGTACTGGCCGGGGTCGCGGGTGACGGCGGTCAGGTGGGCGCTCATCAGGTCGTAGAGCGGGCTGCGGGTCAGGTGGGGCGCGGCCCGCTGGATCACCGCGGACGGCAGGTCGAGCCGGTCGAGCGGGATCTGCAGCGCGTACCCGATGTGGTTGACGGGCTGGCGGAAGGAGTACGGGGCGGACAGGTCGATGCAGGCCAGGGCGCCCCGTGACACGGTGTGCCGGAGGCCGAACTGTTCCTGGTAGGCCGGGGTTACCGCGACGGCGATCGAGACCATCGGCACGCAGGCCCGCCGGACCTGGCGCGGGGTGCGCACCAGGTCCATGCCGTGGCTGGTGCGGGCCTTGACGACCTGGGCGTCGCCGAGTTGCCAGGACTCGACGCGGGCCCGCATCGACGTGGGCGGCACGGGCTCGAACTCGACGGTCGAGGGCACGGTCTGGTCGACCAGCACCGCGCGCAACGCCTCGAGCCGCGCGTGGGCCGGTAGTTCCTCGGTGTCGAACATGACGACCACGGGCTGGAGTTTAGGCCGCGCAGCCCGTGGTCGCCATGCTCCGGATCTAGGCTGCGGCGCAGGTCACGGCGGGGGCGGAGTTGCTACCCGTCCACGAGCCGAGGAAGCCGAACTGCGTGCTGGCCCCGGCGGCCAGGGCGCCGTTGTAGCTGACGTTGCGGGCTGTCACGGTCGACCCGCTGCTGGTCACGGCGGCGTTCCAGGCCTGGCTCACGCTCTGGCCGTTGGCGTAGGTCCAGGTCACGGTCCAGCCCTTGACGGCGCTGCTGCCCGCGGTCACCTTGACGTCGGCCTGGAAGCCGCCGCCCCATTGGCCGGTGATGGCGTAAGTCGCCGTGCAGGCGCCGGCCGGCGGGGGAGTGGTCGGTGGCGGCGTGGTGGTCGGGGGTGTCGTCGGCGGCTGGGTGCCATAGATCGTCGCCTGCTTGGCGGTGGCCTTGAGGCCGTTGGCCCCGTTGACGATCCGCTGACCCCAGGTGGTCAGCTGGGTGGCGTCGAAGTTGGTCGTCATGTCGAGGATCGGGTCGGTGTTGCCCGACCACGACCAGGCCAGATAGCCGAGGTTGCGCTTGACCGCCTCGGACAGGATCGTCGCGTCGTCCACCTCGCCCGAGTTGAACTGCCAGCCGAACTCGCCGATGACCAGCGGCCAGCCGTTGCGCTCGAACGTGTCGAGGTAGCTGGTGATGGCGCTGGCCTGGTTGAACACCGCGTACATGTGAATGGAGAGCACGGTGTTCTTCCGGGTGTCGGCATTCAGGATCGTCTGCGCGTTGTCCCGCATGACGTAGGTCCAGTCCTGACCCCAGTTCGGCGCGTCGATCATGAGCAGGTGCTCGAAGCCGTTGCTGCGCATCTTCTGGATGGCGGCGGTGGTGGCGGCCGTCCACTGCCCGGCGTCGGTGTTGCCGATCGGCTCGTTGCCGATGTTGATGACGACGTAGTCCTCCTGGCCGACCAGCACGCTCTTCAGGCCGATCCAGTAGTTCGCGGCCTGGTCGAGCGAGTAGGCGGCGGTGTCCTCGCCGTACCCGGTCGTGTCGTGATTCTCGAGTACGCAGATGAGCTTGTTCTGCTTGCACAACGCGATCACGTCGGCGACGTCGGTGGCGGTGTTGGTCGTCCAGCGACCGCCGCTCAGCACGACCCGCACCGTGTTGGCCCCGGCCGCCTTGATGTCGGCGAACGAGCCGGTGCGGTTGGCGTACCAGGCGTGCGGATGGTTGACGCCGCGCATGACGAACGTCTGGCCGTTCGCCTCGACGATGTTGCGGCCCTCGACGTGCAGCCCGGCGGCGGCATAAGCCGGACCGGTGAAGAACAGCACGGACGCGGCGGCGGCGAGCAGAGCGGTGGCGAGGACGGTGAGTTTCCTCTTCATGACCTACCTCTGGAGTGGGAGCGTGACTTCACGTCGACGTGCCCACTCACGCCGTTCACCGCGGCGGGCGACGGGCCGGGGGTGGTGGCTGCGCTCGCTCGCGGTGCCCACACCGTAGCTTTTTTGCGTACGCCTGGGAACCTCACGAGGTGCGCCCGCGTGTATCGGACATGGTGGTTCCGACGACAGCCTCCCGTCCCGCTCCGCCCGAGGCGGCGGCCGACGGGTTCGAGGCGTTCTATCGTGCGCACGTCGACCGGGTCTATCGCGCGCTCGCGGTCACGCTGCGGCAGGACGACCTCGCCCACGAGGCGGTCGACGAGGCGATGGCCCGGGCCTACGCGAAGTGGGCCGTGGTGGGCACGCTCGACAACCCGGCGGGCTGGGTGTTCCGGGTCGGCCTGAACTGGGCCACGTCCTGGTGGCGCAAGAAGCGGCGCGAGCATCCGCCGGCCGTCGAGGCCGACCATCCGGTGTCCGACGCCACGCCGACCGGCGCGCTGCTCGTGCTGGCCGAGCTGCCGCTGCCGCAACGGGCCGTCATCACGTGCCGCATCCTGCTCGACCTGTCCACCGCCGAGACGGCCGAGGCCCTCGGGCTGAGCGAGGGCACGGTCAAGAGCCGCCTGTCCCGCGGTCTGACCGTCCTCCGCACCCAGCTGAGCTCCGAGGAGTGAGCATGGACCAGATCCCCCGCGACATCGACCTGGCCGTCCGCACCGCGGCCGAGACCACCCAGGGGTACGCCGGTGAGCTGCCCGACGTCTACCGCCGGGCTCGCCGCCGCGCCCGTCGCCGGGCCGTGGCCGCCACGGCCGGCGCGTTCACTGTGCTGGCCGGCCTGGTCGGCGGCGGTCTCGTGCTGCACAACCGTACGGACGCCACTCCGATCCACCAGCCGGACGCTCCGGCCGAATCCGGGCAGCGGCTGCTGCTGTCCCACGCCGACGGGGAGTACGTGGCCGGGGCGTCGTCGCCGGTCCGGCTCGGCCCCGCCACGCCGGTCGGCGAGCTGTTGCCCGACGGCCGGCTGGTCACGCACCCGGTCGTGGGTGACGTGTTCGAGCTCCCCGACGGCGGGCTCGTCGCGCTCGGCCCCGACGAACTGCTCACTGTCCAGCCCTCCGGCGGCGACCGGCAGCAGCGTGCGGTCCCCGGGGCCGGCGGACCGGTGACGCTGGCCGGGGCCGACGCCACTACGGCGTACCTGTGGCGGCCGTACGGTCTTTACGCCCACGACCTGGCCGGTGGCCTCGAACGGCTGGTCATCTCATCGGACATGCTCAGCCTGCCCGGCGACGACCCGGCCGGCGACCTCGACGCGGCCGACCTGACGCCCGAGCGCCTGGTGCTGGCCGACGCGAGGCGCTCGTGCCGCCCGGAGCTGGTCTCCCTCGCGCCGCCGCAAGGCCTGCGCGATCTGCCGCTGACCGCCCTGGGCTGCGACAAAGTCACCAGCCTGCGGCTCTCGCCGAACACCGGCCGGGTCGGGGTCAGCTACCAGAAGGCCGACCGGTCGCACCACGTCGCCGTGCTGAGCACCGAGGACGGCACGGTGCTGGCCCGCCGCTCGGTGACCGGTCCCGCCGAGCTGGCCTGGCTGACCGAACGCGACCTGCGGGTGGTACCCGTCCCGACCGGCGGCCTGCACGAACTCCGGCAGTTCACGTTGCCCAGCTGAGACGGCTGCCGTTTCTGGTGACGCTGGCCCTCGGGTCGGCGGTGGCGCTGTTCCTGTACCCGCACACGCTCACCGGCGTGCTGGCCGCGCGCAACCGGGGCGTTCTGCGGCGCAACCTGGCCGTGCTGCCGATGTACACGCTCACGCTCGGCGTGCTCATGCCGGTCGGGTTCGCCGCGCTCTACTCCGGCACGAAGCCTCGCGGCGGCGACACCGGTGCTGCGCGGCCTCGGCTTCCGCGACGGCCCGGACGGCACGCGGGAGCACGACTACGTCGCCGACGAGGGCGACCCGACCGTACGCCGGATGACCGAGATCATCGACGGCGCGCCGGTACCGGACGACGCCCGTCGTCGTCGTTCTTGCCGCTGGGACATCGCGCCTCGGTGCCCCGCCGCTGAAGCCGGATACCGATCCTGATTGACGCTCGACGGCCGGTCGCGAATCGTGCCGCCCCGGACGGGGGCTCGACCCGAAGGTGGGATGTTCCTGGCGACCCGTACGGAGGGAACCTCTAGCTGCGGCGACGGAGGAGGGACGCGTGAACCAGGAACTCGCCCGGTCCGGCTCCGACGCCCGCCGGTTGCCGCGCCACCATCGTTCGGCTTCGGTCACGGGGCACGTGGGGCGGGCGGCCGGTGGTGGGCCGTTGACCGTCTACACCGACGGGTCGGTGTCGCGGCGGCAGATCGTGAGCCGGCGGGGCTGGCTCACCGGGTGGGGGTTTCTCTCCACCGGTGGGAGCTATGGCTGCGGGCGGTATCCGCAGTTCGCGGCGAACGCGGGGTCGGAGGTCACCACAGTGACCGAGCTGCGCGCGGTGTGGCACGCGGTCCGGGGTGAGCTGGCCGGACGTGCGGTCACGGTCGTCACCGACAGCCGGAACGCGGCGGCGATTCTCGACGAGTGGAAGGCCGGTCGCCACCGGATGCCGGCGGGCTACATCGGCAGCAACCGATCGGTGTCGACGCTCGAGAAGTTGCGCAATCTGGTGGTCGCCAATCCGTCGCGGTTGACCGTCGAGACGGTTCGCGGGCATTCGGGGGACGTCCTCAACGAGGGGGCCGACACCCTGGCTCAGCTGGGCATGCGCTGGGCCCGGGACAACCTCACCCAGGAGGACGTGAGCCGGCGGGCCGAGTCGGTGGCCGACGGCTTCCTCAGGCAGTGGCGGGGCTGACGGTCGTGTAGGTCGCCCGGTCGAAATCGGCGTAGGAGCCTTCGCGGCCGAGGTCTTGCGCCCACAGGCCGACGAAGGCGCCGGTGAAGCCCCAGGCGGCGGGCTCGCCGTTGACGACCTGGGCCGCGTACTCGTCGGAGAGGGTGGTCGCGTCGAGGTCCGGGCCTGCGGGCAGCCGGACGGCCTTCCCAGTTTCGCCCGGGAACTCGTACGAAAAAGAGAGCTTGGGACCGGCGAAGCGTAGGCGGAGGCGGACCGGGCCGGCCGGGGCGGGCGTGCGGACGCCGGGGACGACGCTGACCCGGCCGCTGTCGCAGGCGAGCAGGTCGAGGACCGGGAGGCCGTCGTCGTCGGCGGTGATGTGCAGGAAGTACCAGTTGCGGGAGTTGTAGTAAGCGGTGATACCGGCCAGCTGACGGAAGTTGCGGGGCGCGAACTCCATGGTCGCCGCGAACTCGCAGTCGGTGGCGACGACGCGGCGAGCGACCAGGCTGGGCTGGTGGCGGCCCATCGGCGAGCGGCCGCCGTGGATGCGCAGGTGCGACGGGCGCTCGGTCAGCGAGACCCAGTCGGGCGTGGCCGGGCGGCGCAGCGTCGACCAGTTCACACCCAGCGTTGCTGCGGTGAAGTCGTCGTCCTCGACCTGCTCGGACGAGACCGGCGCGTCGGCCGGCACCTCGACGCCGAGCGGGGCGGGCACAGTGTCGGCGGGCCGGCCGTCGGCGATGCGGGGCCAGCCGTCATCGGTCCAGGTGACCTCCTGGATCGCCGACTCGCGGCCGAGCACGCAGCGGCCCAGCGGCGTGCAGGGGCGGCCGACCAGGTGGGCCAGGTAACACTGGCCGCCGGGCGTCTCGACCAGGCTGCCGTGGCCGGCCTTCTGCAGGGTCAGATCCGGGTGCCCGGCCGACGTGAGCAGCGGGCCGGCCGGGTCGGCCAGGTAGGGGCCGAGGACGTGACTCGACCGGGCCACGGTCACCTGGTGCTCCCAGCTGGTGCCGCCCTCGGCCGTGACCAGGTAGTACCAGCCGTCCTTGCGGTACAGGTTGGGCGCTTCGGTGACGGCGGCCGCGGTGCCGGTGAAGATCAAATGCTCCGGGCCGGTCAACTGCTTTGTCGTACGGTCGTATTGCTGGACAGAGATGCCGGCGAAGCGGTTCCGGCCCGGACGCCAGTCGGCCACCATCGACAACATCCAGGTGGTGCCGTCGTCGTCGTGGAAGAGCGACGCGTCGAACCCGCGCCCGTGCAGCACGACCGGCTCGGACCACGGCCCCGTCGGTGTGGGCCCGGTGACCAGGAAGTTCTGCGGATCCCAGTACCCGCCGGCGAACGTCGCGACGTCGGAATAGAGCAGGTGGAACTCGCCGTGGGCATACGAGAGATTGGGCGCCCACACGCCGTTCGAGTCGCCGGTGCCGGTCAGGTCGAGCAAACGCTTGTCGTTGAGCGCGCCCCCGAGCGGCGTCCAGTCGACGAGGTTGGTCGAGTGATGGAGGCGAACGCCGGGATACCACTCGAACGTCGAGGTCGCGATGTAGTAGTCGGCGCCGACCCGCACGATCGACGGGTCCGGGTGAAAGCCGGCCAGCACCGGATTCCGGATGCCCCGGCTCACGGTGGTGGCCTCGGTCTCGCCCAGCGTGCTCGTCTCGGCGCTCGTCATCGATGTCCCCTACCGCTCGATCTCGCAACTTCCGGACTGTACCGCAAGTTGTGACCGCGGGACCGTCGCCTTTCGGCCTCGGCTCAGGTGTTCGCCGCCGGCGGCCCGGCGCGGACGTCATTGATCCACTCGGCGGTGGCCCGTAGTCCGCCGAATGTGTGGAAATGCAGTTTGACCACTCCGTGCCGGTCGGGCTGGTAGTCGGTGGCGGCCGGCTGGGTGGCGGCGGTCGTGGCCGGTGCCGGACCGGCCGGGTTCGCGCTCGACTGGTTCAGGGGCGTTGGAGGGTGGCGGCGATGGCGCGGCCCTCGGGGGTCCAGGGGGCGGGGCGCATCGTGGTGGGGTCGAGGCGGACGTTGATGCGGCGGCCCTCGGCGTGGACGGTCCGGGCGTCGGCCGAGGTGACCTGGAAGCCGTATTCGGCGCTGGTGGTGCCCAGGTGGTTGAGCCAGAAGCGGATGTCGATCTCGCCGGTGCCGCGGATCGGGGTGTGGAACGTGATCTGGTATTCGCGCACCACGTTGAACGCGTCGGGGGTGGTCGGGCGGCCGCCGGTGAACGAGACGCCGTGTTCGGCCCACCAGACGACGGTGGCCCTTTCGACCAGGACGGCGTAGCGGCTGTTGTGCAGGATGCCCATCGCGTCGAGGTCGTCGAAGTGCACAGCCTGGGGAACGACGGCACCGTACGTGTGGACAGCGGTTGTCATGTCGGCTCCGGAAGAATCGTCGGGTCGGTGGTAACGGCCCGCAGGTGGTCGAACAAAGCTCGCCGGGCGTGGCGGTACGTGGCCGCCGCCCCCAGCACCGGCGCCTGCACGACGGCGCAGACCCCGACCGATTCCGTCTGGTACGCGATGTCGGCCGGATCGGTGCCGGCCTCGAGCTCGCCCAGCGCGACGGCGTCGGCGGCCAGGCTGGTCAGGAAGCCCATCCAGTCCTTGAGTTCCACGGTCAGGCGGTCGCGCACCGCGCCCGTGCGGGCGTTGAACTCGAAGTGCGCGTTGGCGAAGAAGCAGCCGCCGGGCAGGATCTCGGCCTCGTAGAAGTTGAGCCGCAGGTTGTGCACAGCCCACAACCGCCGCAGACCGCGGGGCTCTTCGAGGGCCGGGCTGATGACCAGCTCGGTCCACTGGGCGCGGGCGTGCGCGATGACGGCCAGTTGCAAGTCTTCCTTGGAGCGCCAGTGCGCGAACAGGCCCGACTTGCTGACCCCCAGCGAATCGGCCACCTGACTGAGCGACAACCCGTCGAGGCCGGCCGTCGTGGCCAGTTGCAGCGCCTGATCGAGCACAGCGACACGGGTGCGCTCGCCCCGCAACAGCCTGCCATCCGGTCCCATACGAGCGACCATACAAAATGACCGACCGTTCGTAAATATAGTTTTCGTGTTGACTGGGCCACGTGGATCGACAACGTGCCAGCGCCCTAGCCCACACCCATCACCCCATCGCCGCCCCCGTCGCGGGCGTCAATGTGAACAAGTTGCTGCGCCGCGCCGGCCGTGGACCGGCCGCACGCATCCTCGATCTGGGCTGTGGACAAGCGGCGTGGGCCCTGCAAGCGCTGGCCCACTATCCCGACGGGCACGCCGACGGCGTCGACCTGAGCGCGCACGCCCTGGAACGCGCCGAAGCGGCAGCAGCCATGCGCGAACTCTCCGACCGCATCACCCTGCACGAGCGCGACGCGCGCACCTACGTGCCTGACGGCGACTACGACCTGGTGCTGTGCGTAGGCGCCACCCACGCCTTCGGCGGCTTCACCGAAACTCTCGAACTGGCCGGCCGCCACGTGAACCCCCACGGCGTCCTGATCGTCGGCGACGGGTTCTGGGAGACACCCCCGACCCCGCAGGCCCTCAATGCCCTGGACGCCAAGCCCACCGACTTCACCGACCTCCCCACCCTGATCGACACAGCGGCCGAATCCGGCTGGCACCCGGTCTACGCCCACGTCAGCGACGCCGCCGAGTGGGACGACTACGAGTGGTCCTGGACCGGTTCCCTGCTCGAATGGGCCATCGAGAACCCCGGCCACCCCGACGCCCCCGACGCCACCCGCCTGGCCAACGACCACCGCACCCAATGGCTACGCGGCTACCGCGGCGCCCTGGGCTTCGCCACCCTGGTCCTACGCCGCCAACCGCTGTAAACCGCCCACCGCCACCGCTGCGTGCGGCCCCGGGTGACGCGTGGGCGGGCGCCGTACTGCCGGGTCGACGTAGAGCGGGCAACCGCCACCGCTGTGTGCGGTTGGGTGACGCGTGGGCGGGCGCTGTGGTGCCGGGTCGACGTCGAGCGGGCCACCGTTACTGCTGTGTGCGGTTGGGTGACGCGCAGGCGGGCAGCGTGGAGGCGGGCCGGCGTCGAGCGGGCCGGGCGTGATGTGGCTGGTGCACCGCCGCGGGAGCCGCGACGAGAGGAGCCGGGCTCGATCGGCCTGGGTCAGGGCAGGCGGTATTCCCAGCCGTGGGGGCGCCACTCGAAGGTAGCGGCGACCAGCTCGTGGACGGTGCCGCCGTGGGCTGCCTGTTCGAGGGCTCGATAGGTAGCCAGGTGGCCGATGAGCATGATGCGGCGGCCCGACCAGCGGGTGTACAGGTCGGGAAGGGCGCGGGCGACGCGGGCTATGGCCTGGCTGTGGCTTTCGCCGCCGCCGGGGTACGGCACGTCGCAATAGGTCAGGCGGTCGCGGCCGACGTCGACGGACGGGCTTCCGTTGTGGGCGCCGAAGTCGCACTCGCGCAGGCGCCAGTCGTACAGGATCGGGATTTGGCTGTTGCCGAAGGCGATCTGCGCGGTTTCGACGGATCGGCGCAGGTCGGAACTGAACACTGCGGCGATGCCGTCGTGCCGGCGCCGGCGGCCCATGTTGGCGGCGTTGGCCCGGCCGCGCTCACTGAGGCGACCGGGTAGCCATCCGGTGGCGAATCCGTTCTCGTTGTCCTCGGTCAGCGCATGCGTCTCGAAGACGATCTCGACAGTCATCAGCCGCGAACCTTCCCTCACGGATGGAATGCCGCCCGCCGGCAGGACTGCGTCAGTCCAGGGCGGGCATGGAGGCCTTGCCCTTGTCGGCGATGACGAAGGGGGTGTCGATGTCGGGGGTGCCCTCGCCGATCTGGACGGCGGCCACGCCGGTGCCCGTGCCGGCGATCTCGCCGGTCGGGTCCTGGATGATGTAGGTGTCCTTGCCGGTGCGGATCGTGTAGGTGGGCTTGCCGTTCGACTCGCCGGTCTTGCGGAAGCGGAACAGCTGGTCCGCGGCCGAGGCGTCGCAGGCCGTGGTCTTCACCGCGGCCGGCCGCCCGCCCGAGCCGAGCTTGGCCGACAGGCAGTACGCCTCGCCGCCGCTGCGGAGCTTGGCCGTCTGGATCCAGTACACGTCGCCGCCCTTGCGGGTGGCCGTCAGCACGAACAGTTCGCCGTCGCCGAACTTCTCCGAGAGGCCGATCTTGCCGCCCTGGACGACGCCCAGCGTGGCCTCGCTGTTCTTCGGCAGCAGGTAGACCTGGCGAGTGCCGCTGAACACGCCACCGCCCCCACCGCCACCGCCGGACGAGGTCGGGCGGGTCGACGTCGGCGCGGGCTTGGGTGAAGTCGTCGCGGAGGCGGACGGCGAGGCGGCAGGCGACGAGGCCGCCGTGGTCGGCTCGGCCGAGGGAGTGCCCGAGGTCGGAGCGGCGCCTGCTCCCGCTTTGTCCTCGCCGTTGGCGCAGGCCGACGTCAGCAGCAGGCCGGCCAGCACAGCAGCGGCGGCGGGGATACGAGAGGGGGTGCGCACGATGGGACTCCTCAGTCGGGGGTGCGGGTCAAGCGGTCGAACTGAATCATTGGGGACAAGCCCACCCCGCACCCCGCCCGCCGACGTTCATGGCAGTAATGGGGGAGATCTTGCGATCATGCTGACGGCCGTCGTGTTACTCGTGATGATCTGCGTGCGCGTCTGGAACTACCGAGGTCAGAGCGCCGCCCAACCGTTCACCGGTCCGCTCGCGGCGGCCGCGCTGCTGCTGATCGCGGGGGCCGCCGGCCTGCCCTGGGCCGATCTTGGTCTCGGCCGACCCACTTCAACTTCTTTTTCGTACGCAATGACGGGCGTCTTCGCACTGGCCGTCATCTACGTCGTGGCGCTGCTGATCCCTCGCATCCGGCGCCAACTCGCCCAGGCGACGCCCGCACCCCACCCCTGGCGGGCCGCCCTGCTGGACATCCCACTGGCCACGGTGACGTTCGAAGAGGTCGCCTTCCGCGCCGTCCTGTGGGCCGCGCTGGCCCAGAACACCGGCCCGCCCTGGGCCACGGTCGTGACCGCCGCGCTGTTCGGCCTGTGGCACATCCCGCCCCACCGGGAGCGCCTGCCCGTAGTCGTCGGCACAGTCGTCTTCACCGCCCTGGCCGGCGCCCTGCTCTCCATCCTGACCCAGGCCGGCGGCAGCCTGCTGATCCCGTTCGCCATCCACTGGTCCGCCAACGCCTTCGGAGTCCTGGCCGTAAAGGCGGCGCGGGGTAAAGGCAGCGCGCGGCGGTGAGGGCGGCGCGGCGGCGAGGGCGGCAGGCGGCGCGGCGGGCACATGCAAACGGGCAGGCCGCACACACGCGGCCTGCCCGGGAAGACCGGCTTACGGCTTGCGGCCGACCGCGCCGTACGCCTCGATGGTCTCGATGCCGTCGCCGTCGGGGCGCCACGAGCTGATCTGGGTCAGCCCGGGCTCGACCAGCTCCAGCCCCTCGAACACCGTGGCCAGCTCCTCGGGGCTGCGCAGGATGTACGGCACCCCGCCCATCTCGGCCAGCTTGGCCGCGCCCTCGACGACCGCCTCGGACGTGTCGGTGCCGTCCCAGAAGACCAGGTAGCTGCCCGACGGAACCTTCGCCATCACCGTGTCGACGATCGAGCGGATGACCTTCATGTCGGGCTCGTAGCCCATGACGCCCATGAACATGACCGCGATCGGCTGGGTGAAGTCGAGCGCGGCCTCGGCGCCCTCGAGGATCTTCTCGGGCTCGTGATAGTCGGCGTGCACGTACGTCGTCACGCCCTCGCTGGTCGTGCCGACCAGCAGCGCCCGGGCGTAGGCCAGCACCATCGGGTCGTTGTCGACGTACACGATCTTGGACTCGGGGTTGATGCCCTGGGCCACCTCGTGCGTGTTCTGCATGGTGGGCAGGCCGGTGCCGATGTCGAGGAACTGGGTGATGCCGGCCTCGGCGGCCAGATGGCGGACCACCCGGATCAGGAACTTGCGCGACTGGCGCGCCATCGCCACGATCTCGGGATACACCTGGGCCACACCGTCGCCGGCGGCACGGTCGGCGGCGAAGTTGTCCTTGCCGCCCATCCAGTAGTTCCACATGCGCGCCGCGTGCGGCACGTCCGGCTGCAACTCGGCGGGGGCCTCTTGGTCCGTCATGGGGAAGTTTCTATCCGCTGCACCCGGGTCTGCACAACCACCCATTGTGGATATTTAGCGGTGCTCCAGGTCGACCAGCACGGCCTTGAGGATGTCGGGGGTGCGGGCGGGCGGGGCGGCCTCGATGATGAGCCGGCCGAAGGCGGCCGCGTAGTCGTCCACGTCCTCGCGTTTGTCCAGGTAGAGGGCGCTCGTAAGGTGCTCGATGTAGACCACGTCGTCGAGTTCCTCGTGCGGGAACCGCAGGATGCTGAACGCGCCGCCCGCCGCCGCGTGACCGCCGGAGTCGAAGGGAATCACCTGCAGGCGTACGTTGGGATTGTCGCAGGCCTCGATCAGCGCGAGGATCTGGTCGCGGAGGACGTCGCGCCCGCCGATCAACCGCCGCAGCACTGCCTCGTCGAGCACGGCCCAGAACGTCGGGGAGTCGGGCCGGGCCAGCATCTGTTTGCGGGCCATCCGCAGTTTGGCCAGCCGCTCGACCTCGTTCTTGCCCGGGTTGTTGTGCCCGAGGCGGATCACCGCGCTCGCGTACGCCTCGGTCTGCAAAAGGCCCGGAACGAACTGAATTTCGTACGTACGAATGAGCTCGGCGGCCTGCTCGAGGTCAAGATAACTGTGGAACCAGCTTTCGAGCACATCACCGTACGAGTGCCACCAGCTCGGCGAGTTGGCCGCCTTGGTCAGTTCGAGCAGGCGGTCGTGTTCCTCGGGGTCGTCGACGCCGTAGAGGACCAGCAGGTCGGTCACGTCGCGGGCCTTGAAACCGACGCGGCCCAGCTCCATCCGGCTGATCTTGGATTCGGACGCGCGGATGCGGTAGCCGGCCGCCTCGCGGCTCACGTTGGCGGCGAGGCGCAGCTCGCGCAGGCGCGCGCCCAGCTGCAACCGGCGGACGGTCGAGCCGCCGCTGTCCCCACGCCCGATCATGATGACCTGCTTATCAAAATGGTGTCCGAGTCCGCTACGGCTTGCGGCCGACAGCGCAGTACTGGGAGATCTCCGGCCCATCAGATCGCCAACGGGTGACCGGGACCACCCCCGGATGGATGAGTTCGAGCCCTTCGAACAGATGAGCGATCCGCTCCGGACTGCGCAGATGGTATTTCGGGTTGGCCGAGACGTTCCAGATGCGGGTCGCCTCGAGCGTGGCCGGGTCGGTGTCGGCGCCGTCGTACATCGCCAGGTAGCTGCCGGCGGGCAGGTCGCGCAGCAGCCGGACCAGGATGGAGCGGGCGGTGTCGTCGCTCTCGATATGCCCGAGTACGCCCATCAAGGTCAGCGCGACGGGCCGGGCGAGGTCGAGGGTGCGTCCAGCCGCGCGCAGGATCGCCTCGGGATCGCGCAGGTCCTCGTGGACGTAGTCGGTCGCGCCCTCGGGCGTGCTGGTCAGCAGCTCGCGGGCGTGGGCCAGCACGAGCGGGTCGTTGTCGACGTAGACGACGCGGGCGTCGGGCGCGGCGGCCTGGGCCACCTGGTGGGTGTTGTCGGCAGTGGGCAGCCCGGTGCCGATGTCGAGGAATTGGCGTACGCCGGCCTCGACCACGAGGAAGCGGACGGCCCGGGTGAGGTAGGCCCGGGAGAGCCGGGCGTTGTCGGCCAGCTGGGGCAGGGTGGCCATGATCTGATCGCCCACGGCCCGGTCGGCCGCGAAGTTGTCGGTGCCACCGAGCAGGTAGTTCCAGATCCGGGCGGTCTCCGGAACGTTGGTGTCCAGCCTGGACACGTCTTCAGCCACGCTGATCATCCTCACCTCGGTGGACCCCAGTGTCCAGTGTGGATCTGACGTGATCGGCGCGCGACAGCATAACCCACCGTTCCCACGCGAGCGCCGGGCACGGACAGTACCGTACCGGGCGTGGCTTCGTCCCTACTCTCCGCCGGTTCCCGGCCCAGAGTTGTGATCCGGCTTGCACCCCGTCACAGCGGGTGGCGGCCGCTCGTCCCGGGAGTATGAACAACCACCGCGTAGTAATTGTCGGCGCCGGCTTCGGCGGTCTGTTCGCGGCCAAGGCGCTGAGCAAGGTCCCGGCCCAGGTCACGATCGTCAACGGCACCACCTATCACCTCTTTGAGCCGCTGCTGTATCAGGTGGCGACCGGCATCCTGAGCGAGGGTGAGGTGGCGCCCCCGATCCGCGAGATCCTGCCGGGGCGTGACATCCGCCTCGGCTGGGTCACCGACGTCGACGTCGAGGCCCGCCACGTCGTGGTCGACTCGCCCGACGGGCGGGAAAGACTCGTCCCGTACGACTCGTTGATCGTCGCGGCCGGTGCCAGCAACTCGTATTTCGGGCACGAGGAGTTCGCCGAGCACGCCCCCGCGCTCAAGAACATCGACGACGCGCTCGAGATGCGCAGCCGGATCTTCCACGCGTTCGAGATGGCCGAGCTCGAGGACGACACCGAACGGCGCCGCCAGTGGCTGACGTTCGTGCTGGTCGGAGCGGGCCCGACCGGGGTCGAGCTGGCCGGGCAGATCGCCGAGCTGGCCCACCGCACGCTCGAGGGCCAGTACCGGCGGGCCGACCTCGGCACGACCCGGATCGTCCTCGTCGACGCCGTCGACCGGGTGCTGCCCGCCTTCGACCCGAAGCTGTCGGCCGCGGCCGAGAAGCAACTGCGCCGGCTGGGCGTCGAAGTCCGGCTCGGCACGCGGGTCACCGACGTCGATGCGTACGGGGTGAAGATGGAGACCGCCGAGGGCGAGGAACGCATCGAGGCCCGGACGAAGTTCTGGGCCGCCGGCGTGGCCGCGCCCGCCCTGGCCGGCCGGATCGCCGCCGCCACCGGAGCGCCCACCGACCGCGCGGGTCGCATCCGGGTCGAGCCCGACCTGACCGTGCCCGGCCACCCCGAGATCTTCGTGGTCGGCGACCTGGCCGCCACCGGCTTGCCCGGCGTGGCCCAGGTGGCGATGCAGGGCGGCACCTACGCGGCCCGGACCATCGCCCGGCGGCTGGCCGGCAAGCCCGCGGGCAAGCCGTTCAAGTACTTCGACAAGGGCAACATGGCGACGATCTCACGCTTCTCGGCCGTCGCCGACATGGGACCGCTGCACCTGAGCGGACTGCTGGGCTGGCTGGGCTGGCTCGGCGTGCACCTGTTCTACCTGGTCGGCTTCAAGAACAAGGTGACGACTTTGCTGCACTGGCTGGTCAGCTTCCTCGGCCGCGGCCGCGCCGAACGCATCACGACGACCCAGCAGATCCACGCCCGCCGAGCCCTACAACTCGTGGGGGAGCAGGTGACGCCAGCTCGGCCGCACGAACACTCCCGCTGAAACCCGATAGGCCGGCCAAACACCAACCCCGTCCGGCAGTACGCGCCGAGCCAGTTGAGCAGCGCGCCCGCGCAAGTCGGCCTCGGCGTAGAGCTCGCCCGCCCCAGGCCTGGGCCGCCCGAGGACCGAGGCGCCGGGTGCGCTCAACCGGGGATGCGGCGGCCGGTTCGGCGCGGTGTCGGGTGCGCTCGGGTGGCCCGTCGGTAGTCGGGGGGTGTCGGGCGCGCTCGTATGGCCCTTTGGCAGTCGGGGCGGTGCGGTGTGGGATGTGCCCAGGCCGCCTTGCAGCAGCCGGGATGGTGCGGTGTCGCGTGTGCTCGGGCCGGCCTGCGGAGGCCGGGATGGTGCGGTGTCCGATGCGCTCGGGTGGCCCTGCTGTGGCCGGGATCGTCCGGTGTCGGGTGCGCTCGGGCGGGCCTGCGGCGGCCGGGACGGCGCGGTGTCGGGGCGGGTCGGGATGGGGAAAGGAAGCCCTGCGGGCCACGGCGCGGCGGGTGCCGGCTCGTGGTCGAGGTGGACGACGGCGAGCCGGATCGCGTTGGGGCGCCAAGGTTCGCCGCCGGCCAGCACGGTACGGCGGAGTTGCTGGACATGCCGGTCGAGCGCTCGTATCGGCTCGGGGAAGGCGTCGCCCCAGCCCTCGAGTTCGGCGCTCAGGAACGTGCCGTCCTCGAGCCGGACGCTCACGACGTCGACCGGGCGGTCACGCACCGGCTGATCGGGATCGCGCGCATAGTTGCGCGGGTCGCCGAGTACCTCGGCGGCGTGCGCACGCAAGGACTCGGCCTGCCGTGGGCGCAAGGGCAGGCTGGCCGACGCGTCGGCATACGCGGTGCGGTCGTCGTAGATCGCCAGCGGCGGCGGGATCAGAACACCTTCGCCGGGAAAGAAGAAGCCCCCGGGCCGCGCCCACTCGAATATCGGGCGACGGGCCGCGGCGCGAGCGGGCGCCCCGGTCAGCCCGGCCACCGCGATCGCCCCACCGGCCACCAGCAACGTCCTACGGTCCATGGGCTCGAACACTAATCCGACAAATACCCCACCGGGCGCGAGCCGCGAAACTTCGCCCTATCCACCGACAAAGCCTTAGCGGCCCAGAAAGTGTCCGTCTCGCGTGCGTGGGGTTGATCCTCGGCTGCGCCGTTGCCGTCCACGGCGCGCGGTTCGGGTAGATCATCCGGTGCG